>NZ_JBQEPX010000001.1:0-1824539 GCF_052046015.1 Agrobacterium sp. 22094 | reverse complement strand
CCCAACTGGCAACGCTCGACAGCGCCGAACTCGCTCTCTTCTCCACCGGAGAGGTTGCATCACTCAGCACTAAGGCACTTTCCGGCCTTTCTGCAGCGGCTCTGACAAACTTGAGCAGCACGAACGCAGCAGCGCTGATAAAGGCGCAGATCGCGGTGATGTCTTCGGCACAGCTGAACGCTCTTTCATCCGATGCACTCAACACCTTCTCAAGCGACGAGGTGAAAGCCATCAGCGCCAATGCGCTCGCCGGTATCACGGCCAGCAAGCTGACCACGGGTAACATCGCGAACCTGAGCGCGACACAGGCAGCAGCGCTCACCACGACGCAGTTCGCAGCGATGTCGACCGACCAGATCCAGGCGCTGACCTCCACGCAGGTTGCTGGTCTCACCGCGGCTCAGGTTGGCACGCTGAATAGCACGGAACTCGGCCTGTTCACCACAGGTGAGATCACCGCACTCAGCGCGAAGGCTGTTTCCGGCCTGTCCACGGCAGCCATCTCTGGCTTGAGCACGTCGACGGCTCGTGGCATCACAGCGCAGCAACTGCAGGCAATGAACGACGCTCAGGTCGAAGCCGTCATCAAGGCCTATAACGGGGTCTAAGACCTGGCACTTGTCCGAAATCGAGATCAATTTTTGATATCTCGAAGGTAGGACTCGATGACATGGGGCGTCGGCGAGTGCAGATGACGTCCTGACGCAATAGATTACGACGCGGCCAAGAGCCGCGTCGTCGATCTCCAGCTCCAGAATAAACATATGTTGCAAGTGGCCGCCGTGACGTCGGCATTTCCCGCTTCCGCAGCAGGCAGAGAAGCTCGCAGACTTCGTCCTTCACAGGATCGTCCCTTGTCCGTCACATGCAGATCGACTCCGTGACGTGCGCACGTCCGCGTCATTTCTCAGCCCGCGACCCAATCACCACGATCTATCATGGCCGACAATACCGATGGCGCGTGCAAGAATATCTCCGTCGCCGCGATGGAAAGCAAACATCAAAGTATCCGTGCCACTAGAAGCATCGGTCGCAAGCAACCCAAGCAACGCGCGCGGTAAAAACACATCCAGCCACAGGCAAGTTATCTAGAGTAGCTGAAGATCAGCTATTCCTAGCCCTTCCGCTCTGTCGCAGGATGCCATGACCGTCAGTCCCGTCACATCTTCGAACGATCTCGTCGCCCCGTCCGCTCTTGATCTGGCACGACATCAACGTCTGAGCCTGCTCGATCTGATGAGCATAGCGGAAGCCCTGAATGCGGCCGGCCAGCAGGCTGCAGCGGCAGAACTCTACAAGACCTGGGTCGCCTTCAACGACGGCAATCCTGTCATTCACATGGCCTATTTCAATTATGCGGTCACGCTGAACAAACTTGGCGATCGAGCAGGTGCCATCCAGGCTTTCCGCGCGTCCATCAAGGCCGATCCGGACTTTGCTCCAGCCTATATCAATCTCGGGCGTGTGCTGGAGGATGCAGGAATGATCGGCCACGCGGTGGAGCAGTGGTCGCGTTACGCTCAGGCAGCAAAAAACGTCGATGCTGAAGCGGTTGGCAATCGGCATATGGCCTTGCAGAACATTGGTCGTGTTCTGGAGGGAACAGATAAGCTGGAAGAGGCGGAAAGCACATTGCGCCAAGCATTCGAGCTTCGGCCGGACGCGCTCGAATCAGGGCAGCACTGGATATCGTTGCGCCAGCGCCAGTGTAAATGGCCCGTCCTTGAGCCCTCGGCATATGTGCCGGCTCGTAAGATGCTCGACGCCATGTCCTCGCTGACGCTCAGCTGTTACGCCGACGACCCGATGTTCCAGCTCGCGAAGGCCTATCGGTACAGCAAGACATTGGTCGGCCGCCCTGACCTCACGCGCTTCCCGCGCAGAAAACCGAAACAAAAGTCCGGCACCGGTCAGCGGTTGCGCATCGGTTACCTGTCTTCTGATCTGCGCGATCACGCCGTTGGCTTCGCGCTGTGTGAGGTTCTGGAGCTGCACGACAAGAGCAGCGTCGAAGTCTTTGCCTATTACTGCGGTCAAATCCGTACCACCGACAGCACACAGGCCCGGATGAAAGCTGTGGTTGATACATGGCGGGATATTCAGGATCTCGACGATGCAGGGGCAGCGTCGCTGATCATTTCCGACGAGATCGACATTCTGATCGACGTCAATGGCTACACCAAAGACGCTCGCGCGAAGATCTTTTCCTACCGCCCTGCGCCAGTCATCGTCAGTTTCTGCGGCTACCCCGGATCGATGGGAAGCCCATTCCACCAATATCTGATTTCCGACGGCTACATGATCCCGCCGGAGAACGAGATCTACTTTTCGGAGAAGGTGCTTCGCATCGCCTGCGACCAGCCGCTCGACCGTAAACGTCCCATCGCCGACCGGCCAAGCCGTGCTGACGTCGGCCTGCCGGAGGACGCGTTTGTTTATGCCAGCTTCAACGGGATGCAGAAGATCACGGAGACCTGTTTTGCGCGTTGGATGACGATCCTGTCGGAGACGCCCGGCAGCCTGCTGTGGCTTCTGGCGGGGGATGAGACGGCCAACCAGCGTCTGCGCGAGCTTGCCGAACAAAGAGGGGTGTCGGCTCATCGGCTCGTCTTTGCGCCCAAGGTTCCGAACCCGCATCATATCGCTCGCATCGGCGTGGCAGATCTCTTTCTCGACACGTTCCCTTATGGTGCGCATTCCACGGCTTCCGACGCGATCACATCCGGCCTTCCTGTCCTCACCATGCCGGGCAAAACCTTTGCCGCGCGTTTCTGCGCGAGCATCGTTAAAGCAGCCGGCGTGCCGGAAATGATTTGCTCTTCCCCAGAGGACTATGTCGCGCGCGCCATAGCCTTCGAGCGAGACCGCGAAAGCCTGTTGGCCGTTCGAGAGTCGATCGCGCGACAGCGCGACACATGTGTCCTGCGCGACATCCCCGCCTTGGCGCGGCGTCTTGAGGGGCTCTTCTGGCAGATGCAGGGCGAGTGCGAGCGCGGCGAGACGCCGGTTCCGGATCTCACCAATCTCGATCTCTACTATGAAGTGGGGGCTGAAGCCGTGCTCGAGAATATCGAGTTCGAGGATGAGCAGAGCTATCGTAACCGCTACCTCAAGAAGCTCGCCCAACTCCACGACTACGCGCCTATCCCTTATGATCGCCGTCTGTGGCAGAAGCCAGGGAACTGAGCGCCGTCCGCCCAACCAGACAGACAAAAGCCGCGGGGTTGCCTCTTAGCCCCTAACTTAGATGTGGAATACTTGCTGTAGCAAAAATCAGTCGCGAAGTTCAAAGTCATGCGACCGGCTGTCGCGGTGGAAATCTTTCCAGATTTTCCTCGAAGGTGAATCTGAAGCGAAACTTAGGGAGTTTCAAGAATAGATCTATGTTGCCTGCCACGCCTTGAGGACGTGTAAAGCTGTAGGTTTCGATTCCGGCCAAAGCTGCACAAGGTATTGATCTTCGCCGTCAAGCCCGTCTTCACTCAGAGTGTCAAGACCGGAACAGCTTACGCGCACGCCAAGCGGTCCCGCTACCACAGCAAGGCGAGGTGATGTTGATTCATCGTCAGTCATGCCAGCCAGGACGAGCTGACCCGTGGGGCATCTGAATCCGGCATCTACCACATGTTGAAATGTGTCGAGATCGGACGTGGGGCGCTGGTAATGCCACTCAACAGACACAGGTACGCTCATGTTGCGCGCGGTATGGATAATGATCCCATTAGGCCCGGCCATTAGACGGTGCGCAATGCTCTCTTCGGTGTAGTCATCTGGCAATTCCGAGTGAGCCTCGTCGCGGAGATATATCTGGAAGTAGTCGGCGAAAATGACGCCGTGGTAAAGTGTTCTCAATTATGGGCCTCCGATCGTTTCGAAGCAGAGACCTATCCTGCGAAGCCGACGCCGACCTGTTTCTGGCCCAGAGCCTGAAATACGGTCGTGATGATGCCGGCACGGTCGAGACCCGCTTCCGCATACATGGTTTCCGGCTTTGCCTGCTCGACCCACTGGTCGGGCAGGGTCAGCGTGCGAACCTTGATTCCAGTATCCAGAAGACCGGATCCTGCCATGAACTGAAGCACCTGCGCGCCGAAGCCACCGGAAGAACCTTCTTCAATGGTCACGAGAACCTCATGGTGGCTCGTCAGCTGGCGGATGAGGTCGAGATCGAGCGGTTTGGCAAAGCGTGCATCGGCCACGGTGGTGGAAAGCCCTGCGGCATCCAGATCCTCGGCGGCCGCCAGGCATTCGGCTAGACGCGTGCCGAAGGAAAGAAGCGCGATCTTCGAGCCGTCCTTGACGACGCGGCCTTTGCCGATTTCGAGAATTTCGCCGCGGGCCGGCATGTCGACGCCCACACCTTCTCCGCGGGGATAGCGGAAGGAGATCGGGCCCTCGTCATAGGCCGCGGCGGTGCGCACCATGTGCTTCAACTCCGCTTCGTCGGAAGCAGCCATGACCACCATGCCGGGGAGGGTGGCAAGGAACGTGGTATCGAAGGAGCCCGCATGTGTCGGGCCATCGGCGCCGACGAAGCCGGCGCGATCGATCGGAAAACGTACCGGCAGGCCTTGCAACGCCACGTCATGCACCAACTGGTCGTAACCGCGTTGCAGGAAGGTGGAGTAGAGCGCGCAGAAAGGCTTGTAGCCTTCCGCGGCAAGCCCTGCGGCAAAGGTTACGGCATGTTGCTCGGCAATGCCGACATCGAAGGTGCGCTTTGGGAAAAGCTCTGCGAGCTTATCGAGCCCCGTGCCGCTTGGCATGGCAGCCGTGACGCCGACGATCTTGTCGTCGAGCTTTGCTTCCTGCACCAGCGCTTCGGCGAAGACGGTGGTATAGCTCGGCGCGTTCGGCTTTGCTTTAGCCTGCGTGCCGGTGATGACATCGAACTTGTTGACGCCGTGATACTTGTCGGCAGCGGCTTCAGCCGGGGCGTAGCCCTTGCCCTTTTGCGTCACGACATGGATCAGCACTGGACCCTTCTGGTTGTCGCGGACATTGCGCAGCACAGGCAGAAGATGGTCGAATGAATGGCCGTCAATCGGGCCGATATGGTAGAAACCCAGCTCCTCGAAGAGCGTGCCGCCCGTCACATAGCCGCGCGCATGGGTCACGGCGCGGGTGATGGCGCGGTCGATGGTCTTGCCGAGATAGGCCGTCAGCTTCTTGCCGAAGTCGCGGAAGCCCATATAGGTGCGGCCGGATGCAAGGCGCGCCAGATAGGCGCTCATGGCCCCCGTCGGCGGCGCAATCGACATGTCGTTGTCGTTGAGGATCACGATCAGCCGCGCGTCCAGCGCACCGGCATTGTTGAGGGCTTCGAAAGCCATGCCGGCTGACATGGAGCCATCGCCGATAATCGCAATCACCTTGCGGTCGCTGCCGTCAAGTTCTGCCGCAACCGCCATGCCAAGGCCGGCAGAAATCGAGGTGGAGGAATGGCCAGCGCCAAAATCGTCATACTCGCTTTCGGCACGACGGGTGAAGCCGGAAAGGCCGCCTTCCTGGCGTAGCGTCCGGATGCGATCGCGACGGCCGGTCAGGATCTTGTGCGGATAACACTGATGGCCGACGTCGAAGATCAAGCGGTCGTCCGGGGTGTTGAACACCTTGTGTATGGCGATCGTCAGTTCCACGACACCGAGGCCAGCACCAAGATGTCCACCGGTCTTCGAGACCGCATCGATCATTTCGTCGCGCAATTCCCTCGCCAGTTGCGGCAGGTCGCGGTCCTCGACTGCTTTCAGATCGGATGGGAGTTTCACCCGGTCAAGCAATGGTGTGTCTGGCATTCCGGTCAATCGTTCGGCCTTCGTGTTTTCTTTAAAACGCACCCTCAAAATGGGGAGGGCGCAGCCTTCGGCAAGCATGTTCCCGTTCTACAGCATCGGCCCAAAAATCGAAATCGATTTTCGGAAAAGCACGATGCGTAGATTCAAAAGATTAGAGCATCCTTTGTGCGTCAGAAAGGGCGCACGCTGCTCTAACGAATTTCAACCTTTGGGCAAAGGCACAAACTCGTCTTCGTCCCCCGGGACGATGTCGAAACGCCCTGTTCTCCACTCTTCCTTGGCCTGTTCTATGCGTTCTTTTGATGACGAAACGAAGTTCCACCAGATATAACGCCGTGAATTCAACGCAGCACCTCCGAAGAGCATGATGTGACAACCGTCGACGCCACCCTTCAGCGTGATGTCGTCGCCGGCGCGAAAAGCGAGCAACTGATCTGCGGCAAACACATCGCCGGCAACCTCAAGAGAACCGGAGAGAATATAGATCGCCCGTTCCTCGTGATCGGCAGGGAAGGGGAATTTTGCGCCAGGCGTGAGCGAAAGATCGGCGTAGAGCGTGTCGGTGAAGGTTTTTACCGGCGAGCGAAGGCCCGCAAAATCCCCAATGACAACACGTCCGGTTGCGCCAGCAATGTCGATCATCGGCATGGCCTCGCGTTCGGTGTGAGAGAAGTCAGGAGCGATCTCCTCCTTGTCGTCCGGCAGCGCAAGCCACGTCTGCAAACCCGACATGGACAGGGGATGCCCGCGCAGGTTTTCCGGCGTGCGCTCTGAATGCACGATGCCGCGACCGGCCGTCATCAGGTTGATATCGCCTGGTCGAACGACGACCTCCGTCCCCAGACTGTCGCGATGCTTGATTTCGCCATCGAAGAGATAGGTGACGGTGGAAAGCCCAATATGCGGATGCGGCTTGACGTCGAGTGCTTCTCCGGCCTTCAGTATCGCCGGTCCCATCCTGTCGAAGAAGATGAAGGGGCCGACCAAACGGCGGTCGCGCGTCGGCAAGGCGCGCCGCACGGAAAAGCCGCCAATGTCGCTTGCGCGGGGAACGATCAGGTTCTCGATGGCATCACACGCGAAGGCGTCGCCGGCGGCGGGATCATTGCCTGGGAAAAACGACATGGATTGATCCTCCACGGTGATCGATCGGCAGACTAACACGATTTGGTGCCGTGTGTGAGTGTTCTCTGATGAATGCTGCGTGTGGGTGTGCGGGTTCACCGACTATTGTCAGCAGCCGTCAGTCAGCCTGAAAGCGTATGGCGAAGGTTTTCAGCGGAGGTCTTCAAACCGTGGGCGTCATTCGCCGTCCAGCGGCTCGACGCCCTGAGGTTTGCCCGCACGATCAAGACGGATCTTCTCGATGCGCTTTTCGGCGGTTGTTAGAAGTGCTTCGCAATGCTTCTTCAGGGCTTCACCGCGCTCGTAAATGGCAATGGATTCGTCAAGGGCGACATCGCCGCGTTCCAGGCGGGCAACAATGCTTTCCAGCTCGGCGACGGCCTTTTCGAACGAATAACCGCTGACATCGGCTGTGTTGGCATTTTCCGTCATCTTCAACCCTTTATCATTCTCAAGACATGCATGGCTGCCGATTCCGCCAGCCCTTCCAGATCATAACCGCCTTCCAGCAGACTGACGACCCGGTTGCCGGCATATTTGTCCGCCATCTCCAGAATTCGCCCCGTTGCCCAGTCGAAATCCTCACCCACCAGATTGATCTGGGCGAGCGGATCGCGATGATGGGCATCGAAACCGGCGGAGATAATAATGAGGTCAGGCGAGAAATCGGCGATGGCTGGCAGAACCCTGGATTTGAACGCCTCACGGAAATGGTCGCTTCCCGTGTTGGGCGAGAGCGGCGCATTGACGACGTTGTTCTTGACGCCGGTTTCGTTTTTGTCGCCGCTCCAGGGATAAAGCGGCATCTGGTGGGTGGAGCAGAAAAGCACCGAAGCGTCGTTCCAGAAGATATCCTGCGTGCCGTTGCCGTGGTGAACGTCCCAATCCACGATAGCCACGCGCTCCGCACCATGGACTTTCTGCGCGTGACGGGCAGCAATCGCCGCGTTGTTGAAAAGACAGAAACCCATCGCCTTTTCGGTTTCCGCGTGGTGACCGGGTGGGCGGCTCGCAACGAAGACATTGTCGGCTTCCCCCTTGAACACGTCATCCACGGCGGCCATCGCGGCACCAATCCCGGTCAGCGCTGCCTGCAGGCTTTTCGGTGAGGCATAGGTATCCGCCTCGATGCGGTTAATCTCGCCTTCTTCTTCCGGAATCTGGCGCATCACGGAAAGAAGATGGCTTTCCGGATGGGCGAGAAGCACCGCATCTTCATTGGCCTGAGGGGCTTGCTTACGAACCAGTCGCTCGAAATTCGGATGTTCAAGCGCGATGTTCAGCGAGCGCAGCCGGTCCGGTCGCTCGGGATGCCCCTCCGGGGTAATGTGTTCCAGGAAGATCGGATGCTCGTAAAGCCGTGTGGCCATGGGTCGCTTACTCCTGAAACGCGTGAAGGTTTGGATTAGGTCCGCTGCGGCAGCAACGGATAGCCAGCCATGACCGCGCGCCCGGCAAGGGCTGCCAAGACGGCCTTGATCAGGTCACCCGGTATAAAGGCCATGGAGCCGATGAACGCTTTGCTGAAACCGATACCGGTTGCGAAAGCGAGATAAGTGATGCCGAAAGCATAAAGAACGACGACGCCACCAGCGACACTGGCGAGGAAAAAGCCAATGCCTTGCGTTAGTGCGGGCTGGCCCGCTTTGACGAAGCGCTCGGAAAGGGTGCCGGTCACGAAAGCAGCGGCGATCCAGCCAATCAGATAGCCCGTGGTCGGGGTGGTAAAGATCGAAAGGCCACCTCTGCCGCCGGACAGCACCGGAAGGCCGATCGCCGCAATCAGGATCGTCAGCAGCACGGCAAGCGTGCCTCGCTTTGCGCCAAGGACGACGCCGGCCAGCATAACACCCAGCGACTGGGCCGTGATTGGAACCGGAATGATGCCGAGTGTAATGGGCGGCAACAGGCCAAGCGCAATGATGATGGCTGAAAACAGCGATATCAGAACCAGGTCACGGGTGGTCATGGGCATCTCCCTTTTGTCTGAGTGAGGTTTGACCTCTGAAGCCGCGCGCGTCAATGGCATCCGCAATCGCGTCGGCATCCTTCAACGTCATTATGATGAGTGGGACGAGTATGCTTTTGAGCTTCATACGGCTGCCGCGTGCACGGTGTGCATCGCTCAACGTGTGATATCGGCTGACGATCTCGGGGACGAAGCGAACCACAAGGCCAACCGCAAGGCCCACATCGGCTGCCTTTGCCAGGCCGAGCTTCTCAAGTGGGCGAAGGGCATGTGTGATCTCGTCCATGAATTGCGAGATGCTCACACTTGCGGTTACGGCGGTCGCCAGCAATGTCAGAGCGCTCAATCTCAAAAGCGTTACGGCGGCATCCATCGCAGGGATCAGCAGAAAGCTGAACGTGGCGATGATCGCGATCGTCAGAAAGACCGGGCGAAGGCGGGAGAGCGTTTCGCGCAACCCCAGTTGCGCCTGCCAGAGAATGAAGCCTGCCAGAATGACCGCAATGCAAAGGATCAACGGATCACGCGTGAGGAACAGGCCAGCGCTGAAGGCTGCCAGAGTCAGCAGCTTCACGCGGGGCGAAAGCCTGTAGAGCCAGCCCGTTCCCTCGGCGTAAAGGCTTCTCATGAGAGCGCGATCTCCCGGTACCGGGCAATCACCTCTTCCGGTTCGCCATCCAGAACAAGCGTAGCCTGATGAAAGAGCAGAACGCGGTCGAACGTTTGAAGCAGGGGCAGGTCATGGGTAATGACGAGCACATTCTGCTCCAAGCCGAGGATCGTCCGCTCCACCACCGCGCGGTTCTTCAGATCGAGCTGGTTCGTTGGCTCGTCCAGGATCAGGATGTTTGGGCCGGTGATGGACAGCGCCGCAAGCGCTGCAAGCTGCAACTCGCCACCCGATAGTTCATGGGCACGGCGATCTGAAAGATGGGCGATGCCGAAACGCTGCAAGGTTGCCGCCACAGCCTCATCGACAGCGATTTTGCCGACGCCGCGGTTCTTCAGTCCAAACGCGATGTCGTCGCGGATGATCGGCAGGATGATCTGGTTTTGCGGGTTCTGGAAGACAAAGCCCACCTGTTTCAAGACAGCATCGGCATCCTTGATCGTATCAAGCCCATTGACGATGACCCTGCCGGTGCTGGGCTTGGTAAGGCCGTTGATCAATCGGGCGAAGGTGGTCTTGCCCGAGCCATTCAGGCCGATCACGCCAATGCGTCGCTCCGATAGCGAAAGATCGAGTGGCGCAAGCGCTGTTCGCCCCTCGAAGGTCACACCTGCATTCTGGAACTGAATGTCCACGCCGCTTCCCTTATCGTCCGTTGCGCTTCTATAAACACAAAGACGCCTTGACGAAATCAAGAACAAAAAAAGAACATTGATTTCGAGGCGGGAGACTCCTAGAGTTCAGGGCATGGCGATTCTGGTTTCCAACGAAGCGGCGCGGCGTATTTTCCTAGCGAGACAGGGTCTTTCGGCGCCGCCGAACAGGGCGCTGTCGAAGGATGGATTGCTCGAACTTATCACGACACTGGGTTTCGTGCAGGTGGATAGCATCGCCACGGTGGAGCGAGCCCACCACCAGATCATCTTTTCCAGAAACCAGACCTACAAGCGGGAGCATCTGACCGCGCTCCTGGAAAAAGACCGAACGCTTTTTGAGCACTGGACGCATGATGCATCGATCGTTCCGACAGCCTTCTATCCCTATTGGAAACATCGATTCCGTCGCCGCGAGCCGATCATGCAGGAGCGCTGGCGCAAATGGCACGGGGAGGGGTTCGATTCCGCCTTTGAGGAAACCTATCGGCACATTGCCGAAAACGGTGCCGTCATGTCGCGCGACATGAAGGCAGAGGATCATCAATCCGGTGGCTGGTGGAACTGGCATCCTTCCAAGACGGCGCTTGAATATATGTGGCACACCGGCAGGCTTTCGATTGCCCGCCGTGTGAACTTTCAGAAGGTTTACGATCTCTCAGAACGCGTCATTCTGAAGGAGCATTACGATCGGGACGTCAGCCACGAAGGGTTCATCGATTGGGCCTGCCGTGAGGCACTGTCCCGGCTGGGCTTTGCGACATCGGGAGAGATTTCCGCTTTCTTCGATCTGGTAACGCCGAATGAGGCGAAGGGCTGGGTGATGTCTCACCGGGACGAACTGGTCGAGGTTTCGCTGATCTCTGCCAATGGCGCCAAAGAGCGCGCATCCTACGCCTTTTCGAGTTTCGCACAGGAGATGGAGGCGGAGGCGTCACTCGAGCCGCCGCAGCGGGTCCGGGTTCTCAGCCCCTTCGATCCGCTGTTGCGCAACCGCGCCCGCACCGAACGCCTTTTCGGTTTCTTCTATCGTATCGAAGTCTTCGTGCCGGAGCCGAAGCGCCAATATGGCTACTATGTCTTCCCGCTTCTCGAAGGCGATCGCATGATCGGACGCATCGACATGAAGGCCGAGCGCAAGAACGGTTCGCTCGACGTCAGAAGGCTCTGGCTGGAAAAGGGCGTGCGACCGTCATCCGGTCGGTTGGAAAAGCTGGATGCCGAATTGAATCGGCTGGCAAAATTCACCGGCGTTGAGAGTGTGCGGTATCTCGATGGCTGGCTGGCAGGCCCGGACGATACCGCGCCTGCCGGTCTTGCAATTAGCAAAGCTCCGTCGAAGCAATCTTGATGCCGAAACCTTCCAGGCCCACGTAGTGACGCTCGCGCGTGGTCAAGAGCTTGATGGAGCTGATGCCCAGGTCTTTCAGAATCTGCGCGCCAAGCCCGATTTCCAGCCATTCTTCTTCGCGAGAACGGGCCTGTTCGTGCGATTCGTCCGCATCACGCGACTTGCGCCGGCCCTCGACCTTGCCAACGCCGACCGAGCCCTCGCGAAGATAGACGATGACGCCGCGGCCTTCTTCGGCAATCTTCTGCATGTAATGGCGCACCGGCTGCTTGCTGCCGAAGATATCGTCGGCCACATTCTCCGGATGCAGGCGGACCGGAATATCGACGCCATCGCGAATATCGCCAAAGATCACCGCCATATGCTGCATCGGATCCCAGGGCAGGGAATAGGTCTGCGCCTTGGCGGGACCGAAAGGCGTGTCGATGGTGACCTGACTTTCCATCTCCACCAGCGTCTCCTTGCGCTGGCGGTAGGCGATCAGGTCGGCAACCGAGACCTGCTTGAGACCGTGGGTTTCGGCAAAGTTCGAAACCTGCGGACCGCGCATGACGCTGCCATCGTCATTGACGAGCTCGCAGATGACGCCGATCGGCGGCAGTCCGGCAAGCTTGCAGAGATCGACAGCTGCTTCCGTGTGACCGGAGCGCATCAGCACCCCGCCTTCGCGTGACACCAGCGGGAAGATGTGGCCGGGACGGGTGAAGTCCGCCGGGCCGACATTAGGGTTGGCAAGATTGCGCACCGTCAGGGTGCGATCATCCGCCGAGATGCCCGTGGTGGTTCCGTGCTTGAAATCGACCGAGACCGTGAAGGCGGTCGTATGGGCGCTGTCGTTTTCGGAAACCATGGCGTTGAGGTTCAGCCTCTTGGCTTCCTCGCGCGGCATGGGGGCGCAGACGATGCCGGAGGTGTGGCGCACGATGAAAGCCATCTTTTCACCGGTGCAATGCACCGCGGCAACGATGAGATCGCCTTCGTTCTCGCGCCCGTCATCATCCATGACCACAACGATCTCGCCTGCCTCGAAGGCGCGGATCGCTTCAACGACGCGTTTCTGATCGTATGCCATGCTGTTTCTCCTGTTTATTTCAGTCTGCCGGTCTGGCCGCGGTCGCGCAGGTAATGGTCGGCCACAGTGCAGGCAACCATCGCTTCGCCGATTGGAACGGCGCGAATGCCGACGCAGGGGTCGTGACGACCCTTGGTGCGGACATCGACATTATTGCCATCGGCATCGATGGACTGGCGTTCGGTGAGGATCGAAGAGGTGGGCTTGATGGCAAAGCGTGCAACGATCGGCTGACCAGTCGCAATGCCGCCCAGAATGCCGCCCGCGTGGTTCGACAGGAAAAACGGCTGGCCGTCATTGCCCATGCGCATCTCGTCGGCATTTTCCTCGCCGCTGAGTTCCGCAGACGCAAAGCCTTCGCCGATCTCGACACCCTTGACGGCGTTGATCGACATCAGATTGGAGGCGATATCCTGATCGAGCTTGGCGTAGATCGGCGCACCGATGCCTGCGGGAACGCCCTCGGCAACCACTTCCACCACAGCACCGATGGAAGAGCCCGCTTTGCGGATTGTATCGAGATAGTCTTCCCAGATCGGCACTATGTCAGGGTCCGGGCAGAAGAACGGGTTCTCGTTAACCTGTGCCCAATCCCAGTTGTCGCGGTTGATCTTGTGCTTGCCGATTTGCACGAGGGCTGCGCGAACGGTCATTCCAGGCACCACTTTGCGGGCAAGGGCACCGGCCGCGACACGTGCCGCGGTTTCGCGCGCAGAGGAGCGCCCGCCGCCGCGGTAATCGCGAATACCGTATTTGAGGTCATAGGTGAAATCTGCGTGGCCTGGACGGTAGCGCTTGGCGATCTCGCCGTAATCCTTGGAACGCTGGTCGGTGTTTTCGATCAGCATGGAAACCGGAGTGCCGGTGGTGATCATGGTCTCGCCATCCTCATCCAGCATCACGCCGGAAAGAACCTTGACGATGTCGTCTTCGCGTCTTTGCGTGACGAAGCGGCTCTGGCCAGGCTTGCGCTTGTCCATCCAGGCTTGCACTTCCGCGAGCGTGAAGCGAATGCCGGGAGGGCAGCCATCCACCACACAGCCCAGCGCCGGACCATGGCTTTCGCCCCAGGTGGAAACGCGGAATAGGTGACCGAACGTGTTATGCGACATGACAATAAAACCAGACCAGGCAGCGTTTCCTGTAGAGAGACGCGAAATTTACAAAAATGCGCGGTCATCTCCTTAGTGGAAAATACCTGGAAGGCAAAAGCCTTTCTTTGATCGGACTAGGGCCGCCTGCATCAGGACACGCGACGCAGTTCCTGTTGCATGGCATAGGCTGAAAATTCTTGAGCCGGTAGGGGCGCCGCGAAGGCATAGCCTTGCAGAATATCGCAACCCATGTCTTTCAGCATAGCGGCATGTTCCATCGTTTCCACGCCTTCAGCCACGGTCTCGACACCAAGCGAGCGGGCAATGTCTATGATCGAGCGGACCAGCGCCCGTTCCTGCGGCGAACCGAGGATTGGCATGACGAGCTGACGGTCGATCTTGAGGCGCTTCGGCTTGAGGCGCAGCAGGCTGATGAGCGAGGTATGTCCGGTGCCGAAATCATCAATCTCGATGTCGATGCCGAGTTCTTTGACCTGGTCGAGATTTTGAACCACCTGCTCGTCGCTATCGTCGAGAAAGATGGATTCGACCAGTTCGAAGACGACTTCGCCAGGCATGATGTAAAGTTGGTGGAGGCTTTCGAGCAACTGCGCGTCGTGCAGGCGACGGATTGAAACGTTGACCGAGACACGCGGGATTTCCAAGCCCTTCAGGCTCCATAGCCGTCTGTCTTGCAGGGCGCTCTGCAACGTCAGGCGGTCGAGCGCCTGAACGACATCCAGCTCTTCCGCGATACCCAGGAACTTGTCCGGCGTCAGCAGACCGCGTGTCGGGTGACGCCAGCGGACCAGCGCTTCCATGCCGGCGATCTCGCCGGTTCTGGCGCAGAGTTGCGGTTGGTACCAGGTTTCGAATTCACCCTTTTCCAACCCCGCCAGGATTTCGTCGGCAATGCGCTTGTGATTGACGATCTCGGCTTGAAGATTTTGCGTGAAGAACTCGTAGCGGTTCCGGCCCATGGCTTTGGCGCGGTAGAGTGCGAGGTCTGCGTTGATGAGGATTTTGCGCGCATCATTGTCTTGGGCGTCGCCAAAGGCGATGCCGATCGAGACGCCGCATCGGCAAGTAAACCCCTGAAAATCGAAGGGATGCTGGAAAGCCGCGATGATATTCGACGCGATGGACGTGACGATGTACTTGTCCGTCACCTGAGAGACGAGGATGACGAACTCGTCCCCGCCAATACGGGCGATAACGCCGGCATCGCCGACATTGAGACGAAGGAGTTCTGCTGCCCTGGCAAGTGTTGCGTCGCCTGCTGCGTGCCCCAGCGTGTCGTTGATCTGTTTGAAGCGGTCGAGATCGAGGTGGAGGATGGCAAAACGTGCCCGGCCAGCTGCGACAGGCGAGGACGTCAGATAGTCCAACTCCAGATCCAGCTTTCGCCGGTTTGCGAGCCCGGTCAGTGGATCGTGCAGCGCGTTGTGCTCGATATGTGACTTCGCCTCGATCAGCTCCGCATTGCGTGCCTCGGCCTCTTCCTTTGCGGCCTTCAGCTCGTCGGCAAGGCGCACATCTGCGGTGATGTCGAAAGCAATGCCGATGACCTTGCGAAGTCCATCCCGGTCAATATGGATGCTGCCCACGGAGCGAACGTAGCGCACCTCTTCGTCTTGAAGCAGCACGCGCTGAATGCTCGAGAAGGGTTCGTTGTTGGCCGCGCATCGGTCGGCGTCCGCAGATGCCTTATCCCGGTCATCTGGATGAAGACAGTTCAGCCACGTCGCTCGATCCGTATAGCCGGTTGTATAGTCCAGCCCATAGAGCTGGTGCATACGGCGGTCCCAATAGGAATGGTCGGTCGAGAGATTGGCTTCCCATATGCCGCAATTGTAGGATTGGAGCGCGAAGTCGAGCCGCCGCGACAGTTCCATGAGATCGTGTTCACGGGAAGACAGTTCCTGAAGCGCAAGCTCGAGTTCGGCGTTCTTCACGTGACTGCTATAGACGGAGTTCTTTAGTGTCTCCGCCACCTGCATATCCGAGGTCACATCCCAGATGATCCCGCTCGTGTGACGCGCGCCATCCGCTGTGCTGTAGTTTGAGCCTGCCGCTCGCAGATAGCGTGGTTCGCCAGAGCGCAATTGGACACGGTAGACTTCGGAGTGGGTCTCCTCTCCCTGAGTGCAGTGGGTCAGAAAGTCCGTGATCTTTATTCGGTCTTCCGGAACGACCGCTTCCAGCCATCGTGATAGAGAAAATTCGTTCTCCGTCGTTGGATAACCATGCAGTCCCGCGGCCCGCCCATCAAGGTAGCATGCGTCGTCACCATTCAGTTCCCAAAGGCCAATATTGGACGAATCCATCGCGAGCTTGAAGCGTTGGGAGAGTTCGAGAAGCTTGCTCTCGCGAATGTGGATCATTGTCAGATTGTGGTTTCGCTCGGCAACCAGAAGCAGAATGATCGTCAGAGGCAACGCAATCCAGAAGGAAGCCGGGTCGATAAAGTAGATCAGCGCAAGCGATACTCCCGCCGAAGCTCCGAACAGCATCTTTTTCCGTGTGCTCTTCTCGCGGACACTACGCGAAAATGTCGATGCTGATGCCACGTCGGAGAGTCCTCAGTCCATGCCTGGAAAACAATTCTTGCCGACAACTCTAAAAGATAATCTAAAACAAATAGTATAGCAGACCGCACGCGCTTGTTTTCAGGGGCCAAGATACAAAAAAAGTCTAAGCGCTTGATATTGGTTAAAATCCATTCACCAATTATACCGAAATTGACATTGTTACGGGCAAATTCCGCCACATTCGGGAGAGAAATCTTGTCGCATGCAAAACTCGTAAAGAGCCTGAAGGAGGCTAGAACCATGCGCTTGATGATTGCCGCACTTTTAGCCACTGCAAATCTGTTTGCCCCTCTGAACAGCTTTGCCCAGAGCGTCGATGTCGAGTCGACCATCAGCAAGGTTGACGTGAAGGGCCTGAACATCACACTTGCCGACGGCAAGAATTACAAAGTGCCGGAAGAGTTCAATTTCGAAGGCCTGCAGCCCGGCGTGAAGGTTCTGGTGTTCTACACCGAAGTCGACGGCAAGCGCGTCGTGGACGATCTCGAGGTCGTGCAGTAAGCCTGTGTCGCGTTCAGACCGTTGCTTTGGTTAGGCTGTGAAACAAAGCACGATTTACTTCGGCATTTCCAACTATCGCAAGCATTGGGCACGCAGATCCGAAATCAATTTTGGCGCGTCGGTCAATTCGAAACCCGTCCTGTATTCCACTCGCGCTTCGGATGCGGGGAGGCTTGCCCAATCGGCGCCTGGCGTGAGCGCGACAAGGAGCTTCGGTTGCTGGCAACATTGCATGGCGCAAGCAAAACTGTGCAGCGCTTTGCGATAACGAATGCGACAGAAGAAGGACCTGAAGCATAAGGAGCGAATCTGAAAGATCGCGATACGCTTTAGACGGTCTCCCTGACATCCACCCATTCGGCCAGATTCTTGTCGGTCTCGACCTTCAAAATCTTGTCTTGCGGAATGGGAATCTCGGCCGCTTCGTCCTTGTCCATGCCGGAGACCAGCCGGAACATGCTGCGGATCACGCCGCCGTGGCAAACACAGACGGTCTTGCGCTCGACGGACGAAAGCCAGGCGCCGATGCGCCAGGACAGGATTTCGTAGCTTTCGGCGTTCTGGCCCGGCGGAATAAAGTCCCACTTTGCGGCTTTCCGGGCCCTGACGCGGTCGGGAAAGGAAAGCTTGAGCTCGGGCAGCGTGTACCCTTCCCAATCACCGAATGACACTTCAACGAGGCGTTCGTCGGTGCGGTAATCGGTGGGGTCGAGGCCCATGGCACCGCGCAGAAGCTCCATCGTTTCACGCGTGCGGCCCAAGGGACTTGCCACGTAATCGAAGTCTGGGGCTGTCGGGCCTAGGATGGCGGAGAGAGTTTTGCCGTTGCCGACGGCCTGGGAGCGGCCGAAGTCGTTGAGCGGAATGTCCTTTTGGCCCTGAAGCCTCCTGATCGCGTTCCAGTCTGTCTGTCCGTGGCGGATAACATAGACCAGCACTGCACACCCCTGCTTTTTTAACTCTGTCCTTTAAAGACGTGACGGCGCCGCACGTCAAAAATGAGGCGGCGCCAATCGTTATTGCTGAACAATGTTAGTCTTTTACGACGGAGATATCGGGCGCGTCTACAGCCTTCATGCCGATCGCGTGATAGCCTGAATCCACGTGATGCACTTCGCCGGTCACGCCGGTGGAGAGATCAGACAGCAGGTAAAGCGCGGACTTGCCGACTTCCTCGATGGAAACAGTGCGCTTCAGCGGCGCGTTATACTCGTTCCACTTCAAGATATAGCGGAAATCGCCGATACCGGCGGCGGCAAGTGTCTTGATCGGGCCGGCGGAGACGGCGTTGACGCGAATACCGCGGTTGCCGAGATCGACCGCCAGATAGCGCACGCTGGCCTCGAGCGCCGCCTTGGCAACGCCCATGACGTTGTAGTTCGGCATGACTTTCTCGGCGCCATAATAGGTCAGCGTCACCATCGAGCCACCGTCATTCATGATCGGCTCGGCGCGCTTTGCAACGGCGGCCAAAGAATAGACGGAGATGTCCATGGTGCGGTTGAAGTTGTCGCGACTCGTGTCGAGGTAGCGACCCGTCAATTCGTCCTTGTCGGAAAAGGCGATGGCGTGCACGACGAAGTCGATCTTGCCCCAATGCGCTTCGAGATTCGAGAAAACGGTATCCAACGTTTCGAGATCGGTCACATCGCAATGGCCAGCCATGAAGGCGCCAAGTTCCTGGGCGAGAGGCTCGACGCGCTTCTTCAATGCATCACCCTGCCAGGTGAAGGCAAGTTCGGCACCCGCATCGGCGCAGGCCTTGGCAATGCCCCAGGCAATCGAACGATTGTTTGCGACGCCCATGATGAGACCGCGCTTGCCAGCCATCAGGCCGGATGTCTGAGCCATGTAATGCTCCCTCATATTCCAAAATGATCCTGCCTATGGCATAGGCAGAACCACTGTTCAAGAAGGCCTCAGATCATCTCATGTAAGGGATCGTAACAAAGGGTGCGTTGTTCACCGCTTTCGCGGAGTGGTCACAGGTAAAGGCCTTCGCGCATGTGGCGCATCAGGTCTGTTACTTTAGCATCCGGTGTTTCAAGCAGCACGATCCGCAGCTCGACGACAAGATCGCCGAAGGTGCCATCGTCCTTTTGCAAGCCTTTTCCAGGCACATGAATAGCCTTATCCGAACCAGACCAGGCCGGTACCGAGAGCTGCTGTTCTCCGCGAGGCGATTGAACCTTGGCCTCGCAACCGAGTACTGCATCGGCCAGTGCAATCGGTAGGCTCGTGTGGATATCGTAGCCCTTCACGGTGAACGCGTCGTCGCGTGCGGTCAAAACGGTGACGACGAGATCGCCACGTGGTGCGTCCGGCAGCTTGAGGCCCTGACCCTTCAGCCGAACCACATGTCCATCCGTAGCTCCGACCGGCAATTGAAAGCGCACATCGCGCTCGTCTGGCATGCGAAGCGTCACCTGCTTCTGAGCGATAATATCGCTCACGGTTACGATCGCTTCCGCCGTCATGTCGGGTGCTTTCTCCACGACCGGTGGAGCCGGTTTGAAGCGCCGGATAAGTGCATTGAAAAAGCCGAGCGCAACAGAGTTTCCGGCTTCCGCCGTCTCCTGAGCGGATGCGTCTTCGGCAGATCCAGCCACACCGCTCTTGCCCGAGTCCACGCCGCCCTTCACCTTGGCTTCCGCGCCGAAAATACGCTCCAGCATATCCTCGGGCGTTTCCGGCTTGGTGCTTCCGCTCGTGGTGGTGGCCGAAGGACCTTCTTCGCTTTCGGCGGTGGCTTTCTCGTTGCGCGCCTGCGCCCGAGCCAATTCTTCCATCAGCTTCTCGGCGGCCTTTGCACGTTCGGCAGCCTGGCGGGCGGCCTCACGTGCGGCTTCCCGCTTCTGCATGATGGTTTGTTCTCGCTGCTTGCCGTCCGAGGCCCGGCGCGCCTGGTCATAGAGACCGCGCTTCTTCGGGTCCTTCAACAGATCATAGGCCTGACCGATCTCGGTGAAGCGCGCGTTGGCATCCGGGTCATCGCGATTGTGATCGGGATGAACGGTCTTCGCCTTGGAACGCCAGGCGGCCTTTATCTCGTCCGAATCGGCATCGCGCTTGACGCCGAGAATAGAATAGGGATCACGCATCCGAACCACCAGTTACGCCCGAGACTGCAGCCGCCTGTTGAAGCGACCTGAAACAGAGGAAACTCGAGACCTGAACGTGCCAACCTTTGAAAATGTTGCACGATCAGTGTCTTGAACTGGATGGGACTGTGGCAAGAAGTTGCTAACCAGACCTTTACACACGCATGACTGAGCGTGTCGCGGGTCTCATCTCGCAGAATAAGGTAAATGCTTTACTTCTGATCGAAGCGGGTCATCAGCCATTCGCCTGTCTCAGAAAGGCAGGCTTGCCCGGTATAGCTCGCCACGCCTTCAAAGGAATGGCGCGTGGTATTGAAGTTGCGGCAGACGAAGCCCGTCGTTCTGTCTTCGCGGATGGCGGTGACAACACCGGCGCTGCCGGTCGCTGCATTTGCCCAGGGAACGGGGGATTCGGCAACCTTCACCAGATCGGCAGATGTCACGGCATTGCGAATGGTGGCATCATCGGAGAGCGCCGGCTGGGTCGGCTGGTTTGGCACGGAGGCCGTGGAGAGCGAGCGGTCGACTTTTTCGCCGCCGAAAAGATCAAGGCTGACACAGCCAGTCAGTGCAACGGCCAGAAAGCCGGCGGCAAAAACATTGACGACCGATGACAGGAAGCTCTTTGTGCGACTGTTCGACTTTGCTATGACGATCACCATCTCTTACCCAGAACTCATCTCTGGTACGCAAATCAGCTTTGGAGCATTTTATTCAATATGTCGGAATCGGGGTTAACATCTAGTGACTTCACGGAAGAAAATGAACCATTTGCGCTTTTCGCCGAATGGTTGCGTGATGCAACCGCGTCGGAGGTAAACGATCCAAATGCGGTGGCGCTTGCTTCTGTGGATGAGGACGGAATGCCGAGCGTGCGTATGGTGCTGCTGAAGGCGGCGGACGAGCGCGGCTTCGTGATCTACACGAATTTCGAGAGCCGCAAGGGGCGCGAACTTCTTGGGCAACAGAAAGCCGGCTTGTGCTTCCACTGGAAAAGCCTGCGCCGACAGGTGCGTGTTCGTGGTCTTGTAGAGGTGGTGTCGGACGAAGAGGCGGATGAATATTATGCCTCGCGACCGCGCGGTAGCCGCATCGGTGCCTGGGCTTCCAAGCAGTCCCGACCGCTGGAAAGCCGATTTGCACTTGAAAAGGCGGTGGCGGAATACACCGCCAAATATGCGCTGGGTGACATCCCGCGTCCGCCATACTGGTCTGGCTTTCGCATCAACCCGCTGACCATCGAATTCTGGCACGACCGGAAATTCCGCCTCCACGACCGGGTGGAATTCCGGCGTGAATCCACCGACGCCCCATGGGCGAAGGTCCGCATGTACCCCTAAAGCGCCGTGCGTCCTATTGGACGCACAATGGACGCTTCACCGTTCTGAACCGACGCATCGTGCTTTCCGAAAATCGGGTCCGATTTCGGGCCGATGCCGTAAGCGGAATGGCCGTCGACAGTAGCGGGCGAATCGTGGTCAGTGTTCGCGTGAACGAAGGGGGAACGTGATGCTGGCTGACCTGATGCAAAAATTCGAAAAGGCCTCGGCAAGCTACGCTCTATCAAACAGTATCGAGCGTGATCCTGACTGGTTCATGCTGAAGCTGCAGGAAGAGGTCGGCGAGGTGACGCAAGCGTGGAACCGCTTGACGGCGCGTGGTCGGGCGAAGGGCAAAACGCCAGAGGAAATGAGGCAAGACCTTTCCGATGAGGTCGCAGACCTGCTCGGCCACGTCCTTCTGCTTGCCTATCACAACCAGCTGGATCTCATCGGTTCGATCGAACGCAAATGGCGCTTCGATCCTGCTGCTATCGACTAGCCGAGCGTCCTTTCATCACGAAGCAGGGCAGCGACCTCCGACAGGCCGGAGCAGATCGCAATGCACGTCTCCCGCATACGCTCGGTCGCAGGCGCGACATCCGGCACCATCACCGTTATCATCCCGGCGGAGGAGGCGGATTGAACGCCGTGATAGGAATCTTCCAGCGCCAAGCATTCCGCAGGATCGACGCCAAGACGTTGGGCAGCGGTTAGATAGGGCATGGGGGAGGGCTTCGGCTCGGTATAATCCTCGCGCGCCACGATGTGATCGAAGCGGTCAAGGAGATTATGGGGCCCAAGATGTCGATTGACGGATTCGTGCCGGGATGAGGTGGCGATGGCGCGCGGAAGCTTAAGATCGTCCAGGAGGTCGAGCATCTTCACGACGCCCGCCTTGAGTTCGACGCCGCCGGCCATGCTGACGGCCAGATGACGCAGCCATGCGTCACGAAACGCATCCATTGGAAAATCAGCGCCATGTTCGGCAATGATCGTGCCGCTGATGACATCCCAGGGACTTCCGCAGACACGCTGGTACAGTTCCACAGGCAAATCGTGCCCACCATCCTGCGAAGCCGCCAGGAAGGAATCGCGATAAAGCGTCTCGGTGTCGATCAGAACGCCGTCCATATCGAAGACGACTGCTTTGGGCATGCGAGGTAGTGTCATGTCCATGCCTTACCCGAACCGAAAGACGCGTTCGCCGAGGCTCTCGAATGGGCGAATGAGATAGCCATCCGGATCGGCGACGACGAACTGCCGGTTACCGACCTCAGTCTCCCCTTTGCGGTACCATTTCTCTTCAAGCGGAAGAAAAAGTGGCACGCGCGCAAGCTCCAGCCTGTCGAGGATGGGTTGAAGGGACGGGACAGCGAGTTGCAGGTTCATGCCCCGTCCGAAGGGGAAGTGGATTGGCGCATTCTCCTGCTCGAAGGTGCGTCCGGCACCGATCTGGTCGATCATCAACTGGGCGTCGCCAAGCGCAAGATAGGTGAAACCTTCTTCCGGTCGCTCATAGACGACATGAAAGCCGATCAGGTCACAATAGAATGTCCGGCTCTTGTGCCAGTCCGTGACGGCCAGTTCGGGAACGAGTGCATTGGAAACGAAGGTCATCTTTTCCTGATCGGGGGAGAGGGCGCTTAGGGCGCGGATGCGGGGACGTGTCGGTATTCAGCGTCTCGCGAATGAAGTCGGACTTGGCGCGGGTATAGGCATCGCTATCGTCCATATATTTCTCGGCGAGAGCCATCTTAAGCGTCGCATAGTGATTGGCAAGAGAGGGGTTCTGGCGGAGGATATCACGGAAACGCAATCTGTTCTGACGGGTGAGTCTATTGGGCGGGCAAAGATAAACGCGCAGACCCGGCAACGGATCCCGAAGCGTAAAGGCAAACACTCCGTCACCATGGCGAGACCCGCGCGGCTCGAGGCCAGCGGCTTGCATGCGCGCCCTGCTATCGTCCATCTGCGTGGAATGTTTCAGAACAACGTCGATATCAATATAGGGCTTGGCGGCGAGGCCGGGAACGGCCGTGCTGCCGACATGCTTGATGCCTTCGGCAATGTCGCCCAACAAGGCCTCAAGACGGTCTTGGGTCTCGCGATAGAGACGCGGCCAGTCAGCATTATAGGGAACGATCTTGACGAGCGTCCCCATCTGCAGACCTCAGGCCTTGGTGCCGCCGACCGTGATCTGGTCCATGCGTAGATGCGGCTGACCAACACCGACAGGCACCCACTGGCCGGCCTTGCCGCAATTGCCGATGCCGGTGTCGAGCTTCATGTCGTTGCCGATCATGGTCACACGCTTCATCGCATCCGGTCCGTTGCCGATCAGCATGGCGCCCTTGACCGGTGCGCCGATCTTGCCATTCTCGATAAGATAGGCCTCGGTGCATCCGAAGACGAATTTGCCCGACGTGATGTCCACCTGGCCACCGCCGAAGGAGACGGCGTAGATGCCCTTCTTGACCGACGCGATGATCTCTTCCGGAGTCTTGTCTCCGCCAAGCATGTAGGTGTTGGTCATGCGCGGCATGGGAACGTGGGAATAACCCTGCCGGCGTCCGTTGCCCGTCGCCGTCATGCCCATCAGCCGGGCGTTTTGACGATCCTGCATATAGCCGACAAGCTTGCCGTTTTCGATCAGCACATTGTAGCCGGACGGCGTGCCCTCGTCGTCCACCGTCAGCGAGCCGCGACGGTTGTCGATGGTTCCATCATCCACCACTGTGACGCCAGGTGCTGCGACCATCTCACCAAGCAGGCCTGCGAAGGCCGATGTCTTCTTGCGGTTGAAATCGCCTTCGAGACCATGCCCGACCGCCTCGTGCAGCATGACGCCGGGCCAGCCGGAGCCGAGCACGACATCCATTGTGCCGGCAGGCGCGTCGATTGCCGTCAGATTGACCAGCGCCTGGCGCAGCGCCTCGTCAGCGCCCCGCTGCCAGTTCTCGGTGGTAATGAAATCACCGAAGCCGACACGTCCGCCAATACCGTAGGAACCGGTCTCCTGGCGATCGCCTTCACCGGTGACCACGGAGATATTGATGCGTGTCATGGGGCGAACGTCACTGACGCGGTGCCCATCGGCGCGCAGAATGTCGACGATCTGCCAGCTTGCTGCAATCGATGCCGTGACCTGGCGAACCTTGGGGTCTTTGTCGCGCAGATAGGTGTCGATCTCGGTCAGAAGCTTGACCTTTTCCTCGAAGGAGGGCGAGCCGATCGGGTTTTCGTCGCCATAGAGCTTCTTGTTGGTGCGCTGGGGTGCTGCCGCATAAGAGCCGGAGTAGCCCTTGGTCACCGCACCAACCGCATCGGCTGCGCGTTGCAGTGCTGCGGTCGAAAGTTCGCCCGCATGGGCGTAACCGACCGTCTCGCCGACAACGGCGCGGAGGCCAAAACCCTGATCGGTAGTGAAGCTGCCGCCTTTCAGGCGGCCATTGTCGAAGGTGAGCGACTCCGCCTGGGCATGTTCCACGAAGAGTTCGCCATCATCGGCGCCTGCAAGCGCGTCCGCGACGCGGCTCCGCAACGTCCCCTCATCGCAATCGAAAAGCGTCAGAAGGTCTTGGGTCATCGCGTACTCCAGGCGTCAGCATCCATCATCTATTCATGTGAGATTTAGGTGCTGGAATGTGGCGGCGCAAGCCGCCTCACGGGTCTGTTTGGGAATTGTCGATCGGGCGAGCGCTTCTGTCCGCCAGCCACAGCATACGTCAAGGAAGCGCGTCATATCCTTCAGCAAAGCCGCTGAGTTCGATCGGAATACCGACGCGATCCTGGTCGACCGATTCACGCAATGCGAAAACCGCGTGCTTTCCCGCACGCAGAACCTTCATCAGCTCGTCGTCGATGTCGACTTCCACATAGCAGCCCTCGGAAAAGCAGCGGGTGAAATAGGCGCGGCCGATATTGTTATTGTCGATGTAGAGTTCCATTCCATCCTTCAGCAGCACGCCAAGCGGTGCGAGGATGCGAAGAATGCGGGATTTGCGGTCGGCGGTCTTCAGCACGACGACGGAAAGGCCGACTTCCGGGCGGTCGTCGGCAATGACGTTCTGCATCAATGCGCATTGCTCTTCGGACGCGCCCGCGGGCTTGTCGCAGATGACCGACCATGAGCCGTGGGTGGACTTCGGCGTACCAGGCGGCTGCTGGGCGACGCTCGCGCCGGACGCGAGAAGAGAGAAACCGGCGGCGACAAGAGCGGCGCGCGCAATCGGGGGCAGACGCATGGATACCTCTGGAATTCGAATCAGTGCGGCTATTTTGACGTCCGGTGCTGGAAATGAAAGAGCCGGGTCTCTCATTTCCAAGTGAGTACGGCCAAAATAGGACCTGCGGAGGCTTAAATCCAATAGGGCTTCAGGAATGATGAGTGCCGCTTTCGGTTTATCGATACGGTTTCAACGATGCGTGTGTGGGAAAAATTAGGGGGAAGAAAAATGCCACTCTGCAAAAGCTGGGCGATATTGCGGCGGCGGGCAAACTATGATTTGAGTCTAATACTATAAGCATGGATTCTGTGCCTGGGATTGATCATGACCGGGTGCGTGAGGGAGAGGTACCGTGATTACTAGGATTAACGCAGCGTTTGCGGGCATGATCTGTCTGCTCTCGGCTGTCGGCGCCCGCGCTGACCAGCCGAAGGATTGGCAGATGGGATTGCAGGAGGCCGCAACGCCAATCATGCACGAAATTCGTTGGTTTGAACAATATACCCTGTGGTTTATCGTTCCCGTCACGCTTTTCGTTCTCGTCCTGCTCATTCTCGTTGTTGCGAAGTTCAGGGCATCCAAGAATCCGGTACCGTCCAAGACCAGCCACAATACGGCGATCGAAATCATCTGGACCCTGGCTCCAGTTCTCATTCTTCTTTTCCTGGCATTCCCGTCCTTCAACCTGCTCAACGCGCAGCTGACGCAGCCGGAAAATCCTGACCTGACATTGAAGGCAACCGCCACCCAATGGCAGTGGAACTACGAATACCAGGCGGCGGAAGGCTCCGAGCCTCTGGCCTTCGACAGCTACTTGTTGAAGGATGCCGACCGCGCTGCTGCCGGCAAGGAAAACCGCGCGATCTATCCGCGCCTTCTCGCCGTTGATAATGAAATGGTCGTTCCGGTGAACAAGACGGTTCGTCTTCTCGTCACCGCTGCGCCGACGGATGTCATTCACGCGTTTGCGATGCCGGCCTTCGGCGTCAAGATCGACGCCGTTCCTGGCCGTCTGAACGAAACCTGGTTCAAGACGGAAAAAGAAGGACTTTACTACGGTCAGTGTTCCGAGCTTTGCGGCAAGGATCACGCCTTCATGCCGATTGCCATACGGGTGGTTTCCGAAGAGCAATATAAAACCTGGGCTGCTGCCGCTGCTTCTGATTTGAGCGGTGCCAACCGGGCGCTGATGGCTTCTGTGGATGGCGCAAGCGCCCTTCGCGTCGTTGCAAATGAAACCAACTAAGGCAAGGGGTGAGGACAATGGCTGGACATTCCGCACACGACGACCATCACTCTCATGATCGTGTCGCCCATGGTGCGCATGGCGACGATCATGCGCACCACGATCATATGCCGAGCTTTGCGCAGCGCTGGTTCTTTTCGACCAACCACAAAGATATCGGCACGCTCTATCTGATCTTCGCAATCATTGCCGGCATCATCGGCGGCGGCCTTTCGGTCGTCATGCGTATGGAGCTTCAGGAACCTGGCATCCAGATCTTCCACGGTCTGGCAACAATGGTCTATGGCTTCGAAGGTGACGCAGCCATCGACGGCGGCAAGCACATGTACAATGTGTTCACCACCGCGCATGCGCTCATCATGATCTTCTTCATGGTCATGCCCGCCATGATCGGCGGTTTCGCCAACTGGATGGTGCCGATCATGATCGGCGCGCCGGACATGGCTTTCCCGCGCTTGAACAACATCTCTTTCTGGCTGCTCGTGCCCGCCTTCATTCTGCTTCTTCTTTCGCTCTTCGTCGAAGGTCCGGCAGGTGCCTATGGTGTGGGTGGTGGCTGGACCATGTATCCACCGCTGTCAACGAGCGGTATGCCGGGGCCGGCGGTCGATCTTGCGATCTTCGCGCTTCACGTTGCCGGTGCATCCTCGATCCTTGGTGCGATCAACTTCATCACCACGATCCTCAACATGCGCGCGCCCGGCATGACGCTGCACAAGATGCCGCTGTTTGCCTGGTCCGTGCTTGTCACCGCCTTCCTTCTGCTTCTGTCGCTTCCGGTTCTGGCAGGTGGCATCACCATGCTTCTGACGGACCGCAATTTCGGCACCACCTTCTTCTCTCCTGACGGCGGCGGCGACCCGATCCTCTACCAGCACCTGTTCTGGTTCTTCGGTCACCCGGAAGTCTACATTCTGATCCTGCCCGGCTTCGGCATCATCAGCCACATCGTGTCGACCTTCTCGCTGAAGCCGATCTTCGGTTACCTTGGCATGGCCTACGCCATGGTCGCGATCGGTGCCGTCGGCTTCATCGTGTGGGCACACCACATGTACACCGTGGGCCTCTCGCTTGAAGCGCAGCGCTACTTCGTCTTTGCAACCATGGTGATCGCGGTGCCGACCGGCATCAAGATCTTCTCCTGGATCGCAACGATGTGGGGCGGCTCGCTGACCTTTACGACACCGATGATCTGGGCAATCGGCTTCATCTTCCTCTTCACGGTGGGTGGTGTTACCGGCGTTCAGCTCGCCAATGCCGGTCTCGACCGTTCGCTGCACGACACCTACTACGTCGTGGCGCACTTCCACTACGTGTTGTCGCTCGGTGCCGTCTTCGCCATCTTTGCTGGCTGGTACTACTGGTTCCCGAAAATCACCGGCTACATGTACAACCAGAAAATCGGCAATCTGCACTTCTGGGTCATGTTCGTCGGCGTCAACCTGATCTTCTTCCCGCAGCACTTCTTGGGTCTGGCCGGCATGCCGCGCCGCTATATCGACTATCCGGATGCCTATGCGGGCTGGAACCTGGTATCGTCCTACGGCTCCTACATCTCGGCGGTTGCCGTCCTGATCTTCCTCTTCGGCGTCTGGGAAGCCTTCGCCAAGAAGCGGATCGCTGGCGACAATCCCTGGGGTCCAGGTGCCACCACGCTGGAATGGCAGCTGTCGTCTCCTCCGCCTTACCACCAGTGGGAGCAGCTTCCGCGCATCCGCTGAGGCATTTTGTCCGAGCGTTTTGTCCGGCGTAACATGATAGATGTCAGTTTTACGCCGGGCGAAATGAGAAGTGGCGCCGCATTGCGATGGGGCGCCTTTCGGGAAAGCAGGAAATAATGACCGTTATTGACAATCGCGACACGCTGGCAATCGACTCCGCCTCGCTTTCGGAAGCCGGCGCGCGCGATTACTTCGAGCTTTTGAAACCCCGAGTCATGTCGCTCGTGGTTTTCACGGCCGTTGCCGGACTTATTCTCGCCCCGGGCGAAATCAATCCGATCCTCGGCGTGATTGCGATCCTTTGCATCGCGGTCGGCGCAGGGGCGTCGGGCGCGTTGAATATGTGGTACGATGCCGATATCGATGCGGTCATGTCCCGCACGGCCAAGCGCCCCATTCCATCCGGCCGGATTGCGCCGGGTGAGGCGCTTGCCTTCGGACTGACGCTCTCGGTCTTCTCGGTTGCTATTCTGGGTCTCGCGGTCAACTGGTTTGCTGCCGGTCTTCTGGCCTTTACCATCTTCTTCTATGCTGTCGTCTATACGATATGGCTCAAGCGCTCGACGCCGCAGAACATCGTGATCGGTGGTGCTGCAGGTGCTTTCCCGCCCATGCTCGGCTGGGCTTGCGTCACGGGCAACGTGTCCCTCGACAGCACCATCCTGTTTCTGATCATCTTTTTGTGGACGCCTGCGCATTTCTGGGCCTTGGCGCTCTTCAAGATGCGCGATTATGGCTCTGTCGGCATCCCGATGATGCCGAATGTCGCCGGGGAACGCTCGACCAAGAACCAGATGATTGCCTATTCCGTCCTGACCATGGCGGTCGCCGTGGCACCTTATTTCTCCGGTCTCGCCGGATTGGGCTATGGAATTTTCGCCGCAGTGCTGAGCGTCATCTTCGTCTACTGTTCTATCACCGTTCGGCGCATGCCGGATGGCGATGAAAAGATGATGCCGGCAAAGAAGATGTTCGCTTACTCGGTATTCTACTTGTTTGCGATTTTCTCCGCGCTTCTGGCCGATCATCTCGTGCCGTCCTTTGTCACGATGTTTGGGGGTGCGGCATGATCGAGACTGTAAAGCTCAACGAAGCGCAGAAGAGGTCGAGGCGCGGGAGAAATATCGCGCTAGGCCTCACGCTCGCGGCCCTGGTGGTGCTCTTCTACATCATCACCATCATCAAGATCGGCGGTCACTAGACCGGACGACGCTCGGGAGGAGGGAGACATGGCAACAGCTCAAAAGACGACGGGAAGCAGAAAGACGAGCAACGGCTCGATCCTTGTGCTGTGTCTTGTCTTCGTCTGCGGCATGGTCGGCATGGCCTATGCCTCTGTGCCTCTTTACCGGCTGTTCTGCCAGGTTACCGGCTATAACGGCACCACACAGCGCGTCGAGCAATATTCCGATGTCATCCTCGACAAGACGATGAAGGTGACGTTCGATTCCAATACCTCCAACGGTCTGAACTGGGACTTCCGACCGGTGAACAAGATGGTCGAGCCTCGGATTGGCGAGACGATCCAGGTGACCTTCAAGGCAACCAACCGTTCTCCCGTGGCAACGACGGGGACAGCCGTCTTCAACGTGACGCCGATGGAAGCCGGCGCCTATTTCAACAAGGTGCAGTGCTTCTGCTTCACCGAGACGACGCTTCAGCCGGGTGAGACGCTGGAAATGCCGGTGGTTTTCTTTATCGATCCTGAAATCGTCAAGGCTCGGGAAACGAAGAACATTCATACACTGACCTTGTCCTATACATTTTACCCGTCGAAAACGGAAAAACCGGTTGCGTCCTTGCCGGCAAAGACGGAACGTGACGAAACGAGACTTTGAGAGAGGGAGGCGTGGTTGCAAGACCGCGCCAGGGAATGAGCCGGTCGCCTGATATCAGGTCAGCGAGACGGGTTCGCGAAATTGGGAAGAGCCTTCGGGGATTGATCACATGGCCGATACGCATCAGAAGAACCACGACTATCATATCATAAGCCCGAGCCCATGGCCGCTTCTGGCATCGATCGGCGCTTTCGTGCTGACCTTTGGCGGCATCTGTTACATGCGCTACCTGAATGGCAGTTCCTTCAAGCTGTTCGGCTTCGAACTTGCCAATCCCTGGATGTTCTATATCGGCCTCGTGATCGTTCTTTACACCATGTATGCGTGGTGGGCGGATACGATCAAGGAAGGCGATGAGGGACACCATACGCCGGTCGTCTCGCTGCATCTGCGCTACGGCATGATCATGTTTATCGCCTCGGAAGTCATGTTCTTCGTGGCATGGTTCTGGGCGTACTTCGATGCAAGCCTATATCCGCATGAAGCCATCCAGGCAGCGCGTCTTGCCTATACGGGCGGTCAGTGGCCGCCGAAGGGCATCGAGGTGATCGATCCGTGGCATCTGCCGCTTTACAACACCATCATCCTGCTGTTGTCGGGAACTTGTGTTACCTGGGCGCACCATGCTCTGCTGCACAATGACCGCAAGGGCATGATTACCGGCCTGGCTCTGACCGTTGCGCTTGGCGTGCTTTTCTCAGCGGTACAGTTTTACGAATACGTCCACGCTCCGTTCGATTTCAAGAATTCGATCTACGGCGCGACATTCTTCATGTCCACGGGCTTCCACGGCTTCCACGTCTTCGTTGGAACCATCTTTCTGCTGGTCTGCCTGTTCCGTGCCATCGCCGGCGGGTTCACGCCAAAGCATCACTTCGGCTTCGAAGCAGCGGCCTGGTACTGGCACTTCGTCGACGTTGTCTGGCTTTTCCTCTTCTTCGCCATCTACATCTGGGGCGGTTGGGGCGCGCCACTGGCGGAGACTGGCCACTGACGAGACTTGTAGAGGGCGGTGCATTGCTGCCGCCCTACGCTTGATGGCGAAGGGCAAGTGTCGCTTCATCTAGCGGCGAATTGAGCGCGGCAGGTTGCCGCGCTTCTTGTATCCAGGGATGGAGGAGCTAGGATGCACGATACTGGAGAGTTCCCTCCCGTCGATCCTATCAAGGTCGGACTGCAAGGCTGCTGCCCCCGCTGTGGGCGCGGCAAACTGTTCGATGGATTTATCAAGCTAAAACCACGTTGCAGCGCGTGCGGGCTGGATTATGCTTTTGCCGACGCTGGCGATGGTCCGGCCGTCTTCGTCATGCTGATCGTCGGTTTTCTCATCATCGGCCTTGCACTCTGGTTCGATTCCGTTTTCGCGCCGCCAGTCTGGCTTCATGCCTTGATCTGGCTTCCCTTGACGGTGATCGTTTCGCTACTTCTGCTGCGCAAGTTCAAGGGTATCATGGTGGCACTGCAATATCGCAACAATGCCAGTGAAGGTAAAATCGACCATGGCTGACCCCGCCGGTCTCAAGCCATCTCACCGGCGCTTATGGTTTGCCGGTCCGCTGGTGCTTCTGTTGCTGATTATTCTCCTGTCGCTCGGTACATGGCAGACGAAGCGCCTTTACTGGAAGGAAGCCCTGCTGAGCGAAATCGACCTCCGGGTCCATTCCGCTCCTGTTGAACTGAGCGAAATCGAGACGATCGCCTCGTCGGGTGGTAACATCGAATATCGCACCGTTCGGCTTTCTGGCGTTTTCGATCACGCCAAGGAGCGGCACTTCTTCGCCACGCATCAGGGGCAGACGGGCTATTATGTCTATACACCGCTGACGTTGGATGACGGTCGGGAAATCTTCATCAACCGTGGCTTTGTGCCTTACGACATGAAAGATCCAGCCAAGCGTGAGCAGGGGCAGATCGCTGGTCGTGTCACGATCGAGGGGCTGGCGCGCGCGCAGCTTGCGGCCAAGCCATCCATGATGCTGCCCGACAACGACCTTGCCAAGAATATCTTCTACTGGAAAGATATTCACGCCATGGCCAAGAGTGCCGGCGTTCCTGCCGAAAAGCTCGTGCCGTTTTTCATTGATGCCAATAACGCACCCAATCCGGGCGGCTGGCCAAAGGGCGGCGTGACGCTAATCGACCTGCCCAATAATCACCTGCAATATGCGATTACATGGTACGGTCTCGCAGCCGCCCTTGTCTTCGTGGCCGGTTTTGCCTATGTGCGGAGCATGAAGGGCCCGAAGGAGTAGGGCAGCCTCGCTTGCACGGCTTGCTGCTGGCGGGCGACAATCATCGGGCAACGCTTGCGGTGTCTATGAAATGCGGGAGGCAAAGGAGCAGGAATGAACATGGCCGTGTCCAAGCCGCCTCTCACCATCAGGCTCTGTGGCCCGCGCGGTTTCTGCGCCGGTGTGGATCGTGCGATCCAGATCGTGGTCCTGGCGCTGAAAGCCTATGGCGCTCCTGTCTATGTGCGCCACGAGATCGTCCATAACCGCTACGTGGTCGAGGGGCTGGAAGCGAAGGGTGCGATCTTCGTCGAGGAACTCAACGAGATTCCTGCCGAACATCGCCAGCAGCCTGTGGTGTTCTCCGCCCATGGCGTGCCGAAATCCGTGCCGGAAGACGCGCAGGCGCGTAACCTTTTCTATCTTGATGCCACATGTCCGCTTGTCTCCAAGGTCCACAAGCAGGCCATGCGCCACCAGCGACTTGGTCGCCATGTCATCCTCATCGGCCACGCCGGCCATCCGGAAGTCATCGGCACCATGGGGCAGTTGCCCGAGGGCACCGTATCGCTGATCGAGACGGTGGAAGACGCAGCACTTTATCAGCCGCTCGATGCCGAAAACCTCGGATTCGTGACGCAGACGACGCTCTCCGTCGATGATACGGCGGGCGTCATCGCCAAGCTGCAGGAACGGTTCCCGGCCATGCAGGCGCCAGCGGCCGACAGCATCTGCTACGCCACCACCAACCGCCAGGATGCGGTGAAGCAGGCAGCCCCCGGCTGCGACCTCTTCATTGTCGTCGGCGCGCCGAATTCGTCCAATTCGAAGCGTCTGGTGGAAGTGGCCTTGCGTGCCGGTGCTCAGCGCTCCGTGCTGGTGCAGCGTGCCGCAGAAATCGACTGGAGCGAAATCGGCGACGTTCGCACCGTCGGCCTATCGGCAGGTGCATCCGCGCCGGAAGTCATCGTCGATGAGATCATCCAGGCCTTTAAGGAACGCTTCGACACGACGCTTGATCTTGCCGTAACGGTAGAAGAGACCGAGCATTTTCTGGTGAATCGCGAGCTTCGCAATATTGAACTCACCATCGATGACATGGCATTCGTCAATGGCAGCGCGAGCGACGCACTTCCTGCGAAAGCCGCGCTGAACGGTTGATCCTTTTTCATTCCTTTTCAAGAGAATTCCATTGGCAGTTTACACGGACATCACCGAAGACGAGCTGAGACAGTTTCTTGGCCAATATGACGTCGGCGAATTGACCTCCTATAAAGGGATCGCCGAGGGTGTCGAAAACTCCAATTTCCTGCTGCACACGACGAGAGACCCGCTGATCCTGACGCTCTACGAGAAGCGCGTGGAGAAGTCTGATCTGCCATTCTTTTTGGGACTGATGCAGCATCTGGCAGACAAAGGTCTGTCCTGCCCGCTACCCCTGCCGCGAAAAGACGGTGCGCTACTGGGTGAGTTGTCCGGCCGTCCGGCAGCGCTGATTTCGTTTTTGGAAGGCATGTGGCTTAGAAAACCTGAAGCCAAGCATTGCCGGGAAGTCGGCAAGGCGCTGGCGGCCATGCACGTGGCGGGCGAAGGATTCGACATCAAGCGGCCAAACGCTCTTTCACTCGAGGGTTGGAAGGTGTTGTGGGAGAAGTCCGAAGCCCGCGCCGACGAAGTCGAAAGCGGTCTGAAGGACGAGATCGATCCGGAAATCGCCTTCCTTGCCGCCCATTGGCCGAAGGATTTGCCGTCGGGCGTCATCCATGCCGATCTCTTTCAGGACAATGTCTTCTTCCTGGGCGATGAGCTTTCCGGCCTGATCGACTTCTATTTTGCCTGCAACGATCTTCTCGCCTATGACGTCTCGATCTGCCTCAACGCCTGGTGCTTCGAGAAGGATGGTTCCTATAACGTCACCAAGGGCAAGGCGCTGCTTGAAGGCTATCAATCGGTGCGCCCGATGAGTGAAGCCGAGCTGGAGGCCATGCCGATTCTGGCGCGTGGCTCCGCACTGCGCTTCTTCCTGACCCGCCTCTATGACTGGTTGACGACGCCCGCTGGCGCTCTGGTGGTCAAAAAGGATCCGCTTGAATATCTGCGCAAGCTGCGCTTTCACCGCTCCATTGGCCATGTGGCCGAATATGGTCTGGTGGAAGAATGAAGCATGTCGATATCTTCACCGATGGCGCCTGTTCGGGCAATCCCGGACCGGGCGGCTGGGGTGCCGTACTTCGCTATGGCGAGGTGGAAAAGGAACTGAACGGCGGCGAGGCAGACACCACCAACAATCGCATGGAACTGATGGCGGCCATCGAGGCGCTCAATGCGCTGAAGGCCCCGTGCGAGGTCGATCTTTACACCGATAGCGCTTACGTCAAGGATGGCATCACCAAGTGGATTTTCGGCTGGAAGAAAAAGGGCTGGAAGACGGCCGACAATAAACCGGTCAAAAACGTCGAACTCTGGCAGGCGCTGGAGACGGCGCGCGAGCGACACAAGGTCACGCTGCACTGGGTCAAGGGTCATGCCGGACATCCGGAAAACGAACGCGCCGATGAACTGGCGCGAAAAGGCATGGAACCGTTCAAACGGCGGTCATGAAGCGATGGTGTAGTCTCGGACCGAGCTGCACAGTCGAAGAGGAGAGACACTTGACGATACTTCACTGCGTATTCCTGCGGTTTAAATCCGCTACCACCACGTCCGACAAACATGCGATCTATGAGGCAATCATGGCGCTCAAGGACGTCATTCCCGGCATTTCCGACATCAAGTGCGGCCAGAACGTATCGTCGGAAGGCTTGAATGGTGGGTTTTTGGATGGCTTCATCGTCACCTTTGACAGCACCGAAGCGCGCGACGACTATCTCGTGCATCCGGAACACGTCGAGGTTGGCGAACGCCTGGCTGGCCTGACCGATGGCGGCCTGGCCGGTATCCTCGTTTTCGACATGGCTGTCTGACCACACGTAGCCGAGTTTCCGGCATCGAAGATTAATGGCCCTCGTCACCCGGCTTGGGGTAACGAGGGCCATTCAGTTTCAAATCAACTGGACTTGTTGATGGCGTCGGCGATCTTGTCGACGTTGTAGCGGAACATCTTCTCATATGTTGGTGCAGGGCCATTCGCCTTGGAGAGGGACTCGACATAGAGTTCACCGCCTGGGGCAGCGCCCGTTGCCTTGGCCACCTGCTTGACCAGTCTCGGGTCATTCGAGTTTTCGAAGAAATAGGTTTTGACGTGCTCTGCCTTGATCTGCTCGATCAGCTTTGCCAGGTCGCCGGCAGAGGCTTCCGTTTCCGTCGAAACGCCGAGCGGCGAGAGGAACGTGACGTTGTACTCACGGCCGAAATATCCGAAGGCGTCATGGCTTGTGAGGATCTTACGGCGATCCTGCGGGATGGGATCGAACTTCTGGTGCGCGTAACGATCCAATTCATCAAGCTTCTGAAGATAGGCGGCAGCATTTGCCTTGAAATCATCCTTGTCGGCCGGGTCGGCGGTGGCAAGCGTCGTCTCGATATTCTTCACCCATACCTTGACGTTGACCGGGCTGTTCCAGACATGCGGATCGGTCACAGTCTTGCCATCCTCATCCATCTCGCGCGTCTTGATGCCCTGGGACACATCGACAGGTGTTCCCTTGTAGCCCGACGCGGAAATCAGCCGGTCCATCCATCCTTCCAGACCAAGCCCGCTGACAAAGACGACATCTGCGGCATTAAGGCTTTTTGCATTCACAGGCGACGGTTCGAACTCATGAGGGTCGCCATCCGGCTTGACCAGGCTGGTAACGGTCACATGCTTGCCGCCCACCTGCTTGACCACATCGGCAAGCACGGTGAAGGAGGCGACGGCTTTCACCTCTCCCGCCAAAGCGGCGGTGGAAAAGGCCATGGCGATGGGAAGTGCGGTCGAAAGAAGGAAGAGGCGTGGTGACATTGGCATTCTCCTAAAATTAGCCCTTCAGATGAGGGCGGGTGAAAATGCGGGAACCAAGGCCCGCTGGCGCAACCAGAATGGAGAGCCCGTAGAGACAGGTGGCCGCGATGATGATGGTCGGTCCGGACGCCGTCTCGAAATGGTAGGAAGCAACGAGGCCAAGATAGCCGGAGGCAGCGGCACTGCCGCTGGCAATCGCCAGCATGGCGGGCAGGCTGCGTGCCCAAAGTTGAGCGATCGCTGCTGGCAGCATCATCAGGCCGACAGCCATCAGCGTTCCAAGCGCCTGGAAACTGGCGACCAGATTGATGACGACGAGGAGCAGGAATGCCACGTGATAGATCGGGCCGCGGCCGCCGACGGCGCGCAGGAAGCCGGGGTCGAAGCACTCGGTCACCAACGGTCGGTAGATAATTGCCATTACCACCAGCGTCAGCGAGGTAATCGCACCGATCTGATAGAGCGCTGGCGCATCGATCGCGAGGATCGTGCCGAAGAGCACATGCAGCAGATCGACATTTGAGCCGTGCAGGGAGACGATCAGAACACCAAGGGCGAGCGACGCCAGATAGAAACTTGCAAAGCTCGCATCTTCCTGAAGCGGCGTTACGCGGCTGACGATACCGGAAAGAAGTGCGACCGAAAGCCCCGCAACGAGACCTCCAAGCCCCATCGCGGTCAGAGACAGCGAGCCGGCCACCAGATAGCCGATTGCCGCACCCGGGAGAATGGCGTGGCTCAGCGCATCCCCCATCAGGCTCATCCGCCGCAGGGCAAGCAGGACACCAATGGGGCTTGCGCCAACCGAGAGGCAAAGGCAGGCGACGAGTGCCCGGCGCATGAAGCCGTAATCCTGAAACGGCGCTATGAAGAGATCGTATGCTGTCATGCGGCAGGCTCGCAGATGTCGCTATTCTCGTCCCAGCGTTCGGCCATGGCGCGGGCACGCAGGAGATTGGCAGGCGACATGACATCGGCAGTCGCACCCCAGCCAACGAGGTCGCGGGCGATCAGCAGCGTCTGAGGAAAATGCGCCCGCACCTGATCGAAATCATGCAGGACAGCAATCACGGTGCGGCCTTCCCCATGCCAGCGTGCGACGATGTCGAGCAGATCGCGGGTCGTTCTGGCATCGATAGCGGTGAAGGGTTCATCGAGCAGAATGACCTTGGCATCTTGCACCAGAAGCCGCGCGAAAAGTACACGCTGAAACTGCCCGGCCGACAGCGAGCCAATCGGCCGTCTCTCGAAGCCCTCAAGACCGACCGCCGACAATGCGTGGCGACCTGCGTTCAACTGCTCAGCCGTGACGCGCCCAAATGCGCCCGCCGCCTTCCACGCTCCGAGCAGTACGGTATCGAGAACGGAAATCGGAAAGCGCCGATTGATATCAGCGGCTTGCGGAAGGTAGCCAAAATCAGTGCGCTTCAAGGAGTGAATGATCCGCCCTTCCGATGGCCGCAACTCGCCGATGATGGATTTAAGCAGTGTGGATTTGCCCGCACCGTTTGGTCCGGCGATGGCCGTCAGGCTTCCGGCATGAAACGCACCGGAGATATGATGAACCGCCGGATGCCGTTCATAGGCCACTGTGAGGTTTTCGATCTGAAGAACGGGCGTGTCGATCATGGCAAAACCACAGCCCAATAGATCGCAGCCCAAAGAGGCAGGAGGAGCAGGGAAACCAGAAGAATTCGGTATGCTGCGGATTGGCGCAGCAGGGGAGACGGGAAAAACAAACGCAACATGGCGCGCTCACAAAAATGTTATACCGTTACTGTTATGGTGTAACAATTGAGGCGGAAGAAAGGCGCACTTTACCAGTCTCTTTCAGCCTTACGACGCCCCTTGAATGCAAAAGGCCCGACGCGATGTCGGGCCAATTTCGATGACGTGATGACCGTAAGATCAGAGCTGTTCGATCATCGTGGCAGCGGAGGATACCGTTGCCTGGCCGGGATTTTCTTCGATGTTCAGAGACTTGACCACGCCGTCATCGACCAGCATGGAATAGCGCTTGGAGCGCACGCCAAGACCGCCGCCCGAAAGATCTGCATCAAGGCCAAGCGCCTTGGTGAAGGACGCGTCCCAGTCTGCGAGGAAGTGGATCTTGCCCTGGCCGCCGCTCGATTGCGCCCACGCGCCCATGACGTGCCAGTCATTGACAGCAACGACGGCAATATCGTCCACGCCACGTGCGAGGATGGCGTCACGATTTTCCAGATAGCCGGGCAGGTGGTTCAAAGAGCAGGTTGGTGTGAATGCGCCTGGAACGGCAAAGACGACAACCTTCTTGCCGCTGAAAAGCTCGTCGGTCGTGGTTTCGACAGGGCCATCCGTGGTCTTTTCCTTGAAGGTCGCGGAGGGCAGCTTGTCGCCGATCTTGATGGTCATAATATCGCTCCTGTGGCAATGACGGCGCGACTATAGAGCATGATCGAGAAAACTGTGAAGCCGTTTTCTCGGATATCCGAGATCCCTCACTGAGCAGGGAAATTCAGCGGCGCTTCCATGGCGCGCGTGCCGGATTTGACCAGAATGTGCCAGCTCTGCCCCTTTGGATTGTAGCTCTTCGGCAGACCCTTGATGTTCATGTAGAAGGAAAGCTTGCGCTTGTCGCGCACCAGGTTCTGCGGCTCGAAATAGGCATAACCAGATGGCCCGGCGACATAGATGTCGGCCTCCTTCGGCGCTCCCTCGGGCAAATACAACTCCACACCGAGCAGGGTCTTATCCGGCGTGATGTGGAAATTGACCACCTTGAAATCGTCCGATGACGCCTCTGGAAGATTTGCCTTGCTCGACTGGATGGAGGCGACCTCGTCTTGCGTGGCCTCTGCCTTACGGTCGATGTCGAAGCTTGCTTCGAACGGGATGCAGATATTGAGGCAGACGCCGATGAAAGCCGTCAGCTTTGCCGCGTCGGTGTCATGGCCTGCGCCGGACTGCAAGGTGATCGGAAAGTTCACCGGCTGGTCGTAGCCAATATCGGTGATGTCGTCATTCTTGATCAGCTTCGGCACGGGGAACGACATGGAAGACAGTGTCACGCCGCTTGCCGGGTCGGGCTTCAACTGCGGCGGTATGCCTGCTTCCCCCGGCTCGCGCCAATAGGTGATCCAGCCAGGCTTGAGATCGATCTGAAGCACCGCCTCGATTTTTCCGCTGCTATCAGGCGGCAGGCTTACGACGCGCATGCGCCCGCCTTCGCTCGTCGCCCATTCGGTCGTGTCGGCCTTGGCAGCCTCTGCAAAGACGATCGTTGAAACAACCGCGATGAAGGCGATCAGAAAGGTGCGAAGGGGGGAGGAGATCGAACGGGTCATACTCTTCGTCTAGCGCAACCGGGGTGAAGCGACCAGTTACGATTTTGTCTCATTCATCATTTTCGGTTGATTGATAGGTCGCTATGCCTCATCCTTACCAAAAGGTGAAACCACACCGGCGTCGCTATGGGGCGCTGAAAGGGGAGGCGCTCTTGGTTTTTTCGACCCTCATGGACAAGAAGGAACGGGGCTTTCTGGATGGTCAGTTTCTGATCGCCATGCCGGGGCTCGCCAACAGCGCCTTTGAGCGCTCTGTCATTTATATATGTGCGCATTCCCAGGCCGGTGCCATGGGGTTCATCATCAACCGCGGCCAGCAGATCACCTTCACCGATGTTCTCCTGCATCTGAAGATCATGGACAGCAACGATGCGATCATGCTGCCAAACCGCACGCGCGACTTTCCCATCCAGTTTGGTGGACCGGTGGAGACGGGCAGGGGCTTCGTGCTTCATTCCGATGATTACTCCAGCGAATCCAGTATTCCTGTCAGCGACGACATCTCGTTGACGGCCACACTCGACATCGTGCGCGCCATTTCGAACGGCCGAATGCCGCAGCGCGCCACCATGTTGCTGGGTTATGCCGGCTGGGCAGCGGGTCAGCTTGAAAACGAGATCGCCAATAATGGCTGGCTGAATTGCCCGGCCTCGGAAGAGCTGATCTTCGACCGGTCTCTGGATGACAAGTATGAGCGCGCGCTTGCTTTGATGGGGGTCGACCCCCGCATGCTTTCGGCCGAAGCAGGGCATGCCTGATCTTCGCTTTGAAAGGGTAAGATGACGAGGAACAAAATTATATTCATGACGTTTTCTCCCCGGTAGCCAGCACCGAGCCTGGCATAAACTAGGGAGAATAGTCATGGGTAGCACATCCGATAAGATCGCTGGTAAGGCAAATGAAGTTGCTGGCAAGGTAAAGCAGGGCGTTGGCTCGGCTACCGGCAACGACCGTATGCGCGCCGAAGGTGCTGCGCAGGAAACCAAGGGCAAGGTCCAGACCGCTGCTGGCAAGGCCAAGGATGTCGTCAAGGACACCGTCGACAGAATGTAACAGGAGACGCGCTTCCTCTCAGTGAGGACGCCGCACCTGAATGACCTCAAAGGTCAAAGAGCGCATGTGTTGAAATCCGACACATGCGCTCTTCGCTTGCACAGTCAATTTCCCAATCAATCGTGATGCCCAGGAGATAGGGATGCAACTTTTCTCGTGTGCTGCCTGCGGACAGCCCGTTCACTTCGACAACCGCTCCTGTGTTCGGTGCGGCCATAGGTTAGCTTTCGTACCGGAGACGCTTTCAATGGAAGCGTTGGATCCAGCCGGCGACCCGCTTTGGACGCTGGTATCGAAGCCGGATCATCAGGTCCGCTTCTGCGCCAATGAAGTCAACGACATCTGCAACTGGGCAGTCCCAGCCGATAGCGAAACGCCTTTCTGCCCCGCCTGTAACCATAACCGTCTTGTTCCGGATACCTCCACCCAGGACGGCATTGAACAATGGCGACGCCTTAGTCAGGCGCAGCGGCATCTCTTCTACTCGATGTTGCGCTTTAACCTGCCCCACCCGAACCGCGATGCCGATCCGCAGGGCGGTCTGGTGTTTGACTTCCTGGTGGACGAGATCGCTGCAGATGGATCCGTGATCCCCGCCATGACGGGCCATGACGAGGGCCTCATTGCCATCCGTGCGGCCGAAGCGGATGATGTGACGCGTGAGCAGGTTCGTGCCAATATGAACGAGCCCTACCGCACCATGCTTGGCCACTTCCGCCACGAGGTCGGGCACTTCATCTGGAACAAGCTGGTTCGTGATGCCGGCCGTCTCGAAGCGTTCCGCGCCGCTTTCGGTGATGAACGTGAAGATTATGGCGAAGCGCTGAAACGAAATTACGAAGAGGGACCGAAACCGGGTTGGCAGGAAATCTATATCAGCTCCTATGCCTCGGTTCATCCGTGGGAAGACTTTGCAGAGTGCTTCGCCCACTATCTTCATATCGTCGATACGCTTGAAACGGCCCATGCCTTCGGCATTGCCATCGAGCCGGAAGGCCATGAAGACATGGCTACCGAAGTGGCGTTCGACCCCTACCGTGCTCGCAGCGCACAGCGTCTCGTCAACGCCTGGGTGCCTCTCAGCGTCGCGCTGAACTCCATGCAACGCAGCATGGGTGAAGCCGATCTCTACCCCTTCGTGCTGACGCCCGCCGTTGTCGAGAAGCTGCAATTCATCCATGACCTCGTTCATGGTAAAATTCCGGCGAACTCTGACCTCAACGCACCGGCGCCAGTCTCAAACAACCAAGCTTTTCAGCCGCAGGCTGCAGAGTAATCAGGCGCGTTTGAAGACCTGAAAGCGCTCGCGTAAAAGGCGAAGAGCGGCTTCCGGAGTATCCGGCGTCCCGAAAAGGAAGCTTTGCCCGTAGTGACAATTCATGCGGGCAAGCTCTGCCGCATCCTCAGGCGTTTCGATGCCTTCGGCCACCACTTGCATCTCAAGTGCACGCGCCATGGCGATGATCGAGCGGAGCAGCACATTCCGCTTGTCGCTGGTATTGGCGATCAGTGCCTTGTCGAGCTTGATGGTGTCGAAGGGGAAGCGGGTGAGATAGGCGAGCGACGAGTAACCCGTGCCGAAATCGTCGAGCGCAAGACTGAGGCCTGTCTCCTTGAGCTTCGCCAGCACAAGCCGTGCCTGCTCAGGATTTTCCATGACGATCGATTCCGTCAGTTCCAGCTTCAGCTGCTGGGGATTGCAGCGTGTCCGCTGCAGCATGCTTCGAACATCATTGTAGAGTTCGTTGTTCAGCAGCTGCGCGCTGGAGATGTTGACGGATATGAAGATCGGCAGCTTGTCGATGGCATGTTGCCAATCCATCAGATCGTTCGCAGCCCGCTCCAGTGCAAACATGCCAAGCGGCTCGATAAGGCCGGAGGCCTCGGCAATCGGAATGAACTCGCTTGGCGGGATGTTGCCGCGCTTGGGATGTTCCCACCGCATCAGCGCTTCAAATCCGGCAAGATCGCCATTGTCCAGCTTGACGATCGGCTGATAGGCGAGCGTGAGCTCCTTGCGTTCAAGTGCGCGGCGCAGGTCGCTTTCCATCTGCAGACGGTCTGTGCCGGAGGTGCGGAAGGCAGGCCGGAACGGCTCGACGCGGTTGCCCCCGGCGCGCTTGGCGCGATACATGGCAAGTTCTGCGTCGCTCAACAGACCGGCAGCACTTTCCTGCTGGTCGATCCAGGAGACGAGGCCGATCGAAGCCGTCAGAATGATCTCGCGATTGGCGAAATTGATCGGCACCATGATGGCCTTGTTCACCGCATCGGCGAAGTCGGCCACGCGCTGTGGGTCGCGCTCCGAGACGAGGATCAGGCCAAATTCATCGCCGCCTAGACGGGCAAGCGTATCCTGCGGTTTCAGAAGGCGGCGAAGTCGACGTGTCAACGCGATCAGAATATTGTCGCCAGCAGCAATCCCAAGCGTATCGTTCACCAGCTTGTAGCGGTCGATGTCGATCGCCATCACCGTGGGGCGAACCGTGTCGCCATCTGGCGCCAGGTTCAACATGGATTGCAGACGGTCGAGGAAGACCTGACGGTTCGGAAGGCCGGTCAGATTGTCGTTCAGCGCGTCCTGCAACAGCCGCTCGACGGAATTCTTCTGTTCCGTGATGTCAGTGATGGTGCCAACGCAGCGGATGATTTCGCCGTTGGAACCGAGAACCGGACGCGCGCGGATCTGTAGCCAGTGGAAGTGGCCGTCTTCGGCGCGAATGCGGAACTCATGATTGAGCCGCCCCTTGCGATGATCCAGCAACACGTCGAGCGTTGCCTTGAACCGGTCGCGGTCGTCTGGGTGCAGGCGCGGCAGCCAGTTGCGCGCAGCACCATGCATGGTGCCGGGATGCAGCCCGAGCTTGATCGAAACGTCCGGCGTGGTGACGATGCGGTCACGCGTCACGTCCCAGTCCCACACCGTATCGCCGCTACCGGTGAGCGCCAGCGACTGCCGCTCGAGATCGGAGAACAGACCTTGTTGGTACGCACTTCCCGCAAAGGCGTGCTGAATGACGGTAAAGCCGATCAAGAGCACGATCAGAACGAGACCGCCGCCAAGTGCCGGCTGAATGATGTCATTGTCCAGCTGTCCGGTGACCGTCAGCCAGCCGCCGAAGAGCCAGACCAGGATCAACGCCCAGGACGGCACAAGCAGAATGGCGCGGTCGTAGCGGTTGAAGCCGAGATAGATGATCAGCACGATCCCGACAGTGGCCGTCAACGCGAAGGAGACACGCGCGATACCGGATGCAATGGACGGATCGTAGATTGCCACGCCGAAGAGCGCGCCCAGCCCGATGATCCAGGCGAATGTCGCGTAACCCAGATGCGCGTGCCATCGGTTCAAATTCAGATAAGTGAACAGGAAGACCACGAAGCTGGAGGCGAGCGCCACTTCGGCGCCCGCCCTCCACATTCGCTCGTCGCTTGAGGTCACGGTGATCAGCTTTTCGAGGAAGCCGAAATCCACGCAGATATAGGCAAGAACCGCCCAGGCGAGTGCCGCCGAAGCCGGCAGAACCGAGGTGCCCTTGACGACGAAAAGGATGGTGAGAAGAACGGCGAGAAGACCGGCAATCCCGAGCACGATGCCGCGGTACAGCGTAAAGGCGTTGATCGTGTCCTTGTAGGCTTCCGGCTCCCAAAGATAGAGCTGCGGCAGTTGCGGCGTGGACAACTCGGCCACGAAGGTAATGACAGCACCCGGATTCAGCGTGATGCGGAAGACGTCGGCATCGGGGCTTGGTTGGCGATCCAGCGCGAAGCCTTCACTCGGGGTGATGGCGATGATGCGCTGCGAGCCGAGATCGGGCCAGAAGAGCTTGGAATTGACGAGACGAAAGTGCGGCGCGACGATGACGCGCTCAAGCTGTTCTTCCGAGACATTGGCGAGCGCAAAGACCGCCCAATCGCCCTGGTGCGCGGGAGAGCTTGCGCGCACTTCGATGCGCCGGCGAATGCCGTCAGGTCCGGGCGCGGTCGAAACCTGGAAGGCCTCGCCCTGGTTGGCGTAGATGTCGGTGGTGGCGGTCAGATCGAGCGCATTGTCGTCGCGGGAAATCTTGACCGGCTCGAAGGCGAGCGCCTGGCTGGAGAAGATGGCGCAGAAGAACAACAGCGCCGTGGCACATGCTTTCGCCGGCAGGTGTTTCAACAGGCGCGACACGAGGCTCATATATGTCATCAATCTCGCTCAGTCCTGCCGGAACCGTGTTTATCGGCAATCAGCGAAAACATGACGTGGTCCCGCCACTCGCCGTTTATTTTCAGATATTCGCGCAAGAGGCCTTCCCGCTGAAAGCCGGCATTTTCGAGCAGCCGGATGCTTTTGAAGTTGTCTGGAATACAGGCTGCCTCAATACGGTGCAACTGAAGTCCGTTGAAGATATAGGGTATTACCAGTTTTAATGCGGCAGACATATGGCCATGACGCGCGTGGGCTTCACCCATCCAATATCCGATCATACAGCTCTGCGCCGCACCCCTGCGGATGTACCCGATGGTGATGCCGCCGATCAGCGTTCTATCCGCAAGGAAGAGCAGAAGCGACACGGCGGTGCCGGAGGAAAATTCCTGATTGTTGCGGGTCACGCGCACCCGAAACGAACTTTCGGTCAGCTCGTCGCTGCGCCAGGTCGGCTCCCATGGCTGAAGAAAGCTGCGGCTGTCCGAGCGCAGCCTGTGCCACTGCCGGTAATCGGAATATCGCGGCAGTCTCAGCAGATAATGTGCGTTGCGAAGTTCCGGCGTATCGCTGTTGCGGGAGAGAAAACGCAGCATCTAGTCATCCAACACCATGCTGCGGATCAGTCTCTGCCGTCAGCCGTTTGCCGTTATCTTCATGGATGGCGCCGCAGAAAGCCCCGCCGTGATGTCAGACAGCGGCGCGAGATTTTCCAGGGGGCCGATCGCCGACAGGGTCGGAACTTTATCGAAAAACAGACGCCCTGCAAGATCGGTCAAGCGCTCACGGGTGATGTCTCCAAGACGCGTCATCATCTCGTCATTGGGGATCGGACGACCGTAGAGCATCATCTGGCGAGCGATCTGACCGGCACGCGCTGCCGGGCTTTCCTGGCCCATCAGCAACTGCGCGCGGATCTGCGCGCGAGCGCGGTCGATTTCTTCCTGATGAATGACCTCGGAGGACTTGCGCAGTTCCTCGGTGATAACCGGAACCAGTTCCGCCAGATCGCTGCTGCCGGTTGCTGCATGAATGCCGAAAATGCCGGTATCGGAGAAGCCCCAATGGAAGGCATAGACCGAATAGCAGAGACCGCGATATTCGCGCACTTCCTGGAAGAGGCGAGACGACATGCCGCCGCCGAGAATGTTTGCCAGAATCTGCGAGCAGTAGAAGTCACGGGCGTGGTAAGCCTTGCCCTCGAAGCCCAGCAGGATTTGCGCATCCATCAGATCGCGCGTCTCGCGGATTTCGCCACCGGTATAGATGGCTTTCTCGATGATCGGCGTGGCTTCCGGCTTTTGCGGCAGGCTGGAAAAGCGCTGCTCGACCTGCTTGACGAAGGTTTCGTGATCGACAGCGCCGGCCGCGACGACGAAAATCCGGTCCGTCGTGTAATTGCGGCCAAGGTAATGACGGATCTGCGCGGTGGTGAAGGACTGCACCGTCTCGGGTGTGCCGAGGATCGGACGGCCGATCATCTGGTCGCGATAGGCGACGCCGGAAAAATTGTCGAAAACGACGTCGTCGGGTGTATCGGTCGCAGCACCGATTTCCTGCAGGATGACGTTCTTTTCGCGTTCCAGTTCCGCCTCGTCGAAAGCGGACTCGGTCAGGATATCGGCAAGGATATCGACCGCCAGCGGTACGTGATCCTTCAGCACGCGGGCATAATAGGATGTTGTCTCGGTGGATGTCGCGGCGTTGACTTCGCCCCCGACATTCTCGATCTCCTCAGCGATCTGCCGGGCGGTACGGCGCGCCGTACCCTTGAAGGCCATGTGCTCGAGCAGATGCGCGATGCCGTGCTCGTCATCCGTCTCGTTGCGCGAACCTGATTTTATCCACACGCCGAGAGCAACGCTTTCGAGGTGAGGCATTCTTTCGGTGACGACTGTCAACCCGGACGAAAGCCGGGTTACGTTCACATTCATTTCCACGTCTTTCCGCGTTGGTCAGTCCTTGGCGCGAGCATGCTTGCCGATGAAAGTTTCCACGGCGTCAAGCTCTGCTTCCAGGACGTCGAAACGCTCCTCCCGGTTCATAAGATCAGCAAGCCATACTGGTAGGGCAGGATCGATTGCGCAAGCGGATTTTACGGCGTCAGGGAATTTCGCCGGATGCGCGGTCGAAAGAACGACCATCGGACTGTTTGTTTTTTCGTACTTTTTCGCCACGTGAACGGCCGTTGCCGTGTGCGGATCGAGCAGATAGCCGGTCTCGCTCAGCGTGTCGCGAATGGTCGCCGCGACCTGCTTTTCGGTCGCGCGACCTGCGCGGAAGTCGCGCTTGATCATCTTCATGGCCGCTTCGGAAATCTGGAAAGCGCCGGATTGCTTCAAACCATCCATCGAGCGCTTGATCTCGTTTGGTTCGCGATCGTAGGCTTCGAACAGCAGGCGTTCGAAGTTCGACGAAATCTGGATATCCATGGAGGGCGAGGTGGTGGCCTGAACGCCGCGCATCTCGTAACGACCCGTCTTCAGCGTGCGGGCCAAGATATCGTTGTCATTGGTGGCAATCACCAGCTTGTCGATCGGCAGGCCCATTTGCTTGGCCACATAGCCGGCAAAAATATCCCCGAAGTTGCCGGTCGGCACGGTGAAGGAGACCTTGCGATCCGGCGCACCGAGCGAAATCGCAGCGGTAAAGTAATAGACCACCTGCGCCATGATGCGCGCCCAGTTGATCGAGTTGACGCCGGAAAGCTTGACGCTGTCTCGGAATTTCGTGTCGTTGAACATGTCCTTGACGAGGTTCTGGCAGTCGTCGAAGTTGCCGTTGATCGCAAGCGCATGCACGTTCGAAGCGGTGGAACTGGTCATCTGCCGCTGCTGCACTGGCGACACCTTGCCATGCGGGAACAGGATGAAGATGTCGGTGCGGTCTCGACCGGCAAAGGCATCGATCGCCGCGCCGCCCGTATCACCCGATGTCGCGCCGACAATCGTTGCACGTTGCCCGCGTTCGGCGAGCGTGTAATCCATCAGGCGGGCGAGGAGCTGCATCGCGACGTCCTTGAACGCTAGCGTCGTGCCGTGGAAAAGCTCGAGGATGAAGCTGTTCGGTCCAGTCTGGACGAGCGGGGCGACCGCCGGATGACGGAAGGTCGCATAGGCCTCATCGATCATCGAGCGGAAATCCTTCTCCGGAATTTCGCCGCCGGTGAAGCGATATAGAACTTCGAAAGCGACCTCCTGGTAGGTCTTGCCTCTAAGGGCGCGAATTTCCTTCTTCTTCATCGTCGGCCATTCGCTTGGAACATAGAGGCCGCCATCGCGCGCCAGGCCAGCCAGCAGCGCATCGGAGAAACCAAGCGAAGGGGCGCTGCCCCTGGTCGAAACATATTTCACGGAAATCGTCCTTCGTCGTCGTCACCAGTCAAGCCGCAGGAACCGCTTCGTGCAGGAATTTCGTCCATTTTGCAAAAATGGCGCAAATCCGAATGCAACCATCGATTTTTTCCGGCGCCGCTGCTATAGACCATCGCCGACAGGCAAGGAAGGCCAATAAATAGCATCTCCGGCCTGTTGCGGAATTGTTTTAGAGGGTGGAACACAGTGACAGGGACTATTTTGCGTTTATCCGCCGCAGCATCGCTGCTTGCCATGCTTGCGGGTTGCAATTCTTCCAATCCGTCGGACTCGCTGGCGGTCAATCGCCCGGCTGCGCAGGCCGCAACCGCCCCCGTCGTACAGGCGAACTGCCCACCCATTACTGTGCTCGATACCAACGCCGTCCATCAGGTCTATGCCGGAGCCAAGGGTGATCCAAGCAAGCTCGTCTATCAGGCGTCCTTGTCGGACACCACGCGCTCCTGCAGCATGAATGACTCCACGCTGACCGTAAACGTCTTCGCGCAAGGCCGTGTGGTTCCAGGACCTCTCTCCAAGCCAGGTCGGGTTAATCTCCCAATCCGCGTGACGGTCAAGGATGGCGATGGCGAAATTTTCTCGCAGGTCACCAGCCTTGGCGTCGATGTTCCGGCAGGTACGGCAGGCACCCAGTTCATCTTCAACAACCCGAACGTTGCCATTCCGAATGGCCCGGGCGGCGCGTCGAAGCAGACCAATGTCTTCATTTCGTTTGATGAAGGTGGTGCCAAGGCCAGTGGCAAGAAGAGCGGTCGCAGGGGCTGAGATCAGACCCGACTGCCGGAAAATTTTTATCGAAGCCGGATCGCCTTGTGCGGTCCGGCTTTTTTGATGGGTTCAGATCGCCCACTCGGACAATGCAGCAATCGTTGCCGGCAGATCCTGCATGCGCGAAATGACGGTTTCGGCGCCCGCATCGGTCAACTTGTCCGCATGGCTTGGATAGCTATGCGATGCGCCGGTAAAGCCGATGACGCGCATGCCCGCCGCCCGCGCACCTGTGATGCCGTGGACGGAATCTTCGATCACCACCACCCTGTCAGGCGAGACGGCGAACTGCTTGGCGCCGTGAAGGAAGATGTCCGGCTTCGGCTTGACGCGATCTGCGCCGAGATCTTTTGCAGAATAGACATGGCTTTCGAAATAGGGCTTGAGGCCGACCTTCGTCAGCATCATGTCGAGCCGAGCGCTGGACGAATTCGAGCAGATGCAACGTTGTGTCGTCAGCCGCGACAGCGCAAACTTCACGCCTTCGATGACTTTGACGTCGCGTGCCAGGCGCGCATCCAGAAGCTTTTCGGATTTGTCGAGCAGCGTGGCCGAAATCGGAATGCTTGCCTCGCGCTCAACCTCAAGCAGGATGTTCTTCCAGGTCATGCCGGAAAAGCGCTCGCCCATTTCCTCAACGGAGATCGGGTAGCCGGCCTCCGTCAACAGGCGGGATTCGACCTGTGCAGCGATGATTTCCGAATCGACCAGAACGCCGTCGCAGTCGAAAATGATAAGGTCGAAGCCGCTCATATGCGCTCCCTTGATGTCGATGAAGGAATGGGATGGGGTTGGCGGCTTTTAGACCAATTGAGGCACCAGCTCAACCGGTTGGAATGCAGGGGAGCTTGCGGCTTATCGCATCGCTCGACAATTCTCCAACCTCGCCCTATGTCAGGTCATGGTCAAGATTCCAAAAGCCAAGCCGGATGATACGATTGCCGCAAAGATCAGCCGCACGCTCGCCGAGCGTATTGTGCGCGGCGAGTTTGCGCCTGGCGAAAGGCTGCGGCAGGATCATATTGCGGAGGAATTCGGTGCCTCGCATGTGCCGGTGCGGGAAGCCTTTCGTCGGCTGGAAGCGCAAGGCCTTGCCGTCAGCATTCCGCGCCGAGGCGTTCGCGTGGCCGATTTCGGCCTTGCAGATGTGCGAGAGGTCGCGGAAATGCGTGCGGCGCTTGAAGTGCTGGCGCTCCGCAACGCCATCCCCAACCTGACTACGGCTATTCTCGATGAGGCGGAAGCCGCGACCCATGAAGGTGACGATGCGCAGGACGTTCGCCGATGGGAAGAGGCAAACCGACGCTTTCACCGGCTGATCACCGCGCCCTGCAACATGCCTCGATTAATGGAAGCGATCGACGGCCTGCACGCAGCCAGCGCCCGCTTCCTGTTCTCCGCCTGGCGTGCGGGCTGGGAGCGCCGCACCGACACTGATCATCGCGCCATCATCGACGCACTTCGCGGCGAGCGGGCAGAAGAGGCCATCCGCATTCTCCACGGCCATGTGCAGTGGATTGGCCGGACGGCCGTGCGCACGCCAACGGGATCCACGCGCGACGCTTTCGCCATAGTCGGCTAGGGTCAGGCGGCTTTCAAAAATCAATCGGTGATGTTGATCTCGGTGCGCTCCGATGCCGTCACGGTAGCGCTGACTTCCTTCGGATCGCGATTGGCCTTCTTGTCGTAGGTTATTTTCACCGCATAGGTGCCGGGGTGAAGCGTCTCCTGGTGCGTCGTGCCGTAGCGACCGGAAATTTCCTTCTGCGTGCCCTGCAAGTCCTTGGTGGTTTCGACAATGTCGATCCGCTCCGCCTGAGGCGCGGAGACAACCAGCACGCCTGCGTCCAGATCGATGCTGAGATCGGTGCGCTGACCCGCCGTCACGCTGAAGGGCTTCTCGACGGTGACCTTGCCGAGCTTCGCTCTCATGATGAAGTTTCCAGCCGGCATCTGCATGATCTTGCCGGGGCCATAGGTGCCGGTGATCGTCGTGCGCGTGCCGTCCAGTGTTTGCGTGTCTGCCAGCGCCTCGAAGCGAATGCTATCGGTCTCGACCTGGCGACCGCCTTCTTTGTAAACGGCATTCGTCACGACCACGCCGCTTGGAATGATGACGTCGTGGCTTACGGTGTCGCCGGCTTTCACAGTGATCGTTTCCTCTGCAACCGCCGGACCGATGCGGCCCTCGAGCTTCAACTCGCCGGCCGGCACGAAGAGTTCTTTCGATCCATAGACACTGTCGCTGAACGCGTCCTGCGTTACCGTGACGCGCGCAAGCGGCTCTGCCTCTTTGCTATCGGGGCTCCGTTTCGGGACGAGGGTGAGTTGGGCTGCTTCGAAATCGACCGCAAGCTCGGTGACGGCGCCGTCCTTGACCTCGAAAGTGATCTCACGGGTGATATTGCCGAGTGCGGCGACCGCGACATATTTGCCCGGCGGAATTTTCTCCTCGAAGGTCGCATCATAGGCACCGCCGACATTGTCGTCGCTGCGGCCGCCCGTGCTGTCCGCTTTGTAGAAATCCCATCGAACCTTGTCGCTATCGCCAAGCGAGGGGCCGCCTTTGAACATGACGGCGTCCGTGCGCACATTCACTTGTGGCTTTGGAGCCTGCGGTGCAGGCTGCTGCGAGAAGGCGGCGCTGGCATAAAGCGTCGCGGCGATCATCAAAGCTATGCGCATTTTGTAACTTAACCCCTGCACCCGTCACTGGCACCATAATACCGCCAGCGTGGAAAATTCCTAAATCAAAACGTTAAAAATAAAATCCGGTTCCATTAGCCGTTTCTGCAACGTGAAGATGGGTTTTCTTCTCGACGAAAAATGCGCTTTGTTCACTATATGTTCTTTTTAGGGGAGACTGCCGTGAACAAGCTCAATGATGTCATCGTGCGTGCAAAAGCGGCCTGTTACGTCGGAGGTGGAGCGAAGGGAGAGCCGAGCAGGCGAGGCTCCCAAGACCTCATCTGGTCTGATGCTGAGTGGGAGTACCGCGACAGCTATTTCGGCGGTACGAACTTCATTGGGCAGGAGGTTCTCTGGCTCAGGCGCACACCCTATTGGGCGATGAACTATTACGGCTTCATCATCCGTCCGGATTTGATCGATGGAGAGCGAGCCGGATCCACGATCAAGGCCGCTCTGTCCAGGATGTATCGAGCCGGTCGGTTCCTCGGTGGTTTCGAATGGACGGGTGAATACGGGACCTACATCGGCAGGAGCGAGGGGGACGCCCGCCATTTCCACGGGCATGAGGTGATCACGGTGGGCGGCGAGGAATCCTATGTGCTTCACTATTGTGGGGGCCTCATCATCCCCTAGCTGCGGCCGCTTCCGCCTGCCGATCTCGCACCTGGACCTCGATAATCTATTTTCTCGCATTTTTATGCACTTAACCCAGAACTTTCTTTCACTCGTTCAGCCTTTGATAACCATCTTCGGTAACCATAAGGCCAGTTCAGTTGAGTAAGCGTATGGAGCGAGTACCCATGGCATCAGTGTTTCCACTGGCCGATTTTCGGCGCGCCGGTTTTGATCTTGCAGGCGAGAGTGATGCCTGGAAGGACAGCATCATCAAGGGTGACTGCGTCGCAGCTCTCGAAGCGCTGCCGAGCCGGTCCGTCGATGCGATCTTCGCCGATCCGCCCTATAACCTCCAGCTTGGCGGCACGCTGCATCGTCCGGACCAGTCGCTGGTAGATGCGGTGGATGATGAGTGGGACCAGTTCGCCTCTTTCGAGGCCTATGATGCCTTTACCCGCGCCTGGTTGCTGGCCTGCCGCCGCGTCTTGAAGCCGAACGGCACCATCTGGGTCATCGGCTCCTATCACAACATCTTCCGCGTCGGCTCCATCCTTCAGGACATGAACTTCTGGATCCTGAACGATATCGTCTGGCGCAAGACCAACCCCATGCCGAACTTCAAGGGTCGACGTTTCCAGAACGCCCATGAGACGATGATCTGGGCCAGCCGCGATGCGAAAGCGAAAAGCTACACCTTCAATTACGAAGCGCTGAAAGCGTCGAATGACGACGTGCAGATGCGCTCCGACTGGCTGTTTCCGATCTGCAGCGGCTCCGAGCGGCTGAAGGGCGATGACGGCAAGAAGATCCACCCGACCCAGAAGCCGGAAGCTCTGCTGGCGCGTATCATCATGGCTTCGACCAAGCCCGGTGATGTGGTGCTCGATCCGTTCTTCGGCTCCGGCACGACCGGTGCGGTGGCAAAGCGTCTTGGCCGCCATTTCGTCGGCATCGAGCGCGAGCAGGATTACATCGATGCGGCATCCGCGCGAATCGCTGCGGTCGAGCCGCTCGGCAAGGCGGAACTGACGGTGATGACCGGTAAGAAGGCCGAGCCGCGGGTCGCCTTCAACGTTCTGCTCGAAAGCGGCCTCGTGCGCCCCGGTCAGGTCCTGACGGATGCCAAGCGCCGTTATACCGCGATCATTCGTGCCGACGGCACCGTGTCGTCCGGCGGCGACGCAGGTTCTATCCATCGCCTGGGTGCCAAGGTACAGGGTCTCGATGCGTGCAATGGTTGGACCTTCTGGCACTATCAGGATGGCGATGCTCTGAAGCCGATCGATGATCTGAGAAGCGTTATCCGTATGGAATTGGCTAAAGCCGGCTAATCTGCGATCCACCGCCTTATGTTGCTTTCGCCACAGGCTTCATCTGGTTTAGTACCTTCAGTCCCGGATGAAGAACAAGCAAGGCCCGGCGTCCACTGGACGCCGGGCCTTGTTGTGAGTTCTTTTGGATAAAGAATTTTCCCAAAATATTTCAATTGCCTGGCAAGCCTGGAGCAAGTAAGCCGCCTTAATCAATCTCGCCAAGGGACGAGGGCGAGCCGCTGGCGCATCGAAAAGATGCGCAAAGCCAAGAAGACGGATGCTTCCCTGTTTGACGATTATTCAGATCTGGCCGTTCGCGGCTGGACTGGCGCAGGATGGGGACCGCCATTCCCGCCTGCGCCAGGAATTCTCAAACCTTGATGCCGTAGCCTTCAAGATCTGCCTTCAGCTTTTCCGCACCGGTGAAATGCACCGCCTGCCAGCCGGCTTCCTTCGCGCCGTCCACATTGGCGATCGAATCGTCGATGAAGATGCTGGTCTCAGGATCGAGGCCGAAGGTCTCGGCATGCAGCTTGTAGATTACAACATCCGGCTTGATCAGACCGACATCGCCCGAGACCGTCACGCCACGGGAAAGCGTCAGGAACGGATACATCTTCTGCGCCTCGCGGAAGGTGTCGGAGGCAAAGTTTGTCAGCATCGTCACGTCATGGCCGCTGTCGATCAGACCTTTGAGGATGGCGACGGAATCGTCATAGCAGTGGGAGACCATCTCGTGCCAATGTTTGCGGAAGGCGCGGATATGCTCCTCCCGGTCCGGATGGTTTTCCAGCAGCAGGGCTTCGGCATCCGCCCATTTGCGACCGCGATCCTGCTCCAGGTTCCAGTCATGGGTGCAGACATTCTCGAAGAACCAGGCGCGTTCGGCATCGTCAGGGATCAGTCGGCTATAGGGGATATGCGGATCGTAATGAATGAGAACCTTGCCGATATCGAAAACAATATGATTGATCTTGCTCATGAAACTTTCCTGCTTCTCGAAGACTGCTGCGTTTTTTCGGCCTTTGCCGCAAACGCCAATGGAATAGCCTGAGAGATCGCCTTTTTCATCACCGTCGGCAGTGCCTGGGCATCAAGATTTATGACCGGCTCCCACCATCCGTCATCGGCTTTGACGTCGTTTCCGACTTTCGCCCGGTAGATCGATAGTCTGAGTTCAAAATGGGTGAAAACATGCACGATGGTGCCGGCCGGCTCCCAGTCCGCGTCAAAAGGCGCATGCGCTTTTTCCGTTCCCCCATCCAGACGCGCGGTCCAGGCCGTCGTCGGCACCTCCGTCATGCCGCCGAGCAGGCCGCTATCGATGCGCCGCCGCAGCAAGATTTCACCCTCGTCGTTGACCGCAACGAAGGCCGCGCCTACCCGCACCGGCTTGTCCTTCTTCTTGGCTTTGACCGGAAGCCGCTCAGGTTCATCCTGCGCCAGTGCCAGACAGTGGCCGTTGAACGGACAGAGTACGCAGGCGGGGCGCTTCGGCGTACAGATCGTGGCGCCAAGATCCATCATCGCCTGGGCAAAATCGCCCGGACGGTCGTTTGGCGTAATCTCCGCGACGCGGGCTTTCATCGAAGGCTTCGAGCCGGGCAGGGGCGAATCGATCAGGAACAGGCGCGAGATCACCCGCTCCACATTGCCATCCATAACCGCGGCCTGTCGGTTGAAGGCGATGGCAGCCACCGCCGCTGCGGTATAATCGCCGATACCCGGAAGCGCTCTCAATCCGTCCTCCGTATCGGGGAAAATACCGCCATGCTGATCAGCGACCGCTTCGGCGCATTTCTTCAAGTTTCGTGCTCGGGCATAATAACCAAGTCCCGCCCATGCAGCCATGACGTCCTCGGTGGGCGCCGCCGCCAGATCGTTGACCGTCGGCCATGCCGCCAGAAACTTGGCGAAGTAAGGCTTCACCGCCTGCACCGTCGTCTGCTGCAGCATCACTTCGGACAGCCAGACATGATAGGGATTGGCCCGCAGGCCTTTTGCCGCCATGGACGGGGAGGTGCGCCACGGCAGGTCGCGATGATGGCGATCATACCACGCCAGCAATAGCTCAGCGTAAGCCGGCCCTTCGATTTTATGAAGCATATGTGCAGTCTGTTCCGATTTGGCTGATGGCGTTTCCAATTGACATGGAAACGTCCTATACTTGGTCCATACGCTTCGCCCGATCAAGCCGCGAGTTCAGAGTTGTGTGACCATGCGACAGCCCCGTAAAGGTGTCCTTCAGATTGCCGAAGTTGCAAACGGCATCATCGATCCCGTTTTAGCAAAGAGAGCCGGGATCAGCACGGCACTTCTCGGTTCCTGGGACGAGATCGCCGGCGATGATTTTGCCGATTGCACCCGTCCCGAAAAGATCACCTGGCCGCGTCGCGACGAGGGGCCGGACCGCGGCGGTTATCAGGCGGGTGTTCTGACGATTGCCTGTGAGGGCGCACGCGCGCTTTTTCTGACCCATGCGCAGGGCGAGTTGATTGCAAGGATCAATGGATTCTTCGGTTTTCCTGCAGTCCGTCAAATCCGCATCGTGCAAAAGCCGGTGTCGACGGCGTCCACCCGTCGGCGAAAGCCGCAACCATTGCGAGGTGAGGCGGCAAAGCGGCTCGACGACATGATGCAGGGGATAGAAAGCGAAGCGCTGCGCAAAGCGGTAGAGCGGCTTGGGACGGCTGTTATGCAAAAGCGGACCAAGGGTCGGACACTGTGAAGCAGGAACTGGAAAGAACAGTCCTTGACTGGTCACAATTCTTTGACAAGAACAGGTGAACGCGCCGCTTGTTGGAAACGATGTGTGGCTATATCGGAATCATAGACATTTGCGTCTTTCACAAACAGGTGCTTCCATGCATTTCCCAGAACTGAACCTCACCCGCCGCGCTCTTCTCGGCACTGTTGCCATGGCCTCCGTCGTGGCCGCATTGCCGATGCTTGCAGGCAGCGCCTTTGCACAGGATGTCCCGGAGTCCTCCGGTGATGTCGACATGGCCGCGGTGCTGAAGCCAGGTGCATTGCCGGATCGTGCTCTTGGCGATGCGAACGCGCCTGTGAAGATCGTCGAATATATGTCGATGACCTGCCCGCACTGCGCGCATTTCCACAACACGGTGTTTGACGAGATCAAGAAGAAGTACATCGACACCGGCAAGGTTTACTTCATCATCCGCGAGTTCCCGTTCGATCCGCGCGCTGCCGCGGCCTTCATGCTGGCCCGTTGCGCGCCTGAACAGCAGTATTTCCCCTTCGTCTCCATGCTGTTCAAGCAGCAGCAGAGCTGGGCGACCGCGCAGGATGCCCGCGCAGCACTGCTGCAAATGTCGAAAATGGCCGGTTTTTCACAGGAGAGCTTCGAGGCCTGCTTGACGAACCAGAAACTTCTGGATGATGTGAACGCAACGATGCAGCGCGGCGCGACGGAATTCGGCGTAAACTCCACGCCGACCTTCATCATCAACGGCAAGAAGTACTCTGGAGACATGTCGGTTGAAACCATGTCGGCCCTTATCGACAAACTTCTCTAATCGACGCCACCGCATTCTGACGGGCGCCGGAGATTTCCGCGCGCCCGTTTTGATGTCTTCCCACCGGCAGGCCGAGGCAGCGGCATGAAGTTCAACAAGCTGCGCCTGCTCGGTTTCAAGTCCTTCGTGGAACCTTCGGAATTCATCATCGAGCCAGGACTGACCGGTGTTGTCGGACCAAACGGCTGCGGCAAGTCCAATCTGGTCGAAGCGCTTCGCTGGGTGATGGGCGAAAACTCCTACAAGAACATGCGTGCATCCGGCATGGATGACGTAATCTTCTCCGGCTCCGGCAATCGCCCTGCGCGCAACACCGCGGAAGTCGGCCTTTATCTCGATAACTCCGATCGCACCGCGCCCGCAGCCTTCAACGATGCAGACGAAATCCAGGTGACGCGCCGCATCGAGCGCGAGAACGGCTCGGTCTATCGGATCAACGGAAAGGAAGCCCGCGCCAAGGATGTTCAGCTTCTGTTTGCCGATGCCTCCACCGGCGCACGCTCGCCCTCCATGGTGGGGCAGGGACGCATCGGCGAGTTGATCAATGCCAAGCCGCAGGCGCGCCGGCAATTGCTGGAAGAGGCGGCGGGCATCTCCGGCCTGCATTCGCGCCGCCACGAGGCGGAACTGCGCCTGCGTGCCGCCGAAACCAATCTGGAACGGCTCGAGGATGTGACCGCACAGCTGGAAAGCCAGATTGAGAGCCTCAAGCGCCAGGCCCGTCAGGCCAACCGCTTCAAGATGCTCTCTGCCGATATCCGCGCGCGAGAAGCCACCCTTCTGCATATCCGCTGGGTGGATGCCAGCGAGGCAGAGCGCGAAGCGGACAATGCGCTGAACATCGCCACCAATCTGGTTGCCGAAAAGGCGCAGCGACAGATGGAAGCGGCAAAAGAGCAGGGCGTCGCCAGCTTCAAGCTTCCCGAACTGCGCGAGAATGAAGCGAAGGTCGCTGCCGCTTTGCAAAGATTGCAGATCGCCCGCACCCAGTTGGATGACGAGGCCAACCGTCTGCTGCGCCGCCGCGATGAACTGGCGCGCCGCCTTTCGCAACTTGGCGAGGATATTCAGCGCGAAGAGCGGCTCGTTTCGGACAATGCCTACATTCTCTCTCGCCTCGATACGGAAGAAGCCGAGCTTCTCGACATCCTGGCCGATTCGGGTCGCTATGCCGAAGAAACGCGCGAGGCTTTTGAGGAGGCCGCGGCCAAGCTTTCCGAAAGCGAGCAGGTGTTTGCCGCGCTGACGGCAGAACGTGCGGAGGCTGCGGCGTCTCGCGCTCAGCTCGAACGCTCCATTCGCGACCTTGCCGACCGCAAGATGCGTCTGGAACGCCAGTCTTCCGAGGCTGCTTCCGAAATCGAAACGATCGATGACAAGCTCGCCGAACTACCTGATCCCGCCGAAAAACGCGAAAGCGTGGAAGCGGCGGAAATAGCGGCGGAAGACGCGCTGATTGCAGCCGAGGATGCGGAGACAGCGGTGGCTGAGTCCCGTTCAGTCGAGGCTTTGGCACGCGGACCAGTCGATCTGGCCCGCAATCGTCTTAACGCGCTGGAAACCGAAGCACGCACCATCGCCAAAATGCTGGCCGCCGGTGCTGCTTCCGGCTCCTTCACGCCAGTGGCGGACGAACTCAAGGTGGATCGCGGTTTCGAGGCAGCCCTCGGTGCAGCCCTCGGCGACGATCTGGAAAGCCCTCTGGATCGAACCGCTCCCGCCTATTGGACAGCCAATGGAGAAGGCGCGGACGATCCAACCCTGCCACAGGGCCTCTCCTCGTTGATATCGCACGTCTCCGGCCCCGACGCCTTGAAGCGTAGTCTTCGCCAGATCGGCATCGTTGCGAGCGTCGAAGAAGGGCAGCGACTGATGCCGCTCCTGAGGCCCGGCCAGCGCCTGGTCACGAAAGAGGGCGCGCTTTTTCGCTGGGACGGTCATGTTGCGAGCGCCGACGCACCGGGAAGTGCGGCCCTTCGGCTGGCACAGAAGAACCGGCTTGCGGAGATAGAGAGCGAAATCGATGAAGCCCGGTTTGCGCTGGAAGAGGCGCAGGAGCGGCTTTCTGTCTCGACGGATGCGATCCGCATGGCGGAGGCGAGCTTGAATGAAGCGCGCGAGCGCAGTCGTCTTGCCGCCCGCCAACTGACCGAAGCGCGTGATGTGCTCTCCATGGCGGAGCGCGCCTCCGGCGATCTCCTTCGCCGTCGCGATGTCGTCTCCGAGGCTCTCAACCAGATCGGCGGCCAGATCGAGGAGATCGTGGTTCAGGAAGAGAATGCCCGGATCGAGCTCGAAGACAGCGCAGATCTCTCCAGCCTCGATGAACGCTTGCGCGACAGCCAGCTTGAGGTCGCAACCGATCGCAGCCTTCTGGCAGAGGCACGCGCGCGCCATGAAGGCTTGAGCCGGGAGGCGGATGCCCGCCAGCGCCGCATCAACGCCATTGCGCAGGAGCGCGCCACCTGGGCCGCCCGCGCCGCAAGTGCTGCGGACCACATCGCCACGCTGCGCGAGCGCGAGGAGGAAGCGCGCGACGAATTGGCGGAACTCGATATCGCGCCTGAGGAATTCGACGAGAAGCGCCGCAACCTGCTGAGCGAATTGCAGAAGATGGAGGAGGCGCGCCGTGCCGCGGCAGACCGTCTGGTCGAGGCCGAAAATCTCCAGCGGGATGCGGACCGGGCTGCCGCGACGGCGCTCTCCGAACTGGCGGAAGCGCGCGAAAAGCGTGGCCGCGCTGAAGAGCGACTGGTGTCCGCCCGCGAGAAGCGGCAGGAAAGCGAGCACCGCATTCGCGAGGCTTTGAACGTCGAACCCCATATGGCGCTGCGTCTCACCGGACTGCCACCGGGAGCGCCGCTGCCTGAAGTGCGTGACGTTGAGCGCGATCTCGACCGGTTGAAGATCGAGCGTGAACGTCTGGGCGCGGTCAATCTGCGCGCTGATGAGGAGCAGGCGGAACTCTCCGCCAAGCTTGCCGCCCTCATCAAGGAGCGCGACGACATTATCGATGCCGTCAGGAAGCTGCGCGCTGGTATTCAAAATCTCAACCGCGAGGGTCGTGAGCGTCTGGTCGCTGCATTCGATGTGGTCAACACCCAGTTCCAGCGGCTCTTCACCCATCTCTTTGGCGGTGGCACGGCGGAGCTGCAACTGATCGAGTCCGACGATCCGCTCGAAGCGGGGCTGGAGATTCTGGCCCGCCCACCGGGCAAGAAGCCGCAGACCATGACGCTCTTATCCGGCGGCGAGCAGGCCTTGACCGCGATGGCGCTGATCTTCGCCGTCTTCCTCACAAACCCGGCACCCATCTGCGTGCTGGACGAGGTGGATGCGCCGCTTGATGACCATAATGTCGAGCGCTATTGCAACCTGATGGATGAAATGGTGGCCTCCACCGAAACCCGTTTCGTCATCATCACTCACAACCCCATCACCATGGCCCGGATGGACCGCCTCTTCGGCGTCACCATGGCAGAGCAGGGCGTCTCGCAGCTGGTTTCGGTCGATCTGCAGATGGCGGAAAGGCTGGCGGAAGCCGTCTAAAAAAATCCGACCGCTGCGTCGTTCGCATTTTTACAGCCCCAACGCCCGATATCGCTCTCCAAACGCCGCAATTATGCTGCACTGCACTGTCATCTTGTGTTCTCTGGCGTTCCCAACAGTGTGACAATGCTATAATGGGTTGAAAAACAAGAACGCTTCTGGGTGGAGAGCGTATAATGAAGAAATGGGTTTATACCTTCGGCAATGGTGCTGCCGAAGGCCGTGCTGGTGACGTTGCCATATTGGGAGGCAAGGGTGCGCATCTTGCCGAAATGGCAAGTCTTGGCCTGCCTGTTCCGCCCGGCTTCACCATTATCAGCGAAGTCTGCGGTCGCTACCACCAGGGTGGACGCCAACTCCCCAATGATCTGAAGCTCCAGGTTTCCAGCGGCATTGCCGGCATGGAAGTGATGACCGGTCGCAAATTCGGTGCAGGTCCGCGCCCACTCCTGATCTCCATTCGCTCCGGTGCGCGTGCCTCCATGCCCGGCATGATGGATACCGTCCTCAATCTAGGTCTCAATGACGAGACGGTGCAGGCGCTCTGCGAGGATTCCGGCGACGCCCGTTTCGCGTGGGATAGCTATCGCCGCTTCATCCAGATGTATGCCGACGTCGTCATGGGTCTTGACCATGAAGTCTTCGAGGAAATCCTTGAGGACGAGAAGGGTCGCCTCGGCCACGAATACGATACGGAACTGTCCGCCGACGAGTGGCAGCATGTGGTATCGCGCTACAAGCAACTGGTCGAAGACGAGCTGGATGAACCCTTTCCGCAGGATACCGAAGTTCAGCTCTGGGGCGCGATCGGCGCTGTCTTTTCTAGCTGGATGAACACACGCGCGGTTACCTACCGCCATCTGCACAATATCCCCGGCGACTGGGGAACGGCAGTCAACGTCCAGGCCATGGTGTTCGGCAATCTCGGCTCCACCTCCGCGACAGGCGTTGCCTTCACCCGCAACCCCTCGACAGGGGAACAGGAACTCTACGGCGAGTTCCTCGTAAACGCGCAAGGCGAGGATGTCGTCGCCGGTATCCGTACGCCGCAATCCATCACCGAAGCGGCACGTCTCGCATCCGGCTCCGACAAGCCGTCGATGGAAAAGCTGATGCCGGAGGCATTTCAGGAATTCCTCGCGATCTGCAAGCAGTTGGAAACCCATTACCGCGACATGCAGGATATGGAGTTCACCATCGAGCGCGGGCAGCTTTGGATGCTTCAGACCCGTTGCGGCAAGCGCACGACGCGCGCTGCCATGAAGATCGCCGTCGATATGGTTGAGGAAGGCCTGATCACCGCCGATGAAGCGGTCTGCAGGATCGATCCCTCATCGCTCGATCAATTGCTGCACCCGACGATCGATTCCTCCATCGAAAGACCCATTATCGGCTCCGGCCTTCCGGCGTCCCCTGGCGCCGCATCCGGAGAGATTGTTTTCAGCGCCGAAGAAGCCGTTGCCGCCAAGGCGGAAGGTCGCCGTGTCATACTGGTGCGCATGGAAACCAGCCCCGAAGATATTCATGGCATGCATGCAGCCGAGGGTATTCTCACCACCCGCGGCGGTATGACGAGCCATGCGGCGGTGGTTGCACGCGGCATGGGTATCCCTTGCGTCACCGGTGCCGGCTCCATGCGCGTGGATTTGCGAAATGGCGTGCTGATCGGCATCGGCTGCATGCTGCGCAAGGGCGACGTCATCACCATCGATGGTTCGTCCGGCCGCGCGCTGAGGGGCGAAGTGCCGATGACGCAGCCGGAGCTTTCCGGCGATTTCGGCAAGCTGATGGAATGGGCCGACGGCGCGCGCCGCATGACGGTGCGCACCAATGCCGATACGCCAGCCGACGCACGTGCTGCCCGCGCCTTCGGTGCCGAAGGCATTGGCCTTTGCCGCACCGAGCACATGTTCTTCGAAGGGGAGCGCATTCATGTGATGCGCGAAATGATCCTCGCCGAGGATGAGGCGGGCAGACGCTCCGCACTCGACCAGTTGCTCCCCATGCAGCGCGAGGATTTCACCGAACTTTTCTCAATCATGCATGGGATGCCGGTGACGATCCGCCTGCTGGATCCACCGCTGCATGAGTTTCTACCGAAGACCGACGGCGAGATCGTCGAAGTGGCTGCCGCCATGGGCATGCCGCAGACTCTGTTCCGCCAGAGGCTCGATGCGCTGCACGAATTCAACCCCATGCTTGGCCATCGCGGTTGCCGCCTGGCGATCTCCTATCCGGAAATTGCCGAGATGCAGGCCCGCGCCATATTCGAGGCAGCAGTGGAAGCAGCTCGCCGAACCGGCGCCCCCGTGGTGCCCGAAATCATGGTGCCGCTTGTCAGCCTCCGCTCGGAATTGGATTATGTTCGTGGTGTGATCGACCGTGTTGCAGCGGAAGTTGCGGCCGAAACCGGCATGACGCTGGAATATCTGACGGGCACGATGATCGAGCTGCCGCGCGCCGCTCTTCGCGCCCACGTCATCGCCGAGGCTGCGGAATTCTTTTCCTTCGGCACCAACGACTTGACGCAGACCACCTTCGGCATTTCCCGTGACGATGCCGCGCGCTTCATGAACACCTATCAGCGCAAGGGCATCATCGAGCGTGACCCCTTCGTCTCACTGGATTTCGACGGGGTGGGGGAGCTGATCCGCATTGCGGCGGAGCGTGGCAGGCAAACGCGCTCGGAGCTCAAGCTCGGCATTTGCGGTGAGCATGGCGGCGATCCGACCTCCATCGATTTCTGCGAAAATGTCGGGCTGGACTACGTATCCTGCTCGCCCTTCCGCGTGCCGATCGCACGGCTGGCGGCTGCTCAGGCGACACTATCCCAGGCGGAAAAGCAGCCGAATACCTCTCCAAAGAAGGTGGTCGCGCTTTAAGCTCGGAGTTAGCGGTTTTCGACGATGACGCGCCGCTCGACGACAACCGGCGACCAGAACATGTCGCGGTTGACCTGCGCCTGCCACGCACGATTATCGGCGCGGCGGTCGAGATCAAGGTCTAGAAGGCAACGCGCCATCTGGTCGGTGTTCGGGCGGAAGCCATAGCCGCGGCAGGTCGCTTCGTCGCGCGCGCGGCGCTCTTCCGGTGTCAGCGTCTGGCAGGCGGTCAGCGCCAGCATGGCGGCAAGTGAACCGAGAACGATCGAAACACGCATAGTCATCACTCCTCTGGAAGCCCTGATCCCAGCTTGGCGTTTTCTTGCTCTGATACGCCCAATTGGTGATGTGTAAAAGTCCCGCTTTCGGGAAAGGTTGCGGTACCCGGTTAAGCAAAGCGGGTGGAGCGATTCCATTTCCCTCGAAAACGCTCTATGACAACCCGGTATCGGTGATTCAGGCAGACAAATCTCTCTGGGGCGCTTTTTGGCAATGCATGTGTATGCGGGTGCTGCTTCATGACAGTGCGTTTCGTTAGACCCGTTTCCCATGCGGCTTATCTCTCCCGCTATCTCGGCCTTGCGGCGCTGCTGCTCTTTCTGATTGCGGCACCCTTGCACCGTTTCGGGCCACTGACGACGCCCGACTTCATTGCGCTGACCCTGATTTCCGCTGGCATTGCCGCAGTGTCCGTCGTGCTTGCCCTCATTGGTCTTCAGCGTCTCTGGTCTGTCGGCGCAAGGGGCGGGGTGTGGTCGCTATACGCCTTGCTGCTCTCTGCCATTCCGCTTGGCGTGGTCGCCTATGGCGGCTTCCTCTATTGGCAGAACCCGAAAATCTATGATGTGACGACCGACACGGCCGATGTTCCAAACTGGCTGTCGATCCCCTCGGCCAACCAGCAATGGCTGCCGCGCCCGGCGGCCGTCTCGAAGGCCGATCGCGATGCGCAGCTGGAGGCCTATCCTGGCTTCCTCGGCCACCGCTACGAAGGCGCGATCGACCGCGTCTACACCGCCGCCAGGAAGGTGGCGAAAGCCCAGCACATCCGCATCTTGCACACCGACGGTCTGATCGGCGCCTTGCCGGACGCGCAGCCGGGTGCTCCGAAGCAGGACGTCCATGACGGTGCGGCAGACACGCCCGTCGAAGACTTGCCCGCCATCGTGCCTGTACCACTGGCGCGCCCGGCGGAAGCACCGGCGCCGACCTTCTTCAATGGCAGCGGCACGGTCATGATGCAGGGAGATATGCGCACGCTGATCTGGGGCGCGCGTTTCGATGTGCTGATCCGCCTGCGCGAAGATACCGAGACAACGCTGGTCGACGTGCGCGTCGCCTCCCGCTTCGGCCCGCATGATCTCGGCATGGGCAAGAAGATCGCCGACAGCTATCTCGATGCGCTGGACGCTGAGATGCAGGGTCTCAATGATAACTAAAAGCGGGCCGCGCTTATAGAAAGCGCTCGCGCTCGTCAGGCGTCGGTGCCCGGCAAGTCTGCCGTCGTCCGGCAATCTTCATGCGGTTTCGAGCAACCACACGGTAGACGCCATCGCGAATGAAGCGTGGCACAAGGCGCATCGCCGTTGCTGTCATCCCCATCACGCCGCCAAGCAGTTCGACCACGCGCAGCACGCTGTCGGAATAGATGTGAGCGACGCCGGCTTCGATGAGCAGGCTCGTCTCGTAGTCATCCGTGCGGAAACCGTAATGGCGCATCAGCGCGGTGCCCAGCGGAGATTGCGCCGGCGTGAAGCGAAACAGCCCCTGCTTGTCATGACGAAGTACGAAATCGACATCCCGAGAGCAGAACCCGCAGTCACCATCGAAAATGATCAGCGGCTTGTCGTCGGGGAAGTCGGGAACGGCAGGGTCGTTGCGATAGCTATAGGCGGCGCTCATACATTCCCCTGTCTCGGCAGGTAGATACCGGTCAGCGACGGCGGACCATCGGTCTCAACCAGACCTTTTTCAATCAGATCTTCGATATGGGCGAGAACGGAAAGCGCCGCTGCGCCATGCAGGCGCGGATCGGTGCTGCGGTAGATCACCTTGACCATCTCTGCAATCGTCCGGTCGCCCGCCTTGATCCTTGTCAGCACGGCCTTTTCCCGCATGCGGCGATGGGTGCGAAGCCCGCGCATGAAGGCTGCCGGATCGTTGACCGGGCCGCCATGGCCGGGCAGGAAGAGCCTGTCATCCCGTTCGAGCAACCTGTCGAGCGACGCCATATAATCGCTCATCGCGCCATCCGGTGGCGCGACGATCGTGGTTGCCCACGCCATCACGTGGTCGGCGGAAAAGACGATGCCATCGCGATCCAGCGCGAAGGCAGCATGATTGGCCGTGTGGCCCGGCGTGTGAAGCGCCGTCAGCGTCCAGCCATCGCCCGTCACCGTTTCATTGTCGCCAAGCGCCAGATCCGGGACGAAATCGCTATCGGCGCTTTCCGCGAAAGGATTGCGCTCGCCTTCATGCAACGGTCGGGCCGCGCGATGCGGTCCTTCGGCCACGGTTACTGCGCCGGTCGCTGCTTTAAGCCGTTTCGCCAACGGCGAGTGATCCCGATGCGTATGGCTGACGAAAATATGCGTCACCTCACGGCCTTCCAGCGCCCGCATCAGCGCCTGGAAATGAACCTCATCCTCCGGCCCCGGGTCGATGACCGCCACCGAATGACCGCCGACGATATAGCTGTTGGTGCCGTGGAAGGTGAAGGCCGACGGATTGTTGACGGTCAGCCGCTGAACATTCTCCGCCACCTTCACCGGCGTGCCATAGGCCGGTTGAAATTCAAGATCGAATGCAGGGTCTGCCATGGTTCGAAAGCTCTTCACAATGCCTGGAAAGCGAAACGCGATCCGTCAAGGTCGCGACACACCTCACGCTGTTTTGTCGCGCATCGGCTCATCGCGAAACCGCTTGGGGTCCAATGCGTGTCATGCTGATGGTTCACGACCTAACACGAAGATCGATCAGCACCCACAAGAAATCTGGACCAGCCCAAACTTAATGATTGCCGCTGCCGCCATGCTTTGCTAATCAGGCGCCGTTCAGGCAGTGGCGTTTCGCCCACCTGCTTCGTTGGGGCGTCGCCAAGCGGTAAGGCACCGGTTTTTGGTACCGGCATTCCCAGGTTCGAATCCTGGCGCCCCAGCCATTTTTTCTTTCATTTTTGACGATGGACCGCGGATCGCATTCAGGTGCTGACCTGATGCTAAGGATTACTCAGATTTCTGAGGATGAAACAGCTTTGGCTTTCTGGTTTTCTTATCGCCAGTCTCTTTTTTCCGGGCAAAAGAAAAAGCCGCGCCCATAAGGTACGCGGCTTTTGAAAAGCGATGCGTCGCTTCGGTCAGAGCGCCATGTCCGGCGTCTTCTTAACCGGCGCGTCGGCCGGAGCCGATGTGCTCAGCGCGCTGACATCGATGCGTGGCGGTGTGGGCAGTTGCAGGTGTTCGGCGGTATAGTCCCACTCCTGCTGAACTTTTTCCGGATCCGCATTCAGCTTCGTACCGTAGCTTGGAACGATCTCGCGGAGTTTCGCTTGCCATTCCGGAGAGGCCACCTTGTCCTTGAAGACCTTCTGCAGCACGCCGAGCATGATCGGTGCGGCTGTGGAGGCGCCCGGCGAAGCGCCGAGCAGGCCGGCAATGCTGCCATCCTTGGCGGCAACCACTTCCGTGCCGAGCTTCAGAACGCCGCCCTTTTCCGGGTCGCGCTTGATGATCTGTACGCGCTGGCCCGCCTGCCACAGGCGCCACTCATCCGCCTTGGCCTTAGGGAAGTATTCGCGCAGTGCCGCGATGCGATCCTCATCGGACAGCATCAACTGACCTGCCAGATATTCGACCAGAGGATATTCCTCGACGCCGACCTGCATCATCGGCCAGATGTTGCTCATGGTCGTAGATGTCAGAAGGTCGAAATAGGAGCCTTCCTTCAGGAACTTGGTGGAGAAGGTTGCGAACGGCCCGAACAGCACGATGCGCTTGCCGCCGATGACGCGGGTGTCGAGATGCGGCACGGACATGGGCGGAGAGCCGACTGACGCCTTGCCGTATGCTTTGGCCAGATGCAGCATGCTGACATCTGGGTTCTCGTTCACCAGGAACGAGCCGCCGACGGGGAAACCGCCGTAGTCTTCAGCTTCCGGAATGCCGGACATCTGCAGCAGATGAAGCGCGCCGCCGCCTGCACCGATGAAGACGAATTTCGCGTCGATCGTATGCTCGGAGCCATTGGCCGAGTTGGTGTAGCTGACACGCCACGAACCATCGGAGTTGCGCTCGATGGCATCGACTTCGCTCGAAACCTGCAGGTCGAAATTCGGCGTGCTCTTCAGGTGGGAGACGAACTGGCGGGTGACTTCGCCAAACTCCATATCGGTGCCGAGCGGCGACCATGTTGCGCCGATCTTCTGGGAAGGATCGCGTCCCTCCATCATCAGCGGCACCCACTTCTTGATCTGCTCCGGATCGGTGGAATATTGCATGCCGGCAAAGAGCGGGCTTGCCTTCAGCGCCTCGTAGCGCTTTTCGAGATAGGCGACGTTCTCATCGCCCCAGACGAAGCTCATATGCGGCGTGTGGTTGATGAAGGAGCGCGGGTTCTTCAGAACGCCGTTGCGCACCTGCCAGGCCCAGAACTGACGCGAGATCTGGAAGGACTCGTTGATGTCGATCGCCTTGGAAATATCGATGCCGCCATTGGCGGTTTCGGGCGTGTAGTTCAGTTCCGCAAGTGCAGAGTGACCGGTACCGGCATTGTTCCAACCGTTGGAGCTTTCCAGAGCCACCGCATCCAGGCGCTCGAGCATCTGGATCGACCAGTTCGGCTCGAGTTCGCGCAGCCAGATGCCGAGCGTCGCGCTCATGATGCCGCCACCAATCAGAAGCACATCGACTTTCTTGTCGGCCGACTGCGCCAAAGCCGGAACGCTGGGGAAAGCGGCGGCAGCAAGGCCCGCGAGGGCGGTCCCAAGCACCTGACGGCGGTTCATAGTGAAGGTGTCGTGGGAAAATTCGGTTGGCAGTGTGCTGCCCTTATCGTTTTTGATCACGTCTCTACCTTAATTATTGCGCTTCATCAGATTTTGTGCGCCGCAATAGACTATCGACCGCCATGTCACAACATGGTCAAGCCGTGGCCGAAATCGTTCATTTTGATGTCAGGGAGATGTTAGCGCCTCATGCCAGACACGGTGCGACAAATTGCTGCTGAGGCATTTTGCCAGCGTTTCCGGGGACATAGGCGGTGCCGTTTTGCGCTGATTGATACGGCGATGTTAAAGCTATGACTAAATTTAATCGGTTTAGTCGGAAGGTATGCATTTTTGCATGACTGACATGCAGGGCATCTTAAGCGTATATGAGCTAAGTTTTCAGCGCGAAAAAGAAAACCCGCCTGACGAAATCAGGCGGGCAGTTCCATGCTCGGATGGCATCCAGTCTTTATTCGCTGGCGAGGAATTCCGCGCAGTAGCTTGGACCGTTGACGCCGGGGCGATCGGACACGGTGCGGATCGAGCTGATCTTGTAGTTCGAATCGACGGTCAACTGAACGGTGCACGACAGGGAAGCGTTGCGGGCTGGAGAGATCTGCCGGCCACGCTTGCCGTCTTTTTCCTCATACTTCGCCGGGATCTTAGCCTTCTTGTAGCCGCCGCGCCATGTGTAGGTCGTGCTGCTGCCATTGGATACATCGCTCAGCGGCGGGCCGAATTTTGCAAAGAAGATGCCAGCCGACTGGCCGACCCAACGGGTCTCGACCGGGCTCTTCGTGGCGATGGAGGGCGTGGTGGTGCAAGCGGAGAGGGCGATGGAGAGGCCCGCGAGCAGTGCGATGCGCAAACGCATGGTGAAAGGTCCTTTGTGCCTGTCCGGCATCGTCGCCGGGAAATGCGTTCCCCTAACAGATTTACAGGAACTGGGCAGCGCCAAGTGAAGCTTTGCCCAAAATTTCTTGCCACAATTGCTTTTTTGTAACGATTCCTCCGCGCCTAACCCCTTCATTTCTTTCCGAAGCGCACGTCATAAAATTTTCGTAACCGCCGCTTGTCGAGAACCGGATGCTGGTCTATAGAAACGCCGCTGGTCACGGAGTGTAGCGCAGTCTGGTAGCGCACGTCGTTCGGGACGACGGGGTCGGAGGTTCGAATCCTCTCACTCCGACCAGCTTGACAGTGTCCGATCTGGACACTCTTCCAAATCAAAGCAGACTATTATCAGAATGCCTCAAACACTTATCGTGTCTTGGACGAAGCATTCATTGTCGTCGCACGTCAATATCCAGGCGTCTGCGGCCTAGCGCTTTTGCGGTTTGCCCAGCCATGGCATCTCCACCGGTGAAATGACGAAGATGCTGCCGTGATCGTCATCCGACCAGATGAGATAGTATCTCTGTTGGCCCGATGATGGCAGGACGCCGATATGAGGTTCTTTCAGGAAGTGTCCGTCGGAGCCCATGCTCCGTGCCATGTCGATCGCATCCCAGTATAGGCTTTCGAAATCGTGGATGGCTGTCAGGCGGTGGGCACGTTCCTGCCGCTCTTCAGCGCGGCAGAAGCTCTCGGAGAGCATCTTGCGGTAGGCGCTGCAGCTTGTCAGCAGCGTCCAGTCGACGAAACCACTCTCAAGGCAATAACCAATCAGGTCTTGTCTCATTCGGATTACCGTATCGCCAGATAGATCGTCGGCGCGACGACGAGGCCGATGGCGAGCGAGGCGATCACCGCAATCGCGAAGATTTCCGCTAAGGCATGGAGGGTCAGCGCGAGAATGCTCTTGTGACCGGGCTGCATTTTTCCGCCGGAAATCATGGTCACTGTCGTGTTCCTCTCAGCTCTTCGGCGGCGGAGAAGAGGTCGGCTAATTCCAGTCGCGAGACTTCCGCGACGGAAATGTCGATTGGCGCAACGTCGGCACTTTCGACTTTGACGAAGTGCAGGGCGGCTTCGCGATTGGTAAAGAGGCCACCGACAAGGCCCATACGGTCCGCGACGATCCAGCGACCGTTGCGACTTGGGCCGACAAGGAAACGACACGGCAATGGTCGAGCTCTTTGCGTGAGTGTTGCGTTGCGCAGCATTTGCGACATCTTCTTTCTGATGCTCCAGGTGGTCTTGGTGTTTGGGTTGTCATTGAACCGATTGCATGATGAGCGAGACCGCAAGCAGCAGTCCGCCTGTCACGGCGATGAGCCGAAGAAACATGATGCCTTCGGATTCGCGTCTCGGGCGAGGGCGACTGTGCTTCAGCAGCGCCTCGTTATCCTTCTTCTGCCGTTCTTCACGAAGCCGGTAGTACATTCCAAGCGGTAGGGTCATGCTGTCCTCACGGCATCGATGAGTATGATTTCGAGATCAGGGCTTCGGCCGAGATGGCAGGCTGCAAGACGGCTCTTGCAACGCGCGCTTCCTGAACCAGTGAGCTGGCAAAACGCTGACGCCGCAGAACACGAAGACTGTGCAGGGAGCGTTCAATCGATCTGGCGGCCTCGGGATCGACCGGCGTCAATGGCAACCGCACCGCGTTATCGATCCCGCGAAGACAGGAAACGGCATATTTCAGCGAGGCCACATCGCCGCCATTTTCCAAAGCGGCGGCGAGTTCGATGATCCGTTTCAACTGGACGCCGAAACCAGTGACGTCGCCTTCCTGACCCAGCTGCTGCATACGTACGATAAGATCGGGTATGACATTCGCCACGGGTGAGATGCAGCAGGCGCGCTGTCGGTGCATGAGGGGGGAACTTGTTTCTCCCCCGGTCATATGGAGGGGCCGTCCAAATATTGCTTGGTACGGACACGGCGCCGTGCGCGCATCCGACGTATCCTTGAGAATGCCGACGATGTTCGTGATCTGCAGGAGCGTTTCGATCGTCTCAACCTTCATCGCGACGCCTGCATGCTGCGGGTCGTTGTCGAGAATGAGTGGGATACGGGTCGCGCGGGCGATCTGCTCGAAGTGGTGAATGATGCCCTTCTGCGTTGGCCGGTTGTAATAGGGCTGTACGACGAGTGCGAAATCTGCACCCAGTTCATGCGCTTCTTCAGTCTGGCGTATTGTCGTTTCCGTCGAATAGGTGCCGGTCTGCGCGATGATGACCGCGCGGCCTCTATTGAGCTGCACAGCGCGGCTTATCAGAGCGCGCCGTTCGCTGGCCGATAGCGTCGGGCCTTCCCCCGTCAGGCTATGCAGAAGAAGGCCCGCTATGCCTTGTTCCACCTGCCATTTGAGGAGGTGGTCGAAGGCGAGATAATCGATCTCGCCTCCCCGAAACGGAGTGATGAGAGGCGTCATGACGCCGTTCAGAAGTGGTGTGCTCACGATATTGCGCCTTGTTTGGAAGGAATGCCGGGGCGGGAGGTTGCGCTGGAGAGCTTCAACAAGGTGAGAAAGATCGCTCCCTCAAGCGTCTGATGCAGTGCCTTGACCGGCTTCGACGGCGGCTTTGCCGCCGCAGCGCAAATCCAGCCATGGCGGACCCGTTGAAACGAGCATAGCTCGGCTGGCGAGGTCAGGTCCTGCGCCAGAAAAAGGAGGGCTTCGAGGATTGCGCCGGCATCCAGTAGTGCGCCGAAGCGCTTGCTGGATGGGTCATGCCGGTTCGAGAGGGGACTTTCGCTCAGTTTGACATAGGACCAGACATGCTCTTCCCGCACTTTCCCGCCAAGAAGAATGCGATCATTCAGATCTAACAGTGAGAGTTCGCCGTGTGCCATGAAATTCACTTTTGTTGAACAGACCCTGATCTAGGGCTGATCGACGTAGGATTTCGATTGCGAATTGGGCGGCACCCAATAAGGAAAAGGTAAGGGCGGAGCTCCCAAGCAGGGCGGTCGTTTTTAATCGAATCCTCAAATGTCGCCGCATCTGCAAGGGCTACCGCGATTGCAGATCAGCGAAAATGCATGAAAACAGGACCATAAGTTTCGCAAAAGCCGGACGCGCTATGGCTGTCTTGATGATCCGTCTTCCCGCTTTTGTTACGGGGCGAAAGAGGGTGGGTCGGACCAAAGATCAATCCGCATCCGTCTTCGGGCTTTGCGAATTTCCCCGGCAGTTGAGGCGTTGAAGCCGTGTTCCTGCCTCAAGGAGAATTCGTCCTGTTGGTCGATGTCATCGTTGTTTGCAGGCGGTCGTCGCGATGTCGAATTCTGAAATTCTTCTGTCTATCTGTGTTCCCACCTATAATCGCCAGTTCCTGCTGGAGCGGAATGTATCTTTCCATCTGGAGCGATTCCGGGAACTGCAGGTGCCTTTCGAAATCGTCCTCGTCGACGATTGTTCGACGGATAACACTGCGGCCTATATCCAGTCTCTCGAGGGTATCCCCGAGATCAATGCCTATCGCCGGGTGAAGAATTCGGGCTTCGTCAGCAATTACGCCTTCGCCATGCGCCGCGCCCGTGGGCGCTATGCGGTGTTTCTCGGCGATGACGACCTGCTGATCCCGGAAAAGGTCAAGGAATATGTGGAGATCATGGAGCGCGATCCTGGTATCGGCATGGTGCAGGCACCGTGGATGCTGGTGGATGCACGCGGTGGACAACGAGACGTCGGGCCCTTCTACCGCGTCCCTGGGCCCACGCGGATCTCGCAAGGTGATTACTCCGCCTTTCTCAATTTTATCTTCGCCAATCACGCATTCCCGGAATTCCTGATCGTTCGCCGCGACGTTTTGGCAAAATCGATCTCCAGTGCGACGCCCTTCATTTTCTGGGCCTACCTCTATACCGGACGAGCGCTCGACAAGACCGACATCCTCTTCATGCCCGAGCCATTCGCGCGTGTGACAGCCGTATCCGACGACCCACGCATGCAGCAGGGCAACAATGAATGCATGTTCCAGTGGGACACCTATCGCGGCGGGCTGGAATACCTCGCATCGCTGATGTGGCGCGATAAAACGCCATCCTCCTTCGAACGCGAAGAGTTTATGCGAAAGCTGATAAAGTTCATGATCAACCGCCAGGGCGTCGCGCTCAGGCTGCATATCGAAACCGGGAATTGGCCGGAGGCCTACATCCTCTACCACCGCATGTCGGCTTACGCGAACCTGCCGATTTCAGGCTCTTCGCCGGACACGATCAAGAAACTGGCCGGCCTGTTCGTCGCCACCAAAGAGGCGGAAGCCTACAGCCTCCAGCCGGTTATTGTCGACCCGATGCTTACCGACGAGATCGTCAACCTGTTGCCGGCAAGTCTGAAGGGACGCTTGACACGGCAGATACCCGCCAGCGAAAGCGGTCCTCATGCATGGTTGCGAATGGACCCGAACTTTGGTGAGCCGATGAAACGCGGCGATGCGGGCTTCGACGTTTCCACCTATCTCGATCAGTTCATTTGATGAACGCATGTCGCCAGTCCTGTGCAAGGCTGGTCTGTTAACTGCGTCGGTATCTCGCGGATGGAGAAGTTGTTTATGGAAGCGATAATGAAGTTGAACTCCCCTCTCGCGTCAGCGTCTGCCGATCTGCCGATGGGTGAAGTCAGATTGCAGAGAATCCCAGTCGATCTTGAAGTTCCGACGACTTGGTTTCCCTCGGTTCTAGATGGCGAGCGTCATCGGGCGATGTTTGCGCAGCTTTGCACCGTGCTCGCGTCCCATCACTTGGATGTCCACCTCAAGCCCGTGGCGCATGGTATGCATCATGTAGCACGCCTTGCGCGGCCGAATGGCGTGGTGTTTTCCTATCACTCGATTGGTACAGAGCCAAATGTCTGGCGGATCAAGGAAACGCCGATTGCGGGTTGGTACTCGGTTGATGCGAATGGCTTTTCGGGTTGGAGTTCACTTGCGAAGTTTCCGGCACCTCACCTGGCTCGTATGCAATCGCTGGACCCAAGCATCAGTCGCGCCTATGTCTCGCACCTGAGAGAAGAACTCCAGCGCAAAAACGTCTCCAAGTACAGTCAGTCGTCGGAAGAGTTTTACGTCGATAAGCCATATGTATATTTTCCATTGCAACTGATCGACGATCCTGTCAGCGAGTTTTGCCGTATCAACCCCTTCGATGTCATGGTGAAGGCCGCAGAGCTGGCGGAAGAGAGTGGCTATCCGCTCGTGGTGAAGCGTCATCCACTATGTCGCTCTCAGGAAGTTGCCGAGGTTCTTCACGAAATTCAAAAGGCTTTTCCATCGGTTATTATTTCCAACGCATCAATCCATCAGCATCTGAATGGATGCCGATCTGTGATCGTAGCCAATTCGGGCGTTGGCATGGAGGCTTTGATGTACGCAAAGCCGGTATTCTCTTTCGCTGCCAGTGAATATGAGCTTGCAACGACCCCGATCACTTCACTTCAAGAGTTGGAGGTTGCCTTCGCGGCGGAGCTTCCGGACACTTCGGTTCGCGCGGCGCAGTATTTATACTACTACTTGGAGCAGTGCTGCTTCTCCATCTACGACACCGCAACGGTACAACGACAGGTTGGCCGTGTGCTTGCAAGTATCTCTGGCGTTCAGGCTCAACCCGCATCGGATGACGCAACTCTCCTGCAGGAGAATGAGCAGCTACGGTCCGCTCTCAAAAGCGCACAATCAGAGAACAGCCACCTTCGTACAGTCGCCACGCAAGCGGTAGAACTCGCAACCCGGCTGCAGCAACAATCCGGTGACACATCGGGCGCTCAATCGCGCAACGCTGCTCAGAATTTGGGCCAAGCGATAGCGGTGTCGAAGTCTCTCTATGGCGGCGCCATGGCTGCCAGTGTCGGTGAGACCGTTCTCGCAGAAACAATCCGTTCAGCCTACTCAGCCTATGCGAATATGGCTATCACCGCCATGCAAGCACCGGAGTTGAAAGGCCAGGTTGAGTCGGAAATGCTGATATCCGGATACGCCGCTGGTACGGATCCGACGCTTGCGCACAAAAATCGCAGTGCCTCCGATTATCAAAAGCTGCATGATTTTGACCGTGGCTATCAGGACAATAACTGGCTGGTCGATCATTGCGATGTCGTCGCATCGACGAGGCCTGGATTGGTCATCGAGGTCGGTTGCGGCAACGGTCGATTTCTACGCAAGATTTCCCCTATGGTCCCGAATGTAATTGGCTTGGACTGGGCGCGCTCTCCTCAACTTTCGGTTATTCCGGACAACGTTCAATTTAGAACGGCCGACGTTCTGAAGGACGAAATTCCGCAAGGCGACGTGTGCGTCTCCGCTGACGTACTGGAGCATTTCGAGCCTAGCGCCTTGCCGCCATTGTTGGAGAAGCTTCATCAGGCTGCGCGCTATAACTACCACGTAATCGCCTGCTACGACGATGGCCATAGTCATTGCTCTGTCTTCCATCCGGGCCAGTGGCTCGGATTATTCAAGGCGATTTCTCATGAGTATCGTCTGGTCGCTACCATTACTCGTCCAGGTCGCCCAGATCGCATCGCCTGCGTTATTACCAACATGCCTGGAACTGAAAAATTCTTCCCGAAGATCGGTCCTTTGGTTGGAAGTTGGCAAACAGACACTGGACAAGAAATCACGTTTTCCAACAACTATTCATTCAGTGTCGGCGGTGCGCCCGCAGGTGCATGGTTCCCAATGGCCAACGGAGCGGGAGCTATGAAGTGGAACGGCCGGGACATGGTCGATCTGCTGTCGCTCGGCGCAGACGGCAACACTCTGGGTGTTCAAAACATTGAAGGTGCAAAATTCTCTGTCCGCAGAATTGCATAATCACCTCATGAACCAAGCAAGACCAGTGCGACTTGTTGGATATTCTCAACCGCGCTGGACTTGTTTGGCTCTTTAGATCCTCGCCAACCTGACATCTGCTACAGAATCGGATTCGATTTTCGGAAAAGCACGATGCGTCGATTATAATAGGTGGGACGCGCGCTGCTGCTCTGGGGTTCGTGATAATCCGCGCGAACACAATCCATAGCGCCGTGTTGCGTAGCGCATTTAATGCCTGCGACGTACGAGTCGCTTCTCCTTCTGTGGCATCCAACAATAGGTTTGCCGGACAGTTGCATCCATCGGGTATGGGAGATATCGATTCTTTTTGGAACACGCAGAAGTCGCAGACGTTCTCCCCTCGACAAACATGAGGAGATGTCATGCTAAAAGGATTGCTGTTGTGGGCGCTGGGCGTCCCGTTTTTTGTCGTCGTTCTGCTTTGGATGTTTGTATTCTAAGCACCACAGAGACGATCATGGAATCGAAAAAGGCGCCGGGACAATCCGGCGCCTTTTCGTTTATTCCAACTCGTCCAGAAGTCTGGATGCGGATTTTGCATTCGTCCTTCGAATTTCGATCTCATCACGCCGCGATGAGAGCAATTCACCAGCGAGCAACGCTTCAGCCAGGTCGGCGGGGAGCGAGAGGATGACGCGTTCGCCGTCGGAAATCTTGCCCGTATCGCTGCGCTTGCCGACAATCATGCCGCCCGCCACCGTGTTGTTGGTGTCCGGATCGATTAGGATGAAGGAGCCCGTGGAGCGGTTCTGCTCGTAAGGGTCGAAAATCGCCGTTTCGTCGAAGCTCAGGCGCACCTTGCCGATGGCGTTCATCGGCAGCGTTTCGGCATGGGCCTGCCAGTGACCTTTCTTCAGGTCCAACTGGGTGACCGGCTGAACGCTGACGCGCTGGCGGCGGCTGCCGCTCTTGAGCCAGTAGCGCTTGTTCGGCTCGATGCCACCCGGCTGCAATGCGACGATCTGCGCGTCGAAAGCGAGACCCGTTTGTGGTTGGGCGTCGATGGAAACGATCATGTCGCCGCGCGAGACATCGACCTGACGATCGAGAACAAGCGTAATCGCGTCACCGGCAACGGCGGCATTGCGCACCAGATCAAAGGTGACGATCTGCTTGACGTTGGCCACTATGCCCGATGGCAGGATGACGACAGAGTCACCAGGCTTCACAGCGCCGCCGGCCACGGTGCCTTGGTAGCCACGGAAGCTTTCGCCTGGGCGAGAGACACGCTGGACGGGCAGGCGGAAGCCGCCGGTCTGGGTAGAGCGAACCGTTGCAAGCTCCAGCGTCTCGACAAGCGTCGGGCCATCATACCAAGGCATGGAGGCCTTGCCGGAGAGCACGACATTCTCGCCCTTCAGCGCCGACATCGGAATCGCGACGATCTGCTTGATGCCGAGCGACAGCGCGAATTCCTTGAAGTCGTGCGCGATCAGCTCAAAACCGGCCTTGTCGTAATTGGTCAGGTCGATCTTGTTGACGGCGAGCACGAACTGGCGAATGCCCATCAGCGCCGCGATCGTGGCGTGACGGCGGGTCTGTTCGAGAATGCCGGTGCGGGCATCCACCAGAAGCACAGCGAGATCGGCGGTGGAAGCGCCGGTCGCCATGTTACGGGTATATTGCTCGTGTCCGGGCGTATCCGCGACGATGAAGGCACGCTTGTCGGTGGCGAAATAGCGGTAGGCGACATCAATGGTGATGCCCTGTTCGCGCTCGGCCTGGAGACCGTCGAGAAGCAGCGCGAAATCGGGGAGGCCGAGGTCGTTCTGTTTACCGCTGTCGCGTTTTAGCGTCGCGGCCTGGTCTTCCTTCACCGCTTTGGTGTCCCAGAGCAGACGGCCGATCAGCGTCGACTTTCCGTCGTCTACGCTGCCGCAGGTGATGAGGCGAAGCGGTCTTGTATCCTTGACGGCCTTCGCCGGCTCGACGAAGGGCAGGATGGTGGCGGATTGCGCCGTGGAGGTCTGTGTCATCAGAAGTAGCCCTCGCGCTTTTTCTTTTCCATGGAACCCGACTGGTCGCGGTCGATGGCGCGGCCCTGTCGTTCGGAGACGGTAGCGATCTCAAGCTCGGCGATGACCTCGTCCAGCGTCGTGGCCTCGGAATGGATTGCACCCGTCAGCGGGAAGCAGCCGAGTGTGCGGAAGCGGATCGAATCATATTTCACTTCTTCGCCGGGCTGCAGTTCCAGCCGTTCGTCTTCGGCCAGGATCATCATGCCGTCGCGTTCGATAAAGGGGCGCTCCTTGGCGTAGTAGAGTGGAACGAGCGGGATGTTTTCCGCCTGGATGTAGCGCCAGATATCGACTTCCGTCCAGTTGGAGAGCGGGAAGGCGCGCACGCTCTCGCCCTGGCGCACCATGCCATTATAGATGTTCCAGAGTTCCGGACGCTGATTACGCGGATCCCATTTGTGGTCCGGCGTGCGGAAGGAATAGATGCGCTCCTTGGCGCGGCTGGCTTCCTCGTCGCGGCGCGCGCCGCCGAAAGCGGCATCGAACTTGCCGGCGTCGAGCGCCTGACGCAGTGCTTCCGTCTTCATGATGTCGGTGTAGAGCGCAGACCCATGGGTAAATGGCGTCACATTCTCTGCGGCACCACGCGGGTTGGTGTGCGAGATCAGATCCAGATCGTATTCCTTGACGATGTTGTCGCGGAACTCGATCATTTCCTTGAACTTCCAGCCGGTATTGACGTGCAGAAGCGGGAAGGGGATGCGGCCCGGGAAGAACGCCTTGCGCGCCAGATGCAGCAGCACGGAGGAATCCTTGCCGATGGAGTAGAGCATCACGGGGCGCTCGAACTCTGCGGCAACTTCACGAAAAATATGGATGGCTTCGTTTTCGAGGGCTTTCAGATGGGGATCGAGCGGCTGCTTGGGTGTGCTGACGCTGGTGCCTTCCGTTTCCGGAACTGCATTGGACATTTTAAACTCCGGCAATGTACTGAATTGAACTGTTAGTTTTGTGGGGCGGGACTGATCGAGCTTTGCGCGGCTTCGGCCACATGCAGACCGCATTCGCGCTTCTCGTCATTTTCCCACCACCAGCGACCGGCACGCTCTGGTTCGCCGGGCTTGATGGCGCGGGTACAGGGCTCACAGCCGATAGACGGGTACCCGCGTGCATGGAGAGGATTGACGGGAATATTCTCCGCCGCGACATGGGCCTTGATCGCATCGATGTCCCAGTCCGCAAGCGGGTTGATTTTGATGAGGTTGCGCTCGGCATCATACTCGGCAAACGGCGTTGAGGCTCGATTGCCTGATTGCCCCCGGCGCAGGCCGGTTATCCAGAAACCGGCGCCTTCAAGCGCTTTGGCAAGGGGAATGAGCTTGCGCACATGGCAGCAGGCGTGACGCGCTTCCACGCTTTCATAGAAGCCGTTCAGCCCGTATTTCTCCGCATAGGCGTCGATGTCGTCCTGTTCCGGGTAGAAACGGGTAATGGTGATCCCATACCGATCCTCGGTCTCTTCGATCAGGCGGACGGTTTCGGCAAAGAGACGCCCGGTCTCAAGCGTCGCCACGTCGATCGGCAGACGATGCGTGCCGATCGCTGCGGTAATCACCTGATCTTCGATGCCGAGGCTGGTTGTAAAGACTGAACGCGATCCAAGACCCGCGACGAAGGCCAGTCTCTCCGCGAGGGAGAGATCCTTCAAGGTCGCATCGAGCGAGCTCACATCCTGTAGGGAAAGGGTCTGCGGAGGCGTGTTGATCGTCATTTCTCGATTCCGAAACTTTACTGTCTCGATAATCTTCGAAAGGCGTCATCTTTTACAGGAACGCGCGTGCTTCTCTCGGTCGCTCGCGAGCAAATATCTCTCCTGCGACGACGTTACGCGCAAAAGACTCCCAAGAGGACAAGATAGCTCCCAAACCAATCCTGGCAATAAAACCTCAACCGTCTCGAATTGCAAGAGGATCAAGATATTTTCTGTAATTTTTATAGAATATTGCTGCCTGCGGCCCTCATTCTTTCGTTTGAGGGCGTCGGCGACCAGCCCATTTTCGCGCAATACCATTCCGGTAACATAATTTTTGCGTGCAAGAAGTCGTCAAAGAGGGCAAGATTGCGAACTGGTTTTGCGCGTTGAGGGATTTCCGCGCATGAGTTGTTGCGTCGATCTTTCGGATCGCGGCGTTTTTCTTATTGCCGTAGCATGCCACAGGGAAACACTTTTGCGAATAAATCGCAGCTGATTGACCGTCAGTTCTTAAACGCTACTGTGAAGCCGTACGCATCCAGGAGGGTAGTGATGTCGAAATTTCTTTCCAGCCTCAGCGCCATTGCGCTCAGCCTGTCAGTCACATTGGGTGCAGTCGGGCCGGCACTGGCCGACACAAAGCTCTTGAACGTGTCCTACGATCCGACGCGCGAGCTTTACAAGGATTTCAACGAGGCCTTCGCCAAGAAGTGGAAGGCCGATACGGGTGAGGATGTCAGCATCCAGCAGTCGCATGGCGGCTCGGGCAAGCAGGCCCGCTCGGTCATCGACGGACTTGAGGCCGATGTCGTCACGCTGGCGCTCCAGAGCGATATCGACGCCATCGTCAAGAACAGCGGCAAGATCAATCCCGATTGGCGCACCCGCCTGCCGCATAATTCTTCGCCCTACACGTCCACCATCGTCTTCCTCGTCCGCAAGGGCAACCCGAAAGGCATCCACAATTGGGGTGATCTGGTGAAGGGCGATGTGCAGATCGTCACGCCGAACCCCAAGACGTCAGGTGGCGCACGCTGGAACTATCTCGCGGCCTGGGCCTGGGCGAATGAAGAATTCAAGGGCGACCAGGACAAGATCAAGGCCTATGTCGGCGATCTCTACAAGCGTGCCCCGGTGCTCGATACCGGTGCTCGCGGTTCGACCGTCACCTTTGCACAGCGTCAGATCGGTGACGTTCTGCTCGCCTGGGAAAACGAGGCCTATCTTGCGGGCCAGGAATTTGGCGAAAACGCCTTCGATATCGTCGTCCCGCCGATCTCGATCCTGGCGGAACCGCCCGTTGCCGTGGTTGACGCCAATGTCGATGCCAAGGGTACGCGCAAGGTGGCAGAGGCCTATCTGCAATATCTCTACTCCGACGAGGGTCAGAATATTGCGGCCAAGCACTTCTATCGCCCAAGCAACCCATCTGTCGTCTCCAAGGATCTCTTGAAGCAACTGCCGGATATCAAGCTCGTCACGATCGACGATCCGATCTTTGGCGGATGGGCCAAGGCGCAGCCGGAACATTTCGGCGATGGCGGCATCTTCGACCAGATTTACAAGCCCGCCCAGTAAGTGGATGATGTGCGAACGTCCGGGTGGCCAAGTGCCGCCCGGCCTGGAGCAGAATGGATCGACTGGCTTCACCGCCGGTCGAAAGCGCGTATGATGGCTGGTTCAAGCCATTCGTTTACCCGGAGCATCGATGAGCAATACCCCATCGCAAAGCGGATGGAAGTGGCGTCAGTCTAGCGTCTTGCCAGGTTTCGGCCTGACGCTCGGTTACACGATTACCTATCTCTTTCTTATTATTCTCATTCCCCTCGGTGGCCTTATCTGGTCCACCGCCCATCTCGGATTTGCCGAGTTCGTCGCCATTGCCACCGATCGCAGAACCTTGAATGCTCTTCGGGTCAGTTTCGGCACGGCCTTCATCGCAGCGCTCGTCAACGCCTTTTTCGGCGTCATCATCGCCTGGGTTCTGGTCCGCTATCGCTTTCCGGGACGCCGCTTTGTCGATGCAATCGTGGATCTTCCCTTCGCGCTGCCGACCGCGGTTGCCGGCATTTCGCTCACGACTCTCTACTCCAATCGCGGCTGGATCGGTTCGCTGTTCGAACCGCTCGGCATCAAGATCGCCTTCACGCCGATCGGCATCGTCATCGCCCTGATCTTCATCGGCCTGCCCTTTGTCGTGCGTACGGTTCAGCCCGTCATGGAAGAAATCGACCGGCAGGTTGAGGAGGTTGCAGCGACGCTCGGTGCAAACCGTTTCCAGACGATCACCCGCATTTTGCTGCCGGGCCTCGTTCCCGCCATTCTCACGGGTTTCGCGCTCGCCTTCGCCCGCGGTGTTGGGGAATATGGCTCCGTCATCTTCATCGCCGGCAACATCCCCTATGTATCGGAAATCGCTCCGCTCCTGATCGTCATCCGGCTTGAGGAGTTCAACTATGCGGGCGCGACCGGCATCGCCACCATCATGCTGATCATCTCCTTTGCGATGCTCTTCGTCATCAATCTCATTCAGGCCTGGAGCCGTAAGAGGTATGGTTATGCCTGATAAAGCTCAAACCCTCCCGTCCAGGCCGTTCCGCGATCCGGCAAGCGAGGGGCTGCCGGCAAAGCTCGCCCTTTTTCTTGTCGTCTTCCTGTTCTTGGCGCTCTTTCTCGTATTGCCTCTGGTGGCCGTCTTCGTCGAAGCCTTCCGCAAAGGTATGGAATCCTTCTGGGAGGCGATCGTAGAGCCGGATGCGCTTGCCTCCATCCGCCTGACGCTTCTGGTCGCGGCCATCTCCGTGCCGCTCAATCTGATCTTTGGCGTGGCAGCTGCCTGGGCTATCGCCAAGTTCGAGTTCAAGGGCAAGGCCTTCCTCATCACCTTGATCGACCTGCCATTCTCGATCTCGCCGGTGATTTCCGGTCTCGTCTACGTCATCCTGTTTTCGTCCCACAGCGTGCTCGGGCCCTGGCTGAAGAGCTATGGCATCGAGGTTCTGTTCGCCGTGCCCGGCATCGTCCTTGCGACCATTTTCGTCACGTTTCCCTTCGTTGCCCGCGAACTGATCCCTCTCATGCAGGATCAGGGAACCGGAGACGAGGAGGCCGCGATTTCGCTTGGTGCCTCTGGCTGGCAGACCTTCTGGTATGTCACCTTGCCCAACATCAAATGGGGTCTGCTCTACGGCGTGCTTCTCTGTAACGCCCGCGCCATGGGCGAGTTCGGTGCCGTTTCAGTAGTGTCGGGTCATATTCGCGGCGAAACCAACACCATGCCGCTGCATATCGAAATTCTTTACAACGAGTACAATATGGGCGCCGCTTTTGCGGTGGCCACACTGCTGGCGGGACTGGCGCTCGTCACCCTTGTACTCAAAACCATTCTCGAAATACGCTTTGGCGCGGGCAACGCTGCCGGCAAGCATTGAAGGGCATATTCATGGAAGTGAAAGTTTCCGGCATCACCAAGCAGTTTGATCGCTTTCCAGCGTTGAACGACGTGTCGCTCAACATCCGCTCCGGCGAGTTGATTGCACTGCTGGGTCCTTCCGGCTCCGGCAAGACGACGCTTCTGCGCCTGATCGCGGGCCTTGAGCAGCCGACGGCCGGCCAGATTTTCTTTGGCGATGAGGATGCCTCGCACCGCTCCGTCCAGGAGCGCAATGTCGGCTTCGTTTTCCAGCACTACGCGCTCTTTCGTCACATGACGGTGGCGGAAAACATCGCCTTCGGCCTGAAGGTGCGACCCTCAGCAACGAGACCGGCCAAGGCGGAAATCCGCAAACGCGTCTCGGACCTTTTGGACATGGTGCATCTGTCCGGGCTGGAAAAGCGCTATCCCAACCAGTTGTCCGGCGGCCAGCGCCAGCGTGTTGCGCTCGCCCGTGCCGTTGCCATTGAACCCCGGGTCCTGCTTTTGGACGAACCTTTCGGTGCGCTGGATGCCAAGGTGCGCAAGGAGCTTCGTCGTTGGCTTCGCGAATTTCACGACCGCACCGGCCACACGACCGTCTTCGTCACCCATGACCAGGAGGAGGCCCTGGAACTGGCAGACCGCGTGGTGGTGATGAGCCAAGGCAAGATCGAACAGGTCGGCACGGCGGATGATGTCTATGACACGCCGAATTCCCCCTTCGTCTTCTCCTTCATTGGCGAATCGTCCAACCTTCCGGTCAAGATCCAGAACGGCCAAGTCGTGTTTCAGGGAGAGAGCATCGGCCTCGCTGAGACCGAAGACGGGGAGGGCGACCTGTTCTTCCGTCCGGAAGACGTGGTGCTGACGAATGAGCGCGACGCACTTTATGGCAAGGTGACTACCTGTCGCCGCCTGGCCGGCACGCGCATTGCCGAAATCGATATCGCCAATAATGGGCACGAGCCCTATCATCTCGAAATCGAGGTGCCGCTGGATGCCTCTGTTTCCGTTGGCAACGACGTGCGCTTTCGTCCCACACGCTGGCGGGTTTTCAGAACTTAAAAAGTAGAAAAGGAAAAGGGCCGCTTTGAGCGGCCCTTCCATGAGTTTGGTCATTGTCTCAGACCCGAAACGTTTTGCAACGCTTCGAAGGGAAGGCGGATCAGGCCGAGGGCTGCCTCGTCAAAATCAAATCCTTTCCATTGCCTGCTGCCAAGACCGAAATCTCATTAGACATTGGATCACCTTCCTTTCTCTACGTTGAACATAGTATGAAGGTAATCCGATTCGCGCCGATTGCAAGAGGGCGCGTTTATAACGATGCCGCCAGCCGAACAAGCCGCGATGGAGCGCCCTGCGTCCTATTGGACGCGCAAAGGACGCTCTATCTTTTTTGATCTACGCATCGTGCTTTCCGAGAATCGACTCCGATTGTCGGGCCGATGCTGTAGCCGCAAACGGCAGTGCGGCGCCGGAAAAGCAGCCAAGCCCGCCAGCGACAAGCTCAAATCTCTGATATTACTCGCTGATACGCACCAGGATCTTGCCGATATGGCTGCTGCTTTCCATCAGCCTATGGCCTTCCGAAACCTGATCGAAGTCGATCACGTCATGGATGACAGGTGCCACCTTGCCAGCTTCGAGCAGCGGCCAAACCTGCTCGACGAGTTCATCGCGAATGGCGCGTTTCTCGTCAGCCGTGCGTGGCCGCATGGTGGAGCCGGTGACGGTGAGGCGTTTGACCATGATGGGGCGTAAGTCCACCTTCTCGGCAATCGTACCGCCGAGGAACGCGATCATTGACAGGCAGCCGTCCTTGGCAAGCGAGGCGATGTTTTTTTCAAAGTAGGAAGCGCCGATCATGTCGAGAATGACATCCACACCCTTGCCGCCGGTCGCATCCTTGATGACGGCGGCGAAGTCCTCTTGTTTGTAATTGATCGCACGCTCGGCGCCGAGCTTCTCGCAGGCGTCACATTTCTCCTTCGAGCCTGCCGTGGTGTAGACCTCGGCACCAAAGGCCTTTGCAAGCTGGATTGCCGTGGTGCCGATACCGCTGCTGCCGCCATGGATCAGAACACTTTCGCCTTCGGTCAGGCCCGCCATCTGGAAAAGGTTGGCCCATACGGTGAAAAAGGTTTCAGGCACCGCTGCCGCCTTGACCGCATCGTAACCGTTGGGGAAGGGCAGGGCCTGGCCAGCGGGCACGACGCAATATTCGGCATAGCCCCCGCCATTGGCAAGCGCGCAGACCCGGTCGCCAACTTGGAAATCGCTGACGCCTTCACCGAGCGCGACGACTTCACCGGCGACTTCAAGACCAAGAACCGGGCTTGCGTCTTTCGGCGCGGGATAGTTTCCCTGACGCTGCGCCACATCCGGTCGGTTGATCCCTGCTGCCTGAACCTTGACTAGAAGTTCCCCGGCCTTGGGTGAGGGCAAAGGCCCGTTTGAAAACGTCATGACCTCAGGTCCGCCAAAGCTCGGCAGATCGACAAAACGCATGGTGGACGGCATTGACACGGGTGGCCTCCTCGAAGCTTTCTTACGGTCCGCTAAACTTAGGTGACCCGTGTGGCTTATGAAAGAAGGCGTAATGCCGCTCCCCTTATTTCATTTCGCCATGGCTGCAAATGACGAGACCGGCATCGCTTTCCTTGGCCGCCTTCTTGATGTTGGCGATTTCGGCGCCAATCCCCTCGGGATTGCCGATCAACATGCCCTTTGGCAGTTGAAGGACGCCGATGGAGCAACGCAGAAGGGCAAATTCCCGCTCGTTGCCGAAGCGGTCGAAGCCCGTGATCTGTCCCGCGAGACGATCTTCTTCCGAATACAGCGAAATGACATCGTCGTGGAAATCGCTGAGCAACCGCTCCAGGATTTCCGTCACCTCGTCCTTCGTCCAGTCACGAACGCCGATGAAGAAATCATCGCCACCAATATGGCCGAGGAAGCAATCGCCGGAGAAGAAGTATCGTTTCATCAGCGCCGAGAACAGGCTGATCGCGTGGTCGCCGACATGGAAGCCGTATTTGTCGTTAAAGGGTTTGAAGTTGTCGAAGTCGCAATAGCAGAAGAAGCGATCCTCATCGCTGTCGCGGCAGGATTCCTCGATGAAGCCGCTTATCGCCCGGTTGCCGGGAAGCGCCGTCAGGGGGTTCTGCTCCTGTGCCAGCTTCAATTGCTTTTCGTTGATGACCTTGATCAGCGATGCGGCCGAGACAACGCCGACATAGCGCATGTTTTCGGTGAGGATCACGCAGGCGCTGCCGCCCATATTGGCGAAGATATTCATCAGCCGATCCGCATCCGCATCCAGCCCGACGATCGGGGCGCGATCGACGAAATGCGAGATCGTCCGCTCATAGACCTTGTTCTTCAAGAGATCGCGGCCAAAGGGCTGATAGATGTATTCCTTCAGGTGATACTCGTTGATCACCCCGCGCGGTTCGCCATTGGCGTTGAGAACGGGGAAGAAAGCCTGCTCCGGATTGCGGCGGAAGAGTTCGAACACGCTGTCGATGCTGTCGTTCTCATAGACAGTGGGCAGATGCTCGATCTGGCGACGGATCAGGATCTCATCGAGCGTCTGACGGTTGCGCCGGTTTTCGCCGAGAATTTGGAGATGCGGAAACGATGTCTGCAATTCCTTGACGAAGGTCGTAGGGCGAGAGACAAACCAGCCTTGGACCAGATCCACACCCATCTCCCGGCAGGCGAGGAATTCCCCTTCCGTCTCGATGCCTTCGGCAATGACGCGCACACCGAGCACATGGGCGATGTTGACGATGTTCTTGACCATGTGCCGCTTGCGCGGATTGCGCTCGACATCTTGGATGAAGTAGCGGTCGATTTTCAGATAATCGACGTCGAAATCGCAAAGCAGTTTCATCTCGCCGTGGCCGACGCCAAAATCGTCGATGGCGAGCTTGAAGCCTTCCTTGCGCATACGGTTGATGAGGGTGCTGAATTCCGGCACGCTGGTATTGTCGAAGCGTTCCGACAGCTCGAAGCAGATGGAGGAGGGCGGGATCTTTGCCTGCGCCAATTGTTCCAGCAGCTTGTCGACAATGATGTCGCCGTGGGGAATGAGCCTGACATCGAGATTGAGAAACAGAGTGGCGGAGGCCAAATCCGGAAGCGTGGAAAACTTGGCGAGCGCGCGGCTCGCAATCATCTTCTCCAGTTCGATGAGCTGGCCGTCCGCTTCGACATGATCGAGAAGTTCGAGAGGGTTGGAAAAGCCGATGCGGTCATAGCCGCGCATCAGGGATTCATAACCGAAGACCGTGCCGGTCGTCGCTTCGACGATCGGCTGGAAGGCGCATTCGAGCACCAGCTTTGCCATGGAAATCATCTGGCCGCTGGAAAACCGTCTTATGATATTTGGCTCGGCACTTATCGACACCAGGCGTTTTCTCCACCATTGCAGGATCGATCGTTTGCAGCAATCCTGCCCGACCCTATGTTTTTAGGCGGGAGTGTGGAGAGAACTCCTAAATGAAAACTTTACGGCAGATGAAACTTTGGTGACAGTTTCATGTCCGGTCACGCGGCGTCAAAGCGGATGTCGCTCAGCGTCTATGTGTGTTGTGGAAGGCATAAAGCTCCGCCACATTGACGGCCTCGCTATCCATCTTGCGTCGCTCGACAAAACCGCCCTTGTTTCTTTGTTGTGTCTCTGCCCAGAGCTTCAGCGCGGCGCGCACGACTTCGCTGCTTGAGGCGTAGGCACCGCAGGCCACGGCTTCGTGCATCTTCGCGGCCTGTTCCGGAGAGATCGATACGGTCAACACTGGCATGGTGGTCCTCCCTATTACCAAGCTGCGGGATTTTTCCCGTCAGCCGCATTTGCCGTCGTAAACTCACTTTGCAGCATATGCATATTCTGCGAACCGCAAGGCGGCGCTCGAATAGAACGTGGGAAGTTATTCTTGGTTCCCGCTAAAAATACTCAGAGCCACAGGAGTTTCGAACACGTGATCGATCCTCTCATTGACATGGCGCAAACCAGGTGAAAACCCGTCGCATTTTTTATTGATTGATCAGTCAATCAATAATAAAAAAGACCCAAAGGAGATCGGTATGCCCAAAGTCGGAATGGAGCCATTGCGGCGCAAAGCGCTGGTCGATGCAGCTCTACGCACCATAGGCCATCATGGTTCGCTGAATGTGACGATGTCGGACATCGCACGAGAGGCGGGGGTCTCGGCGGCCCTCGCGCACCATTACTTTGGCAGCAAGCAGCAACTCCTGCTGGAGACGATCCGCAGCCTGTTGCGGGATTTGCGGCGGGATGCGGTTGCGGCGTTGACACGGGCGTCCGGCCCGCGCGAGCGCCTCAGCGCCATCGTGCGGGTGTCGTTTCAAAGCGACCAGTTCACCCAGGAAACGGTGGCGGCATGGCTGGCCTTTTATGTCGAGGCGCAGCGCTCGGAAGAAACCCGCCGTCTTCTCGTCGTCTATACCAAGCGCCTTCGCTCCAACATCATGCAAAGCCTCGGTCGTCTTTGCCCGCCCGACGACGCGGCAAGGATCGCGGAAGGGGCGGCAGCGCTGATCGACGGGCTTTATATTCGCCACAGTCTGCATGCCGCACCGCTTGGCATTTCCGCGGCGGGCGCTCTGGTCGAAGATTATTTCGACGTGCAGCTGAAACGCTTTTTGGACAACAAGCCGTCCACCCGTATTCTTTGAGGACACTGATCATGACGTTGAAAGCCCAGCCGAAAGCCTCGCACTTCATCGATGGCGACTATGTTGAAGATGACAAGGGAACGCTGATCGAAAGCATCTATCCGGCGACCGGTGAAGTCATTGCGCGGCTTTATGCGGCGACCCCTGCCATTGTCGAGCGGGCAATTGCCTCGGCGAAGCGCGCGCAGAAAGAATGGGCGGCGATGAGCCCGACGGCACGCGGGCGTATCCTGCGCCGTGCTGCAGACATTATGCGCGAGCGCAACCGCGAGCTTTCCGAACTTGAAACGCTCGACACCGGCAAGCCTATTCAGGAAACCATCGTTGCTGATCCGACCTCCGGGGCTGATTGTTTCGAATTCTTTGGCGGCATCGCGCCATCTGCGTTGAACGGCGATTACATTCCGCTCGGCGGCGATTTTGCCTATACCAAGCGTGTCCCGCTTGGTGTCTGCTTCGGTATCGGCGCCTGGAACTACCCCCAGCAGATCGCCTGCTGGAAGGCGGCGCCCGCGCTCATCGCCGGCAACGCCATGGTCTTCAAGCCATCGGAAAACACCCCGCTGGGGGCCTTGAAGATCGCCGAAATTCTCATCGAAGCGGGGCTACCGAAAGGTCTCTTCAATGTCATTCAGGGGGACCGCGATACCGGCCCGCTCCTCGTCAACCATCCAGATATCGCCAAGGTGTCATTGACGGGCTCGGTTCCGACGGGTCGCAAGGTCGCTGCCGCGGCTGCGGGCCATCTGAAGCATGTGACGATGGAACTTGGCGGCAAGTCGCCGCTCATCGTCTTCGACGACGCCGATATCGAAAGTGCGGTTGGCGGCGCCATGCTCGGCAATTTCTATTCCTCGGGGCAGGTCTGCTCCAATGGCACGCGCGTCTTCGTTCAGCGGGGTGCAAAACAGCGTTTCCTCGACAATCTCAAGAACCGCACCGACGCCATGATCATTGGCGACCCCATGGATGAGACAACCCAGATCGGCCCGCTCGTCTCGAAGGCGCAGCAGGAAAAGGTGCTGGCCTATATGCAGAAGGGCAAGGCAGAAGGCGCAACGCTCGTGAGCGGTGGCGGCATTCCCAACAATGTCTCCGGCCAGGGCTATTACGTGCAGCCCACCGTCTTTGCCGATGTGAAGGACGACATGACGATTGCCCGCGAGGAGATCTTCGGGCCGGTAATGTGCGTGCTGGATTTCGACGATGAAGACGAGGTCATTGCCCGCGCCAACGCGACCGAATTCGGCCTCGCGGGCGGCGTCTTCACGGCCGATCTGTCGCGTGCGCATCGCGTCGTCGACCAGTTGGAGGCCGGCACGCTCTGGATCAACACCTATAATCTGTGCCCGGTCGAAATGCCCTTCGGCGGCTCCAAGCAATCCGGCTTCGGCCGGGAAAATTCGGCCGCAGCCCTCAATCATTACAGTGAGTTGAAGACGATCTACGTGGCAACAGGCAAAGTCGAAGCGCCCTATTGATGGGGCGCTGCTCCCCTGCTCAGGGAGTATCCAATCGATCCGGCTACCCGCCAGTCGCCTTTCGGCCCTGACGGTGGGTAATTAACACCAAGAGAGATAACAGATGCCGCAGGCAGATTTCGTCATTGTCGGTTCCGGGTCCGCTGGCTCAGCTATGGCCTATCGCCTGTCGGAAGACGGCAAGTATTCTGTCATCGTCATCGAGGCAGGCGGATCGGATTTCGGGCCATTCATCCAGATGCCGGCGGCACTGGCCTGGCCGATGAGCATGAAGCGCTACAATTGGGGCTATCTCTCCGAGCCGGAGCCGAACCTCAACAATCGCCGCATCACCGCACCCCGCGGCAAGGTCATTGGCGGCTCATCCTCCATCAACGGACTTGTCTATGTCCGTGGTCACGCGGAAGACTTCAACCGCTGGGAAGAACGGGGTGCGCAGGGCTGGGCCTATGCGGATGTATTGCCTTACTTCAAGCGCATGGAACATAGCCATGGCGGTGAGCAAGGCTGGCGCGGTACGGACGGGCCTCTGCATGTGCAGCGTGGTCCAGTGAAGAACCCCTTGTTTCATGCCTTCATTCAGGCGGGCGCACAGGCCGGGTTTGAACTGACAGACGACTATAATGGCTCGAAGCAAGAGGGCTTCGGCCTGATGGAGCAGACGATCCATGACGGTCGCCGCTGGTCCGCGGCAAACGCGTATCTGAGGCCGGCTCTGAAGCGCGGCAATGTTACGCTCGTGCACGGCTTTGCGCGCAAGGTCGTGATCACCAATGGCCGCGCGACAGGCGTCGAGATTGAACGCAAGGGTGCCGTCGAGACGATAAGCGCAAACCGCGAAGTGATCGTTGCGGCCTCGTCCTTCAACTCGCCGAAGCTCCTGATGCTCTCCGGCATCGGTCCGGCGCAGCATTTGCAGGACATGGGTATCGAGGTGAAAGTGGACCGCCCGGGCGTTGGCGCCAATCTGCAGGACCATATGGAATTCTACTTTCAGCAGGTCTCGACCAAGCCTGTATCGCTCTATTCATGGCTACCATGGTTCTGGCAGGGCGTGGCGGGTGCGCAGTGGCTGATGACCAAGGGTGGGCTTGGTGCCTCCAACCAGTTCGAGGCCTGCGCCTTCCTGCGCTCCGCACCAGGATTGAAGCAGCCGGATATCCAGTTTCATTTTCTCCCCGTCGCCATTTCCTACGACGGCAAGGCTGCCGCTAAGAGCCATGGCTTCCAGGTGCATGTCGGCTACAATCTGTCGAAATCCCGCGGCGACGTTAAGCTTCGATCGTCTGATCCGAAGGACGACCCGGTGATCCGTTTCAACTATATGAGCCATGCAGAAGACTGGGAGAAATTCCGCCATTGCGTGCGCCTTACGCGCGAGATTTTCAGCCAGAAAGCCTTCGACGAGTTCCGCGGTCCTGAAATCCAGCCGGGCGAAAAGGTTCAGTCCGATGCGGAGATCGACGCCTTCCTGCGTGAACATCTGGAAAGCGCCTACCACCCCTGCGGCACCTGCCGGATGGGCGCCAAGGACGATCCTTTGGCCGTTGTCGATCCGGAGTGCCGCGTCATTGGGGTTGAAGGCCTGCGCGTGGCAGATAGTTCGATCTTCCCGCATGTGACCTATGGCAACCTCAATGCACCGTCGATCATGACAGGAGAAAAGGCCGCCGATCATATTCTCGGTCGACAGCCACTGCCGCGGTCAAATCAGGAGCCTTGGGTCAATCCGCGGGCGGCGGTCAGCGATCGCTAGAGCGTGGTCCACGCAAAAGTGTGCAGCGGTTTTGCGATAGCGACATGCGGCGAAAAGGACCTAAATCGTATGAGCGAATCTGAAAGATCGCGACACGCTTTTGAGCGCCGTGCGTCCTTTTGCATCTACTAAGGATGCTCTGTCTCTTTGAAACCACGACGCGTAGGGGTCAATGATAGTCGTCTTCGCGCTGGTGGCGTATTGCCAGGATCGACACGGTTTCCGCATCCTCGATCTTAATGAGAGCGACGTAACCGGAAGAACCGAATGGAATGAGCAACTCGCGAAGCAATGCGTCATCTCCAGATACCTTTCTCGTAGCGAAAGGGAAGTCTCGCAAACTTTCGACCGCCATAACGATGCGGTCGATTGCTCTTTCCGCGGTCTCGTAATCTTGCTCCAAGAGAAATGCATATAGTCTCTTGATATCCGCTCGCGCTTCGATCGTGTAGAAGACTTTGAACGTCACTTTTGTCGCTCTGCTTTTTTCGCGGCGAGCATAGCGCGTAGTTCTGCGTGAACCTCTTCTGCAGGATAAAACGTCCCGGTTCGTTCGGATTCATCGAGCGCCGCCAAACCTCTAGCGATGAATTCCGCCTGCGATTTGCGAATTTCCACCTGCTTGCGCACCGCCTCTTCGATGAAGCTGGACAGGGTCTCGCCCTTTCTGAGGACGCTTTGTGCTTTTTCTCGAAATTCTGGCTCGACCCGAAGGGGTGGCAGCGTCGCGCTTTTCATTGAAATGGCTCCTGCATTGCAATTGCGATACGTAAATCTGCGCCTTTCCATGGCATTTGTCAAAGACATGGTTGCAATCGACGCGCCTGGGTCCGATAAGAAATCTTGCCCTTTGAAATGCAGAAACGTACCATGCCCGCAACTTACAAGAACATGAAAATGGTCCGCCGTTCCCGCGTCATGTGGGGATCGTGGCGGATCTGGAAGCCAAGAGCCGTTTTCTGGCTCGGGGCGATTGCGGTAGGGCTGATCAGCGTCGCCTTTGCCAAGGCGGCAGATTGGGCGCAGCACGTTTTTGCCGCGACCCCATCGTCAGGCGAGTGGGCATTTCTTCTGCCGCTGATTATCACGCCGCTTGGCTTCGTTCTTTGCGCCTGGCTGGCGATGGTGGTGTTTCCAAATTCCGGCGGAAGTGGCATTCCGCAGGCCATCGCCGCGCGCCATTTCCATCATGACGAAGACCGGTCTCGCCTGTTGTCGATCAAACTTGCCGTCGGTAAGATCGTGCTGACGGTTGTTGGTCTCATGTCCGGCGCATCCATAGGGCGCGAGGGGCCAACGGTACAGGTCGGCGCCTCGATCATGCTTCTGGCCGCACGGGTTGGCGGCATGGCGCAGGCGAGGGGTCTGATCCTCGCCGGATCGGCAGCAGGGATCGCTGCGGCCTTCAACACACCACTTGCCGGCGTCGTCTTTGCGATTGAAGAGATGAGCCGGTCCTATCAGTCCCGCGCCAACGGCCTGGTGCTGACCGCCGTCATCCTCTCGGGTTTGGCTTCGCTCGGACTAGTCGGCAGCTACACCTATTTCGGCACTAGCACCGTCATGATGCAAACGGGGAAGGATTGGAGCCTCGTTCTAATCTGCGGTATCGGCGGCGGCTTTCTGGGCGCCATCTTCAGCCTGGGCGCGCTCCGCGCCTCGCAGCGTATTCGCCGTTGGGCGCACACGGTTCCGTTGAAGCGCATGCTGATTGTTGCAGCCGTCTGCGGCTTGGCCTCAGCCATCATCGGCGTCCTCAGCGGTGGTGCGACCTTTGGCACCGGCTATGAGCAGGCGAGGGCGGCCGTCGAAGGTGAGCCCGCGCCGATGTTGTTCTTTGCCGAGAAGCTGATGACGACATTCCTTGCCATGCTGTCGGGCATTCCCGGCGGCATATTCGCCCCATCGCTTTCCGTAGGTGCGGGCTTCGGCAGCACCGTTTCTTCTCTTCTTGGCAGCAGCATCGCGCTCGGCGCCATCCTTGGCATGGCAGGTTATTTTGCCGGTGTCGTTCAGGCCCCGATGACGGCTTTCGTGATTATTCTGGAAATGACGGGCAATCATGATGGCGTCATCGCGATCATGGCCGCGTCGATGCTGGGCTACCTGACCTCACGAATGATCTCTCCTGAGCCCCTCTACCACGGCCTGTCGCGCGTCTTCATCGCGCAGGGAATCAGGGCGAGGCGCGCGAGCGAAGCCGAGCACCACGAAAGCGATACTCAGGCAGAGCCGGGTGCGTGCTCCGGCGCCGGTTCGAACGAGTTGACGCCGAAGTAACCGAGCCCCGGGATTTTGATACCGGGGTTCTGGATGTCGATGCCAGCGACGAGGCCGAGGAAATTGATTTCAAAGCCGCTGCGTAAACCGGCGGACAGTCCAAACAGTCCACCCAGTGAAATGCTGACATCCTTCCAATCCTCGGCAATATGGACGAACTCGCCGTTCGGCAGGTAGTCGCGGCCGACGGCGTCGGGTGGCAGCACCACGCCGAGTTCCGGCACGCTGCGCAGAACATGCGCAATAAAGGTATTGGAATTGGGGCCAGGGTAAATCCGGTAGCCGCCTGCCTTGGCGTAAGGATAGTCGGCGATCGCCTGGTGGATTTTCGGGATCAGCCCCTCGGCTTCTTCACCGTGCATTTCCAGAACCTTGCGGGGCATGTTCGAATACCAGTAGGCATCCGGCGCGTAGGCGTTGCGGCGGATGGGCGAGCCCCAGCCGACCTTGTCGTAGCGCTCATAGCTCGCAGCACCTTCCGGCTTCATCACGATCCAGGCGTGGCTGGCAATCGAGCCTTTGAAGCCGCCGGTCATGGCCGAGTAGACATAGATCGCCGCAGGCTTGTCCGCTGCCGCTTCCGGCAGAATGCCAGCTGAAGACCAGCGCGCATTGCGGTAGCCGGTGGGATGGTCTTTCATCACCCACAGACCCGCAGAGGCGAGGGCAGGCAGGAGATAAACGAGAAAAACGACGGCCAGAAACCGCTTGGCAAATTTCAATGGAGTGCCCCGTGCATGATGCGAACAATAGGGTTAGATAGGGATCGCATTTCGAATTTTTTGAGGCCGGCATCATGCACAACCCCGTTACCGTTGAGGTCACCCGCGGCAACCTCGTCGAAAGCCGCCATCGAGGCATGGCCGTCGTGGTGGATGGCGATGGCAAGGTTGTCTTTTCGGCAGGCGATGCCGAGAGCGCGGTCTTCCCGCGTTCCGCATGTAAGGCCATGCAGGCCTTGTTCATGGTGGAAAGCGGTGCTGCCGATGCTTACGGTTTCGGCAACCGAGAGCTTGCACTCTCCTGCGCATCCCATTCGGGAGAAGAGGCGCACGTGGAGTTGGCGGCATCGATGCTCGCACGGGCGGGCCATGATCTCAGCGCGCTGGAATGTGGTGCGCACTGGTCGCTCGACCAGAAGGCGCTGATAGGCCAGGCGCGCAGCATGGAGAAGCCGACGGCGCTGCACAACAACTGTTCCGGCAAACATTCCGGCTTCATCTGCGCCTGCAGCCATAATCGCATCGAGACGAAAGGTTACGTCAATGCCGAGCACCCGTTGCAGCGCGAAATCCGCGCGACGATGGAAAGCCTCACGGGCGCTGCCATCGCCGAGGACAGTTGCGGCATCGATGGATGCTCCATCCCGGCCTATGCCGTACCGCTAAAATCGCTGGCGCACGGTTTTGCCAAGATGGCGACCGGGCAAGGGCTGGAGCCGATCCGCGCTCTGGCCTCGCGCCGCCTGATCGAGGCTTGCATGGCAGAGCCCTTTTACGTCGCGGGAACGGGCCGCACCTGCGCAAAGCTCATGGAAATCGCCCCGGGTAAGATTTTCGCCAAGACGGGTGCGGAAGGGGTTTTCGTCGGCATCCTGCCGGAGAAGGGATTGGCCATCGCGGTCAAATGCGAGGACGGCACGACCCGTGCCGCCGAGGCGATGATTGCCGCTCTATTGGCGCGGTACGTCGAAAAGGAGAGCGTGGAAGCGCATGCTCTCGACGCGATCGCGAACCGCTCCATGAGGAACTGGAACGGCATCTATGTCGGTGACATCCGTGTAACGTCGGCTCTAACGCTTTGATTCAACGGATCGTACTTTCCGGAAATCGATTCCGATTTCCGGATCGATGCTTGAGCGCTTAAGCCGGTTCGGCAGCTCTCGCATCCCACATTGCCTTGAAGGCCGGGCGGGACTGGCAACGCTCCAGCCATGCCTTCACGGCAGGATGCGCATCAAAAAGCGGCGCGTGCGCCTGCGCGTAGCGAACCACTTCCGCAGCGTTCAGATCGGCAACGGTGAAGCGGTCGCCGACCAGATAGTCTTTGTCCGCCAAGTGCTGTTCCAGCACGCGGAAGGGCCGGCGCAACATGCGCGCTGCTACCTCGATGACGGCTTTGCCGGTTTCGCTGTCGGCCAGGCCCTCGGCAAAGGTCGAGGAAATCTTCAGCGCAGTCGTCTCGATTTCCGTCGCGGCGAAGAAGGACCATTGCAGCATATGCGCATCTTCCGCCGCGTCGTTTGGCGCGACGGACGTGCCGTATTTCCGCGCCAGATAAAGATTGATCGCCATAGACTCGTAAAGCACCATGCCGTCATCGTCGATGCAGGGGATCGTTCCCATCGGGTTGATGGCCAGATAGGAGGGCGTCAGCGTGTTGAGCGGCGCATCGGCTGCCATCGGATCGGCGAGCCGCCGCGCCTGGATGACGGGCACATGGTCGAACGCAATATCAAGTTCTCCTGCAAGCCATAATGTCCGCGTGGCCCGGGAGCGATAGACGCCATAAATTGTCAGCACTGCAAAACCCTCTGATGTTTATAGGACGTTAGAGTCATTTCTGGCCGAATCCAACGTTTATGTCACGTTTCGACAGGAGGTGTAGTTCAGCTGGCGAGATTCTGATATATGTAGGCATTCTAATAAAAAGTATGCAATATTGACAGTATTACTAGGAGAGCGCCGCGTTGACGGCAGACGGTAGAGACTGAATTTTGTTAATTCAGTATAAGTATATCTTCTATAGGCTAAATCCCATTGCTCTCCAGCCCGTTTGTGCTGACCATCGATCATAAGCAAATGCACCAGACTGAAGAATTTTAATGGAGTTTCATAAGATGCGTGAAGAAAACGGTCCAATACCGTCAACATCATCGGCGCCATCTCTCCAAATCCCGATGTCTTACATCCACCGGCACGGTCTGACTTTCTTGCTCGATAACGTACCCGAAATGGTTTTCATCAAGGATTGCGAAGGCCGGTACGAGTATATGAACGCTGCCGCCCTTGCCTCGCTGGGCCACGAGCGGGATTACCTGGACGGGCGCACATTGACGATCTTCGACCTCGCGCCGAAGCAAGTCGCTGATTGTATCGATCGCCTGGATCGCCGCATCCTTTCCAACAATACCAATGTCTACGATGCCGAAGAGCCGATCGCCGCAGACGACGGAACAACACGCTGGTACTCCGGCACACGCATCATTCTACGCAATGAAGAGGGTACGCCGGTAGGGCTTGCCGGCGTTTCACGCGAGATCACCCTGACCAAGCGTCAAGAAACCATGCGCAAAAGCCATGCTGCTCTCCTGGAAATGATCGTCAAGGGAAAGCCTCTCAAGGATATCCTCGCCGCCGTGGTGCGCGAGGTCGAAAGCCTGCTGGACCATGTCTGCGGTTCCGTCCTGTTGCTGGACGAGAAGACCGCCCTGCTGCACAATGGCGCGGCACCGTCGCTACCGAAAGAATACGTGTCGAAAGTGGATGGTGTTCCCGTCGGGCCGACCAACGGCTCCTGTGGCACGGCCGCCTTCCGCAGAGAGCCTGTCTATGTCAGCGACACGCTGGAAAATCCGCTCTGGGCCAATTATGTCGAAGCGGTCAAACCCCATGGCCTTCGCTCCTGCTGGTCCACGCCTGTCATAGGCAACAACAACGTTCTGCTCGGAACATTCGCGCTCTACTCCAAAGCGGTTCGCATGCCGACTGAGACGGAAAAAGAAATCATCGACATGGCAACCAATATTGCCGGGATCGCGATCGACCGCCGCCGCGCCGAAGAATGTGTGCATTACATGGCCCACCACGATCCGCTGACCGGTCTGTCGAACCGCAATCTCTTCTGGGGCCAGTTCCGCCGAGCTCTTCACGAGGCGAAGCGGGAGGGTCGTCTGGTGGCAATCACCTATCTCGATGTCGATAAGTTCAAGCAGATCAACGATCTTCACGGACACGCAGCAGGGGACGATGTTCTTCGTGCCATCGCCGAACGTATCACCAAAAACGTTCGTGCTTCGGATATTGCGGTGCGCCTTGGTGGTGACGAGTTCGCCATCATCTTCAGCAATCCCAAACGAGATGAAGCCGGGGTGATGACGCGGCTTGAAGCCATTCGCCAAGCGGTGCAGGAGCCGATCGCAATTTCAACAGGCGCGATTACGGTGACCTGCTCGATGGGAACGGCGTTCTATCCGACCGATGGAACGACGCCGGAGAACCTTTTGGCCCGCGCTGATACCGCCATGTACGAGGCGAAGAGGGCTGGTCGAGACGCTGCGAAAGCCGGGCCAGAGGTTGGAAACGCCGCATAACGCGAAAGACGTATCAGGCCTTGGACGGCCAGCGCTCTAGGGGCGCGCATCCGGAGCAAGGCGCGTCTCGAAGCGTCCGATGAAGCGGTCGAAAAGTGCGGCGAAAGCGGCCACATCCTCCTGCGGCCAGTCACTGACCACATCTTGGATGGTTGCGATCTTGGCGTCGCGCATATCTTCGAGAATACTGCGGCCCAGTGCCGTGACAACAATCACGCTGCGCCTGCCGTCTTCCTGCGACACATCCCGTTGCAGCAATCCCCTGCCAACCATATCTGCGACCAGACGGCTTCCACGTGATGGATCAAGCCGCATGCCTTCGGCAATCGACCCGACTGTCGCGTCACCTTGTGTCCGATGCACCACATCCAGAACATCAAGATGCGAAAGATCGAGCCCTGGTGCTAACTTCGCAATCGCCGTACGACCGATGACACGCCGGCCGATCATGATGCGCATGCGTGTCATCGTGTGGCTGATAGCCAGCACGTCGTCTTGAACGGACACGCTCCTATCGGCGCGCTTGAGGATCTGATTGTTCATGTGATGCCCTCGCTCCTAACCGAATACAACATACAATAATCCTTCGAAAGATGCCATTGACATATATATGCCATAAGCACATAAATTGACGCCTAACGCGAGGCCTTTCCATGGATATGTCGGTGAACTCTGCGGCTCCACTCGTGACGGAGCCCCGTCGCAGACTTGTTGTCTTTCTATTCCTGATGCTGGCTATGTTCATGGCGACGCTGGATAACCAGATCGTCTCCACCGCCTTGCCGACCATCGTGGGCGAGTTCGGCGCGCTTGAACGCTTCGGTTGGGTCGGTTCCGCTTATCTCCTGGCCACCAGCGCCGTCATGCCGGTTTATGGCAAGCTCGGCGACCTCTTTGGCCGCAAATATGTGATGATCTTTGCCGTCGTCCTCTTTACCATCGGTTCGCTTGCCTGCGGCCTGGCCTGGTCGATGGATTCGCTGATCGCTGCCCGTGTTCTTCAGGGCCTTGGCGGCGGCGGTATCATGGTGTCGATCTTCTCCGTCAATGCCGATCTGTTTGCCCCGCGTGAACGCGCCCGCTACCAGAGCTATTCGAGCCTCGTGATCATGGCATCCGGCAGTGTCGGACCGATCCTGGGCGGCACGATGAGCGATCTCTTCGGCTGGCGCTCCATCTTTCTCATCAACCTGCCCATCGGCATTGTCGTGCTGCTGGGTCTTGCCTTTCTCCTGCCGTATCGTCGACCCGACCGTCAGCCGAAAATCGATTACATCGGTGCGGTTCTTCTCGCCGCCGCAATTTCGAGCGTAGTGCTTTGGGCTGACAGTGCTGAACTCTTCGGCTCGCTGATTGCCTGGCAGAGCCTTGCGATCATTGCCTTCGCCATTGTCTGCGCCACTCTTTGGGTACAGGTGGAGAAGCGCGCGCCTGAGCCGATCGTGCCGCTGCGCTTGTTCAAGGATTCGACCTTTCCATTGCTAATGATCATTTCGATCGTCAGCGGTGGTCTCGGCATCGGCATGGTCAATTACTACGCCCTCTTCCTGCAGACGACGACCGGGCTTTCGCCTTCTGAAGCCGGACTCTTCTTCATCGCCGTCACTGGTGGCATCGTCATGGGATCGCTGACGGCAGGCCGGCTGATTTCGAAGACGGGAAGCTACAAGCCGTTTTCGATCATCAGCCTGTCGATTGCCGTGGTTGCGATGCTGTCGCTCTCGCAGGTCCACGTTGGTACACCCCTGGCGATCATCGCTGCACTGTTGTTGCTGCAGGGACTTGGTGTCGGCCTCGGCCAGCAGGCGCCGATCATCGGCGTGCAGAATTCCGCGGCCAAAGCCGATATCGGTGCGGCAAGCGGGGCCGTTACCCTGACGCGCATGGGCGGTGCGGCACTTGCCATCTCCATCTACGGTGCGGTCATATCCTCAAGTCTCAAGGGGACCAGCGCCGATATTCAAGGGGTTGGCAACATTCAGGAACTGACACCCAAAATGCTGGCGCAATTGCCTGCCGCCTCGCAGCACGCCGTGGCCGATCTTTATGCCGCCGCTTTCACCCCGCTTTTCCTCGTCGCGGCTGCAACGGCGGTGATCGGTCTGGTCGCTGCGGTAATGCTGAAGAATGTCCGGCTGCCGATCAGCATGGAACAGAAGGTGCCGCAAGACTGAAATCTGGCGGCATCGGTATCGATATGTCCCGACCTATGACGGCCCGGTTGCGACCGTCTCGTTTGGCCTCATACATGCGCAAGTCGGCCTCCTTGAGGAGGACCTCCGCATCGCAAAGCGCGGAAAAACTCGCTGTCCCAATGCTGATGCTGAGCTCTACGATCGCGCCGGACTCCGTCAGAAGTGGTGTCGAGGACACCGATTTCAGGAACACGGTGGCCATGCGGTCAATCTCCGCCGGCGAAGTGACGCCATCGAGGAAGATGACGAATTCCTCGCCGCCGATCCGACCCAGAAAGTCTTCTGGTCTCAGACCTTTTCGCAGCGCCTTGGCAATCGTCTGCAAGGCTTGATCCCCGGTCCGATGGCCGAAACGGTCGTTGATGGACTTGAAGTGGTCCGCGTCAATGAAGAGCACGGTGCCTTCGGTGCTAGCACATTCGCTCATGCGCTGCATGAAGCCGATACGATTATAGGCCCCGGTCATGGGATCGCGCAGGGACGCCTCTATGGCGGCAGCATGGGCGGCAACCAGATCGCGATGCAGACTATCGAGTTCCAGATGAGAGCGGGTGAGGGCGGCGCGGGCCTGTTTCAAACGCTCCAGCTGATAGAACTGAACGCCGCTGGCTGGTCCGGCAATGGCGATCGGGCAGATGACTGCCATCAAGAGACCGACACCTTCCACGGTGCCACCCATCTGCGGAACGAGGACTGAAACGATCACTAGGGACGCCGCCAGAGATCCGACAGCTGCGAGCGTGGCGCGAAAGATGATGCGTGACCAGAATCCCTTCATTGCGCCGATACCCCTTTTGTCGGCAAAACCGCTTCCCCCGCCAAACCGTTTCGCACAGAATGAACCTTATTCCGCACGGTTCGTTTTGTCTTGCGCAAGAAGTTTTGAAGCATCGTAAATTTCGGTCGATCCCGACGCCATGAAACCAGAAAAACTGCTCAGCCCGACACCGAAGGGGCTTTATTGCCCGGTGGGTGACTTTTACATCGACCCGGTGAAGCCGGTGCCGAAGGCGTTGATCACCCATGGTCACTCGGATCACGCGCGGGCGGGGCACGAGAAGGTGCTGGCGACGCGCCAGACGCTCGACATCATGCGCTTGCGGTATGGCGAGGATTTTACCGTCAGCGAACAGGCCATCGACTTCGGAGAGACCGCGCAAGTCAATGGCGTGACCGTCGGGTTCCATCCGGCCGGACACGTACTCGGCTCCGCCCAGATCTCCATCGAATATGACGGTCTGCGCATCGTCGCGTCGGGGGACTACAAGCGCGGCGTTGATCCCACCTGTGCACCCTTCGAGCCGGTTCCCTGCGACGTCTTCATCACAGAGGCCACCTTCGCGCTCCCGGTGTTTCATCACCCGGCGCCAGCCCGTGAGATTGCCAAGCTTCTGACGTCTATTCGCCAGTTCCCGGAGCGTACGCATCTCGTCGGCGCCTATTCGCTCGGCAAGGCGCAGCGCGTGCTGCGACTGCTACGCGACAACGGCTATTCCGGGCCGGTTTATATTCACGGCGCGCTGGCAAAGCTCTGCGACTACTACGTCTCCCAAGGCATCGATCTAGGCGACATCCGCCCTGCCACATTGGAGAAGAGCAACCCGGCGCAGTTCAAGGGTGCGATCGTCGTCGGACCGCCCTCGGCGTTCCAGGAACGTTGGGCGCGTCGTTTCAACGAACCGCTCATTGCCTTTGCCTCGGGTTGGATGATGGTGCGCCAGCGCGCCAAACAGGGCGGTGTCGAATTGCCGCTGGTCATTTCCGATCACTGCGACTGGCCCGAACTCTTGGAAACTATCAAGGAAGTCGCGCCATCGGAAGTGTGGGTCACGCATGGCCGTGAGGAAGCACTTGTGCGCTGGTGCGAACTTCAGGGCATTCCGGCCCGTCCGCTGCATCTCGTCGGCTATGAAGATGAGGGGGATTGAGCGTGAAAGCTTTTGCGACCCTTCTCGACCGTCTTGTCCTCACACCATCCAGAAACGGCAAACTGACGCTTTTGACGGATTACTTCCGTGATACGCCCGATCCTGATCGCGGATACGGGCTCGCAGCGATTGCAGGCACCCTCGACCTGAAAAGCGTCAAACCGGCCTTGCTTCGCGAACTGGTTCTGGAGCGCATGGACGAGGTGCTGTTCCGCTACTCCTACGACTATGTCGGCGATCTGGCCGAAACGATCTCGCTCGTCTGGGATACCAGTCAGAACGCCGATCTGCCCCAGGCAAACGATCCGAGCCTCGGCGAAGTCGTGCGCAAGATCAACGCGCTCGGCAAGACGGAAGTGCGCGGCGCAGTGCGAGAGCTTCTGGATCGGCTGGATACATCCTCGCGCTTCGCCTTTTTGAAGCTCGTCACTGGCGGTTTGCGCATCGGGGTGTCTGCGCGTCTTGCCCGGCAGGCGCTTGCGGACTTCGCCGGCAAGGACATTACCGAGATCGAAACGCTCTGGCATGGTCTGGAGCCGCCTTACGAACCGCTCTTCGCCTGGCTTGAGGGAAAGACCGACAGGCCACTTCTGGCAACGCCTGCCATCTTTCATTCCGTCATGCTGTCCACACCGGTCGGCGACAATGATCTTGCCAATCTCGATCCTCAGGATTTCGCGGCGGAGTGGAAATGGGACGGTATCCGCGTCCAACTCTCCCGCGCTGGCGACACGCGCAAACTCTACTCGCGATCCGGGGACGACATTTCAGGCGCCTTCCCGGATATTCTCGAAGCTGCGAATTTCGACGGCGTGATCGACGGCGAACTTCTGATCGGTGGAACGGCGCGCTCCAACAGCGCCACGCGAACCTTCTCAGACCTTCAGCAGCGGCTGAACCGCAAGACGGTCACCGGTCGGATGATGGAGGAGTATCCCGCCTTCATCCGCGCCTATGACCTGCTCTTCAAAGGCGAGGAGGACATCCGCGGCGAGACCTATCTCGAGCGACGCCAGCACCTGACCGATCTCATCGAAACCGCCCCTCACGACCGCTTCGATCTCTCACCATTGGTACCCTTCACCAGCTGGCAGGAACTTGACGATCTGCGCAAAGCGCCACCTGACCCCGTGATCGAAGGCGTGATGATCAAGCGCAAGGACAGCGTCTATCAGGCGGGACGCGCCAAGGGTCCGTGGTTCAAATGGAAGCGCGACCCCTTCAATATCGATGCGGTGATGATGTACGCGCAGCGCGGCCACGGAAAGCGCTCAAGCTACTATTCGGATTTCACTTTCGGCGTCTGGGCAGATGGTGAAGACGGCGAACAGCTCGTGCCGGTCGGCAAGGCCTATTTCGGCTTCACCGATGCGGAGCTTGAGGTTCTCGACAAGTTCGTCCGCGACAACACGGTAGAACGCTTTGGTCCGGTGCGCGCCGTGCGCGCCACGCCATCCTTCGGTTTCGTTCTGGAAGTTGCGTTTGAGGGCATCAATCGCTCGGCTCGCCATAAATCCGGCGTGGCGATGCGCTTTCCACGAATCGCACGGTTGCGTGCAGACAAACTTCCCTCCGAAGCCGATCGGTTGGTCACTCTGATGGCGATGGTCGATGAACGGGAGGCTTGAATGCAGATGATGTTATTAAAGAGAAACATTAAGTAGACAATTGGACATTCCGGTGCTGAAATTGTGCTGTGCAACGCTGATCGGATTCCCACATGACAGACAAGCGCATGGATAAGATTTTTCCTTTTTCCCCCACACGCCGCGCCTTGCTGGCGGGTACATTCGGGTTGGGTGCAGCGGCTCTGATGCCGAAAGGCGCGCATTCTGAAGTGGATCTGCCGCCAGTCCTGCCGCTGGAGAATGAGGACTACGCCAGGGCGCGCGAAAGATTTCAAACGCACCTGCTGCGCAAAATGTCTGCGCCTGAAAAATCCGAGCCGCTCGGCACACCACCTGGTGCACGGCGCGTGACCTATCCCGGTGGCCCGAACGGCTCCATAGAGCTTGTTGCCTGGTTGTCGGAATATGTTCCGGAGAAGAAGCTCAAGCCCGCCGTTCTTTTCCTTCATGGGGGCAACGCGACTGGCGATGGTCACTGGGCATTGATGAAGCCCTATTGGGAGGCAGGCTTTGTGGTGATGCTGCCATCCTTCCGCGGCGAAAACGGCCAGAAGGGGTATTACTCCGGCTTCTATGACGAGACCTCAGACGCGCTATCGGCCGCCGAGTTTCTCGAAAACCTGCCTGGCATCGACAAGGATCGCTTCTTCCTGGCCGGTCACTCCAATGGCGGCACGCTCTCCTTGCTCGCAGCGATGACGCGGAAATTCCGCGCAGCCGTACCGGTCTCGGCGGGTGTCAACTCCTGGCGCTACTTCAACCGCTATACGGATGAACTGTGTTTCGACGAGAGCAATCAGCAGGAGTTCATCATGCGCTCCTCGGTCTGTTTCGGTCATAGCCTCAAATGCCCGACCCTGTTGCTGCGCGGCACAGAGGAGCGACCGTTCGACGCTGATCACAAGCTTCTCGTTGAACGCGCAACGGCCGTGGGTGCCAAAATCAGCCACAGGCTGCTGCCCGGCACGCATAATGGCGTCGTGCCGCATGCGGTGGACGAGAGCATCCGCTTCTTCAACAACTTCGTCTGAAGTCCTGCGCGGTTAGCGCGACGCCGTCATCACCCATCTATCCAGCCTGGCGCCAGCCGCGCGAGTCATTGTGCCGCCAGTGATCTACTTTGAAGCGGTTCGATGATAGTATTTGCCCTGAAGACCCTCCGTCGATTTGCCTGCGTGTTGATGACAGCCCCGCTTGTGAGCGGCTGCCTGTTCATCACCGACACCAGCCGCATGAACGCCGATGTCTTCGTGAAGGAGACGGCACCCGTCTTCAACTACAACAATGTCGGCTCCATCCCACGCGAGCCGCTGCCGCAGACGCCAGGCTCGATCAACAGCCGGCCGCCGGATCTTTTCCGATCCCAATTCCAGCAGCTTTACGGCCCGCCAACGACGGCACGCCCTGGGCCGGCGCTATCTCCTGCCTATCGCGACAGGACGATGGGATACGGCCTGCCGGTCTCCAATCCTCTTCATCGCGCCATGTATGACGTGCTGTCGGATGACGGCCATACGCTGCCCGCCATTCCCTATAGTCGCATCGATCCGCGGTTTCTGCGTCAGGAGGTCAGCTACCAGACGGCGGAAGCGCCGGGCACCATCGTCGTCGATACGAGACAGCATTTCCTGTATCTGGTGCAGCCGGGCGGCAAGGCGGTTCGCTACGGTGTCGGGCTTGGGCGATCGGGCTATGCCTGGTCAGGGCGAGGTGCCATCCAGTGGAAGGCCAAGTGGCCGCGCTGGACGCCACCCGATGAAATGGTGCAGCGACAACCGGAGCTCGCGTCGATCTCGGCGGCGCGCGGCGGCATGGTTCCTGGTCTGAACAACCCGCTCGGTGCGCGGGCTCTTTACATTTTCAAGGACGGCAAGGACACGCTCTACCGTGTGCATGGAACGCCGGACTGGCAATCGGTCGGCAAGGCGACCTCGTCCGGTTGCGTCAGAATGCTCAATCAGGATGTGATCGATCTTTACGATCGCGTGCCGCAGGGCGCACCGATTGTGGTGATGTGAACACGACCACCGGTAAAAGCATCCCGCCGGTGCGAATGTTGCAAGGCTGCAACTGGTTTTCAGTATGTCTTAACCACTATAGCAATAGCTGATGTATCGTGGAACAAACGACGTACGGCGAGATTGAAACGCAGGCTCTGCACGCTTCGGTACAGTGCCTCCCTCTTCGCCTCCGATGTGAGAAAACCGGACTTATGATGAGCACCGACAGAGATCTTTCAAGACGGACTTTCCTTTCCCTTCTGGGCCTTTCTTCCGCGTCGCTGTTGGCGGGTTGTGCATCATCCGGTGTCGGCCCCTATGACAGCACGCAGCCGCTCGGTTTCGCCGGTGGCGTTGCCAATGATTTCCGCCAAATGTTCTCCTCCGGTATTTCGGACGCTGAGCTGGCGGTGATGTATGGCACGGTTGAGGATGGCGGTTTCGTTATCCCGGCAGTGCCGTATCAGAAAATCGATCGCCGCTATTACCGCCAGCGGGTCGTGGACCCAACAGGCGAGCGTCCGGGAACGGTCGTCGTCGATACGCGCTCGCGCTTCCTCTATGTGGTGGAGCAAGGCGGTACGGCGATGCGTTATGGCGTTGGCATCGGTCGCGAAGGCTTTGCCTGGTCGGGCGAGGGCGTCATTCAGTGGCGCCAGAAATGGCCGAAGTGGACGCCGCCGGATGAGATGGTGGCGCGTCAGCCGGAACTGGTCAAATATTCCGCAAGGAATGGCGGCATGGAGCCTGGCCTGAAAAACCCACTCGGTGCACGCGCGCTCTACATTTTCCAGAACGGCAAGGACACGCTCTATCGTCTGCATGGCTCGCCGGAGTGGAACTCCATTGGTAAGGCCGTGTCGTCTGGCTGCGTTCGCCTGATGAACCAGGACATTATCGACCTTTATGACCGCGTTCCAAACAAGGCGCGTGTGGTCGTCTGGCAATAAGCCGGCTCGTTTCGATCATCCACCACCCTCATGCTTCGGCTTTGAGGGTGGTGCAAACAGGTCCTGCAACAGCACAGGCGTGTTCCCGTCTTCGCCAGCTTGAATGGCGAAAAGGTGCTGCGACGAGGGGCGACGCGATCGACATTACGCCCGCGCCAGATTGTCCTTCAGAGAATTCAACCGATCCCGAATTTGCCCGAGCTCTTCCAGGCTGCATCCTGTCGCTTCGCCGATGGAGCGCATGACGTGCACTGCCTTCTTCTTCATGTCGGCGCCCTCCGGCGTCAGGCTGATCACGACCTGCCGTTCGTCCTGCTTGCCACGCTTGCGGGTGATGAGGCCTGCCTGTTCCAGCCGTTTCAGGAGAGGGGATAGGGTGCCTGAGTCGAGGCCGAGTATTTCGCCAAGTGCCTTCACCGTGGCGTTGTCTTCCTCCCACAGCGCCATCATTACCAGATATTGCGGGTATGTGAGGCCAAGCGGCTCCAGCAACGGCTTGTAAGCCCGCGTAAACGCATGGGCTGCGCCGTAAAGCGCGAAACATATCTGCACGTCCAGCCTTAAAAGGCCTTCCATTGTCCCGTCGTCCATTCGTGTGAGCTCCAAAATGCGCTGTTGAAGCGCTCTCCTGCTGCTCGGACAGTCTTCATCGGAAAGAGTTTCGCCAGAATAGAAGCATCCTTGGCGTCCATCTCTTGGAGATCGACTGCCGATGTTTTTCCATTCTGCGAAATTCCGTTCCGGCGAAGCAATTCCGCGCGGCAGGGAAGCGCTCTAGGGAACATTTTATCCCGTCACTCGGTTCCTGCTGCATGCGAAGGCCGAGCAATCTTATTAACCTTATCGCAGAGACAAGAAAATTTTTCAATGCGCAAAATTGTATTGCGCGCAATTGAATAACGCGCTACAAGATACCCAACGCAAACCAAGGGAGTACATGACATGCCAATTCTTTACACAACCAAGGCGACCGCAACCGGTGGCGGACGCGAAGGCAATTCCAAGACCGAAGACGGTGTTTTGGACGTGACCTTGACGGTTCCAAAGGAACTCGGTGGTAACGGTGCTCACGGCACCAACCCAGAGCAGCTTTTCGCAACCGGTTATTCTGCCTGCTTCCTCGGCGCTCTGCGCGTTGTCGCTGGCAAGGAAAAGGTGAAGCTGCCCGATGATACGGCCGTGACGGCAAGCGTTGGCGTCGGCCCACGCGAAGATGGTGGCGGTTTCGGCATCGACGTGTCGCTCAAGGTCAACATCCCAGGCCTCGACAAGGCAACCGCGGAAGATCTCGTGAAGAAGGCACACATCGTCTGCCCATATTCGCACGCTCTGCGCACCTCCACGGAAGTGCCGGTTTCGGTTGAATAAAGGCTTTGACTGCCACCGTTCAGCTGGTGGCGTTTGCTCGAGCGGCCGGTTGCCCCCAACCGGCCGTTCTTGTTTTCTGAAAGAGATCCGTTATATTCTTTCTCAGGAAAGGATTTGGCGATGAACATTCAGCTCAAGCCCACGGCGGCCTCCCATGAGGGAAGGGTTATCACGAAAGCCGCTCTTGCGGCGTCGGAGCGACTTGGCCTAACCGCAGCACGCCTTTCAGATATTCTCGGCATTTCCGCGCCCACGGTATCGAGGATGAAGAGGCAGGATTTTTGTTTGGAGCCTGGCAGCAAGCCGTTCGAACTTGCCGTGCTTCTGATCCGTGTTTTCCGCTCGCTCGATGCCATCGTCGGCGGGGATGACACAGTCTCGCGTGCCTGGCTTCAAAACCACAATGATGCGCTCGCGGGCGTGCCTGCCGAAAAACTTACCTCGATCACCGGATTGCTCGATGTCCTTTCCTACCTGGACGCCAGACGCGCTCCGCTCTGAAAGCCGCTCGTCATCAGGACGCTGGTGGCGCCTCGTCGAGGCGCAGCACCGTGTATCGACCATGAAGCTCGTCGATACCGTTGATGAGCAATCTCTGCTCGAAGACATTCTGGAAAGCAGCAAGCGGCGCTTTCCGCCGGAATGCGAAGGCCTCGATTATCTGCTGGCGACACCCTTCCGCTATGATTCTGCCTATCCCTACGGCTCCCGCTTCCGTCGAGCAGGCTTTACCAAGGGCGTCTTTTACGCCGCCAAGAGAATAGAGACAGCGCTGGCCGAAATGGCTTTCTACCGCTTGCTGTTCTACGTCGAGTCACCTGCAACGCCCTTGCCCGTCAATGCGGCGGAGTATACCGCCTTTGCCGCCGACATTCAGACAGGTGCGGCAATCGATTTGACCAGGCCTGCGCTATCGCGCGATGCTTCTCTCTGGACCGACCTCAACGATTACGCACCATGCCAGGCTTTGGCAGATGCGGCGCGGGAGGCGGACCTTCAGGCAATCCTCTATCGCTCGGTGCGCGATCCTGGAAAAGGCAAGAACATCGCGCTGTTGACGCCACTCGGCTTCAAGTCGAGGCGCCCAGTGGCTCGCTCCAGCTGGCGCATTCGCCTGTCGAAAATGGGCATACAGGCGCTGTGCGAGCAGCCGGTCCAGCGTATCGGGTTTTCCTTGAACGATTTCTCCGCCGATCCGCGGATTGCAGGACTTCTGAAGGTCTAACCCGCGACGACGCGGATCGCCTCAATCATCGCGACGCAAGTCCATTCCATTCCGATTTGAGAATGGCGTAGATGAATTCATCGCCCCACACCCCGTTGAAGCGGTCATTCTGAATGAGGTGGGCCTCTTTGCGCATCTTCAACCGCTCGACAATGCCGATCGAGCCTTGGTTCTGTGCGTCCAGTCTCGCGAAAATCCGGTGATAGCCGAGGTCCGCAAAGCCGAGGTCGATCATGGCACGCACCGCTTCCGTGGCATAACCTTTGCCCGCATAAGCCGGGTCGAAGATATAGCCGACCTCTGCCTGCAACGCCTCCGTGCTGGCGATCTTCAGAAGAACTTCACCGAGGAGCGCGCCATCGTCGCGACGCGTCACCGCCAGCCGCAGAACATCGCCGTCCTTACCGAACGGGGCCGAGAGGACGGTATCGAATTGCGTCCTTAGCGCATCGCCGCTTGGCGCGTCTGCATAGAGAAACCGATAGACCTCAGAACGGCTGTGATAATCGGCATAGGCGCTGAAATCGGCAGGTATGAAACGGCGAAGAACAAGGCGCTCGGTTTCCATTGGAAGCAAGATGGACGTGATCATGCGTCTCCCTGGAGCATGGCGCGGGCAAAACCGTGCAGCGGTTTTGCGATAAGGACATGCTACAAAAACAAACTGAAGTGTAAGGCGCGAATCTGAAAGATCGCGACCCGCTTGGAAGCAATAAAGGCCTTGGCCTATCTGGTGGCCGGGGCGAGCTTGGACAAGCGGACCCCGGCGTTTCCTCACATGTCTGTGGAAGGGAAGCGCGAAATCAGCGGCGCAGGCTTCCCAGAATGCCGCGAACCAAGGCGCGTCCGACGGATGTCGCGACGGAGCGAGCGGCACTCTTCATCGCGGCCTCGATCACCGTTTCGCGCTGGTAACCGCTGGTGCGTCTGCTGCCGCCGGTCGTCGATGCCTGCTTCGGCTCCTCGTCTCCGAAGCCCGGCAGTTTCCAGCGTCCCGCGGCACTGTCGGGCTGCCCGCTTGCCTGCTCTTCTGCCGCACGCTTGGCAGCTTCCGCCTCGGCGGCTTTGCGGGCGCGTTCGCCCAGAATTTCGAAAGCGGATTCGCGGTCGATATCCTGGTCGTAAAGACCGGCCACCGGGCTGGAGGCCATGAGGCTACGGCGCTCATCGTCGGTCACGGGGCCGACTCGACCGGATGGCGGACGCACCAGCGTGCGTTCCACGATAGAGGGTGCACCCTTATCCTGAAGGGTGGAGACCAGCGCCTCGCCGGTACCGAGTGTGGTGATCGCCTCAGCCGTGCTGAAGGCCGGATTCTGGCGGAATGTGTCGGCGGCTGTCTTTACTGCCTTCTGCTCACGCGGCGTGTAAGCGCGCAGCGCATGCTGCACGCGGTTGCCGAGCTGTGCGAGAACCGTTTCCGGGACATCGAGCGGGTTCTGCGTCACGAAATAGACGCCAACGCCCTTGGAGCGGATGAGGCGGACCACCTGTTCGACGCGCTCGATCAGCACGCGCGGCGCATCGTTGAAGAGAAGATGCGCCTCATCGAAGAAGAAAACGAGCTTCGGCTTGGCGGGATCGCCCACTTCCGGCAGCTCTTCGAAGAGTTCGGAAAGCATCCACAACAGGAAGGTGCCGTAGAGGCGCGGGTTCATCATCAATTTGTCGGCGGCGAGAACCGAAATCACCCCACGCCCGTCGCTGGTGGTGCGCATGATGTCGGCAATTTTCAGCGCCGGCTCACCGAAGAAGTGCTCTGCGCCTTGCTGTTCGAGCACCAGCAGACCGCGCTGCAACGAGCCGACCGAGGACTTCGAAATCAGCCCGAACTGGCTGGAGAGTTCGCTTGCGTGCTCGCCCATATAATTCAGCAGTGACTGCAGATCCTTCAGATCGAGCAGCGGCAGGCCGCCCTGGTCGGCGATCTTGAAGGCGATGTTGAGAACGCCTTCCTGCGCTTCCGAGGCATCCATCAACCGGGCGAGAAGCAGAGGGCCCATCTCGGCGATGGTGGCGCGGACACGGTGGCCCTTTTCGCCATAGAGATCCCAGAAGATCACGGGAAACTGCTCGAAGGAGAGGTCGGAAAAGCCGATCTGTTCAGCCCGTTTCGTCACCCAGTCCTTGGCTTCGCCGGGCTTGGCAATGCCGGAAAGATCGCCCTTGATATCGGCGCAGAAAACCGGGACGCCGGCTTTGGCGAAACCTTCCGCCAGCACCTGCAGGGAAACAGTCTTGCCCGTGCCCGTGGCGCCGGTGATCAGCCCATGACGGTTGCCGAAGCGGAGGTCAAGATATTCGCCCTTGTTGAGGCTGTCGTCCGGGTTGCGGCTCGTGCCGATATAAAGCTTTCCGTCCTGCAGCATATGGCGATCCTTCCCAACGATCCGGGCAGCGGCGCCCTGTTTTCAATTTCCGCACTATACTTATAGGAACTGTTTTGGCCCTCAACAACTGTTTGATAAGGTTGAAAAGAGCGGATCGAAAAACCTTTGTTTCAAGGGGCTGCGCGGTCTTGAGTCTGTGTTTCAATTGTTTTACGTTGACGTGAACGTAATTTCGCATTCAGGAGGAAGTTTATGAGCGAAATCGTAACCCAGGTTGCAGATAGAGTGGGCATTGCGCCAGACAAGGCGGAAAAGGCTCTCGGCATGATGCTGGGTTTCCTCCAGCGCGAAGCCGATGACGCGGCCGTTGCCAAGATGATCGAATCGATCCCCGGCGGGCCGGATCTCGTCGCTCGCTTCAATGGCGAAGGCCAGGGCGGCGGTGGCCTGCTCGGCGGCCTGATGAGCGCCATTGGTGGCGGTGGCATCATGGGTCTTGGCCAGCAGCTGATGAGCCAGGGCCTCGGCATGGGTGAAATCTCGGCACTTGCCAAGACCACCATTTCGATTGCGCGCCAGCATGCCGGCGACGAGGTCGTGGACAAGGTGATCGCGTCCGTACCGGGCCTCAGCCAGTTCGCCTGATCGGCCAGACAATTTGAAGCGCTCCCATGGGAAGCGCTTCCATTATTTCAGGCCCATTATTTGAGGCGTGGGGATTGCTCTTCAAAGGCTTTCCGCGCCTTTTCTATTTCCGCGTGATGCGTCTCGGCCCATATCCACACGCCGCAAAAGGCGCTGCCCAGCGTCTTGCCAAGATGCGTCAGGCCGTAATCCACATGTGGCGGGATGACCGGGTGCACGGTGCGTTTCACCAGCCCATCGCACTCCATCTGCCTCAGCGTCTTGGTCAACATCTTCTGACTGATATCGCCGACGACCTTGCCGATTTGCGTAAAGCGCATCGTCCCGTGCTCCTCCAGAGCCTCAAGGATCAACATCGTCCACTTGTCCGCCACCTTGGCGATGATGTCCTGAACCAGCGCCTCAATGACGGGATCGGTCTCTTCCGGCGGCGGGTGAACGCGCTTCTCTTCGATGACGGGATCTGCCAGATGCCTTTTCATTCCGACACTCTCCTTTGGGTAAGTATAAATCTTTCGGGTGCCTACTTTCGATTGGAGAGTATCGTAGCTAACTTGGTTTCATCCAACAAGAGAGGATAACCAGATGAAGATGACAGGAAACACAGTACTCATCACCGGTGGTGGTTCCGGTATCGGCCGCGCGCTTGCCGAAGCCTTCCATGCACTTGGCAACAAGGTCATCATTTCCGGTAGACGCCAGTCCGCGCTGGACGAAGTGACCAGCGCCAACCCCGGCATGGTATCGGCCGTGCTCGATGCGACAAAGGCGGAGAACATTCGGACCTTTGCCGAAACGCTGACGCGCGATTATCCGGATCTCAATGTCGTCATCAACAACGCCGGCATCATGAAGAACGAGGACATCACCGCGGCCCCGGACTATCTGGAGATCGCGGAGGAAACGATTGCCACCAATCTGCTTGCCCCGATCCGATTGACCGCGGCCCTGCTTCCGCATTTTCTCAAAAAAGAAAATGCTGCCGTCCTCACCGTGTCATCCGGCCTTGCTTTCGTGCCCATGGTAGCAACGCCGACCTACAGCGCTACCAAGTCCGCCATTCACGCCTATTCGATGGCGCTGCGCGAGCAGTTGAAGGACACCTCTGTCGAGGTGATCGAGATTGCGCCGCCCTATGTGCAGACAACGCTTCAGGGTGAAAAGCAGGCGAAGGACGAGCGCGCCATGCCACTGGATGCCTTCATCACGGAAGTCATGGATATCCTGACCAACAGACCCGATGCAACGGAAGTGATCGTGGAGCGCTGCAAGCCATTGCGATTTGCCGCCGAGAACGGCAATTTCGATCAGGTCTTCGGCATGGTGAACAGCCTGCATTCCTGAACCGGATCGACCGTGATAGGCTTGCGCTCCTGATAGGGGCGCAGGGTCTATGGGCAAACACCAGTTCACGATGCCGAAAACGACGATGCCGGGCGTGGCTGCGGTGATCGCTGACAGCGACCGCAGCTTTCCCCGTCACATGCATGATCAATTCGGCATTGGCGTTATCGAACGTGGCGCGCAGAAATCGGCGAGCGGACGTGGCATCGTGGAGGCCGGGGCAGGGCGCGTCATCACCGTTAATCCGGGTGAGGTGCATGACGGTATAGCGCTTGGCGAAAGCGGGCGGGCCTGGACGATGCTCTATTTCGATCCCGAAGTCGTGCATGCCGCATTGTCGGATATTCGCGAACGCGATAGCCGCGATTTCGAGTTCGTCTATCCCGTCGATCCGAGACCGCTCGCCGATCGCTTTCGCGCACTCTTTCAAGCCATCACATCGCAACGGGCGGCTTTGCCGGGGGAGGAAGCCCTTCTTCTGCTGTTGTCGCAAACGCTGGAGCGCCCCCGCGCTGTGCGTCATCAGGCCGCATCCACCGCTGGTCTGTATCGCGTCAGGCAGATGATGGACGAGGCACCACAGACGCCCCTCGGTCTCGCCGAACTCTCGGCAGAAGCGGGAATGAGCCGCTTCCGCTTTCTGCGTGCTTTCTCCTCGGTTACGGGGCTGACGCCGCACAGCTATCTGATGCAGCGCCGCCTGCATCTGGCGCGGCAAGCATTGGCAAAAGGCATTCCCGCCGCCGAAGCGGCCTACGCGTCTGGCTTTTGCGATCAAAGCCACTTAAACCGTGTGTTTGTAAGGCACTTCGGCACGACACCCGCCCTCTACAGCCGCGCGCTCTCCTGATCGAAACGTGCAATTTCGTCCAAGACCGATCCGTCCAATCGCAGCAGAGTGACGCCTTCTTTCAAGGAAGGCCCTCATGACACTCGAATTTCTCCTCACATCGGCCATCGTCGTGGCATCTCCTGGCACAGGCGTGGTCTACACGCTGGCAGCCGGTCTGACGCAGGGCGCGCGCGCAAGCTTGATCGCCGCCTTTGGCTGCACACTCGGCATCGTCCCGCATCTGCTGGCAGCGATCACAGGGCTTGCTGCAATCCTTCATGCGAGTGCGACGGCATTCACCCTCATCAAATATGCCGGGGTGGCCTATCTGCTGTACATGGCTTGGAACACACTGAAAGAAAATGGCGCTCTGCGCGTCGACGAGACGCAGCCTGCAAGAACGCCTGGCCGCATTGTGATCGAGGCTGTCCTCATCAACCTGTTGAATCCAAAGCTGTCGATCTTCTTCTTTGCCTTCCTGCCGCAGTTCGTTGCGGCAGACTCCTCATCATCGACCCGCGAAATGACCGCTCTCGGTCTCGTCTTCATGGCGATGACATTTGTAGTTTTTGCGGTCTATGGCTGCTTTGCCGCTTCTGTCAGGCGCGAGATCGTGTCGCGGCCTTCCGTACTTGTCTGGCTGCGGCGCAGTTTTGCCGCAGCCTTTGTTGCACTTGGCCTGAAACTGGCCTTCGTGCAGCGCTGAGTGGCTTGCAGCATCGGCCCAAAAACCGGACTCGATTTTCAGCCGATGCGTCGATTCAGAAAGGGTGCGTCCCTTGTGCGTCCACTAGGACGCCCGGCGCTTTAATCATCCCATTCCGGCGCCAGATGGCCGGGATTGACGATGCGTCCATCCTTCTTTGCCAACGCGAAGATCGCCTTCATCTCCTCGTCGGACAGGTCGAAGTCGAAGATATCGAAGTTCTCGGGAAGGCGGCTCTCCGTCGCCGTCTTGGACAAGGCGATCACGTCCGGCTGCTGCACGGCCCAGCGAAGCGCGACCTGGGCAGCGGTCTTGCCGTGCTTGGCGCCGATATCACGAAGCACCTCATCCTTCGGCACTTTGCCATCTGCCATCAGATAGTAGGCGGTGATCGAAATGCCGTGCTTGCGGGCAGCCTCGATCACCTTCGTCTGGTCGAGATAGGGGTGGTACTCGATCTGGTTGTTGGCAATCGGAGCGTCGGAGAGTCGGACCGATTCATCCATCAGCGCCACGTTGAAGTTGGAGATGCCGATGTTGCGCACCTTGCCCGCCTTGTGCAGTTCGTTCAGCGCGCCAATCCGCTCCGCCAGCGGCACATCGCTTTTCGGCCAGTGCAGAAGAAGCAGATCGACATAGTCCGTCTTCAGCTTCGTCAGGCTCTCATCCACGGAGCGGATGAAGTCATCATGCTTGTACTGATCGACCCACACCTTGGTGGTGAGAAAGATGTCGCCGCGCGAGACGCCGGACTTTGCGATAGCATCGCCGACTGCCGCCTCGTTCTTATAGACCTGCGCCGTGTCCACATGGCGGAACCCCAGCTTCAGCGCCTGCGGCAGGATGCGGTGGACGTCCTCTTCCGGCATGCGGAATGTGCCGAAGCCGAGAGCAGGAATGTTTGCGCCGTTGGCGTTGACTGTTTGCATCGTGTTTGTCTCCATTGCGGATGATAGCCCCGCAAGTCCGCGGGGCAGAACGGTCCTCACCCTAAGTGCTGAGGACGTGATTTGGTTCACACGGTCTGGGCAAGATCTGCCTGGCGGCGGTCGAGACTGCTGCTGACCAGCGTCAGAACCAGTGCTCCCGAAACCAGCAGCGCCCCGACCCATGGTGTTGCACCAAGACCGAGCGGCGAGGCGACGACCAGACCGCCAATCCAGGCGCCGACGGCGATGCCAAGATTGAAGGCGGCAATGTTGAGCGCCGAGGCGACATCGATCGCGTTTGGCCTGAAGCGCTTTGCAAGCTGCACCACGTAAAGCTGGAGGCCCGGTACATTGGCGAAGGACAGAAAGCCGAGTGCAACGAGCGTTACCAGAGCAGCCGGGGCGGACGGAGCGGTGAAGGTGAAGATCACCAGAACGAGCGCCTGGAGCCCGAAAAGCCAACCGAGAGCCTTCGCTGGATTGCGGTCGGCAATCCGTCCTCCGGCGAGGTTGCCGGCAGCGATCGCCAGACCATAGAGGACCAGAACAAGGCTGACGGTGCTTTCAGCAAAGCCGGTCAGATCCTGCAGGATCGAGGCGAGAAAGGTGAAGGTCACGAAGGTGCCACCATAACCGAGCGCCGTCATGCCAAAGGCCAGCAGAAGACGGCCAGAGCCGAGAACACGAACCTGCTCCATGAGACCGGCGGCCGGCGCCTTTTGAAGCGTCGCTGGCAGCAGTGCTGCAATGCCGATGAAGGCAATGACCCCGAGTGCGGCGACAGCGAAGAAGGTGGCGCGCCAGCCGAAAATCTGACCGATGAGCGTGCCGAGCGGAACGCCGGTGACGATAGCAACCGTCAGTCCCATGAACATCATGGCAATGGCCGAAGCTCTGCGATCCTCTGCCACCAGACCCGCGGCAATGGTTGCGCCGACTGAGAAGAACACGCCGTGGGCAAAGGCGGAAATAACCCGCGCGACCAGCAGCATCTCGTAACCGGGGCTGAGCGCTGCGGCGCTATTGCCAAGGATGAAGAGACCCATCAGGCCGAGCATGAGCGGCTTGCGCTCGATGCGGCCCGTCAGTGCGGTAAGGATGGGCGCACCGAAGGTAACGCCGAGTGCGTAGACGGACACGATGAGGCCGGCAAGCGGCAGCGTGATGTGAAGATCGTTGGCGACGGTGGGCAAAAGACCCACGATGACGAATTCCGTGGTGCCGATTGCATAGGCTGCAATCGTCAAGGCAAAGAGAGCAAGGGGCATGGTTGTGCCTTTCCGGCCACTCTAATGGCCGTCCCGAAGGTGTTGATGTTTCGAGCCTGAATATCGGCACCTGGCACTTGTTTGATAATCCCGATTAATCGATAATCATCTTTGAATTGAAGTCATAGGTGACGTTATGAACAATCGCGCCGGCGAAATGGAAGTCTTCGTTCTGGCCGCCGAGTTGAAAAGCTTTTCCGCGGCAGGACGACGCTTGAAGCTGTCGCCCTCCGCTGTCAGCAAGCTTGTCTCGAGAGTGGAGGAGAGGCTTGGTACGCGGCTGCTGGTGCGCTCGACGCGAACACTGGAACTCACGCCCGAAGGTGACATCTATCTTCGTCGCGCCCGCCGTATTCTCAAAGAGATCGACGAGACGGAAGAACTGGTCGCCGGCGGCCGTGAGGAGGCGAGGGGGTTGCTTCGCGTCAACTCCTCGGTCGGCTTTGGCGAGCGGTGCATCCTGCCGCTGTTGGGGGAGTTCGCCGAACGTCATCCCAAGGTGCGGCTCGATCTGACACTGACCGATGGCGTAATCGACCTCATTGGGGAGCGTACCGATATCGCAATCCGCGTCGGACCGATGCGGGATTCCTCACTGATGGCGAGGCGCCTGTTTTCCAGTCGCCGCGTCATCGTCGCCTCGCCTGACTACCTGAAGAAGCATGGAACGCCGAAGACTCCGGAAGACCTCGACCAGCACAACTGCATCGGCTTTAACTTCCGGCGAAGCCTCGACGAATGGCCGTTTCGCGATCCCGGTTCCGATAGCGCATATATCAAGGCCATCACCGGCAACATTCAGGTATCGAGCGGCTCGATCAAACGGCAACTCTGCCTGCTGGGAGTCGGCATCGGTCGGATTGGGGAATTTCATGTCCGCCCCGATATCGAGGCGGGCCAGCTTGTCCCGATCCTGGAGGATTATAACGGCGGCGACACAGAACTCGTCCATGCGGTTTACGCCGGACACGAGCATCTGGCTGCCCGCATCCGCGCCTTTATCGATTTCCTCGTTGAAAGAATCGAACCGAGTTGATCAGCTCGACAGGCGAGGAGAGGAAACCACCCGCTTGAACAGTGCCGACATGGCATCGCTGATGCCCTGCGTCGGGCTCACCTCGAAGAACAGACCTTGAGAAGCGCAGTCTTGCATACGGGTGGAGATTTCGGACTGGAAGGGGCGGATCCAGTCATTATACCAACCGTTCGTCGGAAGTGGCAGATAAGTCGTGTAAAGGACGGCGATACGGTAGCCCTGGCTCTTCAAGGCGGTACACAGCCGGGTGTCGATCGGCTCCTGACAGCGGCCATTCGTGGTTTTTTTGGTGCAGCTTGTCGGCTTGTAGCTGTCCCCGACACCATCGGATACGAAATAGAGGACTTTTTCCGGCGTGGCCGAGCTGTTGCCGTTCCCCTGCGGGCCCATCTTCGTGGCAATCTGCGTCAAGGCGCGGTCGATATCTGTCTGCTGGTCGTTATCGTAGCCCTGATACGGAATGGACATGAGGTCGATCTTGTTCGACCTGTTTTTTACGTCGGAGAGATTGGACGTGAGTGGTACAACTTCGAGAAGTTTTGTGTCCTCGGCTTTTTCACCAAAGGTATAGACTGCCATTCTAAATTGGTCTGAGACGGTCTGGGTGCCCGCTGCGGTGTCCATGAGGGAGGCCGTTGCTTTCCCCACCACATTGATGCGCGTGGTCACTTTCAGTTTTTTCGCAAGCTCGTAGTAACTATTTTTGCCACTCTGAACATCGTGACACGCGAAGGCACATTGATCGCGTGTATTCGTCACCATGGTTGCGACATCCTGGGGCGTTGCACCCACACCCATGGATGGTGTGTTATCCAGCAACAGATAGAAGTTCATGTACTTCTCTGTTTGATATCGACCCGTGGATTTAATGCTTACGGTAAAGAAGTCCTTACCCAAAATCGCTGAGAGCGTGGTATTGACCGTGGCCTTCAATTCCAAGGACGATTCAACGATATTTCCGGTCTTCTTGACAAGCAGGGTGGCGTTCTCGATCTCGAAGTCGTTCTTCTTGCCGTCCCCCTTCTTGCCGAAATCCAGGCCGGAATGACCAGGAACGGTGATGGGGCCATCTCCGCTCATCTTGCGTGCCTCCGCCACATATGGTGAATCTTTGGAGACGGCGCCGAGTGCGGTGGCGTCCGCCGTCTGCTGCAGATCTTCCTTGACGGCGAGCGCCTGGCTGAAGTCTAACGCTAGGCCTGCCGCTCCAAACAGCGGTACGGCCAGGAGTGCAGTCAGAATGGCAAAATTGCCGCCTTTGTCTCGCCAAAAATTAAGCATTGGTGCCTCTGAAAAATCTTATGAAGCTTTGTCGCGACCTGATATCGAGAATAGATGGCTTAAAATGAATAATAACAGGTGGCTTTAATCGCTAAGGTTTTACACAACACGTATAAATAGATGATTAAAACTCATAGGGCGGGCCTGTTGCCTGGGGAAATGCATGTCACGCGCGCAACGCCTGCTTGATTTGCTTCAATTGTTACGAAGCTATCGCAATCCGGTGGGTGGCGCAGAATTGGCTGCCGCGACAGGTGTCAGTCTGCGTACGCTCTACCGCGACATCGGGACCCTCCAGGCGCAAGGCGCCAATATCGAAGGCGAGGCCGGCGTCGGCTACGTGCTGCGACCGGGTTATCTTCTGCCGCCTCTGATGTTTTCCGAAGCGGAAATCGAGGCTTTGGTTCTGGGCTCCCGCTGGGTGGCGGGCAGGGCGGATGGCGCGTTGGCCGATGCCGCGCGCGCCGGGCTTGCGAAGATCGCCGCAGTTCTGCCAAAGACGCTGGCGGAGGAACTGGACAATTCCACACTTCTCGTGGGACCCGGAAAGGTGATCGATATGCCGCATATCGATCTTAGCAATATTCGCAGCGCCATCAGAAGTCAGGCGAAAATCGAGATCGACTATGCCGACGAGCGCGGGCGCGACACTCGCCGGATTGTCTGGCCCTTTGCGCTGGCGTTTTTCGATCAGGTTCGTGTGCTGCTGGCATGGTGTGAGTTGAGACAGGACTACCGCAGCTTTCGCGCCGATCGCATTTCTTGCTTCACGCTCTTGGACGCGCGCTATCCCAAACGCCGCGAAGTCCTGCTGAAAGGTTGGCGGCAGATGATGAAGGCACGCCAGGAGACTGCTGACAGAAACTGACACTACGCCTGGCTAAGGTCTCCTCATCAACAAAAGGAGACCAACATGAACCACCCGAACTTCGTCATTCTCTTTGTCAACGACCCGCGCCATAGCGCTGCATTCTATAGCGATTTGCTCGGCGCAGAGCCTGTCGAACTCTCCGACACCTTCGCTCTATTCAATTTGCAAAGCGGCATGCGCCTTGGTCTCTGGTCCCGCCACACCGTTCAGCCGCCACTGTCTTCCGACGGCAACGCCGCCGAGATCGCCTTCATCAAAGAGACGGACGGTGAGGTCGATGCCTGCCATCGCGCGTGGACCGACAAGGGCCTGCCGATCCTGCAGGAGCCAACCGTCATGGACTTCGGCCGCACATTCCTGGCGGCAGATCCGGATGGTTACCGGCTGCGCGTCTACGCCTTTCACGGCTGACGTCTCGACGCGTTGAACGGACAGGCATCGAGCCATGTCTGTCCCTTCACGATCAGCCGCGCACTGCGACGATGAACAGTCGTGGAAATCGCAAAAGGCGCCGTCCATCCGCAAGTCGCGGATAGGCGGCGTCGATACGCTGTCGGTAATCCTCCAGAAACGCCTCTTGATGTTCAGCGCCAGCAACTGCCAGATAAGGACGAAGACCTGTGCCCTTCACCCACTCCACGATCGCCCCGGCATCCGCCATGGGGTGATTGTAAATGCTGTGCCATACATCGACGCGGAGCGCTTTCGGCGACAGGCGATCGATGTAGTCAGCGGGGGAAGGCAGCGGCTTGCGACGCAGTTGTCGCCCTTCGAAGTTCTGACGCCATGGACCGGAGCGGCTCGTTTCCTCCATCAACAAGTGACCCGGCTCATTGAGGTTGTCCGGCATCTGGATAGCAAGGACGCCACCGGGGGTCAGATGGTCCATCAGCCTGTCGAGAAGGTCGATGTGGTTCGGCAACCATTGGAATACCGCATTGGCATATAACAGATCGGCAGGCGCATCCGGTATCCAGGATGATAGATCGGCTTGCACGAATTCGGTCGTCGGCAACCTGAGTGCGGCTTCTTCCAGCATATTCTCATCGCTATCGACGCCGGTAATGACGTTGACACCATAGCGCTCCGTCAGAAGCTCGGTGGAGTTTCCGGGGCCACAGCCAAGGTCGAAGCCCTTCATGACCCGCTCCAGTGGGACCTGTGCCAGAAGGTCACGCGCTGGCCGCGTCCGCTCGTCCTCGAATTTCAGATATTGCTGTGCCGACCATGCCATTTCAGGCCTCCCTGCGCTTATGTCTTATTGAAGATGCCACAGCGTCCTCACGACTGCCAGATCACCTCGATTGGCGTAGCAACGCGGGGACCATATTCTTGGCTGCACGCAATAAATGCGCTTTTCACGGCAATCCTCGGGCAATATTCCTTCCTTTTGATCGTCGCGGGGAATTTCATCTTGACCTCATGGCCGAGCGGGCATTCATTCCGCTGCATTCAAGAAGGAGAATGCCATGTCCGTCGATACCGCACCCCGTTCCACAACCTGGACCTACGTCGATGGTCAATGGCTTCCCGGCAATCCTCCCTTGATCGGCCCCACCTCCCACGCCATGTGGCTCGCTTCGACCGTCTTCGATGGCGCACGCTGGTTCGATGGCCTGGCACCCGATCTCGATCTGCACTGCCAGCGCGTCAACCGCTCTGCCGTCAACATGGGCATGAAGCCGACCATGACGCCTGAGGAGATCGAGCAACTGGCGCTGGAAGGCGTGAAGAAGTTCGATGGCAATATGGCGATCTACATCAAGCCGATGTACTGGGCCGAGCATGGCATGCGTGGCTCCGTCGTCGCTCCGGACGCGGAGTCCACCCGCTTCGCGCTTTGCCTGTTCGAGGCACCGATGGATGCTGGCGTGCCACTGACGCTGACCGTCTCGCCGCTGCGCCGTCCATCGCCGGAAACGGCCATGACCGATGCCAAGGCTGGTAGCCTCTATCCCAATAGCGGTCGTGCCATCATTGAAGCCCGCTCGCGCGGCTTCGACAACGCGCTGATGCGCGACATGAACGGCAATGTGGCCGAGTCCGCATCCTCCAATGTCTTCATGGTCAAGGATGGCATCGTCTATACGCCGATGCCGAACCGCACCTTTCTGGCAGGCATCACCCGCTCTCGCGTCATGATGTTGCTGCGCCAGGCTGGTTTCGATGTGCGTGAGGCAACGCTCTCCGTCGAAGACTTCCGCAACGCCGACGAAATCTTCTGCTCCGGGAACTATTCCAAGGTTTCCCCAGTCATCAAGCTCGACGAACGCGAACTCCAGGCCGGCCCTGTGGCGCGCAAGGCGCTGGACCTTTACATGGACTGGGCCAAATCGACGGTGTCGGCTGAGTAAAAAGACGACATTGGAACTCCTTGTGGATGTCGCATGATTACGGTGTCCCAGGGAGTTCTATTCGCTCTTGATCTGCACCAACTCATGACGCGCCACCTCTATCACCGCATCCGTCAGCGACTTTAGCCGATCCGCAGCCAGCCGGTTGACCTGCCAGAACAGCGGGACGTCGAACGGCGTTCTCGCCACAAGCTCCACCAATCGCCCCTCCGCCAGATGATTGCGCACCAGAAGTGCCGGGTTCATGCCCCAACCCATGCCAAGCAGCGCGGCATCCACAAAGCTTTGGGTAGATGGTAGCCAGTGGGTCGGGTGGACGATGGACGCGCCGAAAACCTGGCTGATCCATTGCTGCTGGAGCCGGTCTTTCTGGTTGAAGGTGAGGGCAGGAGCTTGTGCAAGTTCGGTTTCCGTCACGCCCTTGGGAAAGTATCGGTCGATAAAAGCGGGGCTTGCTGTTGCGTGGTAGCGCAGAAGGCCGAGCGGCGTGACACGGCAGCCCTGAACCGGCTTTTCAAGACTGGTCACCGCCGCGAGGACGCGTCCGCGCTGCAGCCATTCCGCCGTGTGATCCTGGTCATCCACCGCCACATTCAGGAGAAAGCCCGACTGATGTGTGAAAGCGGAAACTGCCTTTAGGAACCATGTGCCGAGACTGTCGGCATTGGTTGCGATGTGCAGCGTCACGCGGCTGCTGACCTCGTCGGAAGATAGAAGAGCGGGAAGCTGGCTGAAAAGCTCAGACTCCAGCATGCCCACATGCTCCATGTGGCGGCAGACCCATTCGCCTTTTTCCGTCGCCGTACAGGGATTGCCACGCAGGATGAGAACGGCACCCAGCCGTTCCTCGAGTTGTTTGACCCGTTGAGAGATGGCCGACGGCGTGACGTGTAGCGCCAGTGCCGCCTTTTCAAAACTGCCGGTCTGCACCACCATCGCCACCGCGCGAAGCCCTGCGTAATCCATAGGGTTAGCCCTGCTTAATCGAGATAAGCATCTTTAACTGGATTAAACCGTTGCCGCCACCTATTCGGTGCAAGGGCTTAAGGGGCATCGTATGGAATTTTCAGTATATCTCACAGGCTTCACTATGGGGCTGACGCTTATCATGGCCATCGGCGCGCAAAATGCGTTCGTGTTGCGCCAGGGCCTTCGCGGCGATCATGTCTTCGCCGTCTGCCTGGCCTGCGCGCTTTCGGATGCGATCCTGATCACCATCGGCGTGACTGCCTTCCGGCAGATAGCCATGGTCATGCCGGCGATCGAACCCGCCATGCGCTATGCGGGTGCCGCGTTTTTGGTGTGGTATGGCGCAAAGAGCCTGCAGTCGGCACTTCGGTCCTCAGAGGCCTTGGCCGCTGCATCCGGCACGGTCACGCCCTTTGCTCCCACACTTCTTACCTGTCTGGCGCTGACATGGCTGAACCCGCATGTCTATCTCGACACCGTCGTTTTGATCGGCACGATCTCGACGCAGTTTCCGGGCAAGGAAGCGGTCTTCGGTGCAGGTGCCGCCACGGCGTCATGTGTCTTCTTCTTCTCGCTCGGCTATGGAGCCCGCTGGTTGCGCCCCGTCTTCGCCAATCCGGCGGCGTGGCGCATCCTGGAAGGCGTCATTGCGCTTGTCATGTGGCTAATCGCACTCACACTTCTCACTGGCGGTTAAGGGCAGCGACAAGTGCGCGCAGCGGCGCCGTCATGTGCTTGTCGCGCCTCATTGCCAGCACCAGATGACGTTCCAGTTTCGGCATGAGCGAGCGCGTTTGTAGCCCTTTCGAAGCCGCGTCACGAACGGCCATGGCGGGTACAATGGCGACACCAAGGCCTGACTCGACCAATGTCTTGAGCGCCTCCACGCTGCCAAGCTCCATGACGGGCTGGACTCGTCTGCTGCTGTCTTTCAGCCACCCATCAACAAGCTTTCGGGTATTGCCACCCTGATAGAGGAGCAAGGGCTGGCCGCAGAGATAATCGGCGTCAATGTCTTCCGGGATGGCAGACACGTCCGGTGGGAAGACCGCGACCAGTTCTTCGCGGTGAAGTTCGCGCAGATCGAGGCTGCGACCGGTGACGGGAAGCGTGACGATCGCGGCATCGATCTCATTGTTTTCCAGGAGGCGGACGATATCCGGCGTGTTGCCGGTCTCCACACGGATTTCGATTCCGGGCATGTGCCGACGGATCTCTCGCAAGATCGTCGGCAGAAAGTAGATGAGGGCTGTCGCACCGGTACCGATGCGCAAGCGTCCGCTCTGGCCGCCCCGATGCGGCGCGACGGTCTCGATGGCCTGAGACACTTCGTCGGCAATGCGCCGTGCATGCACCAGAAGATCGCGTCCTGCGGGCGTTGGCTGCGCCCGTCTCCCTACGCGCTCGATGAGCCGAACGCCAAGCTGCTTTTCAAGCAACCGAATGTGGAGGCTGATGGCGGGCTGTGTCAGTCCAACCTTCTCCGCCGCCGCGGAGAAACTACCGAGATCCGCGACATCAATGAAGCTCTTCAACTGTCGGAGGTCGAAATCCATATCAAAGAATCCCTTATGCTCTGCATAAGATCTATAATCTTTATTTTGATATGTGTCTGGTGCAGATTGCAGCGACCCGCATACCCCTTCAGGATTTTCTGCAATGACTTCCGCCACAAGAACCGCCATGATCATCCGCCCCTGCGAAGAGGGGGATATCCCTGCGATCGTTGAAATCTACCGCGACGCCGTTCTCTATGGCAGCGCCAGCTTCGAAATCGAGCCGCCGACGGCTGATGCTATGCGGGAGCGCTGGAGAACGCTCCTTGCCGGCGGCTTCCCCTATATCGTCGCGGAAATGGAAGGTGCGGTTGTCGGCTACGCCTATGCCGGACCCCATCGTGCCCGCCCGGCCTATGGAGCAACGGTGGAAGACTCCATCTATGTCGATCCGAACAGAAAGGGCTTGGGGATCGGCAAGACCCTGCTGCTTGCACTGATCGAAGAGGCGGCGGCAAGGGGTTTTCGCCAGATGGTGGCGGTTGTCGGCGATTCCGAGAACGCCGCTTCTATCGGCGTTCACCGCGCCACTGGGTTCGAGATGGTGGGAACCCTGAAATCCGTCGGCTGGAAGCACGGCCACTGGCTGGACATCGTTCTCATGCAGCGACCATTGGGCGAGGCGGACAGAACGCCTAGAGTGTAAATCTAAAGTTCTATCCAATGATCGCCATTGCTTACGTGCTTTACGTAAGCAGCGCTCCGCTTCTTGAATTCACTCTGTTCGTTAGACGAGCGAAAAGTCTTGAACAGGCTGTCAGGGCTTGGTGGAGCCAGGAAGCTCGACCTTGACGGAATCGGCCGACAATTCGCTGCCGAGCTCCACGGCCTTGGTCTTCTTGTCGTAAACGCAGATGTGACTAACGGTTGCATCTGCTCCTTTCGCCTTTCCGGTCAGGATCGCCAAGCCGTAGTTCTCGCTTCCTGTCGGATCGACGACGGCCTTCGCGTCATCCATCAGCCTTGCCCCCGCATCGAGGCATTTTGCCTGCACGTCGGCGACGAACGCTTCCCAAGCATTATCGGACGATGCGGCTGCGGGGAGCGCCACAAGGGATGCCATGATCAAAACCAAAGCCTGTTGTTTCACTGCCATGTCCTTTCGATAGTCTCTCATAGGATCAGCCGAACGGATCGCTCGGAATCGGTACGGCAAACTGGGTCGCAATCATGTTTTTGAAGAGGCGTGAGAGGAATTTTCTCTTTTGCTGGAACATTTTGACAATTCACAGGTTGCCTGAATTGACGGCTGATCCTATGGTCCGCGCACAAGGTTTCGAGGAGCGGCCCAGCCGCTGCAACAAGGAGTAAAACCATGGCCTTTGAACTTCCCGAACTCCCATACGACTACGACGCGCTTGCGCCTTACATGTCGCGCGAAACGCTGGAGTTTCACCACGACAAGCACCACAAGGCCTATGTGGACAACGGCAACAAGCTGGCTGCAGAAGCCGGTCTTTCCGACCTGTCGCTCGAAGAAGTCGTGAAGAAGTCCTTCGGCACCAATGCTGGTCTCTTCAACAACGCTGCCCAGCATTACAACCACGTCCATTTCTGGAAGTGGATGAAGAAGGACGGCGGCGGCAACAAGCTGCCCGGCAAGCTCGAGCAGGCGATTGCCTCCGATCTCGGCGGTTACGACAAGTTCAAGGCTGACTTCATCGCAGCCGGCACCACGCAGTTCGGCTCCGGCTGGGCCTGGCTTTCGGTCAAGAACGGCAAGCTTGAAATCTCCAAGACCCCGAACGGTGAAAACCCGCTGGTCCATGGCGCAGAGCCGATCCTCGGCGTCGACGTGTGGGAACACTCCTACTACATCGATTATCGCAACCTGCGTCCGAAGTACCTTGAAGCTTTCGTCGATAATCTCATCAACTGGGATTACGTTCTGGAGCGCTACGAAGCCGCTTCCAAGTAATTTTCCGATCGATCGGATAAGCAGCACCCGGCCTTTGCGCCGGGTGTTTTGCTTTGCGGCGTCTTCCGATCCTTGCAGGCGTTGTCACACCTCTGTCATGCGGCGCTTCTAAGCGGTAGCGATCATGACAGCCACATCCATCGCACCGCTCTTTTCCTTCGGCATCGTCGCTGACCCGCAATATGCCGACATCCCAGCCCGACCGGAGATGAATCGCTTTTACGCGGAGAGCACGAAAAAGCTGACGGCTGCGATCGACGCCTTCAACCAGGAGAATCTGGCTTTTGTCGTCACCCTTGGCGACCTGATCGACCGCGGCTGGGAGAGCTTCGACGGTATCCTTGGCTGTTACGATCACCTCAGTCATCGCTCCATTCTGCTACCCGGAAACCACGACTTTGCTGTCGAGCCGGAGCATTTGCCAAAGGTCCACGATCGGCTCGGCATGCCGGCAAGGTGGTATGACTTCAGTCTCGGCGAATTCCGTTTCATCGTGCTGGACGGCAATGATGTCAGCACCTTCGCGCCTCCAACTGGCGATCCGCGCCGCGAGCTTGCCACGACCCGTCTGGAGGCGCTACGCGAGGCGGGAGACCTGAACGCGCAGGACTGGAATGGTTCTTTCAGCAATGAGCAACTGTCCTGGCTGCGGGCAACGCTTGCCAAGGCCGATGCCATGCAGGAGCAGGTCGTCCTCTTTTGCCATTACCCGCTCTATCCGGCGAACGCGCATAATATGTGGGACGCGCCAGAGGTGCTAAAATTGCTGGCCGCTCATGACAGCGTCAGGGCGTGGTTCTGCGGGCACAATCACGATGGCAATTACGGCGTGATCGGCAATACCCACTTCGTCAACGTCAAAGGCATGGTGGACACGCCGGACCAGAACGCCTTTGCCATCGCCGATGTCTATCCGGACCGCATCGCCCTGCGTGGCTTTGGCCGGGAGCTAAACCGTGTTCTGATGTTTTGACGTCACGATCATGTGGTCGCTCCCGTCATTGTCGAAGATCTGTCGGCCCCTTGTGAGCCTTTCTCGCCGCTTGCCATGGGCGCAAAGGAAACTGAAAAAGCCAAGTTTAGGTATCTGATTTTCCTCTGGAAAATCACCTGAATGTGACTTCTTTTTGCCATGTGAAGCCTGCATCTTCATTTCTGTTCGACTCGGTGTGCCGCCCGGCACGCATACGCGTCTCATGAAGTCGATGCGGAACGGCGAACAACCACCCTCCGGTGCCACCGGAACAAGGAGAGAGAGCATGAAATTCAAGACGATTGCCGCATCCATTCTCATAGGCTGTCTTTGCGCCGGAGCGGTTTCCGCGGCCGGCGAGGTTGAAAAGCGCGAAGGCTTGATGAAACAGATCGGTGGCGCCATGGGCGCGCTCGGCGCGATCGCCAAGGGCGAAAAGCCCTATGACGCCGAGACCGTGAAGACAGCTGTCACCACGATCAGCACCAACGCCAAGGCATTCCCAGATCAGTTCCCGGCGGGTTCTGAAGGCGGCGCTGCGTCGCCTGCCATCTGGCAGAACTTTGCGGACTTCAAGGCGAAGTCGGAAAAGCTCGGCGCGGATGCCGATGCCGTTCTCGCACAACTGCCCACCGATCAGGCGAGCACAGGTGCTGCCCTGAAGACGCTCGGCGCCGATTGCAGTTCCTGCCATCAGGCCTATCGTGTGAAGAAGTAAGCGACCCAAGAAGAGCCCGCCGGTTCAGCGGCGGGCTATTTCCTTCAATGATATTTTATCGATAGCGGAGAGGCGGATGGCATCCATCTGGGGAAAGCTGGCAGGCGGTATTGCGGTCGCAGGTCTCGCCGGCTTCGGCATTTTCATGTGGGTGACGGCACCTGAGCGCCAGCCGCCGAGCCACTGGGCCAATCTGGGTGAACCCGATCTGGCCAATGGTGAAACGCTGTTTTGGGCAGGCGGATGCGCAAGCTGTCATGCTGCTCCGAATGCCAGCGGCGATGCCTTGAAGACGCTGTCCGGCGGCCAGGCCTTGCCAACCCCCTTCGGCACTTTCCATGTTCCCAATATTTCACCCGATCCACAGCATGGTCTCGGAAGCTGGACGGTGGCCGAGTTCGGCGATGCCATGACCCGAGGGGTCGGAAAGAACGGCGAGCATCTCTATCCGTCCTTCCCCTATACGTCCTATGCCCGCATGACGGCGCAGGATATCAATGATCTCTTCGGCTATCTGAAGACGCTGCCCGCCAGCACCAATGACGCACCTCCTCACGATTTGCCATTCCCGCTCGACATGCGACTGGCGCTCGGCGGCTGGAAATTCCTCTATTTCGACAAGGGCGCGCCACGCGTGCAGCTTGCCAATGCCAGCGCCGATGTGGCGCGCGGCCAATATCTGGTGGAAGGCCCGGGCCATTGCGGCGAGTGCCACACGCCACGCACGGCACTTGGCGGTCTGAGCAAAGACAAGTGGCTGGCAGGCGGCCCGAACCCAGAGGGTGAGGGGACGATCCCCGACATCACGCCGGGCTCGCAAGCCATCGGTTCCTGGTCGGTCGCCGATATCGCTAGCTATCTCGAAACTGGCTTCACCCCGGATTTCGATAGCGTCGGCGGCTCCATGGTCAAGGTGCAGCAGAATATGGCGAAGCTTTCCGCTGAAGATCGCAACGCGATCGCCGCCTATCTCAAGGCCATTCCGGCGCGCTGACATCTGTGAATACGGGAGGCCCAAGCTTCTCGCATTGACTCTCCAGAACCCCTGGCCGATAACAGAGGCGTGATGGTCTTTCCGGTTCTGCCGGAAAGTGAAAAGGGAACACGATCGGAGCTCCGCTCTCATTCGTGGCTGCCCCCGCAACTGTGAGCGGTGAGCCTGAAAACAACAGCCACTGATGCTAAACTTGGCATCGGGAAGGTGTTTTCAAGGCTACGACCCGCGAGCCAGGAGACCTGCCATTACGAAGTGTCGTCAATGCCGGCGGGGTGTCCGGAAGAGCACGGTTTTCGGGTTGGCACCATCCGTCCGAAAAGCCCTGTTTGTCTTTCCCCGTGGTGAAGGTTGAATGCGTGCGTCCGGCTGCCTGAAAGCAGCGCGCCGCTGAAGAAGAGGGTCACCATGTCTATCCAACAGAATACGGCGTCGAGCGCCGTGTCTTCGACCACATCGAAGCTCCTGCAGGCGCTGAGTGCGGTTGCACTTGGCCTGTTCATTGTCGGTTTCGTTGGCTTCTCGCATGTCGAGGCCATGCACAACGCGGCGCATGATACGCGTCACGCCAATGCTTTCCCCTGCCATTGAGGGGAGATGAGATGCCGTTTTTCAGAAACATCGTCTTTACCGCGGTCCTCGTCGGCCTGATTGCGGGTCTTGCCGTCAGCGCCATGCAGGCGGTCGGCACCACGCCACTGATCCTGCAGGCGGAAACCTTCGAGAGCGCCGGTGGCGAGGCGGGTCATTCTCATGATGCCGCCATCCCCGCGGATCACCACCATGACGCGGAAGCCTGGGCACCTGCGGATGGCTTCGAGCGCAACGCCTACACCGTCGCCGCCAATGTCCTTACGGTCATCGGCTATGCGCTGGTGCTCACGGGTCTTATCTCGCTTCGCGGCTCTCAGGGCGGCTGGCGCGAAGGTCTGTTCTGGGGGCTCGCCGGTTTCGCCGCCGTGATGCTGGCCCCGATGATCGGCCTGCCGCCGGAACTGCCGGGCAGCCCCGCTGCCGATCTTGGTGCGCGTCAGGTCTGGTGGATCGCAACCGCTGCCGCGACTGCCGGAGGCATCGCGCTCCTCGCCTTCCGCCGCTCGGAGCCATGGGCGGTGATCCTTGCCGTCGTGTTGATCGTTGCGCCGCATGTCGTCGGCGCGCCATTGCCACCTGCGGGTGAACATGCGCTGGCGCCGCTGCCGCTGGAACGCCGCTTCGTCGTGCTCGCCACCGTCACGAGCTTCGTTTTCTGGCTGATCTTGGGCTCCCTCAGCGGCCTGTTCCTCAAGCGCTTCGACGCTGCAAAGTGACATGATGACAGAGGAGAACGCAGTCGATTGGAGCGATGACCTCGATTGCCTGCGTTTTTCCGTTCCCGGTCATGGCGCGCCTTGCGCCATGCATCGGCTTGCTTTCAAGGTGTTGATCAATGATGCGCTGACGGAAGAAACCTGTCGCGCTTACTTCGTGGCAAACCGCGAAGCATTTCTCGCGGCGGCCACCAACAAGATCGAGCGGCTGAGTATCCCCTTCGAGCGCAGCCTCCATATCAACAGCCGCGATCTTCGCCGAGTCATGACAGGAGAAGACGCGCAAGGACCGGCGCGCCTCTGCCGTGTGCTGGATCGTTAAGTCGGCACGTGTTCCGCGGAAAATACCGATAGTTCCGCTTCGGCTTCCGGTCCCCACAGACCGAGGGCTTTCAACACCTCTTTCGCGAAGCTGACCGGTGAATTGCCTGGTGCTGTGACAACACCCTGATCGCTGACGGCTTGTGGCTGATCGCGGTAGAACGTTGCTCCGTCATAGCCGCCGTATTTCTGATGCGACGCTAGGGCGTTGCCCGTATGGGCCACACTGTTCAGGATGCCGGTACCGGCGAGCGCGCTGGCCGCAGCACAGATGCCTGCAACCACGCGGCCTTTTGCCCTAAAGCGATGGACCAGATCGCTAAAATCGGGCGCAGTGCCTTTTTCCCAACTCAAACCGCCCGGGATGACCAGCGCGTCGATCGTCTCCGGGTCGAGGGCGTCATGGGACATGTCCGGCATCACCTTGAACCCGCCCATGGACGTCACAGGCTGGCTGTCGGGTGAAGCGGTGACGATCTCGACACCGAGATAGCTGCGGGCCGCAGCGGCAAGCAGCGCAGGCTCCCAGTCGGCAAAGTCTTGCGTCAGCGCGATGGCAATACGAGTCATGTCATCCTCCAGAAGCGAAGAAGCTCAGGCGATCGCTTGCATGAAGCGCATGCCGGTGACGGGACGCGGAACGAAATCCATGTTTTCGTAGAATTTGTGTGCGGCGAAGTTGCCGGTCGCAGCGCCGACCGACAGGAAGTCGCAGCCGCAGCGTTTTGCAACGTCGCGGGCGCGCGCCACCAAGTGCTGACCGGTGCCGTGACCGCGATGGCCGTCACGCACGAAGAGGTGGTGCAACTCCATGCCGCGGCGGCCTTCCTGGGCGCGGTAGAGCGGCACGAGAATGGCGTAGCCGATAAGTTCGCCTGCAGCTTCCGCCACCAGTGCGGTGATCCATGGAACCTGGCCGAACAGATCGCGCTCAAGCTTCTCCGGCGTGATCGCGGCGGCATCGCCATGATGGGCGGCGAGCAGGGTGATCATCTCGTTGAGTTCAGGCAGATCGGCTGCGCGCGCACCACGAATGGTGACGACGGGCGGTCTTGGCAGTGTCAGGAGGCTATCTTCGGTCATGGGTCTGGTCCTTCGGTTGTCTGGTTTTTTGCCGTCAGGACGCTTGGAAAACAACAAAGCCGCCTGACGGCGGCTTGTTGACAAAGTGATCTGTCGAGCCGCCCTTTACAGGTAGGCCCAAAAATACGTGCAGGAGATGGGTGCGCGTTCGTTGATCATGGGCGATTCAATGCGCTCGAATTGGAAAGCTGTCAAGGGGCGGTTTTCGCATTTTGGATGGGTCCGTCTCGATGCCTGCCACGAGGGCAAGCGGCGCATTGACATCGGTCGTCGTCAGTCCGCTATGTGTCTGCGCGGCGTGCTCTCGCGCTCGATAAGTCAATGGCAGGGACAAAAGCATCGATGACGGCGCAATCTGCAGAGCAATTGGGTTTTCAGGGCACGGGCGTCTCGATTTTTCCCATTACCCAGGCCACGGCCGCGACATTTACGGATCTGTTCATCGGCGTGACCTTCCTGTGCTTCATCTGCGCCGGCAGCAAAAGGGTCGTCTGCCCCGTGAATGGCGAATTCGTCGGCGAGGCGGGTGACCTCCTGATTTTCCCCTCTGGTTCTATCGTCACCTTGGAAAACCGTCCTGTCAGCGCCGCGAATTATCGGGCGACCGGCATCTATTTCGATCACGAATTGATTGATGCGGTCTTCGCCGGTCCACCGCGGGCGTCAGGCTCGCCCGGTGTCCAGATTATTCGCCAAGCAGCAAGCGCGGACTATGATGTGGTGGAGGTCACGCGGCAGGCCTTGGATGATGACACTCTACCCTTGTCGGTCAAACGCCATCGGCTTCTGGAGCCGTTGGTCTGGCTCCGCCATCACGGTGTCCATCTGCCGCGGCGAGGGGAAGATCAACCCTGGAACAAGGTGCGGCAGCTGATAGAGACCGACATCAGCCAGCCTTGGCGGGCCGAAGACGTCGCGCGCCATTTTGCCATGAGTGAAGCCAGTTTTCGCAGGTGGCTGGCGAAATCCGGTCCGGGATTTTCGCAGATCCTGTTGAACACGAGGCTGGAGAAGGGGCTTGGGATGCTGCAATCGACGGATACGCCGATCTCCAGTATCGCGTTGGAGTGCGGCTTCAAGACGCCCTCGCATTTCTCCGAGGCCTTCCGCAAGAGATTCGGTCTTAAGCCACGCTCTATCCGCACAGCCGAATTCTGATCGTTTTTCGATAGTCTTTGATCGCGAGCCGGAAGCTCGAAATTCCTGGCCGGTTTATGTCTTGGAGCATGATCAACGTCTGGAAAGGACACCACATCATGCTGAAAAAGAACGTTGCGACCGGCGTCATTCTGGCTCTTCTGACCGCCACGACAGCAAGTGCCGCGGACTTCAAATTGTCGAGCACATCAATTGCCGAGGGTCAGCAACTTGCGTCGACCTTCGTGTTCAAGGGCTTCGGCTGCGAGGGCGGAAATCAGTCGCCGCAGCTATCCTGGTCTGGCGCACCGGCTGGCACGAAGAGCTTTGCCATCACGGCCTACGACCCGGATGCGCCAACAGGCTCGGGCTGGTGGCACTGGAACGTGGTGAATATTCCCGCCTCGCAAACGTCGCTCGAACTTGGCGCGAGCGGCGAGAAGACACTGCCTGCGGGCGCTGTGGAAATCCGCAATGATTATGGTGTAGCCGGTTTTGGCGGGGCATGCCCGCCGCCCGGTGAAGTCCACCGCTACATCTTCACCGTCCATGCCCTCGGCACCGAGCATCTGGACCTGCCGGACAATGCCAGCAACGCGCTTGCGGGATTTATGATTGGCGCCAACACCCTTGCCACGGCAAAGATCACAGCGGTCTATAACCGCTAGGGGCGCAGCAGAGGACAGTCGCTGGCGCTGGTGACTGTCCTTTCCCGGCATGACGTCTCAATGATCGTGATCGCACAGACCATGATCTGACAGCGCCCGGATGACATAGCAGTCCTCGATGGAATGTCCGTCGCAGTGCGAGACGATACGCTCCAGCTCGTGTTCCAGCTTCTTCAGCTTGGCGATCTTTTCCCGCACGGTGGCCAGATGATCGGCGGCAATGCGGTCCGCACCCGCGCATGGCATTTCGCGATGCTGGCTGAGCGCGATCAATTCGCGGATCGCGTCGATGTTGAGACCGAGATCGCGGGCGTGCCGCACGAAAGCGAGACGTTCCAGATCGGCCTTCTCATACCGGCGCTGATTGCCCTCGGAGCGGTCGGCTTCGTCAAGCAGCCCCATTTGCTCGTAGTAGCGAATGGTCGGGACTTTCACGCCTGTCCGTTTCGATAAATCGCCGATGGAATACATAGGCCTCATCCTCATAGCTATAGCTTGTAGAGATATAGGTTTGAGCCAATGGGAACGCAATTGTTTTGCCGTCTCCGCTGTCAGCCATAAAAGAAAAGCAGTTGGCTATTGACGGGCGCTGATGGAGTATGACGCAAGCGACAACGCCTCCCTTTAATGATCACCCGTCATGCCCAGTATTCTATCAACCGATCTTTCCCTTTCCGCCCTGGCATTTCTGGTGCTTGTTGCTTTGAGCGCAGGTCTCGCGCGCGGTTTTTCCGGCTTCGGCGCGGCGCTGATCTTCGTGCCGCTCGCCAGTTCGGTCATGGGGCCACAGATTGCCGTTCCGCTTCTTCTTGTGGTCGATGGGGTGATGACGCTTGGCATGATACCGGGGGCAGTCCGTCGTGCGGATCGCCGCGACGTGCTCACCATGGCGGTCGGCGCCATCATTGGCGTGCCACTTGGCGTCCACCTCCTGATGACACTCGATCCCGTCACCATCCGCTGGGCCATCGTCGTCATCGTTGTTGTGCTCTTGTCGCTCCTGATGTCCGGTTGGCGCTATAGAGACCAGCCAAAGGCAATTCTGACGGCGGTCGTCGGACTGATCGCAGGTGTGTTTTCCGGCGTGGCGCAGATTGGCGGGCCGCCGGTCGTGGCCTATTGGTTGGGTGGGGCTGTGCCGCCGGTCATCGTTCGGGCCAATATCATTCTCTATTTTGCAATTTCCACGGTGCTCAATGCCACAGCCTATCTGTGGAATGGTCTCATCACGGTGAAGCTCATCGGCCTAGCGGTTCTGGTCGCCCCGGTTTACGGCCTTGGTGTATGGCTCGGCAGTCGAATGTTCGGCCTTGCGGAAGAGAAGACCTTTCGCCGCATCTGCTATGGAATGATCGCAACCGCAGCCCTCATCAGCATGCCGCTCTTTGATGCGCTGAAGGGCTGATCGAACGCTCTGCTACCATCTGCATCTTCTCAAGCAGCATAGGGGACTTGCCGTCTGCCTCAAGAGAAAATAGTATACTCCCCTATACTATAGGGAGGATAGGCAGATGTCCCATACGATCCGCGACAAGGATAAGCTTATGGCGCGTATCCGGCGCATGAAGGGGCAAATGGAAGCGGTGGAACGGGCGCTGGAGGGCGGCAAGCCCTGTGGCGATGTTCTGCAACTCCTCGCCTCGGTTCGCGGCGCGCTCTCTGGCCTGACGGGCGAAGTGATGCAGGAGCATCTGCACGAGCATGTGCTGCACGCCGCAAATGACGAGGAACGCGCCAAGGCTGCGGAAGAGCTGGCGCAGGTTCTCAAAACCTACATTCGATAAGGTGACGATGATGGCAACGATGGAACATAGCCACGCGGATGGCACACATAGCCACGTTTTCTTAGGCAGCGATCACGAGCGCAACGAGCGACGCGTCTGGATGGTCATTGCTCTGACCACCGTCATGATGGTGGTGGAGATCGCAGCAGGTCACTGGTTCGGCTCCATGGCCCTGACGGCCGATGGCTGGCATATGTCGACCCATGCAGGCGCGATGCTGATTTCGGCGCTTGCCTATCTTTATGCCCGCAAGCACGCGCATGATCCGCGCTTCACCTTCGGTACGGGAAAGTTTGGTGATCTCGCCGGTTTTGCCAGTGCGGTAGTGTTAGGCGTCGTTGCGCTGCTGATTGCCTGGGAGAGCGCCTTGCGCTTCCTCTCGCCGGTAGAGATCGACTTCAACCAGGCGATCATCGTTGCAGTGATCGGTCTGGTCGTCAACATCGTCAGCGCGCTTCTCCTCAAGAACGATCACCATCACCATGGACATCATCACGATCATCACGATGATCATAGCCACGAGAGCCACGCCCACCATCACGGCGCTCACGCTCATCACTCGGATTCCCATGGATCGCACGCGCATCATGGGAGCCGCGACAACAACCTGCGCGCCGCCTATCTGCACGTGGTGGCAGATGCCTTGACCTCGGTGCTGGCCATCGTGGCCCTTGTTCTCGGCAAATGGAACGGCTGGACCTTCCTCGATCCGGCGATGGGCTTTGTCGGCGGTATCGTCATTGCCCGTTGGTCCTGGGGACTGCTTCGCAGCACGGGCGCAGTGCTGGTGGATGCGATGCCGCAGCAGCGCTCACTCGTGGCGAAAATCCGCGACGTGGTCGAAACGGGCGAAGAAAGCATTACCGACTTACATGTCTGGCAAGTTGGCCCAGGCCATCACGCTGCCATCGTGTCCCTGTCCACGAGAGGCGAGACATCAGCTGCAGCCTACCGGGAAAAGCTTTTAGAGATTGAAGAATTGTCGCATGTGACGGTCGAGATCAACGCGGCTGCGTGATCGATGCGCAAAACGCGCTCTTGCAATGGCTCGGGGCTTTGCCTGAAGCCGCGACAGCCGGTAGAGTGGGCGCCGCCGGAAGCATCCGGCGGTATCAGTGTTCCGTATAGGCCTGATAGACCCATGCCGCATCAGCGGCTTCTGAAGGTCCCTGTGACGCGGTCGATGGCGCCGCCGCAGCCTCTTTCACCGCGTCGCGGTTGACGGTCCAGAGCACGCTTGCCAGCGCACCTGCTTGCAGGGCGTTAACGAAGGAAATCGTGCTGCCGGAAAAGGCAGGCGAAGAAACCTCTGAGACAGCGGCGTCTGTTTGCACTTTCTCAATAGGTTGTGAGCGACTTTGATAGGGCGCTCCGCCAATGTTGTTGTCGATGTTCATCGTTAGCCTCACCAAGCTGTTAACGGTTTTTTAACCGCTGAAGCTTGCGCGAAGCTTGCTGCGCGTTGTTCGGATGCGTTGACGGTGCTTGACAGGGGACAAACCCCTGCTTCGTTTTTGCACTTTAGGGGCTTGCAAAATAACAAAAACCCCCCAAATGCCGATTCTTTGACGATCAGACGCCGTTCGAACCTGCATTACGCGGGGAATCACTTTGAGAATGGGCAGAATCAGCGATGCGCCCGAACGCACCGCCGATCTCTCCAAAATGGCTTGAATGGCCTTAGACTTGATCCTTGCCCGCGACTTTCAGCGCGAAGGCATATTCGAAGGCGATCTCCTCGAGCCGTTGGAAGCGGCCGGACTTGCCGCCATGACCTGCGGCCATATTGGTTTTGAGCAGGATTGGCGCGTCGCCGGTGGTCTTCTCACGCAGCTTTGCCACCCACTTTGTCGGCTCCCAATAGGTCACGCGCGGGTCCGTCAGACCGGAGATCGCAAGGAGAGGCGGGTATGGCTTGGCACCGACATTGTCATAGGGCGAGTAAGCAGCAATCCACTGATACTCCTCTTCGGACTCCAGCGGATTGCCCCATTCCGGCCACTCCGGCGGCGTCAGTGGCAACGTGTCGTCGAGCATCGTGGTCAGCACGTCGACGAAGGGAACGGCGGCAATGATGCCAGCGAATTTCTCCGGCGCCATATTGGCGACAGCTCCCATCAGCATGCCGCCGGCAGATCCGCCTTCGGCGATAATGCCGCTATAGGAGGTGAAGCCCTCCTTCACCAGATGGTCGGCGGCGGCGATGAAGTCCTTGAAGGTGTTCTGCTTGTGCTCCATCTTGCCGTTTTCATACCACTCGAACCCCTTGTCCTTGCCGCCGCGTATATGCGCGACCGCATAGATGAAGCCCCGATCGGCAAGCGACAGGTTGTTGGTGCTGAAGGAGGCCGGAATGGTGATGCCATAGGCGCCGTAACCATAGAGCAGGCAAGGTGCGGAACCATCGAGCGGCGTGTCCTTGCGGTAAAGCAGCGACACTGGCACCAGTGCACCGTCATGCGAAGGCGCCATAACGCGGCGTGTCACATAGTCGTCCGGGTTATGCCCGGATGGCACTTCCTGGGTTTTCAGAAGCGTGCGCTCGCGCGTCACCATATTGTAGTCGAACAACTGGCTTGGCGTCGTCATGGATGAATAGCTGAAGCGGATGACGTCGGTGTCGTATTCGGCAGCGCCATGCAGCCCTAGCGAATAGGCTTCCTCGGCAAAGGCGATCGCATGTTCTTCACCGGTGGAGCGATCGCGAATGACGATACGCGGCAGGCCGTCCCGGCGCTCCAGCCAGAGCAGATGGCGGGCATAGGCATCGACGGAGAGAATGAGTCGGCCCGGCTCATGCGGCACGACCTCTTTCCAGTTTTCCTTGCCCGGCGCCTCTATCGGGGCTTCGACGATGCGGAAATCCTTGGCGTCTCCATCATTGGTAAGAATGAAGAAGACATTGCCGCCTTCCGCCATCGAATACTCGATGCCTTCCTCGCGCTCGGCCACGATCTGCGGCTCCGCCATCAGATCCTTGGTGGAGAGGATGCGGTATTCGCTCGTCTCGTGATCGTGGATATCGATGAAAATGAAGTCATCGAGAACCGAGGCGCCGACGCCCATGAAGAAGCCCGGATCCTTTTCCTCGTAAACCAGCCGGTCGGACGATTGCGGCTGTCCGACAATGTGGTGGAAGACCTTGGACGGGCGGTGGTTTTCGTCCTGAAGTGTGTAAAAGAAGCTCTTGCCGTCAGGCGCCCAGGCGCCACCGCCGCCGGTGTTTTCAACGACATCATCGAGATCGACGCCGGTCGCAAGGTCGCGGATGCGCAGCGTGTAAAATTCGGAGCCCTTGTCGTCATAGCTCCAAATACCGCGGCTGTGATCGGAGGATTGATCGAGTCCGCCGAGACGGAAATAGTCCTTGCCTTCCGCTTCCTTGTCGCCGTCGAGCAGGACATGCTTCTCGCCGCCATCGCGCGGGGTGCGGAAGTAATGCGGCTGCTCACCGCCGGTCACGAACAGCGTGCCATAGGCATAAGGCCCGTCATTGACCGGAACTGAGGAATCGTCCTGCTTGATGCGGCCCTTCATTTCTTCGAAGAGCTTTTCCTGAAGCGGCTTCGTATCCGCCATCGCGGCTTCCATATAGGCGTTTTCCGCTTCCAGATGGGTGCGGATCGCGGGGTCGAGCAGGGAAGGGTCCTTGAACATCGCCTGCCAGTTATCCGCCCGCAACCAGCCGTAATCATCCGTGCGCGTGATGCCGTGATGCGTATCGCTCACCGGCTTCTTCTGTGCATGGGGCGGGGTGGGCAGGTTCTTGAAAATGGTCAAGACAAACTCGCTTTCATAGGAAAATCACTCTGCGTTTTAATGATGTAAAGTGCCCCTGCGGCGCTATCAAGTTTCATTGTCCCCGACGGAATATCAGCAGGGCACATTTTCGTCGGGTTTCGATCACATTCTGGCGGTAGACGACGCCATCGCCTGTTGCTTCGAGGAGATGCGGCAGGCGTTTCCCCGCCCGAAGAATGCCAAGAAGACTTGAGAAAGCCTCATTAAATCCGATGCAAAAGCCTCTATTGATCGCCCTTTTGACCGCCTCTTCCGTCCTCTCGTTCTCGCTTCCGTCCTACGCCATCGATGCAAATGTCATAAGACAGTTGAACCAGCTTGCGCCCGAGGAGCGCCTGGAGCAACGGTGCGATATCGAAGCGATGGAGCGCATTGCCAAGGAGCAGAAAGGCATGAAGCCCGACAAGGTGATTGCCTATGCCTTTGGCGATCCCGATGTCGCCAAGGATTCGATCAAGGCTTCCGGCGCGGTCTTCCGCAGTGGTGGCGAATGGTTCCGCCTCAGATACAAATGCCAGGTGGCGCCGACGACACTCGGCATCCGCAACTTCGATTACAAGGTGGGCGACAAGGTGCCGGAATCGCAGTGGGCGAAGCACTATCTCTACGATTGAGAACAATGAGAGCGGCGGCTTTGCCCGCCGCGATCAGGCGGCCAGCAGCCTCGCTTCCTCGCGGATGCGATTGACCATCGAACGAAGGCCGTTGGCGCGCTGCGATGAGAGATGTTCGACCAGACCGATCTTGCCAAACACTTCGATGGCGTCGAGGGCGGCAATTTCCGAGGCCTTTTTGCCTGAATAGGTGGCGAGCACGATAGCCACCAGCCCGCGCACGATATGCGCATCCGAATCGCCCTCGAAGGTCAATATCGGGTCAGGTCCGCCATCGCTGTGGCTTACGACCCAGACCTGGCTGGCGCAGCCCTGGACCTTGTTCTCTGCGGTCTTCTTCTCGTCCGCCAGATCCGGCAGTTCCTTCCCCAGTTCGATCACGTAGCGGTAGCGATCCTCCCAATCGTCCAGGAAGGAGAAGTCGTCCATGATCTTGTCGAGAGAAGCCATTTGCCTGCCATCCATGTTGCTGCCCCGATATAGGGCAATGGCGAATGGAATTGAACCGCTGCCTCAAGAAAAAAGCCCTGCGGCAAAGCATGGGCTTCGGGCAGGGCATCAGGAGTCGGGCAGTCAGGCGGCTCATCTATAGCGGGGATGAGTCACAAGGGGTTTTGAGAGGATCTCTCGAATTGGTTAGGCTTGATCGCTTCCCTCTATCGTCAGAGCGCGGGGCGCTTCTGCGGCAGGGGAATGGTGTTATCGACCTTGATGGTTCCGGTCTTGATATCGTCGCTGGCTGCAACGGTCTCGGCCTTGGCGACAGCCTCGCCAGCAGGGGCGACCTTGGGTTCATCGGCAGTGTTCAGGTGGGAGTCGATCAATTCATAGGCTACCTTGGCGCCTTCGCGTGCCCGCTCACCCAGAGCATGGAAGGTCTCCGCACCCTTGACGCAGACGTCCGGCTTTTCGACGCAGATGGCACTGACGTAACGGTAGGCTTCGCTGGCAGCGGAAACCGCGCCGGCGACGTTCATTTGCGAGTTCTGGCTATCGGTGTTGTTGCCGCCAAAATAGGACAGTGCGACCAGCACCAGCGAAAACCAGATTGTTCCTTTGATCAGAAACCACATTGCAAGACTACCCTGTTTGACCGGCGCCCTTTTCGGATCATCCGCTGTTGCCCTGTTGTCCGGGCTTGCAAACACCCTAGAGCCAAGAGACCAACACCCCTTTGCAAAAAAACGCGTGATTTAATTCAAATTTTAGCGACTTGTTCCCGCCGCTGGTGACGATTGTGATTTAGGTCGGATTTTAGCGACCGATGTTAAGCATAATTGCGGCGGGCGCGCGCAATCGCAGGCCTTCGCGACGATAACGCCCGCCACAAATCTTAACGGTACCGAAAAAATACAAGGAAATCCTCTGCTTACCCGTCATTAACCATAACAGACAAAGTGCTTGTGATTTGCCCCGAAATGGGACTTGATGGTGCTTGAGGCGGCTTTGGCGCGCCTGCTTTTATCCATTCCTTAAGCCGCGGAGCCCTATTGTCGGGCATGTTTCAAGGTAGGTTCGAGCCTGCTGCTTTTAGAATGCGGTGTACTGGTATTGCGTAACATAGCGGAAAAAGCGATTGCGTTGGTCGATCATGTCGCGGGCATGTGGCTGTCGCGCATGGAAGACGATGCCAGCGAAAGCTTGGCGATCATCGCCGTTCTGCGCCGCCTCGTTGCTTTCTCTCTTGTGGCGCTCTTCATCGTTCCCGCCATCATCTGCTTTGTCCTGCCGGCATCCGTGGCGCTGCCGCTCGGTGCAGCCCTTGTCGTTGCGCTGTTTCTGGCATCCTGCGCTGTGCTCCTGACGGTCTATAAGCCCGCGCGCGAGGCTCAGGACGCTGTCATCGACCGTGAGCAGCTTGCATCGCAGGTGCCAGGTCTCCTGCTGTTCTTCAACGAGCAGGGCATCGTTCACGCGGTATCAGGTCGCGACCTGCGGCAGTTTCCGCTTCAGCTGCAGAACTGCGCCGGCCATATCCTCGCCGAGATGGTCCATGTTTCCGATCGCATCGCCCTGATGCAGGCTTTCGACACGATGCGCCAGGGTGAGGATCACGCCAGCGTCGATCTGCGTTTCGAGACCGGCTCCGTCAATCGGCAGATTCAGTTCGTCTATGCCCGCATGGATATGACCGCAGAGCGGGACCAGTTCGGTCGGCTGGTGCGCGTCGTCGGTCAGCTTATCGATGTCAGCGAGTTGGAAGCTTTGCGCCGCGAAGCGGCCCGCAGGACGATCGAGGCAGAGACGGCGACGGAGGCGAAGTCGCGTTTTCTCGCCGCTGTCAGCCACGAACTGCGCACCCCTCTCAATGCCATCCTGGGCTTCTCCGATATTCTCGCCGGCGAATATTTCGGCAAACTGGAGAATGATCGCCAGCGCGAATATGTCAAACTCATTCGCCAGTCGGGTGGTCACCTGCTGTCGGTCGTCAACACCATGCTGGATATGAGCAAGCTTGAGGCCGGTCGCTACGAATTGATGATGGAGCCTTTCCGCATCGGCGATGTCATCGCGTCCTGCGAAGGCATGCTGGGTCTTCAGGCAAAGCAGAAGGGCTTGACGCTGACAAGCCGCATCCAGCGCGATCTGACGGAAGTCGTTGCCGATCAGCGCGCCATCCAGCAGGTTCTGATCAATCTTGCGAGCAACGCCATCAAGTTTACCGAATCCGGTGGTGTGGTGGTGATTGATGCGGCTCTGCAGGGCGAGATGCTCAAGCTGACGGTCAGCGACACCGGCATCGGTATTGCCGCCGACAAGATCGAACTTCTGGGCCGCCCGTTCATGCAGGTTCAGAATGATTATACCCGTCGCTATGAGGGCACGGGGCTTGGACTGTCGCTCGTCAAAGGACTTGTGGAATTGCATGGCGGAAGCCTTGTCATCACCAGCAAGCCGGGCGAGGGAACGGTTGTCACCATATTGATGCCGGCTGATGGCTCCGGCCAGCCGCTCAGCAGCTGTGAAGATGCCGATGCGCCGGTGGAATTTCCGCCGCGCCTGAAAGACACGGCGGGTGGCGCCGACATGATGAAGAGGAAGGACACTGCGGATGGCCGCGCCAAAGCGAAAATCGCCTAGGAAAAAGACGGTCCGGAAGGAGCCGGGTTTGCTGTCCGTGGCCGTACGCGCCCTCGGCCAGCAGATTCTGAGCCATCCCAAACTGGTCGGCGGCTCGACCGCGTTCCTTGTCGTTTTCGGCTTCGTCGCTGCCAACGCTCTCTGGTATCAACCCGGCCACCATCCATCCCCGTTCCTGCGCACGCGTGATGAGGAAGATCCAAACGGCATTGCCGGCTATCGCATGACATCGACGCTTGGCCAGCACGGCAATGTCACGACGTTCCGCATAGAGCGCCAGACGGATGTTCCAGAACCCACGCAGCAGACTGAGGCTCAGCCTCCGGCAGGGCAGGGGGGGGCAGCGGTACCCGCCGGTCAGGCACAGCCGGCCGGCACCCATCCGCCATCCGAACTCGTCGCAGAAATCCAGCGGGAACTCGCGCGCCGCGGCCTCTACGATGGTCCGGCCGATGGTCTGACGGGACCGCGCACGACGGCGGCCATCCTCTTCTTCGAAGAGACGGTCGGCATGGAACAGACGGGGGAGCCGACCAGCCGCATTCTCTCGGCTTTGAAGATCGACAGCGCGACAACCGTCGCCGCCATTCCCAAAGCCCTGCCGAAGGATCGACCAGCAGCAGCCAATGGGGGCGGAGTGGCGATCGACCCCGTCGCAGCCGCCATTCGCAACGCAGAGGTTCATCCGCCGAAGGCGCAGAACGTGTCTCTTACGTCCGACAGTGGTGCAAAGCCGGTCGGGAAGGATCTGGTTTCCAAGATCCAGCAAGGCCTCGTCAACATTGCCTATGCCGATGTGAAAGTGGATGGCGTTGCCGGCGAACAGACCCGTCAGGCCATTCGCAATTTCGAAAAGCATTATCGCCTGCCGGAAACAGGCGAGCCGAGCGAAGCGGTGCTGAAAAAGCTGAAATCTATCGGGGCCTTGTGAGCCTCAGTTGAATCTCTGACTGAGCCTCCTGGTCATTTGCCGTCCTTTCGCGATTCAAAGGACGAGCGCTTGACGCCAAAACACTCAATAATTGGGACTTTCACCCTTCCCCCCACGGTTTGGTACCTGGCGACCAGGACCAGTCTCGCGGCTAACAAAAGCATGGCCCCATTGTCCCTGAGGTCCTATAGTTCTCCCATGCGCCTCAAATCCGAAATCTTCGTTTCCGCCCTCACGCGCCGCGTCTTCGCTGCAGGTGATTTCGCCGCTATCGAACGCAAGGGGGCCGACGAGGCCGGCGCGATCTTTATCCGCCAACGCCTGCGTGATGGGCGCGAAAATCTCTATGGTCCTGCACCCCAGAGCTTCGCCGAAGACGAGGAGGTGAGGGCCGAGCGCCGCTTCGAACGTCGTCTCACTGAAGCGCAAGCCCAGGAGGTAGAGGCGCTACTGGAAAAAGAGCGTCGCTTTGACGCCGATCTCTGGGTGGTCGAACTTGAAACCGACAAGGTCGGAGACCTGTTCACCATCGTGGGGTGACAGATCCTTTCCTTCTACCGCATCCAGCGATCGACCTTAACGGCGCACCACAAGCTTGTGGGTTGGAGCGGGCTCTTCACGACGCTCGTCGGCGTCGCTGCCGGAACTCGTGGTGTAGCGATCTGCCCGTCGCCAGCTTTCGATCCGCTCCTCGCACTCGGCCGTCTCCAACGACTCCAGCATGGATTCCGCACGGCTGATATCGCCAACGAGCTGGCGCATATGCGGGTAGAAGCTTTCGAGGATGAAGATGGCGTCGTCGGTATCCATGCCGATGCCGACAAGCGTTGTTGCCAGTTGCCGACCGGAAATATCGAGGAGGATGCGCTCCGACAGCCAGTGGCTTGCAGACAGCGAGTCGGAAAGCGTGGCGGCGAAACGGCTTGCGTCGCGTTCACGTGCAAACCGCACAAGCAGGGCTTCCTGTACTTCGGTCAGGCGGCGAACGCCAAGCGTGTCGCCCGCAGGGCGGTGCATCTGTCGCGCCATGGTACGCAGTTGCCTGCGCAGCTTCTCTTCCCGCTCGGCACGCGCCTCGCTTTCGGTCAGCGCCGCTGGAGACGTAGAGCTTTGAAGATTGTCGTGCGTTGAGCCGGTCGCGTGGCGGGAGTGACGTAAGCCCACCAAGGCATCGACGACAGTGGGGGAGAGGTCTTCGCGCCGGACGATCGTACGAGCGTGCGCCGCCCCTTGCGTTCGTGCAATCGCAATCAGCGTCTCGTCATCCAGCGCCTTGGAGGAGACGAGAAACGGTGCGGACAGCGAAATCGGCTGGCTGGCGATGAAGAACGCGACGGCCGAGGGCACGTTCGGGTTCTGCGACAGCGCCGCAATCGCCTCTCTCTTCGCTTCGGCGGTGGACGCGGAAAACAGCGGCATGAACAGTTCTGCGAACTGTCGCAATTCTGATTTCGACGGGTAAGGCAAGCCTTCGAAACTCGAGACGGTTGCCATCAATACCACGTCCTTCTTCCTCTCGGCCCTTGGCCGTTCCAGTTCTCGAAAACGGTCTGTCAACGCAATACCCAACCAGACGCAAAACTACAGGAGCGCTCAAACTATAACGAATGCGTTGACGCCCTGTTAACCACGGGCGTCGGCAAGAGGATTTTTCAGCTTATTCACAGCTGTTTTGTTAACGAAAGGATTTTTCGACCCGCTGGAACCGCAAGCCAACTTTGGCGTTCCTCTCGTATGAACCGGAATTGGGGCGTAATGAACCTCAATATTGGAGGGAAGGCTGCAAGCCGCTTTTATTATTAACCTTTGCTTAACCTCCCGATGATTCTAATGTCGTGGGCAAGTCCGAGATTCGGTGCTAAAGTTCTGACATGAGCTCGCTTATGAGGGACGGACGAATGTCCAAGCCTCAGTTAATGCCCAGTCCGTGGACTGGTGATGCCCGATGTAGTGGTACTGGCATTCCATATCGGCTTGATGCCGCCGTCCTGAAGACTCCGGCACGCAGATCAAGAAGAAATTTTTGCTGAAAAGCTCGATATGGCGCTTCCTCATACTGGATCGTCGGATGGAAAGTCATGCATCGCGATCCGGTCAACAACATCCGTCGTGCCTGTGAAAGGAGATGGCAATGGCAGACATTATTTCGATTTCGACGGCGACGCGCCGTCCTCACAAAACGGCTGACGCGAACGCAATCGCAGCCGGCCCAGCGCAGCTGCTGTTTTTTACCGGTGTGCGCTACGAGCGTTATGACTTCGCCGAGAAGACCAAGACGCGCAAGCGGAAGGGCAATGCGGCGGCGTCTTCCGAAACGGCTCTCAACGCCTGACCGATCTTTTATGGTGCTCTGAAGTGCGCCTACTTCAGCGGTGCGGGCTCGCATGTAGCCTCTCCGAGAAACCGCTCTGCTTCCTCCAGGAAGCTTGCCTGCGGTACCATCGTTCGCAAAACGGCATAGCCCTCGTTGCGATTTGCTTCCACCAAAATCGATTTCGATAGCGCTTGAACTTCCGCCTTGCGAATGGCACCGCTCTGCTCCGGGGTGGAAATCAGAATATCCAGTTCACCCCCAGCCGATGTGCGGTCGTTCATGCTGAAGATTTCATTGGATGCACTGTCGAAAATTGCGATCGACCAGAACGGCACGGCACCGAAGGCCGACAGCCTGACCGGCTTCTCTTCGACGTTATAGGTACACACGGCAACCCGCATGAAAGGGTCTTCGCTGCTCAGACCACCCTTGCGGTGACCATCCTTGTCGACCAGATGAAAACGATTGGGCACAGCCTGAAATTCTGCGCGCGTGTAGGCATCGCGGTTGGAAAAGTGCGGGATCGAGAAGAGGATGACGAGGTGGAGGACAGCTGCACCCACCAGGCCCGTGAAGATTGCCAAAATGAGCCTAAGCATTGCCGCAATCCGTTTTGTTGATCGTCGGCATGGTGATGTCGATCAGACCCGCACTTCCAGCAATCGGGGTATCGAGCAGCGTCAGGACCAGCTTGAAATCGCCGTTTGTCGGCACGGCAAGCCAGTTGAACGGCGTTGCCGTTGACGCAAGCGTAATGGAGACACCACCTTCAGGGCCGTGCAGAAGGTTGCGTGAATTCAGGGCGATCGGCCGTCCAGATCCGTCATCCAAAAGATTACCCTGTTGATCGGCAACATAGATGGTCCAGAAGCGGGCAGGCGGCAGGTTGCCGGTAAGCGTATAGCGGCACTGGCCGGTCAAGCGCTGGCCGCTGCTGTCATTCGCCGCGGTAAAGGCCAAACCTTCAGCCGTTCCATAGAGAAGCTTGCCTGCATCCGCCCGGTGCGCCTTGGCGTAAGGGTCCGCTTCGATCGTCTGCGATTCGGGAAACGCGTTCCACGCACCGATCTTGATCGACCCGAAACCGGATGTGGCTTCCAGCGCCACAAGCGTGGAAACGATGCCACCGCCGAAGGCAATGACGAGCGAGATGGCGACAAGAAACGGAACTCGAAACACACTGCTTTCCCGATTTGGAGCAGTGTCACGGTTAGCATTGATTCCGACTCGGGGAAATGCCCTGGATGAGGGATGGGCAAACCTGTACTGGAATATTCTGGTTCTGAAATATGTGCGGCGTTGGGAAACTCCGGTGGAGGAGGGTCGAAGTGTCGCCCTCTTGGCTGCGTAAAAGAGCCAGGCGTGCATCTGCGCCGGCTCCGAAGCGCGTGTCTCGCAGGATTCTGCAAGCGACACCGTAAACTCAGTCTTCGTTCCCAGAGCGCGTACGTCCCTTTGGACGCGAAACGGACGCACCTCGCTCTTTGGATCGGCATGTCGCGCTCTCAAAAAATGTTTTCGATTCTTGGGCAGGTGCCGTAGGGCGCTGATCGATGACGCCAGCGCCCTTACGAGCTGTCTCTTACTCGTGAATCGTGTAAGAACCGAGCTTGCAGAGATCCTGTCTGTCTTCCGTCGTGTCGAGGCCGGAGCCTTCTTCGAACTCGAAACGCATGTCGTAGCGACAGACCGTGCGGCCGTCGGCAATGGTGATGTCTATGCTTTCGCCCGGTTCGAGAACCTGCTCGCCGAAGACGTCGTCTTCCCATTCATTGACGCCAACCGGCGATGTGTAAAAGCGCGTCAGGACGGACTTGGTACCGTTCTTCAGCGTAAAGGTCAGGTCGTCGGCCTGTGCCATTGCGGATGTACAGACGAACACTGCCAGAGCGGCGAGCACTGGATTGAGTTTCTTCATAGTAGTTCCCCCTAGATGAGATGTCCCTCGCGTGCAATTGCTCACCTTCGATGGGGATATTCAAGCTGCCCACCCCTGCCGCTGTAGTCTTTCGCGTTGAAAGGCAAAGACTTTTTTTGGCTTTGAAGGACCCGCAATATTTTGCAGCCTTCTGTGCGCTTGTCGTGTTTTTCAGTATTTATAAAGTTCAAATCAAGGTTGCATGTGCTAGGATGCGCTACCTAGCGCTGATGGTGGAGGAGAGCACATGCATATGGACGCCGCCGACTCTGTGGGCATCGCTCCGACAGAGGATGAGGAAGGCTCTCCGGCTTCCCGGCTGATCGACGGACGGATTGCCGAGTTGACGGACTGGCGTGGGCAGGCGCTGTCGCGGATCAGATCTATTATTCGCAGTGCGGATCCACGTGTGGAGGAGGACTGGAAATGGCGTGGCGTGCCCGTCTGGGCCTGCAACGGCATCATCTGTACCGGGGAGACCTATCGCTCCACCGTAAAAATGACCTTCCCTCACGGCGCGTCGCTGGAGGATCCGTTCGGTCTGTTCAACGCTTCGCTTGACGGAGGGACACGCCGTGCGATCGACCTTCGCGAAGGTGATGACATTGATGACGATGCGCTATCGGCGCTGATCCGGTCCGCGATCGCATTCAACGACGCCAAGATGCGCGGGCGTAAGGCCGCGCGGACGTCATAAAAAGGGCCGGCCACCCGATCAGGTGGCCAGCCGTTCCTTATCATCGATATTTCTCAATTCGCAGGGGCGGGCGGTGCCGGCAATGCGGGAGCTGCGGGCTGTGCAGGTGCGGGTGCCGCAGGCTGGGCGGGAGCAGCGGGTGCTGCCGGTTGTCCCGCTTGGGCAGGGCCCGACGATGTGCCGGAGACATCGTCGGTCGCAATCGGCGCCGGTGTGACAGCGCCATCTGCGGCTGCGACACGCCACACCGTATTGCCCGCATCATCTGCTACCAGCAACGCGCCGGTGCCGTCGATGCCGACGCCGACGGGACGGCCTCTCGCCTTGTCGCCCTGAATGAATCCCGTCACCACGTCCTGCGTCTTGCCGACGGGCTTGCCGTTTTCGAACGGCACGAAGGTCACGCGGTAGCCATTGAAGGCCGTCCTGTTCCAGCTTCCATGTTCGCCGATGAAGGCGCCGTTCTGGTAGGGGGCCGGCAGCGCCGAGTTCAGCGAGAAAGTAAGGCCGAGTGCAGCAACATGGCTGGACAGCGCGTAATCCGGCTTGATTGCCTTCTCCACCATATCCGGCCGGAGAGGATGCACGCGGTCATCCACATGGTTGCCGTAATAGCTCCACGGCCAGCCGTAGAACCCGCCTTCCTTCACCGAGGTCATGTAATCGGGCACAAGGTTCGGGCCGAGCTCGTCGCGCTCGTTGATCACGGCCCACAACTCCTTGCTTTCGGGGTTGAAGGCAAGACCGTTCGGATTGCGCAAGCCGGACGCAAAGAGTTTCCACGCACCCGTCTGACGGTCGACCTGCAGGATGGCGGCGCGGTTCTTCTCGGCCTCCAGCCCGTTTTCGGTGATGTTCGAGTTCGATCCGACGGAGGCATAGAGGAACTTGCCATCGGGGCTCAGTGCCAGATCCTTTGTCCAGTGGTGATTGATCGGGCCACCCGGAAGCTGGGTCAGCACGCGCGGTTCGGCGGTGATTTCGTTCTGACCCAGTTGATAGGGATAGGCGAGGATTTCATTGGACGTTGCGACATAAAGCGTGTTGTCGGCAAAGGCGACGCCAAACGGCGAGTCGAGCTTCTTCAGAAGATCGTGGCGTTCATCCACAATGCCGTCTCGGTTCGTGTCCCGAAGCAGGGTGATGATGTTGCTTTCCTTCGGCGGTCCACCGGTTTCGCCATGGGCAATCGACATGATGAAGCTGCGGATGATGTCCTTGGGACGCGACGATGATTGCCCACCCTCCGGTGCCCGCGACTGCACGACCAGAACGTCGCCATTCGGCAACGTATGCACGGTGCGCGGATTGACGAGGTCCTTCTGGTAGACGGAAATCTTCAGGCCTTCCGGCACCGTCGGCATTTCACCGTCCTTCCAGCCCACCACCTCTGCGACCTTCAGGTCGGGGATAAGGCTCATGGAGGGCTCGGGAAGGACAGGGTCGGGGCCGATCTGCTGGGAAATATCGAAATTATCGTTCTGGTCGCTGCAGGCCGGCAGAATGAGTGCAACGCCTGCAAGCAGCAGGGCGGGGGCTAAAATGCGGGAAACCATGATCATACTCTCCAGGCCAGACGGGCATATTTGCGGGAGGAGGCGGAAACAGCCATCAACGACACCACGAAGGTGATGGCCGAAAGCAGCAGCCCGTAAGGCACCACAGCCGTCCAACCGTCACCTGCGTGAACGAGGCTGTTGATGAAGGCGAGGATCAGCATCACGATGAAAAGGATGATGGAGACGAAGGACGGACGCATCGGTCGTGTGCGCCTACGCAGCAGATCGATAAGACCGGCAAGAATTGCCAGACCGCCGGCGACCAGCCCCGCGAAAAGAAGCCAAGCCGAAAAATTCGACCACATCAGGTTGGCGGTGCGCCAATAGGCAATGTCCGTCGCAAACGTCAGCGAAAAGCAGACAAAGGGAAAAGGCACGAACAGCAACTGAAAAGGATAGGCGGAAGCTTCCCCGTGGGATGCATCACTCATGTCTTGGCTCCAACCGGTATTGAGGGGAGCGCCCAAGTCCCGATGGGCGCTTTTGTGCTCTTGCAAACGGTTGGAGGTGCGATTTGGTTGCAGCTATTTTGACGTGCGGGTTGGCGGTGAGGTCAGATGGATGACTTGGCAGTGGATGCGTCGCCTTCTCTGCGACAAACGCCCGCTGAATTCCAAAAGCGTGACGATTGTCCAGGCAAGGATGTTACATGATTGACACGCGACCGCATTAGCGTGCAGCGATGAAATCGCGTGTCCTTGTCTTTATAACTCTGGCCATCACCCAAATCGCCGGATGGGGGGTGGTCGGCATCCTGCCGGTGCTGGCATCCTCCATTGCTAAAGATTTTCAAACCGACCCAGCGACGGCGTTCCTCGGTGTGACAGCGATGTATGTGGTGATGGGCCTGTCCGCACCTGTTGCGGGGAAAGCCTTCGCGAGGTTGGGGGTGAAACACGTCATGCTATGCGGTGCAAGCGTGATCTGTATCGGCCTTGCTGCGATGGGGAGCGTCAACTCACTCTTGGCCTACCTGGCAAGCTGGTGCGCCATCGGCGTTGGCGGTGCCATGTTTCTCACCACCTCTGCTTATGCCTATCTCGCGGAGTTCGCAGGCAACAGAGCGCGAGGCATGATCGGGTCATTGATGCTGGTTACCGGCCTTGCCGGCAGCGTCTTCTGGCCGCTGACGGCGTGGCTTGATCACCTCGTCGGTTGGCGCGGCGCAACGCAAATCTATGCGGGCGGCATTCTTCTTCTTGTGCTCCCCTTGATCGCCTTGAGCCTGCCGGATGTCAGAAGCCATCCCGCCGCTCCAGTCTCCAGCAGAACCACAAGTCGGAAAGGCCACATTCTCTGGTTCCTCGTCGCCGCGATCTCGCTGAACAGCTTTGTCACCTTGGGAATGGAAGCGGTCGGCATAGAGCTTTTCAAGGCGCTGGGCGCAGACCTGAGTTTGGCGGTTGGTCTGGCCTCCCTCATGGGCATTCTGAAAGCGGGCGGGCGGCTGATAGAATTGGTGGGAGGCAAACGATGGAACGCGGTTCGAGCCGGAATCTTTTCAGGAGCCATGATCCCCGTTGCTATGCTGATACCTGTGATTCTCGGTGCGAGCAGTGGAGCTATCCTTGCCTATGTCGTGATCTTCGGCATTGGCAGCGGCGCTTTCGCCGTCGCGCGGGCGACCATGCCATTGGAGTTCTACGAGAAATCAGACTACGCCGCAGCGATGTCGATGATCGGCCTGCCTATGAATCTCGTGAATGCCACCGCGCCGCCGCTTCTTTCATTCCTCATGGCGACTGCGGGCCCGTCCGCCATGCTTTCGCTGATGATTGTCTGCAGCGGAGCCGCGCTATGCCTGATGCTGGCGCTCGGCCACTTCAAAAACCATCAGCGGCTTTCGGTCGCTTGAAGGTGTCAGCCTCTCAACGCTTCACCCCATCACCGCCCACATCAGCCACCTTCTGCGGCGACAAGGTCGGCGCGGAAGCCTCTTTCAACTGCTGGCCGACTGCGCGAAGAACGCGGGTGGCTTCTGCCGAAAGAGAGCGGGGGCGGGTGAGAGCCGGCAGTGCATTGGCGTCAGCTGAGGCCACCTGAGCGCCATTGGCGCCAGGTTGCGGGCGCGAGCCGGTTGGCAGCGGGTTCTGGATGCCTGGAATAGGACGCAGTTCCATGCCTTGATGGGCATAGTCCATCAGCCGCTTGAAGGTCATGGCGGGAAGGGCGCCGCCGGTCATGTTGTTCATCGAGGTGAAGTCGTCATTCCCGAACCACACCGCCGTCGTGTAGTTGCCGGTGAAGCCGACATACCAGGCGTCGCGATAGGCCTGGGACGTTCCGGTCTTGCCGCCGGAGACTATACCATTGTCGAGCGCTCCACGCCGTGCGGTACCTTCCACCGGGATGGTGACCAGCATGCGGTTCATCTTCGACGTCGCTTCTTCCGAAAGCACACGATGCGCCGGCGGTTCGTCGCGATCGAAGTCGTAGAGAACTTTGCCCTCGTAGTCGAGAACCTGCTCGATGCCATGGCGGCGCGATTGCATGCCATTCGCCGGGAAGACGGCGTAGCCCGTCGCCTGATCCAGCACTGTCAACTCAGAAGTACCGAGCGGAATGGTCTTGTCGCTGCGAAGCGGCGTGGCAACGCCCATGGCCTTTGCGGTATCGACGATGATCTGCGTGCCGAGCACATCCTTGGCAAGCCGCACCGGCACGGTGTTGTAGGATTTCGCCAGCGCCGTCTGCAGCGTTACCTTGCCGGCATAGGAGCGGCCGTAATTCTGCGGCGACCAGCCGCGCCATGTGACAGGCGCGTCGGAAATCAGCGTTTCCGGCTTGTAGCCTTTTTCCATCGCAGCGGAATAGGTGTAGACCTTGAAAGAAGAACCCGGCTGACGAAGGGCTGCCGTTGCGCGGTTGAACTGGCTCTCACCATAGTCGCGACCGCCGACCATGGCGCGGATACCGCCGCCATTCTCGATCATCACCATTGCGCCCTGCTTGACCTTGTAGCCTTCGCCGAACTCACGAAGGCTCCCTTCCATGGCCTGCTCTGCGGCCTGTTGTAGGCCGGTGTCGATGGTGGTGCGCACCACCACGGTGTGATCCTTGATCTTGCCGTCCCTGGCCAGGCGCTGCACTTCGTCGAACGCCCAGTCGAGGAAGTAATCGGGTGCCTGGACCTCTTCGCGGTCGATGACCGTCGCCGGGTTGCGACGTGCACCGACCACCTGGCCTTCGGTCATCAAGCCGCCTTGGACGAGGTTGGAAAGAACCGTGTTGGCGCGCGCACGCGCAGCCGGCAGGTTCACATGCGGCGCGTATTTCGCCGGAGCCTTAAACAGGCCGGCAAGAATGGCGGATTCCGCCAATGTGACGTCCGTCAGATTCTTGCCGAAATAGAATTGCGCAGCCGCCGCTGCACCGAAGGTGCCGCCGCCCATATAGGCGCGGTCGAGATAGAGCGCGAGGATTTCCTTCTTCGACATGTTGGCTTCCAGCCACAATGCCAGGAAGGCTTCCTTGATCTTGCGCTCCAGCGAGCGCTCATTGGTCAGAAACAGGTTTTTGGCAAGCTGCTGCGTCAGCGTCGAGCCGCCCTGGACGACGCCACCTGCGCGCGCATTCTCGCTCATGGCGCGGGCAAGGCCGATGAAATCGATGCCGAAATGGTCGAAGAAGCGTCGGTCTTCCGTTGCCAGAACCGCCTTGATGAAGTGATCCGGCATCTGGTCGATTGGAACGGAATCTTCGTGAATGATGCCGCGATGGCCGATCGTGTTGCCGTAGCGATCAAGGAAAGTCACGGCAAAATCACCGCGATAGCGCCAGTCCTTCTTGGTTTCCTCGAAGGCGGGCAGCGCCAGCGCCAGCATGACGACGGAGCCGGCCGTACCGACGGTCAGCGCGTTGCAGGTCATGTTGACGAGAAATTTCTTCCAGCCGCGCACATGCAGCTTGCGAGAGGCGATCGTCACCTCTTCCCAGAAATCGAACACACGGGATGCGGCTGTCCACAGGCTCGAATCGATCCAGGAATCGATGCGAAGCAGAATATGGCGTTTACGGCGCGCCGGTTTCTTGTTGTTGTCTTCCTGCACCTGAAACGTATTCCTGTTCGATGTGGTGAGTGAACGCTTGACGCGATAAGCTTGCGCGGGTCATTCCTCACCACCACTCCGCCGGATTTAAGAATTATCTTATAATCCAGCCTATGGCGATACGACAAAACGGGCTTTCCTATTTGATGCCCGAAGATGCAAAATGAAACGGAAATCTTAACGATGAGTGACGCGCCGTTCTGGAAAACCAAATCGCTGGCGCAAATGAGTAACAGCGAATGGGAGAGCCTATGCGATGGCTGTGGCCTCTGCTGTCTCAACAAGCTGGAAGACTGGGATACGGGCGAGGTGGTGTTCACCTCCGTCGCCTGCCAACTGCTGGATGGCACGAGCTGTCGCTGTTCCGATTATGAAAACCGCCGTGCCACCGTGCCCGATTGCATCCAGCTCGATCTGAAGCTGGTCGATGAGATCGGCTGGTTGCCGCCGACATGCGCCTATGCGCTGGTGCGGGACGGGCAGGATCTCTACTGGTGGCACCATCTGGTGTCGGGTGATCCCGAAACCGTTCACGTGGCGGGCATTTCCGCGCGTGGTCGCACCGTCAATGAGAATGACGTCGATGTGGACGACTTTGAGGACTATGTGGTGGACTGGCCTTTGACGGTGGGAGAGCGACCGGAGGCGCAAAAACCGCGTTGAGTACAAACCCGTGCGCTCTCTTCGGCCCGTGTAAAATCCCGTCCTATTCCTGCCGCATGACCCCTGTATCCCGCTACCTTGCTTTTCTTAGGCCCGTTCCCGGCTATGATAATCTGCCGGACAATCAAGGACCCTGCATGCGCCAAAGTCAAAAGCATGGCCAGCGTAAAAACGTGACCCGGTTTTGCGATGACGTCATGCGAGAAAACCAGGAGCTCAAGCGTGAAGAGCGCATCTGAAAGAGTGCGGCGTGCTTTAACGCTTCTTGCGCCGATCTGCGTTCTTTTATCCGGTGTCGGGCCCGCGCGCGCTCAGGCCGTGCAGCCTTTCGAATGCACGCTGGTCACATCGGTGGAAACCGGTGCCGTCATCAACCAGCAGGGCGCCTGCGACAGGCGCGTCTCGCCAGCCTCCACCTTCAAGGTGCCGCTTGCGCTGATCGGTTATGACGCCGGAATTCTGCAGGACGAGTTCAATCCGGCCTGGGACTGGCAAAAGGGCATGGATGCCGCGCCGCAGGAGCGCAAGACAGTCGATCCGACGACCTGGCAGAAAGAGTCGATCCGCTGGTATTCGCGCGAGATCACCAGACGTCTCGGCAAGGAGAAATTTGTCTCCTATGTCCGGCGCCTCGGTTTCGGCAATGGTGACGTGGCCGGAGAGCCGGGCAAGGACAATGGGCTGACCGACTCCTGGGTGAACACCTCCCCGGAGATTTCTCCGGTCGAGCAGGTGGGGTTCATGCGCCGACTGTTGGCCAACAACCTGCCTTTTTCTCGTGATGCGCAGAACAAGACCAAGGCCATCGTTCCGGTGTTTGATGGTGCGGAAGCCTGGAGTGCTCATGGCATGACCGGGACCGGCACCATGAAGGGGCCGGATGGTAAGCCAGATCCCAATCGGCCCTTCGGTTGGTTCGTCGGCTGGGCCGAACGCGAAGGTCAGCACATCGTCTTCGTTCGCCTGCGTGTGGGCGACAAGCCATCGGAGCAGCCAATGGGCGAGGTGGTGCGCGGCGAGTTCCTGCGCGATATTCAGCGCTACGCCACCCATCGGTAGAAGCGGTCATGTCTGCTGATGCCGCAAGCAATGTCATCGCGCTGTACCAGACATATGCTGCGGATTTTGATCGGTCGCGCAGCCGCGTGCTGATGGAGAAGCATTGGCTGGACAGGTTTCTCGTATATCTGCCGCCGAAGGCTTCGATACTGGACATCGGATGCGGAGCCGGGGAGCCCATCGCGCGCTACTGCATCGAAAACGGTCACGAGGTGACTGGCATCGATGCTTCGCCAGCGCTGATTTCGCTTTGTCGTGCGCGCTTTCCCGGCCATCAATGGCTGGTCCGAGATATGCGCGATATGAAATTGGATAGCCGATTTGATGGCCTGATCGCCTGGCACAGCCTCTTTCACCTGACGCCGGACGACCAGCAAATTGTCCTCCAAACATGCATGCGCCTGGCAGCAGAAGAGGCCGTCTTGATGTTTACGGCGGGGCCAGACCGTCGGGAAAAGCTTGGACGTTTCTGTGGCCAACCGCTTTATCACGCCAGCCTGGCATTTGAGGAGTATCGGGTGATCCTTGCTGGCGGTGGCTTTCAGATCATCGCACATGAGATCGACGACCAGAACTGTGGTGGGGCGACGGTCTATTTGGCAAGACGTAGCGGCGGCTAGCTTTCCCCACGAAGAGCGTGCTTCTGGATCGCGGCTGCCTGTTTTGGCGAACAAGCCATAAAACGCAATTTCCTCCCTTGACCTTCCCATGATGGGAAGCCCTACATTGGTGTTGTTTCACGTCGGAACTATTTAGAAGTTCCGCCCGTCATAACCATGACAGTGACAGACCTCGAAAGGGGAGAGCGATGAACGAGATGGTCAGACCCAAGCAATTGCAGGAGCCTTTGTCGGTTCCCGTCGAAGGCATGACCTGTGCGTCCTGCGTTCGTCGTGTGGAAACGGCGGCGGCGAAGGTTCCGGGTGTCGCCTCGAGCTCTGTCAACTTCGCGACGAAGAAGCTGACGGTGGAGCCTGCAGAAGGCTTTTCTGCCAAGACCTTGGCGGCGGCGGTCAAGAAGATCGGCTATGAGATCGAGCCTACACGAACCGAGTTTTCCGTCGATGGCGTGAAAGGTGAGGCGGACGCTTCACGATTGAAGGGCGTGCTTGAGGCCGTCGCGACGGTCATCAACGCAAAGGTCGAGGCTGACGGCAAGGTCGTTGTCGAGGGTGTGGGCGGCTTGCGCCAGCGCGAGATGGTGACCGAAACGGCGAAAGCCGCTGGCTTCCCACCTGCCACGGCAAAGGCCACGCAGCATGACCACTCTGCTCATCATCAGCATGGTGCACATGATCACGCCCACCATATGGGTGATGAAGCGACGTTGAAGCGCGATGTGATCATCGCGGCCGTGCTGACCGCGCCACTTTTCGTGTTGGAGATGGGCGGGCATATCTATGCGCCGATGCACCACTGGTTGATGGGCGTGATCGATACCCAGAACCTTTACTACGTCTATTTCCTGTTGGCGACGGCGGTGATTTTTGGACCGGGACGACGCTTCCTGAAGAGCGGCTTTCCTACCCTTTTCCATGGAGCGCCGGAGATGAATTCGCTCGTGGCACTCGGTGTCAGCGCAGCCTATCTCTATTCCCTGGTCACGACCTTCGCGCCGGGTGTCCTGCCGGAAAATGCACGGCATGTCTATTACGAAGCTGCCACCGTCATCGTCACGCTCATCCTCATCGGCCGGCTGCTTGAGGCCCGCGCCAGCGGCAAAACGGGCGATGCGATCCGAAAGCTTGCGAGCCTTCAGGCCAAGACCGCTCGCGTCGAGCGTAACAGTGAGATTGTCGATTTGGCCGTGGAAGAGGTCAGGGCAGGCGACGTTGTCGTCATTCGTCCCGGCGAGCGGTTGCCGGTCGATGGAGAGTTGGTCGACGGTCATTCCTATGTGGACGAATCGATGATCTCGGGAGAGCCTGTTCCGGTGGAAAAGACCGTGGGCACTGGGGTTGTGGGCGGCACGATCAACAAGACCGGCGCATTCAAATATCGGGCGACGAAGGTCGGCGGGGATATGATGCTGTCGCAGATCATCAGTCTGGTGGAGCAGGCACAAGGCTCGAAGCTTCCCATTCAGCTGGTGGTCGATAGAGTCACCGCGCTGTTCGTCCCGGTCGTTATCGGCATCGCGCTCTTGACCTTCATCATCTGGGCGGTCTTCGGTCCCGATCCAGCCTACACATTTGCATTGATCAACGCCGTTGCCGTGCTCATCATTGCCTGCCCCTGTGCCATGGGGCTCGCAACTCCGACTTCTATCATGGTCGGTACCGGCCGTGCCGCCGAACTCGGCGTACTTTTCCGCAAGGGCGAAGCGCTACAGCAGCTGCGCAGTGCCGAGATCGTCGTGGTCGACAAGACCGGCACGGTGACCAAAGGCCGGCCGGAACTGACTGACCTGATCGTCGCGGATGGCTTTGAACAGGACGACGTTCTGCGTCTGGTCGCAGCGGTCGAAGCGCAATCAGAGCATCCGATTGCGGAGGCCATCACCCGTGCCGCACGGGAAAAAATGGCAGCTCCTGCAGGACTCGAACCGATGAATGCCCGGAACTTCGAAAGCATCACCGGTTATGGCATCCGCGCAGTCGTTGATGGCCGCCAGGTCGATGTCGGTGCGGATCGATATATGGAGAGGCTCGGCCTCTCGGTCGCACCTTTCGCCGACGCCGCAAAGCGCTTGGGCCGTGAAGGCAAGACTCCGATTTATGCCGCGATCGAGGGTGTGCTTGCCGCCGTCATAGCGGTTGCCGATCCTTTGAAACCCTCAAGCGTCGAGGCGATCAGAACGCTTCGCAGCATGGGCATCGAGGTGGTGATGGTGACCGGCGACAATGGGGCAACGGCGCGTACGATTGCTAATGAGGTCGGCATCGACAGGGTCATCGCCGGCGTTCTGCCGGAAGGCAAGGTAGAGGCCATCCACGACCTGCGCCAGGGCGGGAAAATCCTTGCGTTCATCGGCGATGGCATCAATGACGCGCCGGCGCTTGCCGAAGCCGATATCGGCATCGCCATCGGGACGGGCACCGATGTCGCGATTGAAAGTGCGGATGTGGTGCTGGTCGGTGGCGATCTGATCGGTGTCGTCCATGCAATCGAAATGAGCCGCGCAACGATGCGCAACATTCGCCAGAACCTATTCTGGGCGTTCGGCTACAACGTCGCGCTGATCCCACTCGCCGCCGGCGCGCTTTACCCGGCTTTTGGCATCACGCTGTCACCAATGATCGGAGCAGGTGCCATGGCGCTGTCCTCTGTTTTCGTCGTAGGCAATGCGCTGCGTCTCAAGACCATAAGCGTCACGGGTGGAAAGGTGACGTCATGAATATTGGCGAAGCCTCAGAGGCCTCCGGCGTCTCTGCGAAGATGATACGCTATTACGAGCAGATCGGCCTGATCTCTCCCGCGACCCGTGCTGATAACAATTACCGGCTCTATGGCGATCAGGAGGTCCATAATCTCCGCTTCATCAAACGCGCCCGAACCCTCGGTTTTTCACTGGAGGAAACCGAAGCTCTGCTGAAACTCTGGCAGGACAAGGCGCGAGAAAGCGGCGCGGTGAAAGCAATTGCTCTCACCCATATCGCCGACCTGGAGCGCAAGATCGAGGATATGAGGAGCATGGTGAAAACGCTGTCGCACCTCGCCCATTGCTGCGGCGGCGACCACAGACCGGATTGCCCGATCCTGGATGACCTGGCCGGAAGCCGAACCATCAAAACTGATAAAAGAAAGGAAAGACCATGACTGAGACTACATTCACCGTGCCGGACATGACCTGCGGACATTGCGAGAAAACCATCCGAAATGCATTGAGCGAGGCACTGCCCGGTGCTGAAGTGAGTATCGATCTGTCATCGCACAAGGTCGTGGTAGACGGCGACGCTGACACTGCGATCGCTGCCATGCAGGAAGTGGGTTACACGCCTGAGCTAGCCGCATAAATCAGCTCGCTCAGGCACGATGTTAGCTACAAAGGCTTAGCGTCAAACCTCGTCGAAAGCGCCACCTTCGCGGGAGGGATTGCGGTCGATGACGCGCTCCTCTTCGTCGTCTGGAAGGGCTTCGTCGCTCTCCTGGTAAGGGTCGTCTTCCGTTTCGAGTTCGTCTTCCTCGATTTCATGCTCCAGCTCTTGCGGGATTTCGCCTTTCGATGGCAGCTCTTCGACATCGAGGTCTGAAACTGCCTGATCGAGTGCGTCTTCACTTTCCAGAAGTGGTTCGCGCGGGTCCATGGGTTTTCCTCTCAATATGCGGGCTTGATTTAGGATTGGGTCGAGGCGATCAGGATCGTCGCCATGTAGATGACAAAGGCGAGGATGCCGATGCCTGCGATCACCAGGACGATGCCTTTGCCAGCCTTGCGTTTTTCGCCTTTGTTCTCATTCGCCTGCGTGGGAAAATGGACCGGATCTGTTTCTCTAATCTGTGTCATCTGATCGCCCTTCTTGAAAATCTCGTCATTCAGGAAAGGCGCCAAAGCAGCAAAGGTTCCTATATTTACTGTTTGAGACTCCAGATTGTCGCATGCGCGACTGCCCCCTCCAGAGTCTTCAGGTGGGCTGCGCGCACCGGCTTGAAGCTGGCGATGCGCTTTGTGCCGACGTAGCGTCCCCGGTCGGCAAACACCTCGATCGATCCGTAATCGACAAAGATGCGCAGGCGATAGGGGCGTGCCCCTTCCGAGACATAACGCGGCGATGGACCGTCGCGACCGTCCTCGTGGCGAATCCAGAGACCGGTTTCGTCACAGACGACACCGAGCCTGACATCCGGGTGGTCGAGTTCCAGATCGAAAGGCAGGCCTGGCTTGTTGAGTTCGAACAGCAACTCTACCGCACCCGTTGAGAGATCGACCCGGTCGCCAGCCGCCAGTCTCGTGCGGTCCAGAATGCGGTGCCGCAGGCTCTCCGCCGCCCCGATCGGCGGTGTGAGAAGTGCGCCGTTGGAAAAATGCAGCCGCCGCGGCAAGGTCATGGAGGTGGGGAAGTCGATCTCGGGTGTCGCATCCGCCCAATTCGCCAACCAGCCAATGCCGACGATGCTGTCGCCATCGAGAAACGCCTGGAAGGCATAATTGTCGGTGCCGAAATCGAGCTCCTGGCCGAATTCCTTGACGAACTTCTTGCCGTCAAACCAGCCGACATCGGCCATGGTCAGGTTCTTCCGTCCCGTGGCCGGATCTTCCGAATGCATCAGGCCATAGGTCAGAACCCAGCGCGTGGAACGGGCATTGGCCGGTCCATCGAGCGGCAGCAGGCAGGGGCACTCAATCGCTGTGGTCTTGTAGCGGGTCTCCACCCAAAGCTTGCCCACATAGGTCCAGCCGGAAGCGGCTGTCGGGTCCTGCGTTTCATAAAGCAGGATGACGCCGCCGCTGTCGCTCTGGCTGCCGAGCAGCATCTTCCAGAGGCCATCGGGGCCGCGCACCACATAAGGGTCGCGAAAGTCCGGCGTAAGCCCTTGCCCATCGGGCCGGTGGCCGAGGATGACCTCCGCCTGTCCCGCCATGATCAGATCGGAGGAGGTGGCGGTGAGCTGGATCTGTTGCTCAGGCACACGGTCCTGCACCTGTTCGGTGAAAAAGACGCGAATACCGGTCCCTTCCACAAGCGGGATGGTAGATCCGGAATAGGCACCGCCGCGCTTGTCCGGTCGCGTCGTCAGATCTTCCGACGGGAAAAGGAAGATAGGCAGGTGTCGCCAGCGCAGATAATCCGACGAGATCGCATGGCCCCAATGCATCGTGTTCCAGCGAAGCCCGTGCGAATAATGCTGGTAGAAAAGATGCGGGTGCCCCTCGAACCGTCCAAACCCGTTCGGGTCATTCATCCAGCCAAAGGGTGGGCGGAAGTGATAGCTGTCCGGCAGATCCGGTGGGGCATTGTCCGGCTTGGTGTGGACGACGGTAATACCGGTCTCCAGCACATCGGAGGCGGTGAACCAATAGATCACCGAGACGGCGGTCGTCATCGTGTCATAGGCGATATCGACGCGCCCGCCGCCAAACACCTGATAGATGCGAAAACTGTACTCTTCCAGATTGGAGGTGGAGACTTCGCCGAACTTGCCATTGGCGTTTGAAAACGAGACAGCACCTGCAACATCTGGTTTCTTCGCCTTGAGCCAGACATGGAATGTGGCATTGACGGGAAGATCGGTGTGAATGGTACGGATCGCGCTTTCGCTCTCGGTTGGCGCAGCGATGTCATTCATTCCACTATCCTTTCTTTGCAAACCAAGCTCAGAATAGGAATGAAAATGGCAGGTTAAAGTTCACTGGCAAAAAGGCCGGGCAGTAGTCCCGTGTGATGAAGACCAATCCGTAAGGCCTCGCCGCCATCCCGGAATGGAGGCGCACCAATGACGGGGAGGCGCTGCAGGCTGACCTGTTCGGATATTGGTATCATCTCGAACACTGGCAAAGCCGGGCTTCAGACCCAATATAGGGGCAAAAGGGAGCAAGCCCGTGATCCGTTTCGATAATTCCTATGCCCGCCTGCCGGAGCACTTTACCGCTGCCGTTCTTCCTACACCGGTCAAGGCACCGCAGCTCATCGCCTTCAATCGGCCCTTGGCAGAAGAGCTTGGTCTTGACGTAGAGGGCATGGACGACGAGCGGCTGGCGGCGATCTTCTCTGGCAACGCCGTGCCCCAGGGGGCCGAACCTTTGGCGATGGCCTATGCCGGACATCAGTTCGGTAATTTCGTGCCCCAGCTCGGGGACGGCCGCGCCATTCTGTTAGGTGAGGTGATCGACCGCCAAGGCAGGCGGCGGGACATTCAATTAAAAGGGTCTGGCCCGACGCGCTTCTCCCGCAGGGGAGACGGACGTGCGGCGCTAGGACCGGTCCTTCGCGAATATATCGTTTCCGAGGCAATGTTCGCGCTCGGTATTCCCGCAACCCGTGCCTTGGCAGCAGTGACGACAGGTGAACGCGTTCAGCGCGAAATTGGTCTTCCAGGCGGCGTCTTCACCCGCGTTGCAGCAAGCCACATCCGCGTCGGCACCTTCCAGTTTTTTGCCGCGCGCGAAGATACCGAAGCGTTGAAGGCGCTATCCGACCACGTCATCGATCGGCACTATCCGGAAGCCCGGCAATCGGAAACGCCCTATCTCGCCATGCTTCAGGCCATTGCCGAGAGGCAATGCGACCTGATCTGCCGCTGGCTGATGGTGGGCTTCATCCATGGGGTGATGAACACCGACAATATGGCCGTATCCGGTGAAACCATCGACTTTGGCCCCTGCGCCTTCATGGATGAGTACCATCCAAACAAAGTGTTTTCCTCAATCGATGCCCAGGGCCGTTACGCCTATAACAACCAGCCCGGCATCGCCCAATGGAATATCGCAAGGCTTGCCGAATGCCTGATACCGCTACTGGATGAGGATCAGGACAAGGCCGTCGATATGGCCAACGGCGTCCTGGCGGATTTCGCCAAGGCGTTTCCGAAACGCTGGCTTTCCGGCATGCGCACTAAACTCGGGCTTCAGACTGAGGCAGAGGGTGACGAGCAGTTGGTGCAGGATCTCCTGGCGCTGATGCAGCGGTCGGAGGTGGACTACACCCTGACCTTCCGCAGGCTCTGTGATGCCGCAAGCGATAACGCCGAGCCGTTCCGCGGCATGTTCATCGACCTCACTGCTGCGGACGAATGGTTGGAGCGCTGGAGGAACCGCGCGGCGCAGGAGAGCCGTTCAGGCCAGGAGCGTGCAGACGCCATGCGCGCCGTCAACCCGGCCATCATTCCGCGCAACCACAGGATCGAGGAGGTGATTGCCGCGGCCGTCGAGGATAATGATTTTGCGCCGTTCCACGAGATGATAAGGGCAACCGCCCGTCCTTTCGAAGAACTGCCGGAATTCTCCGTCTACATGCAAGCGCCGATGAACCATGAGAGGGTCTTCAGAACCTATTGCGGAACCTGAGAAAGCCAATGGGATAGTAGTTGCTTATCTGCAACCATATCTCAATGATTTCATATCGTTATTGTCGTTCCGTCATTTGCCCCGTAATCCTTCTCGAAGAGGGATTTCGGGGTGACGTCGCATGAGCAGCAGGTTTCATGGCCTTTCGGCATTTCCGCTGACGCCAGCGGATGAGGATGGCCGCGTCGATGTGGAAGCGTTGTCTCGCCTGATCGAAAGGCTGGATGCGGCAGGCGTCGATTCCATCGGACTTCTCGGCAGTACCGGCAGCTATGCTTATCTCAGCCGCGGAGAGCGCTTACGCGCGGTGCAGGCAGCCGTCGAATGCCTGAAAGGCAAACGAACACTCATCGTCGGGGCAGGGGCGCTGCGCACGGATGAGGCTTTTGCACTGGCGCAGGATGCCGAAAAGGCAGGCGCCGATGCGCTTTTGCTGGCACCTGTCTCCTATACACCTCTGACCCAGGAAGAGGCGTATCATCACTTCGCCGCGGTCGCTGGCTCCACGGCGCTGCCGCTCTGCATATACAACAATCCGTCCACCACACATTTCACCTTTGGTGAAGAGCTGTTGGTGCGGCTTGCCTATATTCCCCATATCCTCTCGGTGAAAATGCCGTTGCCTTCGGATATGCAGTTCAAGGCGGAACTGGAACGACTACGTCCACGCCTCGGAGAGGGTTTTGCCATTGGCTACAGCGGAGACTGGGGCTGCGCCGACGCGCTGCTTCAGGGTGCGGATAGCTGGTATAGTGTGATTGCCGGGGTTCTGCCCGTTCCGGCACGGCGTCTCTTCGCCGCTGCCAAGGCGGGCAACAAGGCGGAGGTGCAACGCTTGCAGACGTTCTTTGAACCGCTCTGGGCGCTCTTCAAGACCTTTGGCAGCTACCGCGTGATCTACACGGCCGCAAATCTCCTCTCGCTCACCCACCGCCAGCCGCCGCTGCCCATCATGCCGCTTGGTGTCAGCGATACGCACCGCGTGGAGGAAGCGCTGGCGAAGCTCGCCGAACTGGACGCGCTACCGGCAGCGACGCCATAATTCCGGCGTTTTGAGAGCCGCATTGCCAGTGAAATTTGATCGAAAGCCCGTCTGATATGTTGAAGCCTATTGCCCTTGCCGCCCTGTTTGCGACCCTTGCCATACCAGCCTTTGCCGGAACGGGGCTTCTGGAGCCGAGCCTCAGAATGCCTGTTTCGAAGGTGCAGGCAAAGGGTGCGCCGGTGCGCGTCGCCATCACGCTGGATGCCTGCATGGGCAAGACCGATTTTCGCATTCTCAACACGCTGGTGCAGGAAAAGATTCCGGCGACCATCTTCGTTACGGCCCGCTGGCTGAAACACAATAGCGATGCTCTCGCGATCCTGATGGCCCACCCGGATCTTTTCGAACTGGAAAACCACGGCGAAAATCATATCCCGGCGGTGGACAAGCCGGTGTCGATCTATGGCATTGCAGCGGCCGGTTCCGAGCAGGCCGTCGTTCAGGAGGTCGAGGGCGGAAGGCAGGCCATTCTTGCTGCGACCGGCAGGCAGCCGCAATGGTTTCGCGGCGCCACGGCAAAATATACCAACACCTCCATGACCACGATCAATCAGCTCGGCGAGCGCGTCGCCGGCTATTCCATCAATGGCGATGGCGGATCACTTCTTGGAAGCGCGATGACGGCAAAGCATATTGCTGGCGCGAAGGATGGCGATGTGGTGATCTCGCACATCAACCAGCCGACCCATGAGGCAGGCGAGGGTGTGGTGAAAGGTCTGCTGGCTCTGAAAGCGCGCGGCGTGACCTTCGTGCGGCTGGACGATCCGGCCTTCAACCCACCTTCCAACTGACCAAGTAGGCCCGACGGATCAGTCTGGCAGGTTTGGTACGACCCGACGCGAGGGGAAGAGTTCGCGCGCAATCGTCATGCCGATGAGCGAGAGCGGCAGTGCGAGCATCGCGCCCGCTGCGCCCCACATCCATGTCCAGAAGATGATGGCAACGAAGACGAGGAACGGGTTGATCTCCATGTTCTTGCCGACGACCGCCGGGAAGACCAGGTTTTCCATCAGCAAGTGGATGGTGAAGAAGACGATGGAGGGAAGCAGCGCGAGAAACAGATTGTCATGCGTGATGATGCCCGCAATCGCCAGCGCCAACGTCATCGCCGTGATGCCGATAAACGGGACGAAGCTGGAGAGAAACGCGAACAGCCCCCAGAGAAACGGCATGGCGAGGCCGCCAAGGAACGCGATCACCACCATGGAAACGCCAAGTGCTGCATAGAGCAGCGAAGCGGTGGCGAAGTAGGAGCCCAGAACGTTTTCGATGGAGGCGATAGTGCGGATGGTTCTAAGCCGCTGATGGCGCTGCGGAAAGGCCATGATGACGGCTTTACGCAGTCGCAGACGACTGTAGAGAAAAAGCAGCAATGCCGCGAAGAACATCAGACCCTGGACGATAGCGGGCGTCAGGTTGGCACCCACCACCGATATGATCTCGCCACTGCGCGAGATCAGCGATTCCATCGAAATGTTGCCGAGGTTGAATGTCGCTGAGGAAATGTTCACCCATCGCCAGCCTTGCAGGTAGGGCAGGAAGCGATCAAGCGTCCGTTCAAGCAGCGCCGGACCTTCATTCGCAAGCGCCGATAGAGGCTCGACCAACGAGTTGATGACAAGAAACAGAACGAGCGCCACCGCCGATGACAGAATGACGGCAACAGCGAAACCGGGAATGCCGTAGGAGCCGAGCTTTTCCGCTGCGACACCGAGGATCATGCCGACGACGATCGCCATAACGATGGGGATGAGGACGAGAGAAAGCGCGTGGATCACGCTCATCAGAACGATGATGAAGAGGCCGACGACCGACCATGCGACGGCCACATCAAGCGCCTCACGCCCAAGCGGTTGCTGGCTGCGGGCATCGTCCTGCGCCGTGGCGAGCGCACTTTTGAGAACCGGATCGCGATTTTGCTCGATGGGAAGCGCTTCGGCTTTCTTTTTTTTCTTCCGGCTGAAAACGTGGTTGTTCATCTTTTTCCCGACCCCTCATGGAGAGCTATAACTCTCCGTGCGGGTCGCAGTTCCAGAACCGCTAAAATAAGGAAAGGGCACGTGATTTGCGCCCTTTTCAAGCGGTCAGAGCGTGTCGCGATCTCTCGACTCCGCTTCACGCTGACCACGCGTTATGCAGACAGCTTCAAACCGATGCCCCATGGATCTTTTACGGCAATCCCGTCGCTCTGACGCTCGGTCGGAATTTCCAATCGGTCCAGTGCGGCAAGTGCCGTGGCGAGGGTCTCTTTTTCGTTGAACTTCAAAGAGTAGCCCGACAGTCCTGTCATATTCTCTTTGCGCGTTTCGGCGCCCCTGCTGTTCCAGATATTGGCTGCCACATGGTGGTGGTAGGCACCGTAGCCGAAGAAGCTGGCACCGGGATAACGTGCCATGATCTTCAACCCGAGAACATCCTGATAGAACGCATCCGCTTGCGGTAGTGCGCCGACCTGAAGATGAATATGGCCGATTGCAGTGCCTTCGGCGGCCTGCCGGAATGGGGTTTTGCCGGCGCTCTCATAAAGTGCCTGGAGATCGAGCCTCTTCGTTGCCATCTCCACCGTTCCGTCGGGCTGGTAGTTCCACTCGTCCGGTTGCCGGTCGCGATAGACCTCGATGCCGTTTCCTTCCGGGTCGGACAGATAGATCGCCTCGCTGACGAGGTGATCCGACGCACCCTCAAGCCGGATATTGTTATGCGCCACATGCGCTAGCCAGTCCGCCAAGGCATTGCGGCTTGGCAGGAGGAAGGCGGTATGGAAAAGGCCGGCTGCGGTGGTTGGCGCTTTCGCGGCATCGTTGGACGTTGTCAGCGTCAAGAGCGGCAAATCATTGACGCCAAGAATCTCACCGCTGGCACTCTTGTCGATAACCGAAAGGCCGATGACGTCCTGATAGAAGCGGGAGACCTGACCGAGATCTTTCACCACCAGATGCGCCTGTCCCACATAGCCGGGGCGGGTGAAGGCAAACTGCTTTTTAGTGTCCATTGGACCGTCTCCATTTCGTTCGCTAGGCCGCGAAGTTGTTGACCTCAATATGGAGACAGTCGATCGTTCCGAGAAGCTCACCATTCGGCGATAAACTGTCTAATAATCGTTGACAGCAACGCGTTCGGACTTGACGTCCGTTATGGCGAAACTTTCCTGGAGAGCCTATAATTACAGGCAGGAAGCATCAGAATTGCTTCCAAACCAAGGGAGCATGCAATGTACGGAAAAATTCTGGTTCCTGTCGATCTCAGCAACGCCAACAAGGCAGAGCGCGCGGTGAAAAAGGCCGAGGCGCTTCTCGATCAAGGCGGCCAGATCGTGCTGATGAATGTGGTGGAAGATCTGCCGGGCTATCTGGCAATCGATGTGCCGATGGACATCATCGAAAATGCGGTGAAGGATGCAAAGAGCCAGCTCGCCGTTCTGAAGGCGAAGTCGCCGCATATTTCGTTGACGGAAATTCGAAGCGGTGCTCCAGCCCGTGAAATTCTGGCGTTCGCGGAAGAGATGGGCGTGGATCTCATCATCATCTCCTCGCACACACCGGATTTCACCAACTATTTCATTGGCTCCACCGCAGATCGCGTGGTGCGTCATGCCAAGTGCTCGGTACTGGTGGACCGTTAAACCCGTCTCCGGTTTTGCAACAGGCAGGAACGGAAAGTGAAGTCTGACTCCGCCCGTCGTCTTGTTCCCGTCTCATAATGGCGTCATGATGTGGCGACGACGGACGGGAAAACGAAATGAGCGAGCTTTGGCCTTTTGGCCGCCGGTATGACCTTCATGAAATTGTAGCCGATGGCATCGTGCATGGCGTCGGCATTGCCTTTGCCCTTGTGGGGGCGACTGCGCTCATTTTCTACGTGACCCTTTGGGGCAGCCTCAGCGCGATTGCTGCGGCTTGGATCTATGCGCTCGGGCTTATTCTCTGTCTCTCCATTTCCTTCACCTATAACATCTGGCCGCATTCGCGGGCGAAGTGGCTGCTTCGCAGGCTCGATCATTCGGCAATTTTCATCTTGATAGCCGCCACTTACACGCCGTTTCTCCAGCGCGGCATCGAAGATCCTCTGATTGCACTGACACTCGCCGGAATCTGGATGGCGGCTCTCGGCGGTATTTTCCTCAAATGCTTCTATCCCGGACGATATGACCGGCTGGCAATCCTGCTTTATCTCGGGATGGGATGGAGCGGGGTTATGGTGGCAGAGCCTCTATCGAACCATCTGGCACCGATCACCATGTGGCTGATCGTCATCGGCGGCATGATCTACTCCATGGGCGTGATCTTCCACGTATGGGAACGCCTGCGGTTTCAGAATGCCATCTGGCACGGCTTCGTGGTGGTGGCCGCTGCGGTCCATTACTCCGCGGTAATGACGAGCTTCAGCCTTGCGCCGGTGATCGGCTCCTGATCCCACCATTCGCTTGAAGCCTTCCGAAAATTGCTTCACACGCTCTGCCTTGATCCCTATGGTCGGGGTAGACATTGATACGAAGCGGATATCGAGAATGAGCATTCAACTGCGCGACGCCACCGTCGAAGACCTGGCCGGCATCATGGAAATTTACAATGATGCCGTGGAGAACACGACTGCTATCTGGAACGAAATCCTGGTGGATCTCGATAACCGCAAGGAATGGTTCAAGCTGCGCAAGGAGCGCGGCTTTCCAGTGATCGTGGCGATCAAGGACGGCGCTGTCGTAGGCTACGCCTCGTTTGGCGACTGGCGCGCATTTGACGGTTACCGCCACACGCGCGAACATTCGGTCTATGTGCATAAGGACGCACGCGGCCACGGTATTGGCAGGCTGCTGATGCTGTCGCTCATCGAACACGCCAAGGCGGCCGGCGTGCATGTGCTGATCGGGGCCATCGAGTCCGAAAACGTTGCTTCCATTCGTCTTCACGAAAAGCTCGGCTTCCGCATTGCAGGTCAATATTCGGAAGTCGGCAAGAAATTCGGCAGATGGCTGGACCTCACCACGATGGAACTCAGTGTGCCCTCATAAGCGGCTAAAGCGCCGTGCGTCCCAACGGACGCACAAAGGACGCTTTCCTTTTTTGAATCTACGCATCGTGCTTTTCGAAAATCGAGTTCGATTTTCGGGCCGATGCTGTAGAGCTGAACCTGCCGCGATAGGCGGCAGGCGTAGTGGAAAACTGTTGGCGGAAGTGGTGACGCAGATTGGCAGTAGAGCCAAGTCCGCAGCTCTCGGCAATTGCCTCGATCGTCAGCGCTGATGTTTCCAGCAGATCCCTGGCTTTTGAAAGTCGCTGCAGCAAAAGCCACTTTGCCGGTGTGGTGCCTGTTGCCGCCTCGAAGCGGCGCAGCAGAGTCCGCGCACTCATGCCTGCCATATCCGCGAGCTGGGCAACCGTAAAACTCTTGCTGAGATCGGCCTGCATCGTATCGAGCAGTGGCCCAAGCCTTGCCTTTTCATGAAGCTCAGGCACGGCCTTATCGATGAACTGCGCCTGTCCGCCATCACGATGAGGCGGCACCACCAGGCGACGTGCCACCATATTGGCAGCCTTCGTGCCAAAGTCGCGACGGATCAGATGCAGGCAGAGATCGATGCCCGCAGCACTTCCGGCAGAGGTTAGCACTGTGCCTTCATCGACATAGAGCACATCCGGCAGAACCGTGATGGCCGGATAACGCTCCTTCAGGACCTCGGTGTAACGCCAATGGGTGGTCACGCGTTTGCCGTCGAGCAACCCGCTTGCTGCCAGAACGAAGACGCCGGAACAGATGGAAAGCAGCCGCGCGCCCTTCGCATGAGCCCTCTGCAACGCCGCGCAAAGTGCGTCCGGAACGGGCGCATCCATCCCGCGCCAGCCAGGCACAATGATGGTGCCCGCCTGTTCGACAAGCTCCAAGCCGCCATCGGCCGTAAAGCGAACCCCACCTGTCGCGCGCATTTCTCCGTCATCCACCGCGGCCACCGCAAAGCCATACCAGTCGTCTCCCATTTCTGGGCGAGCGAGACCGAAGACTTCGACGGCAACGCCGAATTCGAATGTGCAAAGCCCGTCATAGGCAAGCGCCACGACGAGCCGGTTCGGATTGCCGCTGGGGGTTGGATGGTTTGTCATGATCTTTACGATATATGGCAATCCTGCCATCTGCAAAGGAGGAAAAGCACGATCTAAACTGCGGACACTTGATAAGAAGGAGACGAACCTTGAGCTATGTCACTGAAATACCAGCGGCTCCCGCTGAGATCGTTATCGACCATTTCTCTAAGCGCCTCTCGGTTGAGACCGATTGCTGGGATGTCTTTGCATCCATGGAGAAGGGCGAACAGGATTTCGTCCTTCTGCATGTCGTCGGTTCGCCGGCGGTATTTGCAAAGCGTCACCTGCCGGGCGCCATCCATCTTCGTCATGTGGATATGACGGCAGAACGTATGCGGGCATGGCCGCAGGACACGCTCTTTGTCGTCTACTGTGCCGGCCCGCATTGCAATGGCGCGGATCGGGCGGCTCTGAACCTCGCCCGGCTTGGGTGCAGGGTGAAGATCATGATCGGTGGAATGACCGGCTGGGCAGATGAAGGTTTTGCCTTCGCGACCGCCTGAAGAAGACGGGCAGCAAGAAGGGCTGCCCGCCTCAAATGCTTTGGCTAAGCGGCGGATGCTCGTTCCGCATCATCATTGACCGGCCCGATAGCGGCGAGCAATTCGGCATCCTCACCAATGCCGGCATTCGGCGTCGTCAGCAGTGTGTCGCCGTAGAAGATCGAGTTGGCGCCCGCCATGAGGCAGAGGATTTGTGCCTCTCGGGTCAGGCTGGAGCGACCGGCCGACAGGCGCACTGTGGATTGCGGCATGACGAGGCGTGCAGTTGCCACCATGCGCACCAGTTCCAGCGGATCGATGCGTTCTCGCTTGGCAAGCGGCGTGCCTTCGACGGGGACCAGCGCGTTGATGGGTACGCTTTCCGGGTGAGGCGCGAAGCCCGCCAGAACCTGCAGCATGGCGGCGCGATCGGGAATGCCTTCACCCATGCCGATAATCCCGCCGCTGCACAGTTCGACGCCTGTGGCGCGAACGGTGGAAAGCGTCTCCAGGCGATCCTGATAGGTTCGGGTGCTGATGATGCGGCTATAAAATTCCGGGCTGGTATCGAGATTGTGGTTATAGGCAGTCAAACCCGCCTTTGCCAGGCGCTCGGCTTGGTGCGGTTTCAGCATGCCGAGCGTGACGCAGGCTTCCATGTCGAGGCGGCGCACGCCTTCCACCATTTCGATGACCGCATCGAACTCCTTGCCGTCACGCACCTGCCGCCAGGCAGCCCCCATACAGAAACGCTCCGCACCCGCAGCTTTGGCCGTTGCTGCCATCGCCAGCACCTTTTGAGGCTCCATCAGCAGGTCGCGGGTCAGATCCACTTCGCGATGGTGGGCCGACTGCGGGCAGTAGGCGCAATTTTCCGGACAGCCACCCGTCTTGATCGACAGGAGGCTCGCCTTCTGCACCCGGTTCGGGTCGTGATACTGCCGGTGAACCGCATTGGCGCGGCCCACAAGTTCCAGAAGCGGAAGCCGATAGAGCGACGCAATCTCGTCGACGCTCCAGTCATGCCGGATGACGCCGTCCTCTTTCGCATCCTCAGTCATTCGCAGCTTTCTCCAACCCCTTGACCTTGGGAAGAAGCATCGAAGCAGCTGCTACAACGCCGATTTTGACGAGGTCGCCCAGGATAAAGGGCGCAACGCCAACGGAAAACAGCTTCGCAGTGGGGAGGAAGGCCACCAGCCATGCCATGCCGAAGGTATAGACCACGACAAGTCCCGCCAACATGGCAAACAAACGCCGCAATAATGTCCCGTTCTGAGCAAGCCATCCCGTCAGCCAGGATGCCACGAGGAAGCCGGCAAGATATCCGCCGGTCGGCCCGATCATATAGGCAAGACCGATACCGCGTTCGGGGGAGCCTGAGAAAACCGGCAGTCCTGCAGCACCGGTTGCTAGATAGGCGATGAAGATCGCGCAGGCCATGCGAGGCCCAAATGCAACGGCAAAGCCCATCACCGCCAGCGTATGAAGCGTCATCGGCACCGGCCAGAAGGGAACCTGCGTCTTGGCTGCAAGCGTCATCAGCGCCACGCCAGCGACGATCATGAGAGCTTGGCGAGGCAAGCTGCGTGTTGCGGGAAGGGAAGAAGATATATCAGGTCTGATCATGGCACTCTCAAATTATAGATAATTTATTGATGGAATTTAGCTTATTTCGAGTCTCGAAAGAGTCAAGGCGCTAAAAAGTGGCTGAAAATGCAAAATTATCTATAAAATTTGTTTGACCAAAGAGCCGCGTGCACTTGAATGGAGACAGGAGGTCCGATCCAGGAGCGTGGCAAATGGAGCTGGGAGTGCTTGAATACGGGAAGAACAGGATGCCGAGGCGAATACGTCTCGCGGATTGAGCGTGAGAGCTCTGCAACTTTCGTTGGGAGACGTCGTCCAAATTGTTTTGATTAAAGCGAGGGTGCGCCCCGGAGGAGCATCGGCGACAGAAGTGCGCCTTTTTGAAGGGATTCCTGTCTGCTTGAGGGCTGGACATTCCCGAGCAAAAGTAAAAGGCCGGCGCTCACACGCCGGCCCTCACTATCATTCTTACGCTTGCGGCTCGAACACCATGGAGTGGCCGTTGATGCAATAGCGCAGGCCGGTCGGTGGTGGGCCGTCGGGGAAGACGTGGCCCAAATGACCGCCGCAATTGGCGCAGCGGATTTCCGTGCGCACCATGCCATGGCTGATATCGCGGTGCTCGGTAACCGCATCCGGCTTGACGGGCTCGAAATAGCTCGGCCAGCCGCAACCGGCATCGAATTTGGTGTCGGAGATGAACAGCGCTTCGTCACAGGCTGCGCAACGGTACAGGCCTTTTTCAGTGCTGTTCCAATAGGGGCCAGTAAAGGCGCGTTCGGTGCCGTGTTCGCGCAGGATTCGATACTGTTCCGGCGTGAGTTGTTCGCGCCATTCGGCATCGGTCTTGGTAATTTTCGGAGATTTGAGATCGCTCATCAGAGGCCCCTTTCTGTTGCCGAAGATATAGGGATGCTGCTTTGCTATTAAAAGAGGGACAAATCGGCGTGTAGTCTGTCGTTTTCGCTACTCAAAGGGTTGAGAGGTCTCGACCTTTCCCATAATTCAGTCTGTTCTGATAGAGAGTCAGCTTTTGGCTCTTAAGGGGAGGCCAGATGGCATTCGGTGTCACGTCGCTGACATTCATCGCACTTTTTTCGCCATTCCTGGCGGCGCTGCTCGCGCCCCCGCTGGTTGGAAAGCTTGGCGTCAAGGCTACCTGGCTGCTGGCGCTCATTCCCGCATTTGCCTTTGTCCATTTCTTAGGCTTCCTTCCTGAGATCGCGGCAGGCGAGGTGGTGACCGGTGGTTACGTCTGGGTGCCGAGCTTCAATCTCAGTTTCTCCTGGTTCATCGACGGTCTTTCCCTGACCTTTGCGCTGCTGATCACCGGCATCGGCACTTTGATCGTGCTCTATGCTGGCGGCTATATGGCCGTGCATCCGCAGCAGGGTCGCTTTCTCGCTTTCCTTTTTCTCTTCATGGGAGCGATGCTTGGCGTCGTCATCTCCGACAGCCTGATGATGCTGTTCGTCTATTGGGAACTGACGTCTATCACCTCTTTCCTGCTGATCGGCTTCGATCATGAGAGAGAAGCGTCACGCCGGGCAGCACTTCAGGCGCTCGTCGTCACCGGCGGTGGTGGTCTGGCGCTTCTGGCGGGCCTCATCTTCATCTGGAACATGAGCGGCACGACCCAGCTTTCGCTGCTGGTTCATGGCGGCGATGTGCTGCGCCAAAGCCCGTTCTACTTTGCGGCACTGCTGTTGGTCCTCGGCGGCGCTTTCACGAAATCCGCGCAGTTTCCCTTTCACTTCTGGCTCCCCAATGCCATGGAAGCGCCGACACCGGTGTCGGCCTATCTGCATTCCGCCACCATGGTGAAGGCGGGTGTCTATCTCCTTATGCGGCTCAATCCGGTTCTCGGCGACACGGCGGCCTGGCAAATTCTGCTGCCCTTCTTCGGTGGGCTGACGATGCTGACCGGTGCGCTGATGGCCATCCGCCAGACCGACCTCAAGCTGATGCTCGCCTATACGACGGTATCCTCGCTTGGCCTTCTGGTCATGCTGATCGGTTTTGGATCGGAGCATGCGCTCGAAGCGGCGGTGCTTTACCTCGTGGCGCATTCATTGTTCAAGGGCGCTCTCTTCATGGTCGCTGGCATCATCGATCACGAGACCGGAACCCGGGATGTCCGCCAACTCGGCGGCTTGCGAAAGGCGATGCCGATCACCTTTGTCGCGGCTCTTGCCGCAGCGCTCTCCATGGCCGGACTGCCACCCTTCTTGGGCTTTCTGGCAAAGGAGGAAATCTATTATGCCTTGGCGCATGCCAATCCGCGGGCCATCCTCTTCACCGGCGTAGCGGTCATCGGCAATGCTCTGATGTTGGCGATCGCTCTTGCGGTCGGCCTCAAACCCTTTATCGGCATCACGCCGCGGACACCGAAGATGGCACACGAGGCGCCGGTCCTGCTGTGGCTCGGACCGGCTGTGTTGGCTCTTTCGGGACTTCTTGCGGCGGTGTTTTCCAGTTCGTTTCACGCGGCCGTCTCCACGCCGATGGCAACGGCCATCGCCGACCAGCCGCGCGTGATAGACATATCGCTCATGCCGCATGTCGGTGTCCCACTGGCGCTCTCACTCTTCACCATCGGTCTTGGGATCATGATCTTCACGATGCTGGGCACGGCACGCTCTCTGATGGATCGCACCCTGCGGGCCATCGGCCCCGGGCCGGACAAGGGGTTCGATACTTTCATCTCCGCGCTCGTCCGCATCTCCTTCGTCTTGACCCGCGTGCTTCAACCCGGCCGACTGGAATTTTACATCACCGCGACCTGCGCCATGATCGCCGTGGCACTGCTGGTACCACTTTTCGTCTATGGCGAACTGCCTGCAAAGCCCACATGGCCACAGGATGCGCAAATCCATGAACTGACCTTCATCGCCATCGCCGTGATTGGCCTCATCGCGGTGCTGATGGCGGCGAGCCGTTTAACGGCGATCATCGCGCTCGGCATCCAGGGCTTCGCAGTTGCTGTTCTTTTCTTGCTGTTTGGCGCGCCGGACCTCTCCTTCACCCAGTTCATGGTGGAGACACTGTCGGTGGTGATCCTGACGCTCGTCATGACACGTTTGCGTCTATCGCCATCCGATCACCGTAGACTTGGCCAGAAGCTTCTCGATGGAACGATCGCGATTGCATGCGGCACGGGTTTTGCTCTGATGCTGTTGAAAACCACTGAGCAGAGCTTCGATAACAGCCTGACGGCGTTCTTTAACGCCTATTCCAAGATCATCGCGCATGGAAACAATGTCGTGAACGTCATCATCGTTGACTTTCGCGGAACAGATACGCTCGGCGAAATCGCAGTGGTGATGATCACGGCACTCGCCGTTCTGGCACTGATCCGTATTCGTCCGGGAGCGCCGTTGCGCCCTCGCGACAACAATCCTGATGATGAGTATGAACGCGCCGGGAAGGGCAGGGCATGAACACGCTGATCTTCAGAACCGCAGCGCCCGTGATCACCAGCCTGATGACGCTGTTTTCCATTTTCGTTCTGCTGCGCGGCCATAACGCGCCAGGCGGTGGCTTCATCGGCGGATTGATCGCCGTCTCGGCACTGGCGATCTACGGTATTGCCTTTGGCGTCGAAACCGTGCGGCGCGCGATCATCTTCCATCCGCTGTCGATTGCCGGTTTTGGCCTGCTGGTCGCGACGCTTTCCGGTATGATATCCCTCGTCGTCAACGTTCCCTTCATGACCGGCCTTTGGATCTATCCGAGCCTCTTCGGTGTTGAAGTGCCGCTCGCGACCGTTATCTCCTTCGATATCGGCGTCTACCTCGTCGTGGTCGGCGGCTTCACCTCCATCGCACTTGCGCTGGAAGAAAAGGATCGCGACTGATGGAAGCGATATTCTCTATCCTCGTCGGCATCTTCTTCTCGACCGCGATCTATCTCATGCTGTCGCGTCACAGTGTGCGCCTTCTGCTTGGCATCGCGATCCTCGGCAATGCCGTCAATCTTCTGCTCTTCACTGCCGGGCGCCTGCATCGCGAGGTGCCACCCATCATTCCCGCTGGTCTTGACGTATTGCCACCGGATACGGCCAATCCATTGCCCCAGGCGCTTATCCTGACGGCGATCGTCATCTCCTTCTGCTTCTTCTGTTTTCTGCTGGTGCTGGTCTGGCGGGCCTTCCAGGAGTTGAAGACCGACGACACGGATGAGATGCGCGCAGCCGAACCGCAAAGCGAACCGCTTCCGCCGGTGGGGTACTGAATGCCCGCGCAATTGCTTCTCACCGCATCCGGCCCAACAGCAAGTGTGGATCTCTCGGCTGCACTCGTCATGCAGCCGACGACCTTTGCCGATTGGCTGATCGTGCTGCCCGTGGCGCTTTGCATCGGTATTGGTGCGGTGCTGATGATGATCCGCCACCAAACCCGCCTCCACGCACCGATCGCAATTGCAGGACTTGGCATCCTCGTCGGGTTGGATGCCGCACTTGCCTGGCGTGTCGCTTTGAATGGCCCCTTAAACATGGTCATGGGCCGCTGGCTCCCGCCCTTCGGCATCGCCTTTACCGCGGATCTGACGGGAACATTGTTCGCGTTGGCCGGAGGTATCGTGGCGCTGGTTTGCGCCATTCACGCGGCGCGCGATATCGATGAATCGGGGAGGCGGTACGGCTTCTACCCATTCCTGATGCTGTTGATGGCGGGCGTCACCGGCGCCTTTCTCACCGGCGATATCTTCAACCTCTATGTCTGGTTTGAAGCGCTGCTCGTCTCCTCCTTCGGCCTTATCGTGCTTGGCTCGACGCGGGAACAGATCGATGGTGCGCTCAAATATGCCATCCTCAATCTCATTGGCACGACGTTGTTCCTGATCGCCGTTGGCTATCTCTATGCCATCTTCGGCACGCTCAACATGGCCGACATCGCCATGAAGTCCACGGCAGTCGGCGAGACCGCGCCGCTGATCACTCTGGCTTCGTTGTTCACGCTGGCATTCGCCATGAAGGCGGCTGCCTTTCCGGTCAATTTTTGGCTACCCGCGTCCTACCACACGCCGAAAATTGTGGTTTCCGCACTCTTTGGCGGCCTGCTGACGAAGGTCGGCATCTATGCCCTGTTGCGCGTCATGGTCATGCTGTTTCCGGTCCAGCGGGAGGAACTGAGCTTCGTCATTGCCATCTCGGCTGCCTTGACGATGATCCTCGGCGCCATGGGCGCTCTTGCCCAGAACGATCTGCGTCGCATGCTCGGCTACATCGTCATTTCCGGCATCGGCTACATGATGGCGGGTATTGCGATCGGCACCCAGGCGGCACTCAGCGGCGTGGTGCTTTATGCACTGAACTCGATCGTGCTGATGACCGCGCTCTACCTCGCTATTGGCCACACCGCGCGGCTTGGCGGTGCATGGACACTGTCCGGCCTCGGCGGGCTTTACGCCAAGGCCCCCTGGTTCTCGGCCATGGTGCTGGCACTCTTCTTCGCCGGTGCGGGCTTGCCGCCCTTTTCCGGTTTCTGGCCAAAAGCCATGCTGACGAAGTCCGCCATCGATATTGGTGCATGGTGGCTTGCTGCCGCCATTCTCGTCGCGGGCTTCATCTCCACCATCGCCTTGGCAAGGGCGTTTCTTCTCTGTTTTTGGAGACCATCAACAGGTAATGCGCCACGTGCCGTCGCGGATATGAAAGGGTCGTCCCTGATGCCCGTCGCAGTTCTGACGGCGTTGATCATCGCCGTCGGGCTTTTTCCAGAATCGCTGATGAAACTCAGCGAAGATGCCGCTGGGACTCTTGGCGATCCATCCGCCTATATCTGCTCCGTCTTTCCGGAAGGGGCGCTTCGATGAATCTCTTCCTTACAGGCGCACTTTTTGTCATCGTTTGGCTTGCGATTTCGGGCAGCTACACGCTTCCCAATCTGCTTCTCGGCGCTGTCCTTGCGGCCCTTTCGCTCGGCCTTGTCCGCCTTCAGTTGGTCAGGAGCGATAGCAGACGGGTCCATCTCATTCCGCTTCTGGGGCTGATCGTGCTGTTCATCAAAGAACTGGCGCTGTCGGCATGGACCGTCGCGAAGCTGGTCGTTCAGCCAAGGATGGAGTTGAAGCCGGGCATCTTTGCCTATCCGCTCGCCGTTCAGGGTGATTTCGAAATCGCTCTTCTTGCTAATCTCATCACCTTAACGCCCGGCACGCTGTCGGTCGATGTGAGCGGGGATCGCAAGGTGCTCTATGTCCACGCGCTGGACTGCAGCGATGTTGAGGCGACCAGAAGGTCGATTGCCGACGGGTTCGAGCGCAAGATCATGGAGGCCTTTACGAGATGACGCCGGAACTCCTCGTCTCCTACGCTTCTTTTGCGGCTCTCCTGATACTGTGCGTCGCTTTCTTGCTCACCGTGTACAGGGTGACTGTCGGCCCGACACTAGCGGATCGCGTTGTCGCTCTCGACATGCTGGTGGGAATCGCCATCGGTTTCATTGCAGTCATCGCGATTCGCACTGGCTTCAACCTTTATGTCGACATCGCGGTGGCACTTTGCTTGGTCGGTTTCCTGGCGACAGTGGCTTTTGCACGCTTCATTTTGTCGCGCCAACCTAAAAATGGGCTGGGGAAAAGACAAATTCTTGACGGCACGGACGTTCTCGCAGCGCCTCCGGCACTACGAAATGTAACGGGTGAAGTCCGAAAGAGGTCAGCCAAAGGTCGAAGAAAAAAAAGCGAAGGGCAAGACGAAATGAGTTGGACAATCGCTCTGGTTGTAGCTGTGCTGTGTATTGGCGGCGCCCTGTTTTCGCTCACCGCGGCGATCGGTCTCAACCGCCTTCCGGATTTCTATACTCGCATGCACGCTGCCTCAAAAGCAGGCACCGTGGGCTCCGGTCTGCTTCTCTTGGCAGTTGGCCTTTATTCCCAAGAGCTTGCGGTATTTGGATGCGCTTTCGTCGGCTTCCTCTTTGTTGTTTTGACCGCTCCAATATCGGCACATTTGCTTGCTAAATCCGCGCATCTCGCTGGATATAAATTGTCTTTCCACGCTGTCAAAGACGACCTGGAAGCAGATCGAAAGTCCAACTAGAAAAACATCTTCGCCCTAAACTTGTATGCTTTTCTTCTACTGAAAAATTTTGTTACCCGTTATTTTTTATATATGAGTTTATGTGAAACTTGCCTGAGTTGTTCCAAAATAATATCTGGACTTTTTTTGGTTTGATGCTATCCACGATACGCAAAGTTGCTGATGTTGATTTGCTTTTCGTTATTGGCGTTCGGCCGCTGCCTACATTGGACTGAGAAGTCTTGCTGGGCGATTTGCCGGAAATACAGTCACGGATGATGTAAATCGCGTCAGTATATTCCATCTTTTCTGCATGAGGCTCGGGGCTGGCTTCGTGTCACAGACACAAGTGCAGTTTCGCTGGCCTACTTTGCTTTACTGGCGCATGTGGCTTTGCCCGTCGCTACGCGTGACATGAACAGGAGACATTAAATGACGGAAACTACATATGGCGGAGCGCAGAATCTGCTCGTTGAGCTGACTGCGGACATTGTTGCCGCATATGTTAGCCACCACGTCGTTCCGGTTGCGGAACTTCCAAGCCTGATTTCCGACGTCCACAACGCGCTGAACGGCACGTCTGCCCCGGCAGTGGCATCGGTCAGCGTCGAAAAGCAGAAGCCTGCGGTTTCTGTTCGCAAGTCGGTGCAGGATGATCAGATCATCTGCCTGGAATGTGGCGGTTCTTTCAAGTCGCTCAAGCGTCATCTGACGACGCATCACAATATCACCCCGGAAGAATACCGCGAAAAGTGGGATCTTGCTGTGGATTATCCAATGGTTGCCCCGGCCTATGCAGAAGCGCGTTCGCGTCTGGCAAAGGAAATGGGCCTCGGCCAGCGCCGCAAGTCCGGCCGCTGATCATTTTCGCAATCAGCATTGGCGAAGATACAAAGCCGACCTCAGGGTCGGCTTTTTGCGTTTCTGGAGCGAGTTGCCGAGTGCGTTCATAGGCAATCAAAAGGCTGGAGCGAAGTTTCGATCGCGCCAGCCTCGGAAATTTGTTCTAACTTTCTGCTGAGAGAGGTGAGGGTACCTGTCAGCCGACCTTTGCCAGACCTTCTCGCGGCACATAATACTGGCCGAAGCGGTTGGCGAGGAAAGCATCGAGAGCCACATCTTCCTGCTTCACGAAGCCGCGCAGCGGCAGCTTGTTTCCGGCAAGAAGATCGAGAACCGTGCAGATGCCTGCGGCAGTGGTGATCTGGATCGCGCTCATCATGCGCCCGGAGACGGGACCGGCGTAGATCTTGTTGGCGTAAGTCTCCTGCATGAACCGACCGTTCTTGGTGCCGCAGACGGTGACGAACACGATGACCACATCCTGCATGGTGGCGGGAAGGGCGTTTTCGAACAGGTCTTTCAGCACGTCACGACGGTTGCGCAGGTTAAAGTCGTTGAGAAGCGCCTTCATGATCGAGACGTGGCCGGGATAGCGGATCGTCCGATAGTTCATGGTCCGCACTTTGCCCTCCAGCGTGGCGGCGAGCGTGCCGAGCCCGCCGGACGTGTTGAAGGCTTCGTAGGTCATGCCGTCGAGGGAAAACTCCTCGCGCTCTTCCAAGGCTGGAACGGCCGTCAGGCGCCCTTCGACGATCGCCTCGCATGGCTCGATGTATTCGTTGATCAGGCCGTCCGTGCTCCAGGTGAGATTGTAGTTCAAGGCGTTGGACGGGTACTGCGGCAAAGCGCCAACGCGCATGCGCACACTGTCCAGCTTGTCGAAGCGCGATGCCAGATCGGCGGCAACAATGGAAATAAAGCCCGGTGCCAGGCCACATTGGGGAATGAGAGCCACCTCCGACGTTTCGGCGAGCTTCTTGACCTTGCGGGTGGATTCGACGTCCTCTGTGAGGTCGAGATAGTGTGTGCCGACCGCGACGGCTGCCTCGGCAATGCCCGCAGTCAGATGATAAGGAGCGGCTGAAAGAACCGCGAACTTGTCCTTCAACAAGGCCTGAAGGCTCAGTCGGTCGGTGATATCCACCACCTCGGTGTCAATCCGCTCATGGGATGGGACATTGGCCAGTTGATCGACCGCGCGGTCGGCGACGGTAATGCGGTAGTCGCCTGTAACCGCAAGCATCCAGGAAATAGCCGAGCCAATATTGCCAGCACCAACGACAACGATATGTTTCATGATCCGTCCCCTCAAGACATGTGTTGAGGTAACAGAATGCCGCTTTCGCGAGACGATTCGTAGCTTCACTTTGTTCACATAGCCGTATAAATTTGTGCATACCGCCAAAGGGAATGCGCATAATGACAATCACTGATAAGGACCGCGCGTTGCTGTCGCTGCTTGGAAGCGATGCCCGCATGCCCGTTGCCGAACTGGCGCGTAAGCTTGGCCTGTCGCGAACGACGGTCCAGGCGCGCATCGAGCGGCTGGAGGCGGAAGGCGTCATTGCCGGCTACGGCCTGAGACTGTCGGAGAACTATTTGTCCGGCCTGGTGCGCGCCCATGTGCTGATCACGATCGGCCCCAAGGCATTGGCAACCGTCACCGTCGCACTGTCCGCCATCAAGGAAGTCACGACACTTCATTCCGTCAGCGGCAGTTTCGACCTGATTGCAATCCTTGCCGCTCCGTCCATCTCCGACCTGGACGGGCTGATCGACAAGATCGGCGCGCTGGATGGAGTGGAGCGGACGCTCTCATCGATTATCCTGTCGACGCGCATCTCCCGCTGAGGCGCTATCCAGCCCGGTTCACACCGTTGTTCTCCAAGGTCTTATGCCTCGTCGAGGCTTCCGCGGCGGGCCTTGAAGAACACCTTCAATCGTTGAAGATCGTCCGCGCTCCAGCCTTCCGGTGCTGTCACCTCCATCCATGCATCGATGTAGTGTTCGGGAGCGTAGACATGGCCGTAGCCCATGGGCGCGGTGGTTGCGGCAGCCACGTCCAGGGTCAATTGCAAAAAGGTGACGAGCGGGAACCAGCGGAACGAGGAGGAGACATCACGGCCACGGGGCTGGTTCATCCATTCGGGTCGCCGATAAACCGATGAGGTCTGGAAGAAGGTGATCGGGTCGCTTGCATATTGCAGATAGACGATCCGCATCGGCCCCCAGGCAACGTTCGGCATCGTCGCTGTTTGATACTGGTCTGCAAATCGGATGACGGACGAATCGCGAAACTTCGGCAGCCATTCCGGCGTGCCGGGCACCCGCCCGTTGGTCGCCATCCGCCACGTGGCGCTTGCGAATGGCGGCCCGCTCCACAACGCGCCTTGAAACGGATCGGCAAGCACGTCGAAGAGGTCGGACGACTTCTGGCTGTTCAGCGCGCCGAGGCTAAGCCCATGAAGGTAGAGCTTCGGCCTCGTCTCTTTCGGCAACGTCGTCCAGTAGCCGTAGATTTCCTCGAACAGCGCGCGTGCCGTTTCGACCCCGTAATCCGGTTCGGTCAGAAGAGCGATCCAACTGGAGAGATAGGAATACTGCACCGAAACGCTGGCGATATCGCCATTGTGCAGATACTCGACGGTATCCATGGCCTCGGGATCGATCCAGCCTGTGCCGGTAGGCACGACGACGAGCAGGGCGTGGCGCTCGAAGCCGCCTGTGCGTTTCAACTCTTCAAGCGCAAGTTTCGCCCGCGCAGCCGGCGTATCCGCGGAATTGAGCCCGGCATAGACACGGATCGGCTCAAGCGCGGCTTTGCCGGTGAAGCTCGAAATCCGCTGCGCTGTAGGGCCCGTCGCCACAAATTCCCGTCCGCGCCGGCCGAGCGATTGCCACGTCATCAGGGAGGTGTCGCTGCCTGTCTTCAATTGGTCCGTCGGTTGCGGAACGTCCGGCTCGATCAGACTATCTACCTGTTTCAGCGAACTGTCAGCAAATCGCAGGCCGATGTCGAAGATCAGCCCGTTCAGTGCCATCCAAGCAAGCGCGATCGCCGCAACGGCACTCACGACATTCGCCAGCCGGCGAGGCAGGAAGCGACGACTGCGCAAGGCCAACAGGCGACGAACGAGTTGGAAGAGGCGCCCGAAACCAATCAGGATTGCTGCAACGGCGATTGCGATCGCGCCTGTCCTGAACGGGTGACTGCTATCGAGCGGGCTCATCTCCATCAAGATACGGATGGAGTTCTGCCAGGTGGCCGCCTGCCACAGGAAGCCGACCGCAGCGATGGCGGCGGCAAGCGACAGGACGAAGTGGACACCGCGCCGATCATGCCGGGAAAGATGCGGCAGCTCCAAATAGAGGTAGACCTCCTTCACCACCACGCCGATGAGGTACCCGATGGCAAAGGAAAAGCCACAGAGCACGCCTTGCATGACGAAGCTGCGCGGGAGAAGCGAGGGCGTCAGCGACGCACAAAACAGCAATGTCCCGAAGACGATGCCGGTGCTGGACAGCGGTCCGAAAAAGCGCCTGATCCACCGCAATGATATGTTCCTCCAAGGATCTTGGGCACCACGGGAGACCGGCCCCAGCCGACCGCGTGATTTGCGGTCTAAGCGCCAGTCTAATACGAGCTTTGCGACGGTGGAAAGAATCACGCCCAACAAAAAGCCCGCGACAGACGATCGTCATGTCGCGGGCTATTTCCATCTGCCGGAGCACGCCCTAAGGCGTGCAAGAGGCGATCACTTCTTTGGAGACTGCGAAGGCTTTGGCTGGCTGCCACCTTCGCGCATCTGCCGCCATTCGCTCTCGAGGCGGTCGTAAATGTTCTGGGGAATTGTCGCTGTCATGGCATTCCTCCTGACTGGGTTGATGCAGCTCCATTTGCGGGCTCTGAAACCAAGTTAGAGGGTGAGAGGTTCCCAGATTCAAGCAATAATTTTCTCTTAAATCGGTTCGCAGATATTAAAATCGATTAAGAAATTTTCAAATCGATTTAACTGGCGCTGCCAGCATGTGGAAAATCCGCGACTTGTCGAAGGTCGCTTTTCGAAACCCCATCCGATTATCCGCTGACCCTGATTCCCGGTCGTCACGAGCCGTTTCGCCAGCGCTCAAACCCGCTCCGCAAGAAGCGGCAGTCGCTGCCCTTCTCCGCTTCTGACAGGCCGGCTCAGAAAAGGGCGCCGCGTGTCGTCCTCCACCCTGTAAGCTGGATTGAACCCGTTGCGACAGGATGATAGGCGATTGCTCCAGTGTTCTGCCGCGACGTTCAATTGACAGGTGCATGCCCATGATCCGCCACATCGTTTTCTTCACCGTTCCTGAAGCCAATCGAGACGCCGTGCGCAAGGGGCTCTCAGGCCTGACGGCTATTCCCCACGCTTCGAAGCTCGAGATCGGCGAGAACGTCAAGAAGGACCAGTGGGGCAACTCGGTCGACTTCATCGTTTACGGCGAGTTCGAGAGCCAAGAGGCGCTCGCCGCCTACAAGGCCGACCCAGCCTATGATCTATCCACCAGAACCGTAAGGCCTCTCCGCGATACGCGAATTGCAGCGGACTTCGATGCCGATAATGCGGTGACCTCTCCGATCAGATAAGCCCTGTTTCGGCGAGGTCAACCGCAGGGAATGCTAAATGCCAAGGCCGTAAGTGGCTGATAGGAATTGAATTTTTCAGAAAGTACGCGGTCGCTTGGGGTTGCTCAACTGGTTTCTTAACGAGGAGATTCAGTCTGTTAAGTCCCGGTCGCAAGTGATTCAGAAGACTTAACGAAATGGCAAAGGAAAGCCGCCGCGGGCTCATGGCTGCCACAACAAGAACTCTCTTCATTCTACGCAGCAATGGTTACATATCTCTGAAAAGATGATGGTGCTGCTGCTTCGGTCGGGTTGCTATCCCCAGCTTGAACGGACGCAAAAGCCCACATTCATTTGCCATTCAGACGCTTTGGGCTAAATATTGCCTCAACAAACTATTTCGACGTGCATCCGACTTTTTGTGGAAGTTTTTGCAAATGGCATCACCTCTAATCATCGCGACGCTTGCAGCCGGAATGTCCGGCTTCCCCGCGCCGCAGGCTGATTTGCGGGCCGTTGCCGTCGAGGCGCCGATTGTTCGCATTGCGAGCGACTGCACCAGCGCCGTCTCCCGCGTCGTTCGCGAAACCGGTGGACAGCTCCTGTCCGTCTACCCGTCCGGCGACGGTCAATCCTGCGTCGTCACAGTTCTGGTGCAGGGCAATGGCGAGCGCCCCCGCAAGGTCACGATGCGCGTGCCGATGTAGTTGAACCTTGATCGAAATCTCCATACATCTGCGATAGACAAGTATCGAATGCCGGCTCTGCTGCCGGTTGGACTGAAAAGGGGCAGACGATGCGCATTCTCGTGGTCGAGGACGATACCAACCTCAACCGACAGCTGACCGACGCGCTGAAAGAAGCGGGTTATGTGGTCGATCAGGCGTTCGACGGCGAAGAAGGTCACTACCTCGGCGATACCGAGCCTTATGACGCGATCGTGCTCGATATTGGCCTGCCGCAGATGGATGGCATTACCGTTGTCGAAAAATGGCGCTCTGCCGGCAAGTCAATGCCCGTCTTGATTCTCACGGCACGTGATCGCTGGAGCGATAAGGTGGCCGGTATCGACGCTGGCGCCGACGATTACGTGACAAAGCCCTTCCATGTGGAAGAAGTGCTTGCGCGTGTGCGCGCGCTCATCCGTCGCGCCGCAGGCCACGCGTCTTCCGAGATCGTCTGTGGTCCTGTCAGGCTCGACACCAAGTCATCCAAGGCAACCGTCAATGGCGTGACCTTGAAGCTGACCTCGCACGAGTTCCGGCTGCTTTCCTATCTCATGCATCACATGGGCGAGGTCGTTTCGCGCACCGAGCTGGTCGAGCACATGTACGATCAGGATTTCGACCGCGATTCCAACACGATCGAAGTTTTCGTTGGACGCTTGCGCAAGAAGCTGGGTGTTGACCTCATCGAGACCATTCGTGGTCTTGGCTACCGGATGCAAGCGCCGCAAGATGCGAAGTAATTCACTCACCGCCCGCGTTCTGCTACTCGCCTCGGCATGGTCTGTGCTGGCGCTGGTGGTGATCGCGGTGGTGATTTCGACGCTCTACCGCCAGGGTGTCGAGCGCAGCTTTACCGATCTGCTGCGTGCCCAGCTCTACAACGTCATCAATTCGGTGACGATTTCCAATGAGAACACGCTGGCCGGCAGTCCGCAGCTCGGAGATTTGCGTTTCTCCCAGCCGGATACGGGATGGTACTGGCTCGTGGAGCCGCTCGGCAACTTCCAGACTGCACCGCTGGTCTCCTCATCACTTGGCGCCTCCAAGCTTGCCGTTCCCAGCATTCTCGACGTGCCCTTCGACAACCGCTATGAACGTTATTACACGCTGACCGATCAGGCCGGAAACCGCATTCAGGTGGCCGAGACCGAAGTCGTGCTGGATGGTGAGGGCAGGGCGGCACGGTTTCGCGTGACCGGCAACCTGAACGTCGTCGAGGACGATGTGCGCGACTTTTCCAACAGCCTCTATCTCGCGCTCGCCGTCTTCGGCGTCGGTAGTCTCGTGGTCAATGGCCTCGCCATCCTCTACAGTCTTCGTCCGCTCGACCATGCACGCGTGGCGCTCGGCAAGATTCGCGGCGGTGAGGCTGAGCGGCTGGAGGGTGAATTCCCACGCGAAATCCAGCCGTTGGCGCATGAGATCAATGCGCTGATTGAAAGCAACCGCCGCATCGTCGAACGCGCGCGCATGCAGGTTGGCAACTTGGCTCACTCGCTGAAGACACCGATCGCAGTACTGTTGAACGAGGCGCGCACGCTGGACAATCAGCACGGCGATCTGGTGCGATCCCAGGTGGATGCCATGCAGGCGCAGGTCCAGTCCTATCTGTCGCGGGCCCGCATCGCCGCCCAGCGCGGCTCGATCCTGGCGCGTGCCGAAGCCGAACCGGCGCTGGAGCGCCTTATCCGGGTGATGCGCCGCCTCAACCCCGACAAGGCCTTCGAACTTGATCTTCACCAGCCGGGCACGCTGCTGGCCATGGAGCAGCAGGATCTGGAGGAGGTCGTCGGCAACCTTCTCGAAAATGCCGCCCGCTTTGCGGACAAGCGTATTGTCGTTCGCATGACAACCGGCAGCCATCCGTCCTCCGATCCCGATATTACCCGCCGTGCCTGGATCGAATTGACGGTGGAGGATGATGGGCCTGGTCTAGAGCCCGACCAGATCACCGAGGCGCTGAAGCGTGGGCGACGGCTGGATGAAAGCCGGCCTGGCACCGGTCTTGGACTGTCGATCGTCAGCGAAGTGGTTTCTGAGTATCACGGAAAATTCACTCTGTCGCGCAGCGAACTCGGTGGATTGAAGGCCACACTGCTTTTGCCGGGCCTGTCGAAAGAGCTTGCTTAAGACAAGCGAAAAGGCAATTAATTCAAGCCAGAAGAGTGATGACGATGTGCCTGTTGATGCGCGGCATTGCGGCGTTGCTCAGCAGGACTCAGTGATTAGACGTTGGCAAGGAGTAGTATTTTGATGGAAGCGATGTGCAGTGCAGGTGTGAGAGCAACAGGGTCTCGCTTGGCGCGACCTGCCGTTCTGTCCCTGATTGTCGTTTCCGTTTTAAGCTCCTGCACGACATCCAATACGCGCGGACCTGCAAGCGGCGGAGGCCTTTTCAGCGGTCGCGGATCGTCTTCCGTCTCCTATATCGCCAACCTCCAGGGCGGCATCGTGTCGCGCAGCGGCATCCAGTTGAGCCGCGGCGATTACAACAAGGCTCTGGAAGCCGAGTATCGCGCGCTCGAGACCGCGCCCGGCGGACAGGCCGTGACCTGGAGCGGCAGTGCAAATGGTGAGGTGATCGCCAACGCGCCCTATCAAGTCGGCAACCAGAATTGCCGTCAATATTCCCACACCATCAACGACAATGGCCGCGAGGCAAAGGTGCGCGGGGCGGCCTGCCGCAACGCGGATGGAACCTGGACGCCGCTGACCTGACGTCTGCCCCGCAGGATCATTTCGATAGCGAGCGCTCTCGGGTTCTTGCCTTTCTGTCGGCGCTCGCGACGGGGTCCGGGGTCATCGTCCTGGCGGAATGGAATTCTTCCATTTGACTTGTGTCAAGGAAGTCGTACGTCTTCCTGTGAGAGAACGTCGCGCGGCCGATGGCCTCAAATTCGTGTCATCCCGTTGCGGCTTGTTTCAAAGCAGCGCGCATTCGAGTAGTTGAGTGGGAATGTTCTGGATTCTCGTTGCCATATTGACGGCGGCTGTCGCCATTATTCTCACCCATCCTCTGATGCGCAGCAAGCAATCTGCCATTGTCGATGGAGAAGGAGAGGTTGCCGTCTATCGCGATCAGCTTTCAGAGCTTGAGCGCGAACGTGCATCCGGCCTGATCGGAGAAACGGAAGCGGAATATGCGCGCGCCGAGATCGGGCGACGCCTTCTGGCTGCGGCGTCGGGAAAGAGTGAGCAGGACACTGCCTTGACCGCTCGCCGACATAGTGTGATCGCAAGCCTTGTAACGGCGGCTTTACCGATCACAGGTCTCTGTCTTTACTTGTTCATGGGAAGCCCCAATCATCCGGACATGCCGCTGGAAGCACGTCTGGAAAATCCCGGCAGCGATATGAACCTTTTGATCGCCAAGGCGGAACGCCATCTGGCGCAGAACCCTGCGGACGGCGCGGGATGGGATGTGCTGGCGCCGATCTACTTCAAGACGATGCGCTTTGGCGATGCCGAAATGGCCTACCGAAACGCCATCCGCTTGCTGGGCGATAGTCCCGAGCGCTTGACCGGATTGGCTGAAACACTTGTCACAGCCAATCAGGGCATCGTCACGCAGGAAGCTCAATCCGCCTTCGCTGATGCGGAGAAATTGCGGCCCGGCAATCCGCGAGCGCGCTTCTATCTGGCGCTTGCGCTGGAGCAGGCTGGCAAGAAGGATGAGGCGCGCGACGCATTCGCGGCGATCTTGAAGGCCTCTCCAGCCGGCGCGCCCTGGATACCGCTCGTTCAGGCACATCTTGAGGCAACCGGCGGCGATGCGGCGCTTGCTGCCGTGCCAAAACCCGAAGCACCCGGCAATCCGACGGCTGAGGATATAGAGGCTGCCAACGCCATGGCCCCAGAGGATCGCCAGGCGATGATTGCCGGTATGGTCGAAAGTCTGGACGGCAAGCTTCGCGAGCAACCCGACAATTTTGAGGGCTGGATGCGGCTCGTGCGCTCCTATGCCATGCTGAACAATGACGGTAAGGCGAAGGAAGCACTGCAAAACGGGCTGAAGGCCTTTCCGCCGGACGGCGAGCAGGGCAAGAAACTGCTCGCCCTGGCGCAGCAACTTGGAATTTCCGCCGACGGAGTGACGCAATGACGCGCAAACAGAAGCGATTGGCGATCATCGGCGGTGGCGTGAGTTTCATCATGCTGGCTGTCTTTCTGGTGATGTTCGCCTTCGGCCAGTCCATCGCTTACTTCTATATGCCGGTTGATCTCGAAAAGACCTCCGTTGCGCCAGGAACGCGCATCCGCCTCGGCGGCCTGGTAGCCGAAGGATCGGTCAAGCGTGGGGAAGGCCGCACCGTCAGCTTCACCGTGACGGACGGCTCTGGAAGCGTTCCAGTCAGCTACACCGGCATCCTGCCGGATCTGTTTCGCGAGGGACAAGGCGTGGTGACGGAAGGTGTCTTCGATGCCGCAACCCATGCCTTCATGGCAGACAGTGTGCTTGCCAAGCATGACGAGAACTACATGCCGAAGGAAGTGGCCGACCGGCTGAAAGACAAGGGGCTTTGGCAGCAGACGCAAGATGGCAACAAGACCGGGGCGACCAAATGATCAGTGAAATCGGTCACTACTGTCTCATCCTTGCGCTCGCGGTTTCCGTGGTCGTCTCCATCCTGCCGGTTATCGGCGTTCGTCGTCACGATCGCGGGCTGATGGATGTCGCGTCCACCGGCTCTCTTCTGATGTTTCTCCTGGTTGGTCTCAGCTTCGGTGCGTTGACGCACGCCTATGCGGTGTCCGACTTCTCGTTGAAGAACGTCTTCGAGAACTCGCATTCTTTGATGCCGATGATCTACAAACTGACCGGTGTCTGGGGCAACCATGAAGGCTCTATGCTTCTGTGGCTGCTGATCCTGGTGTTTTTCAGTGCGCTGGTTTCCGTCTATGGCCGCAATCTGCCCGATACGTTGAAAGCCAATGTGCTCTCGGTCCAGGCCTGGATCAGCACGGCCTTCCTGCTGTTCATTCTGTTGACCTCCAATCCGTTTCTGCGGCTCGACCCTGTGCCGGCTGAGGGACAGGATCTGAACCCCATCCTCCAGGATTTCGGTCTCGCCATTCATCCGCCGCTGCTTTACCTCGGCTATGTCGGCTTTTCCGTCTGTTTTTCCTTCGCCGTTGCCGCCCTCATGGAAGGCCGCATTGATGCCGCCTGGGCGCGCTGGGTGCGTCCATGGACACTGGCTGCCTGGACCTTCCTGACGGCGGGCATCTCCATGGGCTCCTACTGGGCCTATTACGAACTCGGCTGGGGAGGCTGGTGGTTCTGGGACCCGGTCGAAAATGCCTCCTTCATGCCCTGGCTTGCAGGAACGGCACTTTTGCATTCGGCGCTCGTCATGGAGAAGCGCGAGGCACTGAAGATCTGGACCGTGCTTTTGGCGATCATGACCTTTTCGCTGTCCTTGCTCGGCACCTTCCTCGTCCGCTCCGGCGTGCTGACCTCGGTCCACGCCTTTGCCACCGATCCGAGCCGCGGTATCTTCATTCTCTGCATCCTGATGATCTTCATCGGCGGCGCCTTTTCGCTTTTTGCCTGGCGCGCCCCGACGCTGAAGGCAGGCGGTCTGTTTGCGCCGATTTCGCGTGAGGGCGCATTGGTTCTCAACAACCTGATCCTGACGGTGTCCACCGCCACGGTGTTGATCGGCACGCTCTATCCGCTGGTTCTTGAAACCCTGACCGGTGAAAAGATCTCTGTCGGCGCGCCCTTCTTCAACATCACCTTCGGCCTGTTGATGATCCCGATCCTGATCGTCACTCCCTTCGGGCCGATGCTTGCCTGGAAGCGTGGCGATCTGCTAGGGGCCTTCCAGCGGCTCTACGTGGCCGCGGCTCTTGCGGCTCTCGCAGGACTGGCGCTCTGGTACATCCAAAATGGCGGACCGGTATTGGCAGCGCTTGGCATAGCTGCAGGCTTCTGGCTGATCTTCGGCGCGCTTGCCGATCTCTGGTACCGTGCCAATTTCGGCAAGTTGACGCTTGGCGTTGCGTTTCGCCGCCTGAAAGGTCTGCCTCGTTCGGCGTTCGGCACGGCGCTTGCGCATATCGGCCTCGGCATCACGGTACTTGGCATCGTCACCGTCACCACATTCGAGACGGAAACCGTGGTCGAGATGAAGCAGGGCATGGTGGTCGAGGCGGGCGGCTATAGCCTGACCTTTGATGGCATCCGTCATTACGTCGGCCCGAATTACACCGAAGATCGCGGCCACTTCACCGCCCGCAAGGCGGGCGTGGAGGTGGGCGATGTCTGGTCCTCAAAGCGCCTCTATACCGCGCGCCGCATGCCGACGACAGAAGCCGGCATCATGACCTTCGGTCTCTCACAACTTTATGTGTCCCTCGGCGATCCGATGCAGGATGGCGGTATCGTCGTGCGCATCTGGTGGAAACCCTTCATCCTCTGCATCTGGGGCGGTACGCTGTTCATGATGCTGGGCGGCTTTATCTCGCTCTCCGACCGCCGCCTGCGTGTGGGCGCGCCAAGCCGCAAGTCAAAGCCTGCGAAAGCTGCAAGCCTGGAGCCGGCGGAATGAGAGCGATGCTCGCAAGATTATCGCTGCTCATCATTCTGGCGCTCAGCGCCTTTCCCGCCTTCGCTTTCAACCCGGACGAGGTCCTTGCCGATCCTGCGCTCGAAGCACGCGCGCGCAACCTTACGGCCCAATTGCGTTGCATGGTGTGCCAGAACCAGTCGATCGATGACAGCAATGCGGAGCTTGCCCGCGATCTGCGTCTTCTGGTGCGCGATCGTTTGGTCAAGGGCGACAGCGACGATGCGGTGATCAACTATGTCGTCTCGCGCTATGGCGAGTTCGTGCTGTTGAAACCGCGCTTCAGCGCAAGGACTCTGGCTCTATGGGGGGCGCCGATCGGTCTTCTTGTGATCGGCGGAGTGGCGGTGTTCGTCTTTTCCCGTCGCCGTGCCGCGCTCTCGGAAGGCCAGAAATTGACGGCGGATGAAGAAGCCAGGATCCGCGACTTGCTGGAACGCTGAGGTTTGCGCCGCCATATCGTTCAATGCGGCAATATTACTAATTTTTCATAAGGCAGACACTTCGCTGTAAGGTGGGAGTTCCTATATCTTTTGTCATCCACCGCTGCTCCGATCCTCCTCGGAGGCTCCAGTCAGATGAAGAAAGAAGGAAATCAAATGTCTCAAATGCAAAACGGACGCTCTTCGTTGAAGACAGTTCTGAAGTCTTCGGCCGTCGGCGGTCTTGCCGCGCTGATGCTGACCACCGGCGTCGCTGGCCCAATCGCCCGTTCCTTTGCAGCACCTGTCGAGGTGAATGCACCCCAGGTACCGAGCTTTGCCAGCGTCGTTGATGCCGTTTCTCCCGCAGTCGTTTCGGTCCGCGTCAAATCCAATGTCGAGCCGGTTTCTGACGACAGCAGCGGTTTTTCCTTCGGCGGTCGCGGTCTGGATCAGCTTCCTGACGACCATCCGCTGAAGCGCTTTTTCAAGGAATTCGGTGGCCCCGGCGCAAACGAAGACAAGCGTGGCCCCAATCGCCACCGCGAAGGTAAAGGCCCGCTGCGCCCCGTCGCTCAGGGCTCCGGCTTCTTCATCTCGGAAGACGGTTACATCGTCACCAACAACCACGTCGTCGATGACGGCTCCGCCTACACAGTGGTGCTCAACGACGGCACCGAATACGACGCCAAGCTTATCGGCCGCGATCGGCGCACCGACCTGGCTGTGCTGAAGGTCGATGTGAACCGCAAGTTCACCTACGTGCAATTTGCCGATGACAGCAAAATCCGCGTCGGTGACTGGGTCGTCGCTGTCGGTAACCCCTTCGGTCTTGGCGGCACGGTCACCTCCGGTATCGTGTCTGCCCGCGGCCGTGATATCGGCTCCGGTCCTTATGACGACTATCTGCAGATCGATGCGGCCGTGAACCGCGGTAACTCCGGTGGCCCCGCCTTCAACCTCAATGGGGAAGTCGTCGGCATCAACACCGCGATCTTCTCGCCTTCCGGCGGCAATGTCGGTATCGCGTTCGCGATCCCCGCATCCGTTGCCAAGGATGTCGTTCAGGATCTGATGCAGGACGGTAAGGTCGAGCGCGGCTGGCTTGGCGTGCAGATCCAGCCCGTCAGCAAGGATATTGCTGAATCGCTCGGCCTCTCCGAAGCCAAGGGTGCGCTCGTCGTGGCTCCGCAGCCGGGTTCTCCCGGTGACAAGGCCGGCATCAAGCAGGGTGATATTATCACCGCGGTCAACGGCGATCCGATCAAGGATGCACGCGAACTGTCCCGTCGCATTGGCGCGCTGGCGCCCAACACCAAGGTCGAACTGTCGCTTTGGCGCGATGGCAAGTCGCAGTCGGTCAGTGTCACCTTGGGTGATTTGGCAAATGATGACGCGTCCGCAGGTGCGCAGGGTCAAAACGACAATGATCGCGGCGGTCAGTCCTCCAGCGAGAAGGCTCTTTCGAGCCTCGGCCTGACGGTTGCTCCTGCTGAAGATGGCAAGGGTCTTGCCATCACTGATGTCGATCCGGACTCCGACGCCGCAACCCGCGGGCTCAAGACGGGCGAAAAGATCACCTCGGTGAACAATCAGCAGGTCGCATCCGCTGCCGATGTCGAGAAGGTGATCAATCAGGCCAAGAAGGACGGCCGCACCAAGGCCCTGTTCCAGATCGAAACCGAGCAGGGCAGCCGCTTCATCGCCCTCGACATCGATCAGGGTTGATAGGGAGGAGATACGAGAGGGGCGCTTTGCCCCTCTCTTTTTTTTAAAGCCGTAGAACAGCAAGGAAGCCAAGGATATCTGCGGCGGCCTCGTGTTTTGCGATCGACAATCCGGTGGCCGGCTCTCGGCCATCCAAGGCCTAAGTTACCCGAAGCGGCACGCCGTTTATTGCGAGGGTGGCAGGCCAGGCAGACAGGAGACATCATCATGGCAGAACACATCAGCCAATCCGTGGAAAGTCATCTGCATAATGCTGCGGGCGAACCTCTTTCCAGTTGTGCGCTGGATGATATCGACGTTAATGTTCCCCACATGAAAATACTTGTTATTGAAGATGATTTGGAAGCCGCCGCTTATATGACGAAGGCATTCCGTGAAGCTGGTATTGTTGTCGACCACGCCAGTGATGGCGAAAGCGGCCTTTTTATGGGCTGCGAAAATGTTTACGACGTTATGGTCGTTGACCGCATGTTGCCGCGTCGTGACGGCCTTTCCGTTATTTCAGAATTGCGCAGGAAGGGCGTCGAGACGCCCGTGCTCATTCTCTCGGCACTTGGTCAGGTGGATGACCGCGTAACCGGCCTTCGCGCCGGTGGCGACGATTATCTTCCCAAGCCCTATGCCTTCAACGAGCTTCTTGCCCGGATCGAGGTGCTTGGTCGCCGCAAGGGCAAGCCCGAGCAGGACATGATCTATCGCGTCGGCGATCTCGAACTCGACCGGCTTTCACACGACGTGCGCCGTAACGGCAAGGAGATCCTGCTGCAGCCGCGTGAGTTCCGCCTGCTGGAATATCTGATGAAGAATGCCGGCCAGGTGGTGACCCGCACCATGCTCTTGGAAAATGTCTGGGATTATCATTTCGATCCCCAGACCAATGTCATCGACGTTCACGTCTCGCGTCTGCGCTCCAAGATCGAAAAGGATTTCGACAAGCCTTTGCTGAAGACGATCCGCGGTGCTGGTTATATGATGAAGGACGAAGGCTAAACGATGCCTTCGCGCTTGCGCCTTCTTTTCAGCTCCACTGCTGTCCGTCTTTCCGCGCTCTACATTCTGTTGTTTGCGCTTTGCGCGGCGTTTCTCGTCTTCTACGTCACCGCACTTTCGGAGCGTCTGCTCAACCAGCAAACGCGCGACGCCGTGCTGCAGGAGGTCAACGACGTTCAGCGTGTCTATGAGCGTGGCGGGATCAATCCGCTTTTGCGGATGATGGAACGACGCGCCCGCCAGCCGGGTGCAAGCCTTTACGTCATCGCCGGACCCAATGGTGAAATCCTCGGCGGTAACGTCGCCTCGGTACAGCCCGGCGTGTTTGACAATGAAGGCTGGACCGAATTTCCTTTCACCTATGAGCGCTACTCCGAAAGCGGCGACAGCGTAAAACACCTGGCGACCGCCAATATCTTCGTCCTTGATAATGGCCTGCGCATTCTCGTCGGCCGCGATTTGGGCGAGCCCACGAAGTTCCGGTTGCTGGTGCGCAGCGCGCTCATGGTGGCGCTGGCGATCATGGGCGGCGGTGCGCTCATCATCTGGTTTGCCATCGGGCAAAATGCGTTGAAGCGCCTTGATCGCATGTCGGCCGCAACGAAGAAAATCATGGCGGGCGATCTCTCGCAACGGCTTCCCGAGGGCAGGTCCGGCGATGAATTCGATCGGCTTTCCGGTTCGCTGAATGCTATGCTCGGCCGCATCGAAAAGCTGAATGAGGGCTTACGTCAGGTCTCCGACAACATTGCCCATGACCTGAAGACACCGCTGACGCGACTGCGCAACAGGGCGGCTGATGCGCTTGATGATCCCGACGACAACAAGCGGCGCGCGGCGCTCGAAGGCATCATCGCCGAATCCGACCAATTGATCCGCACCTTCAATGCGCTTTTGATGATCTCGCGCGTCGAGGCCGGCTCGATTGCCGCGGAGATGACCGACGTGGATATCTCCGCCATTGCGGATGACAGCGCCGAACTTTACGAACCCGTGGCCGATGAGGAAGGGTTGACGCTGACTGCGGCCATCGAGCCGGGACTGGTCGTACAGGGCAATCGCGAGCTGATCGGTCAGGCACTGACCAATCTCATCGACAACGCCATCAAATATTCGGCTGGGCATGACGGTGAAAAGCGGCTCGTCGTAAAGCTTGGTCGAAGCGAAGAAGGCGTCATCCTTTCGGTTGCCGATACCGGCCCAGGCGTTCCAGCTGAAAAGCGCGCCGAGGTGATCAAACGCTTCGTACGACTGGATGAGAGCCGCTCCAAGCCCGGAACGGGCCTCGGTCTCTCGCTGGTGGAGGCGGTGATGGAGCTTCATAGCGGTGAACTGCGTCTCTCGGATACCGATCCGGGCAATCCAGCGTCGCCTGGTCTCACCGTGTCCATGGTCTTTCCGGCGTCCAAGCCGTAAGGTTATGTCTCTTTCCCTGAAGCCTGTGGCACGCACAGCGATGCAGGGAGAGAAAAAGCCCGTCCAACAGGGTGACATGCAGGAGGAGAGACCATGACAGGTGCGGTATCCGCAGCAACAAGGCTTGATGAAGTGCAACCAGGAACGATCCGTGCACTCACCCAAACCGAACTGAAATCCGTTCTCTCGTCTCTGAAAGACATTGCCAAGCGCGAACCCGGAATCGCCGAAATGATGGCGGGCGACAGCCCGCTCAAGGATTTCGTTGCCAACGCCTTCACCTTGTCTCCCTATCTTCGCGACGCAGCTAACGCCGACGAGGGGCTGCTGACGCTCGCTGTTTCTGAGCCGGTCGAGACATCGCTCGGCAGACTGGTCGAACAGGCCCGCAATTGCTGGCGACCGGGTGAGGATGGCGCCATTCCGACGGAGGCGGAGGTGATGACGACGCTACGCGTCGCCAAACGCCGCCTGTCCTTCGTCGCAGCCTTGGCCGATCTCGGCCGCATCTTTACCGCCCGCGATACGACACGATGGCTGAGCGACATGGCCGACGCAGCGCTGTCGGCCGCAATCGATCATCTGCTTCTCGCCAACCATAATAGCGGCAGGCTTACGCTCAAAGATCCGCAGGCACCGAGCGAAGGCTCGGGTCTCATCGTGCTCGGCATGGGCAAGCTCGGCGCGCGCGAGCTCAATTATTCCTCCGATATCGATGCTGTCGTGTTCTTCGAACCCATGGCTGGCATCGTGCCCGATCCGCTAGATGCGCTCGAGATCTTTGGGCGGATGATGCGGCGGCTGATCCGGATCATGCAGGAGCGTACCGCCGACGGCTATGTGTTTCGAACCGACCTTCGTCTTCGCCCCGACCCTGGCTCCACACCGCTTGCCATACCGGTCGATGCGGCGCTGCTTTACTATGAGGGCAGGGGGCAGAACTGGGAGCGGGCGGCCTATATCAAGGCGCGACCTGTGGCAGGTGACATCAAGGCGGGCGCGGGCTTCCTGCGGGAACTGACGCCCTTCGTCTTCCGCAAATATCTCGATTACGCTGCAATTGCCGATATCCATTCCATCAAGCGACAAATTCATGCGCATAAGGGCCACGGGGCGATCGCGGTAAAGGGACATAACGTCAAGCTTGGACGCGGCGGCATTCGTGAGATCGAATTCTTCGCCCAGACGCAGCAATTGATCGCAGGCGGGCGTATGGCACCCTTGCGTGTCCGCTCGACCGAAGAAGCGCTTGCGGCGCTGACGGATGCCAAATGGATCGATGCGGAGACGCGTGACAGTCTGACCGAAGCCTATTGGTTCCTGCGCGAGGTCGAGCATCGCATCCAGATGGTTCGCGACGAGCAGACGCATATCCTGCCGGATACGGAAACCGAATTGAAGCGTATCGCTTTCATGCTCGGCTTTGCCGACACCAAAGCATTCTCCGAAAAACTGGAGGACGTGCTGCGGCTGGTAGAGCGCCAATATTCCGCTCTGTTCGAGCAGGAAACGAAGCTGTCTGGCGAGAGCGGCAACCTTGTCTTCACCGGTCAAAAGGATGACCCCGACACATTGAAGACGCTGGAGCGGCTCGGCTTTGAACGTCCTGAAGACATGTCACGGGTGATCCGCACCTGGCACAATGGCCGCTACCGCGCGACACAATCGGTCGAGGCGCGCGAAAGGCTGACCGAGTTGACGCCGGACCTGCTGAAGGCCTTCGGCGAGAGCAAACGCGCCGACGAGGCGCTGCTCCGCTTCGACAACTTCCTTTCCGGGCTGCCGGCGGGCATCCAGCTCTTCTCCCTCCTCGGTAACAATCCGGCGCTCCTGTCGCTGCTGGTCACGATCATGTCGTCCGCCCCGAGACTTGCCGAAATCATCGCGGCACGACCGCATGTCTTCGACGGCATGCTCGACCCGGCGCTGATGACCGAGATCCCGACACGTGATTATCTTTCCCAGCGCATGAAGGGCTTCCTCTCGCCTGCGCGGCATTACGAGGACATTCTCGACCGGCTGCGCATTTTTGCTGCCGAGCAGCGCTTCCTGATCGGCGTTCGGCTCTTGACCGGTGCGATTACCGGCGAGGTGGCGGGCCGCGCCTTCACTCACCTTGCCGATCTCGTGATCGAAGCGGCTTTGAATGCCGTCCTGGTCGAAATGGCGACGACGCATGGCGCCTATCCGGGCGGGCGCGTCGCCGTCATCGGCATGGGTAAGCTCGGCTCCTTCGAGCTGACCGCCGGCTCCGACGTCGATCTCATTCTGCTTTATGATTACGACGACGAGGCTGCCGAATCCGACGGCGCCAAGCCGCTCGATGCGGTTCGCTACTTCACCCGTGTCACCCAGCGATTGATCGCGGCTCTTTCCGCCCCAACGGCCGAAGGCGTGCTCTATGAGGTTGACATGCGCCTCAGACCATCCGGCAACAAAGGACCGGTGGCGACCCGCATCTCGACCTTCGAAAAATACCAGCGCGAAGAAGCCTGGACGTGGGAGCATCTCGCACTCTCCAGAGCCCGACTGATCTGCGGTGAGGCAACCTTGATTGCAGATGCCGATCGGATCATTGCCTCGGTCCTGTCGCAAAAGCGAGACGTCGCCAAGGTCGCCGCCGACGTTCGCGAGATGCGCCAGCTGATCGACAAGGAAAAGCCTGCCGAAAGCCTCTGGGATTTCAAGCTCATCCCCGGCGGACTGGTCGATCTGGAATTCATTGCGCAATATCTGACACTTGTCGCGCCGGCAAAGGGTCTGCCTCTGCATGAGCCGGGAGAGAGCACGTCCGATGCGCTCAAACGCATGGCCTCAGAGGCGATGGAGCCCCAGACACATGACGATTGCATCGAAGCAATGCGGCTCTTCACCGAACTGTCGCAGATCATAAGGCTGTGCATCGATACGGATTTCGATCCGAAACAGGCGCCTGCAGGCTTGATCGATCTCGTTTGCAGAGCAGGGGACTGCCCCGATATTGCGACGCTGGAGGGCGAGGTAAAGCGCCTGTCGAAAGCCGTCCGGAAGGCATTCTTGGCATTGGTGTCCTCAAAAGGGGATTTGTGAAGCCACCGCATGATCATTGGGCGCAAGGAGATAATCCGTTCTCTGTGCAGTGGAACGGATTTTGCCGGGCTGGATTGATGAAGGCGGCATCCCCACCTATGGCGAAAGCTAAAACGAAAGCGTCTTGATGTTTCACCTTATTTTCGGAATTCCATGGCTCGTGGTCGCTGTGCGCTTCATTCAGCCACTGCCCTGGGTTTGGCCGTTGAAGCTCGCCCTAGCGCTGCTGCTTCTCGTCGCTTCGCAATATCACCTCTTCAGTCGCCTCTCGTCTGGTTCGGTGTTCTCGCCTGAATTTCCAAGACCGCTGATCATCTGCTTCAACCTTCTCTTCGGCTTCATGCTGCTGCTTGCCGTCTTCCAGATTGCACTGGATGTGGTGTCTTTGGTCTTGATGCTGTTCAAGGGGCACTTCCCGCTGGTGCCTGCCGGTGTCCGCTATGGAATGGCCGCTGTTGCTCTGGCTCTCTCCGCCTTTGCCGTCAGCCAGGCGATCCGTGTGCCGCCGCTGAAGGACATCGAGATCGCTGTTCCGGGGCTTGATCCGGCTTTCGATGGCTATCAGATCGTGCAGTTGACGGACCTGCATATCAGTCGCCTCTTTCCCGCCTCCTGGACGCGGGCTGTGGTCGAAAAGACCAATGCCCTCAATGCCGACCTGATCGTCATCACTGGTGACCTCATCGACGGCAAGGTTGAAGCGAGAAGCAGCGACATAGCGCCCTTGGCAGAGCTGAAGGCTCGCGATGGCGTCTACACCATTCCCGGAAACCACGAATACTTCTTCGGCTACAAGGAGTGGATGGCCTATTATCAGGGCCTCAACATGACGACACTTGCCAACAGCAACGCTGTCATCGAGCGCGGCAACGCCAAGCTTGTAATCGCAGGCGTCACCGATCTTTCATCCACGAGAACGGCGTTTCCCGCGCATGACACGGCGGCGGCGCTCAGAGGCGCGCCTGCCGGTGCACCTGTGATCCTGCTGGATCACCAGCCCGGTCAGGCGGCAGCCAATGCAGCACTGGGTGTCGCGGTCCAGCTTTCCGGCCATACGCATGGGGGCATGGTCGTTGGGCTCGATCGCATGGTGGCACGGCCCAATAACGGCTTCGTCTCCGGTTTCTACGATGTCGGGGGCATGAAGCTTTACGTCAACAACGGCACGGCGCTCTGGCCAGGCTTTGCGCTGCGGCTCGGCATTCCCTCCGAACTGACCAGGATCACTTTGCGGTCGCGCTAAGCCGTTCGGCGGCTTTGCGATCCCAAACGGGTCAAGCGAAAGCCGTCAGTTCAGCTTGTGCGAGCGCAGGAGCTCCAGCTTGTTTCTCGCCTGATAGGCGAGATAGGGCATATCCTTGGCAACATGCACATGCGGGATGAGGATGGTGACCACCGTTCCCTTCCCCTCGCAGGAGCGGATCTTCATCTTGCCGCCGTGGAGCCTGACCAGCGAGCGGGAAATGGCAAGACCAAGGCCCGAGCCGCCTTTGCTCTTGGCATACTGGCTCTGCACCTGCTCGAATGGCTGACCGATCTTGTTGATGGCTGCTGTCGGAATACCGATGCCGGTATCGGCAATCGTCATCATCAAGCCGTTCTCGTGCACATGGGTGCGAAGCTCGACGCGGCCACCCTCGTCGGTGAACTTGACGGCGTTGGACAGCAGGTTGAGCATGATTTGCTTCATGGCACGGCGGTCGCCGCTCATATACATATTCCTGCATAGCCGCTGCTGGATGGTGATGTTCTTCTGCGCTGCCTGAATGGCAGTCAGGCGCAGTGTCTCTTCCACCAAGGGCGCAAGATCGACCTTCTCGCGGTTGATGCGCATATGGCCTGCTTCGATCTTCGACATGTCGAGAATGTCATTGATGACGTTCAGTAGATGTTGGCCGCTATCATGGATGTCGCGGGCATATTCGCTGTATTTCGGCGAGCCGACCGGGCCGAACATTTCGGCGACGAGAATTTCGGAAAAGCCGAGAATGGCGTTGAGCGGGGTGCGCAGCTCATGGCTCATATTGGCGAGGAATTCGGACTTCGCCTTGTTGGCGGCTTCCGCGCGTTCCTTTTCCGCCTGATAGAGCGCGTTCGCGTCCGAAAGCTCGGTCTTCTGCCGCTCGAGCTTGTGGCGGGAGGCGGAGAGATCGCCGATCGTTGCCATCAGGCGGCGCTCGGATTCGCGCAGGCGATCCTGATGGCGCTTCAGAAGCGTAATGTCCGTACCGACGGAGACGAGACCGCCGTCGCGGGTGCGGCGTTCGGTGATCTGCAGCCAGCGCTCATCCGCAAGCTGCACTTCCGTGGTGCGCGACAATCCCGACTGATCGGAGTCCGCCACGCGGCGCTCGACGATCGGGCGGGCTGCAGCACTATAGACGACGGAGCGTTCCGTGCCGGGCACAAGTGCGCTGTCGGGAAGACCATAGGCCTGCTGGAAGTGCGTGTTGCACATCACGAGGCGGTCGTTCTTGTCCCACAGGACAAAGGCTTCGGACGTGCATTCGATGGCGTCGGCAAGGCGCTGATCGGCCTCGGCATAACGCTGTGCCAAACGGTGCTGCTCGGTCACGTCCATGGCGATGCCGATGACGCGCGGGCCGTTTGCCGTGTGGATCACCTGCGCACGGGCGCGCAGCCAGACATAATGACCATGGGTGTGGCGCATGCGGAAAATCTGATCGATCTGGCGCAGATCACCGCAGCCGACCGAGCGTGCCAACTCATAGAGGTTTCCGTCTTCGGAATGCATCATGCGCGCCGCATCGCTGAAGGAGAGCGGTTCGGTACGCGGCGGAAGACCGAGGATTTCGTAAAGCGAGGTGGACCAGAACATGCGGCGCGTGGAAAGATCGAAGTCCCACAGGCCGCAACGGCCGCGAGACAGGGCCGTCTCGACGCGAAGGTTGGATTCAACAAAGACTTCGTCGGCGGTGCGCGCCCGCTTCACCTGCATGTAGTAGGCATAGAGAATGACGAGCAGGATGGAGGAGATGCCGGCGAAGAGTGTGACATTCATCGCCACTTCGCTGCGCCAGAACGCGCGCATCGGCTCCAAAGACCGCGCCGTGATGATCATGCCGCCATCGGAACCAAGCGGCAGCATCGTGGCGTAATGCGGGGTGTTGTCAATATTCGTCTCGATCGTTCCTGGCGCACCGGGGAATCTGCGAACGATCGCGATTTCAGGAAGGAGGGCAGTCAGCGACGTGCCGACATAGGATGCGGCATGCAGGCCGACGCCACCGAAGACGCGGCCATTTATGCCGGCCACCAACACCACGGTGTCGTCATCCATGCTGCCGGCGGGAAAGGATTGATTGAGGCGGCGCTCTACGGCTGCCCGGTCCTGCGTGGCTGCCAGGGTCTCAACGCCGGAAAGGGCTGCACGCGCGGTCAGCGCGGAAAGCGCCGTCGTCTGCCGGGCGGCATTCTCCATGCGGCCATATTCCGCGGTAATGCCGAACATGCGCGATGCTGCGATGACGACCAGAAATGCCAGAATGAGAATGGGGATGAGACGCTTGAGCAGTGTCTCAAGCCTGCGGACCTGCCACAACCTTGCGAGCAGATTTCCGGCTGAGGAGAAGCTCTCCGCCGTTCTGTGAACCAACGCCGCCATTTCAGCAAATCTGGCATACGGTCGCTCATCGCCCGCAGTCGCCCGCCGCACGTTCGTCATTGTCCCGCCTTGATGTCCCTCGTGTAAATTCGAAGCGCCGCTGCTCGAATCTGCGCCTAATGAATCAAAGCTGATTCGCCTTGTCCAGAGCTGAAAGTTAAAAGATTTTTAACCCTTTGAACCGACTCGCGCTTTTTTTCGAACGTCCGAAAAGACGGTTTTGACTGCCCTTACGTCAGTTGTGGTCGAAGGCGTCAAGCGCGATGGGCAGGGCTTGCACGACGCAGTTTCCGACGGCCGGGAGGCCGGCAAGAACGGCGCTGATAATCTCGTCTCGCGAGGCGCCATGCACCTTGGCTTCCTGAACGTGAAAGGCAAGGCCGCTCTCCAGCCGCGCGGCTGCCAGCATGCCAATATAGACGAGACTCTGGGTTTTGCCGTCAAGCGCTGACGCGGTGCCAAGCCCGGCCACGGCCTGTAGCCAGGCTGCGTGGTGGGCAGGCGCTTGCTTGGCAAAACTCTGGAATGCTGGGCTGATGGTCATGTCACGTCTCCTCTATGCCGATCGATCAGGCAAATCTACGAGGAGAGGGCGATGCTGTTCTTGATCTAAAACAAGAAAAGGCCGGACGTCCGGCCTTTTCACATAGAGGAGGGGAGCCTCTCAGCCCTTGAGCATACGCTCGACAATGTCGCGAACATCGGTGGAGAGCCCAGCGCTGCGCTCGATCGTGGTGAGGGCCTCGCGCGCGTGATCGGCGCGCACTGCCTCTAGCGACCGCCAGGAGCGCATGGATGTCAAAATGCGGGCTGCCAGTTGCGGATTGCGCTTGTCGATGGCGATGATCTGCTCGGCCAGGAAGTCGTAGGCCTTGCCATCTGCACGATTGAAGCCGGTGGGATTGCCGAAGGCAAAGGTGCCGATCAGCGAACGCACACGGTTCGGGTTGGTGGCGATAAAGTGCTTGGACGCCATCAAAGACGTTATGCGTGCCAATGCGCCATCACCTGGGATGGCAGCCTGAAGCGTAAACCACTTGTCCATCACCAGTGCATTGTCGGCAAAGCGCGTCTCGAATGTCGCCAGCGCGTCGGATGCCTCGGCCGAGTCAGGGAAACGCTGTGTCAGGACACTAAGCGAATACGCCATGTCGGTCATGTTGGAGGCGTTGGCAAAGGCCTGGGCAGCCCGCTCGGGTGTCTCTTCCGCATAGGACAGATAGCTCATGGCAATATTGCGCAGCGAACGGCGTCCGGCACTTGCCGCATCCGGCGAATAGTCGTCTTTCTCTTCGAAGCCTGAGAAGAGGCTCTTGAAGGTTTCGATACCGGCTTTGGCGACCGCACGCATGACGGCATTGCGCGCTTTGTGGATGGCGTCGGGATCATTGTCCTTGCCCATCTCGCGCGCCACATCCGCCTCGCTCGGCAGTGTCAGCGCCTGAGCGCGGAAGGCCGGTTCGAACTCATCATTGCCAGCGATCTCGATCAGGGTCGAGATGAAGGCTGGATCGACGCTCACCTCGTTGCCCGACCGCACGGCCTGCGTTGCCGCAATCAGGTTCGGCAAGGCAAGGGCCGTCAGTGCCTGCCAGCGCGAGAAGAGGTCTGTCTCGTGACGGGCGATCTGGATGAGGTCGTCCGACGATTGCTCCATGTGCAGGTTGATCGGGGCAGAGAAACTGCGGTTGATCGACAAAACCGGTCGCGACGAAATGCCTGTGAAGGTGAAGCGCTGACTGCGTTCTGTCAGATGCAGGACACCGTCCTTGAACTCACCGCCTTCAACCTTGATCGGCGTGGCGATCTGACCGTTACCCAGAATGAGCGCCGTCGAGAGCGGAATGTGCAGCGGCTCCTTGCGGCTCTGGCCGGGCGTCGGTGCAACCGTCTGCTCCAGCGACAAGGTGAAGGTCGCGGACGCCGAATCATAAGCGGTGGAGGCGCTGACAAGCGGCGTTCCGGCCTGGATATACCAGCGGAAGAACTGCGTCAGATCGCGTCCGGTCGCATCCTCGAAGCACTTGACGAAATCCTCAACCGTCGCAGCGTCACCGTCGTGACGCTCGAAGTAGAGGTCGGTTCCTTTGCGGAAGCCGTCTTCTCCCAGGATCGTTGCGATCATACCGGTGATTTCGGCGCCCTTCTCATAGACGGTGGTCGTGTAGAAGTTGTTGATTTCGCGATATTTATCCGGACGGGGTGGATGCGCCAGCGGGCCGCCATCTTCGGGGAACTGTTCCGACTTCAAGTGGCGAACGTCTGCGATACGCTTGACCGCGCGCGAGCGCATGTCGGAGGAAAATTCCTGATCGCGATAGACGGTCAGACCTTCCTTCAGGCAAAGCTGGAACCAGTCACGGCAGGTGATGCGGTTGCCGGTCCAGTTGTGAAAATATTCATGTGCGATGATGCGCTCGATATTGGCGTAGTCGGCATCGGTCGCGGTTTCCGGATCGGCCAGAACATATTTGTCGTTGAAGACGTTGAGGCCCTTATTCTCCATCGCGCCCATGTTGAAGTCGGATACGGCGACGATCATGAAGATGTCGAGGTCGTATTCGCGGCCGAAGCGCTCTTCATCCCATTTCATGGAGCGTTTCAGCGCATCCATGGCGTAGGTCGCGCGCGGCTCCTTGCCATGCTCGACATAGATCTTCAGCGCGACTTCGCGGCCCGACATGGTCGTGAAGCTGTCTTCGACAACGCCAAGATCGCCAGCGACCAGTGCGAAAAGGTAGCTCGGCTTCGGATGAGGATCGAACCAGGCAGCGAAATGGCGGCCTTCGTCGTAATTGCCGCCGCCTAGGAAATTACCGTTCGACAGGAGGAGGGGATTGCCTTCCTTGGCCGCGATGATGGTGATCGTGTAAGGCGCCAGCACATCCGGCCGGTCCGGGAAATAGGTGATGCGGCGGAAGCCTTCTGCCTCGCACTGCGTGCAATAGACGCCATTGGTGCGATAGAGACCCATCAGCTGGGTATTGCTTTCCGGATTGATGTAATTGGTGACGCAGATTTCGAAGGGGATCTCTTCAGGAAGATCGCGGATCGTCAGTCGCTCTGGCGTCACGTCATATTGTGCCGTCGGCATCTCAATCTGGTCGAGAAGCAGGCTCGAAAGCGTCAGTTCGTCGCCGTCGAGAATGAGCGGTGCTGCCTTGTCGGCGCCCTCGCGGCGATGGAAGATCAGTCGCGCTTCCACCTTCGTGTTTTGTGGGTCCAGTTCAAATGTGAGGTCAACCCGTTCAAGCACGAAATCCGTTGGGCGATAATCCGCCAACTGAACAATCTGACCCGTATCTGTTCGCATAACTATTCCCGAATGAACCTTGCTTCTGCCGCTGCCTGACCATCATGCGGGCATGATGGGTGAAAGTAAACTTGTCGACACGCGTCACCATCATGGAGAGGCGGGGCACATGCGTCCCTAAAATACTACCAGACAGAAGTTTTAACCCGCGTCTGAGCATTTCTGATCGATGCATGATTTCATGAAATGTTGAACGATTACTGAAGCTGTGGACACGCAGAAAGAGAATATGCTGAAAATGAGCCTCGCTCCGCGCAGCCACAGCCACCCTGGAGCGCCGTTCGTCCTATTGAACGCACAAGGAACGCTCTATCGTCTTTGATCCACGGATGGTGCTTTGCGAAAATCGATTCCGATGTTCGGGACGATGCTGTAGACGATGGGACCGGCCGGCAGGGGCCGCCGAATCGGTTTACCTCCGTTGGCCAGCATGATCTAATGAACATGAAAGTCGATCTGCTGTGCTGTGCGCTCGGGTCAAACTCCAATCTGCGGGCATCTCGTCTGCAAATCCCGATCGCAAATTCCCATGAGTGCAGATACGTACAATCCCGTCCGGGGTATTGTCCTCAAACTCACCTCCGTCGCTTTCTTTCTTGTCATGCAGACCTGCATCAAGGCAGCCGGGCCGGATGTTCCTGCGGGACAGATCACCTTCTTCCGCTCGGCTTTCGCCATCCTTCCCATCATCCTTTATCTGGCATGGCTCCGCAGGCTCACGCGAGCCTTTCACACAAGCAATCTGTTTGGCCATTTCAAGCGCGGTTTTCTTGGCATTCTGTCGATGATGTGCGGATTTTACGGCCTCACCTTGCTGCCGCTTCCGGAATTCATTGCAATCGGTTATGCCTCGCCGCTGATGTCTGTCGTCTTCGCCGCCGTGATGCTGGGCGAAACGGTGCGCATCTACCGCTGGTCGGCGGTTGTCGTCGGCATGATGGGCGTCGTCATCATCCTGTGGCCAAAGATGACGCTGTTGCAGAATGGCGGCCTTGAGGCGAGCGAAAGCATTGGGGCTCTCGCCGTTCTTTTTGGTGCCGTCCTCGGTGGACTGGCGATGGTGCAGGTGCGCCAACTGGTTGTGACCGAACGTACCCCGACGATCGTGCTTTACTTCTCACTGACCGGCACGCTCATTTCCGCCTTCAGCATGCCGTTCGGCTGGGAATGGTTGGATATGCAGCAGGCCGTTCTCTTGATTTCTGCAGGCATTGCCGGCGGGATAGCCCAAATCCTGCTGACAGAAAGCTATCGTCACGCGGAAGTGTCGACCATCGCGCCCTTCGAATATAGCTCGATCCTTCTCGGTATCGGCGTTTCCTACATTCTCTTCGGCGATGTGCCGACCCTCACCATGCTGATCGGAACCAGCATTGTCGTTTGCGCAGGCATCTTCATCATCTTCCGCGAGCATCAGCTGGGGCTTCAGCGTAAGGCTGCACGCAAGGCCTCGACACCATCCGGTTGACCCTGTCCGACTATGAATAAACACCTGTGAATTTTAAGAAAAAATCATAGTCACACGCAAAAATGTGGTATGTACCTTCTAGGTTGTGGGTTTTGGGTGATGCATCTTGCGTTGGGATTTCAAGCCAAGGAAAATCAATCAAAGGGGCGGGAAAAATGTCATGCGCCCTCTTTTCCCGTTTGAAAGAAGTGTCGCAGGCTCATCGAGTCCGGAGACGCGCCGATGAGCTTCTCCTATAACGACTTCATTGCTCATCCAGGTCTTCTAGGTGCGATTCAACACCTGGCGCGCACGTTGCGCGGACGTTTCGATGAAAATCCCCGTCTTGCGCGCTTGCTCTCCGCCCATCAGAAATGGCTGCTAACACAAATGGCGATGGGCCTCAGCGCCGAACAGCGGGCTCAGGGTTTCACCGTCGCGCAACTGCGCGATGTCGTCACCTCTACTGGTGTTGCCAGCCGCAACACGGTGCAGAACTATTTGGATCAGCTTGAGATCTATCGCTATCTCGAGAAGGCAAACCGCTCTGCGGCGACGAGACCTAAGCGGTACCGCGCCACGCAGATCAGCGAGCAGGGAATATTCAACTGGTACCTTGCAAACCTCTCCGCCATCGACGGCATGGACAATGGAAACCGCGCTGCAACTCTGATGGCATATCCCGAGATCGTCGTGCATGCGCAACCCGCCGCAGCGCGCGCTTGCCTTGCTGACCCGCATTGGGTCGAGCCGCCAAAGCGCGTCGGACAATTCCAGTGGGTGGAAGCGGGCGGCTTGGTGATGGACGAGATCGTCAGTCGTGTTCGAGACACCGAGAACGAGCAGATCGATATCGGCTATGTCGATGTTCGGGCGATGGCCTCAACATTCATGATGTCGCGCACGCATTTGCAAAGGCTTCTGAACAAAGCCGCCGACCAAGGCAGCGTCGGCTGGGTGGATGATACACCACGCAGCCCCATGTGGCTGTCGCGCGACTATCTTAGCGAGTATTGTGGCTGGCAAGCGAGGAAGTTCACGCACGTGGAAGACGCGTTCTTCGAAGCGAAATCACTGCTACGGGACCAAGTGAACGTGGCACGGTGAAGCGCGACGGCTCGAGAAGCATTCTCCGCCCGAGAAACGGGTTAGCGCCCACGAATAATCGGGTCTATTGCTCCATTGGGCAGGGCTGCTGCGTAAACTCACCGTCTGAAAATGCAAAAGCGCCTTCCACATGAAAGGCGCCTCATCAGCATGGCAACGCATGCAGCATGTGCGGACGTGACCGCACAAAGATCGTCTCAGCGTTCGCGAAAGTCTGCAAAAACCGCCGAAGGACGGGTTGTGCGGACCTGCTGCGTCGAAGCACGAGCGGTCAGCTGTTCGTTTGTAACACCGAAACGGTGGTAGCCCTGACTGGAGCGTGGGCCGAGGCCCGCCAGTCGAAGCGTTTCAAAGCCGGAATGAACCGGACGGTAGCGCGTGGTCATTGCCTTGGTTCCTTAAACCTTTTCCTCCCAAGACGGGTTTCTTATTGCAGTGCGGCATAGATTCGGCAATCCGACCGAATGCGTCGCTGTTATGCGCCATTTGCATGGCTTTTTTCATAATCTATTTACAATGATCAAAAAGGAAGCATTCATAAATCGCGCAAGCGCGCCTGAAATGCCAATAAATCGTTCCAGGCCAATGACTTACTCGCCGGAGCATTCAAAAGCTCCTGTGGATGCAGGGTTGCAATGGCAGGCGCTGTGCTGGGGCCAACTGCGACATCACGCCACTGTCCGCGCATCGTATGGATCGTGCCGGAGCCGCCAAAGAAAAAACGCGCTGTGAAGTTGCCGAGAAGCAACAGTACTTTCGGCTCGGCCAAAGCGATTTGTCGCTCGATGAACGGGCGGCAGATTTCCATCTCCGGACCCGACGGCGAACGGTTGCCCGGCGGGCGCCAGGGAACGACATTGGTGAGCATCAGCTTGCCGCGATCAAGACCGATCGCCGCCAGCATGCGGTCGAGAAGCAATCCAGTCTTGCCGGTAAAGGGAAGGCCTTCCCGATCGTCATCCGCATCAGGCATAGGGCCGACGATCATGATGCCGGATGAAGGATCACCTTCGGCAAACACCGTGTTGCGGGCACTGTTTTTGAGATTGCAGCCGTTGAAGCTTTCGAGCGCGGTTTTCAGTTCGAGAAGCGATCGCGCGCTCTCGGCCGCGAAGCGTGCCGAAGCGATCGCCTGATCGTCCGGCAGTGCAACGTTGACCGGCGCGGGGGGCGCAGATGCAGGCGCACGGGCAGCTTGCTGGGGAGAGGGGGCGGCCTGCTGCGGTGCGCTTCGTATCTCCGGCTGTTGCGGCTCGCTGCTTCTCTGTGGAGCACGCGCCTGACGCCCTGCCGCAAATTCGGCAAATCGATCCATCGGCTCGTCTTCCAGCAGCCAGTCGACGCCAGCATCCGCATGGAAATGCAGAAGCGCCGCCAGTTCTGCCGGGGAGAGGTCTTGTGCCGAGATCATGACCCGCAAACTAGAGCGTTTCCTTATGAAATGGAAGCAGTTCCGCCAGGCATGTTTCTGCCGGGCTTAAAGCCGACATGCTCGACCGTAGCTTTGGATAGGCCACTCGCCAAACGCCCTTCGATCTGTCGAAGCCTGCTATTGCAAAACGTTTCTCACGCCGTCCAGCGCGCAACGTCGCCGCTTTCGCCGATCATCGCCAGACCATGGGCGATCGAAAGAAGTTCGCCGCCGCTTTCGATCTTGTCGGCGTCGAACCGGCGGGTAAAGAGCTGTCGCACAGCAGGAACGAAGGAGGTCCCGCCGGTGAGGAAGACCTTGTCGATGGTCTGCGGCGCGGTGTTCGTCTTGGTCAGGACCTCGTCCAGAGCCTCTTCGATCTTGGCGAGATCGTCGGCAATCCATTGGTCGAAGTCCGACCGCTTCACCATCTTCTTGCCTGCGGCGCCAAGCGGCGAGAAGTTGAACTCCGCCTCTTCCTGTGAGGATAGCGCCATCTTGGTGGCAGAGATTGCCTGGTAGAGCGGGTAGCCCTCATCATGTTCGACCAGTTCGACGAAGAGCTCGAGCTTTTCCGGCTCAAGCGCCGAGCGCAGCAAGGACTTCAGATCGGAAAACTCTCTGGACGTCTTGAAGATGGACAACTGGTTCCAGCGACCGAAATTAACGTAGTAACCGGATGGCACATCCAGAACCTTGTCGAAGCTTTTGAACTTGCTGCCTTTGCCGATTTCCGGCGACACCAGATTGTCGATCATGCGGAAATCGAAGTGATCGCCCGCAACGCCGACGCCCGAATGGCCGATCGGAGTGGCGGAGAGCTTGCCGGCATGCGTCTCGAAGCGGATCAGCGAGTAGTCGGTGGTGCCGCCGCCGAAATCCGCCACCAGAACATTGGCATCCTTCTTCAAGCTCTGGGCGAAGTAATAGGCGGCTGCCACCGGCTCATAGACATAATGGATTTCGGGAAAGCCGGCACGCGTCAGGGCTTCATTGTAGCGGGTAAGCGCCAGAGCCTCATCCGGGTTGGAGCCGGCAAAACGCACGGGGCGACCGGCAATCACGGTCGACACATCGTTTTTCCATTCGTCGCCTGCATAGGTCTTCAGCTTGCGCAAAAACACCTCCATCAGATCTTCGAAGCTCTGACGCTTGGCGTAGACCAGCGTGCCTTGAAACAAAGGCGAGGCAGCGAACGTCTTGATCGATTGCAGGAAGCGGCATTCCCCGGCGTTCTCGATGAATTGCTGGATCGCTGCCTGGCCTGCCTCGACATGCAGCGCTGCTGCACCAAGTCCTTTGTCCTTCATGAAAGACAGCGCGGTGCGCATGCTGTCCGTCGTTCCGGCACTGGAGGTGAAGCGCATGGAGTGGCTGCTGCTGCCGGTGTCCGAAAGCGCCATAACTGTGTTGGTCGTGCCAAAATCGAGCCCGAGTGTCCGTGCCATGGAGAGGATCCTTGTCAGTCAACGAGAGAGCATTCCCGGAATGCAGGCATCCGGGCAATAAAAGGCGCAACCGCGCCCGCCTGTTTTGAAGAGGGCGCGTGATGGCACAGCGAATTGTGAATGGCAAGCGCGCGGGTGCAGATTTTTCAGGCGTGCTGTGGCATCGCGGCAGCCTTCTCTTTCAGCCATGCAGCAAATGTTGTCATAGCACTGGTGACAGGTCGCGACTTGAGCCGTGTCAGCCAATAGCAGCCCTTCGACACGTAGACCGGGAAGGGCTGGACGAGATCGCCTGCGGAGAGGTGGCGCTGGAACATCAAGGGTGGCGCAAGCGCGACGCCAGATCCCTGCAGGGCCGCCTCCACCATGGGAACCGATGAGTCGAAGACGATGCCCTTGATCCTTGGCGAGGCAACGCCAGCCTCGGAAAACCAGTCCGGCCATTCATCGGCGCGATAGGAGCGCAGCAACGTCTGTTGCGCCACGTCATGGGGGCTCTTGAGTTGCGCGGCCATCGTTGAAATGCAGAGCGCCGAGAGCGGTGCGGAAAACAATTCCTCAGCCTCGGTGTCGTGCCAGGCGCCGTTGCCGAAGCGGATTGCAAAGTCGAGCCCTTCGGCAGCGATATCGACGCGGTTATTGTTGGTGGAGAGGCGAATATCGATGAAGGGATAGAGGTCTTGGAACTCAGCGAGCAGGGGCAGGAGCCAGCCCACGGCAAAGGTTCCGACAGCGCCGACGCTCAACACCTCCTGCAGGTGCCCGTCCTCGAAACGCTGGAGAATATCGGCCATGCGGTCGAAGGAATCGCGAAGCGTTGGCAGAAGCGCCAGGCCCTCATCGGTGATCATCAGGCCGCGTGGCAGACGCTTGAACAGCGTCGCGCCAACACGCTCTTCCAGCAGTTTGACCTGGTGGCTGATCGCAGTCTGCGTCACGCAAAGCTCGATGGCCGCACGGGTGAAGCTCAGGTGCCGGGCAGCGGCCTCAAAGGCGCGCAGTGCATTCAGCGGAAGGTGAGGGCGAACCATGAAAGATCAGCTCCAGAGGGATGAAGGCCAAGTTTAATTCATGGCTCAAGCCAGATATCATCATTTGTGCCGCCCGCGCAAACCACCGTAAGTCTCTCTCATCGAAACTTTCGCGTTGACGCATAGAGGAGATAGTCATGCATCGTCCAATGGTAATGAAGAAGCGAAGAACAGCGGCTTTCGTCGTGACGCTGGCCGTTGCGAGCCTTGCTTCGATGGAAACCAAAGCAGCCGAAAAGCTGCATTGTACGGTCGTTCTGGACGCCGAAAGTGGCACAGCTCTCTACCGCGACGGGACGTGCGATAAAGCTTTCGCCCCACAATCCAGCTTCAAGCTTCCTCTCGCCATCATGGGATATGACGCCGGGATCCTGAAGGACGCTACGAACCCGCGCTGGAACTACAAGCTTGAATGGAAACGACCCAAGCGCGAACAGAAATCTGTCGATCCGACCATATGGGAGCGGGATTCGATCGTCTGGTATTCGCAGGAAATCACCCGGCGATTGGGCAAGGCCAAGTTTGCTGACTATGTGCAGCGCTTCGGTTATGGCAATACGGATGTCCGCGGAGTTCCAGGGCAGACGGATGGCCTGACCGAGTCCTGGTTGATGTCCTCTTTGAAAATCTCCGCCGATCAGCAGGCAGATTTCGTCCGTCGCTTCGTCACCGGAAATCTGCCCGTATCGAAGGAGGCGATCGCGAAAACGGAGGTGATCATTCCGCAGTTTTCAGCCGCGGATGGATGGCAGGTTTACGGCAAGACGGGATCCGGGCGCATGCGCACCAAGGCCAACACCTATGATGGCAACTGGTGGCTCGGCTGGTTTGTGGGTTGGGCGCAGAAGGGCGAACGCAAGGTCGTGTTTGCCAGCCTGAATATCGATGATTGGAAGAGTAAAGAGCCGATCAGCTTTGCAACCCGCGACGCTTTGATTGCCGATCTACCCAAACGCATCAAATGACGATCAGCGAAGCGCCCTGCGCGCAACTACGATGAGGATAATGCCTGCCACGGCAGTCAGCGCGCCGCGTAGCATCCACGGGCTTTGATTGATCATGAAACTGGAGGCGGGGTAGGGGAAATAGCCGCTGCCCTGTCCGATCCAGACCAGGCCCATCAGCACGATCAGAACACCCAGTATGCTTAAAATCGTGCGAAGTGCCTGCATGATCGTCTCCCAAAAGCAAAGCCTTTCCGAATGTTATCCGGAAAGGCTTCCAATTCAAAGCGTTACCTATAGGCGATCGGCATGATCAGATCGACTTTGCCGCTCCACCATCCACGTGAAGCATGGTGCCGGTGATGTAGCTCGCTGGCTGCGAGCAGAGGAATGCACCTGCGGCGGCGAATTCTTCCACCGTTCCAAGCCTGCCGGCGGGGATGCTCTTGACGGAGGCTTCACGAACCTCTTCCATGCTCTTGCCAAGGCGCTTGGCGTTTGCGCCATCCAGTTCATCGATACGATCGGTGTGGATGCGACCGGGCAGCAGCATATTGGCGGTGATACCGAAGCCTGCGACTTCACTGGACAGCGTCTTGTTAAAGCCAACAAGTGCGCCGCGCAGCGTGTTGGAGAGCGCGAGATTTGGAATGGGCTCGAACACGCCGGAGGAAGCAACGGTCAGAATACGGCCCCAGCCTTGCTCCTTCATCTGCGGGACAAGCGCGTTGGTCAGGGTGATGACGCGGAGCACCATGGATTGAAAGAACGTATCAAGCTTGTCAGTGGTGATGTCCTGCGCCAGCCCTGGTGTGGGGCCGCCCGTGTTGTTGACGAGAATATCGATACCGCCGAGCTTCGTCTTCACCGCCTCGATCATGGACGGCACGAAGGTCTCTTCGCCAAGGTCGCCCCAGACCCATTCTGCCTTGCCCTTGCCGAGCGCGTTGATCGTCTTGGCATTGGCGTCCAGCTTTTCGCCGCTACGGCCCACCATCAGCACGTTGACACCCTCTTTCGCAAGCGCGGTCGCTATGCCGAGACCCAGGCCGCGAGATGAGGCCAGAACCAATGCGCGCTTGCCGGAAATACCCAAATCCATGACGGTGTCCTTTCATGCTCATGACGATTGCCCACGCTTGTAGCGTCTGCGTCCGGCCCTGAAAAGTGTTCATCGGCTGGGCATTGACCCGTTTGCTTGCGCGCCCTGTTGCGCCTCGGTAAGACAGCCCCGTGAATTTGTGTTTGGAAAGGACGGGCTTGAACGTGTGGAACGAGCGTCAAAAAGTCGAAAACCGCAAAAGTGACGACGCCCGCAGCGAAAGCGACATCGATTATGGGCGGATCATTCACTCCACCTCTTTTCGGCGCCTGCAGAGCAAGACGCAAATCCTCAATCTCGGCGACAGCGATTTCTACCGCACCCGCCTCACGCATTCTCTCGAAGTGGCGCAGATCGCCGCGGGTCTGGTCAAGCACTTGCGCAAGTCCTTTCCCAATCATCCGGTGACGGCTGAACTGCCAGAGCATAGCCTCATCCAGGCGATCGGCAGCGCCCACGATCTCGGCCATCCGCCCTTCGGTCACGGTGGCGAAGTCGCGCTGAATTACTGCATGCGCGTGGCGGCAAATCCGAATGAAGCAGGGCGAAACGGCAATGGCGTTATTACCGACATCGCCAAGGCGGGCTTCGAAGGAAACGGCCAGACCTTACGCATTCTCAGTCGCCTTGAGGCATTTTCAAAAGCCCATGGCGCCAATCTCACGCGGCGCACCCTGCTTGGTATCCTGAAATACCCCGTAGCCTATTCGAAAGCCGCCCATCCCGCGCGCGTGCCAAAATTGCACGACGGACCTTCGACGCTGCGCGTTATCGATACGCAGGCTTCCAAGCCGCCAAAATGTTACATGGATTGCGAGACGGATGTGGTGGACTGGATCCTTCATCCTCTGCCGCAGTCCGACCGCGATCTTTTCCAGACGGTGACGGGTGAAGACGGCAAGCACGCGAAGTCGCTCTACAAATCGCTCGATTGCACGATCATGGATGTTGCAGATGATATCTCCTACGGGGTCCACGATCTCGAGGACGCAATCGCCATGCAACTCATCACCCGAGATGCCTTCGAGAAGGAGGTGACGGCGGGGGATTGCGAGAGCTTTATCGCCATGCTCAACAAGAACCACAAGGATAAGCGCGGCAACGATGTCCATCGCGAAATCGTGGATGGGCTCTTCGGCCCTAGCGGTGATCGCAAAATGTTCATCAGCATGCTGGTCGGTTATTTCATCACGGATGCTCGCTACGTGGACGACGACCGGTTTGAAACGCCGCTCTTGCGTCACCGGGTGAGACTTGGGGACGACAGAGTGCGATTGCTGAAGGCGTTTCAGGATGTCGTGCGCAAACATGTTATCAAAAGCCCGCGCGTCCAGCACATGGAGTTCAAAGGGCAGGGGATGGTCGTTGCCGTCTTCGAAGCGCTCCAGTCCGATCCCGAACGGCTGCTGCCGGAGGATGTCTTCCCGCTCTATGAAAAATCCGGCGGGGATTTGCGCATCATCTGCGATTTCGTTGCCGGAATGACGGATGGGTATCTCATCAGGACCTATGAGCGCCTCTTTTCACCAGGGGCAGGTTCCGTGTTCGACAGGCTTTAACCGGGCTAAGCCCATCGACGCTTCTGGAAATTTGAGCGGGGAACGCTCTAGCTTGCTTCTCCCTGCCGCTGGCGCCACTCGCGGATGAGTAGACCATAGACAAGCAGATCGCAGACGCCGTTATGGGTTGTTTCGTGCTGGCGAAGGTACGCCTCGCGCAGGAAGCCCAAACTTTCCGCCAGAGCAATGGAGGAGCGGTTTTCGGCGTCGATCTCCATGTAAAGTTTGCGATATCGGCCCATGGTAAAGATATGGGCGATGAGCGCGGTCATACATTCGCGCGCCACTCCTTGTCTCTGCCGCTCAGTGGCTGTGATATATCCAAGCTCGAGAACGGCGTCGTCGCGACCAGGAAAAGCGACGTAGCGACCTGCAACCTCCTCGGTCACGCGGTCAATGGCGATCCAGGTTTGTCCGGGCCACTCTTTATCGTTCAGCCAATCGGAAAATGTCGCGATATCTTCAAAGTGAGGCTGAGACATAAATCGGCACTGGTCGGCACTTGAAAAAGTTGGGAACAAAGCTTTTGCATCGCTTTCAATCAAGCCCCGCATAGTAAAGCGCTGCGTCGTAAGCGTCGGTACGTCCATTATCTCCACTGCCGTTTTGTCATGCCATTCACGGGAACAGGTTTAATAGTCTCTCCTGGAACTGCCAAGCGTTCCGGTCAGCAAATTGTCTTCGACTGTTGGATGCCTCCAAAGCAGCTTCGCAATCAGCGAGATTCGCTACCTGTAGACGCGATGCCTAAAGCAACTCCTCAGCCCACCTTCTTCTCTTGACCATCTCATCAACCAATCCTATTCTTCTTGTTACGTGCACGTAAAAGTAAGCGGTTGTCATCAGGTTGTCAGACAATTCGATGGCTGCGACCGCGCTTGCTTGCTATTGGTCTCGACAAAGCGCTTGTCCTTTGCCAAGACAGATGACGCGAACTGCTTGTTGCGACGACGTTTTTTCACACGTCTTTGGCTGCGTGATGGTGTAGGGCAGGATAACGAAAAGCCGGACGGGACCGGCGTACTGACGAGGATCTTATGACGGAAGAAATGGAATTGCCGGAACGTGAATCGATGGAGTTCGACGTCGTTATCGTCGGCGCGGGACCTGCTGGCCTCTCTGCAGCTATTCGGCTAAAACAGGTCAATCCGGATCTGTCCGTTGTGGTGCTGGAAAAGGGCTCGGAAGTGGGTGCGCATATCCTCTCCGGCGCAGTTGTCGATCCCATCGGTATTGACCGTCTGTTGCCCGGCTGGCGCGAAGAAGAGGGGCATCCCTTCAAGACCGAAGTCAAGGATGACCAGTTTCTGTTCCTGGGACCTGCCGGCTCGATTCGCCTGCCGAACTTCCTGATGCCGCCGCTGATGAACAATCACGGCAACTATATCGTCTCGCTCGGTCTCGTCTGTCGCTGGCTGGCGGAGAAGGCGGAGGCGCTTGGCGTTGAAATTTACCCGGGTTTTGCCGCAACCGAAGTCCTCTATAATGACGAAGGCGCCGTCATCGGTGTTGCCACCGGTGACATGGGCATCGAGAAGAATGGCGAGCCCGGCCCTGCCTTCACCCGCGGCATGGAACTGCATGGCAAATATGTGCTGATCGGCGAAGGCGTGCGCGGCTCGCTTGCCAAGCAGCTCATCAAGAAATTCGATCTGTCGAAGAACAGCGACGTTCAGAAGTTCGGCATCGGCATCAAGGAACTGTGGCAGGTCAAGCCTGAGAACCACCGCCAAGGCCTCGTGCAGCATTCCTTCGGCTGGCCGCTCGGCATGAAAACGGGCGGTGGCTCGTTCCTCTATCATCTGGAAGACAATCTCGTTGCCGTCGGCTTCGTGGTCCACCTGAACTACAAGAATCCGTACCTCTATCCGTTCGAAGAGTTCCAGCGCTTCAAGACGCACCCGGCGATCGCCCCAACTTTCGAAGGCGGAAAGCGCGTCTCTTACGGTGCGCGAGCCATCACCGAAGGCGGCTACCAGTCTGTGCCGAAGCTCACCTTCCCGGGTGGCGCGCTGATCGGCTGTTCGGCCGGTCTCGTCAACGTTCCGCGCATCAAGGGCAGCCACAACGCGGTTCTCTCCGGCATGCTGGCGGCAGACAAGATTGCAGCAGCTCTCGAATCTGGTCGCGCAAACGATGAAGTGATCGAGATCGAGAACGAATGGCGTGGCACCGATATCGGCAAGGACCTGAAGCGGGTCCGCAACGTCAAGCCGCTTTGGTCGAAGTTCGGCACGGCGATTGGCGTCGGCCTTGGCGGTCTCGACATGTGGACCAATCAGCTCTTCGGCTTCTCCATCTTCGGTACGCTGAAGCATGGCAAGACGGATGCGGAAAGCCTGGAGCCAGCAGCAAACCACAAGCCGATTGCCTATCCAAAGCCGGATGGCGTGCTGACCTTTGACCGTCTGTCGTCCGTCTACCTTTCCTCCACCAATCACGAAGAGGACCAGCCGGTCCATCTTCAGGTGAAGGACATGGAGCTGCAGAAGCGCTCCGAGCATGATGTCTATGCCGGCCCATCGCAGCGTTACTGTCCCGCCGGGGTCTATGAGTGGGTGGAGAAGGAAGGCGAACCGACCTTCGTCATCAACGCGCAGAACTGCGTCCACTGCAAGACCTGCGATATCAAGGACCCGAACCAGAACATCAACTGGGTACCGCCACAAGGCGGCGAAGGGCCGGTTTACGCCAATATGTAATATTGGCGCGGCCCGCACGGACCGCCGTCAGCAAGGATGCTCGGTGAAGGGCCCGTCTACGCCAATATGTAATATTGGCGAGGCCCGCTGTCTCATGGAGAATGAGACGGCAAAGCAGACAGAGGGAATGCCCACTTGGTCACGATCCGCGCCGGACAGAGGGAAGACTTTCCGCGTCTTGCGGAAATCGAGCTGGATGCGTTTGTTGTCTGGGCAGAAGCCTGCGGGGTGACGCAGGAGCCTGTCTCCGCGCCGGTATTCCTCCTTGAACAGAGCCTGCACGAGGAGCTGCTTCTGGTGGCTGAGGAAGTGGGACGTGTCGTCGGCTTCACGCTTGGGCTGAGTGAGGGAGATACCCTCTATATTGTCGAGGTCGATGTGGAGCGTGCGGCACAGGGTAGGGGCGTCGGCACTTCGCTGATCTTGGCTATGCTGGATCGCGGACGTGAAAGAGGCTTTGCTAAGGTCGCTCTCACCACGGATCGATACGTGCCTTTCAACGCACCCTTTTACACACGGCTCGGCTTTCGCATCCTGGAGGCTGCGGAGACCCCGGCCTTTCTCCGCAGAAGGCTGAAGGCTCAGATCGATTCTGGTCTTGATCCAGAGCGTCGCGTGGCGATGTTGAAGAGCATATGAGGTCATCTGACTGTCCAGGGAGATATTGCGAGTGAACAACCTGCAACCTGTGGGGTTAGGCTGCCAATGATGGTCATCAGGGAGGCGTTTACAGTCGCAGGCTGGATCATTTAAAAGTAACGGAGCCCCTATATGTTAAGAGGGTCCCTCTTAGATCAAGAGGATCAATGTACCCCTGAAGGGGTTGGGAGTGAGCCAATGAGGAAACTTGCCGGAATGGTCTCGGCTTTGCGCAGCCATCATCTGCTGGCCGCGGTTGCAGCAGTGATCGGCACGATATCGACGAGCGGCCAACCCGCGATGGCGGCAAGCTGCCGCGCCGATGCATCGGCTGGCATCGACTGGAGCGAATGCAACAAGCGTCTCCTGATGCTGGGCGGCAGCGTCTTGGATGGTGCTGATCTGCACGGGACGGACTTTACCTATACCGATCTGCGCGGCTCCTCCTTCAATAAGGCCAATTTGGAGAAGGCCAAGCTGATCCGCACTTCGCTTGCGTCCTCCCAGCTTGAGGGCGCCAATCTGATCAAGATCGAGGCCTATCGCAGCGATTTCAGCGATGCCAATGCCGAAAACGCCAAGTTCAATAGCGCTGAAATGCAGCGCGCCAACTTTGAGAACGCCAAGCTCGTCAATGCCGATTTCTCCAAGGCGGAACTCGGGCGGGCGGATTTCAATGGCGCGGTGTTGACGGGCACCAAATTCACCAAGGCCAACCTCTCTCGCGCCAGCTTCACCGGCGCCAAGTTCACCGGGCCGATCGATTTCTCCGACTCGTTCCTGCTGCTTGCCCGCATTGAAGGGCTGGACTTATCCGCCGCCACCGGGCTCGGTCAAAAACAGATCGATATTGCCTGCGGCGACGACAAGACCAAGCTGCCACAAGGCTTGACCAAGCCGGCCACCTGGCCTTGTCCCGCCGATCCGGAAGATGATTGACCAAGAAGACCAGCCGGACAATGGTCCGACTGGTCTGTCACAGGGCAGTCTAAGCTCTTGGCTTAAAAGCCTGACAAAACGATCTTGCCCTTGGCTTTGCCGCTTTCGATCAGCGCATGTGCCTTGATAAGGTTTGCGGCATTGATCGTGCCGAACGTCTCCGTCAGCGTCGTTCTGATTTTGCCCTGGTCAATCAGCTCTGACACATGGTTCAGCAGCTTGTGCTGTTCCAGAATATCGGCGGTCTCGAAGACCGGACGGGCAAACATCATCTCCCAGTGAACGGAAATGGCCTTGCGCTTGAAAGGCAGAATATCGAAACCACCCTCTGGATCGTCGATCAGGCAGTAGCGCCCCTGCGGCGCAATCAACTCTATGCTGTCGGCGCGGTGGAGATCGCTATGGGTGGTGGAAAAGACGAAGCTTGGCGCACCAAGACCTAGCGCTTCCACCTGCGGCGCAAGCGGCTTGCTGTGGTCGAGCACATGATGCGCACCGAACTGCTCGACCCATTCCTTTGTTTCCGGCCGCGATGCTGTCGCAATGACGGTAAGATCCGTCAGGTGCCGCGCAAGTTGGATCGCGATCGAACCGACGCCGCCAGCCCCACCGATGATGACGATGGCATTGGCGCCGCCCGCAACCGGGTCCTTTACCTTGAGGCGATCGAACAGCGCTTCATAGGCAGTGATGGCGGTTAATGGCAGGGCGGCAGCTTCCTCGAAGCTCAAGCTTTTCGGCTTCCTTCCAACGATGCGCTCATCCACGAGATGAAACTCGCTATTGGTGCCGGGGCGGTTGATGGCGCCGGCGTAGAAGACTTCGTCACCGGGCTTGAACAGGCTGACCTTCTCACCTACCGCCTTGACGATACCTGCGGCGTCAAAGCCAAGAACCCGAGTTTGACCTGCCTCAGGTGCCTGATTGCGACGGACCTTGGTATCGACCGGATTGACCGAGACTGCCTTCACGTCCACCAGAAGATCGAGGCCTTTTGCCTCTGGTGCAGGAAGTTCAAAATCCACCAAAGCGTCTGCTTCCGTCACGGGCTTGCAGCTCTTGTAACCGACAGCGCGCATGTTCATTCTCCTTCGCTTGTTGCTTCGGCGTCTATTTGATAGCTATGAGCTAAGGCTGCAAGAATGCACATTTTGTGTCTATACCGACAAAAAGGATACTGTGGCCGCCTGCAGATCCTGAAAAACGGAGCTTTTCATGTCCCGTCCTCGCGCCAAACTGAAGGATAATTTTCCCGGCTGCCCGGTGGAATCGACACTCTGTTATCTCGATGGCAAATGGAAAGGCGTGATCCTCTATCATCTGCTGAACGAGGGAACGCTGCGCTTCAATGCACTGCGTCGCCACATTCCAAGCGTCACGCAGCGGATGCTGACGAAGCAGCTTCGCGAGCTGGAAGATGCCGGCCTGATTTCCCGCACCGTCTTTCCCGTCGTGCCGCCAAGGGTTGATTACAGCCTGACGGCACTGGGCCAGAGCATGGCGCCGGTCATATCGGCGCTTAAATCCTGGGGCGAAGCCCATGTGGTTTGCAAGGACGGGGTGAAGACGCTCGCTGTGCCTGCGGATCGTGTCACAACGCTCGCCGCCGCCGAATGAGCACCATCGATGATCTTTTGGGAAGGCAGCGTCATGCCTTTCTCCAGGATGGACCGCCGTCGCTGGACCAGCGAAGAGCCGATCTCAAGGCCTTGCGCAAAGCTGTCACATCTCGTAGAGGCAGGATCGAACAGGCGGTCGATGCGGATTTCGGTGGACGTTCGCCGAATGAGACGGCGCTTCTCGACTTGGTCGGCGTCGTCAACGCCATTGATTACCTCGACCGAAATCTGAAACATTTCATGAAGCCGGAGCGACGAAAAGTTGAAGCGCTCTCACAACGCGGAAGGGCCTGGGTGGAGTATCAGCCGCTCGGCGTGATCGGCATTCTGTCGCCTTGGAACTATCCGTTTCTGCTGGCCATGGTGCCACTTGCCACAGCACTCGCAGCAGGCAACCGGGCCATGCTGAAGCCCTCCGAACTCACCCCGGAAACCAGCGCATTGATGAAGACAATGCTGGCCGAGGCCTTCCCGGAGGAAAAGGTTGCGGTGGTTCTCGGCGATGCCAGCATTGGCACCGAGTTCAGCGGCTCACCCTTCGATCATCTGTTTTTCACCGGCAGCACTGACGTGGGGCGCAAGGTCATGAAGGCTGCGAGTGAAAACCTCGTTCCTGTCACGTTGGAACTTGGCGGCAAGAGCCCGACGATTATCTTGCCCGGTCACGTCATTCCCAGGAACGTGACCTCCATCGTGTTCGGCAAGCTCGCCAATGCCGGCCAAACCTGCGTTGCCCCGGACTACGTCTTTGTCCACGAAACGGAGGTCGATGCCTTTGTCGATGCCTTCGACAAGGCAGTCGCGCAATTCTATCCAGATGGGGTAGCAAGCCGCGATTACGCTTCGATCATCAGCGACAGGCATTTCTCTCGCCTCAATGGGCTTCTTGACGATGCGGTCAGCAAAGGCGCGACGTTGCGGCGAGTCGGAATAGAGACGGACGCGGCAACGAGAACCCGCGTTTTTCCACCGACGCTCGTCATCAACCCAACCGACGACATGGCCGTGATGCAGGAGGAGATTTTTGGGCCGATCCTGCCGGTGCTGAGCTACCGCGATGTTTCGCAGGTGATTGGCTATATCAACGAGAGGCCAAGGCCACTGGCGCTCTATGTCTTCGGAGAGGCGGGTGGCGACGACTGCAAAGCGATCCTGTCCCGCACGACGTCGGGCAATGTCGGCATCAACAACACGGTGTTGCATGTTGCGCAGGATGACCTGCCCTTCGGCGGGGTGGGGCCTAGCGGCATGGGCGCCTATCACGGTATAGAAGGCTTTCGCCGCATGAGCCATGCCAAGGGCGTGTTTTCGCGAGGACGTTTCAGCGTGCCAAGCCTTCTACGCCCACCTTTCGGACGGATGGTCAAAGCCGGGCTTGATCACCTGCTACGATAAGGAGGTGCGATCAGGCGAGGCGGAGATCGTGTTGATGGGCAGGCAGATGGTGATGTCCAGCCCATCCGGCGACCAAGTATAGCAAATCTCTCCGCGCATGCCGGTGATCGTGCGCTGGATGAGGGTCGAGCCGAAGCCTTTGCTGGTCGGAGCGCGGACAACGGGTCCGCCGCGCTCGCTCCACATGATCTGCATCGTTTCACCCGTCGTGCAGGCGACCACGAGCCGGCCTTCTTCGCTGCTGAGCGATCCGTACTTGGCTGCGTTGGTGGCAAGCTCATGCAAGACGAGGGCGACGCTGGTAATGTGATCGGCCCGGATGCGCACGTCATCGGTGCCGACGAAGGCGACCCGGTCGGTCGCCGCATCCGTATAGGGCGCCAGAATGTCGCCGATGATCTGGCGCAAGGGAACGTCAGGCGCATAGGCCACATGTTCGGCCGAAAACGTCGGCTGAACGAGATCATGCGCACGCCCCAGGGCGCGCAGACGGCCTCGGACGGTGGAGGAGAGCTGTTCCGCGCTCGTTGCCGTTCGCGCGGTCATGGCCAGCATCGAATCGGCCAGCGCGAAGACGTTTTTCACCCGGTGGTTTAATTCTCGCAAAAGAAGCATACGCTGCTCTTCGGCCCGATCGCGCGCCTTCTCGTTCTGCGAACGCTCGATCGCGATGGCCGCTGTCCGTGAGACCATGCCGATGACCTCGAGATCGCGTTCGGAGGGCTTGCGCGGCTCCCGGTAATAATTGGCGAAGGTCCCAAGAACACGGCCATCCGCTGCCCGGATCGGCATCGACCAACAAGAATGGAGATTGTGGGAGAGGGCGAGTTTGCGAAAATCTGCCCAAAGTGGGTCCGTTGCAATATCGCTGACGATGACGGGGCTGCCCGTATGGGCCGAGGTGCCGCAGGATCCGATACCGAGACCGACGGCGATGCCCTCGATCGCGTCGTTGTAATCGCAGGGCAGGCTCGGTGCCGCCCCCTGGGTCAGATGCTTGCCATCCTCCGTCGTGAGCAGGACGGACGCCAGCAACTCGCCGCCCGCAGGCTTTTCCACGAGAAGCACGATATCACGCAACACATCTTTCAGCGGGCCGCCAAGTGCGACGCGTGACAGAATATCCCGCTCTGCCGTGAGAAGATCCGACGTTACCGACAGCGTGTTTATCAACGGCCCAGTCCATCCCGAAAAAGAAGGCCATGTGTCTGCGACAACGGCAATATCTGGAAGATATAGGCATCCTGCCTTTAAATGTCTAATGGATAAAATGCTTGATTAAACCGCACTACTTTGAAGACGCTTATGACAAAGATGCCAATATTATTAGGGTCTTACTTTAGGGATCGCAGATTAACTGCAGGCCTGAATTTTCTGCTTACTATTTGGCCCATTCCATTTGCGGATGCACCCTTGATTTTCGCACAATTTAGGAGGAAGGATTTTGCCGCGGCATTCGCCGGCTCTTCATCATTCACATTTTTTTGCACCGCAACATCGAACTGCCCGGATTGGTTCATAATTTCGCGCGCAGTGATTGTCAGTTCAGGGACGGACCAGCATGGGTATTGGTTGGATAGAAGCCGCGATCCTCGGCTTTATTCAAGGGCTTACGGAATTTTTGCCAATTTCCTCCAGCGCACATTTGAGAATCGCGGGCGAGTTTCTAGGGACAGGGGAAGATCCTGGCGCCGCCTTCACTGCAATTATTCAGATCGGCACGGAATTGGCCGTCCTGGTCTATTTCTGGTCCGACATCATGCGGATCGCCCTTGCCTGGCTTCGCCATCATTTGCGGCTCGGCGGACAATATGATCCGGCGGATGTCCGCCTCGGCTGGATGATCATCGTCGGTTCGGTACCAATCGTGCTGCTCGGGCTCCTTTTCAAGGACGCCATCGAGCATTCGCTGCGCAATCTCTACATCACCGCCGTCATGCTGATCGTCTTCGGTATCATTCTGGGTTTTGCCGATCGCATCGGCAAAAAGAAGTATCCGATCAAGAAGCTGATCTGGCGTGATGCCATCATCTTCGGTTTCGCCCAGGCGATGGCGCTGATCCCCGGCGTGTCGCGATCCGGCGGAACGATCACCGCAGGCTTGCTGCTTGGATACACCCGCGAAGCAGCTGCCCGTTACTCCTTCCTCCTGGCCGTTCCAGCCGTTTTCGGCTCGGGTTTCTACCAGCTCTTCAAGAGCATCGGACAGCAGAACCCGGTCGGTTGGGGCCAGACGGCATTGGCGACGCTGATATCCTTTGTCGTCGGATATGCCGTCATCGTCGTCTTCCTCAAGCTGGTTTCGACGAAGAGCTACATGCCCTTCGTCTGGTATCGAATCGTCATTGGCGTCGCGTTGCTGGGCCTGCTCTTTACCGGTGTCATCAATCCGATCTGACGCGTCCAGCGTGAGATCGGCGAGCGGTTTCATCCGGCACGGTCCTCCGTGCCGGATTATTTTTATGTCTTTTGTCCCGCGTAGAATGATTTTCCTTTCGATAATGTGACAGAGCGGTTATTTCCGCTGCAACATCACCTCCGCTTAGGCTGTTGTGACCCCTCGATCCTGTCAGGAAGAATGAATGACCGCCGACGTTCCTTGCGCCCTTGCTGTGGAGGACATCCACAAGAGCTTCGGCAATCACGAGGTTCTGAAGGGCATTTCGCTGACGGCAAAGAAGGGCGACGTCATCTCCATCATCGGTTCTTCCGGCTCTGGAAAGAGCACCTTTCTGCGGTGCATCAACTTCCTGGAAACACCAGACACCGGCCGCGTCACTGTCAATGGCGAAGAGGTGGCGGTCAAACGTGGGCGTGATGGCAAGTCTGCCCCGCAAAGCTGGCGTCAGGTGGAACGCCTGCGCACCGGCCTCGGCATGGTCTTTCAGAGTTTCAATCTCTGGGCTCACCTCACGGTTCTGGAAAATGTCATCGAAGCGCCCGTGCATGTCATGGGTGTCAAGCGCGCGGAAGCGGTCGAAAAGGCAGAGGCCCTGCTGCAAAAAGTCGGCCTCTATGAGAAGAAGGATGCCTATCCGGCGTTCCTGTCGGGCGGACAGCAGCAGCGTGCCGCCATTGCCCGCGCGCTTTGCGTTGAGCCTGCCGTGATGTTGTTCGACGAGCCGACATCGGCGCTCGACCCGGAACTCGTCGGCGAGGTGCTGAAGGTGATCCGCGATCTGGCCGAAGAGGGCCGCACCATGCTCCTCGTCACCCACGAGATGCGCTTTGCCCGCGACGTGTCGAGCCACGTCATGTTTCTACATCAGGGCCGGGTGGAGGAGGAGGGGTCTCCACAGCAGGTCTTCAACAATCCCGTGAGCGCGCGGACCCGAGAATTTACCGGCGCGCTCGCCAACTGATAATCTCACAGGAGTTTGATATGAAATTTGTTGCATCTCTGCTCGCCGGTACGGCTTTCGCATTATCGGCCTTCACCGCCAGCGCCGAAGTTCGTTTCGGTGTGATGAATGAAAGCTACCCGCCCTTTTTCGCACAGGATGCCAGTGGCAAGTGGCACGGCTGGGAAATCGATCTCATGGATGCCGTTTGCGCGGAAATGAAGGAGAAATGCTCCATCGTCGCACTCTCCTGGGATGGCCTGATTCCGGCACTCGAAAGCAAGAAATTCGACGTGATCTGGTCGTCCATGTCCAATACGGCAGAACGCCAGAAGGTCATCGACTTCACCAACAAATACTACAACACGCCAAGCAAGCTGATCGGCGCGAAAGACGGTAAGCCGGGTGCCACAGCAGAAGACGTGAAGGGCAAGACGATCGGTATCCAGGTCGCTACCATCCAGTCCAATTACTACGCCAAGTACTTCAAGGATGTGGCCGACGAGAAGACCTACCAGACGCTGGACGAAGCCTTTCAGGATCTGGCCGCCGGCCGCATCGATTATGTCTTCGGCGACTCGCTGGTACTCGACGATTTCCTCAAGACCGACACCGGCAAAGATTGCTGCGCCGATGCCGGCAATGTTGCCGACGACCCTGAGATCATGGGCCTTGGTGTTTCCGGTGGCGTGCGCAAGGACGATCAGGAACTGAAGCAGAAGTTGAATGCTGCGATCGCTGCCGTTCGCGCCAACGGCAAGTATGACGAGATCACCAAGAAATACTTCAGCTTCGATATCTACGGCGCAAAGTAAGCCGGGCTCTTATCGCAGATGGCAACGCCTGACAGCATCCTGGAGCTTTTGTCTCCCTATCCTCCGGGATGGGGCGGCACGCTGCTGTCTGGTGCCGCCGCAACGCTTGCCATTTCTGCCGGTGCCTACCTGATTGGTATCGTCATTGGCATGGCCGGTGCCCTCGGCAAGCTTTCCGACAATCGGGTCCTCGGCGTCGTCCTCAATCTTTACACGACGCTGATCCGCTCGGTGCCTGAACTCATCCTGATCGTTGGCCTCTATTATGCCGGAACGGACGGCCTTAACCGTCTGTTGCAGATGGCGGGCCTGCCGCCGCTCGAAGTCAACGGCTTCGTCGCCGCAGTCGCCGTGCTTGGTTTCGTGCAGGGCGCCTATATGACGGAAGTGCTGCGCGGCGCGATCCTTGCGATCCCGAACGGCCAGATCGAGGCCGCCAAGGCCTTCGGCATGTCGCCATTCTTGCGCTTTCGCCGCGTCGTCCTTCCCGCTCTCCTGCCGAATGCGCTGCCGGGGCTCTCGAATCTCTGGCTGTCCGTCACCAAGGATAGCGCCCTGGTGGCGGTCGTCGGCTATCAGGAACTGGCGCTTGCCACGCGTCTCGCTGGCGCCAGCACCAAGCATTATTTCCTGTTCTTCATGGCCGCCGCGCTGATTTATCTGGCGATCACCCTTGTCTCCAACTTTCTCTTCCGGTTGCTCGAACGGCGCGTGCGCCGTGGCCAGCCGTCGCTGGCGTGAGGAGGGGCGATGACGTTTTCCTGGATTGAAAAATACTGGCCGCTTCTCCTCACTGGAGCATGGCAGACCGTCGCCTTGCTCGTCATCTCCGTCAGTCTCGGCTTCATTCTGGCAATCGGCCTTGCCTTTGCTCAGGTCAGTGGTGGCAGAGTGACGCGGCTTTTGGCGCGGGGCTATTGCACCTTCTTTCGCGGCACGCCGCTGCTGATCCAGCTTTGGCTTCTCTATTACGGCGTCGGTTCGTTTCTGCCGATGATCCCCGGTCTGCGGCAGAGTTTTCTCTGGCCAATCCTCAGGGAAGGCTTCTTCTTCGCCGCGGTCAGCTTCACGTTGAACTACGCGGCCTATGAGGCGGAAGTGCTGCGCGGTGCGCTGCTCGGCGTCCCGAAGGGTGAGTTGGAGGCCGCGCGAGCCTTCGGCATGAGCCCGTTCAAGCTTGCCCGCCGCATCTGGTTGCCGCGCGCCATTCGCAATGCGCTTCCCACCATCGCAGGTGAGGTCGTCATGCAGTTGAAAGCCACGCCGCTGGCCTTCACCGTCACGGTCATGGATCTCTATGCCGTCGCTTACAAGGTCCGTCAGGACACGCTTCTGGTCTACGAGCCGCTTCTGGTCGTCACCGTCTTCTATCTCATTCTCACAGCCATCATTGCCCGCTGCTTCGGCATCATCGAAGCACAGGTGCCAGTACGACGCTAAACGGGCGACGCCCGTTCAGCTTCGCCAATTCAAGGAGTTTCTTCATGGGCAATATTCGCATTCTCGACGGCGGCATGAGCCGCGAATTGCAGCGGCTGGGCGCGGAACTGAAACAGCCTGAATGGTCCGCACTAGCGCTGATCAACGCGCCGGACATTGTCCGTCAGGTTCATGCCGAATTCATCGAGGCCGGTGCCGATGTCGTCACCACCAACTCTTACGCGCTGGTGCCCTTCCACATCGGCGAAGACCGGTTTCGCAAAGAGGGCGCGTCGCTGATCGCACTCTCAGGACGCCTGGCGCGTGAAGCAGCAGATGCGTCTGGCCGCAAGGTTACGGTGGCCGGATCGCTGCCGCCGATTTTCGGCTCCTACGAGCCGCAGAATTTCGACGCGTCCCGCGTTCAGGATTATCTCGGCGTGCTCGTCGAAAATCTCGATCCCTTCGTCGACGTCTGGCTTGGTGAAACGCTGAGCCTGATCGCCGAAGGTGAAGCAGTGCGCCAGGCGGTGGCAAAGACCGGCAAGCCGTTCTGGATTTCCTTCACCTTGGATGACGACACGGCGCAGGTAAGCGGCGCCGAGCCGAAGCTGCGCTCCGGTGAGGCCGTGCGTGCTGCTGCCGAATGGGCTGCCGGTTCGGGTGCTGCCGCTCTGCTGTTCAACTGCAGCAAGCCCGAGGTGATGAAGGCTGCCGTCGAGACCGCCGCCACCACCTTCAAGGAAAAGGACGCCTCGCTCGAGATTGGCGTCTATGCCAATGCCTTCGAAGGAGAGCAGGGGGAGACAGCCGCCAACGAGGGGCTCCACAGCACCCGCGCCGACCTGACCGACGATATCTATTCCCGCTTTGCCTGCACATGGGCTGACGCCGGTGCGACGATGATTGGCGGATGCTGCGGTATCGGTGCTGCCCACATCCACAAGGTCGCCGGAGCGTTACGCGCTCTTTAAAGCATGTCGCGCAAAAGTGGTCACCGGTTTTGCGATAACGACATGCGACAAAACAAGGACTTAAAGCATATGGAGCGAATCTGGAAGATCGCGACACGCTTTAGACCGCCACGCGTCCTATCGGACGCACAAAGGAAGCTCTATCTTCTTTGATCTACGCATTGTGCTGTCCGAAAATCGACTCCGATTTTCGGACCTCCGCTGTGAGCGTCGTGACACCTACCGCGTCTCGATTGAAAATACATCGAGACCGGTAACGTTCTCTTCCAGCAGGGTGAACCCCTGCTTCAGATAGTAGGGTCGCTTTTCGGCGGTGGCACAGAGATAGCATGTGCCATGGCCAAGCGTCGCAATATGCTGGCGGGCCTGTGTCATCAAAGCTGCGGCAACACCGCGCTTTCGATAATCGGGATCGACCCAGAGCGCGGCAATCCAGGGCGCATAGTCTGGTCGCGCGTCGAGATCGTTGTCGATGACGAGTACGGAGCCGACATAGGTCTCACCGTCATGCGCTACGAGCGCGAATGGGATGGCATCCGTTATAAGCATCGGATCGAGATGGGCTCGATAATCTTCAAGCGGTACGCCGCTTTCCGTCCACCAGGCATTCCAGCCGCGATGGGCGATCGTATCGGCGAAGGATGGCTGGTGGCGAAGGTTCGATATCTGCATGTGAAGCCTCATCATCCTGAATCAGAAAACGAGAGCAAGTCTACAAGCAGTTGAAAAGCCTGCGCAATGATGTCGCGCGATGGTGGAGCCCAGCCGCCGGAGGCGGCCGGACTGGTGGCGGGTTTAGAGCAACGTGCCGCTGAGGATGACCAGCGCCACCGAGAAGTAGATGACGAGACCACTGACATCCACCAGCGTCGCGACGAACGGGGCCGATGCGCTTGCCGGGTCCAGACGCAGGCGCTGGAGAATGAAGGGCAGCATCGAGCCGCAGACCGAGCCGAAGGTGACAATGCCGATCAGCGCCGCAAAGACGGTGAAGCCAACCAGCAGCCAGTGTTCGCCGTAGTCATAAAACCCTGCCTGCTGCCAGATGGTGAGCCGCAGGAAGCCGATGGCGCCGAGGATTGCACCGAGGGCGAGGCCGCTTGGGAGTTCGCGCAGCAGCACGCGCCACCAGTCGGAAAGCTTCAGCTCACCGAGCGCCAGAGCACGGATGATGAGCGACGTAGCCTGAGAGCCCGAGTTACCGCCAGACGACATGATCAGCGGAATGAAGAGCGTCAGCACGACGGCCTTTTCCAGTTCCCCTTCGAAATGCTGCATGGCGCTTGCCGTCAGCATTTCACCCAGGAAGAGGGCAGACAGCCAGCCGGCGCGTTTGCGGATCATGTCCATGAAGCCCATGGCCATGTAAGGCTTGCCGAGCGCTTCCATACCGCCGAACTTGTGGGCATCTTCCGTCGTGTCTGCAATCATCGTGTCGATCACGTCATCGACGGTGACGATGCCGAGAATGCGGGCATGCTCATCCACCACTGGGATGGCGAGAAGATCGTGCTTGCGGATGAGGCGGGCGACATCCTCCTGCGACATCTGAGGATCGGCATAGACGACGCTTTCGCGCGATGCGGCGGACAGGATCGATGCCTGGGGATCGGCGGTCACGAGGCGGCGCAGCGTCACCACTTTGCTCAAGGTGCCGTCTTCGGCCAGCACATAGATGGCATAGACCGTTTCACGCGAACGCTCGACGACGCGAATGTGCGAAAGGGTCTGTTCCACCGTCCAGTTGTCCGGCACGCTGACGAACTCCGTCGTCATGATGGAGCCGGCCGTGCGCGGCGGATAGGTCATCAGATGCTGAATGGCGGCAGCCGTTGCCCGGTCCAGACGCGAGAAGAGCTTGGTGCGGTGCGCCTCGTCCATCTCGGCCATGACGTCCGCCACGCGGTCGTCCGACATCAGGTTGACGAAGCGAGTGGCCTGTTCCAGTGGAATGGCGGCAATGATATCGGCAGCGTGGTGCAGTTCCGGACGGTCCAGAATGGCAACGGCTTTGGGCTGCGGCATTTTCAGCAGAGCGTCGACGGCGTCGTTGACGTCGAGTGCGTTCAGTTGCTCGACACGTTCTGCAATGGTGGAAAGACCTGCATCACCGCTGCGAAAAAGACGTGCGGCCTTGCTGGCTCTCTGGGAGAGGGTGTGAAAGTTCATGATTGCTCACCTTCGAGTCGATCCGCCGATCTCGGCGGGCCGTGGTGAGCCGACAGGAGTCAGATCAGAGCACGTCTCGCCGGTCTCGGCAAAGGCAATCGACTACTACTGTCGCTAGACATCAAACGATGCTCCGTGGATATCCGTGCCAGGAGGCTGTCGAACCCCTGCACGTGATGTGTGTGGTGCGCCTGAACCGCGTCATAGTCAAGCGGTCCAAAGATGAAATTTTGGCAAGGTTGATCTCTCCGGCAAGCAGAGCGGATTTCCCTCTGAAATCAGGAGCCTGCGTTGCGACCGGACGACGTCCGGCCATGCCTTTCCCAAATGTAGAATCTGCTTGGCGATCGAAAGCTTTTCCTGTTTCGCCCCGCCTGCATCACCCTGACAAGCGGCTAATATACATGGTTTTGATAGGGGACACGTGCCTCTCTCCGATCGGGTTTAATCGTTGATTAACCATAACCTCGATAGGGTGGGCGACAACGTCGGCATGATGCGACGTGACGACTGTCGGTATGCTTATGGTTCGCCACCAGCTCTTCGTAGCACCCAGATTTTTAGCCTTGCTTGCCGCAACTGCGCCCGTCGCCCTTATGGCAACCTATGCGGCTGCACAATCGGTATGGACGGGCACGGCGGACAATGCCTTCGAGAATGACGCGAACTGGACGCCGGGCGCGCCCGCCGCAAGCGATAGCGCCACGGTCAGCACCGGCTCGCCGCAAGTATCGACAGGTGAGACAATCGATCGGCTGAACGTTGGCGGTGGCAACGTCACCGTCACCAACACCGGCGCACTATCCGTTACCAGCGGTACCACGATGACGTCGGGCAGCGTCACCATTAACTCTGGTGGCCTTTTGACATCGGACGTCGACCTTGTCGGCGGCAGCCTTGCTGTCGATGGTACTCTGGACGGCAAGCTCTCGCTACAAAATGGCAGCGTGACTGTGAATGGTACGCTCCGGGATGCCGTCGTCGGAAACGGAACCTCGCTTTCCAACAACGGCACGATGACAGGCGCTTCCGTCGCCTCAGGCGGCACCTTCACCAACAATGGCGGCGCGACACTCTCTACCCTGAACAACGCCGGTACGGCATCGAATGCGGGTCGTGTCGGAACGCTGCAAAACACCGACGGCAATTTCACCAACAATGCCGGCGGCGAAGTCCTTGGCAAGACGACGGTATCGGGCGGCAGCGTTACCAACAATTTCGTGGTGACGGATGTGGATGTCGCAGCCGCCGCGGCCTTTACCAACAATGTTGGCGCAACGGCTGGCAATGTCCGCAACTCAGGCACTGTCGCCAACGCCGGCACTGTGGCCTCGCTTCAAAATGATGGCGGAAGCTTTACCAACAATGTGGACGGCAGGATCAACGGCCAGACGACGATTGCTGGCGGGACGGTCACCAACAACTTCGTGGTGACGGATGTCGATGTTGCAGCGGCGGCGGCCTTTGCCAACAATGCCGGCGCGACGGCTGGTAATGTTCGCAATTCCGGTTCCGTCACCAATGCCGGAACGATCTCCTCGCTACGGAACGACGCTGGGACGACCACCAACAATGCAGGCGGCAGGATCACCGGCACGACCACGGTTGCGGGAGGCACGGTTACCAACAATTTCGTCGTCACGGATGTCGATGTTGCGGCCGCCGCCGCCTTCGTCAACAATACCGGAGCCTCCGCCGGGGCCGTTTCCAACCGGGGCGCGACCACCAACGCCGGGACGGTCGCCTCACTCGACAATCAGGCCGGGCTCTTCACCAACAATACGGGTGGAACGGTGACTGGGGCGACGACGATCAGTGGCGGTACCGTGGTCAATAACGACAGGCTCGGGAATGTTCAGAACCGAGCAGGTGGCAGCTTCATCAACAACCTCGGTGCGACAGTGGATGCCGTCGTGAATGAAGGAGCGGCGACGAATGACGGCACGGTCGCATCTCTCACCAACGCCGCCGGGCGCTTCACCAACACAGGGACCATCGCCGGTCAGGCCGCCATCACAGGAGGCGAAATCACAAACGACGGCACGATTTCCGGCACCGTGGACATCTTCGATGGCGGTCTGTTGAGCGGTACCGGTGTGTCGGGCGGTCTGCTGGTTCGCGCTGGCGGGGTGCTCGCGCCGGGACCCGGCATCGCGACGATGACTGTCAGCGGCGATGCAACCTTTCAGGCGGGGGCCATTTATGATGTCGATATCGATGCCACCGGTCGCTCCGATCGTCTCAATGTCTCCGGCACGGCGCGTCTGCAGGGCGGTGTGGTCGAATTGCGTGCAGCAAGCGGCACTTATGGCCTTTCGACAAACTATCAGATCCTGACGGCTGGCCTGGTCGACGGCGCTTTCGATCAAGTGACCAGCGACTTTGCCTTTCTGTCGCCGACGCTCACCTACGGGTTAACATCTGTTGATCTCCACCTTGACCGCAACGCGGTTCGCTTTGCGGATGTTGCGCGCACCTCCAACGACCGCGCGGCAGCAGGCGCCATTGAAGAGGCGGGGATTTCGAACACACTGTTTCAGGCGATCCTGCCTCTGGATATCCAGACTGCACAGAGTGCTTTTGCCCAACTCAACGGCGAGATCCACGCTTCGCTCAAATCCGCTCTCGTCTCGGACAATCTGTTGCTGCGCGAAGCGATCCTCGACAAGACCAACCGCCTTACGAGCGAAGGCGACGTTGCGGACGCCAGCATATGGGCGACCGGCCTTGCCTCAAGAGAGGCTTTCGCGGGCAATGATACAGCGGGCGCCCTCAATATCAACAGAACCGGAATGGTGATCGGTGGCGACGTTTCGATTTCAGACGATTGGCGCCTCGGCGGTGTCGTAGGCTACAGCACGCTTGACGCCGCCGGAGCGGAGGCCCAGTCCTACCACCTTGGACTCTACACCCATGTCGAGATGGAGCCGTTCAGTTTTACCGGCGGCGCCATCTATACGCGAAACGAGATCGCGACACGCAGGAACGTCGCCTTCGGTACGTTTTCCGATGTGCTGAGGGCCGATTACTCCCGCACTACGTCGCAGCTATTTGCTGACGTGGGCTGGACCTTCGAGGCAGATAAACTTGCTTTGCAGCCCTTCGCGGGTCTTGCCTACACGGCAATCGACGGAGGAGAGATCCGCGAGGACGGAGGAGCGGCAGCACTCGCCATCGAGGACAGGTCTTTCGATACGACCACCTCCACCTTGGGTCTGCGCTTCTCAACCGATCTGGAGATGGGCGAGGTGCCGGTTCTCCTGTCAGGCATGGTCGGCTGGCGCCACAATTTCGGCCAGGGGGCATCCTTCGCGGTGGCGCGCTTCGATGGTGGCAGTCCCTTCATGCTGGAAGGGATCGGTGTGCCGGAGGATACGATGGTGGTAAAGGCCGGTGTTACCGTCCATCTGTCAAAATCGGCGCGTTTGATGTTGAGCTACAGCGGCGACTTTGCCAAAGGATACAGCTCGAACGCTGCCCTTGCCAACCTCACGGTCAATTTCTAGCAAATTCGATTCCCACAGCATATCGCGCAAAAGTGGTCCCCGGTTTTGCGATGGCGACATGCGACAAAACACAGAGCGAAAGCGTAAGAAGCGAATCTGAAGAATCGCGACACGCTTCAGACGCTGCGGAGTTTTTCCTGCCGCTCCAGAACAACGGCAACGATGAAAACCAGCAGTCCGGCAAAGGACAGAATAGCGCCGACATAGCCGGTGGACGCGTAGCCATATCCAAGCGCGATGACCAAGCCGCCGAGCCAGGCACCCAGGGCGTTGGCGATGTTGAAGGCTGAGTGGTTGGAGGCGGCGGCAAGCGTCTGCGCATCGGCTGCCACATCCATCAATCGGGTCTGGACGGCTGGGCAGGCGGCAAATCCGCAGCCGATCAGGAAGACGCAGAGGCACAGCATATAGGGATTATGCGCCGTCAGCCCGAAGATTGTCATCAGGACGACGTTGAAGGCCAGCATGCCGCCGATCGTGCCGTTCAAGGAGAGATCTGCAAGACGCGAGCCGACGACATTGCCGACATTCATGCCGATCCCGAACAGTGCCAGCACGATGGGCACAGCGGAAACCGGCATCATGGCGACATCCGTGGTGGTCTTGGCAATGTAGCTGAACACGGCAAACATGCCGCCGAAGCCGACGGCGGCGATGGCAAGCGACAACCACACCTGCACACGGCGGAAGGCACCGAGTTCTCGCCAGACACTGGCACCGTCCTGCACCTTATCGCGGGGCTGGAACAGGAAGAGAAGCGCTACCGTCAACAGCGCAATGCCGCCCACCATCAAGAAGGCTGCCCGCCAGGAAAACAGCTGACCGAAAAAGGTGGCAAGAGGCGTGCCGAGAAGCGTGGCGATGGTGAGGCCCAGCATGACCCGACCGACGGCACGAGCACGCTTGTGAATCGGCGCCATCGATGCGGCCACAAGGGCAGCAACGCCAAAATAGGCGCCGTGCGGCAATCCGGAAATGAAGCGCAGAGCAGTGAATGTCCAGAAGTCCGGCGCAAGTGCGCTTAGGATATTGCCGGCAGCAAACAGGCCCATCAGCGAAAGCAGAAGCACACGGCGTGTCAGGCGCGCAGCAAGAACCGCGATGATCGGCGCGCCGATGACGACGCCGAGCGCATAGGCCGTAATGACGTGGCCGGCGACGGGGACGCTGACCCCGTAGGTCGTTGCCACCTCCGGCAAGAGACCCATGATCGCAAATTCACCCGTACCGATGCCGAAGCCTCCGGCGGCAAGTGCCAGTTCGATGAGCGCGATGGAAAGGGGTGATAGACTGGTCTGCGCCGACGGCGCAACAGCATCGTCTGCCGCTTCGGAACGGTTTTCGCGTGGACTGCTTTGGCTCATGGGTTTCCTGGCTGCGACGGAACGCTGCCCATACAAAGAGACGTTCACGAAGAAAAAAGGGCAAGATCGACATTGCCGATCTGCCCTGACTGGAGATGCTGGCCACCAAAATGACCTTATGTTGCTTCTATCATGTTTTTGTGCGTCGCGGTAGTGTTTGATTCTACGAATTCCGGATTGACCGACTGCCGATGGAACCCTTTTGACGCTCGGCGATTTAGGTCGCGCTTCGTGCACAAGAACTGGATGGATAGATGAGGCTGGTTGCGATCTTCAACCGCGATGGCGGAACGTTCAAGACCACCGATCTGGACGCTTATTGCGACCATGCGCGGAAGGTATTTTTAGAGGCGGGTCACCAGATCGAATGCCGTCTGGTTTCCGGTAAGGACATCGTTCAGGAGATGGAGCGGACTGCTGATGATGCAGGGCTCGACGGCCTGATTGCCGGTGGCGGCGATGGCACCATATCTGCTGCGGCAGGCATTGCCTGGAAACACGGCATTGCCCTTGGTGTGGTGCCGGCGGGGACCATGAACCTTTTTGCGCGATCACTGAAACTACCGCTCGATATCTGGCAAGCGGTGGATACGCTGGCCCAAGGCCATGTGCAGAACGTCGATATCGCCAGTGCCAATGGCCATCCCTTCGTGCATCAGTTCTCCGCGGGACTGCACGCGCGCATGGTGCGCTACCGAGACCGCATGCAATATGCCTCAAGGCTTGGCAAAATCCGGGCCAACATCCGCGCTGCCGTGAGCGTCGTATTAAATCCGCCGGCCTTCGACGTGGAATTCACTGTTGCCGGTGAAACCCAACACCGGAAGGTTTGCGCCATCTCGGCCTCCAACAATGAATTTGGCCCTAACCCTCTGCTGGTAGCGGACGACATTACCCGTGGCCGCCTCGGGTTCTATGTCGCTGACGCCTTGAGCCCCTCTGGCGTCGCGCGTCTTGCGATCGATATCATGCGCGGCAGGCTGAAGGAAAACGCGGCGGTCACGGCTATGGCGGTCGAACGTGCCGAGCTGCATTTTCCAAAGAGGCGGCATGACGTGCGTTGCGTCATCGACGGCGAACTCTTGCCGATGAAGCGCGATGTCGAGCTCAAAATTCACGCCGGTGAACTGAAGGTCATCGTCGCCAAGGACTTTGCCAACGTCTGATCCGGGCTCTAGACCGTCCTTTAGCACGCAAAAGCGCGCCGTAACTGTTTGAATATACGCACCGCGCTTGCCCGAAAGGGGATACCCATTTTCGGCCCGATGCCGTAGCCCTCGCTTGCAAAATCAACAACCAGCGGCCATGCTTCCTATCACCAGATCAGGGAGCACACCAGGCGTGAACGATTTATCGAGACCAGTCTCCAACCTCGCTGCCATCGACGCTGCACATCATCTTCATCCCTTTTCAGACATGGGGAAGCTGAATGCGACCGGCACGCGCATCATCGAGCGTGCCGAAGGCGTCTTCATCTATGACAGCACCGGCAAGAAATATCTTGATGCCTTTGCCGGCCTCTGGTGCGTCAATATCGGCTATGGTCGCCGCGAGATTGCCGATGCCGTGGCACGGCAGATGAACGAGCTGCCCTACTACAACGCCTTTTTCGGTACCACCACACCGCCCGCGGCTCTCCTGGCGCAGAAGATCGCCTCCCATGCCGGGCCGACGATGAACCACGTGTTTTTCACCAATTCCGGTTCTGAAGCCACAGACACGTGGTTTCGCATGGCGCGGGTCTATTGGAAGGCACTCGGTCACCCGACGAAGACGAAGGTGATTGCACGGCGCAACGGCTATCACGGTTCCACGGTTGCCGGTGCTTCGCTTGGCGGCATGACCTGGATGCACGAACAGGGCAATCTTCCGATCGAAGGCGTTAGCCATATCGGGCAGCCCTACTGGTATGCGGAAGGCGGCGATCTTTCGCCGGCAGAGTTCGGTCTCAAGGTGGCACGTGAACTGGACGCCAAGATCGATGAACTGGGCGAGGAGAATGTCGCTGCCTTCGTCGCCGAACCCATACAGGGAGCAGGTGGCGTCATCGTCCCACCTGAGACCTATTGGCCGGAGATTGCCCGCATCTGCAAGGCGCGCAATATTCTGCTGGTCTCCGATGAGGTGATCTGTGGCTTCGGGCGATTGGGCTCCTGGTTCGGCTACCAGCATTTCGGTTACGAGCCCGATCTGGCACCGATCGCCAAGGGCCTGTCATCCGGTTATCTGCCGATCGGCGGTGTGTTGGTATCGGACCGCGTGGCCGAGGTGATGCTGACCGAGGTCGGCGATTTCAACCACGGCTTCACCTATTCCGGCCATCCGGTCTGCGCTGCCGCGGCTCTCGAAAATCTTCGCATCATCGAGGCGGAAGGACTGGTCGAGCGGGTGCGCGATGATATCGGCCCGTATTTCACGCAAGGCTGGCAGAGCCTTCTGGACCACGAGGTCGTGGGCGAGGCTGCCAATGTCGGCCTGATGGGCGGGTTGCAACTGACGGCAGACAAGGCGACGCGCAGGCGTTTCGACAAGCCGGACGATATTGGCGCCATGGTCCGCAATCACTGCCTGGACAATGGGCTGGTGATGCGCGCCACCGGCGATCGCATGCTGGCGTCTCCCGCCTTGACCATCAGCCGCGGCGAGGTCGATCAGATTATTGAAACACTGCGCAAGGGGTTGGACCACCTGCGCGACACCACGGAAGTTTGACGATGGCCGATCACGAGCATCGCTACACCCTCAAGGTCACATGGTCGGGAAACCGCGGGACGGGCACATCCGGCTACAGGGAATATGATCGCGATCATGTCATCTCGGCAGATGGAAAGCCGGATATTGCCGGCTCTTCCGATCCGGCCTTTCGCGGCGATCCGGCACGCTGGAATCCGGAGGAACTGCTGCTTGCCTCCATCTCCGCATGTCACAAGCTCTGGTATCTGCATTTCTGCGCTGTCTCAGGCGTGGTGGTCAGCGACTATGTGGATGAGCCCGAGGGCACCATGGTTCTGAAGCGAGACGGCGCGGGTCATTTCACCGAGGTGGTCCTGAAGCCTGTGATCACCCTTGCCAAAGGAGATCCACAGACCGCACGAGAACTCCACGACGATGCGCATGAGAAGTGCTTCATCGCCAACTCCGTCAATTTCCCCATCCGCGTGGAGCCAACGATCAAATCGCGTTAATTGGATTGGGCAGTCTCGAGCGAATAGTAGAACGTGTGACTACGTCCAGAGGCGCCATAGGGCACGTTGACATGACGGATATCTGTCGGTGCCGGAAGTGAAACGCGCTCAGCAAGCGAAGCGAGTGCGTCCTTGAAATCCTCAGGCGATTCTCCGTCGTCCTTCGTATCGACCAGTAGGATAACCGCGCCAGCCGGCCAGAGCGCCGGGATCGTCTCGATATCGGTATCCGTCGTTACAACCATCGCATCGGGAAACTGGATTTTCAGGTTTCCACCCGCAAGCCCACCGAAAGCAATGACATAGTCAGGCTTGAACGGACCCTCATGGCGAAGCGTTTCGGCAAACCCGTCATAGGGAATGTGGACGAGCGAGTATCGCTCGAAATGGGGAGACACAAGCCCGCGTGCGAGGAGAACGCCGAGGAAACCAATGGCCAGCGTGAAGGTGGACGTCAGCATTGGCTTGAGCTTCCGCTCACCGGACAAGCCTGCGGCCTGTACTTTAAGACAGAGGTATAGCGGCCACAGCAGCACATAAACGGCAAGCCATTTTTGCCGCATATGCGTGATCTCCATGGCCAGGACCATCAACAGCACAAAGATCATCGAAAAAAGAATGATGCGACCGACAAGGCGTGTGGACTGATCGCTCGCTCGGAAAATTGCTTTGATGTCGCGGAAATAGAGAGCGGCACAGATTGCTGAGGGCAGAGCGACACCCTTCAGGAAGGCAACAAGGAGATCAAGCGATCCATCGACAGCATAAAGCGCGGTGCTATCGCTGACGTCGCGCATTTCGCGTGTTGTCTGTGTGGTGGCGATATCGAAATGATTCACCACCCACAGACAGTGCGGCAGCACAAGCGCAACGGCTGTGCCGATCGTCAACAGCATGCGCCAATCGAACAGACGCTGACGCAGATCCTTGTCCATTGCGATGGCAACGACGGCAGCCAGTGGAACGAAGACGAAGTTATATTTGGCAATCGCGCCGATGCCGATGGCAAGCCCTGTCAGGAGATACCCGCTAACACTCGGAGCCTTTAGCGTCATGAAAAGCGCGTAAGAAAACAGAGCGACGGAAGACAGCGCCAGAACCGTGTGGGTCAAATCCCTCTGCGCCATGACGAAAACGGTGGGCATCGTCAGCACGCCGAGCGTTGCTATATTGGCCAGTGTCCTGTCGCGCAGCAAAAGCCTGGCTGTCAGCCAGAAGAACAAGCAACAGAGGAAAAGCAGCCCATTCTTCAACAGGCTGAGCGACGCGATCGACGGGCCGACGAGCACGTTTACGCCATGTTGCAGCCAGGTGTAGAGGAACGGTTGAGACCCGTATCCGAGCAGCAGGTGCTGGGACAGCAGAGCCTGTTGGGTTTCGTCAATTTCCAGCGCCGAGGAACGGAAAATGCGGACGATAAAAGCAAGGAGGAAATATCCTGCAATCAGGATCAACGTTAAATCGAGATTGCGGGAGAAAACCTTGCGCATCCTGTCAGGTCTCGTCTGAGGTGAAGGTCTTGCTGACAATGTAGTTCGGGGTGCGGTCGTCGCGGTAGTAAAGGCGGGCAATCATTTCCGCCAGGATCCCCGTGGTGATGAATTGCAGGGACGAGAGCGACAGGACCACGCACACCATCAGAAGCGGGCGTGTGCCGATGTCATTGCCAAGGATGAACTTTTCGATGAAGAGATAGGCCATGATGACGACAGCAAGTGCGCCGAGGCCAAGGCCGAGAGAACCGAAGAAATGTCCTGGGCGCGCTCTGTAGCGCATGAAGAACATGACCGACAACAGATCGAGGATGACGCGGAAGGTGCGGGAGATCCCGTATTTCGATGTGCCGAACTGGCGCGCATGGTGCGTGACCGCCATTTCGCCGATCCGGCTGCTCGGCACAACGCCTGCCACCCAGGCTGGGATGAAGCGATGCATCTCGCCCATCAGCTTGACCTGCTTGATGACCGAGGTGCGATAGATTTTCAGGCTGCAGCCATAATCATGTAGACGCACACCGGTGATGCGGCCGATGAGCCGGTTGGCAATCCACGACGGGATTTTGCGCAGCATCAGCCCATCCTGGCGGTTCTTGCGCCAGCCAACGAGGAGATCGAGCTCGCGCCGTTCGAGTTCGGCGACCAGCATCGGAATGTCTTTTGGATCGTTTTGCAGATCGCCATCAAGGGTGGCGATCAGGCGCCCTCTGGCCGTGTCGATACCCGCTTGCATCGCGGCCGTCTGGCCGAAATTGCGCTGAAGGGCAACGATCTTGAGATCAAGCCCATCGCGACCGAGATAGGATTTGGCATTGACGATCGTCGCATCCGTGCTGCCGTCATCCACGAGGATCAGTTCCCAAGCGCCAGGGTAGCTTGTCATCGCGTCAAGAACGCGCTCTATCAGAGGGCAGACGCTTTCTTGCTCATTGAAAATCGGCACGACAAGCGATAATTCCGGCGCAGTGCTCGTCGGGATTTCGCTTCGAAGGGCTGTCGGTGTGGGCACGAGGCTTCCCCGGTAAGACTTTATTAAGACGCTCAATTTCGGGATATGCGTCACCACGCCAGTTGTCCAGTTAGGCCGTCATTTGAAAGACAATTCACACAGGATCAAACCGGCAGCGTTGCTTGCAAGCAACGCAATGACGCTCGGCATGGTGGTCGTTATCGTCGCCTACGCTGCTTTCATTCAATGGGTGTGGGGTTGGGGCACGATTATGAGCCTTTGGTCTCATGCCGGCTGGGGGACGATTGCCCTTGCCCTGTTGCTTCTCGTCGCCACCTATCTTCTGCGCACCTGGCGCATTTACGACTACTTCCCGCGGGAAACGAAAAGCCGCTTTGCGAGGCTTTTTCGCGTTGTTCAGCTCCATAACATTCTCAACATCATGCTGCCGTTTCGAAGCGGCGAGACCAGCTTTCCGTTGCTGATGAGGCGAGAGTTCGGTGTCAATCTTCTGCGCGGCACCTCTGCCCTTCTGGTCATGCGGCTCTTCGATCTGCATGCGCTTCTGGCTGCAGCCGGAATGGGGTGGGCGCTGGAAGAAGGAAGCGTGTGGATATGGACCGGTTGGCTGGCATTTCTGCTTCTACCCGCGCTGGGATTTGTCGCGCGTGACCTCGCTTTCGGTCTCGTCGGTCGAAGATCGTCGACCAAGCTTGCCAAGGTCATTGCAGAGCTAAGGGCGGGCCTGCCGGTGGACGGCAACGCCTTTCTCAGAGCGTGGGGTGCCACACTGATCAACTGGTTCGTCAAGATCGCCGTGCTAGCTTGGGTGCTGATGCTGATGGGGGAGATCAGTCTGCCGGCGGGCTTTGGTGGGGCCCTCGGTGGTGAACTTTCTTCCGTTCTGCCGGTTCATGCGCCAGGGGGCGTCGGCACCTACCCGGCAGGCATCACGGCAGGCGCGATCGGCTTCGGAGCGTCGGCAGAAGAGCACGCGCTATCGGTACTCGGCCAGGCGGCCGTCAACCTCCACCTGCTGGTTATCCTGTCGTCGCTGATTGGAACGGCTCTGGCGCTTTTCGTGCCGACGCGAAAATAGCGCCAGAGCAGAGACCTACTGGAACGCCGTTTCGTAGAAGCTTCTGAGCTTGCGCGAATGCAGTGTTTCCGTGGGCATGGCCGCAAGTTTCTGGACGGCGCGAATGCCGATCTGCAGATGCTGCGCCACCTGGGTGCGGTAGAACTCCGTTGCCATGCCAGGAAGCTTCAACTCGCCATGCAGAGGCTTGTCGGAGACGCAGAGCAAGGTGCCATAGGGCACGCGGAAGCGGAAGCCGTTGGCGGCGATGGTCGCTGATTCCATGTCGAGCGCGATGGCGCGCGATTGCGACAGACGCTTCACCGGGCCCGCCTGGTCGCGTAGCTCCCAGTTTCGGTTGTCGATGGTCGCAACCGTGCCGGTGCGCATGATGCGCTTCAGCTCAAAGCCCTCATAGCCGGTGACCTCCGCCACCGCGCCTTCCAGCGCAAGCTGCACTTCGGCAAGAGCCGGGATCGGCACCCAGACGGGCAGGTCGTCGTCCAGCACGTGGTCTTCGCGCACATAGGCATGAGCCAGCACGTAGTCGCCCAGACGCTGGCTGTTGCGCAAGCCCGCGCAATGGCCGACCATCAGCCAGGCATGCGGACGAAGAACGGCAATGTGGTCGGTGATCGTCTTGGCGTTAGACGGGCCGACGCCGATATTGACGAGCGTGATACCCGCATGTCCCTTCTTCTTCAGATGGTAGGCAGGCATCTGCGGCAGACGCCCAAGCGTCATGTCCGTCTCTGGCCGGTCCGATCCGGCATGGGTGATGATATTGCCGGGCTCCACGAAGGCAGTATAGCCATCGCCACCGTCTGCCATCAACTTGCGTGCCCATGTGGCAAACTCGTCGATGTAGAACTGATAGTTGGTGAAGAGCACGAAGTTCTGGAAGTGGTTCGGACTGGTCGCTGTATAGTGGCTGAGCCGCGCCAGCGAGTAGTCAATACGCTGGGCGGTAAAGGGCGCCAGCGGTGCGGGCTCTCCCGGCACCTGATCGTATTCGCCATTGGCGATCAGATCGTCGGTGTTGTTGAGATCCGGCGTATCGAAGAGGTCGCGCAGCGGCACGTCTGACAGCGAAGAGGCCGCGGACGCTTCCACATAGGCGCCCTCACCGAAGGCGAAATGCAGCGGAATTGGCGTTGCCGATTCGGAAACGGTGACGTGAACGCCGTGGTTCTTGATCAGAAGCCCGAGCTGTTCCTTCAGGTAATGGCGGAAAAGCTGCGGCCGGGTAATCGTGGTCGTGTAGACGCCGGGCGAGGTTACATGACCATAGGAGAGGCGCGAATCGACATGTCCGAATGTCGAGGTCTCCATGCTGACCTGCGGATAACAGGCGCGGTAGCGACCCTCGATGGGTGCGCCCTTGGCAAGATCGGTAAAGGATTTGATGAGGAAATCGGTGTTGCGATCATAGAGTGCCGTCAGCGCGTCTACAGCCTCTTTCGGATCATCGAAAGTCCGTGGCGCGAAAGGCTCTGGCGTTATGAAGGCGAGGGGCGGAATCGTGTGCTTTGCTATTGTCATGGCCCATTATAGGGAGCCTATTTCGACAGGCAAGCGACAGAAATATGTGCATTTTGAAAAAGCCGGCAAAAACCAGCTCAGCCGATAGCCCCGCGCTGCAAGCTCATCAGCAACACAAAGCCGACACCTTTGGAGACCGGCCTTGGATCGGCCTTGTAGACGGCAAGTCCTGCAAATGGACCTAGAAAAACCGACGCCATGATGAACACCCGAAGTCCCGAGAAGAGGGCGTTGGAGAAGTTTCTGTTCATTGCCGGCCTCACAGGGTCACGCGGCAGCTGGGCGAAAAGCCATGCTGGCAGGTATAGGCAGTGCCGACACTGATGCGCTGGAAACTGCGATTGGGATTGACCACGAGGGCGGCGAACGAGATGGCGAAAATCGCCATCAGAAGAACGATAATGCTGAAGCGACGTATCAAGATTGCCATGTCCATTCCCCTTGTTGTTGCCATCCCTTACTCTGGACATGACATTGCCACAGTTGGACTGAACCGACCCTGAGAGGCAGGTTCATGTGGGGTTCAGGGAAGTTAACGGGGTTGCTAGTGGCGACGGGCGGGGAGGGTCAAGCAGTTGCAACGCTCGAACCTCGCATATATCGCTGTCGTCATGACAATAAAATCACGTCCCTACGTCGCGGGAGATTTCTCGTCCTGCCTCTCAATCTTCGAGAGCAATGTTCCGACGTACTTCGCGCCGGCCGAACGCGAGCAGTTTGTTCAATTCCTTGAGACGAAGGATCCGCCCCGCTATCTCTACTTCGTATCGACGTTGGATGGCGCAGTCGTCGCCTGTCACGGCCTCGAACTGGACGCAAAAAACAAACGGGCGTCGTTTGTCTGGGGAATGGTGGATCGAGCATTTCACGGAAGAGGTGTCGGAACCTGCATAACCCGTGAGCGGATCAAGATTGCGAAGGAAACGCCCAACTTTGCCGAGGTCGTGCTTTCAACAAGTCAGCGGACGCATGGATTTTATGCGCGACACGGCTTTGTGGTCACGAAAATCACACCGGATGGCTTCGGGCCGGGGCTCGATTGTTATGATATGAGGCTCTTGCTTGTTTAAAGCGTGTCGCAATCTTTCAGATTTGCTCCTTAAGCTTTAGGTCCTTCTTTTATCGAATATGGTTATCGCAAAACCGGTGACCAGTTTTGCGCGACGAGCTCCAACTTAGTGGAGGGGAGGGAGCAAGAATGAGGACTTAGCCTTGGGACCTTTACCTCTCTGGCTCTTGGCTCTTCACCACAACAAAAAGGCGCCAGAACATGGCGCCTACTGAAGAGTGAACGAGCGTCGGCCTTAGCCGCCTCTCGATTTTGTACGTCGTGATATCAAGCCCGAGCTTTGGCTTTCTTCTTCGCCGGCGCGGCTGGCGTGACGATGACTGTCTCGGCTTCGCGCGCAAGGCGGGCTTCACGCAGCCGTTCGGTCTTCTTCAGGCGCTGTGCGGTTTCCGCAGCCAGAATCTGAGAAACGGCATCATTGGTTGCGGAGGCTTTTTGCTGAGGGGTCAGTTTGCCGGGCTTGAAGAATTCATCTTTCGTAGCGGTCATTTTGAAACCCTTTCATTGCGATAGAGCGCTGTGCGTCTCTCTAGACGCACAAAGGACGCTCCTACTTCAATCTACCCATCGTGTTTTCCGAAGATCGAGCTCGATTTTCGGACCGATGCTGTTGCTGTCAACGCGTGCGGACAGCTTTCTTCGGTGCAGGCAGAAGGCCTTCACGCTGCATCTTCTTCTTCGCAAGCTTGCGATGGCGACGAACGGCTTCGGCCTGTTCGCGAACGCGCTTTTCCGAAGGCTTCTCGTAAGACTGGCGCGCACGCATTTCGCGTAGCAGGCCTTCGCGCTGCATCTTCTTCTTCAGTACGCGAAGCGCTTGATCGACATTGTTATCTCTAACGAGGACTTGCAAAGGCTTTTCCTAACTCGGTTCTACACCGCTATTTTCGTGTTCGGACGAGGTCGTGGTTGATCCAACCGCCCGGTTCGGAGACTTTGGTAGCAACGGCAACAGGCGTCTGCTTGGCCGTTGCCGCAAGATCGATATCGTCCTGACTAACCGTGCGATCAAAATTTTCGCCGTCGAGCCGAATACGGTACCGTCTGCTTCCCTGTGTTTCCGGCATTGCCGCGATAACCCGGGCGCTCTGCTGGGAGGCATGACCGCCGTTACTTCTGGGCTTCAAGACGATGATATTGCCGGTTTTGTAAGGCGTTTTTGGCATCAGGGTTCTCCTAAGCCATAAAGACAAAAGGCCGAGCGATAGGCCCGACCTTTCTTCAGTCACTCAGCGTCTGCTGCCAGTACATCCGTGGTCAGCGTCAGCGAGAGACAATTTATGCCGCCTGAAGATTGTCAGCAGAGTTCTTGCCGGACTTGCGGTCCTGGACAATGTCAAAGCTGATCTTCTGACCGTCGACGAGCGAGCGCATGCCCGCACGTTCAACAGCGGAGATGTGAACGAAAACGTCCGTGCTGCCGTTGTCAGGCTGAATGAAGCCGAAGCCCTTGGTGGCGTTGAACCACTTTACAGTACCAGTGTTCATAACGATTTCCTTTCGTAGCAATCGTTGTTTGTCCCGAAATACCTTGCGGGATTAGATCGATGTTTTGAGAGGAAATCCGACGGGAGCTAGGCTCTGGACCGACGTCACAAGCAATGGTCGATAAATTCAATATAGGCTCAATTTTCGGTTTTGCAAGGACGGAATGGAAATCAGCGCCAGAAACAGTCTCTTAAACTTTTCCCATAGCCGCTCGCATATCGCATCGTTTGGACCAGCCGTCGCGCGCAAAAAGATGTCGAGACGGCCGGTGCAATCACGGGCCCGCTATGGTGTCGGCCCGAAAACCGAAATCGATTTTCGGAAGAGAACGACGCACTTCAAAACAGCGAGAGCATCCCTTCCGCGCCCAGAAGAACGCAGGGTGCCCTACTGCTTGAAGACTTTCTGCAGGAAGGCCTCGAACGATGGACGCCAGACATCCATCTCATGGCCGAGGCCCTTATATTCCACATAGTCGTGTTTGATCTTCCTGTCGTCGAGGATGGTTTTCAGCCCGGCGATGTCCTTGCCGGTGACCTGATCTTCCGTGCCGACGGTGACGGTGAAATTGCGCAGGCTCTCGTTGATTTTCTCCGGCGTACTGAGCGCGGCTTCAATGGCCTTGTTGGGCACCGTGGTGGTGGAAACGCCACTGAAGTTCGCAATCCAGCCAAATGTGCCGAGATGGGTCAGACCCGAGACGAGCGCTTGATAGCCGCCTTGCGACAGGCCGACGATCGCCCGCCCATCCGCATCGTCTCGCACGCGGTAATGCGCCTTCATATAGGGGATAAGGTCTTCTACCAGTTCGCGATCAATGGCGTCGGCATTGATAGGGTAAAAGGTCTTGCGCCGATCGGCGGCGGGGAAGTTTTCCGCAATTGCCTCCGGGATATCCGCTTCGGTATCCGGGATGACGACGATCATTGGCTCGATCTTTTTCTCCGCCAGCAGATTGTCGAGGATCTGCGGCGCGCGACCCTGCGCCACCCACGAGTCCACCGTGTCGCCAAAACCGTGATAGAGATAGAGGACCGGCAGAGGTTCTGACGCATCGCTATAGCCCGGCGGCGTATAGACATAGGTCTGGCGCTGCGATTTCAGTGCTTTTGATGAGATCGTCACTCGGCGCAACTCGCCATGGGGCACATCGCGGATATCGAGAACGCTCCCCGGCACGAGAACCAGGCTGGTGTTCACCTGACGCTGGGGCTTCGGCATATTCGTGCCGGTATCGATGCTGCGGAAGCCATCGATGTTGAAGTAGTACTCATAGAGGTTAGGCTTTAGCGCCTCGGTCTTTACGCTCCACAGACCGTTGTCGGCCTTCTTCATTTCCATCGGCGCACGAGAGCCGAGCACGACAGAGACCGTTTTCGCAGAAGGCGCGAAGAGACGGAAGGTGATGGCGCCGTCCTGTTCGACCGCGGTCACGAATTCATTCAAGGGCCGGTCGGCAGGTGGTGCAGCAGGTGGATCGATTGCCATGGCAGGTCCGCTCACGATGCAGGTGGCGACAAGAATATAGGGCAGAAGTAAACGCAACTCATTCTCCTCCAGTTCAAATACCCCCGGACGGAGACTGGCAGATCAACCTCGAGAGTTCAATGCGTTAGAAGATTCTGATTTACGTGCAGACCTGACCGGCTCGGCGTTGTCCAGCCGCCGATAAAGAATACCAAGCCTCACGAACCTCCAGCGTTCTGGGAGACGTCAAGACTTGTGATAGTCGTTGGGTCTGCTGAGCAAAATGCGAAGAGGCGCCGCAATGAACGGCGCCTCCACGTCGTGTCGTCTTCTTGAGCCTTAGCCAATCATTGCATTGTCGTTTCGCTTGATCGCGATAACGGTCGAACGCGGCAGCTTGCCTTCGCCATCCGGGAAGGGGGCATCCGGATGCTGGATACCGACGAAGTGGGTGCGCTTGTCGGCCGACCATGTCTGGCCTGTTACTTCCGAACCCTTTGGCGCAGTCAGGAAACGCTCGATGCGGCCGGTAACCGGGTCGCCCGCCAGCATCTGGTTGTTGCCCTGACCGGCGAACTGGCCTTCATTGCTGTCTTCGCCATCGGTCTGGATCCAGAGAAGGCCAGTGGAGTCGAACATCATGCCGTCCGGCGAGTTGAACATGTTGCCGGAGTTGATGTTGGAGGAGCCCGCATAGGCGTCCTTATGCACATCCGGATTGCCGGCCATGCAGAAGAGATCCCACTTGAACTTGCCGTCGGCGTGATCGTCATTGGCGGGATACCAGCGAACGATCTGGCCATATTCGTTCTTCTCGCGCGGGTTGGCGGCGTTGATAGCCATGACATCGCCACCGGCATTGGTGCGCATCTTGCCGTCCTTTACTTCGCCGCGGCGGCTGTTGTTGGTCAGCGCGCAATAGGCTTCGATGGCGACGGGGTTGATTGCGACCCATTCCGGGCGATCCATGGTCGTGGCGCCGACCTTCGACGCTGCCTGGCGCGTAAAGACGGAGATTTCGTCCGGTTTCATTCCGGTCGATTCCGGCGTCAGAGCCACCCACTCGCCATTGCCCTCATCGGTAAACTTCGCCACGTAAAGCGTGCCTTCGTCCAAAAGTTTCGTGGTGTCACCGCCTGGCACGTAGATGCCATTGGAGACGAACTTGTAGAGGAACTCGCCACGCTCATCGTCGCCCATGTAAACGACGACGCGGCCATCGCGCGCTACGACCACGGCAGCATTTTCATGCTTGATGCGGCCAAGTGCGGTGCGCTTGATCGGAGTGGAAGAAGCGTTGGACGGATCGATCTCCACGACATAGCCAGCACGACGCGGCTCATTCGGGTGCTTCGACACATCGAAACGTTCGTCGAATTTCTCGTAACCGTAGCGTGTCTCGGCAGCGATGCCGTAGCGCTTGTAGTCATCCGGCATTTTGAAGTTGGCATCGGTGGAGCCGAAATAGCCGTTGAAGTTTTCTTCGCAGGTCAGATAGGTGCCCCAAGGCGTGCGACCGGCGCCGCAATTGTTGAAGGTGCCAAGACAGTCGACACCCTTCGGATCGGCTGCGGTCTTGACGAGATCGGAGCCGGCAGCGGGTCCCGAAAGCTTCATCGGTGTGTTGTGGTGAATACGGCGGTTGAACGGGCTATCGACGACAATCTCCCAGCCATCCTTGCCTTCCGCCACTTCCATGACAGTTACGCCCTGCATGTGCTGAAGGATCTTCACCTCATCCAGATTGGCGGGCATGCCTTTTTCGCGGTGGGGCAGGTTGGTTTCGTTGTTCACATATTCGTGGTTCACGGCAATCAACTGATGACCACCGACCACGAAGAGTTCCATGCCGTCGGTATTCTCGCCGAAGACCTTGTCGGAGTTCTCCAGGCTGACGCCCTTCGCGGGGTCGATATCCGGCACGTTCGGAAAGAGTGGCTGCCCCCACTTGGCAAGCGGTTTCCAGCCGTAACCCTCCGGCACATGAACGGTGTGATCAGTCGCCGCTTGCACCGGCTTGAACGGGAAGCGGGAGGCTGCTTCCTGTGCCTGAGCGGACGTGGACGTCGCGAGATTGCCGAGCGTACCGAGAGCCGCAGCGGCAGACCCAAAGGCGAGCACACCGCCAAGGAAACCGCGGCGCGAAATGGCGGATTCGACGACGCGGTCGAAATCGGTGACGGCTGGGGGCGGATTTTGCAGCTCGTCCCACTCGTCCCAGCTTAGCTTGCTTGTGTCGATATTGGTCATGGCGCTCTCCATTGTCGTCGTTTCGAACAAGTCTAGAGAGGGCAACTAAAGCGGGTTTATCACAGCGATATGACAGACCCGCAGAGACGAAACGTCTCAGGGTTGTATTGGCCCTCCCGTTTAAGTCTCCGCGCTGGGCAGGTGACTGAGCGGCAAAGGGCCTTCAGATTTGACCGTCTGGATGGCAAAATTGCTGCGAATGTCACTGACGCTTGGAAGTTTCAGCAGGCGGTCCACCAGCAACCGTTCATAAGCCGCGAGATCGGGCACGACGACCTGCAAAAGAAAATCAGCCTCGCCGGAGACAAGATGGCATGAAATGACATCTGGCAGCACGGAGACCGCCTCTCTGAAGGCTGCGGCAGAAGCGTCCTGATGGCGCTCGATTTTGACGCTGACGAAAACCGTCAACCCAAGACTGAGACCGGCGCGGTCCAGGCTCGCATGATAACCCCGAATGACGCCCGCCTTCTCCAGCGCACGAATCCGCCGCAGACAGGGGGATGGCGACAATCCAACCTCTCCGGCAAGCTCGACATTGGTCAGACGCGCATCCCGCTGCAGCGCCGTGAGAATTCGGCGGTCAATTGCATCAAGTTTAAGATTTGGCATAAACCACCACGAATCGATCTATTATTGGCATAAACGGTGCTTCAACCTCGTTCCTATTGATATAGTTCGCAAGGACACGCCTCAAGTCCCTGATCTAGTTTGCGCCGACCATTATCTTGAGGCCTGACCATGAGCGAGTTCATTCTGTTCGTCGGCGCGCTGGTCGTCGTCTATCTGTTGCCGGGGCCAGACATGGTGCTTGTCCTGCAAACAGGTGCGAGTGCAGGGCGCGGTCCAGCTATCGCAACAGGCGCGGGTTTGGCGCTTGCAAGAGCCGTCCATGTGGCGTTCGCCGGCTTGGGGCTGGCAGCCTTGTTGACGACGAGCCCCATGGCATTCGAAGTGGTGCGCTTTGTCGGTTCCGCCTATCTTCTCTGGCTTGGTCTGGAGATTCTGAGATCGGAATACAGTGAAGATAACGCGCTTCAGATCAACGGGCCGAAACAACCGTCCTCGCACGGCACGGCACTGTGGCGGGGCTTTCTCACCAATATTCTAAATCCGAAGGCGCTGCTGTTCTGCTCTGTCTTGCTGCCACAGTTCATTGTACCGAGCGAGCAGGGGCTGGGCGTTCAGTTTCTGATGCTGGGAATGACGTTGGTGGTCGTCGGCCTTGCCTTCGACCTGACCTATGCGACCGTCGGCTCGTTGCTGAGCGGCTGGATGTCGAGGCGTCCACTTGCCCAGCGCGCACAGAACTGGACTTTCGCCGCCCTATTGATCGGGTTCTCACTCCGGCTGGCTCTCATGCCTCATCCCTGATGGGAGAGGGAATATCCGGAAACTGACTCACCGTCCTAAATGAAGAAGGGGCAGCGCTTGGCTGCCCCAGGTCTTTAAAGTCTTGTCCAGGTCTGCGACTTGCACAGCACCTTCAACACGCAACCCTTCATGCTGAGAGAGTTGCCCGATACGGTGCCGGAACCGCTGTAGGTCTTGTCGTTGGCAGGATCGGTGATCTCGCCGGCATAGTTGTCGCCGCTTCCCGTCATTTTGCCGATCTGCTTGCCCGCATGTTTTCCGGTCTTCAGCGTCACGCAGAAGGCAGAGCCGCATTTGGCAATCGCTGCGGTCTCGCCGCTTGCCGTCTTCCAGTTGCCTTCGATGGCTTCGGCAGCAAAGGCACTGCTGCTGATCAGAAACGCCAGACCTGCGAGAATCGTCAATTTCTTCATATGGACCTCCCAATCCAAACCAGGCACGACAGCGCGTCATTGCCGTTGGCCTTCGCAACTCCCATGCGAATGCCAATCTCTATAGTTGACGTTCACGTAAAAGGAAACATGGGGCGGGGCCTCGTGACGATTTTTTTGACGGTCTCCACGCAGAAGATTGCTGCACCGAAAAATCGCGAGCTTCTGCCGTGGTTAGCAAAGCGTTTAAATCCATCCGTAAACTTTTCGTAAAATTGCGTGGAAAATCCTTAATTTGCAGGCCTTCCCATATTTAACAAAAATCCAACTTTACCAATCGTTTGGACTTTGTTTGGCCCCCGTTAATCATGGATTTTAAGCGCCCGTTGAAAGCCGTTTGGCATAGTGAGGTCAACAAAGAGCAGGGACAACCTGACGACAGCAGGAGACGAAAAAGCCGCAGAAGACGGCAGCGCTCCCAAGCTGAAAGCTTCCGCAGAGAAGCACCAAAACAGGAAGAATACGGGCAAACAGGGACTAGAAAGATGGCAAGATTTGAAATGCGCGATATCGAGTTGGCAGTTGCCGGTGGACAAAGCCGCGCGGATGTCTTCTGCAATCTCGGCCTGATCTATGCGACAGGCCGGGGATGCCCGGTGGACCTCGTTGCTGCCCATAAGTGGCTGAACATCGCAGCCATCAAGGGTTCGGAAAGAGCAGCCTCGTTGCGCGCCGATCTTGCCCGGAACATGACCAAGGCAGACCTCGCAGCAGCCCTTCGCGCCGCTCGAGATTGGATGACCACACACTAAATTCCAGGACAATTCAAAAAGACGGAGCGATCAAAAGATCGCCAATCGTTTCGACTGGTCCCTCCAGTCCCGGTCGGAACACCAGCCATACCCGCAAACGAAGACGGTAAAGCCGCATGCTTGCAACGAGATCAAAACCGTGACCGGCAGAAACAAGGCTGGCACGGTTTTTTCTTGTCCTGATATCAGCCGAGAGACTGGAGAATCTTGGGCAGAGCCTCTGCGAAAAGATCGAGCTTCTCATCGGGGCCAGCGCTGACACGGATGCAGCGGTTGAGCGGCTCAACGCCCGGCATGCGGATGAAGACGCCATGGTCCATCAGACCATCCACGATCGACTTCGCATAAGCGCCGTCCTTGTGGCAATCGATCGCAACGAAGTTCGTGGCGGAGGGCAGGGGCGACAGGCCGTTTTGGCGAGCAATCGTGGAGATGCGCTCACGTGCATTGGCGATACGCTTGACGACGTCGCGTAGATAGGCCTGGTCATTCAAGGCTGCGAGCGCTGCGGCGACGGAGACCCGCGACATGCCAAAGTGATTTCTAATCTTGTCGAAGGCTTCAGCATTACCCAGCGTACCGATCGCGTAGCCCACGCGTGCGCCTGCAAGGCCATAGGCCTTGGAGAAGGTGCGCATGCGCAGCACATTCGGCATGCCAATCATGGCGCGAACGCTGGGAACGGCGCTCTCGGGCGCCGTTTCGCAATAGGCCTCGTCCAGAATCAACAGACAGGTTTCCGGCAGGGCCTTGGCAAATGTCAGAACCTCGTTTGCATCCCACCAGCTTCCCATCGGGTTGTCCGGGTTTGCGAAGTAAACCAGCGGCGCATTTTCCTTGATAACGAGATCGAGCAGACCGTCGAGATTTTCGTGGTCGTCGAGATAGGGCGTCGTCACCAGCCGGCCGCCATAGCCATTCACATGATAATTGAATGTCGGATATCCGCCGAAGGAGGTCACGACCGGTGTACCCGGCTCAACCACCAACCGGACGATTTCGCCGAGAAGTCCATCCACGCCGCTGCCGATGGCGATATTGCCGCGCGAAATGCCATGATGGATGGCGAGCGCTTCGCGCAACTCGTAATTCTCTGGATCGGCATACATCCAGGTTTCATGCGCAGCATTGCGCATGGCTTCCAGGACGGATGGGGCAGGACCAAAGCCGCTTTCATTGGCGCCGATACGCGCTTTTACCGCCAATTTACGGGTCCGTTCGATGGCCTCCGGGCCGACGAATGGGACAGTGGAGGGTAGCGAGGAGGCGAGAGGCGTAAAGCGCGAAAAGGCGGACATTTCAGTACGTTCCGTGGTTCTTGGGGCGGACGGGCACACAATAGAAACAAAATCGGCCTGCGCAAGGCAGGCCGGGATGAATGCGACGGTTTTAGGCGAGTTTTTCGCGCCAGTCGAAGTCCGGGCTTATCAGAGCGATGTCTCGAAACTCAAGCGGCGGATATGGTGCAGAAACTCGGGGTCAATCAGCATGTTGAACCCGACGGATGCATTCTCGTCTTCCCGGCGGATCAATGTGCAACCGATCTCATCGCGAATGCCGATAATCTCAAGGTAGAAATTACTGGGCAGATCGAGATGCGGACTGACTTCGATATCCGCGCCATAAAGAGAGATTTTGCGGATGAGGCAGCGCATCGTGTTGCTGGTGCTGAGATGATGGCCGATGAATGTGATCTTGCCAGGACGGTCGATCACATACTTCTCATACATCTCGTCTTGCGGAACCTTATCCTTTGCCTTGATATCGATATTGAGTGTCATGACAACCTCCCGATTGTCTCTTCTCGTTCCTGAATGATACACCTGCGACCTTGCCGGATCCTGAATGAAATCACTAGGAATCGATCCTTCTGTTTCGTTTCGGACCTTCAACCCCGCCATCAGTCTCACCTGTCTCATCGCTAAAACACTATAGCATGCAGAAGGTTGCGCCGGGCTTGTTGATCCACGTAGGCAAGAGCGTAAGCGCATGGTTGACGTGAAGCGTACTTGCCGTTACGCCTGCGCTGGTAATCGAGACGACGTTTTGGGTGGAGCATCTCATATGGCAGGCAGATTGGTCATTGTCGGCGCTGGACAGGCAGCCTTCGCCCTAGCTGCCAAGCTTCGTTCTTTGAAGGACGATCGCCCTATCACAATCATCGGCTCGGAAGACGTGCTTCCCTATCAGCGTCCGCCGCTCTCCAAAAAATATCTCATGGGCGAGATGACCTTTGATCGACTGGAGTTTCGCCCGGCAGAATGGTTTGTTGAGAACAATGTCGATATCCGCCTGTCGACCTGGGTGGAAGAGATCGACCGCAAGGCAAAGACCGTGCGGATGCAGGACGGCTCTCTGCTGGAATATGACAAGCTTGCACTGACGACAGGCGCTGCGCCGCGCGAACTTCCGGCGGGTGTGGGCGGTGATCTGGAGGGCGTTCTGACGGTGCGCGATAAGCGCGATGCCGATCGTCTGATGGAAGAAATGCAGCCCGGGCGCCGATTGCTGGTAATTGGTGGCGGTTACATCGGGCTGGAGGCGGCTGCCGTTGCGCGCCAGCTTGGGCTTGAGGTGACGCTGATCGAGATGGCGGATCGCATTCTTCAGCGCGTCGCCTCAGCCGAAACTGCGACCATCATGCGCGACATTCACATCGCAAAAGGCGTTTCCATTCGCGAGAAAACGGGCCTCGTTCGGCTGGATGGGAAAGATGGACGCGTGACGAAGGCGGAGCTTTCCGATGGCTCAACGCTCAACGTCGATTTCGTTATCGCCGGCATTGGCGTGACGCCAAACGACCGCCTGGCTCGTGAGTCGGGTTTGCAGGTCGGCAATGGGATCGTTGTGGATGAATTCACCCGCACATCCGACCCAGACATCCACGCCATGGGGGACTGCACGCTTCTACCGATGGAGGGTGCGTCCGTTCGCCTCGAATCGGTACAGAACGCGGTGGATCAGGCGGAAGCCGCAGCGCTGGTGCTCGCAGGGGAAGAGAAACCCTACCGACCGAAGCCATGGTTCTGGTCCGATCAGTATGACGTAAAATTGCAGATCGCCGGCTTCAACGCGGGTTATGACGAAACAGTGCTGCGCCCGGGTCAACGAGAAGGCAGCCACTCTGTCTGGTATTTCAGGCAAGGCCGCCTCATCGCCGTGGATGCCATCAATGATGCCAAGGCCTACGTCACTGGCAAGAAGCTGCTCGACGCTGGCGCGCAGCCTAACCGCGCTGTGCTTGATGACCATACCGCCGATCTGAAATTGCTTTTGACATGAGGACTGCCATGCCGACCCTTGAGAACCGCTTCAAGAACGCTATCCTCCGGGGTGAACCACAGATCGGGCTTTGGCTCGATATGGGCGAGGCGATTACCGCTGAGATCGCCGGCACCGCTGGTTTTGACTGGCTCGTCATCGACGGCGAGCATGGTCCAAACGATCTGCGCAGCATTATAGAGCAGTTGCGCGCCCTCTCGACATCGCCGGCCGAACCCGTCGTGCGCGTGCCAACGGGTGAAAGCTGGATTATCAAGCAGATGCTCGATGCCGGTGCGCGCACGCTCTTGGTTCCGATGGTCGATTCGGCGGAGCAGGCCCGCGGTCTTGTATCCGCCATGCATTATCCGCCGCGTGGCATTCGCGGCATGGGTGCGGTTGTTGCCCGGGCATCGGCGTTTGGCAGTGTCAGTGATTACAATCAAAAGGCTTCGGACAATGTCTGCCTTTTGATCCAGGCCGAAACGCGTGCCGCAATTGCCGATCTCGATAACATTCTTCAGGTCGAGGGTGTGGATGGTGTCTTCATCGGCCCGGCCGATTTGGCGGCGGATATGGGGTATCTCGGCAAGATCGATGAGCCGGAGGTCCAGAACGTCATTGAGGGAGCGATTCGCAAAATTGTTGCGGCAGGCAAGGCTGCAGGAATTTTGACCTTCAACGAGACCTACAATAAGCGCTATCTTGAGTTGGGTGCGTCATTTGTTGCGGTGGGTGCCGACGTCTTCGAATTCTCGAATGTGCTCCGCCAGCTTGCATCTCGCTACAAGGGTGGCAATGCGGTGCCGAAGCCTTCTGGCTATTAAACATCAGTCGTCGTTGGTGGCGTTCAGCTTTTCCGGCGGAATGCCTTCCTGGCCGGATGCCAGATGTCCTTCCGCAATGAGCCTTTCGCGGAGAATGCGAGCAATTGCTTCATCCTTAGTCACACCGCTGTTTCGCGCAAAGGCGGCCAGGGCGTTTTCGATCTCCTGAGAGAATTGCACGTCACTCCTCCATTCCAAATAAAAGTAGGGCAGGAAGGCGTTGCCTTCCTGCCCTTGAACTGGACGCCGTTAGCGCCAGCGATACAGGCTGCTGCTCTTGTGCTGGGTCGAGGCATTTGCAACGAAATAGCCGAGAGCAAAGCCGAGCGCGCCAACAACTGTCAGAACGGATGTTGCTGTCGCGGGGTTTTCCCTGACCGCTTCCACCACATTTTGGCTTTGCGCCTTCACAGTTTCTGCCGCACTGTGTGCTGCACGCTGTACGCGACCCTTTGCTTCATCGACAAAGTCGGACGCCTCTTCGGAGATCGCGCCTGCGCGGGACGACACCGACTTGGAAAGAGACGCGATCTGGGAGCGAAGTTCCGAGATCTGGCTTTCGAGAGAATCATCAACAACGTTCAATTTGGTCTGTGCCATCTGAAATCACCTCATGTTGTTTCCGAGGCGATAACGCGACCAAACTCGATAATGTTCCATAGGCGAGAGACAGTTCCTCATGCAGCATACCGCACAACCATCAACGCCAACGGGGAACGCAGGTGATCCGGAATTCGGACTTAACGACCCCGCAAGAGCCACGACCATCCATAGGATAAGACGCGCAATGTCGGGGCGAGCAGAAATGCCAGAAACAAGCCAATTCCGGCAAGAAGCGTCACTAAGCCAAGCAAGACTTCATTCTCATCTCCGTATAGAGCAATGTCTGTACTGGCTAGAGAGGGTAGGTCCACTTTTCGCATGGCCGACTTAACGACGCACTTGGACATAATTTCTTCCGAAATAAGCGGCTCAAAGCGCAACAGGCCGAGGCGCGCGCCCAAAAGATCTTCCGCCGACACGGGCTCGCGATAGAAACCATCGTTATACTTTTCAAGAAAGTATCTCTCGACTGAGCGCAGTCGGCCTGTGAAATCTGGTTCCGGTTCGTTGGCCTCTTCGAACGTGGTCTGACTTCCAATCGTTCTTACCAGCCATTCAGAGCCAGCGACATCTTTTCTGAGCATCTCGCGCTCTCTGATCCAGGCATCTTGTCTCATTTTTTTAAGGATTTCCAGCGATGCAACTTCGGGATTGGGGCGGGTCGCGAGGTGATGAGACAAAGCTTGAGACGACGCATCAAGCCGCTTCTGGGCATACGGAAGCGCGCAAGATCTATCCAGTGTGAACTTAAAGCCGTCCGGCGGTCCGTCCGTTTCGACATATTCCCATGAGTATTGATAATAGCTCAGTCTGTTTCCTTTGGGTCCCAAAAAGCTCCAGCTAATAAATGAAATAATCAAGGTAACGAACGCAAGCGCGACTAAAATCATGCCAATCCGACCGAAAATATCTAGAATTCGAGACTTCACGATCGCTCCCTTCGAGACCTTGCGCCGCTGACTGATAGCTGCGGAATAAGATAGGACTGGCAAAAATGTAAGCTTGACAAGCTCCCTACGCGCTGTGGCTGAAAAGTGCCGATGAGCCGTCAAAAAGTTGTAAACTGATGCGTCCATAACCTTGGGACCACGCACGTAAAAAAAATTCAAGTCCTTAACGTTCGCCCCAGTGTTTTGGGTGCCAAATGCGCTGTTGGAAACAGTGTCCGACGCCTTCCTGTTCGTTACGCCAACCAACTTCCCGATCCCGTCGAGGCCGTGATCGTGCGCCTCAAAAAGGAGAAGGCGCATTGGGGTGCACGCAAGATCCGCGCACTGCTGGTGAAGAAGCTCGCCGGCGACGTCCGCGTTCCGGCGAGCAGCACCGTGCATGCGGTGCTCGACCGCCATGGCCTTGTGCGCCAGGCCCGCAAGAGGAACCGGGCAAACAAGGCCATGGGCACTACGCTATCGCAAGCCGTCAATGCAAACGATCTGTGGTGCGCCGACTTCAAGGGTGAGTTCAAGCTCGGGAATGGTCGTTATTGTTACCCTTTGACCGTAACCGATCAGGCATCACGCTATCTATTGGCTTGCGAAGCCTTCGAATCGACACGCGAGCAGGCTGTGATCGAAGCCTTCCGCCGCCTGTTTGCCGAACATGGGCTGTTTCAGGCGATACGCTCGGACAATGGGCTGCCGTTCGCTTCACCAAACGGGCTTTACAATCTGTCGAAGCTGTCGGTCTTCTGGTTGAGGCTTGGGATTGCAATCGAGCGCATCAAACCGGGCCACCCTCAGCAGAACGGGCGGCATGAGCGTATGCATCTGACATTGAAGAAGGAGGCAACGAGACCGCCGGAACGTAACCTTCTTCAGCAACAGGTACGCTTCGATGCATTCGTCAGCGAATTCAATGGCGAGAGACCGTATGAGGCGATCGGCATGAAAGTGCCTGCCGATCTCTATACCGCCTCTCTGCGGCCCTACCTTGGCCTGCCGGAGATCGAGTATCCTTTTCACGATCGAGGCATCATCATCACCAATTGCGGGCGCGCCTGCCTCTGTCGCAAGAAGATCAACATATCGACCGTGCTAGCCGGACAGAAACTGGGATTAAAGGAGGTCGAAGACGGCATTTGGCTCGTCAGCTTCATGCATTATGATCTAGGATATATCGATCCGAAAAAAAGAGCGCCGCAAACCATCGACAATCCGTTCGGCACGAGATTGTCACCTATGTCTAGGTACAATTGTTACCTATATCTTCGGTATGGACAAATTGGGGGATGGCGGAGAGGAAGGGATTCGAACCCTCGATACGCTTTTGACGTATACTCCCTTAGCAGGGGAGCGCCTTCGACCACTCGGCCACCTCTCCGGTGCCGCCTGATTATTGCGTAAGAAAAACGAATGCAAGCGCTTTTAATGAGAGTGTGGAAAAAGACCCGCTGACAAGCCAGTTTTCGCTCTTAAGAACTCCAACGGTAAGTCCGAATCCCTACGTCCGCAACGAATCGAGTCGATGCTCGATATGATTCCGTGCTGATGGAGATCGCGATTCATGCGATTTTCACTCGCACATAGGGATCGGGACTTACCGCACTGGCCATCAGAAAGGCCGTCAAGTTCCCCTTCAGGTGTTGGCCATCGCTGTCGTCGGCCGAAGTGGCAATGTTGGTCGCGGTCCATGTTAAGTCTCTAATACTCAAGGTTTATCGTTGTTTTTATTAACTATTTGTTAAATCATTGGACAGTGCCGCGCCACTAAATGTGTTGTTTAAGCAACATGGTTATCTGAAGCATCTAGTTATAGCGGTCATAAATCTCTTTGCCGATTGCGCCCGGCGAAAGCTTTTGTATTTTCAGCAACGGAAGCGCGGCGGTGGATCGCTCGTTTTCGAAAAAACGGGAATGGGGCAGGGAATGCTGTCCTTCAGCTTAAGAACCCAGACCCTTATGAAACTTGACTGGAGGTCAACATGAACATCAAGAGCCTTCTCATTGGCTCCGCTGCAGCTCTTGCAGCAGTATCTGGCGCAAAGGCCGCTGACGCTATCGTCGCTGCTGAGCCAGAGCCCCTGGAATATGTACGTGTCTGCGATGCATTCGGCGCTGGTTTCTTCTACATCCCAGGCACCGAAACCTGCCTGAAGTTTGGTGGTTACGTTCGTTTCCAGACCGACATCAACCGTGGCACTGGCTTCGGCGTCAACACCAACAACCGTACGTCTGACTGGAACTCGTTCACGCGCGCTCAGTTCGAAGTTGACACCCGCACCGATACCGAGCTTGGCGCTCTGCGCGGCTTCATCGGTTTCCGTGGCAACGCTGACGGCGGCTCTGCTGCTTCTTCGTCTGTCTTCGTTGACCAGGCTTTCATCGAACTCGGCGGCCTCAAGGTTGGTAAGTTCTACAACTGGTGGGACGATGGTCTCTCTGGCGAAAGCGACGTTCTCGCAACGAACACCCTCTTCAACTCGATCCGTTACACCTACGACGCTGGTTCCTTCTGGGCTGGTCTTTCGGTTGACGAGCTTCAGGGCACAAACGGTCAGTTCCGCACCCAGACGGGTCCTGCTGTCGGCGGCGTCTTTCCTGTTGTTCAGGGCGAAGTTGACAACAATGTTGGCGTTTCTGCCGGTGTCGGCGCGAAACTTGGTGGTGCGACCCTTCAGCTGATCGGCGGCTATGACGTTGACCAGGAAGAAGGCGCTGTTCGTCTTATCGCTACAGCTGACCTCGGTCCTGGCACGCTTGGACTTGCTGGTGTTTGGGCTTCCGGCGCAAACGCTTACTACGCAGAGTCTGAGTGGGCAGTTGCTGCTGAGTACGCCATCAAGGCTACAGACAAGCTGACTATCACCCCCGGTGCTCAGTGGTTCGGTAACGTTGCTGACCGCGTCACTCTGTTCGACGCAACTGGCGCGCAGACTGGCCGTGCAATCCTCACGAACGACTTCTCGAACCGTGACGCATGGCAGGCTGGCCTGACCGTTGATTACAAGATCACTCAGGGTCTCTCCACCAAGGTTGCAGTTAACTACTACGACGAAGACAACCGCTCTTCTTCTTGGAACGGTTTCGTTCGCCTTCAGCGTGCGTTCTAATATTTAGAACAACGTAGTTTTAGAAAACCCGGCTTTCGAGCCGGGTTTTTTTATGCGCTGGTTTCCAGTTCCTTTGATATCGTGGAGGCGATCTAAGTTGCGTCTCGTAATGCTCGGGGTACCAGCCTGGAATAATGCGTTTGGCGGCTACTCGAAATGGTGCTTGGATGAGTTTCACCAGGTGTCGGGACGAGTTCTTAAGCGATAACCCCTCGCCGATGTCAGATTGCCCTGATGTGCGTTAATAAATGCACATCGAGACGCGACAATGCGCCTTCTACCTGTATCCAGCCAACTCACTGTGTTAGGCAGCTGCCCACCCATCATTTCACGTCTCAAAGCAGCTTATTTCAGACAAAAGTGAAGTGGCCTTCAGACGTTTACGTAAAATATTATGAGTATCTAAATTAGATATATTTTTTTACTTAACCGAATGGCTATTAGCGCCTTGTTTACTTTTTTGCTCTCCAGGCAGCGATCCTGTCGCTCAACTGCAACAGTGTATTTAGAAGCGTGTCACAATGTGACGGATTTACTGATTGCTCGATTGCGCGACTCTCCCGGTTCAGGCTCTACTCATCCCACGGCAGCGTCTTAAGTTTGGATCGACTGAGCTGCTTTGATAACCTTGACTGGAGGTCAACATGAACATCAAGAGCCTTCTCATCGGCTCCGCTGCAGCTCTTGCAGCAGTATCTGGCGCAAAGGCCGCTGACGCTATCGTCGCTGCTGAGCCAGAGCCCCTGGAATATGTACGTGTCTGCGATGCATTCGGCGCGGGCTTCTTCTACATTCCTGGCACTGAAACCTGCTTGAAGTTTGGCGGTTACGTTCGATTCCAGACCGACTTCGGTCGTGATCGTTCGGGCACGTCTGATTGGAACTCCTTCACGCGCGCTCAGTTCGAAGTTGATACCAAGACAGACACTGAACTAGGTACTCTGCGCGGCTTCATCGGCTTCCGCGGCAATGCTGAAAACGGAACTTCCGCTTCTTCGTCTGTCTTTGTTGACCAGGCTTTCATCGAACTCGGCGGCCTGAAGGTCGGTAAGTTCTACAGCTGGTGGGATGACGACCTCTCTGGCGAAGCTGACGTTCTGTCCACGAACAGCCTCTTCAACTCCATTCGTTACACCTACGACGCTGGTTCCTTCTGGGCTGGTATCTCGGCTGATGAACTTCAGGGCACCAACGCTGGCTTTGCAACTGTTACAGGTCCTTCTGTCGGCGGCATCTTCCCAGCGGTCCAAGAAGCCGACAACAACGTAGGTATAACCGGCGGTATAGGCGGCAAACTTGACGGCGCATCGATGCAGCTGATCGGTTCCTACGACGTTGACCAGGAAGAAGGCGCAGTTCGCCTTATCGCAACCGCTGAAATCGGTCCAGGTACGCTCGGCCTGGCTGGTGTTTGGGCTTCCGGCGCAAACGCTTACTATGCAGAGTCTGAATGGGCTGTTGCTGCTGAATACGCCATCAAGGCTACCGATCGTCTGACGATCACCCCCGGCGCTCAGTGGTTCGGCAATGTTGCCAATCGCGGTGTTATCGTGGCTAACGGCGGTTCCGTTATTATCGCCAACGACTTCTCGAACCGTGATGCTTGGCAGGCTGGTATCACGCTTGATTACAAAATCACAGAGGGTCTCGCCACTAAGGTTGCCGTCAATTACTACGATGAAGACGGCGCAAACACTGACCAGTGGAACGGTTTCGTTCGCCTTCAGCGTTCGTTCTAATCTGATCTGACTTTGTCAGTCACGGGAACCCGGCCTCCGAGCCGGGTTTCTGCGTGTTTAGAGGACTTTTCGTAGTTCCTCCGTCGCCGAGGTTTGGGCTCCGATCACATTTCGTTGTGCTTGCGCAACAGTCGGAAAAGAAGAAGATGGTAAGGTTCCCGAATTAACTTAATGCGTGTTGCGCTGCGATGCTTCTTTGCGTCTACTCCAATTTAAGGAGAAACGCATGTTTGCAATTTGCCCGCTGCTTCTCCTGATTCGCTTGGAGATCGATATGCACATCAAGAGCTTTTTGTTTGGTGCCGCTGCTGCACTTGCAACCATGTCTAACGCGCATGCCGCCGACGCCATCGTTGCTGCTGATCCTGAGCCTCTGGAATATGTTCGCGTTTGCGACGCCTTCGGCGCTGGCTTCTTCTATATTCCGGGTACCGAGACTTGCCTGAAGTTCGGCGGTTATATCCGCTTCGAAACAGATTTTGGTCCTAACGAATCGGGAACGTCGGATTGGAATAGCTTCACACGCGCCCAGTTTGAAATGGATGTTCGCTCTGACACCGAGCTTGGCGCTCTGCGTGGCTTCATCGGCTTTCGTGGCAATGCGGATAGTGGCTCTGCCGCAGCTTCCACCACCAACCCTAGCGACACAGGCTCTGCTGCCTTTGTCGATCAGGCCTTCATCGAACTCGGTGGCCTGAAGGTCGGTAAGTTCTACAGCTGGTGGGATGACGATCTCTCTGGCGAGACGGATCTTCTCTCTTCCAACACGCTGTTCAACTCCATCCGCTATTCCTACGATGCCGGCACTTTCACTGCTGGTATCTCGGTTGATGAGCTGGAAGGTATTACTTTTGTTGGTGACACCAACAGCGACAATAACGTCGGTATCGCTGGAAGCCTTGCTGGCAAATTCGGCGGTGGCAGCCTGTCGCTCATCGGCGGCTACGATACCGATCGCGAAGACGGCGCTGTCCGCCTGATCGGTGCTTTCGATGTCGGCCCCGGAGCATTCAGCTTTGCTGGCGTTTATGCTTCCGGCGTCAACGCCTATTACGCGCTCTCGGAGTGGGCGGTTGTTGCAGAATACGCGTACAAGGTCACCGACAAGCTGACCATCACACCAGGCGTTCAATGGCTTGGCAACGTAGCGACGAAGGATGCGGCGTTCGACATAGTCAACACCGGCTGGTCCAACAATGATGCCTGGACCGCAGGTCTGACGGTTGATTACAAGGTCGTGGAAGGTTTCACTACGAAGGTGACGGCAAACTATTACGACGAAGAAAACCGTCCGGAATTCTGGACAGGCTTCGTTCGTCTTCAGCGCGACTTCTAATTTTACGTATGACGCTATGACAAAGCCCGGCCTCGCGCCGGGCTTTTTGTTTTGGGCGGCTTGAATGGTTGGTTGGCCATCAATGGCCGCGCGGCGGATCAGCGTGTTTGCGGATATGAAAGCCGTCACGCTCCTCTTCGTCATACTGCGCTGAATGCGTCACAGGTTCATCGATCTGACAGGCGCCAGAATACGAAGCTCGTGCGCGTGTAACTAATACAATTGCAACGCTTCATTCCCTACGCAAGCGGCGGAGTCATCGTCGGGTGATGAGCGGATGAGGAATCCTCCGCCCTCAGCCTGCTCGGCCGTTGCGAAGATCGTTGACGATATCGGCTTGTTGGCCAAGCCTCGTTTTGTAGACCTGATAGTTTTCCATCACACGCTGAACGTAGTTGCGCGTCTCGGGGAACGGGATACGTTCGATCCAATCCACAACCTCATCGATCGGTTTTCCGCGCGGATCCCCGTAACGGGCGATCCATTCCGGCACACGCTTTGGCCCGGCATTATAGGCGATGAAGGTGAGGATGTAGGAGCCGCCGAAGCTGTCGATCTGCTCACCGAGATAGTGAGCGCCAAGGGTGGCGTTATATCCCGCGTCCGTGGTCAGTTTCGCTTGTGTGTAGGCCATGCCGTGGCGGCTCGCGACACCCTTGGCCGTTCCCGGCAGAAGTTGAAGAAGACCACGCGCATTGGCAGGCGAAACGGCCGCCGGGTTGAAGGCGCTTTCCTGTCTGGCAATGGCATAGGCAAGTGCCTTGCCCGATCCGGAGATATTGGCGCTCACCGGGATGACGCCGATGGGGTAGGCGAGGGCGGCGGCATCAATGCCGCGGCTGAAGGCCGTCTTGCCGATCTGTAAAGAGACCTGGTGATTGTTGTTACGCTCGGCGCGTGACGCGAGGATTGCCAATTCACCAGGGCTGTCGATCTGCTCCGCGAGCGCGCGGTAAATCCCGTCCGCGCGCCAGCTATAGCCCGCCGCCTCTAGCCGCTCGATGGCACGCACCGCTTCGCGGCCAGCAAAGCGATCGCGGTCGGCAGCACTTGGCGAGGGGTAGGTGACGTTGAGGGTCGTCACGCCGATGCGTGCGGCAGCAAGCTGGCCGTAAAATGTACCGGGATGAGATGCGGCCTTGTAGAAATAGTCCCGCGCCTGGCCCGGCCCTCCGGCCTCAGCAGCACGTCCAAGCCAGTAGTAGGCGCGAGAGGCGGAAAGAGGTCGATTGGACGCGGCAAGAAGGGCGTTGAAGTGCCGTGCGGCAAGTGCCGAGTCGTGCATCGCGCGTAGAGCGTACCACCCAGCATGGAACTCCGCATCTGCAACATCGACGGGCGAGGCTGCGGAATGGTTGGCCACCACGCGATAAGCGCCCTGGAAATCACCGAGATCCGCAAGTCCTCGGGCGATGATCCGGCGTTCGTTCCACCACTCTCCAGGATTGACAAGCTTGCCGCTCTCCTTTGGCGCGCGCGCCAGAAGTTTTGCAGCATCGTCGTATTTTTGCTGATGACGGAGGTTTTCGATCTGGGCGAAGAGATAAACGGGATCGTTGCGCCAGGAAGCTTCGACGGCATTCAACAAGGCCGGCGCATTGTTGGCGCGTTGAAGAACGGCAGCCCAGGCTTTGTACAGCGACTGCGCCTTGCCGAGATCGCCAAACCGCTTGGCCTGGCTGACACGGCTGCGATACATGAGGTAGTCCATCCGGGCCTTATGATCGGCGGGCGACAGGACGCCACCGAATTCGGCGATCACTCTATCTTCCAGATCGGTATCCATGCCTTCGCTCACCCACAGCTGGCGGATGAGTTGCTGGGCACGCTGGACATTGCCGGATGAAGTGAGCGCCTGAGCCAGCGCAATTGTACCCTCCGGCGTCTCGGGTCTGGACGAACCGAATGCGGTCAGCACCTGTGCAGCGGAGGGATTTTCCCGCAGCATCGTGCGTTCAGAATTGGCTCTTAGCGTAGAAAGGCCCGGCCAGCCTTCAAGCTCCCGTTGAGCGGCCGTAATTTCGGCCGAGGAAACGTCCCTCTGGCCGGAAATGGCGATAGCCCACGTCAGGATGTGGCGATCAAGGCTGGTGGCTGGCAGGCTGTTGCGAACAGCAATTGCCCCACTGGCGTTTCTGTTGGAAAGCGCGTCGAGGCCCTCTTTCAGTTGGGAGACGTCAATCGGGTTTGCCGGCCGGATGATCGAGCCCGTGACCTCAGGCGAAGCGGGCAGGAACGCCGGAACGGCAGGGGCGTTGGGACGCGCGAAGGGCAGGGGGACGACACCTTCTGACGCCGGTCCCGCCCACGCGCCCCAAACGGTTGCGACCACGCCCGCTGCCATCAAACCAAAAACTGCTGTTTTCTTCATCCCTTACTCACCAGCGGACCATACCGAACACGATTGCAGCTCTATCTCAAAAGACACGAAGCTGTGCCTCAGAGCGCCGTGCTTTCTTTTGTATGCACTAAGGACGCTCCAACTCTTCGAAACGACGCATCGTGTTTCTTCCGAAAAGCGATTCCGATTTTCGCGCCGATGCTGTAGCGCCATCCGCGTTTGCCATCGCCCATGCGCGTGAAGGTCCGCAGAATATCGCCCCAGCATCCATTAGCTGCTTGCAGCCTTAACGAAACCTTAATCGAACGCCTCGCATTCGATCAAATTTCGGTAACATTGCGCTCATCAAACGCTTCAAACCAATCGTCTGCGTGATGACGCTGGATGCCGGTCCAAGCCAAGAAACTATTTACGTTTCCTGGACGAAAGCCTCGGTTAAACGCTTGTGGGGCGACTGGCTCCCAACTAATGTGACAACCGTTTTAACCACGGAATGCGGCTGAAGCATGGACTGGCTTACCGCAAGGAGTTTTGCATGTTCAAGGGATCTATTCCCGCCCTGATTACGCCGTTCACCGCCGATGGCGCAGTGGACGAAACGGCTTTCGCCGCCCATGTGGAGTGGCAGATTGCCGAAGGCAGCAGCGGCCTTGTGCCCGTCGGCACCACGGGAGAGTCACCCACCCTGTCGCATGACGAGCATAAACGTGTGGTCGAGCTGTGCGTCGAGGTCGCGGCGAAGAGGGTCCCTGTCATTGCCGGTGCTGGCTCCAACAATACCAGTGAGGCGATCGAGCTTGCACTGCACGCGCAGGAAGTCGGTGCAGACGCGCTTCTGGTTGTCACGCCCTATTACAACAAGCCGACGCAGAAGGGGCTCTTCGCGCATTTCTCCGCTGTCGCGGAAGCGGTCGATCTCCCCATCATCATTTATAATATTCCGCCACGCTCGGTGATCGATATGACGCCGGAGACGATGGGCGCACTCGTCAAGGCGCACAAGAATATCGTTGGCGTCAAGGATGCCACCGGCAAGCTTGATCGCGTTTCCGAGCAGCGCATTCATTGCGGCAAGGACTTTGTGCAATTGTCGGGAGAAGATGGCACGGCGCTCGGTTTCAACGCCCATGGCGGCGTCGGTTGCATCTCGGTCACTGCCAACGTTGCGCCGCGCCTCTGTGCCGAGTTCCAGGCGGCCATGGCTGCCGGCGATTACGCACTGGCGCTCGACTATCAGGATCGTCTCATGCCGCTCCATAGGGCCATCTTCATGGAGCCCGGTGTCTGTGGCACCAAATATGCGATCTCCCGGACTCGCAATGGAAGCCGCAAGGTCCGCTCGCCACTGATGGACACGTTGGAGCCATCGACAGAAGCGGCAATCGATGCAGCCCTCAAGCATGCAGGCTTGTTGAACTGAGCACGGCAAGCGCCTGTGTGGATGTGATAAGACGGATGCGCGCCAGTCGCGCATCTTCACTTTCGGCCCTGGTTTGATTACATAAGCGCCGAAAGCCGCACATTACTCGATGTGCGGGCAGAGAAGTGGATCAGGATATGGCCTCCAAAGGCAGCCAGCGCATCGTAAACAAGGTCGTCGCGGAAAACCGCAAGGCGCGCTTCAATTACGAGATACTCGACACCTACGAGGCGGGGCTGGTGCTGACCGGCACCGAGGTGAAATCGCTGCGCGAGGGCAAGGCCAACATTGCCGAATCCTATGCGTCCGACGAAGGCGATGAGATCTGGCTGATCAACTCGCACCTGCCTGAGTACCTCCAGGCGAACCGCTTCAATCATGAGCCGCGCCGCCGTCGTAAGTTGCTCCTCAACAAGCGGGAGATCAATCGTCTGCGTGCCGGGATCAACCGTGATGGCATGACGTTGGTGCCGTTGAAGATCTACTTCAACGACAAGGGGCGCGCGAAGCTCGAACTGGCCTTGGCGAAGGGCAAAAAGCTCCATGACAAGCGCGAGACGGAGAGGGAGCGCGACTGGAACCGGCAAAAATCCAGGCTGCTGAAAACAGGCGGTTGAGGGGAACGTGCGGCTAGCGTTAAGGCCGCGCCTATCGAGCCGCAGCCTCGCAGCTCGGGGTCTGTTTGTTAATAGATCATTATCTATGGCCGAAAGTTTAAAGTCGGCTGGCCAAATTCATTGTTACCATTGGAAAAGGAAACGCTAGGAGAGAGTGCCTCAAGGCTTCTCGCATAGGATGATTCTTTTCCCGGTGTCTAAGTAATGTAAAGACGCGTATTATGAGCCATACGACCTTTCGCCTTGTCTCTATGGATCGAAACTGCGCGAAGATAGTTAAATACATTCTAATTTATAATAACCTAAAAAACGGAGGCTGTGGAGCGGTCTCGCCTCCGTCTCAATCCGGCTAGAAGGGCGTGCTCCAATGACTGTCATTCGCTTCATTCTCTGCCTCCTGCTGTTCGGTGTCTCCTCTGCGGGCGTACATGCCAAAGACTTTCCGGCGCCCAAGGGAAAGCCGATCCTCACCATCTCAGGCAATATCGCCAACACCAACGTCAACGGCACCGCCCAGTTCGATCGGGACGCGCTGGAAAATATGGGGTTGGTTACCGTGGAAACCCAGACACCATGGTACGAGACGCGTGTTCGTTTTGAAGGTGTTTCCATGGCGAAGCTCATGGAGTTCGTGGGCGCCAAGGGAGAAACCGTCAAGGCCGTGGCGCTGAACGACTATGTCAGCACGATTCCTGTTAAGGATTTCACCCTGTACAATGTCATTCTTGCCATGAAGCGAGACGGGGAATATATGCAGGTTAGGGATAAAGGACCGCTCTTCATCATATATCCCTATGATAGCATGCAAGAACTTCAGTCGCAGACCTACTACACGCGCTCCGCTTGGCAAGTGGCCAAACTCATAGTTGAATAAAGGTGACATTTGCGAAAGGCGCTGGCAGTCGTTGTTTGCTGCTTCATACTCGCCACCGGCTACATCGCTTATGTGATAGCTGAGCGGCAGAACGCGCTCCAGAAATTTGCTCGCTATAACGACTCATGGGCTGTCAGCCAGACCGTGGGGGAATATGTCCGTTTTGAAAGCCTGCTTGCTGAATATGCTCTTGGCATAGAAGGAATTGACAAGGACGAGCTGCGACTTCGCCTCGATATCGTGCTTGGCAGAATGAACTCTCTCAGGGAAGGGAGCCTAGCCGCCTTCATCGATGCAAAGCCGGACATGCGCAAGGTCATCGGAGAAGTTGACCAGCTCCTTGGGGACGTCGACAAAAGGCTGGAAGACTTGAGCCCTGCGGAAGCAAGGGCGCTGCTTCCGGTGATCAGCGGCCACGTTCCACAGCTTACGTCGGTTGCCGCGGAATCCGTCGCAAATGACGTCGAGATCATCGACGCCGCCCACGCAGAGGTCCGCAAGCTCCACATTATCTATACCGGACTTGCCGGAGGTTTGATCCTTTGCGGCATGGCGCTGATCTTTCTTCTCTTGCGGCACAACCAGCTGCTCGATCGCGCCCAGACAAAGCTCACACTTTTGACGGAAGAATTACAGACTGCAACGTTAGAGTTGCAGTCTAACAACCTTCGCCTTGAGTACGATGCCTATCACGACGCACTGACAAACCTTCCCAACCGAGCACTTTTCCGGCGTGAACTCATGCGCCGGCTCGACCCTCCGTCCGGCATCGATAAGGTTGCATTGCTCCTCCTCGATCTCGATGGGTTTAAGGAGATCAATGACACGCTCGGCCATGACGTCGGCGATAGCCTCCTACAGGCCGTGGCTGCGCGCATACTGCCGATCAGAAAAAACCACGAGCTGATCTGTCGGCTGGGGGGCGACGAGTTTGCCCTTGTGGCGGACAATCTCGACGAAGATCAAGCGCTCGATCTTGCTCGCTGCCTGGTCGAAAGGATCGCCAGCCCATATCATATCGGGGATATGGAGATTAAGATCGGCACCTGTGTCGGCATTGCGATCTCCCATAGGCAATCCCATGCCGATGAGTTGCTGAAGCACGCGGATCTCGCGCTCTACGAGGCCAAACGCGCGGGGGCTGGCAGCCTCAGCGTTTACAGACCCTACATGCAGAGCCAGCTGGCAGAAAAGCGATCTTTCGAAGCTGACCTTCAGGCGGCTCTCCAGAACAACGAAATGGATGTGTTCTACCAGCCGCAAGTATCGACAGAGACGCGCGCTGTCTGCGGATTTGAAGCGCTCCTGCGCTGGACGCACCCTGTGCGCGGACGCGTGCCACCGGCGGAATTCATTCCTGTTGCGGAAAGAACCGGCTTTATCAACGCGCTTGGAAAATGGGTCATGGAGACGGCCTGCAAAGAGGCGGCACTCTGGAAGCCGAATATCAAGATTGCCATCAACCTTTCGCCTGTCCAGCTTCACAGCAGCAATCTCATTCAAAACGTCGTCGAAGCCCTGGAAAAGAGCAATCTCGATCCCGCGCGTCTCGAGCTGGAAATCACCGAATCCGTGCTTCTCGGCAACAGCGACCAGACGCTTGCCATTCTCGACAACCTCAAGGCGGTCGGCATTAGCATGGCGATGGACGATTTTGGCACGGGTTACTCATCGCTCGGAAATCTGCGCCGCGTTCCATTTGACAAGCTTAAGATCGACCAGTCCTTCCTGTCTGATATCACCAGCAGTCAGGACGCGCTGGCCATCGTCGAATTTGTTGTGGGGCTCGGCCGTAAGTTGCGCATGACGATGATTGCCGAAGGTGTTGAGACAGAAGAACAGTTCGCCCACATGCGCCAACTCGGCTGCGACCAAATCCAAGGCTATCTGATCGGCAAGCCTGTTCCTGCAAGCGAACTCACGGCCTATGGCATCTATGCTTGAAAGTTCTCAAGCGGCCTGCCAATCCACTCCAACAAGCTGAGCTCTCCCTAAAGGACTATGAAAGGACGCAATATGGAAGCGTTTGAGATACACGGCGTCCTGTTACGTTTGTCGTCAGACGAAGTCTCGCCGGTAATCTGGCAGGCTCTCAAGGATGGCAGTTATGAAGCGAAGGAAGCCAGAAGCGTGGCGCGGGCTGTAAGACCCGGAGACCGGGTGCTGGAGCTTGGCTCAGGCATCGGTGTCATTACCTCTGTCATTGCCCGCATTCCGGACGTGTCGGTCTTCGCTTTCGAGGCAAACCCATCGACGGCACGTCTTGCCGAACGAATTCTGGAAGCCAATGGTGCAAGAAATGTGCGGTTCTCTCAGGGACTTTTGACCGCAGGGGATCCAGACACGCATATCTTCTACGTTCGACGCGATCTGTGGATGTCATCCATGGACGAAAAGCAAGGCCCCTATGAAAGCCGCATCGAAATCGGCTCGGAGAATATCGACGCCTTCATCCAGCAGCATGACATCAACGTGCTGGTGATGGATATCGAAGGTGCGGAGCGTGATCTGTTGCGGGATGCCAAGCTTCAGGGCGTGGAGCGGATTTTCGTCGAGCTCCACGACCATCTCTATGGTCTTTCGGGTGTTCGCGATATCACCCAGGCGCTGGCGGATAAAGGATTTGCCTATGATCCTCGGGGATCTCGCGGCCCCTGCGTCCTCTTCGCCAAGGACGATGGACCGCGCGAATATGATCCGGACGTTGATTGAGCGGCGGACCGATCGTAGTTCAAAGAAGATAGACCGCAGTGCGTCCAGTAGGACGCACTGCGGTCTAAAGGCCTGTTGCGTTACGCCGCGCGATGCTGGTGATAGGTCATCGATTTTTCGACCTGGAAGCGCGAAATCAGCGCTGCCAGATTGCTGCTGATGTCGCTCAAGCCGTGCGTAGAAGCATTGGTCTCTTCCACCATCGCCGCGTTCTGCTGGGTCAACTGGTCCATGCTGTTGATGGCCATGTTGATTTCCTGGATTCCGACGGCCTGTTCGCGCACCGCTTGTGTAATCGCGCCGATATGTTCGTGAATGTCGTCGACCTTGCCGCCAATGGAGTTTAGCGCCTCACCGGTGCGGTTAACGAGGGAAACGCCTTGAGCCACGTCCTGAGAAGACTTGTCGATCAATGTGCGAATCTCCCTGGCGGCGGAAGCCGAGCGCTGAGCCAATTCGCGAACTTCCTGTGCGACGACTGCAAAGCCCTTGCCCGCCTCGCCGGCGCGTGCTGCCTCGACGCCGGCATTCAACGCCAGAAGGTTCGTCTGGAATGAGATTTCATCGATAACGCTGATGATCTGCGTAATCTTCTGCGATGAGCCCTCGATCGCGCTCATGGCCTCGACGGCTTCGCTGACGATATGACGGGAGCGAGCGGCTTCGTCCGCCGAACTCTTGACGATCGCTTGCGCTTCTTCCGTCCTTGATGCCGACTGCTTGGAGATGGTGGTGATCTGGTCGATGGCAGCGGCAGTCTCTTCCAGCGAGGCAGCTTGCTGCTCGGTACGGCGCGCCATATCGTCGGTTGCCGATGTCAATTCCCGCGTATTGTTGGCGATCTTGTGGGATTCGTCGACGATCTCGGCGAAGGCCTCAGAAAGACGGCTGATTGCCGCGTTGAAATTTTCCTTGAGACCGGCGAATTCTGCGGGCAAGGCACCATCGATGCGCGAGGTAAGATTACCCTGCGCCATCCGGTCGAGCGCGCTGTTGAGCAGCGCCAGAACGTGGTCCTGCTCTGCCTTCATGCGCTTCTGCTCTGCTTCTATCTTCGCACGTTCGTCTGCAAGCACGTCGAGATAGACGGAAATCGAGTAATCCATGTCCAGCATCGCGGCTTTGACCGTTGCACTGATGCTCCTGACTAGCTTCTTGCCTTTTTTCTCGACCAGAAAGCCCTTCAGTTCGGATTCGACGATGGCCTTGATGATACCTTCCAGAACAAGGGCGTAGCCGCCGATATACCAGCGCGGCTCAAGCCCCAATCGCGCATGGGTGCGCCCGATGGCACTCACCGCCTTGGTATAATCAGCGTCGAACACGCCGGATGAGATACGCGTCCAGTGGCTGACCTGCATGCTCTTGGCGTGCTGGATATGGGCTTCGCTGGAGAAGAACTTCGCTGTATCGGGAACGGCTCGCGCCTTCTTGTAGAAGGCATCGAGCGAGCTGCTGAGCGTGCCGGTGATGGTCGTTTTCAGAGCGGCAAGATCTTGCCGTTGCTCCGCATCGAGACCGAGAAAATCGAGTCTCTCGTTCAATTGAGAATTGTTGTGCAGCCCCGTCATGTAAAACAGCCCCTACTGTTCGTGCGCGTTCCCCAACTGCACGTAAAAAATCAATAAGGACAGAAAAACACAACCATGGTTAATTATTTGCTAAAGTAATAAATCAACCTTTGGTAGGGGTAGCGTTCAGGCGCTGGGGATCGATCCCGAGCGCCTGTCACAAGCAAAACAACGCGTAAGTCTTCAGTCGACAGTTTCTGCGGTCTCGACCGGCGGGCGAGGCGCACGTTCGCTGGGATCACGCCCAATCTCCGCCTTGAGAGACAGAAGATCGATAAAATGGTCGGCCTGGCGGCGCAGATCGTCGGCAATCATAGGCGGCTGCGTCGACATGGTTGAAATGACGGAGACCTTGCGGCCCTTGCGCTGTAGAGCATCCACCAGTGTCGTGAAGTCGCCATCGCCTGAGAAGAGAACGAGATGGTCCACTGTCTCGGACTGTTCCATGGCATCGACGGCAAGCTCGATATCCATGTTGCCCTTGATCTTGCGGCGGCCCATCGCGTCGGTAAATTCCTTGGCAGGCTTGGTGACGACCTTGTAGCCATTATAGTCAAGCCAGTCGATCAACGGCCGAATGGAGGAATATTCCTGATCTTCGATGAGGGCAGTGTAATAATAGGCGCGCAACAGGTAGCCGCGCTTCTGAAAGGCCTTAAGCAGTTTGCGGTAATCAATGTCGAAACCAAGGCTTTTCGATGCAGCGTAGAGGTTCGCCCCATCAATAAAGAGCGCAATTTTCTCACGTGGGTCGAACATAAAGTGGGCTTCCTCCAAAGCGGCTCCCAGCCGCGAGTATAATAAGAGTATCGGATATCAGCTAATATCTCGGTCTGCGATACATTATTAAGCATTCATATAAGCTCGTTCGGCCCGCAGTCCAGACCTGCCGCTACAATTTGCACTAACTAATAAAAGGGCGGGTGGTTGCGTCTCCTGGGAGACAAACCACGTGAAATGAGGAAAAACTTGAAATTCTCGGACAATGTCTGTATCGGGACCATTAATCAGCGACATCACGACCCGCAAAGGACAGGCAATGGCCCGTGTCACAGTAGAAGATTGCATTGACAAAGTAGACAACCGTTTTGAGCTCGTTCTCCTGGCAAGCCACCGCGCGCGCCAGATTTCGCAAGGCTCTCAGATCACGGTTGATCGCGACAACGACAAGAACCCGGTCGTTGCTCTGCGCGAGATTGCCGATGAAACGCTTTCGCCCGACGACCTAAAGGAAGATCTGATTCACTCGCTGCAGAAGCATGTGGAAGTGGATGAGCCCGAACCCGATCCGGTCACGATCGCAGCCAACGCGACAACCGAGAACGAAGACGACGACGCACCGGAAACCATCACTTTCGACCAGATGTCGGAAGAAGAGCTTCTGGCCGGCATCGAAGGCCTCGTTCCGCCGGAAAAGAACGACGACTACTAAGCTTAGCGTCAGACCGGCGTTTTTCCGGTTGCGCTTAGGAGTTGATTGTCGTCATAATCTGATCCTGGATTATGTATCATCGTGCGCCAGTCCGACGGGGTCGTCCCCGTCAGTTGGCGCGCTTTCTTTTTCGGGGCATCCCATTCATGATGCGACAATACGAACTCGTGGAGCGGGTTCAGACATACAAGCCTGATGTGAATGAGGCCTTGTTGAACAAGGCCTATGTTTACGCGATGCAGAAGCATGGCCAGCAAAAGCGGGCCAATGGCGACCCCTATATTTCCCATCCGCTGGAAGTCGCGGCCATCCTCACCGAAATGCATCTGGATGAGTCGACCATTGCCGTCGCTCTCCTGCATGACACGATCGAAGATACCAGCGCGACGCGTGCCGAAATCGACGAGATGTTCGGTGAAGATATCGGCCGGCTGGTCGAGGGTCTGACGAAGCTCAAGAAGCTTGATCTCGTCAGCAAGAAGGCCAAGCAGGCGGAGAATCTGCGCAAGCTGCTGCTTGCCATCTCAGACGACGTTCGTGTGCTCTTGGTCAAGCTTGCCGACCGCCTGCACAATATGCGCACCATGGAGCATATGCCGGCGGATAAGCGCAGCCGTATCTCCGAAGAGACGATGGAAATCTATGCGCCACTTGCTGGTCGCATGGGTATGCAGGATATGCGCGACGAGCTTGAGAATCTCTCGTTTCGCTATCTCAACCCCGATGCCTTCGAGACCGTCACCAAGCGATTGCAGGAGCTGGAAGAGCGCAATGAGGGCCTGATCAAGAAGATCGAGGACGAGCTGCGCGAATTGCTGCTGGCCAATGGCGTCGAAGGTGCCATGGTCAAGGGGCGGCAGAAGAAGCCCTATTCGGTTTTCCGTAAGATGCAGTCCAAGTCGCTATCCTTCGAGCAATTGTCGGATGTCTATGGCTTCCGCCTTCTTGTACAGGATATTCCCTCTTGCTACCGCGCGCTCGGTATCGTGCATACGCGTTGGCGTGTGGTACCCGGTCGCTTCAAGGACTATATCTCGACGCCGAAGCAGAACGATTATCGTTCGATCCACACGACCATCGTTGGTCCGTCACGCCAGCGTATCGAGCTGCAGATCCGCACCCGCCGCATGCACGAGATTGCCGAATACGGTATTGCGGCGCATTCGCTCTACAAGGATGGCGAAACGGGCGACACGGAACAGCTTTCGACCGAGACCAACGCCTATTCCTGGCTGCGCCATACGATCGAATCGCTTGCCGAAGGCGACAACCCCGAAGAATTTCTCGAGCACACCAAGCTCGAGCTGTTCCAGGATCAGGTCTTCTGTTTCACGCCCAAGGGCAAGCTCATTGCCCTGCCGCGTGGTGCGACCCCCATCGACTTCGCCTACGCCGTACACACCAATATCGGCGATACCACCGTCGGTGCGAAGATCAATGGCCGCATCATGCCGCTCGTCACACGCCTCAACAACGGTGATGAAGTGGAAATCATTCGCTCCGGCGTTCAGGTCCCGCCTGCCGCCTGGGAAGAGGTCGTTGTCACCGGCAAGGCGCGCTCTGCCATCCGCCGTGCAACCCGCATGGCGATCCGCAAGCAATATGCGGGTCTGGGCTATCGGATTCTGGAGCGGACCTTCGAACGTGCCGGCAAGACCTTCTCGCGAGAGGCGCTGAAGCCCGTTTTGCACCGTCTGGCTCAGAAGGATGCGGAGGATGCGATTGCGGCGGTCGGTCGCGGCGAGGTGTCGTCTCTCGATGTGCTGCGCGCGGTCTTTCCGGATTATCAGGACGAGCGCGTGACCGTTAAGATGACAGGCGACGATGGCTGGTTCAATATGCGCAGCGCCTCGGGCATGATCTTCAAGATCCCCGGAAAATCACGCTCAGCACTCGAAGATGATGGCGCCACCGAAGTGCTGGATGGCCCTGATCCGATGCCGATCCGCGGTCTGTCCGATAATGTCGAAGTCCATTTCGGCGCAACGGGGGCAGTGCCGGGTGACCGGATTGTCGGCATCATGGAAAAGGGTAAGGGGATTACCATCTATCCGATCCAGTCTCCTGCGCTTCAACGGTTTGACGATGAGCCGGAACGCTGGATCGATGTGCGCTGGGATCTCGATGAGGCGAACAAGTCCCGCTTCATGGCGAGGCTGTTGATCAACGCGCTGAATGAGCCGGGCACGCTGGCCTCCGTGGCTCAATCCATCGCGACGCTGGATGTGAACATACGGGCACTCAACATGGTGCGGATCGGCACGGACTTTTCCGAACTGTCGCTCGACGTGGAAGTCTGGGATCTGCGCCAGCTGAACCAGCTTCTGTCTCAGTTAAAGGACCTAGACTGCGTTTCAACGGTGAAACGTGCCTTCGATTGATGCATCGATTGCTTAAATAAATGCCTCTGAGGCCGTTGCTATGCACTCAATGCATGGCAGCGGCCTTGTCTTATCCGTAGTCATTGCGCGGCCATGCAGCTATCTTCACTCCAGAAATAAAGAGCAACAGAGGTTTCCTCCGACAATCCTGTCGTTGAAGACAAAGCCTCAAGTCTGGAAAGGAAATGCAAATGTTTGCACCGCTTCGTAAGATCGCCCGCGCTGTTCGTGGCAAGTCGGTTCAGGAACGCGAATTCGATTACCTCAGCGGCTCGGTCTCCACTGTGGATCTCGAACTGCGCCAGCGTGAAGTCGATCGCGGCATGTTCCGTAGATAAGACGAAAATGCATGGCGGCCATGCCGCCATGCTCATGCGGAGCCAAATGGGGCTCCGTTACGCACGCCGCGGGACATCGTTCAAAGTTTCTGGATAAGGCGTGCGAGAGATTGATAGTCGAAGCGCAGGAAACGGGTCCACGGATCGTGATGCGCTTCCGGTACGGCGCCTTTTTCGCCACTTGGCGGAATGCAGGCGATGACATAAAGTCCGCACATGCCATTTCGCCGCCGCCGTCCTGCAAAACTCTCTGAAAGACTCCTCGCTGCGCTTTGGCCGCGTATGGGGCTGCGCCGTTCTCTCCGCTATATGAAGTTGAAGCTGGTCCGCCTTTCGGCGTCGCCCTATGCGGTGGCTGCGGGGGCGGCGACAGGCGTGGCTGTTGCCTGGACACCCTTTCTCGGTATCCATATTCTGATTGCCATGATGATCGGTTTTGTTCTGCGTGCAAATCTCGTTGCTGCGGCACTCGGAACGACATTCGCGAACCCACTGACATTTCCGTTGATATGGGCGTCCACCTGGGAGCTCGGTCATTTCATTCTTGGCCGCAATCGCGGCGAGGTGGCGGCGCGCGTGGATTTCGTGGAAATATTCGCGCATATGAACTTCCTGCAACTGTGGAGGCCGGTTTTGGAGCCGATGACGATCGGTTCGCTGATTCCCGCTGCTATTTCCGCCGTCGTTACCTACGCTGTGGTCTATGCAGTCATCAGTGGTTTTCGTCAGCGCAAGCATCAAAAGATTGCCGCGCGTGCCGCAAACCGTAACGCCATCATGGACGTGGTTGAATGATTATCGGGCTCGGCAGCGATCTCATCGATATCCGCAGGGTGGAGGCCTCCATCGAACGCTTTGGCGACAGATTCACCCACCGCTGTTTCACCGATATCGAGCGAGAAAAATCCGACCGGCGCAAGAACCGCGCCGCGTCCTATGCCAAGCGGTTCGCCGCCAAGGAAGCCTGCTCAAAGGCTCTGGGAACCGGTTTGGCACAGGGCGTGTTCTGGAAGGACATGGGCGTCATCAACCTGCCAAGTGGCAAGCCGACGATGCGTCTGACCAACGGCGCAGGTGAGCGGCTCCAGTCCATGTTGCCGGCAGGGCATGAGGCGGTGATCCACCTGACGATTACCGATGACTTTCCCTATGCGCAGGCCTTCGTCATTATCGAGGCGCTTCCCCTTTCCAGATGACGTCAGAGCAGCAACGGGCTGACCGGTACGCATGTCGATAGAAAAGCTTCCCTTTGGTCCTGAAAGGCACTAAAGCATCTCAGAAGACCGTTGAGCGGTTTTATGACAACGACGAAGAACGAGCAGACAGGTCTCTAAGTGTCCGAAAAAGCAGAAAAGAAGCAGAACGCCCTCTGGGAAAACGTCAAGGTCATCGTTCAGGCTCTTCTGCTGGCGATGGTTATTCGCACCGTGTTGTTTCAGCCTTTCACCATTCCGTCTGGCTCAATGATGCCGACGCTCTTGGTCGGGGACTATTTGTTCGTCAACAAGTTCTCCTATGGCTATTCCAAATACTCGCTGCCTTTCTCGCCCGACCTGTTTTCCGGTCGTATTCTGGAGTTCAGCCAGCCGAAGCGCGGCGACGTGGTGGTCTTCCGCCTGCCGCCGAACCCGGAAGTGGATTATATCAAGCGGCTCGTTGGTCTGCCAGGTGACCGCATTCAGGTGACGAACGGCGTGCTCTACATCAATGGCAATCCCGTTCCGAAGGAGCCGGACGGCTTCTTCACCTCCGATTACCGCGCTGATCCGGGCACCGACGTGCCGGTCTTCCGCGAAACACTCCCCGATGGCGTCAGCTATGACACGCTTGATCAGTCGCCAGATAGCCGTGGCGATAATACCCGCGAGTTCATTGTCCCTGAAGGTCACTACTTCATGATGGGCGATAACCGTGACAACTCGCTCGACAGCCGTTTCGACGTCGGTTACGTGCCCGCTGAAAACCTCATCGGTCGTGCCAGCCTCATCTTCTTCTCGCTCGGCAACGACACGCCGTTCAGCCATATCTGGGAATGGCCCGCAAATATGCGCTGGGATCGCATCTTCAAGGTTGTTAAATGAGTAAGGCCAAGCCGCTCCAGACGGACGAGATCGCCCGTCTGGAAGCGTTGATCGGATATGAATTCAAGGAAAAGGCCCGGCTTGACCGGGCCTTGACACATGCAAGTGCCCGCTCCGCAAAAGCCGGTAACTATGAGCGTCTGGAGTTTCTGGGCGACCGGGTTCTCGGGCTCTGTGTCGCTGAGTTGCTGTTCTCCACCTTCCGCAACGCGACGGAAGGCGAGCTTTCCGTTCGCTTGAACCAGCTTGTCAGCGCCGATTCCTGTGCGGCAATTGCCGATGAAATGGGGCTGCACCTGTTCATCCGCACGGGCTCCGACGTCAAGAAGTTGACGGGCAAGGCCATGCTGAACGTGCGTGCCGATGTGGTGGAAAGTCTGATCGCCACCATCTATCTGGATGGCGGCTTGGAGGCTGCGCGCAGCTTCATTCTGAAGTACTGGCAAGGCCGCGCCAACGGTGCGGATGCCGGTCGTCGCGATGCAAAGACCGAATTGCAGGAATGGGCGCACGCGAAGTTCGCTGCGACCCCCAACTACCGGGTTGACGATCGCTCCGGACCGGATCACGATCCGCGCTTTACAGTGACGGTGGAAATTCCAGGCGTTGCGCCGGAAACAGGCGTCGATCGCTCTAAACGTGCGGCAGAACAGGTCGCCGCGACAAAACTATTGGAACGCGAAGGCGTCTGGCAGAAACCATCTGCCGCAAACTGATTGGACACCCATGACTGAGAATGATTTCGCCGCAGTGCCCGGTGAGGGCAATGATGATGATGCCAAGGCAGTTGCCCCGACGCGCTCGGGTTTCGTTGCGCTGATCGGGCCGACCAATGCGGGTAAGTCGACGCTGGTCAACCGGCTGGTGGGCGCCAAGGTCTCGATCGTCAGCCACAAGGTGCAGACGACGCGTGCGGTGATGCGTGGGATCGCCATTCATGACAATGCCCAGATCGTCTTCATGGATACGCCAGGCATCTTCAAGCCACGCCGCAGGCTGGACCGCGCTATGGTCACCTCTGCCTGGGGTGGCGCCAAGGACGCAGACATCATTTTGCTGCTGATCGATAGCGAGCGCGGTCTAAAGGGTGACGCAGAAACCATTCTGCAAGGCCTGAAGGATGTTCGTCAGAAGAAGATCCTGTGCCTCAACAAGATCGACCAGGTGAAGCGCGAAGACCTGCTGAAGCTTGCAGCTGCAGCAAACGACATCGTTGCCTTCGATCGCACCTTCATGATTTCCGCTACCAACGGCTCCGGCTGCGATGACCTGATGAACTATCTGTCGAGCGAACTGCCGCAGGGCCCATGGTACTACCCCGAAGATCAGATTTCCGATCTGCCGATGCGCCAGCTCGCGGCGGAAATCACGCGTGAAAAGCTCTTCCTGCGTCTGCACCAGGAACTGCCCTACGCCTCCCATGTGGAGACGGAAAAATGGGAAGAGCGCAAGGATGGCTCTGTGCGTATCGAGCAGGTCATCTATGTCGAGCGCGACAGCCAGAAGAAGATTGCGCTTGGCAAGGGAGGGGAGGCGATCAAGGCCATCTCATCCGCATCGCGCAAGGAGCTTTCGGAAATTCTCGAACAGCCGGTTCACCTTTTCCTCTTCGTCAAGGTAAGAGAGAACTGGGGCGACGATCCGGAGCGCTTCCGCGAGATGGGCTTGGAATTTCCGCGCAATTGAGCGTAACGAAAGCGAAGCGGATAACCGCTTCGCGAATGAGACATGCATAAAAACAAGCAGTAAGGTGGGCAGGCGATGGATCAAGTCGCAAATGCTCACCATCGTGTCATGCCTTTATGAGACTGGTCGCAAGAATGCGGAAAGAGGTCTTGTGATAGGACTGATACGTCTGATACCTCGACCCCATTTCTTGCCTCTAACGGATTGTCATGTCTCCAAAAAAGCCGAGCGGCGTTTCCACTACGCCATGTGAAGAGTGCCCGCTTCGCGACATGCCGCATTTCCGTGATTTCACTCCGCCGGAGCTTGATTTCGTTTCGCACTTCAAGACGGGTGAACTGAGCGTCGAAAGCGGCGCACTGATCCTGATGGAGGGGTCGCACAGCGCCCATCTCTTCACGGTGTTGGAAGGCTGGGGCTTTCGCTACAAGACAATGGAGGACGGGCGGCGGCAAATCTTGAACTATCTGATGCCGGGAGACCTCGTCGGTCTGCAGGGCACTGTGATGGGAGAGATGCAGCACTCAGTCGAGGCCCTGTCGCCTGTAACGCTTTGCGTCTTCGAGCGGGGGCGGCTCCACAGCCTCTTCACCGATCACCCCTCGCTTGCCTTCGACCTCACCTGGATCGCTGCAAGCGAAGAGCGCATGCTCGATAGTCATCTTTTGAGTGTCGGCCGGCGAACGGCCATCGAACGCGCGGCCTATCTTCTGGCATTCCTGCATCAAAGGGCAACCCGCGTCGGACTGCTGCAAAAGGGCGTGCCCATTCCCGTCACACAACAACATGTGGCAGATACGCTCGGACTTTCCATCGTGCACACGAACAAGACGCTGAAGAAACTTGCGGAACGAAACTTCATCCGCTGGATCGACAAGGGCTGTCTCGTGCTGGATCAGGAGGGACTTGCGAACCTTGCGAGATGGGATCTCGATTCGCGCAGCAAGCGCCCCTTCATCTAAAGCATGGTCCGAGCAAAACTGTGCCGCGGTTCTGCGATAGCAACATGCGATCAAACAAAGACTCAAAGCGTGGGGAGCGAATCTGAAAGATCGCGACGCGCTTTTGGGTGAAGTGACACACATCACACAAGGGTGTGCACGACGCTACGAGCGTGCTCTCACCGAGTTTTGAATCATGATTTCTGGGGCTTCACCCGGTATCCTGATATGTCTTTTTTAAATGACGCAGCGAAGCTGATCTGCGATGTCAGGAACACGTAAAGCTAATTTAATGAAATCGGCCTTCGATTTGAGGCCCGGCCCGGAGAATATAATAAACATGGTGCCTCAACGGGTTCTCATCATCGAGGACGAGTATCTGGTTGCGATGGACGCCGAAGCCTGCCTCCAGTCTATGGGGGTCGAAACTGTCGACATCGTGACCACTCTTGCCCAAGCCCAGGAAGCGCTGGAGCGTGCGCGTCCGGACTGCGTCCTGTTGGATGTGAATCTCTCGGATGGGATGAGCTATGAATTGGCGAGACGATTGAAAGATCACGCCATTCCGTTCGGTTTTGTCAGTGGATATGGGGATACCAGCGGGTTCCCCGAGGATTTCGTCGATACGCCGCTTCTCGACAAGCCTTTCGCCGAGCCTGAACTCAAGTCATTCGTCGCACGCCTGATGGCGTAAACATTGGACCTGAACCACTTGCGCAGACTATGGTGCTTTGATGCATGGTCGAAGCAAAAGTGTGCATCGGTTTTGCGATAACGACATGCGATAAAACAAAGACCTAGAGCGCAGTGCGTCCGTTGAACGCCCAAATGACGCTCGATCTTCTTTGATCTACGCATCGTGCTGTCCGAAAATCGATTCCGATTTTCGGGCCGATGCTGTAAAGCGTAAGGAGCGAATCTGAAAGATCGCGACACGCTTTAGTCATGCGACGATTATCTGTCGTGGCGTTTGAGCTCTGGGCGATATCTTCATGCAGTGGCAGGACGAGGCAATTATTCTTGGCGTCAAGCGCCATGGCGAGACGAGCGTCATTGCCGAGGTGATGACGAGCGCCCGTGGGCGCCATCTCGGAATGGTACGGGGTGGCCGGTCCAGATCCATGCAGCCCGTCCTACAGGCCGGCAATCGCGTCGATGTCACCTGGCGCGCCCGCCTGGATGATCACTTGGGTGAATACCGGATCGAGCCGCTTCAATTGCGCGCCGCGCAACTGATGGAAACGGCGACAGCCGTGTATGGAGTACAGGCCATGGGGGCGTTGCTGCGGCTCTTGCCGGAGCGCGATCCGCACCCGCATCTCTATCGCGCGCTCGATATCATTCTCGACAATCTCTCCGACCCGGCTGATGCGGGCGAGTTGTTCGTGCGCTTCGAACTGGCCGTGCTGAACGATCTCGGCTTCGGTCTCGATCTCACCGAGTGTGCAGCGACCGGAATTCGCAGCGACCTTGTCTATGTTTCTCCAAAGACAGGCAGAGCTGTCTCTCGTGCCGCCGGCGCGCCTTATGCGCAGCGGATGCTGGCGCTGCCTCCCTTTCTTGGTGAGGCACATGCACCGTCAGCGGATTGCCAAAGCCTGTCTGCGGCCTTTCGGCTAACGAATCATTTTCTTAACAGACACGTCTATGAGCCGAGAGGGATTCAAGAAAATGCCGCGCGCGACGGTTTCGTCCAGGCGGCTCTAAAGGCCTTGGAGCGGAAGTTGAATGAGACGGCAGGCGGTGCAGGACCAGTCGGTCAACCCGGTTGAATCAACTCGTCTCTTAGCTTTAAGCCGCCGCAGCCGCAGGCCGCATGACGGGTCGTTCTTCAATCGGCCAATGCACGATGGCGGCAAAAATGCCCATCGCAACACCCAGCCACCAGACGAGATCGTAAGAGCCAAGCTTGTCGTAGAGGAAGCCGCCGAGCCATACGCCAAGGAACGAACCGACTTGGTGCGACAGAAACACCACGCCACCCAGCATGCCGAGGTGGCGGGTGCCGAACATGATCGCGACTAGGCCATTTGTCGGTGGCACCGTGGAGAGCCATAAGACCCCCATTACTGCAGCAAAGATGACGACGGAGACGGGCGTCTGCGGCAGAAGAAGAAAGGCGGTCACCGCAATCGAACGGCCGATATAGATATAGGCCAGAAAATGCGGCTTCGAGTAGCGCTGCCCGATGAAGCCGGCCGCAAGCGATCCGCCGATATTGAAGAAACCGATCAGCGCCATGGCGATCACCGCATAGCGCGGTTCGATACCGATATCGCCGAGATAGGCGGGAAAATGCGCGGTGATGAAAGCCACTTGAAAGCCGCAAACGAAAAAGCCTGTTGTCAGCAACAGGTAGCTCTTGTGACCAAGCGCCTCTTTCAAAGCGGCACCGACGGTCTGCTGAAATTGGGCCTGCGACTGCGAGCCCGACGACGAGTCACCGCGCAGCGGCCATGCCAGAAGCGGCACCAAAAGCATCATGACGCTGAGAAAGACGAGACTGTCCGACCAGCCATAATTGGAAATCAATCCCTGGCTGATGGGCGCGAAGATGAACATTCCCGCCGATCCTGCAGCCGTGCCGATCCCGAAGGCCATGGAGCGCTGCTCAGGCGTCACATGCCGGGCAAAGGCCGACAGGATAACGCTGAAGGAGCCTGCTGCAATGCCAAGCCCGACGAGAACGCCACCGCCGAAATGCAGCCAGAAGGGCGAGGTGCCGAAGGACATGCACAGGAGCCCCAGCGCATAGAGGAATCCAGACAGAACCAGCACCCGTCCGGTGCCGTACTTGTCAGCCAGTGCGCCGAAGAAAGGTTGTCCCAGACCCCAGAAGAGGTTCTGCAGCGCCATGGCGAGCCCGAATGTCGAGCGATCCCAGCCCGTATCTGCCAGCATCGGCAGCTGGAAGAAACCCATGGCCGAGCGCGGCCCAAAGGTCATCACGGCGATCAGCGATCCAGCCAGAATGATCAGCCACGGCATGGGCCGGCTGGTAGACGCGCTGGATAATGTGGCCATGATGTTCCTCCGGATAGGAGAAGAACAGTATTCATCCGCACGCGATGACACCAGCGACTTTTCTTGACAGGTGCATCAGCGAGGTTGATGGACCATTGCGACGAGCGATCATCGATAAACTGGAGCCTGCGATGAAACAAAACATTTATGACGATGAGGGTTTCTTCGAACGCTACAGCGCCATGCCCCGTTCGGAAGGCGGATTGGCACAAGCAGGCGAATGGCACGAGTTCCGTGCGCTCTTGCCGCCGCTGGAGGGGAAATCGGTCCTGGATCTCGGCTGCGGCTTTGGCTGGCATTGCCGCTACGCGGTTGAGCAAGGCGCGGCAAACGTCGTCGGCCTCGATCTGTCAGAGAAGATGCTGGAGAGGGCGAAACGGATCAATGCGCATCCCAGGATCAGCTACCGGCGTGAGGCGATCGAAGATGCGGCCTTCGAGGCGGATAGCTTCGATGTCGTGTTGAGTTCGCTGGCTCTCCATTATGTCGCGTCGCTCGAGCCGGTCTTTGCGCGCGTTTTTAAGCTGTTGAAGAAGGACGGTGCTTTCGTCTTCTCGATCGAACATCCCGTGTTTACGGCACTTGAGCAGCAGGACTGGTTTTACGGAGAAGCTGGCGACATTCTTCATTGGCCGCTCGACAATTATCAACAGGAGGGCGAGCGCCATTCGAACTGGATGGCGGATGACGTCATCAAGTATCACCGCACCTTGTCGAGCATCATCAATTCGCTCATCGATGCGGGCTTTGCCATAGAGCAGCTATCGGAACCGAAGCCGGATCCTGCTCTTCTCACCGAGCGCCCGGAACTCGTGCATGAGAACCGCCGCCCGATCTTCCTCATCGTGGCTGCGCGTAAGATCTAGCCGCGTCGCTTAATCGGCCAAGCCTCGTCGCGCCACTCCACGACCGTGGCGACATCGCCGAGGCTGATCGTCCCTGCACCGCGAGGGGTCAGGTTCCAGCCAAAGAGCACGCCGGGAACGCGACGATCTGCGGACATGCGGATACGGCCCATGGCCTTCATCGGAGAAGGAACATCACGTGAGCCCGTTTTCTGGTCCTGCGTGGTCATGATGCAGCGGGTGCATGGTTTGACGAGATCGAAGCGAATACCATTGATATCGATCGCCGCCCAGCGATCTTCCGCCCATGCTTCATCCGTCTCAAGCACGATGTTGGGGCGGAAACGCTCCATGCCGATGCTGTCTTCGCCATTGGCCATCATGTCCGCGTTGAGAGCTTCAAGCGAGGCAGTGGTCGCAACGAGAATCTGGTAGCCATCTGCAAAGGTAACGGGTGTCTTATTGCCGGTCCACTCCACATTGGCAAGGCGCGTTGACTGGTCATCGAAGAAGGCGAGCTTCATCTCTTTCCCAAGCCACTGCGACAGCGCGCCGTTGACGTCATCCGTCGCCAGAGCGGCATCGACGTTTGATTTCCAGACGGTAACTTCGAGCCGCGCAGCCGACGGTACGGCGAGGACTTCGCCCTTGCCATCGATGGACAGGCGATAGCCGCCGGCTTCATGCACCACATTCAAGCTGGCGATTGCGGGAAGTTCGCGTTGGGTGATGAAATGACCGGAGGGGTCAACCAGCATGGCGCGGCGGTCGCCTGGCAGGCCTTCAGCGGAAATGGCGCTCTGCGAAAGTGCAATGCCTCTGGCACTCTTCACAGGGTAGATATTCAATTGGGTGATCTGCATCGCCGTTTCCTCAGATTTCGTCGAGAAACATATCGAGCACCCGTTGAAGACGCTCATGTCGTTCTTTTGCAAGCTGTCGCCCGGTTTCGGTTTGAAAGCCGTTGGCCAACTTGAAAAGCTTGTTTTCAAAATGGTCGATGGCAAAGCGGCGATCATCGAGCGGGCGGTCTTTCGCCAGTGGATCGGCTGGATCATATAGGGCGGAGCCCAGGCGCCCGGCAATGTAGAAGCAGCGGGCCGCACCCACCATGCCAATGGCATCCAGCCTGTCCGCATCCTGCAGGATTTTCGCCTCAAGCGATTCGGGCGTCAGATTGGCGGAAAAACTGTGCGTCAGAATGGCGTGGGCCACCGCTTCGATATCTGGGTCTCTCCAGCCGAGACCGTCAAGAACGACAATCGCCTTCTCGGCAGCCAGACGCGAGGCCTGTGAACGCAGTGGCGAATTCTTCTCCACCGCCACGCAATCATGCAGCAGAACGCTTGCGGCCAGCACCGTCCCATTCCCGCCTTCTTGGGCATGAATACGCATGGCGTTGCGGAAGACGCGGTGAATATGCGCGAGATCATGCGACCCATCATCGCCTTCCGCCGCATGCGGGATCAGCGTTTCGGCAAGCGCTTCATATGGCGCAAAAGACCCAGCATGCATTCGCGATTCCCCACTTTCGTGAGATCGCGTTTTAGAGCGGGTGAGGCAGCGGCGCAATCACTGCTGCGCCGCGGCATCCTTCGGCTTGGCCGTCAGGATCTTCTGGTAGAAGAGGCCGATGCCGATCAGCACGACGCCAAGTCCGATGAAGGAGAGGGCGCGCAACACGCCTTCCAGATTGCTCATGTCGATGAGGAACGCCTTGGCTACGGCAAGCAGAACAAGCGCGGCGGATGCAAGCCGCAGGCTCTTGGCATTGAAGCGCGAGCCGAGCGCCAGGAGCAGCACGCCAATGGCGAGCCAGACGACGGAATAGCTGTAGGTCTCACCCTGCAGGAAGCCTTTCCAGTCCGCAATGTTTTCTCCCTGCCAGAAGCGGCGGACCGATAGCGTTGCCCAGGCAAAGCCAAGGACTGCGCCTGCAAGCGCGAGGAGGGCAACATAAGGCTGAGGGCGTTTGCCTCGGGCATAAAAAGCAAGCCCCGCATAGGCCGCGCCCGGCAGCAGATAGCCGATGAGAAGCAGGTTGAAGAATGGCCAGCGTCCGGTGTTCTCGCCGGTAAAGTATGGGTTCAGCACGAAGAAATGGGCAGTCAGCACATTGACCATGGCAAGGCAGCCGGCGAGCATCGAGCCGTAGCGGAAGATCGGGCTTGGGCTTTTCATGTCGAGCGTCATCAGCACACCGGACATGCCGATCGTCAGCAGCGTGTAGATCGATTGTTCGCCCAGTGTCGGCACCGCGTCGTTCAACACGCCGCCATTCATCGCGTGCCGCACGAGGATTGCCAGCGTCAACAACACCATCAGGCTTGCAAGAGCTTGCAGGAAGTTTCGGATGCGGAGATCAGGTGAGTGGCGCAACAGCCATGCCGAGACCACGGCAAGCAGGGCAGGAATGCCATAGCCTGCAAGAAGCGCATTGAAGACGGGCGTTGTACCGAGGTTCGGCGGACCGACGATCGTCGGCTCCCAGGCAATCCTGCCAAGCACGATCACAAGTGCAAGTGCCATGACCCAGGCGAGAGCCGGCCAGGAACGATGCCGCGTTCCGAGAACGTAGATAAAGCCGAGAAGCGGGATAAGGATGGTGGTCGCCAGCCCGTTCGTCAGGGCATGGATCGTCAACAGAAAGCCGAGGAACGAGCCGACAACGAGAATATTGACGGGCCGCTGGAAGGCAGGCTCAGAGCTTCTGTCGAAACGATAGGCAGCGCCAAAGAGAACAAGACCGATCGCCAAGCCATAGGCCGCGTGCAGCCAGTCCCGCGTCAGATTGCCGTATTCCACGAAACTGATGACGCCGAGTCCGACGGGAACGATGGAGCCGATCAACGCCCAGAGTGTACCGAAACCCTTATCCCTCGGTGTTCTGCGCCGTATGGCTTCCACGGCAAACAGCAGGAAGACGATGCCCATGATGCGGGTGATCGAAGCCTGAAGACTGTGATCGACGGCGATCGAGGCAGGTGTTGCGACGCTGCCGAAGGTCGACAGGAATTCGAGGTTGTTTTGCGCCAGGATGTTGGCGCAGCCAAGTGCTGCGAGCGAAGCGAAGATGGCGGGCCACACCGCATTGAGGCGGCCAGCACCCAGCGCCGCAAGCCCGATGATGAGCACGGCAACGACGAAAGCCGGGTGCATGCTGATGCCGGCGCTGCTCGCCAGCATGGCAAGTGCGGTGAGAACGATTGCAAGCGAGGCGGTGAGATTGATCGCGAGCGGCGGTCTTGCCAGGAACGCGAGAATATGGTTTGCGGGTTTTGCAACATCGCCCTCGGTCACAGGCGGTTTTTCATCTGCGACATGCTCGTAGACTTTGCCAGGCCAGATCCAGATCAAGCCCGCGATCATCGCAAGAAGGGCAAACATGACAGGCTCTGCGAGAACCGTGTTCGACGCCATGGTATAGCCGACAGCCCAGAGGCCAAGGCCGATATTGCCAAGAGCGGGCACGACCTTCCATCGTTGGTATCGCGCCGCAAGCGCCGTTGCCACCCATGAGACGGTGAGGAAGCCGAAGAGCGCCCAGATGTTCGGCGTCTCGGTAACAATAAGAGCGGGCGTGATCATCGAGCCGAAGAGCCCGAGCCCTGCGAGCGCCTGACCGTGCAGCAGCGACAGTCCCAATGTGGCGAAAGCCACCAGCGCAAGCAGGACGAAAGCCATCGTCGGTCCGATATACTCGTAGATGCCATAGGCGGCAAAGACCACACCGAAGAGGGTGAGCGAAGCGGCCGCTGTCAGCACGCCGGGGATCATGGCGTTGGAATAGGCAGCCGCGATGCCGGGCACGGCCCGGCGGCGGATGGCTTCGCCGGCACCAGCAAGCAGAAGACCGAAGAGGGCCGCCATGGCAAGCCGCACAGCGGGGCTCAGCAGACCGTTTTCGATAGAGTATTTGACCAGCAATATGCCGCCGAGACCAAGCGTTATGCCGCCGAGCCAGACAGCCCAACGCGCACCAAGTCTGCTTTCGAAGCTTTCCTTCGGGGTCGCCTGGGTGGCTGTAGCGTGGACGGAAACCACGTCTTCTTGCTTAAGGTGCTCTGCCTCTGACGGAATTGGCAGCGGCGGCTGTATGACGTTTTGCTTCGCTTCAGCAGTTTCAGTTTCAGCCTGCGAAGTCGGTGGCGTCGCCCTTTCAGCGGCTGCGTCCGTTGCTTCCTTCAACTCATCTTGAGCGTCGGCAGACATGGCAACCGGCACGACACCCGCCGCCATCTGGGCCTTGAGGCTGGACACTTCCTTTTCAAGCTCTGCGAGGCGTCGGGAGTTCTTGATGCTGGCGCTCAGCGTGTAGAAAAACGCAACAACATAGCCGACGATAAGAAGCAGCAGGAAAGATGTCATAAGCACTCCGCGTATAGCTCTGTTTTTTAAAGCCTTTTATTGCGGTATCTGCAAGCGTCTTGGCGTCTTTTGGTTCCCGCCGCGGTCGTTCTTGGCGGCTAATTGGCCGCGCGCGCCGCGATCCATCCCTTGGCCAGTTCGACGTCGTCAAATCCAAGGTCGTGATTGTTCGGCAGAACCCTGACCTCCACCTCGGCGCCGCTGCCTTTCAGAATGTCGGCAAGCGCCTGAGCCTTGTCGCGATGGCGATCGGTCTCCCCGGCAGCCAGCAGGAAGTGTTTGGAGGCGAAATCGACAGCCGGCCAATGCTCCAGAACCGGCATCGGTCGAAGCAGCAAGGCATCGGCCGCCCAATCGGAGTGGAGCGCGAAGAAGGCTGCAAGGAAGTTGGCGCCATTGGAATGGCCGATGAAGCGCAGCTTGGCGCGATCAATGCCATACGACTGGACCGCGCCTTCCATGAAGGCGGCGAAGGCTTCGGCTTCAGCAGCAATATCCTTCTGGTCGAAATTGAGATCGCCAAAGCGCCGGAACCAGCGCGCCATATCTTCTTCAGTGCTCCGGCCGCGAACGCCGAGCAGCGTGGCGTTGGGGTTGGCCCGATGTGCCAGTGCCATCAAGCTGGTCTCGCTGCCGCCCGAACCGTGAAGCAGGACAATGGTACTGCCATCGGGCTCCGTCGGCGTGTGGAAACGGTGGATGAAGGGCAGGTCGCGGTAGATTACACGCTCCTCCCCCGGCATGGAAAATTGCGGCAGCGCCACGCGAACGTCCTCCTCATCACGCATGAAAAGCGGCGGAATGAACAGTTCCTCGCCGAGCGTTTCCAGCGGCTCGTCGATGGTCATGCCCGGCGCGTCGGTCGCCATCTCGATCAGCACGCCGCCCGGCTCGCGGACATAGAGCGAGTGAAAATATTTTCGGTCATGTGCATTGGTGGTGGAAGAGTTCAGGGACTTCAGCTGCTTGAGCGTCTCGTCCAGTTCATCCATGTCCTTGGCGCGAAAGGCGATGTGGTCCACAGTGCCTGTGCCCGGCGCACTGGACCAGAAGCCCGTTGCATCGCGGACGTCGATAATGTCGCCGGCATCGGACGACATGCGGCGGATTGCGCCCTGTTTGTCCTGGCGCGCGTATCCGAAATAGTTGGAGAGGAAGCTTTCGGTCTCTTCCGGTACCTCGCTGAGGACGGTAGCGCCACGAATGCGACGGATGGCGTGTTCCAGCGGAATGCCGGGCGCATCATGCGGCTGGGCTTCAGGAAAGGCGCCGGTGCCGACAAGCTTGATGATGATGCCGTCCGGATCCTTCAGCCGGATGACAGGCTCGCCGAACTCCTCCATCGGTCCCTCGGTATGGACGCCCGCCTGCAAGGCGCGCGTGAGCCAGAAGCCGATGCTCGCGGGATCGATGGCAAGAGACACCTCCAGCGTCTGTCCGTAGCCGACGCGCCCCTGTCCGCCATCCTCCCAGACAAGAAAGGTCATCAGTGATCCGGGGGAGGCGGCATAGTCGCCGTAAAGCAGGTGGAGTTGCATGGCGTCTTCGAAGCCGGCTGTTCGCTTGACAAGTCGCAGTCCGAGGAAACCCGCATAGAAATCAACATTTGCCTGAACCTTCCGCGTGATCATGGTGATGTGGTGGATGCCAAGGGCCGATGTCATGCGTCTCTCCGGACTGTCGTTGATGCTGCCATCTTCATCGTCTCGGTGGATTTCGCAATCCATGAGCGGAAGAACGATGTGTTCATATCCTTAGCACTGCCAGTACGACATCCATGTTTCGCCTATTCAATTGGCATGATGCATCCAGTAAAAGCCCTAAATGGAGAAAAAATAGTCAAAATAAAATTTGCGTAATTTATGAGCTATTAGTTCTTGCCATAAGGAATGAAATTGGTTTGTATGACGGCAACGACACAAAAAAACCTCCAGAGGAAAATTTCTGAATGTTCACGCGAAGGCTGTTTTCAAAGACAGCGGCTTTAGCCGCTATTTCCATGTTCGCCGGCATCTCCGTCGCACCCATTGCAGCTTTCGCCGATACGCCGATCAAATTCACGCTCGACTGGAAATTCGAAGGCCCGTCCGCAGGCTTTCTGCTCGCGCTCGATAAGGGATATTTCAAGGCGGAGGGCCTGGATGTCACGATCGATAGCGGCAACGGCTCAGTCGAAGCCATTCCAAGGGTTGCAACCGGCGCCTACCAGATGGGCTTCGGCGATATCAATTCCGTCATGAAGTTTCTAGACGAAGATCCGACACAGAAGGTGAAGGCCGTTTACATGGTCTATGAGCGGCCGACCTTCGCAGTTGTCGGTCGCAAGTCCTTGGGCGTCACGGAAGACCCGAAGTCGCTGGAAGGCAAGAAGCTTGGTGCACCACCGCCGGATGGCGCCTTCGCCCAGTGGAAGGCGTTCAAGGAAGTTGCCAAGATCGACGACAGCAAGATCACCATCCAATCCATCGGCTTCCCGGTGCGCGAACCGATGCTGGCAAAAGGTGATGTCGATGCCGTCTTCGGCTTCGCTTTCTCGGTGATTCTGAACCTGAAGGCGCAAGGCATCGCCGACGACGATATCGCCACGATCCTGATGGCGGAGCATGGCTTGAATCTGTATGGCAACGCCGTGCTGGTAAACACTGATTTTGCTAAAGAAAATCCGCAAGCAGTGAAAGGTTTCCTCAAGGCGCTTGCCAAGGGCTTTGCCGATGCCGTCAAGAACCCGGAAGAAGGCGTTGCTGCAGTTCTGAAGCGTAACGAAACGCTGAACCCTGACATCGAATTGCAGCGCCTCAATATGGCAAATTCGATGAACATCAAGACGCCCTACGTGATCGAAAACGGCATGGGTGGCGTCGATCCGGCACGCCTTGCGGCGTCCATGGAGACGCTGAAGGTTTCAATCGGCCTCAAGGGCAACGTCAAGGCTGAACAGGTTTTCGACGCAAGCTACCTGCCGCCCAAGGAAGAGCGCATGCTGCCATAACGGCGGCCTAGAGCATGGTCATCGCAAAACTGTGCAGCGGTTTTGCGATGACTACATGCGATGAACAAGGACTAAAGCGCGAGCAGAAACTCTGAAAGATCGCGGCGCGCTTTAGAAGAAGACGACTTAACGTTCGTCATGCTCGGGCGCGACCCGGAGCATCCATCCATGGGGCCGATCGCTCCATGTAGTTCGTCCCTCGCATGGGCGGCCATCACGCATTTTGAAATATAACAGGAACTTGGAGATATGGCTCATCTGGTGGAAATCGACGGCGTCGACATGCGCTATGGCGGCGCTTCGGGAACGCTTGCCGTTTCGAACCTGACGCTGACGGTGGATCGCGGAGAATTCGCAGCCGTGGTCGGCCCATCGGGCTGCGGAAAATCGACGCTGATGAAACTCGTGACCGGGCTGCACATTCCCCAGCGTGGCAATGTGATCGTCGGCGGTAAGCAGGTGACCGAACCGGTCTCCATCGTCGGCATGGCCTTCCAGAACCCCACCATGCTGCCGTGGCGCACCACGCTCGAAAACATCCTTCTGCCGCTTGAGATCGTCGAGAAGCACCGCCGCAGGCTGCGCGCCCATAAGGCGGAGTATGTCGCCAAAGCCGAACGGCTGCTGGAGATCGTCGGGCTGAAAGGCTTCGGATCCAAGTACCCATGGCAGCTTTCCGGCGGTATGCAGCAGCGCGCCAATCTTTGCCGCGCGCTCATCCATGAGCCGGAACTTTTGATGTTGGACGAGCCGTTCGGCGCTCTCGATGCCTTCACCCGCGAGGAACTGTGGTGCGTCATCCGCGATCTTCATGCGGTCCAGCGCGTGACGATCATTCTCGTCACCCATGATCTGCGCGAGGCAGTCTTCCTAGCCGACAAGATTTTCGTGATGAGCGCAAGGCCGGGCAGGGTGCTGGCGGAACACCGCGTACCATTCGAGCGCCCACGCCAACTGTCCCTCATGTATGAAAAAGGCTTCAACGACATGGTTCAGGAACTGCACGGCGAAATCGCTCAGGCGAGGGTAGCGGCATGAGTGCGGTTGTCGAAGGCCAGGTCGTGGCAACGCCACCAAAGCCATTGATCGCCCGCGTCAATTGGGTCAAGGCAGCGCCATGGCTCTATACGCTGGCGCTCTTCGTCGCCTGGGAGTTGCTGGTCTATGCGCTGAAGATGCCGCAGACCGTGCTACCGTCGCCGACACGGGTCGGGCAGGCCGTGGTCCAATACTGGTCGCCGATCTGGAAAAACTCGCTGCAGACGCTCTATACCACGACGCTCGGCTTTGCCATCGCAGTGGTCGCGGGCCTTGGCATCGGCCTCTTCATCGGTTGGTCGAAAACCATCTATGCAGGCCTCTATCCATTGATGATCGGCTTCAATGCCATCCCCAAAGTGGCGCTGGTTCCCGTTCTTGTCATCTGGTTCGGCATCGGAACGGTGCCAGCCGTGTTGACGGCCTTCCTGATTTCCTTCTTCCCCATCGTCGTCAATGTCGCGACCGGTCTTGCCACCATCGAGCCAGAAACCGAGGATGTGCTGCGCGCCCTCGGTGCCAAGAAGATGGACATCATGTTGAAAGTCGGCATTCCGCGCTGCATGCCCTATTTCTTCGGCTCACTGAAAATCGCCATCACGCTTGCCTTCGTCGGCTCTGTTGTGTCGGAGACTGTGGCGTCCAACTACGGCCTTGGCAACATGATGAGTTCGGCCCAGAGCCAGTTCAACGTACCATTGGTGTTCGCCGGTCTGCTCATGCTCGCGGTCGAAGGCATCGTCATGTATGCCATCATGGCTTGGGTGGAAAAACGCATGACTGGCTGGGCGCACCGCTCCACCATGGGGCAGTGAGGCAGGAAGAGAGAAGAGGCGCGGGCGGGCGGTGGTAAAGCATCGTCCGCGCAAAGTGTTCAGCGGTTTTGCGATAGCGACATGCGGCAGAAGAAGAACCTAATGCGTGGGAGCAAATCTGAAAGATCGCGGGACGCTTAAGGTTAACCTCTCTCAGGTTTCGCTGGTCTGACGAAACGCTGCTCCAAAACTTTGCTGCCCCATTGCGATCCAGGGCGCTCCTCGGCAAGACTGAAGCTGCGGCTCTCATAGAGATGGCGGGCAGCCTCCAGGCCGGAAAAGGTCCAAAGATGCGTCTCTGTAAAGCTCTGAGCGTCCACAAAGGCGAGAGCGGTGTCGAGAAGCTGTTTTCCAATGCCGCTGCCTCGCACTGAATCATCGACGATGAACCAGCGCAAATGCGCTTTTCCCGCCCCCATATCTTCACCATCGATCGCGATAGAACCGATGATCTGGCCGTCTCGTATGGCCGTCCAGATAGCGTTTTTCGGGTTGCCGAGACGATATCCGAACTCCGCCAGACCGCCGGCGACCACAGACTCGAATACCTGTCCAAAGCCCGCTGTTCTGGCGTAAAAAAGCGCGTGTAATTCCGTGATGCGCGCCATGATCCCCGGCCTGTAACCCGACTGTATGGAAATGGCGGCGGGCGTTTTTGTCTGGGCCAGCGCTTCGCCGTAAAGGCGCAAGCCATTCGAGACGATGTGGCGCTGCTCCGGGGTTAGTCGCTCGATCGCCGTCCGCACTTGTTGCCGGGCAAAATAATTGATCTGGCCAACCTGGCTTTTTCCGGCCGATGTCAGTGAGAGACGTTTGACCCGATTGTCAGTCTCGCCGGGATCTTCTGCTACCCAGCCCGCATCGATCAGCTTGCGAAGCATTCTGCTGACGCTCGATTTATCCATATGCAGAGCATCGCCAATGTCACGCGCTGCCACATCGCCTTTTTCGATCTCCAGAAGAGCGTGAACGGATGACGGTGACAGGTCGGTACCTGCAAAGCCCCGACCGGTAAAACCAAGCTCCCGCACCATCTTGCGGGAGTGGATACGGATCTCATCGACAATCAGTTCGGATGACGCCATGGCAGAAAACCGGGATTAGTTGCAATATGCAACCTTATTCTGATTGTCTGCGGAGTGTCAAGGCTCAGGATGTGGGAGCAGAGGTTTCTTCCGCCTCGACCTTTGCAGCGCGCTCATCGAAAGCGAGCTTCAATGCCTTCGTCATATCGCGTGTTGTCGCAAACCAGTTTGAGCTCTGAGCCCAGTAACGCAATTTGACGGTCGCGCTATCGGCACTGGCTGTATCGACGAAGGTGGCGGGTGCCGGGTCTAGCAGCACGCGGCTGTCACCCCGAGCAATTTGAAGCAGCATGTCCTGCGTCTCGGCAATGCTCTCACCCTTTGGTACCGTCACGCTCAATTCGTGGCGACGGGTTGGGAAACGGCTGTGATTAGTGATTGGCACGTTCCACAGCGTCGAATTCGGCGCCAGGCGATAGAGGCCGTCGCTGGTCTTCAGCTCAGTTGCAAAGAGGCCGATTTCGATGATGGTGCCGGAGACCGCACTCGTTTCGATATACTCGCCGACGCGAAACGGACGAAGGACAAGCAGCATGATGCCAGCTGCAATATTCTGCAACGTGCCCTGCAGTGCCAGGCCGATGGCAAGACCCGCGGCACCGAGTGCTGCGAGGATGGAAGCCGTCTGCACCCCGAACTGGCCAAGCACCATGACCATGACCAGAATGAGCACCACATAGCGGATGGCGCCTGCGAAGAAGCCGGCAAGCGTCGCGTCGAAGCCGCGAATGCGGGAAAGACCCTGAAACGCCCAGCGCTGAAGAAATGCCGCGGCCAGCCAGCCAATGATGAGAAGAATAAGTGCGCCGATGACGGAGAAGGAATATTGCACCGCCAAGGCGCTCGCCTGCCTGAGCGCGGCCTGCGATGCCACGATGATATCCGTTGCCTGTTGTTCCATGGATCGTCCCTTGATGATCTTGCGGTTTCAGGATTGGTAACGATGGGTCCCGGCTCGGGTTCCCGCTAAATCGGGCCCATATCGGTCAGCGGCAGGACGAAGGGGACGTTCCCATCGGTATCGGCACCACGGCCGATCGCCTTGATTGCGCTCACCAATCGACCTTTTCGGTCAAGCAGCCTGTCGCCGATTTCGATGATGCGGGCATTGGGCGTGGCATAAGGCGACACGGTTCGAAGCCGCCGTGCCAGCGCCGTTTCATCCTGATCCGGATAGAGCGCAAGTGCGGCAACAACGGCCGCTGCAGGCGAGCGGGACACGCCCATCCAGCAATGGATCAGAAGCGGCACTGACTGATCCCATTCCCGGGCAAATTCGATCAGCCGCAGAACATGGGCATCATCCGGCGCGATCAGCGTATCGTTCCCCTTGAAGGCGATGTCGTTCATCTGCAGCGTCAGATGCCGCTCGGCAGCTATCACGGCTGGGCGATGAAAGGCCTGCTCCCTCGCAATCAGAGTGATCATTTCACGCGCCTTGTGGCGCACGGCCATTTCTCCGATGCGGGACAGAGGCGAGACGACGATTGCAGTCATGGTGAAGCCTTGCGCAGTGCTTCGATGGCCTCGAAGCGTTCGATGAAACGGCGTTGCGCCTCAAGTGCCGGAACCGGATCGATCGCGATCATGTCACGGCTGATGCCGCGCGGCAGGCCGAAGAACTTCTGGGCTTCCGCGAGCGAAAAGCCCGCAAGCTCCGTCGCCTCGAAGAAGGCCGCGACCGTGTCCGCCTTCTTGATGCGGTCTTTCAGCTCTCGTGTGGGGTGAGGCGGCAGCGAAAAGCGCAGGTGGATGGCGGCTTCCAGCCGGGCTTCCACACTCTTGTAGCCACCGCCGACGACGGATTTGAAAGGAGAGATCATGTCGCCGATCACATATTCCGGCGCATCGTGCAGCAGCGCCATCAGGATGTCGTCCGGCGAAGCGGAGGCGTTCAGATGACAGAAAATCGCTTCGACGATGAGGCTATGCTGCGCCACGGAGAATGCATGGTCGCCACGCGTCTGACCGTTCCAACGCGCCACGCGCGCCAGACCATGAGCGATATCGGCAAGTTCGACATCAAGAGGAGAGGGATCGAGAAGGTCGAGACGCCTGCCGGACAGCATGCGTTGCCATGCACGCGGAGCCTTGGAAGGTGCCACCGCTTAATCCTCGGCGCCGGCAAGCGGATCGACGGAAGGAAAGCTCAGGCCGGTCCAGGCCGGCAGAGCGACGGTGACCGACGTGTCTCCAGCGGTCGTCGCACTGCCCGATGCCATGGCGTCCGCAGCCCTGTCGACACGGATGATGGCAAGGCCCTGGTTGCCTATGACGGTGCCGAGGGCGCCTATCGGTTTGCCGCCTGCCATGATCTCGGTGCCGGAAGGCGGAAGGGCGCTCGCCGCAGAGACGAGGACGACGCGTCGGCGCGCCGTGCCGCGATGTTTCATCCGCGAGACGACTTCCTGTCCGACAAAGCAGCCTTTTCTGAAGGACACACCGTCATTCACATCCATCAGCACATCATGCGGAAAGGCATCCTGAAGCGTGTAGTCGCTCCCGGACTCTGCGATTCCATTGGCGATGCGCAGGGCTTCATAACCAGAAACGTCGCCATCGGCGGATTGTCCAGGCACGCGATAGAGCGTTACGCCGGCCGTGGCAAAGCGACCGTCGGTGACACCGTGCTTCGGTGCCTCTTCGTCCCAGTAGACACTGACACCGTCGATGTCTTCGGCTTTGAGATCGACTGCGGCGCGCAGCTTGTACATGGTGAGACGGCGCAGCAGTGCTTCCTGTTGGTCCGCACTCGTCTCCAGGCGATAATCCGTCCCGTCGCGCGAAACCAGAAAGTCGAACAGAATCTTCCCCTGCGGAGTCAACAGGGCGCCTGCGCGCGCTTCTGTCGGTCCAAGCAATTCCAGATCTGTCGTGATCAGATTTTGCAGAAAGTCGGACGCGGCTTCGCCGCCGATGCGGATAAAACGACGGGTGGCTAAAAAGGCGCAGGACATGGCACTACCGTTCGGCTGGGTTCACCCCACAGCATCGGCTTGAAATCGGGATCGATCTTCGCGAAAGCACGCTGCGTGGCTTCAAAAACTGAGAGCGTCCCTTGTTGACCCGAAAGCACGAAAAGGGGACGCTCTAGAGTTAGGATTTTTGCTGCGCAAGGGCAAGCGCCTGAGTCCGGTTGGACGCCCGATCAGTCGCCAGCGCCGAAAAACTTCCACTGTCCGTCGGGTGAAATGCCGATGCGATAGAAGCTGTAATTGCCGTATTCCTGCATGTCGGCCAGATCCCCGGCGGTGATGATGCGTAGCAGGTCCACCTTTTCCGGCTTGGTCAGCGTGGTGAGCGACTTGCCAGCGAAGTAGGGGAAGACATACATCTCATCCGGCGTGCCAGCATCCACACGGGCATAGCCGGTGGAGAGCAGGTCGAGGATGATCGCCAGCACTTCCAGCCCTTCCGGATCGCCGGAGAAGCTTTTCAGCGCAGCGATCGGATCGTTTCCTTCGCCGTCAACGCGTGTCTGGTTCGGACCGGCATTGATCAGTGGGCGCAGCTTTTCGATGTCACCGGTGGAGGCCGCGTCAATGATCAACTGACGCAGACGACGCACAGGCTCCGGCGCCTTGCTGATATCATGCTCGATCTGTGCGGAAATCTGCGGCGCATCGTTCTGCTCCGGCGCGGCCTGCTGTTGTCCGCCCTGGCGGTTCACCAACGGATCCGGCATCGGAATGCCATCAGGCCCTTCATCGACCTGCGCCGGTTCCGACGCCTTGGGCGCGTCGGATGCCTGGGCCTGCTCGGTCTGGCCGGCTGGGCCGGGCTTCAGCTCAGAGAGAGCAAAGGCCGAGTGCGGCAGGGCTGTGGCGGAAACCACGACAGAAAAAACAGCAGCAAACGCGGCGGAAGACCGCGCGGTGTCATGACGGAAAAACAGCATCGATAAACTCCCGCTTACTGGATGATCCGCTGCGGGGAAAATTCGCCAGCGAGCATGCGCTGGCGCAGTGATTCGAGCATGGCCTCTGCGCCGGCTTCGCCATGCATGCGAATGGTTTCGCGCATGGCCAAGGCAATAGCGGCATCTGCGATGATCTCCGGCTCGATGCCATCGGCCATACCATCGGCCCAGGCTTCGTTTTGATGTTCCAGAGCGACCTGCATCTTTTCATGCGCGATCATATCGTGGATTTCGTTACGGCTCGTTTGCATATTTCATCCTCGACAGGGCGTTCAAGTCGTTACCACCCTGTTAACAACTCTAACAGTCTTTTATCAAAACGGCACGCCCCACGGCGAAAAGAGGTTAACAATCCTCTAATTTCCGAAGCGGGACGTGATTTCTTGTGCGAGTGTTGCGCCTTCGTTACGGTATTTCTCTTCTGCCAAGAGTGCGGCAGGTGTGCAACTGGTATGGACGGCGGCAAAGGTGCGATATCCGCGGTTGAACGCGGCGGTCATCCGCTGCTTGCGCTGCGGCTCGTTTGCGGTGTCCGCCGCCAGAATATCGCCCATCGCCTTGCGCCATTCCTGCGGTCCCGTGGAGGGGCAGAGCGTGCGCAGATATTGCACCGCACCCAGAATTTCCGACAACCGCGCCAGCTTGTCGTCATAGGGTGCTGGCTTGCTTTCCTGAGGTGGCGGGGCAGGAGGCTGCGGTGGCTTTTGACTGGCAGCATAGGAGGCAACGGGCATGGCCACGCTCACCAACAGTGCTGACAAATAACAAACCCGTCGACCCATGACTTTACGCACAACCCAATATCGACTCGTGACACACCTCGCCCAGATAGCTGTGATTCTACTGTTCATGCAACTGGCCTAAAAGGCGTTCGGCGCATTCGACGACACTTTCGGGTGCGGGAAGGCGGCGTATTTGCTCCAGCGTAAACCATCCGGCATCGGCTGCATCGTCCGCAGCAAGGGCCGCGGCCTGCTCATCCGCTTCTACCAAGAATACCGACAGCAGGAAGTGGCTGGTCAATTGCCCCGCGCTGTCGCGCGACGGCAGATCATAGGTGGCGAAAAGCTGTGGATGACGGGCGACGATCCCGGTCTCCTCCTGCAACTCGCGAAGGGCAGTATCCGCCGGTGTCTCGCCAGGCTCGCCGCGGCCGCCAGGAAAGGCGAACATATCCTGCGATGGCGGGTTGATACGACGCACCAGCAACAATCGGTCGCCACGCTTGATGATGGCGGAAGATGCGGGCTGGGGACGAAGCATGCGGTTTCCTTCAAGAATCTGCTTCTTATTATGCAGTCAACCTTGCAGGAAACGTGGCGGCATCGTCTCCCGATAGGGAAAATACTGAAAATAGGGGCGCGCCTCATCAATGACCCGCTTGACGGAGAGCCGCGAAACCAGCCGCTCGAAGTAGTCGCTGGTGTTTCTAAGGTCATCATTGAACGGATGAACGATCGACCCGTAGAAGAGCGCCGGGACGGCCGCGCAATCCGCCATCGAAAACGTCGTGCTCGCAACCCATTGGCGGCCTGCAAGGTGCTGCTCGAGAACGCCGTAGGCCTTGTCGATGGTCGCATGCGCTTCGGACACGCCATGCGGGTCGAGAGAACCTTCGGGACGCAGACGTTCCCCAACAATACGTTGCATAGGCTGGTGGATGTAGAGGTCGAAAAACCGATCCCAGAGCCGCACTTGGAGCTGTTCTTCCGCGTCTTGCGGCAGGAGGCCGCAATGACCCGGATAGTGGGTGTTGATATACTCGATGATGATGCTGCTTTCCGGCAGGATTACGTTGGATTCCACATCCTGCAACACGGGCATCTTCCCCATCGGCGATTTCTCGAAGAACGCCGCTCTTGAATCAGAATTGGAGAAATCGACGATAACCGACTCAAAAGATGTGACGTTTTCATAAAGCGCCACAAGCACCTTGTGGCAGAAGGACGAGAGGGGATGCATATAGAGCTTCAGGGTCATGTAACCTCTCCTTGAGGTGAAGGAAACTGTGGCTGGATGCTCGGAAGGCTGAAGGAAAATGCACCAAGGTCATGCTTTTCGCTATGATGCGCCGACGGATTCGAACAGTCCACCGAGATGTTGCCGGAAGCAGGTTCAGGAAACAGGCATGAAACTCCCTCTCGTCTACGCAATGGCAGCGCTTGCTGAAATTGCCGGCTGCTTTGCCTTTTGGGCGTGGCTGCGCATGGGCAAATCGGTGGCGTGGTTGATACCTGGGATGGTGTCGCTTGCGGCTTTCGCCTGGCTTTTGACGCTTGTGCCGACCGAGGCCGCTGGCCGGGCCTATGCTGCCTATGGCGGGATTTATATCGTGGCGTCTTTGCTGTGGCTTTGGATCGTGGAACGTCATGCGCCTGATCGTTGGGATCTGGCGGGCGGCGTGGTTTGCCTGGCTGGCGCCTCGCTCATTCTGTTTGCGCCGAGAGGATAAGCTTATGTGCGGTCGCTTCGTTTTGAAGGCCATGCCGGAAGAGATTGCCGACTGTCTCGACCTGATAGGGCTGGAGGACTTTCCGCCGCGTTTCAACATCGCGCCGACGCAGCCGATCCTCATCATCGTCGAGGGTGAACGGCAGGAGTTGGGAAGCAATCTGCCGAACCGTCAGGCCATGCTCGTGCGCTGGGGCTTTATGCCGGGTTGGGTGAAAGACCCCAAGACCTTCCCGCTTCTGATTAATGCCCGCTCCGAAACAGCCATCGGCAAGGCCTCCTTCCGCGCTGCCATGCGCCACCGCCGCATCCTGATCCCGGCAAGCGGATTTTACGAATGGAAGCGACCGGCCAAAGAAGATGGCGGGAAGCCGCAGGCCTATTACATCAGACCAAAGCGCGGCGGCGTTGTCGCCTTTGCCGGATTGATGGAGACATGGTCCTCCGCCGATGGATCGGAAGTCGATACGGGCGCGATCCTCACCACCGCCGCCAACGCGGCGATGTCGCGTGTCCATGACCGGATGCCGGTGGTGATTGCGCCGGAGGATTTCAGCCGGTGGCTGGATTGCAAGACGCAGGAGCCACGCGAGGTTTCGAGCCTGATGCGGGCAGCGGATGAGGACTTCTTCGAAATGATCCCGGTGTCGGATAAGGTGAACAAGGTCGCCAATGTCGGTCCTGATCTCATCGCACCGGTAGAGGAGGCAGCACCTCTTGCTCCGGTGAAAGAGAAGAGCGGGCAACTGTCGTTGTTTTAACGACGGACCCGCTTATTGCAGATGGCGCCCTGACGTCAAAAATGAAAATGGCGCCCAGAAGCGCCACTTGCAAAGTCGGCAGGCCCACATTGCCTGCTGACTATGAAAGAGATCAGGCAGTCTTTGCCTGCTTGGGTTTGCGCGCCACCATCATGGCGGCAGCTGCCACAGCCTTCAGGCCAAGCGGCTGATAATGAGCCTTCAAATCCGGCTTTGCCGGCATCTCGATTTTCTTCGTTTCAGTCATTCCACCCTCCGCAGATCGCTTGTCAGGCCCATGATTCGTCGGCCTTTCTGACAAGCTCTCTCGGGGTCAATCGTGACGAATTCGAGGCGGATTCAATCAATTGAAAATTGCAGACTGCGACATTTCGTGTTCGGGATCGCCTGAAAAAAGACGCACGTTAAACCATCCGTTGCGACGGCAAGAATGATCCAGTCTCGTCAAAAATCAGATGCCGCGGTCGAGACCGTCGCCGCTGTCACCATGGTCATGCTCTTCGATCGTCAACGTTCCATAGCGCTTGTGCCAGATACGAGCACTGAAGGGCAGGAAGGTCAGATAGGCGAGCACGGTGAGGATCAGGATTTCCCAGGTGAAGCTCATCAAGAGCGCCACATAGAGCACCACGATCAGAATCGCTGGAAGCACGAGATCGCGACGGATACGGCTTTCCGATTTACCCGACCAGACGGGGAGGCGGCTGATCAGCAGATAACCGATCAGCACCGTGTAGGCGGCAGCGATGTGAGCGAATGTCCTGCTCGGCTCGACGCCGATAAAACCGATATAGACGGGAAGCAGCACCAGCATCGCACCCATGGGTGCGGGGACGCCGACGAAGAACTCGTTCTGCCAGGGCGCCTTGACCTCGCGCTCGATCATCACATTGAAGCGCGCCAGGCGCAGTCCGGCCGCGATGACGTAGATGAGGGCTGCAATCCAGCCAAGCGAGCGGGCCTGATCAAGGAGATAGGCATAGACGACGAGAGCAGGGGCAACGCCGAAATTGACGATATCGGCCAGCGAATCCATCTGCGCGCCAAACTTGGACGTCGCCTTCATCATGCGCGCCAAGCGTCCGTCAATGCCGTCGAGGAAGGCGGCGAGCAGCACCATGGCAACAGCAAGCTCGAAGCGGCCTTCAAAGGCAAGGCGAACACCGCTGAGGCCCGCGCAGATCGCCAGCACGGTGACAAGGTTTGGGATGACGAGACGAAGCGGAATTTCGCGAAGCCGCGGGCCTCGTCCGCTATCCTGGCTGACCTCATGCTTGCCGTTAATGCCTGGCTGCGGCGCTGGCTCGTCCATCGAACGCTCTCCCTAGTGTGTCATCAGCCGCGGCGGCTGATGACGGCTCCCTTGGCTGAGCCGAATTCGGCGAGAACGGTTTCACCGGCAATCGCCGTCTGACCGACGGACACCCGCGGAGAGAAACCTTCCGGCAGGAAAATATCGAGGCGGGAACCGAAGCGGATGAGACCGAAGCGCTCACCGGCATCGACCGGTTCGTTCGGCTTCACCCAGCAGACGATGCGACGCGCGACCATGCCGGCGATCTGCACGACGCCGACGCGGCCATGCGCGGTTTCGATCACGAGACCGTTGCGCTCATTGTCTTCGGATGCCTTGTCGAGATCGGCATTGAGGAAAAGGCCCGGGCGATAGGCAACATTGACGATGCGTCCACGCACCGGCGAGCGGTTCACGTGGCAGTTGAACACGTTCATGAACACTGAAACGCGCACCATCGGCTCCTTGCCGAGTTCCAGTTCCAGTGGCGGAACCACAGTCTGGATCGCCGATACGGTGCCATCGGCCGGGCTGATGATCAGCTCGTCATCCTGAGGCGTGACGCGTTCAGGATCGCGGAAGAAGTAGGCGCACCAGGCGGTCAGAACCATGCCGATCCAGAACAGAGGTTCGGCGATCCAGCCGAGCACCAGCGATGCCACGAAGAAGGCGGCGACAAAAATGTAGCCTTCCTTGTGGATCGGAACGAGGGTGTTACGAATGGTATCGAACAGGTTCATTGGTCTTTCTTCTCCGAAGTTTCTTTATCGGCCTTTGCGATATGCGCCACGAAGGGCGCTCCCACTGGGACCTCGATTTGCCTGCACGCCCGAGGGCGAAAACTTGGCTCGTTCCTGCAAGACATGCACCATATAGTCGTTTCTCGACAATATTCACGTCTCAAGGCGACAAAACACGCATAGGTGACTACAGGCAAACCGCGTCACGAGCAATGGTGCGCAGCGGCTGGGCCGGTTTATACCGAGGTCAATGCGCGGGTTCGCCGCGATCCACGACGCCAAGGTCGTCCTTCTCGCGAACTTCCCGAAGCCGTTCCTCGGCCTGGATCGCTTCGCGCTGACGGCTCCACATCGAGGCGTAGAGGCCACCGGCCAGCATCAATGACGAATGGGTGCCCCGCTCGGCGATGTTTCCATCCTTCAGAACGATGATCTCGTCCGCACCGATGACGGTGGAGAGGCGGTGAGCGATCACCAGCGTGGTGCGGTTTTGCGAGACCACATCCAGCGCGCTCTGAATTTCCTGTTCTGTATGGGTATCGAGGGCCGATGTTGCCTCGTCGAGGATGAGGATCGGCGGTGCCTTCAATATGGTGCGAGCAATCGCAACACGCTGTTTCTCGCCGCCGGAAAGCTTCAGGCCGCGTTCGCCGACCATGGTCTGAAACCCGTCCGGTAACTTGCTGATGAAGCCGCTGATCTGCGCCGCATTGGCGGCGGCCGTGACATCGGCGTCAGGTGCGTCGGGGCGGCCGTAGCGAATGTTGTAGGCCAGAGTGTCGTTGAACAGCACCGTGTCCTGCGGGACCATGCCGACCACCGCGCGCAGGCTCTTCTGCGTCACGTCGCGAATGTCCTGGCCGTCAATGGTGATCGAACCGCCTTGGATATCGTAGAAACGATAGAGCAGGCGCGAGATCGTCGATTTCCCCGCTCCTGACGGTCCGACAATCGCGATCGTCTTGCCCGCCGGCACATCGAAGGAGATGCCCTTGAGGATCGGACGCTCAGGATCGTAGGAAAACTGCACGTCCTTAAAGCTGACAGCGCCCGCGCCGATTTGGAGTGGCTTGGCATCGGGTGCATCCACCACTTCAGCCTCGACTTCCAGAAGATCGAACATCTGCTCGATATCCGTCAGACCCTGGCGGATTTCGCGATAGACGAAGCCAATGAAGTTGAGCGGCACGGAAAGCTGGAGAAGAAGCGCATTGATGAAGACGAAGTCGCCGATGGTCTGTTCGCCGCGCTGAACCGCAAGCGCCGACATCACCATCATGACGAGCGAACCAAGACCGAAGATGACGCCCTGGCCGAAGTTGAGCCAGCCGAGCGACGTCCAAATGGCGACGGCGGACTTCTCGTAACGCGCCATGGAGGCATCGAAGCGCTGGGCTTCCATGCCCTCATTGCCGAAATATTTTACCGTTTCGAAGTTGAGAAGCGAGTCGATCGCCTTGGTGTTGGCGTCGGTATCGCTGTCATTCATCGACCGGCGAATGGAAATGCGCCAGTTGCTGGCTTTGACCGTAAACCAGATATAGGCCCAGACGGTCACGACGGTGACGAAGACATACCAGAAACCGTAGGACACCCAGAAAATCGCCGCCGTCAGCAGGAATTCGATGAATGTCGGGGCGGTGTTGAGGATAGTGAAACGGACGATGGTTTCGATGCCCTTCGTGCCACGCTCGATGATGCGCGAAAGGCCGCCCGTCTTGCGCTCGAGATGAAAGCGCAGCGATAGCTGGTGCATGTGCACGAAGGTCTTGTAGGCAAGCTGGCGCACCGCGTGCTGACCAACGCTGGCAAAGAGTGAATCCCGAAGCTGGTTGAAGCCGATCTGGATAATGCGGGTAATGTTATAGGCGATGACCAGCGCGACCGCACCCAGCAGGAAGACGGGCAGGAGTCCCGCCATATCGACCTTGCCATTCAGTGCATCGGTCGCCCATTTGAAGAAATAGGGAACGGAGATCAGCACCAGCTTGGCAACGAGCAGGAAGAAGGTGGCCCAGACCACCCGCATCTTCAGATCGGGTCTGCCCTCGGGCCACATATAGGGCCACAGGTTGACAATGGTCTGCATCGGATTGCTGGAATCCGCTGAAATCGTCTTCTTCTTGTCGGTCATGCTCTGCTCCGGCGTCTGCCGGGATGCAGACAGCAAGACGGCGGCCCTGATGAGCCGCCGTTGTCTAAATTAGATAGTGTCCTCACAGGGCATTTGCAATGCCTTGGGTCCTATTCTTACCGCGTCTTCAACCGGTTGCGGTGGATCTCTTCGGCATTTGGTAGCGCCTTTTCCGGTACGTCGAAAATCTGGCCTGGCTCGATCAGATCCGGGTTCTGGATTTGCTGCTGATTGGCAAGGTAGATGGTGGTGTAACGCACGCCCTGGCCATAGACGCGGCGCGAAATCTGCCACAGCGTATCGCCGCGACGAATGATCACCGCGCTGTCGCTATGCGCAAGCGGCGCCTGTTCGAAGGTCTTTGTGCCGGACGCATCGGTAGCCGGAGTGCCAGCATTCGCCGGCGCAGATGTTGTGGGGGCTGCTGCATTCAGCTCCTCGAAACGAGCTGTCAGGCCTGAAATGGCCTTGCCGACAGCCGCGACATCGCTTGGCAGCGCTTCAACGAGCGAGAGCAGGGAACGCGCCTTGTGAGAGATGCCGGCAACGAATGCGGTAAAGGCCGGATCGGCAGACGCCGCGGTGCGGAATTCCGAAAGCGAACGGAGCGCGATAACCGTTGCAGATTTTGCTGCCGCGACCTCGTCCAGCGTCGGTGTCTTGCCGTCCCTAAAGAGACCGGACAAGATACCAAAGGCCTTCGACACTTCCGAGCGCAGCGCTTCGAACGCAGCCTGATCGGTGACCGCGGCCGGAGCTTTACCGGATGCCGTCGCGTTCTGCTGGGCGGCAGGTGCGCCGGATGGCTGCATGGCAACCGTGGCCTGATCCGTCTCCGGGCGGGAGAACGGCACGCGGACACGCACCGTCACCTTGCCGGACGCATCGAGCGCTTCCGCCGTGATGATGTGGCTGCCGACCGAAAGCTGGATGTCGCCTTCAACGACAAAACTGCCGGAGGCTTCTGCCTTGCTTTCGCCAACACTGGTATCGTCCACCAGGGCGCGGATCGTCGTGCCCGCGGGTGCAGAGCCGGCGATATAAATTTTCGAGCCGTCGAACTCGACGGCGGTGACGCGCACTGACGCAGTTTCAGGTGTGGCGTTGGCTGACGCTGCATTGCCGCTCTGCGCAGCACTCGCAGGCGTTTGTGTGCCGTTTGCAGCAGGTGGTATGGCCTGCGCTTGCAGGGCAGGCGGAGCTGCTTCCGGCATGGTCAGGACGCGGCTGGCCTTGCCAGGTGTCGTGACCATGGCAAGCAGATCGCCATTCTTTTGGGCAGGAACGGACACGGTCGCCACTTCACTGGACTCGGAGACTTTGCCGTCCTTGCCGGTTGCGCGCAGCACCAGTTCATGGTCACCGGGGGGGAGTGGATTGTCGAGAACGGCTGCGAAATCGCCGCTGCCCTCAACCGGTGTCTTGGCGATAACCTCACCCTTGTTGACGATTTCAAGCTGTGAACCCGGTTGCGCTTTGCCGGCAATCACCGCCGAACCATCTGGCTCGACGCGCAAAACGTCGAAAGTCGGAAGCTGGGCCGCATCGCCCGTGGTTGCCGGTGCCGATGGTGTTGCGGGCTGTGCAGGCGTCTGGGCCGGCTGAGGGGCGGCGGCAGGCACCTCTGTCCGAGGAGCGCCATCATCCGTCCCGGCGAACACGCCAGCAAGACGGCGGACTTGTGCTGCGGCCGCTGCGGCACCTGTCGGCAAGCTGCGAAGATAGGCCGTGGTCCGCTCGGCTGCCGTACGCGCAGTGGTGATCAGACGCGAGGTCGTCTCGTCGAGCGATTCTGGAATGTCGATGTTTTCCAACTCGCGAAGCGAGTCCTCGACCTGCTTGCGGGCGGCAGCAAACTCTTCATTGGAGGGCACCTTGCTGTCGGCAAAGAGGTTGCTCATGTCCTTGATGGACTTGTTGGCGGATTCCGCCAGGCGGCCAACCTTTTCGGCAATATTGGTCGTGTCCTTGGCGGCATCCGACAGAAGATCGCCCGCCTTTTCACTGCCCATCTCAACGCTGTTCTTGACGGCATTGCTGGCTTCGTTGATGGCGTCACCGATCGGCTTGTCATCACCGGACATGCGAGGAAGAACGAAGAAGACCATGAGCAGCGTGGCAATGCCGAGCACGACAAGCGCCAACAATCCAGCTCTTTTATTTTTCATTATGTGTCTCCAGATCATTCTTCGCAATATTATCGTGGATTGCTAGCGTTTTAGCGCTTTTCATACAAGCGTCACCTCCGCCAAAGCGCCGCGTTTGTCGTATCTTCCCCCAAAATTTCTTGACGGAATTGTCCCTGCGTAGTTCGGTGCCGGCCATGACACATGAAAACCATTCGATTCGATCCATCTGCGTCTATTGCGGCTCTCAGCCCGGGCGCGATCCCGCCTACATGGAAGCAGGCCGCAACCTTGGGAAATCCCTTGCCGAAAACGGCATTCGCCTCGTCTATGGTGGCGGCACCAAGGGCATCATGGGTGCGGTCGCGAGCGGCGTTCTATCAAGCGGCGGCGAAGTAACGGGCATCATACCCGAGTTTCTCGTGGATATGGAAGCGACACGCCATTCTCTTGGCCAATTGAACGAACTTGTGATCACCAAGGACATGCATGAGCGCAAGCACATGATGTTCGAGCGCGCGGATGCCTTCGTCACTTTGCCCGGCGGTATCGGCACCGTGGAAGAGATCGTCGAGATCATGACCTGGGCGCAGCTTGGTCGTCACGCCAAGCCCATGGTCTTCGCCAATATCAACGGTTTCTGGGACCCTATGCTGGAGCTGATCCGCCATATGCGCGACCAGGGCTTCATCCACCGCGCTCATTTGCTGAACCCGCTGGTGATCGACCGGATCGACGATATCGTACCAGCCATCATCGAGCGTGCCGTGTCACAGCAAAATCCGGAAGGCGACCCTTCGGTGATTGCGAAGCTTTAAAGCTTAAAGCTGCCGGTCATCCGGCAGCTCTGCCTTTCATCAGGCTCGGCAGGGTATAGACCGCCAGTGCCGCCCAGATCATCGTAAAGGCGATCATGCGCACCATGTCGAACGGCTCCTTGAAGACGAAAACCGCGATGACAAAGATCATCGATGGTGCGATATACTGCATGATGCCGATGGTGGAGAGCTTCAAGAGCTTGGCACCATTGCCATAGAAGATCAGAGGAACGGCGGTGATGAGTCCGCTTGCCGCCAGAAGCCAGCTATCCTGGGCTGTGCCCGCGAAAAAATGTCCATGCCCGGTGAAGGCCAGATAGACGATGAAGGCAAGGGCGGGCGGAGTGAGCAGCAGCACCTCCAAGAGGAAGCCCTGCGTCGGCCCGATCGGCAGCGTCTTGCGGAAGAAGGCGTAAAAGCCCCAGGATACTGTCAGCGCAAGCGCCACCCAAGGCAGGCCACCGGCATTCCATGTCAAAAGCGCCACGGCAATCGCAACCAGCGAAATGGCAGCGATCTGCATGCGACTGAGCTTCTCCTTCAGGATCAAGGCGCCGAGAAGAATGCTGAAGAGCGGATTGATGAAGTAGCCGAGTGCGGCGTCCAGCGCGTGACCCGAGCCGATAGCCCAGATGTAGATGCCCCAGTTGACGCTGATCAGCGAAGCGGTGAGGCAGGCCATGGCAAGCATGCGAGGCGTGGTCAGCGCCTGACGGATTTCGGCGGTTCGACCGAGAACGATCAGCACGATGGCTGCAATCGGCACCGACCAGACGACGCGGTGAACGATGACCTCGAGCGGCGAGATATGCGCTACGGCCTTCATGTAGAAGGGCAGGAAACCCCACAGAAGATAGGCCGTCAGTGCGTAGACGAAGCCACGGACGCTATCGCCCGCCTGGGGAGCCTGAATGGTGGGGTTCATTGCCATGGGAATACTGCCAATATGATCGGGGTCTCTCCGCAGTATTCCCCTTTGGCGTGATGTACCAATTCATTTCCGTGAAGCTTTGGTTAGAGCGCCGTGCGTCCTTTGGGACGCACAAAGGACGCTCTAACTTTTTGAATCTACGCATCGTGCTTTCCGAAAATCGATTCCGATTTTCGGGCCGATGCTGTAGAAAAGCTGCAAATGCTCAAACAGCAAGCCTACGCGAGATGAATCAGTCTGAGAGGTGATGGCCGTAAGAAGCTGAAACACCTCCGGATTTTGCTCAATTTTATCGCAGTCGCGTGACGCTCAAGGCTGAACATCAAGCGACGGCAGGGCTGGTCTTACTTTCCAGCGAAGCGATCCGTTGCCCGGATGAGTTGATCGAGAATGCCAGGCTCGGTCATCGCGTGACCTGCGGCTTCGATGATGTGGAGGTCGGCCTTCGGCCACGCCTTGGACAAGTCCCACGCCGTCTTTGCCGGGCAGGGCATATCATAGCGACCGTGAACGATGACGCCCGGAATGTCTTTCAGCTTTTGGGCATCGCGCAGCAACTGTCCGTCGTCGAGCCAGCCGGCATTGACGAAGAAGTGGGTTTCGATACGGGCAAAGGCGATGGCGTAGTGATCTTCACCGAATTGATCCACGCGCGCCGGATCGGTCACGAGCGCGATCGTCGCACCTTCCCATTGGCTCCAGGCCTTGGCACATTCCAGCTTCTTCTTTTCGTCCGTACCAGTGAGATAGCGATAATAGCTCGCCATCATCTGCCCGCGATCCGCCTCGGGGATAGGCGCGATGAAGGTTTCCCAGCGCTCGGGATACATTTCCGAAACGCCAAACTGGTAGTACCAGTCCAGTTCCCGCTTGGTCAGCAGATAGATGCCGCGCACGATCAACTCGCTGACATGCTCGGGATGGGTCTCGGCATAGGCGAGGGCCAGCGTCGAGCCCCAGGAGCCACCGAAGACCTGCCATTTGTCATAGCCGAATTTCTGGCGCAGCTTTTCAATGTCCGCGACCAGGTGCCAGGTTGTATTGGCTTCGAGGCTCGCATGCGGCGTCGAGCGTCCGCAGCCGCGCTGGTCGAACAACACCACGTCATAGAGAGCGGGATCGAAGACGCGGCGCTGCGTCGGGTTGACGCCGCCACCTGGGCCACCATGAAGGAAGACCGCAGGCTTGCCGCCCTTGGTGCCGACGCGCTCCCAGTAAATCGTGTGACCATCGCCGACATCGAGAAAGCCGGTCTCGTAGGGTTCGATCTCCGGATACAGGCCACGCAGTATTTCAGTCATGGAATTCAGTCCTTGATGCTATGCCTTGTTTGCTTCGTCTTCGGGTGGCCAGACCGCGGTGTCGTGGTCCGGATGCTGATAGGATATGATCGTGCTTTCGTCGACGCTCTGCTTGATCTCCGGCTTGTCGAACAGCGCCTTGATCCAAGGCATCTGCATATGCGCGTTCACCTGCACCTGTGGCTCGATCTGATCGGGGTGATCGAAGGCGCCAATGGCGATCTCGACGCCGCCCGGATAATGATAGGTCAGCGGCGTGCCGCATTTGTTGCAGAAGCCGCGATAAATCTTGGTGGAGGAGCGAAAAAGGCTGGGCTGGCCGCGGGTCCATGTGAGGTGCGCCTGATCAGCCGTGACCAGCGCGCCGAAGAAATTGCCGAAATGCTTCTGGCACATGCGGCAATGGCAAATCGACGGCCGGCCAAGCTTGCCCGCATGAAAGCGGACTGCCCCGCACTGGCACCCACCGGAATATCCTGCCTCGCTCATCAACCCTTCTCCTCTGGCCACTCCACTGTATCGTGATCCGGATGCTGATAGGATACAAGGCCGGCGATGAAACTTGCAGACGTCAAATCCGCCTCGGTTTCTTCTTGCGGAAGAGTGTGAAGATGATCGACAAAGCCGATCTTGTTCTCGACGCCCCATTGGATGACGGGCGGTAGCGCCGCTGGATCATCGAAGGCACCCGCCGCAATCGCCATACCATCCGGCGCCTCATAGGTCAGCGGCGTCCCGCAGTCACCGCAAAAGCCCCGCCTCACATGGTTGGAGGATTGGAACCGCTTCGGCTGACCGCGTGTCCAATGAAATTCCACACCACGCACAGAAACGAGTGGGGCATAATAGGCCCCGAACGCTTTCTGGCACATGCGACAATGGCAGATCGAGCTATCCTTCAAAACGCCTTCTGCTCGAAACCGTATCGCGCCGCATTGGCATCCGCCGGTGTGAGTGGTCATGATGGCTCCTTTGGTATAGATCGCAGGATGTTGAGGCACACATCGTCTATCTGGTGGAGGACGTCATCGTTCCAGGAGCGGATGACGGTCCAGCCGTTTTGCTTGAGAGTTTCGGTTCTTTGCCGGTCGTAGCGACCTGCCCGACAGGGCAGAGGGGGGTAAGCTGCGAATGAAAAGTAAGACCGGCAGTTTGAAACCCTACCGCTTCAACTCCCAAGTCGTCACCCGTTCCCCCGTCTCCTTGTCCTTGCCGTCCTTCAACTGAATGCCCTTGGCCGACAACTCGTCCCTGATCCGATCCGCCTCGGCAAAATTCTTCGCCTTCAGCATCTCCAACCGCATAGCCACCAAAGAATCCACAGCGGCAGCAATTGCCTCATCCACTTCCGTCTTCTTCGGCAGCACGCCAAGAAGTGCCGCACTTGCCGCAAACACGGGAAGCTTTTCCGGATCTGCATTGGCGGCCTGGGCCAGAGCATGCAGCGCCTGGACGGCGGCGACGGTATTCAGATCGTCCACAAGCGCGTCGAGCACGCTCTGGTCGATATCGGCGTCGCCCACTTCCGCAGCAGGCCACTTCGCCAGCAGCCGCTCGGCTTCCTCCAGACGCTTCACCGAGAAGTCGATCGGCTCACGGTAATGCGTCATCAGCATTGCCAGCCGCAGAACCTCGCCGGGCCACTTGCGCCCGCCAAAGGCTTCGGTGTGCAGGAGATCATAGATGGTAACGAAATTGCCGTCGGACTTCGACATCTTGCGGCCTTCGACCTGCACGAAGCCGTTATGCATCCAGACGTTGGCCATCACATGCGTTCCGTGAGCGCAGCGCGATTGCGCGATCTCGTTTTCATGATGGGGAAAGATCAGGTCGAGGCCGCCGCCGTGAATGTCGAAGACCTCGCCAAGATAGCGTCCCGACATGGCCGAGCATTCGATATGCCAGCCAGGGCGGCCGCGACCCCACGGGCTTTCCCAGCCGGGTTCGTTATGGCTTGAAAGCTTCCACAGCACGAAGTCGCCGGGGTTCTTCTTGTGCGCATCGACCGCGATGCGTGCGCCGGCCTGTTGTTCGTCCAAAGGGCGCTTGGAAAGCTGGCCGTAGTCGCTCATGGATTTTGTATCAAACAGCACTTCGCCCGCTGCCACATAGGCGTGACCACGCGCGATCAGCTTCTCGATGATGTCGATCATCTGGGCAATGTTATCGGTTGCGCGCGGCTCCACCGTCGGCTCAAGGCAGCCAAGGGCTGCGACATCCTGATGAAACTGGTTGGCGGTCTTTTCCGTCACCGCGTGGATCGCGTCGTTCAGCGGCAGGTCCGGGTAATCGCGAAGCGCCCGCGCGTTGATCTTGTCGTCCACATCGGTGATGTTGCGCGCATAGGTGACGCCGTTTTCGCCATAGACATGTCGCAACAGGCGATAAAGCACGTCGAAGACGATGACAGGGCGGGCGTTACCAATATGGGCGTAGTCATAGACCGTCGGGCCGCAGACATACATGCGCACATTCTTCGCATCGATCGGCTGAAATTCGGATTTTTCGCGGGTCAGCGTGTTGTAGAGCTTCAGGCGCAAGGACATGCGTATTTCCTTCGGGTATCGGAGATTGACCCCACCGGAGCGTTTGTCTGCTTTGACCTTTCAGGAGACGAAAACGATCTGGCCGGGTGTTAAACCAGCAAAATTCAACTCAGCAGCAGCGGCAGATCGTTATTTTCATGGCTTGCTTTATGAAACGATGCCCGTTGTCGGTCAAGAGCATCGCTTTCAGATTTACGCTGGGTCGCAAGTCATTCCGGTGCGCGATAGCTGACGAATTTCCGGTCGCGAACCACATAGATCTTGCCGGTCTCTGTAAGCTCCGGCGAAGCAAGCGGAACGATGGCTTGGGCCACTTCCGATGGATGGGGCAGGGTGTCGGGATCTTCGCCGGGCATCGCCTGAGCCCGCATTGCCGTGCGCGTCGCGCCCGGATTGATGCTGTTGATGCGCAGATGCGTCTGCTCGGTTTCGGCAGCCCAGGTGCGTGCCAGCGCTTCGACGGCAGCCTTTGAGGTGGAGTAAACGCCCCAGAACGGACGACAGGAATGGGCCGCGCCGGACGACAGGATCAGCGCACGCCCGGCATCGGATTTCAACAGAAGCGGCTCGACCGAGCGGATCAGGCGCCATGTCGCGGTGACGTTGATGTTCATCACCTTTTCGAACACCTTGGCCTCGATATGGCCGACAGGTGAAATGACGCCAAGCATCCCGGCATTGGCGACCAGAATATCCAGCTTGCCCCAACGTTCGTGGATAGAGGCGCCGAGCGCGTCGATCGCCTTCATGTCGGCGAGATCGAAGGGAACGAGCGTTGCCGTTCCACCGACCGCCTTGATGGCGTCGTCCAGATCTTCGAGGCCACCGACGGTGCGCGCACAGGCAATGACATGGGCGCCGGCTTTCGCCAGTTCGACCGCGGTGAAATAGCCGATGCCGCGTGAAGCGCCGGTCACGAGTGCGATCCGGCCTTTAAGGTCGATGGTCATGGTCCCCCCCCTGAATGTCGTTCGGTCGTCCGCTCTCTCTTACTGAGGGAGGACATGTCCGGCAAGCGGCTTCAAGGTCGCAGGTGGCCGCAGAGAAAAGCCCGCAGTTTCGATGCGGGCTTGAAGCGATCAGCCGTTGCTGGCGAGCATGGAAATCTTGCTGCCCATCGACTCGCCGTTCTTGTCGAGCAGGCGGGTCGGATATTCGCCGGTGAAGTAATGGTCGGTGAACTGCGGCCGGGCAGGGTTGCGGTCCTCGCCGCCAACCGCGCGGTAGAGCCCGTTGATCGACAGGAAGGCGAGCGAGTCCGCACCGATATATTTCGCCATCGCATCCACGTCAGCACACTGGTTGGCGAGAAGCTTGTCGGCATCCGGCGTGTCGATACCGTAGAAATCGGGATGAAAAATCATAGGGCTGGCGACGCGGATGTGGACTTCCTTGGCGCCCGCTTCACGGATCATCTGTACGATCTTGACCGATGTCGTGCCGCGAACGATCGAATCATCCACCAGAACGACGCGCTTGCCCTCGATCATCGCCCGGTTGGCGGAATGCTTCAGCTTCACGCCGAAAGCGCGGATCTGCTGTGTCGGCTCGATGAAGGTACGACCGACATAGTGGTTGCGGATGATCCCGTATTCAAACGGAATGCCGCTTTCCTGCGCAAAACCAAGCGCTGCAGGTGTGCCGCCATCCGGCACCGGCACGACGACGTCGGCCTCAAGCGGTGCTTCCTTGGCGAGGTTCATGCCCATGTTCTTGCGCGTCGTGTAGACGTTACGACCGCCGACGACCGAATCGGGACGCGCGAAATAGACATATTCGAACAGGCAGAGGCGCTCAGGCTGCGGCTTGTTCGGCTTGCGCGCATCGATGCTGATCGAGCCATCTGGCTGGATTTCGCAGATGATGACTTCGCCGTTCTCCACGTCACGCACGAATTTCGCGCCGATAATGTCGAGCGCACAGGTCTCCGAACAGAAGATCGGCTTGCCGTCGAGATCGCCCATGACGAGCGGGCGAATGCCCGTGGGGTCGCGCGCAGCAATCAGCTTGGTGCGGGTCATCGCAAGCATCGAATAGCCGCCTTCCATCTGGCGGATCGCGTCGATGAAGCGGTCGGCGGTGGAGGAGTGGCGCGAGCGCGCAATGAGATGCAGCACGACTTCGGTATCGGACGTGGACTGGCAGATCGCCCCCGTTGCGATGATCTGACGGCGAAGCGTCAGGCCGTTGGTGAAGTTGCCGTTGTGGGCAATGGCGATACCGCCTTCTTCCAATTCGGCAAACAGGGGCTGAACGTTGCGCATCGCCACTTCACCGGTGGTGGAGTAGCGGGTGTGACCAATAGAGATCGAGCCAGGCAGGCGGGCAAGTGTCATGGGGTTGGTGTAGTGATCGCCCACCAGACCCATATGCCGTTCCTGATGGAAGCGCTTGCCATCGAAGGAAACGATACCGGCCGCTTCCTGACCGCGATGCTGGAGAGCATGCAGGCCGAGTGCCGTCAGGGCCGCCGCATCCGCGTGACCGAGGATGCCGAACACACCGCATTCCTCATGCAGCGTATCGCCATCGATAATGTCATTGAAGGTGGAATGCGAAAGCGGCTCATTCATCTGGCTTGCCTTTGCTTACTGCCAAAAACAAAAACCGCCCCGACGAATTGCTTTGCCGGTTTGGCCTGTCTGCTGCCTATGTCGAAGTATCTAGCACAAATAGCGCGCCTTGCATCTATTGCAAGGCGCGCTATCGCATCAATTCGCTGGTACCGGTGTCGTGGTCGCCGGTGCGTCTTCCGCGGGCGCCTGCTCAGGTGTTGTCTCTGTCTTTTTGCCAAGAATTCGAGCGCGGATTTGAGGCTCGATATCATCCGGCAGAACCGCCTCAAGCTTTCCGACCAAACCATCCAGGAACGGCTTGGACTTAGCCTGCGTCACCCATTCGGGCTGGGTTCTGACATCGACCAGCCAGTTCCAGAAGGCGACCGCGACGACGAGCAGAAGCAGGCCGCGCGCTGCACCGAAGAGAAAACCGAGTGTGCGATCCAGCGCACCAATGCGGCTGTCGATGATGAAGTCGGCGACGCGCGACGTGATGAAGGAAATGATGATCAGCGCAACGAGAAAGACCAGACCGGCCGAACCGGCAATAGCGATCTTGTCGTCATCGGTATAGTTGCGCGCATAGGGAAGCAGCAGCGGGTAGAGATAATAAGCAGCTGCAACGGAGCCAACCCAACTTGCGATGGACAGAATTTCACGCGAGAACCCGCGCACCATGGCGAGAACGGCGGAGAAAAGCACAACGGCAAGAACGATACCGTCGAAAATCGTAATGGGCATTTACCAACTCCGGAGGTCGCAGCACCCAAACAGGGCGCCGCTGTGCCAATTTGCGATCCTCTTACACTAGCCGGGTAACCAGCGAAAGGATCATTATTCGTCTTCCTCAGCCTGTCTGAAGCGGTTGCCCGAGCCGGCAATGCGCGCCACGAGATCGGGGAGGCTTTCAATCTCCGTCCAGCGCCCCTTTGAGCCCTTCGGGAGTTCTGCCGACGCGGAAGGCAGAAATGCGGCGGAAAATCCAAGTTTCTCGGCTTCCTTCAACCGCTGCGCCGTTTGGGAAACCGGCCGCACTGCGCCCGACAGGCTGATTTCGCCGAAATAGACGCAATCGGCAGGCAGGGCAAGACCGGCAAGCGAGGAAACCAGTGCAGAAGCAATCGCCATGTCTGCTGCGGGCTCCGAAATCCGGTAGCCACCGGCGATGTTGAGATAGACATCGTGCTGGCCAAGCTTCACGCCGCAATGGGCCTCGAGCACGGCAAGAATCATGGCAAGGCGTGAGGAGTCCCATCCCACCACAGCACGACGCGGTGTGCCAAGCGAAGTGGCCGCCACTAGGGCCTGAACCTCCACCAACACTGGCCGCGTGCCTTCCATACCGGCGAAAACAGCCGCACCCGGGGACTTTTCGTTGCGCTCTCCAAGGAAAAGTTCCGATGGATTGGAGACCTCGCGCAGACCCCTGTCCGACATTTCAAAGACACCGATTTCATCGGTCGGCCCGAAACGGTTCTTGACGGTACGAAGGATGCGGTAATGATGCCCACGATCGCCCTCGAAATAGAGCACGGCATCCACCATGTGCTCCACCACGCGCGGACCGGCGATCTGGCCTTCCTTCGTCACATGGCCGACCAGCACCATGGTGGCACCCGTCTGCTTGGCAAACCGGATCATCGCCTGAACGCCGGTGCGCACCTGCGTGACAGTTCCAGGCGCTGAATCGGCGGTGTCGCTCCACAGCGTTTGAATGGAATCGATGATGACGAGATCGGGCCGTTTGCCCTCGGAAATCGTCGCCAGAATATCTTCGACGTTGGTTTCAGCCGCCAGCAACACGTCGGTGTCCGCCGCACCAAGACGCTGCGCCCGCAAGCGCACCTGTGCCACAGCCTCTTCGCCCGAGACGTAAACGACACGATGACCTTGCCGGGAGAGTGCCGCCGCAGCCTGCATCAGAAGGGTCGATTTTCCGATGCCCGGATCGCCACCGATCAACACCGCCGATCCGCGCACGAAGCCCCCGCCGGTCGCACGATCCAGTTCGCTCATGCCGGTCGGAATGCGCGGTGCCTCCTCGATTTCACCGGAAAGCGAGGTGAGGGTGACGGGACGGCCCTTCTTCGGCGTCTTGCCGGGGCCGCCGCCAATTCCGCCCATGGGGTCTTCTTCGACGATGGTGTTCCACTCGCCGCAGCCCTCGCATTTTCCGGCCCAACGGGTGTGCACCGTGCCGCAGTTCTGGCAGACGAATTGTGTCTTGGCTTTGGCCATGAATGTCAGTCTTTTTCTTAAGAGATGAACCAGCGGGGTCGCGAAGAATTTCGATCCCGTTTTGTTCTCATCTAGCACGGATCGTTCGAGCTTTCCAAGAGGTGGAAATCGTTACTCGTCGCCGATCAGATATTGCCGCTCATACCGAAGCCCGAGGCTTGTCAGCATCTCGTAGCCGATGGTGCCCGCGGCCCGCGCCACTTCATCGACGGGCACGTTCGGCCCGAAGAGCTCGATATAGTCGCCTGCGCGAATGGCACGTTCCGGCACGTCGGTGACGTCGAAAATGGTGAGGTCCATGGTGATGCGGCCGGCGACCGGAACGCGATAGCCATTGATGAATCCTTCCGCGCCGCCGCGGCCCATCTCGCGCAGCGGAATGCCGGAGCCGGAGAGCGATCGCGAATAGCCATCGGCATAACCCACGGCCGCGATCGCCAGACGGCTCGCACGCTTCAACTGATAGGTGCCGCCATAACTCACCGTCTGCCCTTCACCGGCCTCGCGAATCTGGATGATCCGCGCCTCCGCCTTGGCGACCGGGCGCATGGGGTTCTTCATGTCGTTGACCGCTTCGCCGCCGTAAAGCGAGATACCCGGACGCGTCAGATCGAAGTGGTAGTCCGGGCCGAGGAAGATTCCGGCAGAGGCTGAAAGGCTTGATTCGATACCTTCGAAAGCCGCGCTAACTCTTCGGAATGACTCAAGTTGCGCCTTGTTCATTGGCGAAGAGGGGGTGTCGGCGCTGGCAAGATGAGACATGACCAACACGGGGTCGAAGCTTGCCGGACGTGTCGGGTCATCGGCGAGATAAAGCGCGTCTTCGAGTGGAAGCCCAAGCCGGTTGAAACCCGTATCGACATGCAGCGCAAACGGATGATCACCGCGCTCCGCCAGAGCGCTCGTCCAGAAGGAGAGCTGCTCTTCAGAGGCAACGACTGGCACGAGATCATGGGCGAAGACATCGCGCTCCTGGCCCGGCCAGATGCCGGAAAGAACGAAGATGCGCGCTTCCGGCGCATGAGGACGAAGCGTCACGCCCTCCAACACACTGGCGACGAAGAAATCCCGGGCACCGGCGTGATAAAGCGTTCCGCCACAATCCTCGATCCCCATGCCGTAGGCATCCGCCTTCACCACGGCGGCGGCGCGTGCCTTGCCGGAACGGCGCTGCATGTCACGAAAGTTATCCGCAAGTGCGGCGAGATCGACGGTCAGTCGAAGGGGTGCGCTTTCGAATGCATCCGCATCCATTTCGGAGAAGCTGTCATCGAGGTCGTCTGTCATGGTCTGCACCTTTTGAATGTCTGCGTGGTCTATCACTTTTGTTCAAGACGGTCATGACGGATTGGTCTAAACCCGAGCTATGCACAATGTTTCGCAGGAACAGGCCACCGACCACATGCCGCTTTCGCGCGCAGAAACCACCAGGTTCTGGCGGGACAAGCGTTTCAAAGGCATGGAGTGCATGACGGCGACGTTCCTGACGCATGAGTTTTCGCCGCATGCGCATGATACATTTTCCATCGGCGCCATCGAAAACGGTTCGCAGATTTCGACCATCAAGGGCACGACGGAGCGCACCGGCCCCGGTCATCTCTACCTGATCGATCCCGGCCAGATACACGACGGTGCCCCCGGCGGTGACGGTTATCGATACCGCATGATCTATCCAGATATCGCGCTTTTGTCTGAGGTCATCGAAGACATGACGGGTCGCGCCTTTCACGGCACGCCGTCCTTCCCAAGCTTCCTGCCGCATGATCCCAAGATGGCGCAGGCCTTCCAGATTGCCCATCGCGGGTTGGAAAACGGGGCAGGGGCACTGGAGGCGGATGAAGGCATGTTCTCGGTTCTGGCAGAACTGTTTTCCCGGCACGGCAGCGCCATCATCTTGCCCGTCCAGACACGCGAGAAAACCGCGGTCTATCAGGCGCGTGAATATCTCAACGACAACTTCGATACGGATGTCGGGCTTGAGGAATTGGCGGGTATGGCGGGTCTCAGCCGTGCGCATTTGATCCGCGCCTTCCGCCGCGAATTCCACATCACGCCGCATGCCTATCTCACTGATATCCGCATCCGCCGAGCAAGGCATCTGTTGCGTCAGGGAGAAAGCCCGGCTTCGGTTGCGCTCGAATGCGGGTTTGCCGATCAGGCGCATTTTACGCGCCACTTCAAGGCCCGCACGGGCGTAACGCCGGGTCAATTCCGCGCCGCATGACCTGCAGATCATTTTCGTTCAATACGGGCCGACCCGCTGTTCCCTAGATGCATCTCCTGAAAAAGGAGAATGACATGTCGAGCAAAGCCAAACCTGAGGGACGCCAGGAATTAATCGCCGGCCTCAAAGCTGCGTCCCCGCTGCTGGTCGCCATGGTGCCGATTGGCGTTGTCTTCGGCGCAATCGCCGTCAGCAAAGGCCTGTCGCCGCTGGAAGCCTGCCTGATGTCACTCCTCGTTTTCGCCGGCGGTTCGCAATTCGTCGCCATGGACCTGTGGACCCACCCAGCAAGCTGGGGAGCGCTCGGTTTTGCGGCACTCCTCGTCAATCTCAGACACATATTGATGAGCGCTTCGATCGGCGTGAAGATGGAGGGCTTCAAGCCCTGGCAGCGCTGGCTTGCCATGCCGGTCCTGACGGACGAATCCTGGGCGTTGGCGGAATTTCGCAGCATGACGAGCACGCTCCGTCCGGCATTTTTCGCCGCTGCTGCTCTCTCGATCTATGTCGTCTGGAACCTGTCAACGCTGGCAGGCGCTCTGCTCGGCTCCGTCATGGGAGACACGACCATCATCGGCCTCGATTTTGCATTCCCTGCGGTCTTTATCGTGCTTCTGATGGGATTTTGGAAAGGCAGGCAAACGGGCTTCGTTCTTCTGGCGAGTGCGACGTCCGCCTTCGTCACCCATAGATACGTACCCGGCGCATGGTATATCGCTGCCGGTGCTCTTGCAGGACTGGCCGTTGCCGCCTTCGCCAAGGATGAGGCGGAGATGCCCCAATGAGCATCGACGCCAACACGCTGCTGACCATCCTCGCCATGGCCGTCGCGACACTCGCAACACGTTTCGGCGGTCTCCTTCTCATCCGCCATGTCCAGATGACGGATCGGGCCAAACGCTCGCTCAACGCCGTGCCGCCCGCGGTCCTGATGGCCGTCGTCACCCCAACAGCATTGACGAGCGGCCTTGCCGAAACCATCAGCTGCGTTGTCACCGCGCTCGCTGCGACCCGCCTTTCGCTTCTGTCAGCCGCAACGGCTGGTGTGGTAACCGTGGCGGTTTTGCGCGGAATCGGTTTCTGAACCGCCGCCGCTATCCCCTTGAAAAGACTCCGCCTCATCTTTGCTGACACATGAGGCGGGGACTATCAGTGCTCTTCATACTGGCTGAAGGATGGATCGGCCAGATCCGCAAAGCGTGTGAATTCCGCCTGGAAGGCGAGCTTCACCGTGCCGGTCGGTCCGTGACGCTGTTTGGCGATGATGACGTCGGCCGTGCCCTTGACCTTGTCGAACAGCGATTCCCACTCGGCATATTTCGGGTCTGCGGGATCGCGCGGTTCCATGTTCTTCACATAGTATTCCTCACGGAACACGAAGAGCACCACGTCGGCGTCCTGCTCGATGGAACCCGATTCACGAAGGTCGGAGAGCTGCGGGCGCTTGTCTTCGCGGCTTTCCACCGCACGGGAGAGCTGTGAGAGCGCGATGATCGGAACGTTGAGTTCCTTGCCGAGCGCTTTCAGGCCGGTGGTGATCTGGGTGATTTCCTGCACGCGGTTTTCACCGCCCTTGCCGGAGCCGGTCATCAGCTGAACGTAGTCGACCACCAAAACATCAAGACCGCGCTGACGCTTCAGGCGGCGCGCGCGCGCGGCAAGCTGCGCAATCGAGATACCACCGGTCTGGTCGATATAAAGCGGTACCTTCTGCATCATCTGGCTGCAGGCGACGAGCTTTTCGAAATCGGCTTCGGTGATGTCACCACGGCGGATTTTCGAGGATGAGACCTCCGTCTGCTCCGAAATGATACGGGTTGCGAGCTGTTCGGACGACATTTCGAGCGAGTAGAAGCCGACGACGCCGCCATTCTTGGCCTTGTAGGTGCCGTCCGGCTGCACTTCCTGCTCGTAGGCGGCTGCAATGTTATAGGCGATGTTGGTGGCAAGCGAGGTCTTGCCCATGCCTGGACGTCCGGCAAGCACGATCAAGTCCGAACGCTGCAGGCCGCCCATGCGGGCATCGAGCGAATGGATGCCGGTGGAAATACCGGACAGATTGCCGTCGCGCTCGAAGGCAGCGCCGGCCATGTCGATCGCGAGCGCCACCGCATCGTTGAAGGACTGGAAGCCGCCATCATAGCGCCCGGTTTCGGCAAGTTCGAAAAGGCGGCGCTCGGTGTCTTCGATTTGCGCCTGCGGCGGCATGTCGAGCGGCGCGTCATAGGCGATGTTGACGACATCCTCACCGATTTGAATCAGCGCGCGGCGAAGCGCCAGGTCATAGATCGCCCGGCCGTAATCCTCGGCATTGATGATCGAAACCGCTTCGGCAGCAAGACGCGCAAGATATTGGGCAACGGTGAGGTCGCCGACCTTATCGTCTGCTGGAAGGAAGGTTTTGATGGTGACGGGGTTGGCCGTCTTTCCCATGCGGATGATATCGCCCGCCACTTCGAAAATCTTGCGGTGCAGGGGCTCATAAAGATGCACCGGCTTCAAAAAGTCCGACACGCGATAATAGGCGTCGTTGTTGACGAGGATGGCGCCCAGCAGCGCCTGCTCGGCCTCAATGTTGTTGGGCGCCTCGCGGTAAAGCGGTTCGGCGGCGGGCGCTGGGGTGATCTTTCTCACGGCGTCATTCATGGTCTCGTGATCTCCCTTTAGCCTTATCTTCTGTTCTGCAAGCCTGCCGGTTTGAAGCCTGGAGGCGTTGCCGTCAATGACCTGAAGGCAACACTTACACCTCACCTTACCTAAAGAGAGGCGGGGGACCCAACATAACGGGTTGTCCCCATTAATCCACAGGATGATTCGGCTGACGTCTCAGGTAGCGAGCGAATCAGGCATGCTCCGCCATGATTTTAAGGCATGGCTCCAATCCACCAAAGACACTTGAAATTTAGCAAGGATCAAAATAGATAGGAACAAAATAAGTAGCTACCTAATTATAAGGTCTAATTACGTTGTCCCGCATTACCGAGAAAGAACAGCTTTTCGATGAGATGGCGGCCTTCAATCGCAAGCTCCGCTCGTTCTTCGACGCCCGCGTTGCTGAGAAAGGCTTGACGCTGGCGCGTGCGCGAACATTGTTTGCGCTGTCGAGAAGGGGTTCGTTGACGCAAAAGGAGCTTGCCGAGGAGTTGGAAATCGAAACGCCGACGCTCGTGCGGCTATTGGATGCCATGGAGAAACAAAAGCTCATCGAACGGCGTTCTGATGAGATCGACCGGAGGGCGAAACGAATTCACATGACACCCGCCGGACTGCAGACATTCGAAGATGTGGATGCGCAGGCAAAAGCCATGCGAGCCGAGATCGCGCTGGATATCTCGACCGATGAGATCCGCGTGGCGCTCAACGTGGTAAGACGCCTGACGGGCAATCTACAGAAACTCTCGGAAGAAGAGGTGACGCCGTGAGCACTGCCATAACGAGCACGCGCGACGCGCCTTTGGATGAAGCAGGCGAGCAAGCCGCTTCGCCGGTAGCGATAGCACCTGCGCCGGAGGACGCTGCACCGGTGCCGCCAGCGCAGCCTGCGGAAAAGCCGCTTCGCGAAAAGCTGATGTATATCGCTGCCGGTCTTGCCTTCTTCATCACCCAGGGCATGGGCATGAACATCGTCATGGCCAATCTGTATCAGCTGCAGGGCGAGTTTTCCGGTACGGTGGCGGAGGTCGCGGGGTTGTCGGCCGCCTATATGGCGCCTTATGCCACCTTCTCGATCGCGCTCTTCAAGGTGCGCCAGCAATATGGCCTGCGGCCGTTCGCGGAAATCAGCATCATCGCTTTCGTCCTAGCCTCCTGTCTCAATCTCTTCGTCACGGATTTGCACTCCGCCATCGTCGTGCGCTTCGTCAGCGGCATGGCGGCCGCACCTCTGTCATCTCTCGGCTTCCTCTATATTCTCGAAGCCTTCCCCGTGCAGCGTAAGCTCACTCTAGGCCTCAGCATCGCCCTGACGGGAACGCTTCTGGCGGCACCTCTTGCTCGTATCGTCTCGCCACCTCTTTTGCAGATCGATGGCTGGCACGCGCTCTACAGCATGGAAGTGGGTCTAGCGCTTGCGGTTCTGCCCATCATCTATCTTCTGCCATTGACAGCACCACCCCGGGTCAAGGTCATCGAGCGCCTGGATATCTTAAGCTACCTGCTGTTTGCCGGTGGACTTGGCTGCCTTGCCGTGTTCCTGACGCTCGGCCGTTTTTACTGGTGGTTCGAGACCTGGTGGCTTGGCGTTCTGCTGGCAACCTCAATCACCCTGTTGACCGTGATGACGATGATCGAATTGCCGCGGAAGAACCCGATGCTCGATCTGCGCTGGATCTTCTCGCGCACCAATCTGCATCTTATCGCAGTCCTGCTGGTCTATCGCGCCGTCTCGTCGGAACAATCCTCCACAGCTGTCAGCCTCTATCAGCAGCTTGGCATCCTCAATGACCAGACCACGGGCCTTTACGGTCTCATCATTCTGGCAACCGTCCTTGGCGGCGCGACCTGTGCTTTGCTGATGCTGACGAAATATGTCGAGACTGCGCACGTTATCGCGCTGTCCTGTATAGCGGTTGGCGCCTTCATGGACAGCACATCGACGAACCTGACGCGTCCCGAACAAATGTATCTGAGCCAGGCGATGATCGCCTTCGGTGCTGCCATGTTCCTGCCGCCGGTGATGGCGAAGGGCTTTGGTGCCGCACTGGCGAAAGGCCCGCCCTATCTGGTCAATTTCATCACCATCTTCCTGTTCACCCAGATTACCGGATCGATGTTGACGACAGGGCTACTGGGCTCCTTCGTGACACTAAGGGAAAAATTCCACTCCAATATTCTGGTGGAGAGCATTCTTCTGCAAAATCCGCAGGTCGCGCAGCGCATCAGCCAGCTTTCCGGCGCCTACAGCCATGTGCTGACCGATCCGACGCTTCTGCGAGCGGAGGGCGTGACCCTTCTTGCCCAGCAGGTGTCGAGAGAGGCTTATATCCTGGCTTACAACGACACATTCCTGCTGATCGCCGTCTGCGCCGCCGTCGCTCTCGTGATGCTGCTCCTTCACCTGGCGTGGCTGCGTATCAAACCATTGATGACGGGCGGCGAGAGCGCCGCCGCCGTTTCCCAATCCTGATCCTTCAGAGACCCCAAAATGCTAAAAAAGATTTTCACACCCGTTACTCTTATCGTTCTTCTCGGCGGCATCGCCGGGGTCGCGCTGGTTCTCTATGCCTGGCGCCTGCCACCTTTTTCGAGCCATGTCGAAATGACCGACAATGCCTATGTGCGCGGTTACGTCACCACGATGAGCCCACAGGTCAGCGGCTATGTCGTGGATGTGCCGGTCAAGGATTATCAGGAGGTCAAGCAGGGTGACCTGCTGGTCAAGATCGATGACCGCATCTTCCGCCAAAGACTGGCCCAGGCCGAAGCCACACTCGCCGGCCAGACGGCAGCCTCGGATAATTCCCGCCAGCAGGAAAACGCTGCCCGCGCCAATATCGCGTCCAGCCAGGCCGCGGTGGATAGTGCCGAAGCGTCCTTGAAACAGGCGCAGCTTGCTGCCGACCGTCAGGACAACCTGATCCGTAGCGGTGTCGGCACTTCAAGTCTTCAGGAAGAAGCGCAAGCCAATCTCGAAAAGTCCCGTGCCGGGCTGTCGCAGGCCAAGGCAGCACTCGAGGTCGCGCGTCAGGATTTACAGACCATCATCGTCAACCGCAGCTCGCTTCAGGCCGCCGTCGCCAATGCGCAAGCCGCAGTTGAACTCGCCCGGATCGATCTGCAAAATACGGAGATCAAGGCGCCGCGCGATGGCGAACTGGGCGAGGTTGGCGCGCGTGTCGGCCAATATGTCGCCGCTGGCAGCCAATTGATGGCGGTCGTGCCGCATGAGGTCTGGGTCGTTGCCAATTTCAAGGAAACCCAGCTTGCGGGCATGGAGGTAGGGCAGCCTGTCTCGATTTCTGTCGATGCGCTGCATCATCGCAAATTGAAGGGCAGGGTCGAGCGTTTCTCGCCCGCCGCGGGTTCAGAATTTGCGGTGATCAAGCCGGACAATGCCACGGGCAATTTCGTCAAGATCGCGCAGAGAATCGGCGTACGCGTGTCGATCGATCCGGATCAGCCGGCCGCGACGGAACTGTCTCCCGGACTGTCGGTGGTGGTGCGCGTCGATACGAGCAAGCCGCCGGTAGCTGAACAAACGGCGGCCAAGTAGTCTTCGGCAAGCCTTTCATCTCAAATCGAGAGTTGGAGGGCTTTATGTTGTTGATCTGGTCGCGTCCGCTCAGCCTTCCCGCCACTCAGCGGGCAGGCAGAAGATGTCTCGAAACCCTTTTTCGCCGGCAGGCGTGATCCTCAATGCGCGGCTATCGGTCCGGCGCGTCACCCAACCAAGTTCAAGCGTGCGCTGAAAAAGTGCAGTACCGACGTGTCCCGCAATGTGGTGCCGTCTCTCGCTCCAGTCCAGGCACGTGCGGCAAAGCGGTCGCTTCGACCGGGTGCCATCGTTGAGATCGATGCCGAAATCCACCAGGAAGGCCTTGCCCTGTTCCGTCACCAGTGCACCTTCGTCGGAAAGCAGAATGTGTCCCCTGCCGCTGAGACTGTCGGCCATTACCACCGCGAGCCGGCCTGCAATGTGGTCGTAGCAACTGCGGGCAAGCCGCATGTCCTTTTCCTTCGGCCCGACGGGATGATGCCGTTTCGGCCCGGCTGCGGCAATCGACATCAGCGCATCGATACCATGGGCAACCTGTGCAGACGCAAGCCGGTAGTAGCGATGGCGGCCTTGTTTCACAGTCGTCAGCAGATTGGTCCACCATTTTCGCCAGATGCTCGCTGCCTGTCTGCGGTGTTACACCCGCACCCCGGGACAACTCACCTGCTGTCAGCGCTTGCCCACCCATAAGGGCGCAGAGCATGTTTGCGCGCGTGGTATCGCCAATCAGGTTGGCGATGGCGGCAATGGTGTTGGGGGAGGCGATACCGGTCATGGGAGAAACACTATCATCCGAGCACGCCTTCGTCAGCGGGCCATTGTTCGGCCGATACCGAAGCTTCCCATCGCAGCGCAACTCTATAAAGAGGGATCGCTTCGACGGAGAGACTGACAGAATGACCGACAAAAAGCTGCTGCCCGAACTTGCCCTGCTTGTGTTGCTGGGGTGCCTGTGGGGCAGTTCCTACACTTTCATCAAGATCGGCATAGAGACGATCCCGCCGCTGACGCTGATTGCGGCTCGCACCGCGATAGCCGGCAGCATCCTCACCGTCATCATTCTCTGGCGAGGCTTGCGGCTGCCGAAGGATCCAGCGCTGTGGAAGATGTTTGCCATCCAGGCGGTGCTGAACAGCGTCCTTCCATTCACGCTGATCGCCTGGGCAGAGCATTACATCGATGCCGGGCTTGCAGTCATTCTCAACTCGCTGACGCCGGTCTTCACCTTTCTGCTGACGGCGATCATCACCCGGCATGAGGTGGTGAATGGCCGGAAGCTCTTCGGCGTCATGATCGGTCTTATCGGAACCGTGGTCATGATCGGCGTTCAGGCGCTGAATGGTCTGGGCGATGTGGTGCTGGCACAAATGGCTGTCATTCTTGCCACCGCATTCTATGCAGGCGCGGCAATTTTCGGGAAGAACTTCAAGGGCATCGATTCGATGATCCCCGCTGCAGCCTCGCTGATCTGCGGGGCGATCATTCTCATTCCTGTCAGCCTGGTGGTAGACCGCCCATGGGAGCTTGCACCCTCAACGCGTTCGATTGCGGCCCTGATCGGGCTCTCGATATTCTCCACCGCGCTCGCTTTTACCATCTACTTCCGCCTCGTCCGCACGCTTGGATCTCTCGGAACGACGGCGCAGGCCTATGTGCGCGTGCCCGTGGGCGTGGCGATCGGCGTGGTTTTCCTTGGTGAGCAACTGCAGGTGAGCACGATGATCGGGCTCGTGTGTATTCTGGCTGGCGTCATCGCCATGACGCTGCCGTCACGGATGCCGACCAGAGTAAGGACAGCGGCGAAAGCCACGGGCGAATAGTTTTCGCAACGCCCAAACAAAAACCCCGGATGTCGCCATCCGGGGTTTTGTCTTTGAGCCAAAAGGCCTCAAGATATTAGTCGTCGTCGCCGTCGCGGTCAGCTTCCGGATCGAAGAAGTCTTCCGGACGAAGTGCATCTTCGTCAACGCCGTAGATGGCGTCAGCGGAGGTGAGGTTTTCACCCTTGGCCTGACGCTCAGCTTCTTCCGCCGAACGGGCAACGTTCAGTTCAACCTGAAGCTCGACTTCCGAGTGCAGGTGAAGCGTGACGTTGTGCAGACCAATGGTCTTGATCGGCGTGTTGAGTTCGACCTGGTTACGGCCAACGTTGAAGCCTTCAGCGCCGAGGATTTCAACGACGTCACGGGCAGCAACAGAACCGTAGAGCTGACCGGTTTCGCCAGCGGAACGAACAACGATGAAGCTCTTGCCTTCGAGTGCGTCGGCAACCTTCTGGGCTTCGGACTTGCGCTCGAGGTTACGGGCTTCGAGCGTTGCGCGCTCGGTTTCAAAACGGGTCTTGTTGGCAGCGTTGGCGCGCAGTGCCTTGCCCTGCGGCAGCAGGAAGTTACGTGCGTAGCCGTCGCGAACCTTTACGGTTTCGCCCATCTGGCCAAGCTTTGCGATACGCTCGAGAAGAATGACTTCCATCTTCTTGATCCTTTCTTATTTGGAGTTGGTTTCGTTCGATTTATCGGAGTTCCGCGCAGGTGTCAGAGAGATCGTGCTGCGCACGTCGCTGAGACCCAGGAGGAGGATGAGGAACAGCGGAAACATGAAGATCGCTGAAAGGTATGCGAGGATGAGAACCGGCAGCCGCCAGTCCTTGCCCTTTGAACGGTGATGCAGCGAGGCGTAACCCGCCATGATGAATCCCGCGCCGAATGTACCGCAGAGAACCGCACCGACCATGGCGGGAACACCGCCAAAGAAAGTCAGGACGATGCCTCCAAGGAAAATGAAGATCGCGTTGCGATGCATGCGAAGTGCGGCTGCGATATCTTCGCGCGGGCGAAGACCCTTGCCGAAGGAGCGCACCATGCGACTTGCGAAATAGTAGGCCGCAAACAAAAGCATAACCCAGAGGCCGCCCTGGATCATCGGCAGCATCAGAACCAGAAGCGACTTTGTTTGCGAAAGGGCTGCCGGATCTGGCTTGAAGGTCGATTCGCTTGCCTGGACCGAGGCCATCATCAGGTCGACCATTTGCGAAACGAGTTCAGGACCATAGCCGATCATCGCGCCGAGAATGATGACCGAGACCGTGATCAGGCCGCAAAGATGCAGAACGATGCCGGACAGCGGGTACCAGGCCATCAGGTCTTCCGGGCCGCCGATTTCAGCGGCAGGCCGCGCGAGGTTTGCGAGGTGAGACAGCCAGCCAGCCGGGATCAGTGTAAAGATCGCGATCGTCACGGCAAAAAGCGGGGAGACGGCAAGGGCGCCGAGGAAGCCTGCGGAGAGAACGGCGACGATGGCCGCGGCATTGCCCCAGCCGAGACCGGCAACGAGGACCGGCATGGCGGAAGCCGCATAGAGAAGGAAGGACATCGACGACTGTGCCGTTGCGCCAAGCGTTAGAAACGCGGCGCATATGCCGGCAAGAATGCCGGCGATCAGCACTGTCTGGTTCAATTGTCTCAACGTCGCTGTCCTGCTTGTCTTAGCAGTTAGAGGACCGTTCGTTTGAACGTCGTCCCCAACATGGGGTTTGGTGTCAGTCGATCCGCGCCCAACGCGGAAGGAATTGGAGCTCTTGAAGAGGCTGACTGAGAGTTGGCTGCTTCGAGAGGAAGAACGAGGTCGCGTGAAACCGCGACCTCGAAAGGCAAATTACGCTACAACGTAAGGCAGCAGGCCGAGGAAGCGTGCACGCTTGATCGCCTGAGCGAGTTCGCGCTGCTTCTTCTGAGAAACGGCGGTGATGCGCGAAGGAACGATCTTGCCGCGCTCGGAAATGTAGCGCTGCAGGAGACGAACGTCCTTGTAGTCGATCTTCGGAGCGTTTGCGCCGGAGAAGGGGCACGTCTTGCGACGGCGGTGGAAGGGGCGGCGTGCCTGGGAAGAGGATGCGTCAGCCATTATGTTTCTCCTTATGCACGGTCTTCGCGCGGACGGCGCGGACGGTCTTCGCGCGGTGCGCCATCACGGGGACCACGGTCGCCACGGTCAGGACGGTCGCCGTCGCGGCGTGGGCGGTCGTCACGGTCGCGCTTCTGCAACATGGCAGATGGGCCTTCTTCGTGAGCTTCCACAGCGATGGTCATGTAACGAAGAACGTCTTCGTTGATGCGCATCTGGCGCTCGATTTCGTGGATAGCAGCCGCCGGAGCGTCGATGTCCATCAGAGCGTAGTGAGCCTTGCGGTTCTTCTTGATGCGGTAGGTGAGGGACTTCAGACCCCAGTTCTCGATGCGTCCGACTTTACCGCCGAACGATTCGATAACGCCCTTGTACTGTTCGACAAGTGCGTCGACCTGCTGGGCAGTGATATCCTGCCGGGCAAGGAAGATGTGTTCGTAAAGAGCCATTTAAGCTTTGCCTTTCTTGCGTTTCATTCATCACCCGGCAACGGCGCTAAGCCTCAACGACTGCTCTTGATCGGAAAACCGGAGGCAAGAAAAGCGTTGTTCGAGACGGTCGAGAGCGGAGACACGGGAGGCCGGAAAAACCTTATGGTTCCTGCTGTTTCGAGACCGAAACCAGCCCTCCGTTCAGCCACCAGCCATAAGACCGGGTGTTGTGAACAGCGCGCTTATACTGAATTTTGCTGCGAATGCAAGCGCGCTGCCCGAAAAAGCCTGGTTTAAGGGCCTCGATCAGATTGCCATCGGGTACTGACGATGGATATCGGCTATGCCCTTCAGCACCTCGTCGGAGAGTGTGACATCGGCCGCGGCGATATCCGTCTTCAACTGCTCCATCGTCGTTGCACCGATAATGACGGATGCCATGAAGGGGCGCGTAAGGCAAAAGGCAATCGCGAGCTGGGCAGGATCGATACCAGCCTCATAGGCAAGTTCCAGATAGGCCTTCACCGGCGCTTCCTGCAGAGGCTGAAGCCGTCCGCCGATGTCGTGATTGATCGACCCGCGCGATCCTTCCGGGCGCGCACCGTTCTGATACTTGCCGGTGAGGATGCCACCCGCGAGCGGCGAATAGGCAAGCAGGCCGACATCTTCGTGGTGGGCCACTTCGGCAAGATCGAGGTCGAAGCTGCGATAGAGAAGATTGTACTCGTTTTGAATGGAGGCGACGCGTGGGAGCCCCTTGGCTTCCGCGATATCGATATATTTCTGCGTGCCCCAGGCGCTTTCATTGGAAAGACCGATGGCGCGGATCTTTCCGACCTTTACCAACTCGCCCAGTGTTTCGAGCTTCTCGTTGAATTCTTCGAGCGTCTTTTCCTTGTTCTGCTTGGACGCATCGAAGCTCCAGGCCCCTCGGAAATGATAGGTGCCGCGGTTCGGCCAGTGGATCTGGTAGAGGTCGATGTAATCGGTCTTCAGGCGATTGAGGCTGGTGTCGACCGCTTCGCGAATGGCTGCGGCATCGATATCGCGCCCACCGCGAATGTAGTCGCGGCCGGAGCCGGCAACCTTGGTGGCAAGAACCACGTCGCTGCGCTTGCCGGTCTTCTCGAACCATGTCCCGATATAGTCTTCCGTGCGCCCTTGGGTTTCGGCAGAGACCGGCGTCGTCGGGTAGAGCTCGGCTGTGTCGAAGAAGTTCACGCCGTTCTCGAGTGCGTAGTCCATCTGCTCATGGGCCTCGGCCTCGGTGTTCTGCGTGCCCCATGTCATCGTGCCAAGGCAGATTTCCGACACGGAAATGCCCGTGCGTCCCAACGTGTTCTGTTTCATGGAAATGTCTCGTTTTGCTTGGAAGGTGGGCAGAAAGTAATGCGGAATTGCCGCAGCGCAAGAAAAAACATTCCGTCTCAATCTCTGTGGAAGAGGACGGCGAAACAGGTGGCAAAGGCGTCGCAAGCGGCGCAAAGCCTTGACTTTGCGGGCTGGAATGTGAATGGAAAGCCCCACAATGGAAGGGAAGGCCCGAGAACAGGCCCAAAAAGAAGGACCGCATTCCATGGCTATCGCATTCACATTTCCCGGTCAGGGCAGCCAGGCTGTCGGCATGGGCAAGGATCTGGCGGAGAATTTTGCAGAAGCCCGCGCCGTTTTCGAGGAAGTCGATGAAGCGCTGGGCCAGAAACTGTCCGACATCATGTGGAATGGTCCGGAAGAGACGCTGACGCTGACCGCCAATGCACAGCCGGCGCTGATGGCGGTTTCCGTCGCCGTGATGCGCGTCCTGGAAGCGCGTGGCCTGAAGCTCGCTGAAAAAGTGTCCTATGTTGCCGGCCATTCGCTTGGCGAATATTCGGCGCTTTGTGCAGCTGGTACCTTCTCGCTGGCCGATACCGCCCGTCTTTTGCGCATCCGTGGCAATGCCATGCAGGCTGCCGTTCCCGTAGGTCAGGGCGCCATGGCGGCGATCATCGGCCTTGAGCATGGCGATGTGGAGGCCATTTGCGCCGAAGCGGCGAGCGGCGGCGTCTGCCAGATTGCCAATGACAATGGCGGCGGCCAGTTGGTCATTTCCGGCGCGAAGGCACCGGTGGAAAAGGCAGCAGCCCTTGCCTCGGAGAAGGGCGCCAAGCGCGCCATCATGCTGCCGGTCTCCGCACCATTCCATTCGGCCCTGATGGCGCCTGCCGCAGAGGCGATGCGCGAAGCGCTGGCTTCGGTCCAGAAGAACAATCCGGTCGTTCCGGTTGTCGCCAATGTGCGCGCAGCACCTGTGTCGGATGCCGAGGAGATTGCCGCGCTGCTGGTCGAGCAGGTGACAGGCCAGGTTCGCTGGCGCGAAACGGTCGAGTGGTTTGCCGCAAATGATGTGACGACACTTTACGAGATCGGCTCCGGCAAGGTTCTGACGGGTCTCGCTCGCCGCATCGACAAGACCGTCAACGGCGTTGCCGTCAATTCCCCTGCGGATATCGAAGCCGCACTTCAGACGCTTCTCGGCTGAGTTCAAGAGAAAAAATAAAAGGACGAACAGCATGTTTGATCTGACTGGCCGCAAGGCTCTCGTTACCGGCGCGACCGGCGGCATCGGCGAAGAGATCGCCCGTATGCTCCACGCGCAGGGCGCAACCGTTGGCCTTCACGGCACCCGCGTCGAAAAGCTCGAGGCATTGGCCTCCGAGCTTGGCGAGCGCGTCAAGATTTTCCCGGCCAACCTCGCTGACCGCGCAGAGGTAAAGGCACTTGGCGAGAAGGCCGAAGCCGAACTCGAAGGCGTCGACATCCTCGTCAACAATGCCGGCATCACCAAGGATGGTCTTTTCGTTCGCATGAGCGATGAGGACTGGGACAATGTTCTCGAGGTCAATCTGACGTCCATGTTCCGCCTGACACGTGAGCTGACCCACCCGATGATGCGCCGCCGTTTCGGCCGCATCATCAACATCACCTCCATCGTCGGCGTCACCGGCAATGCGGGCCAGACGAATTACTGTGCCTCCAAGGCCGGCATGATCGGCTTTTCCAAGTCGCTCGCGCAGGAAATCGCTGTGCGCAACGTGACCGTCAACTGTGTGGCACCGGGCTTCATCGAAAGCGCGATGACCGGCAAGCTGAACGACAAGCAGAAGGAAGGCATCATGGGAGCGATCCCGATGAAGCGTATGGGTACGGGCGCTGAAATCGCTTCTGCCGTGCTTTATCTTGCCTCTAACGAGGCCGGTTACATGACCGGTCAGACTCTGCACGTAAATGGCGGCATGGCCATGATCTGATCCATCCTGCATGAAAATCCGCTGCGATTTTCGTGAGGGGTGATTGGACGATCCAACAGGTGAAAGCGCCTTGCATCTTGCTGTGGTGGCGCTTGCACACTTCGACTTCTGACATGTATCGAAAAGAAAATTGCCTGTAGAGCGCGTGTGTTAGCGCTATTTTAAGGCTTTTTTCCCGCAGGAAAGCATGTTAAGCGGGCGAAGACTGTGAACAGTCGTCCCGGAGTGACAGGCGACCGTTGCGATTTCTTGCGACGATGTTAGCTTGACCGGGTTGAACGGGTTTGCCCACGGTGCCTGCCTTAATGGGGCGCTTGGGGGTTTTAACAGGGCAGGGTGCCTGAAGGGGCATTCCTTTCAAAGTAAAGGTCGAGGAAACCGACATGAGCGATATCGCAGAACGCGTAAAGAAAATTGTAGTTGATCATCTTGGCGTTGACGCCGACAAAGTCGTTGAAGGCGCAAGCTTCATCGACGACCTGGGCGCTGACTCGCTCGACACCGTTGAACTGGTTATGGCGTTCGAAGAAGAATTCGGCGTTGAAATTCCAGACGACGCAGCTGACTCGATCCTGACTGTTGGCGACGCTGTCAAGTTCATCGAAAAGGCTCAGGCCTAATCTTTGAATGGATCAAGGGAAGGCCTAAAAGCCTTCCCGATGTGGCCCGGCCTGTCCGGGCCAATATTTTATCATGCGGTCTCTTTGGGCCGGATGAAGCTTGTCGCACGCAAGATGACATATACCAAACACCTATGATTGGACTATGAGGGCGCACAATTGACTTTGAGACGTGTCGTTATCACGGGTACCGGCATGGTATCTCCCCTTGGCTGTGGAACGGAAGTGACCTGGGAGCGGCTTTTGGCCGGTCAGAATGGCGCCCGTCTCGTCACGGAATTCGAAGTCGAAGATCTGCCCGCGAAAATTGCCTGCCGCATTCCTGTCGGTGACGGCACCGATGGCACCTTCAATGCCGATGACTGGATGGAGCCGAAGGAACAGCGCAAGGTCGATCCCTTCATCATCTATGGCATGGCCGCCGCCGAGATGGCGCTGAACGACGCCAACTGGCATCCTGCAACTGACGAAGACCAGATCATGACCGGTGTGCTGATCGGCTCCGGTATCGGTGGCCTCGAAGGCATCGTGGAAGCAGGCTACACGCTTCGCGATAAAGGCCCGCGCCGCGTCTCGCCCTTTTTCATTCCCGGTCGTCTGATCAATCTCGTTTCCGGCCAGGTGTCCATCAGGCACAAGCTGCGCGGCCCGAACCATTCGGTCGTCACGGCATGCTCCACCGGTGCGCACGCCATTGGTGATGCTTCCCGTTTGATCGCGCTTGGCGACGCCGATGTGATGGTTGCAGGTGGTGCTGAATCGCCCGTTTGCCGTATTTCGCTCGCTGGCTTTGCCGCCTGCAAGGCGCTGTCCACCCAGCACAATGATGATCCGCAGAAGGCATCGCGCCCCTATGACCGCGACCGTGACGGTTTCGTGATGGGCGAGGGCGCCGGCATTGTCGTTCTCGAAGAGCTGGAACATGCAAAGGCACGTGGCGCAAAGATCTATGCCGAAGTCGTCGGCTATGGCCTCTCCGGCGATGCATACCACATCACCGCTCCTTCCGAGGACGGCGAAGGTGCCTATCGCTGCATGGCCATGGCGCTCAAGCGTGCCGGCCTGACGCCAGCCGACATCGACTACATCAACGCCCACGGCACCTCCACCATGGCCGACACGATCGAGCTTGGCGCGGTCGAGCGTCTGGTGGGTGACTCTGCCTCAAAGATTTCCATGTCGTCCACCAAGTCGGCGACAGGCCATCTTCTCGGTGCAGCAGGCGCGATCGAAGCGATCTTCGCGACGCTCGCCATCCGCGACAACATCGTCCCGCCGACGCTCAATCTCGACAATCCCGATGTCGAGACCGCGATCGATCTGGTGCCGCACAAGGCGCGCAAGCGCGACGTCAATGTGGCGCTTTCGAACTCCTTCGGATTTGGCGGCACGAATGCATCTCTGGTCCTGCGCCGTTACGAAGGCTGAGTGTCTGGACTGACCCTCTAAGTCTGTCAGCATGGGGCGGCCACTTGCCGCCCTTCCAAGAATCGATCAGAACGTTTTCAGCTTTCCCGGCGAGATGCCGGGATTGCCTGATCTGCCAGCTCTTCGAAACCAAGGATGCGAGCGCGTCCGTTTTCGATGAACTGGAACGGTGGAGGAACCTCGCTTCGTCAACGAAGATGTGTTTGATTCCTCCACCGGTTGAGAGTGCAGAATAGCCTGCCGAACCTGTTTTTGCCGCATTGCCTGCTCAAATAAGCCGTTGTAATGCCGAACTGAAAAGGACCGCCGGTGAGCGATAACAGAGAGAACAATCAGCCGCCCTACGACCGCGACAGCTCCTATGAGAGCAAGGGTGGACCGATCATTCCTAAATCGCCGACCGAGGCTCTGAGACCTGAAAAAGTGCCTGAGCCGCCGAAGCGCTCGCGCAAGGCCCACAGCCAGACAGTGATCTTCCTGAATTTTTTGATGACGCTGATCGTGGCCGTCACCGTGGTGGGTATCGCGGGCTTCTACTACATGATCCACTCGTTTCATGAGCCTGGCCCGTTGCCGACCAACACCACCATCACGGTGCGCAATGGCGCCGGTCTGGCGGAGATTGCCAATACGCTGGAGCGAAGCGACGCCATTTCCAACGGACGCATCTTCCGCCTGATGGCAGATCGTTACATGGAAGCCGGTCAGACGCCGAAGCCTGGCGAATATGAGATCAAGGCCCATGCATCGATGAAGGATATTCTGTCCTTGCTGGAATCGGGCAAGTCGATCCTCTACACAGTTGCTTTCCCGGAAGGCCTGACGGTCAAACAGATGTTCGCGCGCCTTGAATCCGACCCTGTGCTCGAAGGTGATCTTCCGACCGAATTGCCACCGGAAGGCAGCCTGCGTCCGGACACCTACCCCTTTACCCGCGGCACCAAGCGGGAAGAAATCGTGCGCCAGATGCGCGCGGCCCAGACAAAGCTCGTCGACATGCTGTGGCAGCGGCGCGACCCGGACCTGCCGCTGAAGACCGTCGAGGAATTCGTCACACTCGCTTCTATCGTTGAAAAGGAAACCGGCAAGGATGATGAGCGCGGCCATGTTGCTTCCGTCTTCTATAACCGGATGAAGAAGAACATGCGTCTGCAATCCGACCCGACGATCATCTACGGTCTGTTCGGTGGTGAGGGCAAACCATCCGACCGGCCGATCTATCAGTCGGATCTGCAAAAAGAGACGCCGTTCAACACCTATATCATCCGCGGCCTGCCGCCGCACCCGATCGCCAATCCCGGTCGGGCAGCGCTTGAGGCAACGGCCAATCCCTGGCGGACAGACGATCTCTACTTTGTAGCCGATGGCACCGGCGGCCACGTCTTTGCCAAGACGCTGGACGAGCACAACGCCAATGTCCGCCGCTGGAGAAAGATCGAAGCCGAAAAGGCTGCTAGCGGCGGAAACTCCGAAACCGTTGTCGACGGTCAGCCAGGCGGCAATCAGGCAGAGAAACCGGCGAATTAATAGAGGGATGGCTGCGGCTGCGTGGCCGCACTCAAGCCCCTGGGGGACATTCGAATGACATTGCAATCCATGACGGGCTTCGCGCGCAGCGAAGGCTCCTCCGGACGATATCGCTGGGCCTGGGAGTTGCGCTCCGTCAATGGCAAGGGGCTGGATCTAAGGCTGCGCCTGCCATCGGGCATGGAGGCACTCGAGACGGCGCTGCGTGACATCGCATCGAAAAGCCTGTCGCGCGGTAACATTCAGGCCGGGCTCTCGGTCTCTGCATCAGAGACCAAGCTTGAGGCCGTCGTCAACCGTGACGCGCTGGATGCGGTCCTTGCCTTGAAGCAGGAACTGGGAAATGCGGTCAGCGACGCGCCGCTCAGCTTTGATACGTTGCTGTCGGTGCGCGGTCTCGTTGAGTTTCGCGAGCCAGAGGAAACGGAAGATGCGCAAGCTGCCCGCAACGCCGATATCGTCGACGGATTCTCCGCGGCCGTCGCTTCGTTGAAAGCCATGCGTGAAAGGGAAGGTGCATCGCTCTACACGCTGCTTTCCACCCATATCGACCGTATCGAACAGCTGACATCTATCATCGAAGCCGATCCCTCCCGCCAGCCGGAGCACATCCGGGCGAGGCTGGAAGCGCAGATCGCCTTGATCGGCGATGGCAATGGAGGTCTTGATCGCGAGCGCCTTTATGCGGAAGCCGCATTGCTGGCCACCAAGGCGGATCTGCGCGAGGAGATTGACCGGCTGACCTCGCATGTGTCAGCGGCGCGTGAACTTCTCGCCACCGGCGGGCCTGTCGGGCGCAAGCTCGATTTTCTTGCACAGGAATTTAACCGGGAGTCGAATACGATCTGTTCCAAATCCAATGCCAGTGCTGTAACCGCTGCTGGTATCGAATTGAAAGTCGTGATCGACCAATTCCGCGAACAGGTTCAAAATCTGGAGTAGGCTCCATGGTACCAGCAGATAGCTCCCCCGTTCATATCGCCCGCAGAGGGTTGATGCTGGTCATGTCTTCGCCATCGGGTGCGGGCAAGTCCACCATCGCCAGAAACCTGCTGGATCGGGACAAGAATATCAGCCTGTCGGTGAGTGTCACGACGCGCCAGCGCCGGCAGAGCGAGATCGAAGGCATTCATTATCACTTCATCACCAAGCGTGAATTCGAGGTGTTGCGAGACAGCGATCAACTGCTGGAATGGGCGGAAGTACACGGCAATTTCTACGGAACGCCGCGCGCGCCGGTTGAGCAGGCCATGTCTGAAGGTCGCGACATGCTCTTCGATATCGATTGGCAGGGCGCAGAACAGCTTCAGGACAAGATGCAGGCAGATGTGGTGTCGATCTTCATTTTGCCGCCGACCATGACCGAACTGCAGTCGCGCCTGCATCGCCGCGCCGAAGACACCGAAGAGGTGATCCGCACACGCCTTGCCAATTCCCGCGCCGAGATCGAGCATTGGCGCGACTATGACTATGTGATCCTCAATGACGATCTCCAGGCCGCCTTTTCGGCTGTCGAAGCCATCGTCAAGGCCGAACGTGTCCGCCGCAACCGTCGCCACGGTATGTTCGATTTCGTCAGGGGATTGTTGGAGGAAGAGCCGCAGCTTTAATCAGCCCGGTTCTTTGGTTGCCAGCCACTGACGCGACAGCTTCTCATCGGCTGCGTCTTCCGCCCAGCCGTGACCACCCTCGAGCATTTCGAGACGAACATCCGCGCCAGCACTAGTGAACTGGTCGGCCAGATCACGCGCGTCGTTCTCCGCCCGCCTTTCATCTTGCCTCGCTGTAAGCAGTAGGACGGGAAAGCCGGAGAGGCTAGGAAGTTCTTCATGTCTTCTAGGCGAGAGCGGCCGCAAGAGGATGGCTCCCCGCGCCAGGCTGCCATTCTGGCACAGCACCTCAGCCGCCATGATCGCACCATTTGAATAGCCGACGAGAAACGGCATCTCGCCTGTCTGACGGATGACAAAATCCATGAACATGCAGAGCCTAGTCGCCTGCGCTTTCAGATCATCCACGTCGATTTGCCGGTCGGGCTTTCTGCGGAAAAATGCATAACCATTTTCCCAGGATACGGCGCCGCGCAGGGTATAAAGAACGGCATTGGGAAACACCGCCCGGCCGAAGGCCAGGAGGTCGTTCTCATCCCGTCCTGACCCATGGAGAAGCACCACGACGCAGTTGCGGTTCCTGATGGGAGAGCAAGCTCATATTGGAAACCGGCATCGTTCATGGCGGCCCTCTCGGCAGGGTCTAAAACAAGATCAATGTCTGCTTGGTAATGCCCGTAGCAGGATTACAAGCTGTTCGCCAGCCGCACGAACTCTTCGACCGACAGCGTCTCGGCGCGTCTCGTTGGGTCGATGCCCACCTTTTCAAGCAGGGCTTCTCCGCCGATGCTTTTCACGCTCTGGCGCAGCATCTTGCGGCGTTGGCCGAAAGCGGCCTCCGTGACCTTCTCAAGCTTCTCAACATCGCAGGCCAGCGGCTTTTCCTTGGGCAGGAGATGCACGACGGTCGAGGTGACTTTCGGGGGTGGGCTGAAGGCTTGTGGCGGCACGTCGAAAGCCATTTCCGGCACGGTGCGCCAGCCCGTGAGCACACCCAGGCGGCCATAGTGGTTATCGCCTTCTTCGGCAACAATGCGCTGTCCGACTTCCTTCTGGAACATCAGCGTCATGGAGAGCCAGAATGGTGGCCACTCCTTCGGCAGAAGCCAGTTGACCAGAAGCTGGGTGCCGACATTATAGGGGAGGTTGGCGATAATGCGGACCGGTTCGCCCTTGGGAACAAGGGCCTCGAAATCGGTCTTGAGCGCGTCGCCTTCGATCACGTCCAGCCGTCCGGGATAATGATCGGCAATTTCCGCCAGTGCCGGAAGACAGCGGCTGTCTCGCTCTACGGCAATCACCTTCTTTGCGCCAAGCGAGAGAATGGCCCGGGTCAAGCCACCTGGACCAGGCCCGACCTCAAAGACCGTAACGCCGTCCAGAGGACCGGCGGTCCGCGCAATCTTCTGCGTCAGATTAAGGTCGAAAAGGAAGTTCTGACCGAGCGACTTCTTCGCATCAAGGCCGTGGCGCTGGATGACGTCGCGCAGCGGCGGAAGACCATCGATTGCTGCCATCAGAAAACCTGCCGTACAGCGATGTCGGCCGCCATTTTCAACGCCGCCACAAGGCTTGAGCAGTTGGCGATACCCTGTCCGGCAATACCGAAGGCGGTGCCATGATCGGGTGACGTGCGGATGAAGGGCAGGCCGAGCGTCACATTGACCGAGTCATCGAAGCCGAGTGCCTTAGCCGGAATCAGGCCCTGATCGTGATACATGCAGATCGCAACGTCATAACGCTTGCGCGCGGCATCATGGAACATGGTGTCGGCCGGCAGAGGGCCGAATGCGTCGATGCCATCCTTGCGCAACTGCATGGTCGCCGGATGGATGATATCGCGATCTTCCGTGCCGATCGCACCGTCTTCGCCCGCATGTGGGTTTAGCCCAGCGACTGCCAGTCTTGGCGCATCCATGCCGAACTTGCTCTTCAGGTCGTTGGCAACGATCCGGCATGTATCGATGATGAGCTCCTCCGTCAGAGCAGATGCCACATCCTTGATGGGAATGTGGATCGTCACAGGCACGACACGCAGCTTTGGCCCGGCGATCATCATGACCGGTCGCGCTGCCTGGCCTGTGTGCTTGAGCGCGAGATCCGCAAGGAATTCTGTGTGGCCGGGGAAGCCGAAGCCGGCTTCGTAAAGCACGGCTTTGGCGATCGGATTGGTAACGACGGCAGCCGCCTTTCTCGCCATCGTCAACGAGACAGCGGTCTCGATGGCCTTGATGGTGGAGATGGCTGTGCCGACATGAGGTTGGCCTGCCTGTACGTCAAAACCGACAGGAACAGGCAAAACGGGCAGGCCGGTGGTGAATGCAGAAACTGCTTCTTCAGCCTCGCAGGTGACGATGTTGACCGGAATGTCAAGAATATTTGCCCGGCTCGTCAGCACGTCTGGATCACCGACGAAGAGAAATGGCGGAACACTGAGTTCATCACGTCTTGCCCAGGCTGCAAGCGCGATATCGGGACCGATGCCGGCGGGATCGCCCTGTGTCAAAGCGAGAGGCAGTTCAAGCGACGTCACGACGTTCGGATCTTTCACCTGTTGCGCTGGTCTCGAAAGGTGCGACCCTGCCGATCAGCGGCATTTTGATATCTTGGAAACCATAGCGGCACCGCATCAGGGTGCGGCACCAGGATCAGGTTTGAGTGATCTGTGCCTTGCTGCGAAGCTCGTCCAGATACTTCTTCTCGTTCGGGTTCTCACCCTTTTCCGCCTTGCTCAGGTCTTCGGCACGAAAGACCACTTCCGCTGCATAGTCATCGGAAACCTGCTGCTTCTTGCACACAGCCAGGTACTCGACGCCCTTCTCGGTCACGCGCGTGGCTGTGGTGCCGCCCTCAGGTGTCTTGGTAACCAGGTCTTTCCACTCCGTGGGAAGTTCCGGTTCGAGAATCCGGCCAAGGTCCTTGATCGAAACATCCAGCATCGTGGCTGCGAAGGTCTTGGCCTGTTCGCAACCGGGATAACGCTTGCGGGACGCTTCCGCTTCGCTCTTGCGTTTGCCGATGATGGACTTCTTGGATTCCGGTACGACGAAAATAATCTGCTGCAGGAAGTATTCCGACGTCACAGGCTTTTGGCCGCGCTCCTTGAGGCGCGTGATGAAGTCCTGTGTCGACATGCGGTTCTTGCCGCCATAGCGCGCATTGACCAGGCGTGGCCAGCTCATCTGTATTGCGATGAAGGATTTGAAGTGGTCGGCACCCACGCCAGCCTGTGTCAGCACCTTGGTCAGTTGATCTTTCGTCAACTTGTTGCTGGCAGCAAAGCGGCCGAAGGCGGCATCGACATCTGCGGTGCTGACCGAAGCCTTGACGCGGGCGATTTCCTCGCGCTTCAAAGCCTCCTCGATCAGCTGTTCGCGGGCCTTCTCGTTGAGATTGCCAGACTGGCGCTGCAGCTTCAGGAAAGCCACGCGGCGTGCAATATCGTCAGAGGTAATCGGTGTCTTGTTGACGACGATCTTCACCGCGCTGTCGGCAAAAGCGACATTCGCCTGCGGCGTGACAATCATGGGAACTGCGAAGATCGCAAAGGCAAACGCGACGCTGCGCATCGCCTTCTTTCCGAAGTTCATCCTGGTCTCTCCCTCTCGGCAAGCCAGTGGACCGGTTCCACGGCATTGCTTTTGAAACTCTCGCAGCGTGAAGTTTATGTGCTCACCTCACGGTGATGCTCCGCCTTCCGCCGCGATCCTAAATATGAACGCGCCCGTGTATATCACTGGAATGATTACCACCGCAATCGTCCGTCACAACCAGATCGTCGATATCTGCGGCAAAAGCGTGACCTTAACGGCAGTCTGTCGATCACATCACATCGAGCGCCACACCCAGTAGAGGTGTCGCGTCAAACGAAAACGGCGGGAAAATCCCGCCGTTGTTTTATAGGGTGTAGGCTATCAGTAGTTATTTGGCTGCCAGCCAATATCGGCCTTGTCCCAGTCTTCCGCAGCCGAGCCGACGCTGATGTCGCCGAGTGTGCGGAAGGCGAGGCGGGCATTGATCGACCAGTCATTTGCCGCCTCGCGAACGGTGCTGAGGTTACCCTCATCCGAGTAGCTGACGGTAAAGATGGTGCACTCGTCCTGATAGAGAACACCGATACGGCGCTCGCTCGAGAACTTATTGTTCAAGTCGTAGTTGATCGCGCCGAACAGAGCCCAATTGTCGTCGAGACGGATCTTGCCCGACGTCTGGATGATGTCACGATCACGGTCATAGCCGTAATTCGGCTGTGCCTTGACCTGCGTATAGCTGACCTTGCCGGTAAAACGGTTGTCCGTGTAGTGGACGCTGTTCTCCATCCGGTTGATCTCGAAGTTATCCTTGTCCAGACGCAAGCTGTTGGAGAAGGACAGACCGATCGGCGCATCGATCGCCGCCATCGTCACGTAGTCGGAGCGGTCTGATTCCAGTCCGGAATCGGCACCGGCATTGACCAGATCCGGCGACGCGAAAGAATTCTCTCCGGCCAGATGGAAGGACTGACCCGCGATCGCACGGATGCCGTAGCCATTGTCGAAGGTGCCGTTATAGCGGAAACCGAGATTGGCACGCGTACCGCCTTCGACACGGTCGAAGCCCGTGAACTTGTCGCGTTCGAACAGGTTGGTCGCATCGAAGACGAAGGCCTGCGAATCCTCGTTTGGAAGGCGACCGGCGAATTGCTCATCCGGACGCAGGAATACCTGAGCGATCGGTTCGATCACGTGGCTGCTGTTCTGCGCCGTAAACAAAATCGGGTAGCGTGCCTCGAGACCAAGCGTCGCCATGCCGCGGAAGGCCGCGTCATCGTCGATCGAACTGCCATAGGTGAGACCCTGTGTCGCCATATCGGTGGAGAAGATGTCTCCACGAAGGGCGCCGAGCGGTGTCAGCTGAAGGCCGCTGTCGAAGGTGTAGGTTCTCTTCCACTCGGCTTCCGTCGTCAGGCGCGTATAGGTGCCTTCAAGACCCGGGAAGCGGTTGGAGGTTCCGAGCGCGTAGGCATCTTGATTGCGGCGCGTCAGGCTCGTGAGGTTCGTCGTCAGCGAAAGCTCGCCGCCATAGACGGGATCGGGAAGGAAGTAACGATAGTCAACGGCTGGATGGACAATCGCCTGCCTGCGCTCTTCCAACTCGAAGTCGTCCTTGTCCTGGACGTTGAAGTAGTAGGCATTGGCATCGAAGCTGTTACGATCACCGAGGCCGGTGAGGTAAAGCTTGTTGGTCTGGGTTTCGCTCTTATAGCCCTTGAGGTCATAGGTGCGGGCGAAGTTGTTGTCGGACTGCACCATGACGTCCCAGCCGAATGACCAGCGGGGATTGATCTTGAAGTCACCCTTGCTGGCAACCATGCCGCGACGGTCGTTCAGCGCGTCGCTGGTGCCGGCGTCGAATCGTTCCGGGTCGCGCTGGTCGATGCCGGCAAATGTCAGCGTGTGCGTTCCCATCTCGAAACGGTTGCGCAGTTCACCGTGAAGCAGAAGCCCCTGGGCCGTGTAGAAGGTCGGTGTAACCGTCAGATCCGCGCTATCGCCAAGCACCTGATAATAGGGCACGCCGATACCGAAACCGAGCTTGTCGGTTATGCTCATCTGAGGGAACAAAAAGCCCGATTTGCGCTTTACCCTGTTGTCGGGAACGGTGAGGAACGGAAGATAGGCGATCGGCTTGCCGAAAAGCTCGAAACGAGCCTTCTCCAACCGAACTGTCTGGCTCTTGCCATCCTGAATGACACGCTCAGCCTTGACCTGCCAAAGCGGCGGCTTGTCCGGACGCTCGGCGCAGGGAAGGCAGGCCGTATAAACGCCGTTGTTGAGGATCATGACATCCTCATTGACGCGTTCAGCACTTTCGCCGGCAATGCGCGTGTTGTCGGTGGTTTCCACGCGCAGGGCATTGACGAAGCCCTGCGAGAAATTGTCGGTCACGTCCAACTCATCGGCGTAGATGCGGTTGCCGCTTGGTTCGATGAGTTCGATGTTTCCGCGGGCAACGACGCGGCCGGTGCCCTGATTATATTCAATGCGTTGGGCCACCATGCGGTAGCCCGAATATTTCAAGCGCACGCCACCCGTCGCGATCACTTCTTGAGCGTCACGATTATAGGTGAGTTCATTTGCTGTAAGCAGGAGTTTTGATTGGTCTTGAGCGTCGCCCACAATCACCCCGTCATCAGCGAAAGCGCTGGATGCGGTAGCTACGTATGCGCACACAGAAGCCCCTGTCAGAAGGGCTGCCGCAAGCCGTCTGATATTCCCGCGGTCAAATACCGCCACTAGCCGTCCTCCTGATGAAGCAGAATGGTTGCCCCCAATGCCAACGCTACGACGACTGGAATCCAGACCGCAACGAAGGGCGGAACAACGCCGCTACTCCCGAATGCCCTTACGAGCACGGTTACCACATAAAGCACGAAGCCGGAAAGGATTCCACCCAGAATCACTGAACGGGACTGTGCAAAACGGCTGAACTTTAGAGAAACAGTTGCCGCAATGAACGTCATCGCCACCAGCAGAAATGGCATGGAGAGCAGAAAGTGATATTGCGTCTCGAGTGCCTTGGATGACAGGCCGAAGGATTTCGCCACTTCGATTTTTCGAGAAAGATCAAAGAAAGCAACGGTTTCCGGCTGAGTCAGACGCTCTTGAACGAATTCCTGTCTCAAATTGGTACTGATTCTGGCCGTCGCCTGATGGGTGGGGACGTGACCCGGCCGAATCTCCGAAACGTTGTTAAGAAGCCAGTAACCATCTTCCAACTTCGCCGAGGCGGCGTCCTGTCGGAAAAGGATGTTGCCGTTCTTGTCGAGGTGAATCAGCACCACATCTTTCAGCAGCGCGCCGTTATCCTCGAAGCTCTTTGCTCCGATGATCGTGTCCTCTCCACCGCTGCTTTGGCGCAGCCATGGAATCACCTGCTGCTGGCGCGGGCCGCTGCCATCGTTACGCCATCCCGCCTCGACGGAGAGCGATTTGCTTTCGCCCCAGGCGGCGAGCGGATTGAGCGCCGCGACGCAGAGGATGCCGAGTAGAATCGCGCCGGTGATGAAAGGCAGCATGAACTGCCAGACGGAAATGCCCGCCGCGCGCGTCACCACAAGCTCGTAGCGGCGGTTCAGCGAGATCAGCGTCGTCATGCCGACGAAGAGGGCAACGAAAGGAACCGTCTGCTGCAGAATGAGCGGCAGTCGAAGTGCCGTCAGTCCCAGTGCAGCCGGCACGGAATATCCGGGAAGGCCGGACATGCGTCGCGCTGTTTCGCTAAAATCGGCCAGAAAGATGATCGACGAGACGCCAAGCAGAAACCAGAAGGTCGTCATGGCATAGCGACGAAGAAAATAGCGGGCGAGTGTGCCGAACATCATGCGCTCTGTCCCCCGTTACCGTTCGCCTTTGGCCGGCTGACGCGGTGCTGGAGCGCCTGGGTTGCGGTATGAAGGAAGGCCGGCATATGCAGCTTGCGGCCCGTCGTCAGCAGATAGGCGGCAATGAGGCCGCTCACCACCGGAACTGCATAGACGAAGGGAATGAAGGCAGCGCTCTGCTTCACCTGATTGGTGAAATAGAAACCCAGCCAGCGCAGCATGAAGGCCGTGACCAGCGCAACCACCATGGGATGTAGCCGTGCCTCGCGATGAGAGCGTGCGTCCCCTGCGACGACCAGCGAGATTAAAGCGAACACGAAGGGGAACATCCAGTCGACGAGACGCCGGTGCAGTTCCGAACGGAAGCTTCCAGGATTTTTCTTGTAACTTTCCAGGTTCTCGTCTGGAGATAGCAGGAAAGCGAGGCTGGCATCGCTGGCAGACAGCGACGGCTCATTATCGGACTTCTCCGACATGGTCGAGAGATCGAAGGCGTAGGACAGGAACTTGACGACCGAAACCTTGCCGTCAGGCGTCTTCTGCTGAACCTCGCCGTCACGCATGGTGAGCGAGGTACCACCTTCGTCGATCATGCCTTCCTTGGCATAATAAATAAGGTCGTAATTCGGATCGCGACGGTCGGCAACGAAGAGTCCACGAAGGATTCGGCCCTGACGCTGGCCGATTTGCACATAAAGTCCATCCTGAATAGTGCGGAAGGTCTTCTCTTCGATCACCGAGGAGAGGAGGTCGGCATAGGCTGCAGCGACCATCTGGCGCGCAGCGGCACGTGCCGGCGGCTCGGCAAAATTGGTGATGCCGAAGGAGACAAGGCTCAGCACCGCGCCGAGAATGAGGACAGGCTTGTAGATGATCGTGCGGCGCGCGCCCGAGGCATCGATGATGGCGAGCTCCGAGTCGGTGTTCATCGCGGTGAGCGTCTGCGTCACGCCAATGACAAGCGCAAAGGGTAGAACGACGGGAATGAGCGTCGGCAATAGCATGGTTGCGAGCGTCATGAACGAGCCCATGGACTGGCCGCTATCCGTGACGAGGTTGATTCTTTGCAGAACCTGGATCGTCCAGATGATTGCCAGCACGGGCATCAGCGCGACGAGAACCATCTGCGTCGTGCGTCGCAATATGTACCGTTCGAGAAGCGCCATTTAGTCCCTGGTAACGTTTTTCATTCTTTTTTCCCGTGCAGGGAACCGGCCCTATGTAATCGCATCGATCCCGCTTGGCGACTCTCGATGGACCACAAATTTCTTTCGCGCAGTCATTTTTCCTGCGGCTGTGGCTTTTTGTGGAGAGCTGGCGAAAAAACTTTTCGTCGAACCTCAGTCGTTACCGCGACCATCCACAAATTTGACACTGCGAGTCGCCATGCCGGGGTTGCGTCGCGGGCGGAAAGGCCCATGATCCGCACACCCTTTAAAAAACAGCAAGATGAGCATCAAGATGTCCGCCAGTTTCGATATTTCCTTCGCCGCTTCCGCCTCATGTGAAAATGCCACGGCCATTCTTCTGCGCGCTTCCGGCGACGAAGGGGCGGCGGGTCAGGCGCATGTGGATCCGGCTGGCGTGCTGGAAAAGGCCGCCAAGGTGGCAGGCTTTTCGGCAAAGTCGATGAGCGTTCTCGATGTTCTGACGCCCCAGGGTTCTGAGGCAGATCGCATCACGGTCATCGGCCTTGGCAAGGCCACGAAGCTCACCGCGCATGATTGGCTGAGGGCAGGCGGCACCGCTGCCGCCAATTTCAAGAAGGCGGAAAAGGTCGTCGTCTATCTCGATGTTCCGGGCCTCGATGTAAATGGCAATACCGCCGCCGACTTCGCCCTGGGGCTTCTGCTGCGCGCCTATAGCTTCGATGCCTACAAGACCAAGAAGCCGTCCGACGAAGAGAAGAAGCCCAAACGTGTCGATGTGACGATTGTGACGGTTGGCCACAAGGAGGCAGAAAAGGCGTTCGAGGCTGCTCAGGCCGTCGCCGATGGCGTCATTCTGGCGCGCGATCTCGTCAATCTGCCGCCGAATGTGCTTGGTCCGGTCGAATTCGCCGAGAAGGCTGAGGGCTTGAAGAAACTCGGCGTAGAGGTTGAAATCCTTGGCGAAAAGGAAATGAAGAAGCTCGGCATGGGCGCACTTCTCGGCGTCGCGCAAGGCTCGGTTCGCCCGCCACGGCTTGCCATCATGCAGTGGAATGGCGGCTCCAAGAAAGACGAGCCGATCGCCTTCGTCGGCAAGGGCGTGGTGTTCGACACCGGCGGTATTTCTCTGAAGCCAGGTGCCGGCATGGAAGACATGAAGGGCGACATGGGCGGCGCTGCTGCCGTGACCGGTCTCATGCACACGCTTGCGGCCCGCAAGGCAAAGGCCAATGTGATCGGCGTTATCGGGCTCGTCGAAAACATGCCGGATGGCAATGCCCAGCGGCCTGGCGATATCGTCACCTCCATGTCCGGCCAGACCATCGAGATCATCAATACGGACGCCGAAGGTCGCCTCGTTCTGGCGGATGCGCTCTGGTACACGAACGATCGCTTCAAGCCGAAATTCATGATCAATCTTGCCACGCTCACCGGTGCAATCACAGTTGCGCTTGGTAATCTTCAGGCAGGCCTCTTCTCCAATGACGACGAACTGGCCGGTCAATTGGTCGAGGCGGGCGACACGACACAGGAGAAGCTCTGGCGCATGCCGCTTGGCAAGGACTACGACAAGATCATCGATTCGAAGTTTGCCGACATGAAGAACAGCGCTGGCCGCTTGGCGGGCTCGGTCACGGCGGCCCAGTTCCTCAAGCGCTTCGTCGGTGAGACGCCATGGGCGCATTTGGATATTGCCGGTACGGCCATGGGCTCGCCGCTGACTGAGATCAACCAGTCCTGGGGCTCCGGCTATGGCGTGCGCCTTCTGGACGAGTTGGTTCGCGCGCACTACGAGGATTGAGAGAGAAGCATGAAGGTGGCAATCTCCCGATGACGGAAGTTCTGTTTTATCATCTGACGGAATCCAAGCTGGAGGATGCCTTGCCGCCGCTTCTGGAAAAATCGCTGGAGCGCGGCTGGAAGGTCGCGGTCCAGACGGGAAGTGATGAGAAGCGCGATGCGCTCGACGTGCTTCTCTGGACGTTCCGCGACGACAGCTTTCTGCCGCACGCCACCGATGCCGCCGTAACATCTGCCGCACAGCCGGTGCTGCTCACCTCAAGTGATGGCAATGCCAACCAGGCGACGGTGCGCTTTCTCGTTGATGGCGCGCAGCCGCCGGCACTCGATGCCTATGAGCGCATCGTCTTCATGTTCGATGGCTATGACGCCGGGCAGCTGGAAGCGGCACGCGCGCAGTGGAAGAAGCTGAAAGGCGAGGGCCATGCACTTACCTATTGGCAGCAATCGCCTGAAGGCCGCTGGCAGAAAAAGGCGTGAGCCTCCAGCGCATCAACGACGAAAACGAAAACCGGCAAAGCCGGTCGTCTTGGTCGGGATCATCCACACACCGCCCGATGATGGCGCCTTCTGCAACCGCTCGTCGGACATGTTGTGACGGTGGGACGTCAGGAAAAGCGTGCTGAAGTCCGGCCCACCGAAGCAGCCCATGGTGGGGTGCGGGACGGGCGCCTCAGTCGCACCAAGATGCGTACCGTTGGGCGAAAACGCATTGATCAGTCCGGCAGAAACGCCAGCGCTCCAATAAACGCCAGAACGATCGACGCAGCCGCCATCGGGCCTGCCCGTTTCCTCTGTCATCTGCGCAACCAGAATGCCTTCATCGAAAGTGCCGCGGCTCTTGTCGAAAGCGCGGCGACGGATCCATCTCTGGACGGAATCGCTCTGCCACATGACCGAACCATCTTGCGAGAAGGCAAGCCCATTGGGGCAGGTGAGGCCGGTCTGCATCCGTTCGGCGCCACTCGCCGTGACGCGCCAAAGTTCGCCGCGCGCCTCCATCTGCGCCAATGGCACGTTATGCATCGTGCCGACCCAGAATGCACCGTCTGGCCCGATCCGTCCGTCATTCAGACGGAAAGCTGCGCCTTCCGGCGCCGGAATGCTGCAAAGCGTATGGGTGGCGCCACTTTCCGGATCGAGGAAAACAATATCCATGCCGCAGGCGATGATGAGGTCACCATTGTCGCAAAGCCCAAGGCTGGACACCGTGCTTGGGAAAGACCATTCACGGTACTGGCCCGGCGTCAGCGCGGCAGAGCGCACCGTCTTGCCGAGAATATCGCACCAGAACAGCACTTGGCGCTTTTCGTCCCAAACGGGCGATTCGGCGAGAGTGCTGATTGTGTCGCAGAGAAGCTCTGCCTCTGACATGCCAAGCGTTTCGGCAGGCAGCGATCCGGAGTGTGCAGTCGTCATGATGGGGTATCCAGTGTCGGTGGTGCCGCGGATTTACTCGAAATAATCCTGATGGTTGGAGAAGACCTGCGCCAGAATGCCAAGAACGCGGCGCAGATGTTTGCGCAGTTCCTCCGCCGCAAGAGCTTCATTGCCATCCTGAATCGCTGCATAGACTGCCTCGTGTTCGGCAAGCAGCCCAGCCATATGCGCCTCATCGGTAATGGCAAGAGCCCGCAGACGATCCAGGCCTGCCTTTTCGCGGATGAGCAGCGTTTCTAGCCTTTCCATGCCGGTGGCCGCAGCAAGGGCGCTGTGAAACTGGTCGTCATGCATACGAAAGGCCTTGCGGTCCGCGCGCTGCATCGCCTTGCGCTGACCGTTCAGCGTATGCTCGATTTCTTGCTCGGCTTCCGCCGAAAGACCGATCTCGCACAGCTTCTCGACCGCTGCGACCTCAAGCGCTTCACGAATGAACTGCGAACTGCGGATACTTTTTTCAGAAAGCTTGGAGACATAGGTGCCGCGGCTGGGAAGGGTCACGATCAGGCCGTCGTCTCGCAGACGGCTCAAGGCTTCCCGCACCGGCGTGCGACTGGAATTGAATGATAGCCCGATCTCATTTTCAGACACCGCCTGCCCGGGAAAAAGCTCTCGCGACAAAATGGCGGATTTCAACGCCGAATAAATCTGATCCACTACCGGGCGGTTCAGATCCAGCCGTTCCATAGTCGGGACAGAGCCGCCTGTCATCGGGATTTTTGGCATTTGCACTCCAGCAATTTTAAACCGGTATACCGGAACACGAGTCAGTTGACAACCGGCATACCGGTATGCAATTTACGTCGAATTGGGAAGGGAGGCTCCCCGAAATGCAGAAGATCAAGACCTGCGTCATTATTGGCGCCGGAATGGTGGCGAAGACCCACGTGCTCGCCTGTGCAGCAAGTCCTGACAAAATTCGATTGAAGGGTATCGTCGACAGCGGTTCCGGCCGCGCCAAGGCGCTGGCCGAGGAAGCGTCGAAGCATGCAGGATATGACGTTACGGTCTATTCCTCGGTGGAAGCGGCGGCGCATGATAAGGATGTCGATTTCGCCATCATCGCCACGCCGCCGAACGCCCGCCTCGATATCGTCGAAGCTTTCGCCCGCGCCGGCAAAGATATTCTGATGGAAAAGCCGGTTGCTCGCAACACCGATGAGGCGGAGCATCTGGTTGCTCTCTGTCGGGACGCTGGCATCACGCTCGGTATCATCTTCCAGCACCGCATGCGGGCTGCATCACAGAAGGCGCGTGCATTTGTTGACGGCGGAACGCTTGGAGCACTCGGTCTCTGCGAGATTTCCGTGCCGTGGTGGCGCGCCCAGTCCTATTATGACGAGCCCGGTCGCGGCACTTTGGCGCGTGACGGTGGCGGCGTTCTGATTTCCCAGGCCATTCACACCATCGATCTTGCCCTCAGCCTCACAGGTCCTGTGTCGCGCGTTCAAGCGATGGCGGCAACGACTCGTTTCCATCGCATGGAAACCGAAGACTACGTTGCTGCGGGCCTTCGCTTTGCGAATGGCGCGGTCGGCTCGCTTGTCGCGAGCACGGCAAGTTTTCCCGGCTCGGCGGAATCGATCGTCCTGCACTTCGACAATGCCAGCCTCCGGATCGCTTCCGGTCTCCTGCATGTCGATTGGCGCGACGGACGCCAGGAGGTCTTTGGTGGGGCGGCTTCCGGCACTGGCGGCGGCGCCGATCCGATGGCGTTTACCCATGAATGGCACCAAGGCGTCTTCGAGGATTTCGCAGATAGCATAACCGCAGAACGTCCACCGGTTGTCACGGGCGAAGCGGCTCTTTTGTCTCACAGATTGATCGACGCGATCATTAACTCGGCCGAAACCGGCAAGGAAGTGGAACTGCAACAATGACTAAAGCAATTAAGTTCGTCGCTCTGGGCATAGAGCACCGCCACATTTTTGGCATGGCACAGAACCTGATGGATGCCGGTGCGGAGTTCGTCGGCTGGTGGACGGAAGGCGAGCCCGACGTGGTCGAAGGCTTCGTCAAGCGTTTTCCCGACGTGCCGCGTTCGGCCACCAAGGAAGCGCTTCTGGCGGATGACAGCGTTGATCTCGTCGTCATTGCCGATATCCCATCCAAGCGCGCAGACCTTGCGGTCGCCTCGATGGAAGCTGGCAAGGACGTCATGACCGACAAGCCGGGCTGCACCACATTCGAACAGCTTGAGCGCATTCGCCAGACGGTCAAGAAGACCAACCGCATCTGGACAGTCGATTTCTCCGAGCGCTTCGAAGTGCCGAGCGTCACCAAGGCTGCCGAGCTGGTCGCCGCAGGCGCCATCGGCCGCGTCGTCCAGACGATCGGCATGGGTCCGCATCGTCTGAACCGCCAGATCCGTCCAAAGTGGTTCTTCGAGCGTGAAGCATACGGCGGCATCATCACCGACATCGCCAGCCACCAGATTGACCAGTTCATGTTCTTCACCGGCTCCACCGAGGTGGAAATCGTGTCTGCTTCGGTTGCCAATTACGCCAACCCGGGCGACCCGGGCCTGCAGGATTTTGGCGAAGTGCTGCTGCGCGGCGACAAGGGCCACGGCTACATCCGCGTCGATTGGTATACGCCGGATGCGCTGCCCACCTGGGGTGATGGCCGCCTGACGATCCTCGGCACCGAGGGCTATATCGAACTGCGCAAATACGTCGATGTCGGCAACAGCGAAGGCACCGACCGCCTGATCCTCGTCAATGGCGATCGCTGCGAATATATCGATGCCTCCGACGCTGGCCTCCCATATTTCGGACGCGTATGCGACGACATCCGCAACCGCACCGAAACGGCGATGACGCAGGAGCATGTCTTCAAGGTTTGCGATCTGTCGCTTCAGGCACAGGCCAAGGCTGAAGGAGCAAAGGCATGATAGGCGTCGCCATTGTCGGTGCCGGTATTGGTGCCGAGCATCTGAAGGGGTATCTCGCTTTGCCGGAGCGGTTCGCCGTCAAGGCGATCTGCGATCTCGACGTGGAACGCGCGCGTGGCGTTGCCAATGGCACGTCCATCCACGTCACGGCCGATCTGGATGAGGTTCTGGCGGATCCGAGCATCCAGCTCATCGACGTCTGCCTGCCGCCGCACTTGCATTTTCCGATCACGCTGAAGGCGCATGCCGCCGGTAAGGACGTGGTCTGCGAGAAGCCGCTCGTGCGTTCGCTGGAAGAGGCAAATGCGCTTCTCGAATCCGTCAAGACAACCGGCCGCAGCATCTTCCCCGTTTTCCAGTATCGCTTTGGTCCGGCCATGCGCCAGCTTCGTGCGCTAATCGATGCCGGGCTTGCTGGTAAGGCCTATGTTGCAAGCTCGGAAGTCCACTGGAACCGTGGCAAGGGTTATTACGACATTCCATGGCGCGGCACCTGGAAGGGCGAATGCGGTGGCGCGATCCTCGGCCATGCGATCCATGCGCATGATCTGATCTGCTACGTGCTTGGGCCGGTCGACGAAGTCTTCACCATGGCCGATACCCGGGTCAACACGATCGAAACCGAAGACTGCGCGGCCCTCAGCTTCCGCATGAAGAACGGCGCGTTGGCAACAAGTTCTGTCACGCTCGGTGCTGCCGAAGATACGTCGCGTCTACGCTTCTGCTTTGAAGGGTTCACTGCCGAAAGCGGCTCGCTGCCCTATCGTCCTGCGGAAGACAAATGGCGCTTTATCGCCCGTGCGCCAACGACTCAAGCTCAGATCGACGCGGTTCTTGCGACGGTTGGCGACGGCGAAAACGGTTTCACCGGTTTTGTCGAGGCGATCGCCGACGCCATGGAGGGACGCGGCGGCAAGGAAGTCACCGTAACGGACGGTCTGCAATCGATCGAACTCGTCACGGCCATCTATCGCTCGGCGCGGGAAGGCAAGTTGGTGCGTCTGGCAGAAGCGGCGGAAGGTCAGTGGATCAAGGGTTGGGCTCCACAGCCAGCACCAGCTGCAGCATCGGCCTGAGAATCGGAGCGATTTTCGGAATGCACGATGCGTAAATCTGAAGCGTAGAGCGTCCTTTGTGCGTCCCAAAGGACGCTCGGCGCTCTAAAGCATAATCATCGAACGGGAGGAAACCAGATGATCAGTCAATACAAAATCGCATTCGCGGCGTTGGCCTTGGGCACAGCGTCTTTCGCGGGTGGCGCTCAGGCTGCCCAGGAAGTTCGCTTCACCTGCGCCTATGACGGCAATGGCTGCGAAATCCTGAAGGACATTCTCGCACGCTATGAAAAGCAGCATCCCGACGTGAAGATCGTGACCGACGTGGTTCCCTACAAGGCACTGCTGGAAGGTCTGCCCGTTCAGCTCGCCGGCGGCAGCGGTCCGGATTTCGCCACCGTCACCGACCTTGGTGGCCTTAACCGTTATTACCTCGATCTCACGCCCTATGTGGACGCGAAGAACTGGGAAGACAATTTCTCCAACGTGCTGAAATGGTACCGCAGTGGCCCTGAAGACAAGGGCATCTACGGCATGCATACGCAGTTGACCATCACCGGCGCCTTCATCAATCGCACCTTGTTCGATCAGGCCAATGTTGCCGTACCCGGCAAGGACGCGACGATGGACGATTGGGCAAAGGCTGCGACTGCCGTTGCCAAGGCCACCAGCACGCCTTACCCGATGGCGATCGACCGCTCCGGCCACCGTATTGCCGGCCCGGCCATTTCCTATGGCGCCAAGATTTTCGACGCTGAAGGCAAACCGATCCTGGTCGATGAAGGCTTTACGACCTTTGTGAAGAAGTTCGTTGAGTGGAACAAGGACGGCACCATGGCGCGTGACGTCTGGGCCGGGCAGGGCGGCAACACCTATCGCGATGCCGCACAGGAATTCATCAACGGCCAGCTCGCCTACTACTATTCCGGCAGCTGGCAGACTGCGCGCTTCGACAGCCAGGTGGGCGATGCCTTCGACTGGGAAGTCGTACCGCAGCCTTGTGGTGGTGCTGCCTGCACCGGTATGCCAGGTGGCACCGGCATTGTCGGTTTCAAGCAGACCAAAAACCCGAAGATCGTTGCCGATATCCTGAACTTCCTTGCTGAAGACGAGAACTATCTCGATTTCACGGTTCGCACCCGCAACGTTCCGGCCAAGAAGTCCATCGCGGAAAAGGGCGTGACCTACACCGGTGCGACCCCTGCCACGCAGAAGGCCATGAATGCCTGGCTCGACCAGATCCCCGGCATCAGCCCGATTGCTTACGCCTACCAGGGTTACAAGAACAATCGCGCCATGTTCAACATCTCTGTCCAGCGTATCACGCAGGCCATCGTCGGCGAACTCACGGTCGATGAAGCGATGGCACGCGCCAAGACGGACGTTGAGGAAATGTTGAAACAGGCGAAGTGATCCATCGCCTTCCGGCGCGGCGCATCCCGCGCCGCGCCGGATCGAAGGAGGAGCCCCATGTATAAATTTATTGCGCCAGTGATGGGCATCGTCGAACTGCCATTCGCCTTCCTGCAGAAGGTTCTCGGCCATCGACGGATCGCCTGGGTGTTTCTCACCCCCAACCTGTTACTCTTTGCTGTTTTCGCATTTCTGCCGATCCTGCTGAACGTCGCCTATTCGGTGACCGGCACCGAGCAGATCATGCTTGCCGATCGCCCCTTCGTCGGCGGTGGTAATTTCTCAGCGCTGATGTCCTGCGGCAATTATCTCGACCCGAATTCCTGTCAGCAGGATCTTTTCTGGCGCTCGGTATGGAACACGCTGCTCTTCGTCGTGCTGCAGGTGGGCTTCATGGTCGGCTTCTCGCTGATCACCGCCATCATCCTCAATCGCGATATCCGCGCCCGTGGTTTCTTCCGCGCCGTGTTCTTCTTCCCCGTGCTTCTGTCGCCCGTCGTCGTGGCGCTGATCTGGAAGTGGATCTTGCAGCGCTTCGGCGTTCTGAATGCCGCGATGGAAGGGATGGGCTTGAGCTCTGTCGACTGGATGCTGGAAGCAAACCTGGCCTTCGGCTGGTCGGTCTTTCTCTCGGTCTGGGCGCATATGGGCTTTTACACGCTCATCCTGCTTGCCGGTCTGCAGGCGATCCCGCGCGATGTCTATGAGGCCGCAGAACTCGACAAGGCCAACCCCTGGCGCATCTTCCGCCGCATCACCATGCCGCTTCTGGCGCCGACCATGCTCGTCGTGCTGGTTCTGTCGCTGATCAAGGGCGTACAGACCTTCGACGAAATCTTCGCCTTCACCGGCGGTGGTCCAGGCTCGGCAACGACCTTCATCATTCAATACATCTATCAGACCGGTTTTGCCGGAACGCCCCGCAATTTCGGCCTTGCAGCCGCAGCCTCGCTGCTTCTCGCTGTCGTTCTCGTGGTGCTGACCGCTCTGCAATTCCGGGCAAACAGGAGCAAGGTCGATGGCTAGGATTGGTGCATTTCTGACCCGCACGCGCGGCCGCAATGGCAAGCTGCACTGGACCGACTGGCTGTCCTACGCCTATCTCGGCATGGCCGTTCTGATCATGTTCGGCCCGGTCGTCTGGCTTGTTCTGTCGTCCTTCAAGACGGAAGCGGACCTTCAGCGCTTTCCTCCGCGTTTCCTGCCCTATTCGCAGGAGACGGTCGTGGTGGAGGGACAGCAAGCGCCACTTCCAGTCTACACTACCAAGGATGGCCAGACGGTGGGCATGGTGCGGCGTATCGGCCTTGTGGCGCAGGTCATCGACCCAGCCAAGCCGACTGAAATCCAAAAAATGCCGTTCAACGAGTTGAAGCCGGCTGAGCGCGTGTCGCTGGCGACGGAGAACTACACCGAGCTTTTCCAGCGCTTCAACTTCCCGCTCTACTTTTGGAACTCGGTCTTCATCACGGTGACGTCCACCGTCATCATGCTGATCGTCAATTCCATGGCGGCCTTTGCCCTGTCGAAATATCAGTTCAAGGGCAGGGGTGCCGTCCTGGCCATGGTCGTCGGCACTTTGATGATCCCGCAGACGGTCGTGCTCGTGCCGCTCTTTCTCATCACCAGCCAGCTTGGCATGATCAACAGTCTCTGGGGCGTGATCATTCCCGGTGCCGCCACGCCGACCGGCGTGTTCCTGCTGCGCCAATATATGCTGACGATCCCCGATGAGATCCTCGACGCGGCACGCATGGATAAGGCCAGCGAGTGGAAGATCTACTGGCGCATCATCTTGCCGCTCTCTGCACCGGCACTTGCGGTGCTTGCGATTCTCGCGGTCATGTGGCGCTGGAACGACTTCCTCTGGCCGCTGATCGTGCTGACCCGCAACGACAATTTCACCCTGCAACTGGCACTGAATTCCTTCCAGGGAGAGATGTCGACGGAGTGGAGCAACCTGCTCGCCATGACCGTGCTGACGCTCGCGCCCATCGCGCTGGTCTTCATGTTCCTACAAAAATACATCGCCACCGGCATTGCATCGACGGGCGGCAAATAATCCTTCGGGAGGAGACAAGACAATGGCAAGTATTGAGCTTCGTCAGGTCAAAAAGACATATGGCGCCCTCGATGTGATCAAGGGTATCGATCTCGATATCAAGCACGGCGAATTCTGCGTATTCGTCGGACCGTCCGGCTGTGGCAAGTCAACGCTTCTGCGCATGATTTCAGGCCTGGAAGCCCTGACCGATGGCGATATCGTCATCGGTGGCGATGTTGTCAACACGGTGCCAGCCGCCGACCGCGGTCTTGCCATGGTGTTCCAGTCCTACGCGCTTTACCCGCATATGACGGTGCGCGAGAACCTCTCCTTCGGCCTTGAAAACATCGGCACGCCGAAGAAGGCGATCGCCGAAAAGATCGCTCAGGTTTCCAAGATGCTGCAGATCGACCAGCTTCTGGAGCGCCGCCCCAAGGATCTGTCGGGCGGACAGCGCCAGCGCGTTGCCATCGGTCGCGCCGTCGTGCGTGAACCGCGCGTCTTCCTTTTCGATGAGCCGCTTTCCAACCTCGACGCAGAACTTCGCGTCGATATGCGCGGCGAAATCTCCGCTCTGCACAAGCGGCTTGGCAATACGATGATCTACGTCACCCACGACCAGGTGGAAGCCATGACCATGGCCGACAAGATCGCCGTGCTGCGTGCCGGCAAGCTGGAGCAGTTCGGCGTCCCGCTTGATCTTTACAATCGCCCTGCCAATCTCTTCGTCGCAGGCTTCATCGGGTCGCCAAAGATGAACTTCTTCGCTGGCGAGGTGATTTCCGGACCGACGCCGCAGTTGAAGATCGTGACGGGAGAACTGATCCCGCTGCCGCAGACCGGTTTTTCCTATGCGCCCGGCCAGAAGGTCACGCTCGGCATTCGCCCCAACCATGTGAAGCACGGCAGTGAGGGACCGCTCACCATGTCGGTGCGCACAGCCGAACAGCTCGGTGGAGAATCCTATCTCTACGGCAATCTGGGCGATGGTACGCCCGTGACGCTGCATCTGTCCGGGCAAACCTCCACTGCTGCCGGTGAGGTGATCCGCATGGCCGCGCCGCTCGAGCACGTTCATCTTTTCGATACGACGAGCGGCTTGACGCTCAAGCAGGACGTTTGACATGACTGAGAAGAAGCTTCGCTCCGCCCGCTGGTTTGCACCCGACGACCTGCGCAGTTTCGGCCACCGCTCGCGCATGATGCAGCTTGGCTATTCCGAAGAGGATTTTGCCGGCAAGCCGGTTATCGGCATCCTCAATACATGGTCGGAGCTCAACACCTGTCACTCGCATTTTCCCGAACGGGTGAAGGATGTGAAGCGCGGCGTTCTTCAGGCTGGCGGCTTCCCCGTCGAGATGCCATCCCTCTCCGTCGATGAGAGCTTTACCAAGCCGACCTCCATGCTTTACCGCAACATGCTGGCGATGGAGACGGAAGAGATGATCCGCTCTCATCCGCTCGATGGCGTCGTGCTGATGGGCGGCTGTGACAAGACCACGCCCGGTCTCGTCATGGGTGCGATCTCCGCTGGCGTGCCGATGATCTATCTGCCCGCAGGCCCGATGCTGAGTGGCAATTATGCCGGCAAGACACTCGGTTCCGGCTCCGACGCCTGGAAATACTGGGACGAACGCCGCGCAGGCAATGTTACCGATGAAGAGTGGAGCGGCGTCCAGGGCGGCATCGCGCGCTCCGCCGGCGTCTGCATGACCATGGGCACGGCCTCCACCATGACCGCGATCACCGATGCGCTCGGTCTGACGCTGCCGGGTGCATCTTCGATCCCTGCCGTGGACTCAGCTCATCTGCGCATGTCGGCTGCCTGCGGCCGTCGCATCGTGGAAATGGTGGCCGAAGATCTGACGCCGAACAAGATTTTGAGTGCGGCAGCCTTCCGCAATGCGGCGATCGTTGCCATGGCAACCGGCTGCTCCACCAATGCGGTCGTGCATCTGATCGCCATGGCTAGGCGCGCCGGCGTGCCGATGACGCTGGACGAATTGGATGCGCTCGGCCGCATCACCCCGCTGATCGCCAATGTCCGTCCCTCGGGCAAAGACTATCTGATGGAGGACTTCTACTTTGCCGGTGGTCTGCGCGCTCTTATGAAGCAGATCGAAAGCCGTCTTGATTGTTCAGCCTTGACGGTGACGGGCCGCAGCATGGGTGAAAACCTGGAAGGCGCCAAGGTCTATAATGACGATGTCATTCGCTCGCTCGACAATCCCGTCTACGCCGAGGGCTCGCTTGCTGTCCTTCGTGGCAATCTCTGCCCGGATGGTGCCGTGATCAAGCCTGCGGCCAGCGATCCCAAGTTCCATGTCCATGAAGGTCCAGCGCTCGTCTTCGATAGCTATCCCGAAATGAAGGCGGCGATCGACGATGAAAATCTTGACGTTACCCCTGATCATGTTCTGGTGCTGCGCAATGCAGGACCACTGGGTGGCCCCGGCTTTCCGGAATGGGGCATGTTGCCCATCCCCAAAGCTCTGATCAAGAAGGGCCACCGCGACATGGTGCGCATTTCCGACGCCCGCATGTCCGGCACGTCCTATGGCGCCTGCGTGCTGCATGTCGCGCCGGAAAGCTTTGTTGGCGGCCCGCTCGCGCTTCTGAAGACAGGTGATATCGTCCGCCTCGATCTGCCCGCACGTCGCCTCGATATGCTGGTCAGCGAAGAGGAGATCGAAAGCCGCCGTGCCGCTTGGCAGCCGCCAGCGCCGCGTTATGAGCGTGGCTATGGCTATCTCTTCTCCAAGCACGTGACACAGGCGGATGAGGGCTGCGACTTCGACTTCCTCCAGACGGATTTCGGCCGCAGCGCTGGCGAGCCGGACATCTACTAAAGGATTGGGTCGATGATGAAGCGTTTGCTGATCACAGGTGCCGGCGGCCAGCTTGGCAGAATGCTGCGCGGGCGTCTCGGCCAGGTTGCCGAAATCGTCCGCCTTTCGGATGTGGCGAAGATTGCCCCGCCCGCCGGACCGCATGAGGAAGTGGTGCGCTGCGCGCTGGAGGATGCTGAGGCCGTCCACGATCTGGTGAAGGATTGCGATGGCATCGTTCATCTGGGCGGCATTTCGGTCGAGAAGGCATACGATCCGATCGAGGACGCCAATCTGCGCGGAGTCTACAATCTCTATGAAGCGGCGCGGGCGAACGGCAAGCCACGCATTCTCTTCGCCTCGACCAATCACACGATCGGCTATTATCCCCAAGGCACTCAGCTCACTGCAGACATGCCCTTCCTGCCGGATGGGCTTTACGGTGTCTCGAAGATTTTCGGCGAGGCGATGGCGAGCCTCTATCATTCCAAGTTTGGCCAGGAGACGGCGATCGTCCGGATCGGTTCCTGCACCGAAAAGCCGATGGATTGGCGCATGCTCTCCACCTGGCTCAGCCATGACGATTTTGTCTCGCTGATCGAGGCCGTTTTCCGCGTGCGAAAGCTTGGTTGCCCGGTGATCTGGGGTGTGTCTGCCAATGATGATGCCTGGTGGGACAACTCTCATGTCGATTTTCTCGGCTGGCAGCGGCGCGACAATGCCGCGCGGTTCCGCGAGGAAATCGAACGGACCGTGCCGCGCCCTGATCTGGAGGCGGCCATCGCGAAATATCAGGGTGGCGTCTTCATCGACGAACCCATTCACAAGGCGTGAAAAACCTTCATCCGTCACGACGAGGAGAACACTATGAACAGCGAAACCCGCGAAAAACTATCGACGATTTCCGTCGCGACACTGGCAACGGCGCTTTATAAGCGCGGCTTGCGCAATCAGGTCATCCAGGGTGTGCGCCCGCTTGGTTACAAGGGCAAGAACATGGTAGGCCCGGCCTTTACCCTGCGCTACATGCCGGCCCGTGAAGACCGCAATCAACTCGTCGAATTCCGCAACCCTGCCCATCCGCAGCGCGTGGCGATCGAGACCTGCCCTCCGGGCCACGTGCTGGTCATGGATAGCCGCAAGGACGCAAGTGCTGCCTCCGCTGGCGATATTCTTGTCACGCGTTTGATGGTGCGCGGCGGTGCCGGTATCGTCTCCGACGGCGGTTTCCGCGACGCGGCAACCATTGCCGAGCTGGATATCCCGGCCTACCACACCCGCCCGTCCAGCCCAACGAACCTCACCAAGCATGAAGCAATTGAGATCAACGGCCCGATCGGCTGCGGCGACGCGCCGGTCTTCCCTGGCGACATCATCGTTGGCGATGCGGATTGCGTCATCGTCATCCCCGCCGGTATTGCCGATGAAATTGCGACCGAAGCCGTCGAAATGACCGCTTACGAGGACTTTGTCGTGGAACGCGTCAAGGCAGGCGAAACGATTATCGGCCTCTACCCCTGCACCAAGGACGAGCACCAGACCGCTTTTGCAGCATGGCGCAAGGAAAACGGTCGCTGACCATAGGGCAAGGCCCTACAGTGTCGGCCCGAAAATCGAAGTCGATTTTCGGAAAGCGCGGCGCTCTAAGCAAGATCATTCATAAAGAAAATGGCCGGGTTCGTCCCGGCCATTTGTCCATCGGCTAAACTCGTCGACGACCGCAATCAGTCGTAGAAGGAATCCACGAACTTGTGGCGACCGAGCAGAAACGCATCGGCGACGTGGGTCAGCGGTGCGAGATCGACGTCGGACGTCTTGGCCTTGATGATCTCGGCAAAGCGCTCGTAAAGGGCAGGGTATTCGCGCTCCGGCTCGGCAAATTTCAGTTCGCCATTGATCGAAAGCTTTGCGCCGCCTTCGGAGAGCACCATCTGACCGGCTTCGGTCTCGGCGACGATATCCCAGCTCTGCTTGCCCGTCTGGCGCCAGTCGAACTCGGCATGCACCGGCATCTTCGTCACGTCGGAGAAGTGGATGTCGGCGGCAATCGGCGCGTCGCGGTTTTCCGGGAATTCCAGCGTCGCCTTGGTGATGAACAGCGCGCGCGGCAGGATATGGGTGATGATCGACAGCGCATTGATGCCGGGGTCGAAGACACCGAGACCGCCGGCCTGCCAGATCCATTCCTGGTTCGGGTGCCAGTGGCGCACATCTTCCTTCCAGATGACGTGAACGCTGTTGATCTTGGTGGAGGCCAGGAAGCTCTTTGCTGCTTCGACGGCCGGTGCGTAGCGCGAATGCCAGCTTGCAAACAGCGACAGGCCTTTGGAATCCGCCAGGCGAACAAGATCCTGCACTTCAGACAGGGTTGCGCCGGGTGGCTTTTCAAGGAAGACATGCTTGCCGGCGTTGAGCGCCGTATAGGCTGCCTCGTAGCGATATTGCGGCGGCATGCAGAGCGACACCGCAGTCACTTCCGGCACGGCTGCGATCAGCTCTTCGATCGTGTGGTGGGACGGCACGCCTTCCACGGTACCATGACGGCTGGCCGTTGCGACAAGGTCGAAATCCGCATTGGCGGCGATGGCTGGAAGATGCTGGTCGCGAACGATTTTGCCGACGCCGACGATGGCAAGCTTGATGGCTGACATGCTTTTAAGACCCGTGTGATGCTCTAAAAATAATACTTTATGCCTTGTATCAGAAACGTGCGGCCGGGCAAGCCGTTGCTCGGCGCTGCCAGCTCAAAATCAGCTGGCGGATGCAACAAGCAGCGGCTTGTGGGCCGGCTTCTTGTAGACCAGATGCACCACCTTGTAGCCCTCGGCTTTCAATTGGGTCAGCAGCGCGGGCAGCATGGTGGCTGTCCGCTTGTGAATGTCATGCATCAGGATGATACCGCTGCCGCGATGGCGAAGGGCAGCAATCGTGCGCGACGCGACGAGCGCAGGTGTATCGGAGAAATAGTCCTTGGAATCCACCTGGACGTCCATGATGACGAGACCGCGCTCGGACACCATGTGTCGCAGGTTGCGGTTATCCGATAGGTAGGGGAAGCGGAAGAACATCGCATCCGTATCCGTCGCCTTCGCCACGGCCTTTTCACCCTTTGCCACTTCCGCCAGCGCCCGATCGAAGGTCAGGTTGCGCAGGTTGGGATGGCTAAAGGTGTGGCTGCCGATCGTGTGGCCTTCGGCCACGACCTTCTTGGCGATGTCGGGATAGTGTTGCGCCATTTCGCCAACCATCAGGAAAGTGGCCTTCACGCCGAACTCGTTCAGTGTCGCAAGAATCCGCTCTGTTTTACCCGGCACCGGGCCATCGTCGAAACTCAGCACGACTTCCTTATTGGCAAGCGCGATGTCTTTCAGCGATGACACCTCGATGTCGCGACCGGCTAGGCCCATCGGATTGCGAGGACGCATCCATGCCGCTGGCGATAGCGCGATCGGATCATGTGCACCTGCCGCGGGATTGTCGGGCATGGTAGCGGCGAAGGAGCTTTTCAGCGACCCTTCGGCCTGCGGCTTACCTGCGCAACTGGAAAGGCACAGCGCAATGGCTGCGGACACGAAGAGTGGGGAGAAGCGCATGAAAAGCTCGGCAAATCAGGGGTGACGTTGTTGCCGAGCTTTCTATGATTATGGTTAACGGCGCGTTACTTACCTTGCTGGAAAGTAACGTTTGATTTATCCAGCCATGGCTTCTTCATATTCGCTGGACAACAACAGCCACTGTTCTTCTGCCGCGGAAAGTTTGGCCGCCGCTTCACCGCGCTGCTTGACCTTTTCTGCTGCTTTGGCCGGCGCCTTTTCATACAGCGTCGGATCGGCAAGCTCCGTGTCGAGCGCTTGAATCTGTTTCTCAAGCTTTGCCGTCAAGGATTCGATTTCGTTGATCTTTTTCTTCAGCGGCGCAAGCTGCGCGCGCTTTTCGGCATTGGCTTTGCGCTGATCCGCCTTGGACGCCTGATCACTTGCGGTTTCGACCTTCTCATCCTTCTTCTTGCCGGAGGCGATGACGATGTCGCGATACTCTTCCATATCGCCTTCGAAGCTCGTCACCGTGCCGTTGTTGACCAGCCAGAGACGGTCCACGGTGGCTTCGATGAGATGCCTGTCGTGCGAAATCAGGATCACGGCACCATCGTAATCATTCAGGGCCTCGATCAGCGCGCGACGGCTGTCGATATCGAGATGGTTGGTCGGCTCGTCGAGGATCAGCAGGTTCGGCGCGTGGAAGGCCGCAAGCCCCATCAGCAGACGGGCTTTCTCACCACCCGACAAATCCTTGGCAGCGGTCGACATCTTTTCCGTCGCAAGGCCCATCTGCGCAACGCGTGAGCGCACCTGCGCTTCCGCCGCCTGCGGCATCAGCTTGCGCACATGCTCAACCGGCGTTTCGTTGGGCACCAGATCGTCCAGCTGGTGCTGGGCAAAGAAGCCGATCTTCAGGCCCGGCGCGATACGCAGATCGCCCGCCTGTGCTGGCAGGCGGCCGGAAATGAACTTGGCGAAGGTGGATTTGCCGTTACCGTTGGAGCCGAGCAGGGCGATACGGTCGTCATTGTCGATGCGCAAGTTCAGACCTTTGAGGATCGGCTTGCCCGGTTCGTAACCGACGACACCGCTCTGGATCGCGACAATCGGCGAGGCGGGCTGCTTTTCCGGCTCCGGAAAGGTGATGGGCTGAACGTGATCCTCGATAACGGCGGCAACGGTGCCCATCCGCTCCAGCGCCTTGATGCGGCTTTGCGCCTGCTTGGCCTTGGAGGCCTTGTAGCGGAAACGGTCAATATAGCTTTGCAGATGCTTGCGCGCGGCATCGCTCTTCACCTTCGCCTTCATCTGCAACTCGTCGGCTTCCGCCTTCTGCCGCTCGAAGGAATCATAGCCGCCGCGATAGAAGGTCAGCTTCTTCTGATCCAGATGGATGATCGAATTGACGGCATTGTTCAAAAGATCGCGGTCGTGGCTGATGATGATGACGGTGTGAGGATAGCGGCGGATATAGTCTTCCAGCCACAGCGTGCCTTCAAGGTCGAGATAGTTGGTCGGTTCGTCGAGCAGCAGAAGATCGGGCTCGGCGAAGAGAACCGAGGCGAGTGCCACGCGCATGCGCCAGCCGCCGGAGAAAGAAGAGGCGGGGCGCAACTGCGCCTCCTGATCAAAACCGAGACCGGCGAGAATGGCCGACGCGCGCGCCTCTGCCGAATGCGCGTCGATATCGACAAGTCGCATCTGGATTTCCGCAATCCTGTTCGGATCCGTCGCCGTTTCGGATTCCTGCAGCAGCGCTGCCCGCTCCTTGTCGGCCGCAAGTACGATGGAGATCAGCGAATCTTCCGTCCCCGGTGCTTCCTGCGCTACCTGTCCAATGCGCGCATGCTTTGGAATGGTGACGCTGCCACTTTCAGAGCCGAGATCGCCGGTGATGACGCGAAACAGCGTCGATTTCCCAGCGCCATTGCGCCCCACCAGACCGGCCTTCACGCCGTCCGGCAGCGAGACGCTGGCATTGTCGAGAAGCAGGCGGCCTGCGATACGGGCGGAAAGGTCGGTAATCGTGATCATGCCAGCCTTTTGGCCGAGTTTCCTGGCGCTTGCAAGATGGGAGAGAGGCAAGCCCCGCGCCATCATGGCCTTCTAGACAGGGGAGGTTGCCATGCCGTCACGAAGAACCCATTCATGAGCCGAATTCTCCAGCCCATCTTGAACCTTGTCAGGCTCGTTCTCTCTCAGGCGATCGTGCTCGGTGGTTTCGTTCTTGTGCAGCGCATGGGCTGGCGGCTGCCGCTTGGGCTTTTCGAAATCCTGCTGATACAGGGCGTTCTGTCGGCGCTGATCGGGCGGCTCCTTGGTCTCTGGTGGTTCTGGATGCCGGTGCAAATCCTTCTGCCCTTCGCCGTCGTCTACAATGACGTCGTCCCGGCCTGGGCCTATGGTCTCGCTTTCATCGCCTGCGTGCTGGTCTTCTGGAATGGTGCGAAGGAGCAGGTGCCGTTCTACATGACCAATCGCCAGACCTGGAAGGCGATCGGTGATCTTGTGGCGCGGGAAAATGCCCGCCGCGTCGCCGATCTGGGCAGTGGTGCCGGCGGCATCGTTACCTTCTTGGCGAAGCATCATCCCACCGTTCAGGTGGACGGTTATGAGACGGCACCGCTTCTGACATTGGTCTCCAAGCTCTGGGTAGCGTTCATCCGCCGTCCCAATGCGGCGATCCTCTATGAGAGCCTGTGGGATGCGGATCTTTCCCAATATGATGTGGTCTACTGCTTCCTGTCGCCCGTACCGATGCCCGGCCTTTACGAAAAGGCAAAGGCGGCGATGCGTCCGGGAACGATCCTGGTCTCCAACAGTTTCGAGGTCCCGGGTGTCGCGCCAGTCACGATCCTGGAGGTCGATGATGCTCGTCGCACGAGGCTTTTCCTCTACAGGTTCTGACCTTCGCTTCATGAGAACAACGTCTCTTCAAACTCCGTGATGGCTGGCATGAAGACTCGTGGTTTGATTTTCGCCGCATCAGCCTGTTCAATGGGGTCATCAAAACAGGAGTGACCATGTCGATTACGCTTTACACGCTCTGCGGCCGTGACATCAGCCGTCCGTTCTCGCCCCATTGCTGGAAAACCGTTTTGTCGCTGGCGCATAAGGGGCTGGATTTCGAAGAGCGTCCGCTCGCCTTCACCGCCATACCCGGCATCGAAAACGGTTTTTCGAAAACCGTGCCTGTCCTGCGTGACGGAGACAGGCTCGTAAAGGATAGCTTCGAAATCGCGGTCTATCTCGATGAGGCCTATCCCGATCAGCCATCGCTGTTCAACGGGGAGGGCGGCAAGGCATTGTCTCGGTTCGTCGAAAGCTGGTCGCAGACGCAGCTCCATCCGGCCATCGTCAGGATCGCGCTTCTCGATATTCACGACATGCTGGATGATCAGGACCAGGCCTATTTCCGCGAGAGCCGGACCAAAGCGCTGGGTGCCGCGCTGGAAGAGGTGATTGCCGAGCGCGAGGCAGAGATTGCTGCGTTTCCTTCTCGCCTTGAACCCATTCGCAAGATGCTCGGCCGCCAGCCGTTCCTTGGTGGTGAAAGCCCGCTCTTTGCCGACTACATCGTCTTCGGCGCGCTTCAGTGGTCGAGGGTCGCAAGCGGCGTTGACCTCTTCGCCGCCAAGGATCCGGTTCGCGACTGGTTCGAGCGCTGCCTCGATCTGCACGGCGCGAAGGGGCGCAGTGTGACAGCGGCGTGAAATGTCGTCCGGCGCATGCCAATTACGGAAAGCCCCCTTGTTTTCGGGCGTTTGGGCGGGTAAACACCGCCCACTTTCTTTCTATGACAAGGAACCGCAATAATGGCGATTGAACGCACATTCTCGATGATCAAGCCGGACGCAACGAAGCGTAACCTCACTGGCGCCATCACCAAGGTTTTTGAAGAAAACGGCCTGCGCGTTATCGCATCCAAGCGCGTCTGGATGAGCAAGCGCGAAGCAGAAGGCTTCTACGCTGTTCACAAGGAACGTCCTTTCTTCGGCGAACTGGTTGAAGGCATGACCTCCGGCCCGACCATCGTTCAGGTTCTGGAAGGCGAAAACGCCATCCTCAAGAACCGCGAAATCATGGGCGCAACCAACCCTGCGCAGGCTGCCGAAGGCACCATCCGCAAGACCTTCGCTCTCTCCATCGGTGAGAACTCGGTCCACGGTTCGGATGCTCCGGAAACCGCTGCCCAGGAAATCGCTTACTGGTTCGCTGAAACCGAAATCGTCGGCTGATCCTATCGGCTGCAAGGCTGAGTGTTTCTGAAAACGGGGCCCGCAACGGCCCCGTTTTTTTTGTTTTCGTTCTCTGCCGCAGATGCTGATCGGGCCAATTCTAGGACGCCGGGCAGTTTTGAACCGGCTTCATGTCCGTCGTGCCGTCACTGCGAAACACCTCTGGGTTCGGCGTGTAGAGGGGGCCGACCACAAGCGGCTTTGCCGGAAGCAGCGATTGATCCGTGTCGGAGGTCACCTTGGTTTCGAGTGTCTGCATCACATGCCCATCGGGCGCTCTCAATCGGATCGTTACCTTGTAGGGCCGGTCCTGCCTGACGCATTCCACCGGTGGGCTTTGAAGAACAATCTTCGAATTTTTAGGAAAAAGCCGTTCGGAGACCGTCAGTGCTTCGCCGCCACGCGGGTTCTCGAACTCCGCCTCTATCACGCTTCCTTCTTCTATCGGCACCTGTGCTTGAAGCGTGACGAGATAGGTTGCCACCGCGACGCGGTAGTTGAAGACGAACATGCGCCCGGAAATTTTCGCGACATCCCTTTGCTCTTCACGCTGGCATCCTGCAAGCGCAAGCAGAATGAAGGATAGGGTCAACCATCTCATTCTGCGGTCTCCTTCTTGCGCTTGTAATGGCGGCTCGCCTTGCGCCGGTTGCCGCAGACCGCCATGTCGCACCAGATCCGGCTGCGGTTCTTGCTGCGGTCGAGAAACAGCCAGCCGCAATTGGTGCAAATGCGCATGTGACTGCGATCAGGGCCGTGAATCAAGTGCAGCACGGAATGGGCCATTGCCGCGGAGAGGTCGTCCGCTTTCGCCGTCCTCAGCGCCGCGGCGCAAGCGCTCAGAAGATCGGCAAGCAGCGCATTGTCTTCCGCCCCCGTCGCAATCGCCGTGCGGAAGTAGCGATCTGTCGCCTCTCTCAGATCAATCAGCACATCTTCCGATTCCACAGGCGGCGGTCGTAAGGCAGTTGGCATGCCTTCTCTTTCGGCACACATCGCAACGGCCGCCTCGCAAAAGCTCTCGATCTGCTTGCTGCTGGCGAAACGGTCGATCGAGCGGTCGGCATCACCGCGTAGAATAACGGTGTTGGCGATATCCAGAGCGAGCGCTCCGCCGGAAAATCGATGCGGTGTCCAGGTGAAGGTCATGAGACAATTATAACTGGTAAAATCAATTTTACCAGTTAGATTGGCGGTGGGAGGGCTGAGATGGCCTATTTTCTGCAGCAGATTCTGAACGCCGTTCCGATTGCAGCTCTCTATGCCGCGCTGGCCTTCGGCTATGCCATCGCCTTTGCCATCACCAAGCGTGCCGATGTCACCTTCGGGGGAATTTTTGCTTTTGCCGGACTGACCTGTCTGCTCTTTGCCGATTTTGGCTGGAACCGGCTTTGGTTGACCCTTGCTGCCACATTGGCCTTCGGGGCGGTCGCTGGCCTTTTTGGCGGGATATGGGCAGGCTTTCTGATCGGCCGCGCCGTGATGCGGCCTCTCGCCCCGGCCACGCCCAACGCGGTCACGGTGGCATCGATCGGGGCGCTGATTGCACTGATGGAGAGTGCAAGACTTGCAGCCGACACCCGTTCGCTCTGGTTGCCTCCGCTCTTCAACGATCGTGTATTGCTCTGGCAACAGGGAGATTTCCTCGTCACGACGACGCCGATCCAGATTTTGAACTCTGCCTGCTTTTGCGCTCTGATCACGGCTGGCTGGCTGTTCCTTCGCTCGTCTCAGTTCGGCAGGCAGTGGAGGGCCGTTTCCGAAGATGACTTTGCAGCAAAACTGATGGGGGTGAATGCGGGCAGGGTGTTTTTGCTGTCATATTGTGCCGCAGCGTTTGTCGCCTCGGTTTGCGGGGTGCTCGCCACCTTTTATTACGGCAATATGGATTTCGGCGCGGGTCTCACCTTCGGCTTGAAAGTCGTCTTGATCTCGGCTGCTGGCGGATATTCGAGTCCACTCAAATCTGCAGCAGGCGCTGCCGCGGTCGGTGTCGGGGAGACGTTCTGGTCGGCCTACGGAGCCGTCACCTTGCGCGATGCCGGCGTCCTCCTCATGCTGATCCTGTGGCTGATCGCAGCGCGCAGCGAACGTCCTTTACCGTAATAGGGATTATTATCGGACATGAAAAAGGCCAGCGTCCATTTGGCGCCGGCCTTTTCGAAACTATCGGTATGTCTCGCGTCAGAAGGCGCTGTTGTTGCCACCGAGGATGCTCTTGGCGATGCCGGCACCCGCAGGGCCACCGGAAAGCAGCTGCTGCAGGAAGGTGAGGTCCTTGCCGCCCGTCGGCGTGGTGCGCGAGATGCTGTCGAAGACCTTGCCGTCCTGAAGCGTGTAGTTCGCCTTCTGAGAGACGACTCCGTTCTTGTCGAAATAGATCGCAAGAATGTTCTGCTCGACGAGCTGCGGTTTCATGAAAGCTGCCCTGCGAACACGCTTTTGCGAGATGTAGTAGAACACCTCATTGCCGAACGTTGCCGTCGTCGACGGCGTACCCATGGTCAGCAGCACCTGTTCGCGGCTCGAGCCGACGGGGATCAGCTGCAGCGACTGTTCGTCCAGCACATAGCCGTTATGGAAAACGTCCGTGGTGCTGGAGCAGGCCGTCAGCAGGCTCGAGGCAACAACAACGGCGATGGCGGCTTTGCTCAGAAACTTGGTCTTTCCGGCCGACTTCTGCTTGTTCACCTGCGTTTCCCCGACTGCGATCATGAATGGCACCTTCCGGCATTGCGTGTCGTACCGCTTCTGTACACACGATTATGTCAATCCGGGGACAGGAATTCCCCGTTTCACCATGGAATGCAACATGTTTCAGAAACCGGCACCGCCTCCTGGCGCCTATCCTTGACTGTTTCAGCACGATGATGAACGTGACTGACACGGCATTGCAATTCTCGGATGCTTCGGTAAACCAGCTTTGACAATCATGCAACAAGTGCGATGGGCGAGACACGATTTCGTCGGTCGATATTCGGATTTTTCGATGGTTTTTGGGCTTTTCAGAAAGAAAAACAACAATCGCGCCATCGTTGATCGCCAATATTCTATATTGACGCAGGCCGCTCGCCAGCCGGGCTTCTATCTGCACATGGGCGTTCCGGACACGGTCATGGGCCGTTTTGAAATGCTGGCGGTTGTGATGATTCTGTATTTTCGCCGCACCAAAGGCGCATCGGTCAGCGGTCAGGAAATCGCCCAGGAGATCGTCGATGCCTTCTTCCAGGATCTCGATCATTCTATGCGGGAACTGGGGATCGGCGACCAGGGCGTGCCGAAGCGGATGAAGAAATTTGCAGGCATGTTTTATGGCAGGCTGGAATCCTATGCCGCTGCAATCGACGGTGCGGATGCCGATGCACTTGCGGCAGCGCTCCGTCGCAATATATATCCCCAGGCAGATGAGGCCGCGCCGGATATGCGCGCGCTTTCGAAATGGATGATGTGGGCGTCGGAGATGCTGTCTGCGCAGCCGGAAGACGCTGTAGCGACGGGAACTGTCACGCTGCCTTCACCGGATTTGTGAGGTTTTCAATGAAATCGCCCCATGCGGCCAATGATGACGCGCCCTTTTCCTATCCCGTCAAGGTAGGTCATATTTCTGCCAATCCGGTCAGGATTGGTCTCGAGGCAAGCCCGGAAGAGCTGAAGGCGCTCGCAAAATTCTGGGATGTCCTGTCGGTGGACTATCTCAAAAGCGAATTGCAGGTCACCCGTTGGAAAAGGGACGGGATCAGGATCAAGGGTCAGGTGCAGGCCGGTATCACGCAGGCTTGTGTGGTAACGCTTGAGCCCGTCCCGAGCGTGATCGACGAAAAAGTCGAGCAGATTTTCGTGCCGGAAGGTTCGAAGCTCGCGCGCATGACGACGAATGAAGACGGTGAGATCGTGCTCGATCCGGACGGTCCGGATATTCCCGATCAGTTTGTCGGTGACACGATCGATGTCGGCGTGGTCGTTGCGGAATTTGCCGCTCTGGCGATTGATCCCTATCCGCGAAAAGACGGTATCGATTTCGACGGATACGGCGAGAAGACGCCGATGGAAGACAAAAAACCTTCGCCCTTCGCGGTGTTGAAAGATTGGAAAAAAGACTGAATGCCTTCGTAAGAAGCGAACAATTCAGTTGTAAGGCTGGGCGGAAACGGTATTTTCGCCCGAAAATTACCGCGCGGCGGTCAGAAGGATCAGGGACGAGTGATCAGAATAGCAATTGACGTCATGGGTGGGGACCACGGCCCTGATGTTGTCATACCCGGTGCTGCAAAGGCACTCGAGCGGCACAACGACGTGACATTCCTGCTCTATGGGCAGAAGAGCAAGTGCGACCCTATTCTGGCGCAATATCCTCGTCTGATGGAGAAGTCCGAGTTCTTCGACTGCGAAGTCTCGGTTGCCATGGATGAAAAGCCGAGCCAGGCGCTTCGTCGCGGTCGTTACGTCTCCAGCATGTGGCGCGCCATTGAAGCGGTCAAGGTGGGCGAGGCGGATGTTGCCGTTTCTGCCGGCAACACCGGTGCGCTGATGGCGATGGCGAAATTCTGTTTGCGCACCATGGCGCGGATTGAACGTCCGGCGATTGCCGGCATCTGGCCCACGCTGCGCGGCGAGAGCATCGTTCTCGATATCGGCGCGACCATTGGTGCGGACTCCCAGCAGCTTCTGGATTTTGCCCTGATGGGCGGTGCCATGGCGCGTGCGCTGTTCGATGTCGATCGCCCGACTGTCGGCCTCCTCAATGTCGGTGTCGAAGAGGTCAAGGGACAGGAAGAGGTCCGCGAAGCCGGTCGCCTCATTCGTGAAGCCGATCTCGCCACCATCGACTACCGCGGTTTCGTCGAAGGCGACGATATCGGCAAGGGTACGGTCGATGTCGTCGTTACCGAAGGGTTTACCGGCAATATTGCACTGAAGGCCGCAGAAGGCACCGCACGCCAGATCACGACTTTGCTGCGCGAAGCGATTTCCCGCAGCTTCATCGCGAAGATCGGCTATCTTCTGGCCAAGAGCGCATTCGATGTGCTGCGTGAGAAGATGGATCCCCGCAAGGTCAATGGCGGCGTGTTCCTGGGGCTGAACGGCATCGTCATCAAGAGCCACGGCGGCACGGATGCGCTCGGCTTCGCCTCCGCCATCGATGTCGGCTATGACATGGTGCATAATGGCCTGACCGCCAAGATCGAAAATGATTTGAAAGCATACCACGCAAGAAGACTTCCGCCTCCGGCGCCTGAAGCTCTCGTGGTTGATGAGGAATAACCAATGATCCGCTCTATTGTACGTGGCTTCGGAGCGGCGCTGCCGAAGCGGGTTGTGACGAACCAGGAAATCGAAGGCATCGTCGAGACCTCGGACGAATGGATCGTTCAGCGCACCGGCATCAAGCAGCGCTACATTGCAGGCGAGGGCGAGACATCGGCGTCGCTCGGCGAGGCTGCGGCCCGCGCGGCCTTGGACAATGGCGGGCTGAAGCCCGAAGACATCGATCTCATCATCGTTGCCACATCCACACCCGACAATACGTTTCCGGCAACCGCAGTGAACATCCAGAACCGCCTTGGCATCACTGGCGGCTTTGCCTTTGACGTTCAGGCCGTTTGCTCCGGCTTCGTCTATGCGATGGCGACGGCCGATCTCTACATTCGTGGCGGCATGGCAAAGCGCGTTCTGGTCATTGGTGCCGAAACCTTCTCGCGCATTCTCGACTGGAAGGATCGCACCACCTGCGTTCTTTTCGGCGATGGCGCCGGTGCTGTCATCCTGGAAGCAGGTGAGGGCGAAGGCAAGACCTCCGACCGGGGCGTGCTGACCTCCCACCTGCGTTCGGATGGCGCGCACAAGGAAAAGCTTTACGTTGATGGTGGGCCATCGACGACCGGCACTGTCGGCCACTTGCGCATGGAAGGCCGCGAAGTCTTCAAGCATGCCGTCGGCATGATCACGGACGTGATCGAGGCAGCCTTTGAAGCAACCGGCACCACGGCAGAGGATCTCGATTGGCTCGTTCCACACCAGGCCAATCGCCGTATCATCGATGGCTCGGCGAAGAAGCTTGGCATTCCGCTGGAGAAGGTTGTCGTCACGGTCGATCTGCACGGGAACACCTCTGCGGCCTCCATTCCGCTGGCGCTCGCAACCGCTGCTGCCGACGGGCGCATCAAGCAGGGCGACCTCGTTATGCTGGAAGCGATGGGCGGCGGCTTTACCTGGGGCTCGGTGCTTCTGCGCTGGTAACGTTTCGGTGACGATCGACCGCATCGGCCCGAAAGTCGAAATCGATTTTCGGAAAAGCACGATGTGTGGATTCAAAAAGGTAAAGGCGTCCCTTGTGCGTCCTACAGGACGCACGGCGCTTTAACGTAAACCCTTGCCATCATTGCCGTAAATCCCTAAACGATTCTGGAAACATTCCTTGACCGCTGCCGTCAACGGCAATAGTCTCAGGCGGTTTCCAGAACACAACAGAGATAAGCGCGGGGAAAAATGGCCGGTAAAACTGTGACACGTGCGGATTTGGCCGAGTCTGTGTTTCGCAAGGTGGGGTTGTCCCGGACTGAATCCGCCGAGCTGGTCGAAACCGTCATTGACGAGATCTGTAATGCCATCACCCGTGGCGAGGTGGTGAAGCTCTCCTCCTTCGCAACCTTCCAGATCCGTGAAAAGAACGAGCGTATCGGTCGCAATCCCAAGACCGGCGAAGAAGTGCCGATTTCGCCGCGTCGCGTCATGACCTTCAAGGCCTCCAACGTTCTGAAACAGCGTATCCTCAAGGCCCACGCATCGCGCAAGGCGAAGCAGAAGACCCAGAAGCCCGGCTCATAAAGAGGCTTCTTTCGACGCTATCCACGCCCATTCTGATACCTCACTGCTTTTCTTCCTGTGAACATACTTGAATTTCAACCGTCAAGCCGTTGAAATAAAGACGATTCGCATCATACCTTATCGTGTGTTTTGCAAACCTGTCATTTCGTCGGGTGGGAGTTAAGCGTGGATAAGAGTCCAGACGCCTTTAGAACGATCAGTGAAGTTGCGGACGATCTTGATCTGCCGCAGCACGTGCTGCGTTTCTGGGAAACCCGCTTTCCCCAGATCAAGCCGATGAAGCGCGGCGGCGGGCGACGCTACTATCGCCCGGACGATGTCGATCTCCTGAAGGGCATCCGGCATCTGCTTTACGATCATGGATACACGATCAAGGGCGTGCAGAAACTCCTCAAGACCAATGGCAACCGCTTCGTTGCGGCCATCGCGTCTGGCGACATGGCGACCATGGAAGCCATCATGGCTGCCAGCGGAGAGAAGCAGACCGCCGAGCCGCGCGTCGTGCAGCCGGACGAAGACGAAGTCGTCGGGCGTCCCAAGGCGAGGCCCAGCGGCCGCTTCTTCGGCTTTGGCGGAGGATCATCCGACGACACGCCGGAAATTTCCATCGGCAAATCCAGCATCAGCAAGGATGATCGCGCCCTGCTGCAGGAGGCGCTCTTCGACCTTCTGGAGTGCAAGCGCCTGCTCGATCAGGTGCGTTGAACGGCGAGGGGACGGATGGAGAGCGGCGTTCTCCGTGACAACCGCGGCCGCAGACGTCTCAGTTTGGGCTTGTGAGAGAGTTGTGGATAAAGCGGCGGCTTGCGATCACAGATCGAATTTATCTCAAATGCCAACCTTTCGGAAACTCCTTCAGCGGATAATGCCCGCCTGAAAAGGAGTTGTTCTGTGAGCAAGAGAAAACCTTCAAGCCGCCGCGCCTCATCCAAGTCCAAGGGTGGAAGCGTCTGGTCCTGGTTGATCCTGTTTGGCGTGGCCGTCGGCGGGATTCAGGCCTATGAGCATCGCGACACCCTGTTGCCGAAGATGAAGAACGTCGTTGCCTCGACGTCCAAGAGTAGCGCACCTGCAACCCGCGAAACGGCTTCTGCCAAGCCTCCGTCCGCGCAGAAGCCGACGCAAACCGTCGCCCTGCCATCATCTGGCGCACCCGTTCCACCACGCTCGATCGCGATGGTGGGTTCGCCGGTAGGGGCCGGTCAATTGCCACCCGCAACGCTGCCTTCGCCAAAGCCGCAGGTGGAAAATGTTTCGCTTGGCGCAAAGGCCAGCACATTTGCCTTTTGCGGACGCTCCGGCCTCAACAACTGCGTCATGGATGGCAGCACCTTCTGGATGAAGGGCGTGAGGATGAAGCTTGCCGGCATCGAGGTGCCGCAGACGGATCAGGCGCGCTGCATGGAAGAGCGTGCCCGTGGCTTCACCGCCAAGGTGCGGCTGCGCGATATGCTCAATTCCGGCAGCTTCCAGGTGGCGGCTGGCGGGCAGGGTGCCGAAGTAAAGGCAGTGTCCAGGTCAGGCATGTCCTTTGCCGACCAGCTGGTTCGCGAAGGGCTTGCACGTCGCGCTGGTTCCCCAAGCCCATCCTGGTGCGGTTAATTCAATTCCCCATAGACATGCAGTTGACCGGATGCGGTGACGCTGTGTAGATGGAAATGCAAGCGGGCGTGATGGAATGGTAGACATACCGGACTTAAAATCCGGAGCGAAAGCGTGCGGGTTCGAGTCCCGCCGCCCGTACCAAATCCTCAGCTTCTCCAGAACAGCGGCATCAGCAACACCAGCACGGTCAGGATTTCCAGACGGCCGAGCAGCATCATCAGCGACAGCAGATAGAGTGCGGGATCGCTGATGGTGGAGAAGTTGCCGGCCGGGCCGATAATCGGACCGACACCTGGGCCGACATTGGCAAGCGATGTGGCCACACCCGATGTCGCGGTCAGGAAGTCGTAGCCCATCGCGCTCATCGCCAGGCTGCCGGCGATCCACAGGGCTATGAAACAGCTGAGAAACAGAAAGACGTTGCGAATGGTTTCGGCATCGACGACCTGCACGCCATAACGCACCGGATAGACGGCGTCCGGATAAATCAGCTTCCGCAGACCGGTCTTCACCACATTATAGACGATGACGAAGCGGTAGGCCTTGATACCGCCAGCCGTTGAGCCGGAGCAGCCGCCCATGAAGGTGGCGAAGAAGGCGACGACCACGACAAACGGACCCCAGAGCGTATAGTCGTCGCTGGCAAAACCGCCGGTCGACAGGATCGACGTCATGTTGAAGAAGGAATGGCTGAGCGCAATGTGAAGCGACACGCCACTATGGATGTGATGGTAGATGCCGACCGCCAGCGAAATCGCGCAGAGATAGCCGATGAACACGCGGATCTGCGGGTCATAGAGAATATCCATCCTGCCGCGCACGGCGAGCAGGATCATGACCGAAAAGGGCAGGCTGCCGAGGATCAGGAAGAACGTCGCGATCCACAGCAGCGCGACATTGTCGCCGAAATAGCCGAAGGAGGCGTCATGGGTGGAGAAGCCGCCCGTCGCCACCGCCGACATGGCGTGATTGACCGCATCGAAATGGGTCATGCCGGCAAAATCGAAGGCGATGGTACAGGCAATCGTCATCACCACATAGATGGCGACAAAGGCGCGGGTAAAGCTCGCCAGTCGTGCGAAAGGCCTGTCGCTGGCGGTGTCTGAGGATTCCATGCGAAAGAAGGTCATGCCGCCCACGCGCAGCAGTGGCAGGATGAAGAGACCAAGCGCCACGATACCGATGCCGCCGAGCCAGCAAAGAAGCGAGCGCCAGATCAAAATTCCCTGTGGTGCCTTGTCGAGACCGGAGATGACCGTTGAGCCTGTGGTCGTGATCGCGGAGATGGATTCGAACAGGGCCTGCGCAAAGGAGAGGTTGAGTTCCGAGAGATAGAGCGGGATGGCACCGACGAGCGAGAAGACCAGCCATAAGACATTCACAAGCAGGAAGCCGAAGCGCTTGTTGAAGGTCGGCATCGGTCCGCGTGTGGCAAGCGCACAGGCAAGAGCAAGCCCGCCGCACATGAAGCCGGAGGCGGCAAAAACGATCCAGTCGTTATTTCCGTAGTAAAGGTCCGTCATGGCCGGCACGACCATGGAGGTTGCCATGTAGAGGCCGAAGATCGACGTAATATAGACGACGGCGCGCAGGAGATTGGCGTTCAAAAAAATCAAACCTTGATCGAGTAACGCGTACCGAAGTGGCGCAAAGAGTCTTTGTGTCGGGCTTGTTCCTATGGCATAGCGGGTGCCATCTGGAATTTCAATGGATTGAAAATCGTGGACAAACTGCTTGTAGAAGCCGCACGGCGAGAAGTTCGGGAAATCTTTCCCGAGACGCCGTTGCAGTTGAATGAACATCTCAGCCGTCGGTACGGAGCCGAGATTTGGCTGAAGCGTGAAGACCTCACGCCTGTTCGTTCCTACAAGATTAGAGGCGCATTCAATTTCCTGCGCAAGGCCGTTGCCGGTGCCGGCAAGGAGAAGATCTTTGTCTGTGCGTCAGCCGGCAATCATGCCCAGGGTTTTGCTTTCGCCTGCCGCCATTTCGGCGTGAAGGGTGTGGTCTTCATGCCGGTCACCACACCGCAGCAGAAGATCGACAAGACGCGCATTTTCGGTGCCGAGTTCATCACCATCAAGCTGATCGGCGATATTTTCGACCAGTGCTATGCAGCAGCACGTGCCTATGTCGAAGAGAATGACGGCTACATGGTGCCGCCCTTCGACCATCAGGATATCATCGAAGGTCAGGCAACCGTTGCCGCTGAGGTGATGGACCAGCTTCCCGATGGCGCAAAGCCCGATCTGGTCGTCATGCCGGTCGGCGGTGGCGGCCTAGCTGCGGGTCTCACCGGATATTTTGCCGGTACGGTCGCGCGAAACAACTTTGTCTTCTGCGAACCGGAAGGTGCGCCAAGCCTGAAGAAGAGCATCGAAGCGGGCGAAGCCGTCACGCTGAACAAGGTCGACAACTTCGTCGATGGGGCAGCTGTTGCACGCATCGGCGACCTCAACTTCCAGGCGCTTAAAGATTTCCCATCGGAGCAGGTCGAACTGATCCCGGAAAACGCCATCTGCGTCACCATCATCGACATGCTCAATCTCGAAGGTGTGGTGCTTGAGCCAGCGGGCGCGTTGTCGATTGCTGCTCTGGAAAAGCTCGGCCGTGAAAGGCTGGAGGGCAAGCGCGTGATCTGTGTCGTCTCCGGCGGCAATTTCGACTTCGAGCGTCTCCCGGACGTGAAGGAACGCGCCATGCGCTTTACCGGGGTGAAGAAGTACTTCATCCTGCGTCTTCCGCAGCGTCCCGGCGCGCTTCGCGACTTCCTCAATATGCTCGGTCCAGATGATGACGTTGCGCGCTTCGAGTATCTGAAGAAATCGGCCCGCAACTTTGGCTCGATCCTCATCGGCATCGAAACCACGTCTCGCGACAATTTTACCACTCTGTTCGAGCGTTTCGAGGCGGCAGGGCTTGGCTATGAGGATATAACCGAGAACGAAATCCTCGCGAATCTCATTATCTGATCGAACGCATCATTACGCCGGGGGCGGTACAAGCGCTCGGCGCAACGACAACAGGAAGGGTAAAGCATGGCCTCGTTCTTCTCGAAACTCTTTTCCGGCTTCGGCTCCGGCCAGTCGGATGCGCCAAAGAAGGCGGAGACGTCCGAACCGCATCAGCATGGCGAATACACCATCTACGCCACGCCGATGAAGGAAGGTGCCCAGTACCGCTTGGCAGGCCGCATCGAAAAGACCGTCGGAGACGAGGTGCTTGTTCATGAATTCGTTCGCGCCGACGTGTTCACCAGCATGGATGATGCGGTGGAATGCACGGTGCGCAAGGGCAAGCTGATCATCGACCAGAACGGTCCGAACCTGTTTGCCGACAAAAAATAACGGCCGCGACAAGCGCGACCGTCGGTATCTTTCGAAAAGAAGCGGCCGGAGCGGCCGCTTTTTTATGCGGCCTTCGCCAGTTCTTCGACCTTGGCGTTGGCAGCAGCAATGGCCTTTTCGGCAGCTTCCGGACCGAATGCCAGACCTTCGATACGAATGACTTCGACATCCGTCATGCCCATGAAGCCGAGAACCGTCTTCAGATAAGGCACGGCGTGCTCGAGCGAAGCGGCAGGGCCTTCGGAATACACGCCGGCAGCGGATAGAACGATGTAGACCTTCTTGCCGGTCGCAAGGCCGATCGGGCCGGATTCGGTGTATTTGAAGGTCATACCGGCGCGCGCGATATTGTCGATCCAGGACTTCAGACCCGAATAGATCGAGAAGTTGATGAGGCCGGTGCCGATGATGACGGTGTCGGCTTCCATCAATTCAGCCACGCGCTTGTCGGAGTAATCGGCAGCGGAGGCCTCTTCCGGCGTGCGCTGTTCGGCAGGCTTGCGAATGGCAGAGGTTGTGACGGAGTCGAGATGCGGGATCGGGTTCTGGCCGAGATCGAGATGGGTGATTTGGCCGTTCGACTGTGCGTTGATCTTCTCGGCAAGATCGGATGCGAACTTGTTGGAGAGCGATTCATTGCCACGCGGGCTGGAAGTGACGAGCAGGATCTTCGACATTTTGGTGCCTCTTGGTCAGTCTTGGGAGGAAGGTGCGGGGCGCGGCCCCGCTTGGTTGACTGGGTTATCGGCCAGTTTTGCCATCTAGAAAACTGTGATAATCTGAAATCTATCTATCGATAAAATGGATGGGACATGGACGCCAACCCGACGCTTGACCAGTTGCAGGTCTTCTTGACCGTCGCCGAAACCGGAAGCTTTTCAGCCGCTTCGCGTGTGCTCAACCGCGCGCAATCGGTGGTCAGCTACACCATTGCCAATCTCGAGGCGCAGCTTGAGGTCAGCCTTTTCGAGCGCAGCGGCCGCCAGTCGAAACTGACCGACGAGGGCCGCGCCATGCTGGAGGATGCGCGCAGAATCGTTGCCGGATTGCAGGAAATGCGATCACGCGCCAAAGGGCTGAAGCAGGGCCTGGAGGCGGAGGTCTCCCTCGTTCTCAGCACCATGGTTCCAGCCGAGGCCGTGGTTGAGGTTCTTCGCGAATTCCGGGAGGAATTCCCGACCGTATCGCTCACCCTCAATGTCGGTGAGTTGGGCATGGTCATGGAGATGGTGAGAAGCCGTAGAGCGCTGATCGGCATTGGTGGGGCGGTCTCGCAGCAGGATGATGGTCTTGTGCTGGAAAAGATCGGCCACTCCTTCATGGTACCCGTCGCGGCCAGTGACCACGCCCTGGCGAAACTGCACCGCTCGGTGACACTCGCCGATGTCCGTGAAGAGGTGCAGATGGTGGTGATGGACATGTCGGGGCTGACCAACGGCCGCGACTTCAATGTCCTGTCCTACAAGACATGGCGGGTCAGCGACATCGCGACAAAATACCAGCTGATCAAGGGTGGTCTTGGTTGGGGTGGGCTGCCCGCATCGCTGGTCAGGACCGACATCATGAATGGCAGCCTCAAGGTGCTCGACCTCGACGCCTACGAACTCGGCGAATATCCGCTCTATTCTTTGCGAAAGGCTGATACACCTGCCGGTCCGGCAAGCCAGTGGCTGATCGAGGGCTTTGAAAAGCGCCTGTCGAAATGCCCGGACAATAAGAGCTTCCTGAACATCGTCCGCCCCGTGCCCTTGAAAGACGCCGCCGAGTAGAGGCTTCTCCTTGCTCAGCAGAAAATCGAAGCTCCACAGCGTCGAGAAGTGGCGGCGACAAAACTGCCGCCGCCACGACGATTAGCCGAGCATCAGACGGAACTTGGCGAAGCCTTCGGCGCCGTCGCCGGCGTCCTCGATCTTGGCACCCTTCACCTCCTTGGCATATTGACGGCCCTTCGGGCCTGTCTCGAAAATGGCTGTCGTATCCGCCACCTTTGCGAAAGACCAGTTGTCGTCAGCCGATGGATTGATCGTGCCCTGATTCATGATGTAGCGCACGATCACATCACGGTTGGTATCAGGGGCGACGAAGATGATCTTGTCGCTGCCGATCGCCGGGAACTTGCCGCCACCGCTGGCGCGGTAATTGTTCGTGGCAACAACGAATTTCTGTTCCGGGTCAATCGGCTTACCCTGGAACTGCAGATTGACGATGCGGCTGCTGTCCGGATTGACCGCCTTGCCATCCTTGTCGAACTTCGCAGGCTTCGACACATCGATCTGGTAGGTGACACCATCAATCACGTCGAAATTGTAGGACGGGAAGTCGCTGCTCAGCAGGGGAGCGTCCTTGGAACCGGCCTTGACGGTGTTGAACATGCCAGCCGACATTTCCAGCCAGTCCTTGACCTGTGCGCCGTTGATGAGGACGGCCTGCACCGTGTTTGGATAAAGATACAAGTCGGCGACATTCTTGATCGCAATGTCACCGGCAGGGACATCCGTATAATAGTCGGCGCCGCCACGACCGCCAGACTTGAAGGGCGCGGCTGCGGAAAGTACCGGCAGGTCCTTGTACTGGCCTTCCTTCAGCATATCCTTGATGTACCAGGTCTGTGCATTGGAGACGATCTGTACGGACGGATCGTCCGCCACCAGCGCGAAATAGGAATAGAGCGGCGCAGAGCTCTTGCCGACGGGACGACGCACATAGGCGAGTGCTCCCTCGTGATCAGTCTTGACCGCTTCGATCACCTCGGGCTTGTCCTTCACATCGGCCACGATCTTGCGGTTGTCGTCGCGGTGGTAGATGGGACGGGCTTCCGAGGTGAAGTCGACGATCTTCCAGCTCTTGCCGTCCTTTTCGAGCAGGAGATCGATGAGGCCCATATGCGAGCCCCAGAAGCCCGCCATGACGGCGGGCTTGCCCATCAGCGTGCCCTTGACGGGATCGGCGCCCTCGATGCCATCCCATGTCTTCGGGCCGGGGAAGACCAGATGCTGGTGACCGGTAAAGACCGCATCGATCCCTTGAACGCCTGCGAGATAAAGGGACGCATTTTCCATACGCTCGCTCTGGCCTTTGCCCTCGATACCGGAGTGGGAAAGCGCAATGACGATATCGGCGCCCTGTTCCTTCATCACCGGCACCCAGGCCTTTGCAGCATCGACGATGTCGCGCGTCTGCGCCTTGCCTTCAAGGTTCTTCGCATCCCACATCATGATCTGCGGCGGTACAAAGCCGATGATGCCGACCTTGATCGGGCTTGTCGCGCCGGACCCATCGCGGATCTGCTTTTCCAGGATTACATAGGGCTTGAAGTAGAGCTCGTCCTGCTTCGGGTCGGACGCCAGTTGACCCTTGGTCAAGTTGGCGCAGACATAGGGGAATTTCGCCCCGCCCAGCGTGTTGAACATGAAATCGAGGCCGTAATTGAACTCGTGATTGCCAAGTGTGCCGCAATCATAACCGAGCACGTTCATGGCATTGATGACCGGGTGCTTGTCGCCCGCTTTCATGCCGCGCTCATAGGCGATGTAATCGCCAAGCGGGTTGCCCTGAAGAAAGTCGCCATTATCGACCAGCATGGAGTTGCCGGCTTCGGCGCGCACGGCATCGATCAGCGATGCCGTGCGCGCCAGACCCAGCGTGTCGTTCGGCTTGTCGGCATAGTAGTCGTAAGGGAAGACGTGGACGTGGATATCGGTGGTTTCCATTATGCGCAGATGCGCCTGGTTGCCCGCAGCACGCGCCGCAAAAGGATGCAGCATGACGAAGGCGGACGAAGCCGCAATGCCGCTGAGAAGCGAACGGCGCGTGATAGGGTGAAGGCCGATAAGGGAAGACATGGAAACTCCTGATCTCAAAATACGATGACCTGTCTCAACGGCGACAAGGTAAAACGAATTGCTGAGGAGTCTACCAGCAAAATGACGCGTGTATGACGCAACCCATCCCGACGGTCGCATGAGCGAAATTTAATGTATCCCACACCGGCCTCGTCCTGCCTCATGCTCTGTCGATGCGGCACTGAAAGCAGTTGTTGCGTGCCGAGCGTACATGCACATAGGCGATGTCCGGCCTTTCAAGCAGTTCCTGCGCGCGCGACACGATTTCGGCCGTGGGTGTGACCGCACCCGTGCCGTAGACGATGCGGTCACCCGCATCGTAGCCCCGGACAATGTAGTCCGAACTGTTCAGCATTGGAGGTGGTACCTGTGCGGAATCACAAGACCCGCAGTCTTCCGCATGAATGAAAATCGGCCCGGTCTCGGCGTAAGGCTGCAGATGACGAAAGGGCCGGTAGGAGATTAGCAGGGCCGACTCGCCACTCTTGATCAGACCGAGACAGGCGCGGCAGGGCAGATCTGCTGAGGCGATCATTCGTTCAGGCACTTGGCCGTTCGAATCTCGTTCTCCAAGCCTGATGGCGTCGACATGGTCTTTGGGCAATGCGGTGAATAGGATGGCGGTCATGTTGGCTCCTTGCGACCTCGTTCAGTTGCTTCTTTGTCGCTATGGCTGCCAAACAAATCTCTATCCACCCGTTTCTTGTCGGTAAGCGAAACCAACCCATTGCGTGGACCGTTCTGTTTAGCGATCTATGCTGCGTCCTCGTTCTGGAAAGTTGACGTCAATGCTGCGAAGGTTTCGAACCGTTCTTTCGGTCGCTTTTTTAGTGTCCGCCTTGCCGTCTGCGCATGCGCAGGTTGCGCCCGCACTGGACGATCTTTCCGACGAGCAGTTGCAGCAGACGGTCAACTTCGTCATCGGCAATGCCGTATTCGGCGTCTATCACGAAGCCGCCAAGATGCTGATCTCCGATTTCGGCCTTCCCGATGCGGACGACGGTCGCAATACCGCAGACCAGCTTGCTGGCACGATCATGCTGGAAGCCAACCAGGAGTGGCTGGATACGGCCATCGTCAATGCAACCGATAGCTGGTATCTCGCGCGTAGCTCAGGAGAGCTTCCCGAGCATAATGCGCCGCTCTATAGCGTTCTTGTCCCGAATGTCGCCCGCGACCGTCAGATGGCGTGCCTCATGGTCGGCAAGGACAACGAGGGCTACGGCGATCTTGCAGAATTGATGGGGCTGCCAAAGGATGAGTGGAAGGCCTGCGAAGTGGCCTATCCGCAGACCGTGGCGCGCTGGAGCGACTTACTCAAATCCCATGTGAAGACGCCGGGCACGACGAAATTCGACATACGATATGAGCCCGCGCGCGATCCGTTTCTGGATATCTATGCGACGATGGTGAAGGAATCGAAGGTTCTCGATCTCATCGCCCGCGAATTTAGTGCTTATGAGCTCAAGGGCACGGTAAAGCTGACGGCCAGAAGCTGCGGGCGGCCGGATGCCTACTGGTCCGAGGAACGGCGCGAGATCACCTATTGCTATGAGCTTGCAAGGTTTCACGGCGAGTTGATCGCTGCCCATCTTCTCGCGACCAATGGCGACCGCGGAGACGCGCCTGCGAAAGAAATCCCGACCGCCGTCAATCTCGGCCAAGAGCTTTAAGAGCTGAGGGGCGATCTCGTACAGCGAAGGCGAAGTAATGCCACGCTTAATGAGCCCGCCTCATCCGATCCAGGAGAGGCGGACGCCAGCCCGGCCGTTCAGCCGCGGCGCGAAATTTCGAGATATTCGCTGTCGGTCAGTGGCTCCACCCAGGCTTCATAGGTGCTGACGGGGGAGAAGCCCATCATCTGGTAGAGCTGCAAGGCGCGCGGGTGGTCCAGCGTATTGGTGGAGACGGTGACCTTCTTGGGGTTGTCCTGCCAGATCGAGTAAAGCGCCTGAAGCAGGAACCATTTTCCGACACCAGCGCCGATCGCCTCTTCCATCAGACCGAAGTAGGATAGTTCTGTGACGTCGTCATTGCCTCTGTTGAACTCGAAGAAGCCAGCCGGCGAACCGTTGAGATAGAGCACTGTTACGCAGTTCTTTGGGTCGCGCAGCACGGCGGTAAGCTCGGCATCGCTCATGCGCATGCGCTTTTGCCAGTGCCAGCGCTTGCCGACGCGCCAGTAGAGATAGCGATAGAAATGCAGTGGGATGTCATGCGTTCGCATGATCGCCGTCTGGATATTGACCGGCACCGCCAGACTGACCTTTGGCGCCGATGTCATTTCAAGCTGTGTGACATGGGCTTTGAGCGGACCGTGTGGCTCCGTCTGCAGGGGGTCCGCAGGGCCAGTCACGATCGCCGTGTCCTCTTTCGATCCCCACTCCGACCATGAGCCGTCATAAAGCGAATTGTCCGAATGGCCGAGCGACTCGAGCGCCAGCGTCACAACGGCGGCCGTCACGCCGGAGCCGCAACTGGTGACAACCGGCTTGGACAGATCGATGCCGGCCTCTGCAATCATCTTGCGGATGGTTGGCAGATCCTTGAAGTGGCCGTTTTCCGAAAAGGCAGTGGCAGGCAGACTGCGGGCACCAGGCATATGGCCGGACCGCATGCCGGCGCGGGGTTCGGCCTCGTCTCCGGTAAAGCGGCCAGCGCCTCTGGCATCCGCCACCTGCTTTTCGCCTGTCTCGACGACAGCGCGCATATCGGAGAACGAGATCACACGGTTCGCTTTGAACTCGGCGTGAAACTCTGCCGGCTCGATCTGCGGAGCTTCCGTCTCGAGCGGTTTGCCGGCAGCCTTCCAGCCGTCAAGGCCGCCATCCAGCACATAAACCGTTTCAGCACCCATGACGCGCAGCATCCACCAGACGCGCGGCGCGGAGAAGAAGCCGGGACCATCATAAACCACGATCGTATCGGTGTCGGTAATCCCAAGCTTGCCGACTTCCTCGGCAAAAAAATCCGGGGAGGGCAGGGAGTGCGGAAGGCCCGTATCATGATCGGCAATTGCGTCCTGATCGAAGAAGACGGCGCCTGGAATGTGGCCGCTGGCATATTCCTGCTTTCCGTCGCGTTTATGTGCCGGCAGATACCAGGACGCATCGACGATGCGGAAGTGCGGTGTTCCAAGCTGCTGCTCGACCCAATCCGCCGAAACGACGAAACGGCTTTTATCGGTGCTCACGATGTTTCTCCCAGAAATCAGGCGGCGTCGGCGGGTTTGCCGAAGCGAATGCGGAAACGGCGGTTTTCCTTGCCTTTCTTTTCGATCTTGGCGATGTAAATCTCGCCGACTTCCTGCGTTTCCGACACATGAGTGCCGCCGCAGGGCTGACTGTCAACCGAAGAATTCTCGCCGATGCAGACGAGGCTGACACGGCCAAGCCCGACGGGCGGCCGGACATGCTTGGACTTGACGATGCCAGGATTGGCCGCCAGCTCCTCGTCGGTGATCCATTGCAGGTAGATGGGGTGATTCTGCTCGACCAGTTCCATCAGCTTGGCGGTGATCGCATCCTTGTCGATCGTCTCCGACATATCGAAATCCACCCGCGATTCATCCTCGCCAACGGCAGCACCGGTGATCGGCCAGGAGCAGACCACCGATAGGAGATGACAGGCGGTGTGCATCCGCATCAGCTTGTAGCGTCGCTGCCAGTCGATATGAAGGGTCAGCTTTTCGCCGATGTCCGGGGAGGGCTGACCGTCCAGGGGCACGTGAATGATGACGCTCTTGTCCGCGCCATGGCGCGTTACGCCGAGTTCGATCTTCGAGCCATCGGCCCGTTCGAGAAAGCCCGTATCGCCGGGCTGGCCGCCGGACGTGGCATAGAAGCAGGTCTGATCCAGCTCTATGCCACCATCTTCATGCACTGCCGTGACCACCGCTTCGCAAGTTGAAAGATAAAAATCATCACGAAACAGGGCATTCACAGGCATATTGCATTGACCTCAGACGGTTTCGTACGGAACCGAAATCTCTTTCTTCTCCGTCAACCAGGCCGGAAGGGGTAGCCCCTTGGAGCGCAGGAAGTCGGGGTTGAAGAGCTTGGACTGGTAACGGTTACCGTAGTCACAAAGTATCGTGACGATTGTATGCCCGGGTCCGAGGTCGCGAGCAAGCCGAATTGCGCCGGCAATGTTGATGCCCGATGAGCCGCCGAGGCACAGGCCGTCCTTGGTGATCAGTTCGAAGATGATCGGAAGAGCTTCCGCGTCCGAGATCCGATAGGCGAAATCCGGTGTGAAGCCTTCCAGATTGGCCGTGATGCGACCTTGGCCGATGCCTTCGGTAATGGAGGATCCTTCCGACTTCAGGACGCCATTTTTGTAGAATTCATAAAGCGCTGCCCCTTCCGGATCGGCAAGGCCGATCTTGATATCGGGGTTGAAATCGCGAAGACCGTCCGCGACGCCGGCTAGCGTCCCGCCGGAACCGACGGCGCAGATGAAACCGTCCACCTTGCCATCCGTCTGGTCCCAGATTTCCGGCGCCGTGGTTTCGATATGCGCCTGACGGTTGGCGATATTGTCGAACTGGTTTGCCCAGATCGCACCGTTCGGGTCGGTTGCCGCAAGCTGCTTTGCCAGACGACCGGAGACCTTCACATAGTTGTTGGGGTTGGAGTAGGGGGCGGCCGGCACTTCGACAAGCTGTGCGCCGAGAAGCTTCAGCGCGTCCTTCTTCTCCTGGCTCTGGGTCTCGGGAATGACGATCACCGTCTTGTAGCCGAGCGCGTTGGCAACCAGCGCAAGGCCGATGCCGGTGTTGCCGGCCGTACCTTCCACAATCGTGCCGCCGGGACGTAGGAGCCCGCGTCGTTCCGCGTCGCGGATGATGAACAGAGCAGCACGATCCTTGACCGACTGGCCCGGATTCATGAACTCGGCCTTGCCCAGAATTTCGCAGCCCGTGGCCTCGGATGCTGCCTTGAGGCGGATGAGCGGGGTGTTCCCAATTGCGGTCAGCACGGAAGAATGGATGGTCATGATCAGGCCTTCTGTCCAGTCAGCGATTCAAAGCCGTTATGTCGTTATCTACCGGCCTTGTGACAAGAAATTATCTTCTGGCGAAGAGGGTTCCAGCGCAAAATCTTGCTGATGACCCGGTTATTCACTCTTCTTGATATGGGAGTAGGCCTCAAGCGCACGCTGGCGTGCCTCATTGTGATCGACGACGGGCTTTGGATAGGTCTTGCCCAATTCTATCCCGGCCTTGTCCAGCACCTGCTTTGGCGCATCGAACGGCTTGTGAATGTACTTGGCATCGAGCTTCGAAAGCTCCGGCACGAAAGTTTTGACATAGTCTCCGTCGGGATCGAACTTCTCGCCCTGAATGATAGGATTGAAGATGCGGAAAAACGGCGAGGCATCCGCGCCTGATCCGGCCACCCACTGCCAATTGCCGGCATTCGAGGCAGGGTCGGCGTCCACAAGCGTATCACGAAACCACTTCTCTCCCTTTCGCCAGTCGATCAGCAGATGCTTGATCATAAAGGACGCCGTGATCATCCGCACGCGGTTGTGCATGACGCCGTGCTTCCACAACTGCCGCATGCCGGCATCGACGATCGGGTAGCCGGTCATGCCCTTCTTCCAGGCGTTGAACTTTGCCGTGTCCGTTTTCCATTCGAACGCATCGAAGCTGTCGTTCCAGTTCTTCTCGTCGAGTTTGGGGAAGTGGAAGAGAAGATGGTAGCAGAACTCGCGCCAAACGATCTCCTTGCGAAACCGGCTGATGTCGTTCGAGGCGATGTGGGAGGAAAGGCCTCTGGTGGCGTGCCAGAGCTGGGCAGGCGTGATCTCCCCGTGGGCGAGGTGCGGAGAGAGCATCGAGGTTGCAGGCTGTGCTGGGAAGTCACGACCCTTCTCATAGCCCTTGAGCGCGCTATCGATGAAATCGTCCAGCCGCTCTTTGGCTCCCGCTTCGCCCGGCGTCCAGACGTCCGAGAAATCCTTTGCCCAATCCGGTTTTGTCGGCAGGAGCTTCCAGCTGTCCAGCTTTTCCGACGTCGGCCAACTGGAAGGCGCTGGGATCTGGCGCGGCTTACCCGTGGGCTCTGGCGGCTCGTCTCCGCCTTCGATGGCGCGCCAGAAAGGCGTGTAGACTCGGTATGGTCCGCCACTCTTGGTCTTCACCTTGGATGGTTCGTGCAGGAGATGGCCCGAGAAACTCTCGACCTCATATCCATCATCGCGAAGCTGCTTCTTGAGGTGGCTGTCGATCTCCATACCATCAGGGTCGTAGCGACGGTTCCAAAATACGGCACCCGCACCGACGTCACCGATAAGTGATTTCAGGATTTTGCTAGGGTCTCCACTGCGCAGGATCAGGCGACTTTCAAGCTTTTCCAACTGGTCGGAAAGGGCTTTCAGTGAGTGATGAAGCCACCACTCCTGCGCGCCACCCAAGGGGCCGTTTGAGCCCTTCTGATCCTCGCGTATATAGAGAGGAATGATCGCTCCGCCATGCTCCCGCGCGGCTGCAAGGGCACGATTGTCAGAAAGGCGCAAGTCCTTGCGAAACCAAAGAATTATGGGGCTTTCCTGCTTCGTCATTGGCTTTCCTTCTGCTTTCATTTGTAACGCGCGTAAGGGTGTTTTGCTCCCCTGCAACGAGGGTAATACGGTGGTGCGATACCTATGGTTTTTGAAGGGTAAATTTTGTCGGGTTTAAATCAAAACAGGTGGAACCATATGCCGGAAGTGACGTTGGAGGCACGTGAATTGAGTATGGAAGACCCACCAATGATGCTGAATGAAGTAAAATGGGATGCGCCTGTTGTGATCTCTCTTGAGAACGGCGCGCCTCGCACCTTCAACGGCGTTTATGAAGCCTTTGATTTTCTCCAACACGAGTGGCCCAGCCGCCATGGCAAGGCGTATGAGCAGGCGTTGCGCCTTTGCAGGGCGTCGCTTCTGGGAAGCGTTTCCGGCGAGATCGCACGGACCGCTTTCGTTGAGGCGAGCCGGGATGCAAACCGCCTCGTGGAGATGCCTAAGCTCGCATCGTAAGCGACCCGTTCGATCTTCAGATTAAGAAGACCTTTTCAGCCACCCGCCGCGTTCCCGCCGGGTGGCTTTTTGCTGCGCTCTATCACTTCGATGTCGGGGTGAGACAGCCCTCTGCGGACACATCTTCGCCTGAAAATCTTTGATCAAGCCTCGACTTAACCTCAAAAAAATGGTTGCTGAAACGTTAACGCCGACGCTCGTTTGGCCGAATGGGACTGAAATGGGGCAGGCCGATGACGCGCAAAATCCGCTACTCAACCTTCTCTACTGCCATGGGGTTTTGCGCCTTCGCATGGCATGAAGGCGGCATCTGCCGTTTCCAGTTGCCCGTTGATTTGGAAGATGATGCCAGAGCCTATCTACAACGCCGTCTGCCCGACGCCGAACATTCCGACCCGAGTGCGCAAGCAAGTGATCTGTTGGAAAAGGTGAGAGCCTATTTCACAGGTCAACCGGTCGAATTTCTGGATATCCAACTTGATGTCGGCCCTCAAAGTGATTTCTTTTCAACGGTTTATGAAATCGTTCGGGCTATGCCGTGGGGAACATCGAAAACCTATGGTGAGATCGCCAAGGAATTGAATGCTCCCCCGCAAGCTGCTCAGATCGTTGGGCAGGCGATGGCAAAAAATCCGCTGCCGCTTCTGATCCCATGCCATCGGGTTCTTGCCGCTGGCGGTAAGCCGGGTGGCTTTTCGGCTGAAGGCGGCGTGAAGACAAAGCTGCAAATGCTGGCTTTGGAAGGTCTTTTCAAAATTCAGCCAAAACCCGAACAGGCTTCACTATTTTGATAACTCCAAGGGCGATTTTGGGGCATAACATACCCATAATCGCCCATGTCTCGTCAAATTCTGGCTAGATTCGGAGCATAGACGGCTCAACAGCAGTCGTCGTGAGCGAGAAGTTTCGCTGCTAAGACTGCCCTACTTTGAATGTGCGCAAGGACACTTCGGCGCGGGCTGGAGCCAAGTTGTCCTGTGCTTTTAAAGGGCAAGAGAGTGAGAGTATCTGCGTTTCTTCTGGCTGTGGGTCTGTGTGCCGCGGTCATAACGCCCGCCTCGGCGGGCATGTTGAACCAAGCCGAGCAATATGCCGGCCTTCATGAAGGCAAGAACAACAAGACGCTGAAAGCAATTTTGGGCGTCAACCCTCGTAAAACTCCGTGGTGCGGCCACTTCCTCAGCGTTGTTGCCGAGAAATCAGGACGTACCCCGCCGAAATCCTCCGGTTTCGCCAAATCCTGGAAATCCTTCGGTTACGCCGTCCCGGTCGGTGCCGCCAAACCCGGTGACGTTGTGGTGGTCAGGAGCGGCAAGCGATATCACGCAGGCATCCTTAAGAGCATGAGTGGTGCCACTGCTCAAATCCTCGGCGGCAACCAGTCCGGCCGCGTGCAGGTCTCCAACTTCAGCCGCAAGTCCATCGTCTCTGTTCGTCGCTGATCGAGCTTCAGGCTAATATGTGCCCAGGCACACCCACGAAAGCGTGGGTTGCAGCACGGCGCTGACAAGAGAATCTATGGTGGGTTTGACGTCACCCTAGATTCCCTGTCGGCACGCGGACTACGGCTGTTCGCGTGTGCCTGGAGCGGCATCGCGCTGGTCGTCATCTTCCAGATCCGTCGCAACGATAAAAGCATCTTCGTGCTGGCGTGCTGCCTGCCGACGTGCTCTGAGGCTGGTCAGCTCGTCAGGGTCCAACTCCTGCTGATGTTGCGTCAGGTCGCCTTCCGTTTCGAAACGCGCGACATCTTCGTCTTTGATGTCGAGGTGATTCTTCTTGTCGATCGTCGATTTATCGTCGGTCATGGTACGCTCCCATCGATATTGAATGGTTGTCGGGAGGGAAACGGGCAGGGCGCTTCTTCGTTCCTTTTTGTGACCACTCCACCCCGTATGACAAGCCAGTCAGAGCAGCAGCGCAGGAACCAAATAAGAGTGCCGATTGTTTTCCCGATATCAAAAACGGGAGAAGCACCATGCAAGTCGATCGTGAATCCGAAATACGCAACAAGGCCTATGAGAAGTGGGAAAGCGAAGGTCGACGCGATGGCGACCACGAGCGCCACTGGCAAGAGGCAGAATTGGAAATCGATGCGACACGCAACACATCTGTGTTGGGCGTGGAAGATGAAGACGCATCGGGTCAATCGCCTGCCGTCGTCTCTCTGAACCGTGAGCAGTCGCAAGACAATGGTAAGTCCGATGACGAGCTTGAAGAAGGTCTGGAAGACACCTTCCCGGCGAGCGACCCGGTCTCCGCCACATCCACAGCGGTTTCCGGCCGTGCTGGCAAGCGTTGAAACCAACTGGTTTCGATCAAAGCTGGATGTCCGAAGTATTAAGGCGATCGCCACGGCGGTCGCCTTTTTCGTGTGCGATCAGACACCTCCCGGCGACTAAGGTGTCCTAAGGCATGGCCGCGCAAAAGCGTGTCGCGGTTTTGCGATAGCGAAATGCGATAACTAGGACCTAAGATGGAAGAAGCGAATCCGAAAGATCGCGACACGCCTCAGTGGACGGCCGGCTCCTCATCCCCAAGAAAGCTACTGATGCCATCCCGTTCGCAAGTTGCGAGAAATTCTTCCCAGGCGTCCTTGTCAGTGGCGAAGGGCTCGTCCCAGGTCGTCACGTCGTCCTCTTCGGAGATGACCTCAAGCTGCCAGTCCTGCTGCGTTCCAGCAGGGCGGAAGATATCCACGAGCACGGTGATGCCGTCATCCTCGAACTCTCCCGAAAATTCAGAGTGTTCCAACTTTTGTTTTTTGGACATATCAGCCTCCCGCTCCGGTCGGCGCATCGGGCGCCAGATGTTCTTTATATTGGACTGTCTCAGACTGGTTGGTATCGAATTCGCCGGGCGACTTCAGAAGACGTAGACCCGGACCGCCGGCTGCAGATGTCTGATTGTTGTCGATGAAGGAAATTCCGGCCTTCTCCAAAGCAGCACGAAGCCTGTCGCTCAATTCAGGATCAGATCCGCTTTGGCCGCTCTCAAAAGACGCCAGATCCGCTAGATCTATCCCCGCAGCTTCGCCGAGCTTTTCCGGGGACCATTCAAGCATTGCGCGCGCGGCTCTGCATTGCGAAGCGGTAATCGACATATCCGCAGTCTCCATTGCGACAGATGACCGAAGCGGCTGCCTTGATCCTTATTCGTCGTAACGAATATGCGATCGCGTCGCAACGATGTGTACGCTCCAGACGTTTGTGGTCAGAGATTTTTCAGCGGTATTTTGGAGAGATATCTTGCTTACAACGCGGACGATTGTAAAAATGGCTCCCCGGGCCGGATTCGAACCGGCGACCTGTCGATTAACAGTCGAATGCTCTACCGCTGAGCTACCAGGGAACGTGCGCCGCTTGGCGTGGCGTGAGCGGGGTAATACAAACGCTTTGACGATTTGCCAAGCGCTTTTTTCAAAAAAAATGAATTCCTCTTGTTTTATCCACCGAAGGCCCCACGTTTCCGGGCATGACGATGTTGAAAAAATTTCCCCAACCCCTGTCGAGCTGAGGTGATCTGGCGTGAATTTCGGTATTCACCCCAAAACGGGGCGGCTTCACATGGGCAAATGGAGCGTGGCGATGCCGCGCTCTCGTATCGGGCGCATCGTTATCGGCACGGTGCTCGTGATTGGCGGCCTTCTCGGCTTCTTGCCAGTCCTCGGCTTCTGGATGGTTCCGCTCGGCCTTTTGGTCCTGTCTCAGGATCTGCGCTTCGTTCGCCGCAAGCGTCGTCAGTTGGCGATCTGGTGGGAATATCGCAAGCGCGCCCGCCAGGCGCGCCGCGAAGACGCTGAAGGCATCAAGCGCCCGTAAGCGAGTTGCTGAGGCCCTGGCCGGCCCACACCGCCGCATAGGCCAATGCTGCGAAGTAAATCGTCGTCAGCGCGAGAAACAGGTAGCCACCAAGCACGGTCGCTCCGTCACGCTGGATCATGCCCGCGGAGAACAGCAGGATGGCGACCCCCGGCAGGGTGTTCGAGAAGGGGATAAAGCCAAGCGGCATCATTAGCAACAGGCCTGCCACCATGATGGCGATACCGTTCACCCGGTTCATGATCGCACCGGTCGTCAAGGAAAGCAGGCGTGGGCGAATATACTTATCCAGCCAGGACACGATATTGATGCCCTTTTGCAGCGCCGGTACAAGGCGCGCCGTCTCCATCTGCCGATCCAGAATGCGTTTGGGCAACCATGGCAGCCGGTTCAGAATGATGGCGAGGCTAATCATGATGATGGCTGCCCCAAACACCGTGCTGACGCCTGGAATGGAAACGGGGATGAGGAAGGGTAGGGAGGCGATGGCGCACATGAGAAGGAGGCCCTGTTCCCCGATGGCCTCCATCAATTCCCGCAAAGTGATCGTCTTTCCGCCAAGCTGATTGATCAGCTTTTGCAAAACGGAACTGAGATTTTCAGACGTATCTTTGAACGCGAAGTCCTGCGTCATGCCTTCTCCCGAAATCAATTGAACTCCGGGATTGATAGCATTCGAGCCCACAAGTGACTATCCGCAAATGCTCAAGGCATAAGCGGTCAGCGTCACACTTACGGCAATGGACGACTTAATTCGTCAGTGAGAAACCCACTTGTTGTAAGCACCCAATAGAAGAACAACCATCAAGATGCCGAGAATAAACGGGTTCAGTGAAGTAAAGAAATTAACGTAGTCCATAACTGTCTCCTCCTCAGTATGTCCTCGCCCCTCCATTCTACGCCGAATCGGCGGAAGCGCCAGAATAAAAGGAATTGATACTGCGCTGCAGCAAGGGCCGCCGCAGATATCGATAAATGAAAGCATTTTGACCTTTCGCGCCGCAGCAATTTTGTATATCGAGCATGATGATGCTGCGCTGCATCATTTGCCATTCGTGCATTTGATCGGTAAGGCAGGCACGAAAGCCCTGCGAAGTCGCAGCGGCGAAAAGCGCAGGCCGTGGTTGGGCCGACCCGATGCAAAAATCGCTGGATTGAACGGAGAAGAAAATGCTGAAGGGTCTTTATGCCTGGGCGATGAACCTTGCGGCGCGCAAAACCGCCGTCTGGTGGCTGGCCATCATTGCCTTTGTCGAGAGCTCCATCTTCTTCCTGCCAGCAGATGTCCTGTTTCTGCCCATGGTTCTGGCAAAGCCACGCAAGGCGATGTTCTATGCGACGGTCGCGACGGTCGCATCGGTTCTCGGCGGGATCGCCGGGTGGTATCTCGGCCATTACGCCTTCGAAAGCGTTGCTCGTCCGCTCCTGGAGTTCTACGGCAAGCTGGATGCGTTCGAGCATCTGAAGGCCTCGGTCGATTATGAAACGATCGTCCTCCTATTGATCACCTCCGGACTTGCACACCTCCCGCCGATCAAGGTGGTGACGATCCTTTCCGGTGCCGCAAATATCAGCCTTGGGCTTTTCATCGTGACGGCTATCGTGACGCGCGGTGCACGCTTCTTCATTCTGGCGGGTCTTCTGCAGCGTTACGGCGAAAGCATCCGGCACTTCATCGAGAAGCGCCTTGGCATGATCGCAGCACTCGTTGCCAGCGCCCTGATTGCCGTCTACGCCGTCTATATCTTCGTGCGGTGACATCGTCTGCGCCTGCGTGCTCGCAGGTCAGAAACGTTCATCTTGATGTCAGCCTCAGCATCTATCCCTTCCGTCAATAGCAGTTGGAAGATGGATAGAATGCGCAAAAAAATGATCACGCTTGGGAGCGCCTTGGCGGTCTCGCTGCTGAGCTTCTTCGGCTATCTCGGCTTCCTACAGCTTTCCGGGAATTTTCATGAGGTGTTGGCCGGCGAACTCTATCGTTCGAACCAGCCCAGCGCCGAGCAACTGGCGCTTTATGTGAAGCAGCATAACATCAAGACCGTCATCAATTTGCGCGGTAAGAATGATGGCTCGACCTGGTACAAGGACGAGGTTTCCGAGTCTAAAGCGCTCGGCGTAAACCATGTCGATTTCGCGATGTCGGCGCGTGAGACGCTATCGATGGACAAGGCCGAAGCGCTCGTCGAAATCATGCGCACATCGCCAAAACCGATCCTAATTCATTGTCGCTCCGGCTCCGACCGCACAGGCCTCGCCTCCGCGATCTATCTGGGCAAGATCGCCGGTGTCGATCCTGAAACCGCGGAAAAGCAATTGTCCATTCGCTATGGCCATCTGGGTGTGCCGGTCATTTCCGCCGCCTATCCTATGGATGAGAGCTGGGAGCGGATCGAAAATGGTTTGGCGCAAATGTAACTGCAACGACGCATAGTGCCATCGCTGCGATCGGTTGACCTCCATAAATTTCACATCTCGCTTTTGCGCCTTTTTCAAAAGCGGGACTCATCCCGTGTCTGGGAAGGCTTTCGCCAAGACAAAGCCTTCAAGTGGCGGGTCTATTCGTCCTTTACCCGTCTTTCGCTGAAGCACCTTCCTAAGCCAAGCGTGGTAGATTGCGCGAACATTCTGTCGCGGAAAGCCGGGTTAGTCTTGCAGGTTTGGCATCCAATCATAAAAATGTGCGACATGACGTGACGCAACGATCCTCGAATAGAGGTCTTGCCAAACAGGATGCGCCCATGACCAAGTCTCAGATACCCGCCTTACGCCCCACTGCCGCTTGCCTTGCTGTTGGGCTGACCCTTGTGATGAGCTCGGCGGCTGGTGCGGCCGTGACCGGCGATCGCCGCGTGATATCGGAACCGACCTTGCCCACCCAACTCTGCGCCACGCTTTCACCGCAACCAGCGGCGCAAAGTGCACCGGCGCAACAGGTGCTAGATACACAGCGGCTTCAGGCGGCAATCGATGCATGCCCCGCAGGTCAGGCCATCAAGCTGGTCGCCGGTAATGCTGGCGGCCGATTCGTCAGCGGCCCGCTGACAATTCTCTCCGGTGTCACCCTCTGGCTCGACAAGGGCGTCGTATTGGCCGCAGTCGCTGATCCTCAAGCCTATGACCGCGGCAGCGGCACGTGCGGAACGATCGATACGAAAGGGGATGGCTGCCGCCCCTTCCTTCTGTTTGAGAAGACGCAAGGCGCGGCTCTGGTCGGTGACGGCCTCATCGATGGTCAAGGTGGGGAGGTCATGGCCGGCGGCAAGGAGACCTGGTGGCAACTTGCGCGCAGAGCCCAAAGCCAGGGCGGCAAGCAGAACAATCCCCGGCTGATCCAGGTCGATGACGGCGCAGACATCGTTTTCTACCGCGTGACGCTACGCAACGCACCGAATTTTCACATTATACTGAACCGTGTGAAGGGCGCCACGCTTTGGGGCGTGCGCATCGATACACCCGCCGACGCACGCAATACGGATGGCATCGATCCTGCCGGTTCGCAGGATGTGACCATCGCTCACAGCTTCATCCGTGCCGGGGACGACAATATCGCCATCAAGGGCGGGAGCGCTCCGACACGATACGTCTCGATTATAGACAGTCACCTCTACTGGGGCCATGGCCTGTCGATTGGCAGCGAGACCGAATCGGGTGTGAGCAACGTCCTCGTCCAAAACGTCACGATCGACGGCGCGACGTCGGGACTGCGTATCAAGAGCGATATCAGTCGGGGTGGGCTCGTCACTGGCATCCAATATGAGAATGTGTGCCTGCGCGGAAATCTGCGCCCGATCGACTTCGACACGCGTTACGACAAACAGGCTCACGGCTCGGAGATACCGGTTTACCGAGACATTCTGCTGCGCAGTGTAACCGGCGAGACAGGAACGCTGGTTCTCCGAGGCTATGATGCTGCCCACGCGCTCGAAGTGACGTTTGACGGTGTGCGCTTCGATCCCACAGCAAGCTGGCAGATCGACAACGCCACCTTATCGGTTGGCCCGGGTGGCCTCATACCCCACCCCCCCGTAACCCTGTCGCCTGTCACGTCAGCTTCGGCAACACCCGGAAGAGCATTGCCGCCGAATTGCGCGACACGCTGGCTGGATTTCCCCTCGCCGAACTGACGGGCCAGCCTTACCTAACTCTATCGAGATCGCAGTTGAGCAGATCGAGAATATCTCATTGGGGCAAGGCCCAGCGAGACAAACTTAAACCGGTATTTTTGCAAACGAATTTTCTTCAGATAGCAAGTTAGGGTCTGTACAACGGGTGGACTAATTGAGATGTCACTGGCAACTTAAGATTTAACATATGTGGAGGATCCAGATGCTAACCGACGAAGATTTGACGGAGTTGTACTTCCTCCGAGAGAGTGACCGTGTAGAGCGGAAAGCCAGTGCCGCAGACGGCAAAAAAATACGCGATGCTATATGCGCTTTTGGCAACGATCTTCCTAATTATCGTAGGCCGGGCGTTTTGTTCGTTGGTCAAAATGATGATCTTTCTTGCTCTGGATTAGAGATAGATGATGCTTTACTGCTGAAGCTTAGCTCTTGGAGCACGTCCGGTAACATTATGCCAATTCCCAGCGTTACTATTCGTGCTGTCGAATTAGGGGGATGCACAGTAGCTGCGGTGATAGTAGAACCTAGCGACAACCCGCCACTTAGGCACGGGGGAGAAATTCGCATAAGGGTGGGGCCGACGAGGGGGTTAGCAACACCTGAACAGGAGCGCCGTCTAGTTGAGAAGCGCCGCTGGGGTAATCTGCCCTATGACCTTCATCAGGTTCCTCGAGCCACTGTTGCAGATATCGATTTGGTTCGATTTCAAAATGAATATTTGCCGAGCGTGGTATCGAGAGAGCATCTTGATCGGGAAGGCCGCGATCAGCAACAAGAACTTGTGGCTACGCGTGTATGTGGACAAGATGGCCTCCCAACTGTGGCTGGGATACTTTTACTCGGCAAGGACCCGCGAGCCTATTTTCCTGGCGCATATATCGATTGGAGAGTTGTAAGGGGAACATCGGCGACAGATGAGACCGTGGATACAAAAGAAATTAGCGGCTCGTTGTTCGATCAAGTTCGTCGCATAGAGGAATTGATATCCGCGACCAATAAAAGCGCCTTGGCGTTGGAGGATGATAGGCACACTAGACGAGAGACGCTGCCATCAAGAACGTTGCAGCAACTTGTCCGGAACGCAATAATGCACCGCAATTATGAGGCCACAAACGCACCCATCCGAGTGACTTGGTATACCGACAAAGTCGAAATACTTAGCCCCGGAGGGCCCTACGGCGCGGTAACGAGAGAAAACTTTGGACAAGGTGCGACAGACTATCGAAATCCAACCATAGCCCAAGCGTTTAAATCATACGGATTTGTGGAGCGTTTCGGAATTGGTATTCCTCTGGCGAGAGAGGCTCTTTCACAGACAGGGGCCGGTGAACTCATTTTCGAAGTAAACGACACGTACACGAACGTAACCATAAGGCATGGGCAATGAAGGTAATCGCGTTTTTCAACAACAAAGGTGGAGTGGGTAAAACAACCCTCATTTATCATGTTGGTCACATGCTAGCAGATCAGGGATATAGGGTTGTCATGGCAGACCTTGACCCTCAGTCAAATTTGACAGCAATGTCGTTGACCGTATCTGATCTCGTTTTGATTGAAGACGATCAAGTCAATACAATTTACGATAGCGTGGCGCCGGTGATTGCTTCAGGTAGTGACGTATTTCCTGTCTACATCGAAGTTACCGAGAATCTAGCTCTCATACCTGGCGATTTAGAGCTATCGAACATTGAGGACGCGCTTTCCCGCGAATGGACGCAGTGTTTATCTGATAGTGCACTTGATCGTGAAAGGGCGTTCGCTGTTACGACCTCATTGGCAAGAACGGTAAAAGTCTCAGCCGAAGATTACGATGCCGACTACGTGCTGCTCGATGTAGGGCCTAATCTAGGTGCAATTAATCGGTCGGCACTGCTGCTAGCAGATTTCGTTATCGTTCCGGTCGCTCCAGACGTCTTCTCTCTGAAAGGTCTCAGTAACGTCGGGAAAGGTTTAATGGAATGGCGAAAGGGGTGGCTCCGCCGCAGAGAAAACGCTCCTAAGGGCGATTGGCCAGTTGGTGAAATGGACCCGCTAGGGTACGTCGTTTCTCGCTTCTCCATTTATGCTGGAGAGCGTGCGATACATTTTCGAAGGTGGATTGATCGAGTGCCCCGGATTTTTCACGGAGAGGTTCTCCGCGACAGTACCAACTATTCAGGCACAATTGACGATGACCCCGCGAAACTCGCTTGGCTCAAAGACTATCGGTCACTAATGCCTATGGCTATGGAAGCCAATAAGCCTATCTTCAGATTAAAACCTTCAGACGGGGCCATTGGAGGTCACCAATCGGCAGTCACGGGGTCATATGACGACTTTCACGACCTTGCTTCATCGATCGTTACGAAGATCGGGAACGAAGACCTGATTTGAAATTATTGATATCTAAGGATCGCCATTTTCAGGAAGAGAACAGATAAGAAACTTGGTGGGACTTCGCGCAGGGAAAGTCCCACCGGTGGGATATTTTTGCTGATTTGTTCTCTTTTTCTTTTCAGGGGGCTTGCTTCCAGAATGCCGAAAGTCTAAGTGGTGCATGCCTTTACGGCACGTCGGAGCGTAGCGCAGCCCGGTAGCGCACTTGACTGGGGGTCAAGGGGTCGCAGGTTCAAGTCCTGTCGCTCCGACCATTTTTGAGGTTCTCCCCAAGCCTCGATTTTTCTGAGAAATACCTTAGGATCAGCCCTTTGACCATCTTCGCATGGAGATGGCGCGGCTCTTTATTGTCACCCATCAATCCACTGAACCGTTCATTTTTGAATTTTCTAATGGAACGCTCAAGCGGGCGACGTGTTAGTCCATCGTAACAAGACGAGGTGTCGCTGGGGATGCTTCGAAAGAGATGGAGAGAGAAATGAACAGCATTATCTATATTGTCGGTCTGGTTGTAGTCGTTGGCATGATCCTGTCTTTCGTAGGCTTGGCCTGACAGGACAGGCGTCTCTAATTTGTATGAGGCGCCGATGCGCGCGAGGTAGCGCAGCAAGATAGTGTGCTGCGCCCCTCCCGAAGACGATCAGTTTTCCTGAACGGACACGCCGTTTGGTCCGATATTCATTTCGATACCCTTAGGCTTCGACTCTTCGTGCCACACATAGATGCCAAGAGCGGCGACGAGTACGACCAGCGCGCCAATGATGAAGTAGAGATTGTTAGACCGCGTCATTCGGATTTCCCCTGAAAATGAAGATGTACGGCTGAACAACGCGGAAAATCCTGCCCGGTTCCACCGGGTAGGTGGTAATCGGCTACAGGTCCGTCAGTATGCGTTTTCTGACTTCAACAGGCGGATCGGTGTCAGGAAAAGAATCTTGAGGTCAAGCCAAAGAGACCAGTTTTCAATATAGTAGAGATCGAAAGCGGTGCGCTGCTTGATCTTGTCGCTGTTGTCGATTTCGCCGCGCCAGCCGTTGATCTGTGCCCAACCTGTAACGCCTGGCTTGACCTTGTGACGGGCGAAATAGTGTTCCACGACCTCGGTATATTTCAGGTCGCCCGTCTGGGCATGGACGGCGTGTGGCCGGGGACCGACGAGGGACAGATCTCCCGCCAACACGTTGAAAAACTGAGGCAGTTCGTCCAGCGAGGACTTGCGTAGGAAACGTCCCACCGGCGTGACGCGCGGGTCATTCTTGGTCACCGCCTTGACAGCGCTCGGATCGCTCATTTCGGTATACATCGACCGGAACTTCCAGACGTTGATGGTCTCGTTATTGAAGCCGTGGCGCTTCTGCCTGAAGAACACCGGACCTTTCGACGTTGATTTAACCGCGATCGCGGCTCCGATCATCACCGGCCAGAGCAGAAGCAGAGCGATGACGCTGAAGAGAATGTCGAACATCCGTTTCGCCACGCCGTCCCAGTCCCGAATGGGCTTGTCCACGACGTCGAGCATAGGCACGCCGCCATCGCGGGAATAGGAACGGGGTCTGAAACGCAGCTTGTTGGCATGGGCCGCAATGCGAATATCGACGGGCAGCACCCAAAGCGTTCGAAGAAGCTCCATGATGCGCGCTTCGGCGCTGATGGGTAGCGCGATGATCAGCATATCGAGTTTCGTCAGTCGCGCGAACTCGACTAGTTCTCCGAACGTGCCAAGCTTCGGGTAACCTGCGACGATATCGGGCGAGCGGTTACCGGTGCGGTCGTCGAAAATACCGCAGATACGGATATCGTTATCGTGGCGTTCCAGAGAGCGGATCAGATCTTTGGCTGCCTGACCCCCGCCGACGATGACGGCGCGGCGTTCCATGACCCCGTTGCGGCCCCAGTGCCGGATAGCGAGCCCGACGATCGATCGTTCCAGAAGAAGAAAGACTGATCCCGCGGCGACCCACCAGGCAAAGCCTGCCCAGGAGTAGCCATCCTCCCGTAACAACATGTACATTGCGCCAGCTGTCACGGCGCATGCGGTGACGTATGAACCGACGATGCGCGCGGCCATGGCTAGAGGGCGGCGCAGTGAGGGGAGCTGGTAGGTATCGGTCAGCTGAAGCAGAAGAGCGGTGAAACCTGCGTTAAAGAGGCAGGTGACGACAAGCGCCAGATGAACCCTCCAGCTGCCGGAGATTTCCATGCCGTTGAGGACGAGCGCAATGATCGAAAGGCCGACGAACTCGAAAAGGCGCAGCTGACCGATCACCATATTCGGTGAGTGGCTAGTATCGCGAAGTTGATTGGCGACCTGCCGGGCGAGGGGATTGAGGGTCGGCTTATTGCCGTCGCCTGCCGCTTTCTGAGAGAGCTGCAACCGCACGACATCGAGATCGGAGCTTCGTCCGTCTCTTTCTTGATCGCCCATAGACTTATCCCGTCATCATTTTTCAGATACAGATAAGCCATAGATACTAAAAGAAGCGTTGACGACTGCCATGCAAGGAATCGCTTCACACTTTTGATTTCACTGAAGCGCTGACAAGAAGTATCAGGCCGCTACAGCAGTAAAGGGGGCGGGATACGCAATACCAGTTTACCCGCAACTATGGACAGAGGCTTAGGCTGCCGGATCGGCGCCTGCCGCTTCTGCCGCTGAACTTGAATTTCTGGCTTTAGCTTTGGTGAAGCCAGGGAGCGCTACGACGCAGTTTCCTCAAAAGAAACGTTCCCGCACATAGATGGTGTCGCCCCCCAGCACAGGTGCTGAGATCAACACGCGTCCGGTGCTGACGTCTGCATTGAGTTTACGCGTCACATCGACGTCGCGCTGGTTTGCGCGTGAGGTGAAGCCGCCCGCAATGGCAATGGCGTTCTGGATCGTCATGCCGGGGACGTAGGAATATTGCCCCGGTCTGCCCACTTCACCCATGACGAAGATCGGGCGATAGCGATCGACCTCGATGCTGACATCGGGATTGCGCAAATAGCCTTTGCGGAGCTGGGCGGCGAGCGCTGCTTCAACCTGCTTGGCCGTTCGGCCGCGTGCCGGAATTTGCCCGACGAGCGGGAAGGCGATGTAGCCCGCCTGGTCGACAGTGTAGGTGTTGGTGAGGCCGGCTTGATCGAAAACGGTAACGCGCAACCTGTCGCCGCTATCCAGACGATAGGGCTGGAGGGCAGCGGCATTGATGGCGGAGGGCGCGGGTTGATAGGCAGCGCAACCACCAAGCGTCATCGTCGCGGCGAGGGCAAAAGCTGATATCAAACGTGGGATGGCGAAATTCATTCGCAATCATGCTCCGGGGACATTTCTTGACCCCAGTTATCCGTTCGTCATGGTTAATTCCGGGTAAAGAAAACTTTTTTTGGAAGAATTTCCCTTAAGACCGTCGGAAGTTCCGCGTGGCGTCGACTGTTTAACGCTTGGGTTACTGCGACGCGGTTAGAAGGGAAGAACGGTGGCCGTGCGAGCAAAAGCTGCCGGCGATGAGAAAATGAAGGCGCCATGACCGCGAACGACAATGCGACCGAACCACAGGATGATCTTGATCCCGCCTCTGCGGAAGCGGGGCTTCCGATAGCCTATGTTGCGGATCTTCTCGTCATGCCAGGCGCCAAGCCCGTTGCGGTTGTTGCGTCACCCAGTGGGGCGGATGGATCGACAGCGACCGTCATGCTGGCAAGAGCGATTGCCGAGCTGGCGCGATCCGTTGTGCTTGTGGACATGACCGCGACGGGGGCTGCTTCGCGGCTGATGGTGTCGGACGAATCGCTCCCGGGCATCATGGATCTCCTGACGGGGGATGCAGCCTTCGGCGAAACCATCCATCGTGACAGGCTCTCCACGGCGCATATCGTGCCGCAAGGCGTGGGCTCGGGACATCGCGTCAGCGGCGTACTCGAGCGGCTCGTGATGGTGCTCGGTGCATTGTCGGGGAGTTACGATACTGTGCTGCTTGAGTTCGGCGCAGCCAATCCTGCTGAAATCTCGCGCATCCTGAAATATGTCGATGCGGATATCGTCCTTTCCGTTCCGGATGGTGATGCTGAGGTGCTTCGTGAGGCAGAGACGGCGTTCCGCGCGAGCGGACACAGCCAGATCATTCCGATGGTATCGGCAGCGAGGGCCTGACCAGACCGCAACACTGACAGCCTGAAACGCATCGTTTTTCACGCTTCCAGCGGAACGAATTATTTCTGCCGTTTCGGACCTGCCATCCATTTGATGATCAGCATGGCCGGCAAGATCCACAGAAGACCGGACAGCACGAAATAGCCGAGGTGAACCCACCACGGCGAGTTTGCCAGCGTTGCCGAGGCGAAGGCTGTGGCAAAAACCGCATAGGTCACGACCAGCAGAATGATGATGATAGTGCCGATGAATGATCTAAGGCGGGGATGCATGGGTGATGTCTCGTCCGTCACGTGTTCCTGGGATTCCTCTATAGCAGCGCCCGTCAAAAACGGTATCGCTTTTCGCAAGCGGATTTGCCGCGACCCGATGCCGCAAAGGCTAACCCCTTGTTTTGCCCAGCCGCTTGAGGCAAACCAATGTTAGGAATTGTGGAGTGTCAAGAATGCGATCCGATACGCTGGCGACGGCGGATGCCTCTGTCGAAAAACGGGTGAAAACGGCTTTGCAGCAGCAGGAGAGCAACCGCAAGCTTCTGCGCATTTGGCTGCGCGTGGTGCTGTTTACGCTGTTCTGTCTCGTCCTCGTGGGTGGTGCCACACGCCTGACCGAATCGGGTCTGTCGATCACCGAATGGAAGCCGATCCACGGCGCCATCCCGCCCTTGACGGTTGCCGAATGGGAAGAAGAATTCCAGCTCTACAAGCGCATTCCGCAATATCAGGAAATCAATCGCGGCATGTCGCTGGACGAGTTCAAGACCATCTTCTGGTGGGAATGGGCGCATCGTCTGCTGGCGCGGGCCATCGGTTTGATCTTTGCTCTGCCGCTTGCCTATTTCTGGCTCACGGGGCGCATCGAGAAACGATTGCGCCTGCCACTGATCGGTCTTCTGGCGCTTGGAGGTTTTCAGGGCTTCGTCGGCTGGTGGATGGTCTCGTCCGGCCTTGTTAACCGCACGGACGTGTCCCAGTATCGGCTCGCGACCCATCTGACGATCGCCTGCCTGATTTTTGCTGGCTGCATGTGGATATTGCGCGGTCTTTCCTATCATTCTCCAGAGGCATCGCACGAGCGCGAGGGCAGGGGATTTGCGGCCCTTTTGGCCGTGCTCTGTCTCGTCCAGATCTATCTCGGCGCACTCGTTGCCGGCCTCAATGCCGGTCTTTCCTACAACACATGGCCGCTGATGGATGGTTCACTGATCCCGGGCGATCTCTTCATCCAGCAACCGTGGTGGATCAATCTCTTCGAGAACCCGAAAACGGTGCAATTTGTCCACCGACTGGGTGCCTATACGCTGTTTGCCGCCACACTCTGGCACATGGTAAGCCTCTGCCGCAGATTGCCGAACACGCCACATGCGAGACGTTCCGTGCTGTTCTTTGTTCTGGTCTGTGTGCAGGCGTGCCTCGGCATCACCACGCTTCTCACCCATGTGGATATCCATGTGGCGCTCGCCCATCAGGGCATGGCGCTGATCGTCCTTGGTTTCGCCATCGCCCACTGGCGCGGTTTCATCGGGGAATACCCTGCGCCCGTATCCGTCGAAGTCAGGGACTGAGATCGTTCAATAGGCCGCGCGCAACCGTCAGGAAGGCGAGACGCTCCAAAGCGTTCTCGCTTTCATCGAGGCGACCATCATCCTCGAGGGACCAGCAGATCGATGCCCCCGCATGCGCAATGGCATAGCGGAGAATTCTTTCTTGCGAGCAGTCTAGCGTTTTTGAAAAAATGGCACAAAGCCGTCTGATCCGTTGCGGATCGACGATATTCGGCAGGGCGTTCAGCGGGTTGCCGAAGATGTTTGCGACATCATAGGCGGGATCACCGACAAGCCCCTGAGGATCGATTGCCAACCAGCCGCGTGGGCCACCCGTGATGATGTTGTCGTGGTGCAGGTCTCCATGCAGCGGCTTTACCATCTGCTGATGAGCGAGCAATTCCCGAACGATCTCGGCACAGTACTGCAAAGGCTCACGCAGGCGCTCATCGCTTTCCGTCTCGGCCCGGGCAAAGAGAGAGCGGAAATGCTGGTCCAACGTCGTGAGCCCGCCGGGAGGTGCTCCGCCTGGCGCGTGAAGTCTCTGGAGAACCTTGCAGATGATTGCATTCGAAGCGTCTTCCCCATGCTGAAAACGGTAAGCGCGAAGCGTCAGATCACCCGCATCTTCCAGCAGGCATTCTGTGCCCCCTTTCTGCAGGAGACGCACGGCACCTTGGCCCTGTCGCCACTCCAGGAAGGTCATGCCGGGAAGCTCGCCCATTCCCCGCGCCTTCAATCGCTTCAAGATCGCTGAGGAGCCATCTGTCAAACCAACCCGGTGGACAATGCTGCTGGCCGTATCGGCAAGAAAAAAGGCGGAGGAAATGCTCCACCGCCTTTTGATCTCATCCGGAATGTCTGACGTGAGGACGCTCTCGCTCATGCCGACAGCATCAGCTCCATGTTTTGAACGGCCGCACCTGATGCGCCCTTGCCGAGGTTATCGAGAACCGCGACGAGGTTGATGTGCTCTGCATTGCCGAAGACGTGGAGCTTCATGATATCCTGGTTTGCGAGTTCTTCCGCATCGATACGCGCGATCGACTTGCTCTCTTCCAGAGGCACGACCTTGACGATGTCCTGTCCGGCATAATGCTGCGTGAGGGCGGCGTGAACCGTTTCCACAGTCGTGCCGTCCTTGAGGTTGGCGGCAAACAGCGGAACCTGGACGATCATGCCCTGCGGGAAGCGACCGACCGATGGCGAAAAGATCGGTGCGCGGTCCAGAAGCCCATGGTTCTTCATTTCCGGCACATGCTTGTGCTTCAGGGTCAGGCCGTAAAGGAAGTTGTTGGCACTGATCGCATCCTCGCGGCTTTGGTCTTCCATCTGCGCAATCATCTGCTTGCCGCCGCCGGTATAACCGGAAACGGCGTTGACGCTCACGGGATAGCCGTCCGGCAGAATGCCTGCGGCACGCAAGGGACGGATGAGGGCGATGGCACCGGTGGGGTAGCAGCCGGGATTGGCGACGAAGCGGGCGGAGCGAACCTTTTCCGCCTGATCCTTGTCCATTTCGGCAAAGCCGTAGGCCCAGTCCGGGTGGATACGGAAAGCGGTAGAGGTATCGATGATCCGAACCTTGTTGTTGCCGGACACCATGGAAACAGCTTCCTTGGACGCATCATCCGGCAGGCAGAGGATCGAGATATCGGCACTGTTCAGCATATCCTCGCGCATGGATGCATTGCGGCGCTCGGCTTCAGGAATCGACAGCAGCTCGATATCGCGGCGGTCGGCCAGGCGCGTGCGGATCTGCAAGCCTGTAGTGCCGTGTTCGCCATCGATGAAGATTTTCGCTGCCATGTCCTTAACCTTACATTTTCAATGTGTTGTGGGAGTTTTCAGACTCGATTTGTTAGCGCGTGGGATGCGGATCAGGTTGATCTTGCAAGCCGCTCGGCACGCAGCCCAAGCATATACATCGCAACCGTTGCCCCGGCAATGGCGGTGATATCCGCATGATCGTAGGCCGGCGCCACCTCCACCACATCGGAACCGCGAATGTCGAGTTGCCCGAGGCCGCGTAGGACAGAGAGGATTTTCGCGCTGGATGGCCCACCAGCCACGGGCGTGCCAGTGCCAGGCGCAAAGGCTGGGTCGAGGCAATCTATATCGAAGGTCAGATAGGTCGGCAGGCCACCCGTGTGCCTGACGATCAGTGACGCGATGTCGGCGGCGCGCATATCCTCAAGCTCGTAGCCATAGAGGATCTTGATGCCGCAATCTTCGGGCGCATGCGTGCGAATACCGATCTGGATCGAGCGATCCGGGTCGATCAACCCATCTCGTACCGCGCGCACGACGAAGGAGCCGTGATCGATCCGCTTGCTATCATCGAACCATGTATCCTGATGGGCGTCGAACTGCACCAGCGCCAAAGGACCGTGTTTGGCCACATGCGCTTTTAACAGCGGCCAGGTTATGAAGTGGTCGCCGCCAAGCGTCAGCAGATAGTCGCTATCGGTGATGATCTTGCGCGCCTCCTGCTCGATGGTCTCCGGTGTCTGCCAATGATTGCCGTAATCCAGCAGGCAGTCTCCATAGTCGATGGTCGGCATGGACTCGAAGAGATCACGTGCGAAGGGATACTGCGGATCATTGTCGAAAATGGCTGAAGCGCGACGGATCGCCTGAGGTCCGAAACGAGCGCCGGGCCGGTTGGATGTGGCAGCATCGAAAGGAATGCCCCAGACCACGGTGGAAGCGCCTTCCAGGTTCTTGCTGTAGCGACGACGCATGAAGGAGAGCACGCCTGCATGGGTCGGATCGCTGGCCGCCGAGGTGAGAGAAGGGGCCGTGAAGGCGTGATCGATCGTCTTTTTAGCCATTGCTCATCCTTCAGTGGAAATATCGAGAATATTCAATATCGCATTAAGCAGTTCGGGATAAGATTGCCTCGTGGTAAACACCTCGTAAACACCTAATCTGATAGTATATCCGACAGCTTCACCGTCGTGTTCGGGTCTTTTTGTCCCCGGCATTTCCAGCAAGCCATGCGTCGTTGCCGATCACCCTGGCGCTTCAGGGGGTCGGAACTGCGCCTGACTCTGTGACCGCCGCTTCTCGAAGGCTAGCTATACGCAACGTGACATGTGGTTTTTATGAACTATCGACCCGAAATTGACGGTTTGCGCGCCTTGGGATTGCTGGCCGTCATTTTTGCCCATGCGGGTTTCGCAGCCTTTGACGGCGGCTATATCGGTGTCGATATCTTCTTTGTCATCAGCGGTTATCTGATTACCAAGGTGATTCTGCGCGAATATGCGGAGGGGCGTTTTTCGATCGGCCGTTTTTATGCGCGCCGCGTCCGCCGAATTCTTCCTGCGCTATTCTTCGTCCTCCTCTGTACAGTACCCTTTGCCTGGATATGGTTGCTGCCGGACGCCTATGAGCAGTTTTCCAAGAGCCTGATGGCGGCGACGCTTTCACTTTCCAACATCTACTTCCTTAGAAATACCGGATACTTCTCCCCCGAGACGGCGGAAGTCCCGCTGATCCACACATGGAGCCTCGGTCTTGAAGAGCAGTTCTATCTGCTTTTCCCGCTGCTCTTTCTGTTCCGGCTGAAGATCAGGACGATCTTCTCCGTTGTGCTCGCTCTTGCCTTGGGCAGCCTGCTCTTGAGCGAAGCCGGCTCGCGCTTTTTTCCCGTCGCCAATTACTATTTGTTGCCGACCCGGGTCTGGGAGATTCTTCTCGGCTCGATCTGTGCATTCCAGATCTTTGGCAAAGACCGGCGTACGAACGATGTTCTGGCGGCAGCGGGCCTGTCCCTCGTCATTCTATCGATCTTTCTGTTCGATCCTTCGCTCAATATTCCTTCGCTGGTGGCTCTGCTCCCCACGGGAGGCACAGCTCTGATTTTGCTGTTTGCCTCGCAGACCAGCGTCGTCGGGCGCATCCTTGCCCTGTCTCCTTTGGTTTGGCTCGGCCGGATCAGTTTCAGTGCCTATCTCTGGCATCAACCCGTCTTTGCGTTCTGGCGCATTCGCAGCCCCGAACCGCCATCAACGATCGTCATGTGCGGATTGATAGGTCTTGTTCTGCTACTCTCGGCCCTGAGCTGGTATTTCGTCGAACAGCCATTTCGTGGCCAACGGGTGCGCTTTGCCAAACTCGCATGGGCGGCCTCCGCCCTGGCTGTCGGGCTGGTGGGCTTCGGCGCCTGGGGCGATGTGAAAGAGGGCTTACCCTCCAGGCTGCCCAACAATGTCAGGGAATTCGTCGATCGCACTACTTGGAACGACAACTGTCTTTTCCAGAGGGAGGACGGCATTCCTGCACTGCCGAGCATGGAGTGCATGTTCAATATCGGCAGCGGCCGGACGATTGCCGTCTGGGGCGATTCTATCGGCGCGTCGATTTCTCCAGCCTTGCACGAGGAGTTCAAGCGCCGCAACATCGGTATGGTGCAGCTGACCCATGGCTTCTGCGCGCCTATCCTTGGCGTCTCTGTTGCAAGAGACGAAGGCGCTGCCAATTGTGAAGAGTTCAACCGGCGCGCATTGGATTATCTGGCGGCCAGCAATGTCGAAACCGTCATCCTGTCGGCCTCGTGGGTCAGCTTCCTCGCGGCACCCTATATGCAGATCGACAGCGAAGTATACGCCAATGGAGCGATCCCGCTTCAGTCGATTGCCGACAATCTTCGTGAGACTGTCCAGCGGCTGGAAGCGACCGGAAAACAGGTGGTGATCGTCTATCCGGCTCCGCGTTTCGATAAGCCGGTGGTCGACCTTATGGCCTCGCGTATATTGCGGGGCGACCCTGCGCCAAGCTTCGAGTTTTCGAAAGCCGATTTCGAGGCGAACACCGGTCGCGCGTACCAATTCCTGAACTCGGGTCTGCCTCAGGACGTCAGCAAGGTGCTGCCGGAGCAGCTCTTCTGTGATCCTACTTCAAAGGGTGGCTGTTACTTTGGCCTGGACGGTGTGGCCTATATCGCAGACAAAGGACATTACACCAGGGCAGGGGCCGAACGGATTGCCGCCGCGGTCGCGGACGAATTGTTTGGTGCCGATGGCATAACCGGATCCATCCCGCTGCCGCTCAACTGACAGCCTGTCTCATCACTGTTAAGAGACAAGCACCAATAGAAAAAGGCGGAGCCGAGGCCCCGCCTTTTCGATTTCTGTATTCCAGAAGCGATTAGCGCTTGGAGAACTGGAAGCTACGGCGAGCCTTGGCCTTACCGTACTTCTTACGTTCAACAACGCGGCTGTCGCGGGTCAGGAAGCCACCCTTCTTCAGAACGGGGCGCAGGCCCGGTTCGAAGTAGGTGAGAGCCTTGGAAACACCGTGACGAACGGCACCGGCCTGACCGGAGAGACCACCACCGGCAACAGTCGCGATGATGTCAAACTGACCTGCACGTGCTGCTGCAACGAGCGGCTGCTGCAGGATCATCTGCAGAACCGGACGTGCGAAATAGGCAGTGAAGTCACGGCCGTTGATGATGATCTTGCCGGAACCAGCCTTGACCCATACGCGGGCTACGGCGTTCTTGCGCTTGCCGGTCGCGTAGGAGCGACCGAGAGTGTCAACCTTGCGGACGTGTACGGGAGCCGAAGCTTCCGATGCCGGGGCGAGGTCTTTCAGGGAGGAAAGATCGGCCATTATCAGGCGCTCCTTACGTTCTTCTTGTTCAGCGATGCAACGTCGAGAGCGACAGGCTGCTGTGCTTCGTGCGGGTGGTTCGAACCAGCGTAAACGCGAAGGTTCTTCATCTGGCGACGACCGAGCGGACCACGCGGGATCATGCGCTCGACAGCCTTTTCAACGACGCGCTCCGGGAAGCGACCTTCGATGATCTGGCGAGCCGTACGCTCCTTGATGCCACCCGGGTAACCGGTGTGCCAGTAGTACTTCTTGTCGGAATACTTCTTGCCGGTGAAGACAACCTTTTCCGCATTGATGATGATGACGTTGTCGCCATCATCGACGTGGGGGGTGTAGGTTGCCTTGTGCTTGCCGCGCAGGCGGGTAGCAACGAGGGTGGCGAGACGACCAACAACGAGGCCTTCGGCGTCGATGATGACCCACTTCTTCTCCACCTCAGCGGGCTTCTGAACGAAAGTAGACATTCTTTTCACTTTCTTTAGGACCCGTCATCCGGCTGTTGCCAGATTGGATGCGGGCGTTTCTTGTTGCTTGATTTGGCCGCATTTGCGCGTGCCGGAAGACATGTATTCCAGGAGAATTCAGTCTGGCGCGCTTATAAGCGGTGTGCCGTAAGCCGTCAACAGGCGCAAAAACGCAACCTTCAAAAATAACGTATAAAAATCAGAGGGTTAATGATGTGGTTTTATAATACCACACAAAATCATGGCGTTCTTAGCCCAAGCGCATGATGAGAACGCCCATCGCGATGATGCCGCCGGCGACATAGCGCCAGAGGCTGGCCTTCTCCTTGAGCAGGAAAACCGAGATCAGGATCGCAAATAGAATGGAGGTTTCGCGCAGGGCTGCGACCACCGCCACCGGCGCCTGCGTCATTGCCCATAATGCAAGGCCGTAGGACAAAATCGAGCCGCCGCCACCGGCAAGACCTCGCCACCAGTTGCGCCTGACATGCTGCACGACCGGCAGATAACCACGTTGATAGAAGGCATAGGAGAAGAGCAGGACAGGCGGGAGCAGGGACATCCAAAGCGTATAGGAAATGGCATTGCCCGAGGTCCGCGCACCAACGCCATCGACGAATGTGTAGCCTGCAATGACCACTGCATTGGCGAGCGCCAGCAAAATGGCCTTTCGACCGCCACGGCGTGCCTCGAAGGCAAGGGTGAGGATGCCCGCCGAAATGACAGCAATGCCGGCGAAGGCAGCGGTGCCCAGCCTTTCATCGAGAAACAGGCTGCTGCTCGCTGCCACGATCAGAGGCGCAACGCCGCGCATGACGGGATAGACGAGGCCGATATCACCGACCGTATAGGCTGCGGCGACCAGCCGGAAGTAAGCAAACTGCAGGAAGGCGGACGCCACCAGAAAGGGCAGCGCGACGAACCCGGGAAGGGGCAGGAACGGCAAGAAGGGAACACAACAGATAGCGGCACCCGCAGCGATCAACGACGCATCCAGCGCCTTGTCCGATCCGGATTTGACAAGGGCGTTCCACGAGGCATGCAGAAGGGCGCCGAAGAGGACAAGAAGCAGGACATCGAGGGACACGGGCGACTCATGAAGCGTCTGGATGGAAATCCGACATTAGAGCATGTGGCGCGAAAGTGTTACGCGGTTTTGCGATGATGAGATGCGACAAAACAAGGCGCTAAAGCTTACAAAGCGAAGCGGAAAACAGCGAGCGACGCCTATGATTCCTTGGCCATCTACGCTGTCAAACGGGGTGAGGGAGGTCTGCTTCCGCACGACGTTGCGACAAGGTTGAACCTCTCGGTGGTCCTCAACAGAGTTGATGACCGCCGAGAGGGTTTCGTTCCGGGACGCACAAAGACGTTCTTGACCGTTGAAACGATGCATCGTGCTTTCCGACAATCGATTTCGATTTCAACGGCGGATGCCGTTGCAGTAGATGGCGTCACGCGTCCACGATGTGACGCTCCACCTTCGCGAGAGCGGTTTCTAGCTCGGCTGCGGTCATTCGCACGCAATAGGCTGGTGTGCCGCGTTCAAAACGCCAGCCTTCAGCCAAACCACCTGCATCCACTGAATCGAATCCGAACTGGTTATAGAGCGTTTTGGCGATCGTCTTTCCCTCTTCATCGTCACCGGCGAGAGGCAGAGCCCTACGCTCGCCAGCCCCCGCAGGCAGGCCGTCCTTTTCCAGATCGTTCATGGTGATGGCATTGAAGGCCTTGATGATCCGGGATTGCGGCAGATGCCGTGCAAGCAATTCGCTCGTTGTGATCTTGCCGTCGTCGAGTTCGACGATCTGCCCATCACGATCGGGATAATAATTGTCTGTGTCTATGACCACCTTGCCGTTGAGAACTGCGACGGGCACCGAGCGGTAGGCCGCAAGGGGAATGGCGATGACGACAATGTCGCCGAATGCCGCTGCCTCATCGACCGTTCCGACCTCGCAACCCACGGCGTGACGCATACTGAACAAGGTGTGCGGTCCGCGTGAGTTGCTCAACATCACCTGATGGCCCGCGCGAACGGCTAGCTTGCCGATGGCTCTGCCGACAAAGCCCGCACCGATGATTCCGATTTTCATATCTCGTCTCCGTGTTGATGGTGAGCGAGGTTTAATTCACGTCGGATATGCGATAAATCACCATGATGAGAGGACATTCCCAACCAGTAAGAGGCAATCATGGATAGGCTCACCAGCATGGCGGTGTTCGTCAAGGCGTCGGAAGTCGGGTCCTTCGCCGCCGCAGCAGATGCGATGGGCATGTCACCGCAAATGGTTGCCAAGCATGTCGTCTTTCTCGAAGACAGGCTCGGCACAACGCTTCTCCACCGCACGACGCGACGGCAGAGCCTGACGGACGTCGGTCGCGTCTATTACGACCGCTGCAAGCTGGTTCTGGCAGAGGCCGAGGCGGCGGAAACGCTGGCCCAGGACATGCGGTCTCTGCCGAGCGGCGTCTTGCGGATCAATGCGCCGATGACCTTTGGTGCTTTTAGCCTGGCACCCTTCGTGACGCGCTATCTCAGGCGATATCCGCAGATGCAAATCGATCTGACACTCAACGACCGGTTCGTCGATCCCCTGGAAGAAGGCTTCGAGGTGATGGTGCGGATCGGGGAGGTCGAGGACACCTCTCTTGTTGCACATGCACTGGCGCCCTATCGGTTGATTGCTTGCGCGTCGCCGGACTATCTAGCCAAACGCGGGACGCCGCGAACACCATCTGAATTTCAGCACCACGATTGTCTGGCCTATGCCTACTGGTCGCCCTCCATCCCTTGCCGATGGCAGTTTACGCGCGCAGGGCAGGTCGAGGAAATTCAGGCGACAGGGAGGATCCGTAGCAACGACTGGAAAATGCTTCTGCATGCTGCAGTGGAGGGCTATGGCATCACGCTCGGACCGGAGGGCGTCCTCAGCGGCGAAATCGCGGCTGGCCGGCTTGTGAGAGTCCTGCCCGATTACGAGGGCCCCTCCCGCCCCATGCATGTTCTCTATCCCGCAGGGCGTCGTCCCACAGTAAAAGTGAAGAGCTTCGTTGACGCCATTGTTGACGAATTCGGTTTGAAATGAGGTCGTCGATCGCGACGATCCCTTCGTCATCCGATAAATGAAGCCGCATATCTGCTGAAGGGAATTGCTGGAATTATGAGCCAAGACAGCCGGTAATCTGGGGAAAACGTCGTGTTTTGAAAAGCCGCGGGCATCATCGACACGCGCAGATTATACAACCCAAGAATGCATGAAGTACTTCATCAAACATCCAAAAAAGTAAGATCGTCACTAAAACTTTGTTTTTATTGAAGCTCAAACGTTTCAGATTGGGATTTGTTATAGACGCGACGTAAATTGCTAATGTAACTATAAGTAGTTTCTAAAGTGATGGTGAACGAAGTTCGAACAAAGGCGGTACGATCGGGCATTTGCCCTGTTGCCGCATAAAAGGGCAGCGCGAGATGCAAATTTACGCATCCTTTTCTGCGCCAGGGAATTCATGCTTTATCCATTACCATCTCGATCTAGAGTTGGATCAGCCACCAAAGGGAGGATGACGATCATGGATCACGACAATTATGCCGACGAGGACATCCGTCGCATTTTGACCGACACGACAACGATCGCGCTGGTTGGCGCTTCTCCAAATTCCGCACGCCCCAGCCATGGCGTCATGTCGTTTCTTCTTTCAAAGGGCTACAAGGTTTTCCCGGTCAATCCAGGCCATGAGGGCAAGGAAATCCTTGGGCAAAAGGTCTACGCCAAGCTCGCTGATATTCCTGAGCCCGTCGACATGGTCGATGTGTTCCGCGCATCGGAATATCTCTCCAGCGTCATGGAAGAGGTGATCCACATGTCACCCCGCCCCAAGGTCGTCTGGGCACAATTGGGCGTGAAAGATTATGATGCCGCGGCGAAGGGGGAGCATTACGGCGTGGAAGTGATCATGGATCGCTGCCCGGCCATTGAGCATCCTCGTCTCAATATCGGACGATAGTTAGGATAGTTCGCACTTATCTTTCGCCGTCGAAGCGATATGATCCTTTCTGTGCTCGTTTAAAAAGACAGTCGGAGGGACACCATGTCAGACCATACGCCGGGCTTTTCTACCCTTGCTATCCACGCCGGTGCGCAGCCAGACCCGACCACTGGCGCGCGCGCCACGCCGATCTACCAGACCACGGCTTACGCGTTCCGTGATTCCGACCATGCGGCAGCGCTTTTCGGCCTGAAGGAGTTCGGCAACATCTATACGCGCATCATGAACCCAACGCAGGCGGTTCTTGAAGAGCGCGTTGCAGCCCTTGAGGGCGGAACCGCGGCGCTCGCCGTGGCGTCGGGCCACGCAGCACAGTTGCTGGTCTTTCACACTCTGCTGCAATCCGGAGACAACTTCGTGGCCGCCCGCCAGCTTTATGGCGGCTCGATCAACCAGTTCGGCCACTCCTTCCAAAACTTCGGCTGGCAGGTGCGCTGGGCGGATGCCGCTGATCCTGCGAACTTCGAAGCCCAAATCGATGGGAAGACGAAGGCGATCTTCATCGAGAGCCTTGCCAATCCCGGCGGCACATTTGTCGATATCTCGGCCATTGCGGAGGTGGCGCACAGGCATGGGCTGCCGCTGATCGTCGACAACACAATGGCGAGCCCCTATCTCATTCGGCCGATCGAACACGGTGCCGACATCGTCGTTCATTCGCTCACGAAGTTTCTCGGAGGCCATGGCAACTCCATGGGCGGCATCATCGTCGATGGCGGCACGTTCGACTGGTCCGCATCGGACAAGTTTCCGGCTCTATCGCAGCCGCGTCCGGAATATTCGGGTGTCGTCCTGCACCAGACCTTCGGCAACTTCGCCTTTGCCATTGCCACCCGCGTCCTCGGCCTTCGCGATCTCGGCCCTTCGATTTCCCCCTTCAACGCCTTCCTGATTCTCACCGGTATCGAAACGCTGCCGCTGCGCGTCCAGCGCCACTCCGACAATGCGCTTGCGGTCGCCAAATGGCTGAAGGCGCATCCGAAGATCGGCTGGGTGCATTATGCGGGGCTGGAAGACAGCGACAACCATGCTCTGCAACAACGCTATTCACCAAAAGGCGCGGGGTCCGTCTTCACCTTCGGTGTGAAAGGCGGATACCAGGCCGGTAAATCGCTGGTGGAAGGATTGCAGCTCTTTTCACACCTTGCCAATATCGGCGATACCCGCTCTCTCGTCATCCACCCTGCATCGACGACCCATGCTCAGCTAACGCCCGAGCAGCAGGTTGCGGCGGGTGCGGGTCCAGACGTGGTGCGTCTCTCTATCGGCATCGAGGATGTGAAAGACATCATCGCTGACCTGGAACAGTCGCTGGCGAAAATCTGACGACCGAAAAACTTGAGAAGCCACAACACGAGAGGACAAGATCGCCCATGGCCCTAACCCTGAATTTCAAGCCTGACGGCGATCTTTCCACCATTCAGCCGGAGGAGGGCGCTCCGGCGCCCGACAGGCTAATTGCTGGCGATCCGAAATTCACCAGCTGGAACCTGGAGGAGGCCGAAGGCGGTCTCTATGCCGGCATCTGGCAATCGACACCCGGCAAGTGGCGGGTAGAATATGATGAGTGGGAGTACTTCAACATTCTGGAGGGTCACTCGATTCTGACGGTGGATGGTGGAGAGCCTATCCACCTGAAAGCAGGCGATCGCCAGATCATCCGTCCCGGCTTTAAAGGCACATGGGAAGTGGTGGAGACGACGCGAAAGGACTATGTGGTCCGGCTCTAGACCAGCCGCGCCACACACATCGTCTCCCTTGCTCATCACGACATTGGCTTGCTCAGCGCAGCGGCCGCAGCTTCATGCTCTGCGGCCATAGTGGCGTCCTCGGCGGTTACTGTCTGCACGCTCTGACGAGCCCCGATGCGATCCATGTAGCGCTGAAATGCGGGCCGGGCCTCCACGAGGCCGAACATCGTCGTCCAGGTAAGCGCGATCCCCCACAGAAGATCGGCGGCCGTGAATCGCTCGCCGAGCAGGTAGGGTCCCTTCTCCAGCTGCACTTCCAGCATGTCGATCAGCGAGTCGTAACTCGCATAGGGTGTTTCATTGAGAGAGCCCGGCTCGCGTTTCATGTAGCGGTCATAGATGGCCGGTTCAAAGCAGCTGCCATAGATGAACAGCCAACGGACATAGGCGCCACGATCCGGGTCGGTGAGGGAAGGGGCAAGCCCGGCTTGTGGGAAGAGGTCGGCCAGATAGAGATAGATCGCGCCCTGTTCGGTGATCAGCGTATCACCGGCGCGCACCGCCGGTACCTTGCCGAACGGGTTGATGGTCAAATACTCCGACCGTCTTTGTTCGCCTGCCTTCATGTTCAGGACGTGCAGCTCATAAGGCACGTTCAACTCCTCCAGCAAGATGCGGGTACCGGTGGCACGTGTCTGCGGCGAGTAGAAGAGTGTGATTTCTTGGTTCGTCGTCACCGGTCGTCTCCCGTGCTGATTAATCTCGCGATTTCGCGATGACGAGAGATTGCGCTTCCATACCTGTCAGATCATGTCAGGTTGGATTAGACATAGATCGAGAAACAGGATTTTTCGATGCGTGCGAGCCGGCTGATCAACATCCTCACCACCCTTCAAGCGAAAGGGCTGGTGACGGCTGAGGTGCTGGCTGCGGAGAACGATGTCTCTATGCGAACGATCTATCGCGACATCGATGCGCTTTCGCTCTCAGGTGTCCCAGTCTACAGCGAACGAGGCTCGGATGGTGGGTATCGTCTTCTTGATGGTTATCGTGTGCGCCTCAATGGGCTGACACCGTCCGAGGCGGAGGCCATGTTTCTGTCGGGTATTCCCGGCGCTGCCGCCGATCTCGGCTTGGGGGCGCTGATGGCGGGCGCGCAGAAGAAACTGACGGCCGCCTTGCCGGAGGATTTGCGTGAAAGCGCGCGACGCCTGCAGACGAAATTCTATCTTGATGCACCAACTTGGCTCGCCGAAGGTGAGCAGCCGCATTATCTGCAAGCCATCGCCGGTGCCGTCTGGAGTTCCAAGCGCATCCGCATCCGCTATCGGTCATGGACAGCTGAAAAAAACCGGGTCGCAGAACCGCTTGGCATCGTCATGAAAGGTGGTGCCTGGTACGTCGTCGCACGCGTTGACAACACACCTCGCACCTACCGCATATCCCGCGTCCTCGACCTCATCGTGACCGATGAAGGCTTCGACTGGCCGAAGGGTTTCGACCTGGCGGACTATTGGAACGAGAACACCAGAAGGCTCGAGCTCGATCTTTATCCGAACTGGGCGACGATACGAATTTCACCCCACGGCTTGAAAGAGATCGAGCATACCGCTCCACCTTACGTCCGCGCCAATATCGGTTTTGTCGGAGAGGCCGACGAGGCTGGGTGGCAGACGGTGCGGCTGCCGGTGGCGCATAGGCGTATGGCCGTCCATGAAATGTTGAAACTGGGGCCGGAGGTGGAGGTGATCGACCCACCGGAATTGCGAGACGCCATGCGTCAAGCGATCGAAACGCTGATGCACCGTTATGCGCAGGGAGCAGACGACCTCACCAAGTGAGGTCGAGCCGTTCCAGACCGTGAAAATGATAGACGTCCTTGACCTTCGGCTGTCTCGCCAGCTTGAGATGTGGCAAGCGCTGGAAGAGAAGAGGCAGGACGATATTCAGTTCCAGCCGCGCCAGCGGCGCGCCGATGCAGAAATGGATGCCCGCACCAAAGGAGAGATTCGGCGCCTCGGCACGATCCGGCTTGAAGGTGAGGGGATCGCTGAATTTTAGCGGATCGAGATTGGCGGCGGCAAGAATGAGGCTGACCTTGTCGCCCCGCTCGAATTTTACGCCATCGATTTCCACCGGCTCCAGAGCCCAGCGCTGAAAGATATGGACGGGTGCACCGACGCGAAGCGTCTCTTCCACGGTCCGTTCGGTCGTTTTCTCGTCGCCGAAGAGCGATTTTGGGTTGAGCCCGCTTTCCAGAATGACGCGCACCGAGTTGCCGATCTGGTGGACGGTTGCTTCATGCCCGGCGTTGAGAAGGACGATCGTTGTGGAGATGAGTTCATCATCGGTCAAAAACTGGCCCTTATGCTCCGTATGGATCATGTGGCTGAGCAGATCGTCCTTCGGCTCGGCCCGGCGTTCGGCAATCACGATACGCACATAATCGGCGAATTCCTTGGCCGCGCGGTCGGCGGCAAGCTCATCTTCGCGGCTGCGCTTGAACATGTACATGCCGACATAGGCATGCGACCATTTGAGTAGCTGCGGCCCCATTTCTTCAGGGATCCCGATCATCCGGGCAATCATCGTTACCGGAATGATATCGGCGAAAGAGGACAGCAGCTCCGTCTGACCGTCCTTTTCGAAGCGGTCGATAAGCCCGTGGGCCAGCGTCTCGATCTCAGGCTTCATCTTCTCCACGTGGCGGGAGACGAAGGCACGGTTCACCAGGGTGCGCAGCCGGGTGTGCTCCGGTGGCTCGATCTCGAGCAGGGAATGACGCTCTGCCGCATCGAAATTCTGAGTGTGTTCGAGCGGCTCGGGCAGGCCAAGTTCTTCTCGTGTGGCAATGTGGAGGATCTGCCGCCCGAAGCGACGGTCACGCAACAGCGCGTTGACGTGATCATAGCCGGTGAAGAACCATTGCTTCTGTTCCTCCCAGTAGAAGGTTGGACAGTGTGCGTGGAGAAGAGCGTATGTGGCGTTTGGATTGCCATAAAACGCCGGGTTACGGGCGTCTAGCGAAACGGAACGCGCTTGCGCGTCGATGTGGATAAAGTCGGGCATGGTGTTCATGCCCAACCTCTACAGCATCGGCCCGAAAATCGGAATCGATTTTCGGAAAGCACGATGCGTAGATTCAAAAAGTTAGAGCGTCCTTTGTGCGTCCTAAAGGACGCACGGCGCTCTAGCGAAAACAAAGCCGACGGGAAAGGGAGGCAAGGCTGAGAATAGACAGTCAGTTGCTACCCATAGCCGCGATGCGGTTGAGTGCCGCGACCTGCCGGTCGGCATTGTTGTCATGCGGGTCTTCGCCGCGGTCGTCGGCCGGGAGCACGACATTGGCAATGCCGTCATTGACGACCGTGCGATTGCGGCCTGCGGATTTCGCTGCATAGAGCGCCCGGTCCGCCATCTTCAGCATCAGATCCAGTTCCGCCTCCGCGATCGGGGCGGAGTAGATGCCGATACTCACCGTGGAGGTAAAGCTTTCCTCTCTCCCCTCGGTGGAAAGACGAGCGAAATAGACACGCACGCCATCGACTATCCTCAGCGCAGCGTTCAGATCGTCATGGGGCAACAGATAGGCAAACTCTTCGCCACCCATGCGCACGAAGATGCCCTTGCTGCCGACGATGCGATTGACGAGATCGCAGAATTGAACCAGCACCTCGTCGCCGCACTGGTGACCATGGCGGTCGTTGATCTTTTTGAAATGATCTATGTCGAACAAAGCAAGCAGGAGTTGTGATGAACGATGTTCCGGCGCCTTCCTGATCTCAGAATAGGCTTCCATCAGTCCGCGCCTGTTGAAAACGCCTGTCAGATGATCGGTGATTGAAAGACGGTGTAGTCGCCGCTCGTTGTCCTCCATGAACATCTTCAAGGCAATCATCATCAGCACGACGAAGCTGAAAGCGGCCGAGTAGGCGACCGGTGCGGTCAGCGGCAGCGTCTGGCCGGCAAGCGAATCGTAGGGAATGATCAGGGCTGCGGTCAGAGGACCGATCAGCGCGTGCACGACGAGGGCTACGGCAAAGATCTTGCGCGTCGTTGAGACCGGCTCTTTGGAGGTCAGCACGACGCCGGTGATGGTGAAGTAACCGACTGCCGCGCAGGCATGATAAACGAGGACACGTGCCAGCATGCTGTCGTACACCGCCGGCAGAAACATGAAGGCCAGCCACAAAAGCGGTGGAATGAAAATCCACCCCTCGATTTTCCGCTGCTCAAGGCGAAGCAGGCCGGCGAGCCAGAAGCCGAAGGCCGAAAGCGCAAGCGTGTTGCCAACGGTGATCGTCCAGAAATCAGCGAGATAACCCCGTTGCGCTACGAGCGCAGAACCGGCGCCCACCGCTGCAAAGCCGCAGGCGAAAAACAGGTGATGTTTCTTGGAGGACGAATGAAGCCAGAGCACGGCCAGCAATGCAGCGAGAGTCGATGTTTCCAACGACCAGAGAAGCATGCCTGTTTGGGCCTGGAACACAGCGCAATCCTAGTTAAATTTCAATGAGTCGCTTCGTCTGACCGTCGAGTGTGATCGAGGAGTAAGGTCGAGAACGCCACTTCGACGTGTAGTCCTGCGAAAGGCAACTTTCAACGAAAAACTCTCACGCAAAGTATCTTCCTCACGTTACGTAAAGAATTCGTCACCCCTCGTTCCGCTTAACCGCTTGTTGACCAGTCCGGCTGTTCGTCGTTGATGAGGAAGCGACGCAAGCCACGAGAGGCTGGTCGGCAAGGGATTTCATCTTTAAAGCGGTGGAAGAATTGTCCTCGCTATTAAGGATATCCGCTGCCTCAGTCTTGAAGTGCCGACCAAGGACACTCTATGTAGTGAGTTGACGAATAATGATTCCGGGCGCTCGGAGCTTCCGGGCTAGAATTGGATAAAGGACGGACATGACAAATCCAGTTGATACCGCCATGGCTCTGGTGCCGATGGTCGTGGAGCAAACCAACCGCGGTGAGCGCTCCTATGACATCTACTCCCGTCTTCTCAAAGAGCGCATCATCTTCCTGACAGGTCCTGTCGAAGATCACATGGCTTCGCTCGTTTGCGCCCAGCTTCTGTTCCTCGAGGCCGAAAACCCGAAGAAGGAAATCGCGCTCTACATCAATTCCCCGGGTGGTGTCGTAACAGCCGGCATGGCGATCTATGACACGATGCAGTTCATCCGTCCCGCCGTCTCCACTCTTTGCGTTGGCCAGGCGGCTTCGATGGGCTCGCTGCTTCTGGCAGCCGGCGAAAAGGGAATGCGCTTTGCAACGCCCAACGCCCGCATCATGGTTCACCAGCCGTCCGGCGGCTTCCAGGGCCAGGCATCCGACATCGAGCGTCATGCCCGAGACATCATCAAGATGAAGCGTCGCCTGAACGAAGTCTATGTGAAACACACCGGCCGTACGTTGGAAGACGTTGAAAAGACGCTCGATCGCGACCATTTTATGGATGCCGGAGAAGCGAAGGACTGGGGCGTGATCGACAAGATCCTCACTTCCCGCCAGGAAATCGAAGGCATTTCCGTGAATTAAAGCGACTGCTTGACGATGCCGGTTTATTGGCCTGATCGTAATTCTGGGCTTTAAACCGGCGAATAAAGCGATAATAGTACATATTAAGGCTATGTTGAATTTTTATGACGTAGTCTGAACCAAGCTCTCCCGAACGACGTAAAGCTTTGAGGGAGGGCATCGGAAGACATACCGGAGCACGCGTGTTCCGGGGTTTTAAGGGGAATTCGTTGCCGCCGTGCGTCAGTTCATATATCTGATACGGCTAGTACCCCGGGAACGAAGCGGATGCGAAGGCCCGAAATGGCGGTCGCATTTGCAGGCGGTAAGTTGACCGCGATCCGCTTTGCGGACCTGCGGCGTGCTGGAAGGAAAGAGATATGAGCAAAGTCAGCGGCAGCAACGGCGGCGACTCGAAAAATACACTCTATTGTTCATTCTGCGGCAAGAGCCAGCACGAAGTCCGGAAGCTGATTGCCGGGCCGACAGTGTTCATCTGCGATGAATGCGTCGAATTGTGCATGGACATCATCCGCGAGGAGAACAAGAGTTCGATGGTGAAGTCGCGTGAGGGTGTTCCCACCCCGCAGGACATCATCAAGATCCTCGACGAATACGTCATCGGCCAGAAACAGGCGAAGAAGATCCTGTCTGTTGCCGTTCATAACCATTACAAGCGCCTCGCGCATGCCTCCAAGAACGGCGATGTGGAACTGGCGAAATCGAACATCATGCTGGTTGGCCCGACCGGTTGCGGCAAGACCTATCTTGCCCAGACGCTGGCGCGCATCATCGATGTTCCCTTCACCATGGCGGATGCAACGACGCTGACCGAAGCCGGTTATGTCGGTGAAGACGTCGAAAACATCATTCTGAAGCTGCTCCAGGCTGCCGACTACAATGTCGAGCGCGCCCAGCGCGGTATCGTCTATATCGACGAAGTGGACAAGATTTCCCGCAAGTCGGACAATCCGTCCATCACGCGCGACGTATCGGGCGAAGGCGTTCAGCAGGCACTTCTGAAGATCATGGAAGGCACGGTCGCATCCGTTCCTCCGCAGGGTGGTCGCAAGCATCCGCAGCAGGAATTCCTGCAGGTGGATACGACCAACATTCTCTTCATCTGCGGCGGCGCATTTGCTGGCCTCGACAAGATCATCTCTGCCCGCGGCGAGAAGACATCCATCGGCTTCGGCGCGACGGTCAAGGCAGAAGACGATCGCCGCGTTGGCGAAGTGCTGCGTGAACTGGAACCTGAAGACCTGGTCAAGTTCGGTCTCATCCCCGAATTCATTGGTCGTCTGCCGGTTCTGGCAACGCTCGAGGATCTCGACGAGGATGCGCTGATCCAGATCCTGTCCGAACCGAAGAACGCTCTCGTCAAGCAGTACCAGCGCCTGTTCGAGATGGAAGATGTTGAACTGACATTCCACGAGGACGCGCTTCGTGAAATCGCCCGTCGGGCCATCACCCGTAAGACCGGTGCTCGCGGTCTGCGCTCGATCATGGAAAAGATCCTGCTCGACACCATGTTCGACCTGCCGACGCTGGAAGGCGTCCGCGAAGTGGTGATTTCGGACGAGGTCGTCAGCGGTCTCGCTCGCCCGCTCTACATCTACGCCGATCGTCAGGACGAGAAAGCGAATGTGTCGGCCTGATTACCAGGGCTGATCGCAATCAAATGGAAAAGGCTCGCCATTGGCGGGCCTTTTTTCCGTTTTAAGCCTCGAAATAGCGAATAACCGTGCCCGTGTCCGATTTTGAGTTGGAGCGGATTATGCTTTGCTGATAGAGTCTTACCAGTGATTTGTGTGATGGCGTGACGTTTTGGTGAAGGTCGCTCATCGAATCCACCTTCGCGGGGCCCGGCAGGGGTGGAGAGTAAAAAGCGTATTCACGCCCATCGTTTTTTCAAAGGTATGCGGCCCCACGATAGACAGCGGGTTGCTGGTTTCCGTGACTTGAAAATGACAGTGCGAAACTCCACTTTCAGTCACGAATAAGAATATGCCGGAAACTTCCCAAGACGTCCGGCAAGCGTCCCGAATAGGGACCATGGAAAGGAAATGATATGACGAACATCACGTCTGCTGCATCTGGCGGTACCTATCCCGTACTTCCTCTGCGCGACATTGTCGTTTTCCCACATATGATCGTTCCATTGTTTGTCGGACGCGAAAAGTCCATTCGCGCACTGGAAGAGGTCATGGGCTCCGACAGACAGATCATGCTTGTCACGCAGATCAACGCGAGCGATGACGATCCGGATCCGTCTGCGATTCACAAAGTGGGCACGGTTGCCAACGTTCTTCAGTTGCTGAAGCTGCCCGACGGTACCGTCAAGGTTCTTGTCGAGGGCAAGGGCCGCGCGCAGATCGAAGAATACACCGGCCGCGAAGACTTCTACGAAGCAACCGCAACGATCCTGCACGAGCCGGAAGAAGATGCCGTTGAGATCGAGGCTTTGTCTCGTTCCGTCGTGTCCGAGTTCGAAAGCTACGTAAAGCTCAACAAGAAGATTTCGCCGGAAGTGGTTGGCGCAGCTGGACAAATCGACGACTATTCCAAGCTCGCCGATACGGTTGCCTCGCACCTCTCCATCAAGATCACCGAAAAGCAGGAAATGCTCGAAACGGTGAGCGTCAAGCAGCGCCTGGAAAAGGCTCTCGGCTTCATGGAAGGCGAAATTTCCGTTCTGCAGGTTGAGAAGCGCATCCGCTCGCGCGTCAAGCGCCAGATGGAGAAGACCCAGCGCGAATATTACCTGAACGAGCAGATGAAGGCGATCCAGAAGGAACTCGGCGACGGCGAAGACGGCCGTGACGAGATGGCCGAACTGGAAGAACGCGTCGCCAAGACCAAGCTCTCCAAGGAAGCCAAGGAAAAGGCCGAAGCGGAGATGAAGAAGCTTCGCCAGATGAGCCCGATGTCGGCGGAAGCCACCGTCGTGCGCAACTATCTGGACTGGCTGCTCGGTCTGCCATGGGGCAAGAAGTCCAAGGTCAAGGTTGATCTGAACGCTGCCGAGCAGGTTCTGGATCTGGACCACTTTGGTCTCGACAAGGTCAAGGAACGTATCGTCGAATATCTGGCCGTACAGGCCCGTGCCACGAAGATCCGCGGACCGATCCTATGCCTCGTCGGCCCTCCAGGCGTCGGTAAGACCTCGCTTGCGAAGTCCATCGCCAAGGCAACTGGTCGCGAATATGTTCGCATGGCGCTTGGTGGCGTCCGTGACGAAGCGGAAATTCGCGGTCACCGCCGGACCTATATCGGCTCCATGCCGGGCAAGATCGTCCAGTCGATGAAGAAGGCTAAGAGGGCGAACCCGCTCTTCCTGCTCGATGAAATCGACAAGATGGGCATGGATTTCCGTGGCGACCCATCGTCGGCTCTGCTCGAGGTGCTGGATCCGGAACAGAACTCCACCTTCATGGATCACTACCTGGAAGTGGAATACGATCTGTCCGACGTCATGTTCGTGACGACCGCCAACACGCTTAACATTCCTGGTCCGCTGATGGACCGTATGGAAGTGATCCGTATTGCCGGTTACACCGAAGACGAAAAGCGCGAGATCGCCAAGCGGCACCTGCTGCCTAAGGCAATCAAGGAGCATGCCCTGCGTCCGGAGGAGTTCTCCGTGACGGATGGCGCCTTGATGGCCATCATTCAGCAATACACCCGCGAAGCCGGTGTTCGTAACTTCGAACGTGAGCTGATGAAGCTTGCCCGCAAGGCCGTCACCGAGATCATCAAGGGCAAGACCAAGTCGGTCGAAGTCACGGCTGAAAACATCAACGACTATCTGGGTGTGCCGCGCTTCCGTCACGGCGAGGCCGAGCGTGAGGATCAGGTCGGTGTCGTCACGGGTCTGGCCTGGACAGAAGTGGGGGGCGAGTTGCTCACCATCGAAGGAGTGATGATGCCGGGCAAGGGTCGTATGACCGTGACCGGTAACCTGAAGGAAGTGATGAAGGAGTCTATCTCGGCGGCGGCATCCTATGTCCGTTCGCGCGCGGTCGATTTCGGCATCGAGCCTCCACGCTTCGACAAGAGCGACATCCACGTGCACGTGCCGGAAGGCGCAACGCCGAAGGACGGTCCGTCTGCAGGTGTCGCCATGGCAACGGCCATCGTCTCCATCATGACAGGTATTCCTGTCTCGAAGGACGTGGCGATGACGGGCGAGATTACGCTTCGCGGTCGTGTCCTGCCGATCGGTGGATTGAAGGAAAAGCTGCTTGCAGCACTTCGCGGCGGCATCAAGAAGGTGCTGATCCCAGAAGAAAACGCCAAGGATCTGGCGGACATTCCGGACAATGTGAAGAACGGCATGGAGATCATTCCAGTGTCCCGCATGGGTGAGGTTCTTGAGCATGCTCTGACCCGTAAACCGGAGCCGATCGAGTGGGACGGCAGCATCGAAACGCCGGTGATTGCGACTGTTGAAGGTGTTGATGACGGCGGCCAGACGATCGCCCATTAAGATTTTGAGCGATCTATGGTGCTAAATTAGCACAGAACTTCTGGAAGGCCGGCGGAAATGCCGGCCTTTTTTGTGAAAAAACCACGAGACCTCTTGTTTTTCAGGCGATTCCATCGCTTTTGGGTGGCGGTGCGCGAATAGAACTCTATTCTGCGCGGACCTGATTTTGAGTCGTTTCATACCACTGAAAGGGATGGAAACATGAACAAGAACGAGCTCGTTTCCGCAGTTGCCGAGAAGGCTGGCCTGTCCAAGGCTGATGCCGCTTCTGCCGTTGACGCCGTATTTGAAACTGTACAGAACGAACTGAAGGCTGGTGGCGACATCCGTCTCGCTGGCTTCGGTAGCTTCAGCGTCAGCCACCGCAAGGCAACCAAGGGCCGCAACCCGGCGACCCGCGAAGAGGTCGATATTCCTGCTCGCAACGTCCCGAAGTTCTCTGCAGGCAAGGGCCTGAAGGACGCGGTCAACAGCTGATCCGTCCCGACCTCATCTCGCATGAGGTCAATGACAATTCGATATCCTGCAAGCCCGGCCTCCGCGCCGGGCTTTCTTTTTGACCATCTTGCGTTGTGGCTTGGCGTACCATATTTCTATTTCGCCGGTCCTTCCGGCATTCGTTCTCAGGGCGGGGTGTAATTCCCCACCGGCGGTGAGAGGGAAACCTCAAGCCCGCGAGCGCCTGTTCTTCGAAAGAGGGCAGGGTCAGCAGATCCGGTGCAACTCCGGAGCCGACGGTATAGTCCGGATGAAAGAGAATGAGGTCAGGCTGCGCTCTCATCTGCGAAAGCAGGGGGAGGCAGTGCGCGTTTCATCGTGTCCTTGCCGATGCGGTTTCCGTCGTCCTCATCTGTCCTGATTTGTGTTGGTCCTTTGGAAAAGGAAACATGACATGAATCAGAGCACTGTTTCGCTCTTCCGCTCCCGGGCCGTTCTCGGCGCCGGTTTTATGGTTCTGGCGGGTATCGCTTTCGCCGCACTCAACGTCGTCACCCAGGAACTTGCCATGACGCTCGGCTTTCCGCCGGCGTCCACAGCTTTCTGGCAATATGGTTTCGCGCTCATCCTCTCGCTGCCCTTGCTGGTTCGGCTAGGCCTGCGCGCAATGAAGACCGATTATCCCTTCCGGCACATCTTCCGTGTCCTGCTTGCTGCTTTCGGTGTTCAGGCCTGGGTGACGGGACTGGTGACAGTGCCGATCTGGCAGGCGATCGCGCTTGTCATGACCTCGCCCTTCTTCATCATCATCGGCGCTCGGCTCTTCCTGGGTGAAACCGTCGGCCGCGACAGATGGCTTGCAACACTCACGGGTTTCATTGGCGCGATGATCATCCTGCAGCCATGGTCGGACAGCTTTACCAAGGCCGCGCTGCTGCCTGTGCTTTCGGCATTGCTGTGGGGTGGATCGTCATTGATCATGAAGAACCTCACGCATCACGAGCCGCCCGAGACGGTGACCGTCTGGCTCCTCGTCCTGCTGACGCCCATCAATGCGGGCCTTGCCGCAGCCTCTGGCTTTGCTGTTCCGGAGGGTCTTGCGCTCTGGCTGCTGCTTGCGGCAGGGCTGCTGACGGCGCTTGGGCAATATCTCCTGACGCTCGCTTACAACGCGGCTGATGCGGCCTACGTGCAGCCCTTTGATGATCTGAAGCTACCGTTGAACGTTCTTGCAGGCTGGCTGGTGTTTGGCTACGCACCGAGCGGCTATCTCTGGCTGGGTGCTACTCTTATCCTCTTCGCGTCACTCTTCCTCATGCTGCGTGAAGCCAGCAAGGAAGCGGTGCCCATCTCGTGACGGAAAATGCAACCACACCGGGCGCGCTACGCCCGGTGCCATGGCCAAACGCCTAAGGCATCGACCCGAACATCGAAATCGATGTTCGGAAAAGCACGATGCATAAAGTCAAAGACTGAGACGCGTCCTCTGTGCGCCCCATAGGACGCATGTCGCGCCAACCGCTCGTCAGGCGTCGAAGGTGCTCTTCTCCGATGGGATTCGCCGAGGGGAGAGCACGCATAGGACATGAGCGGCAGCAAGCCGTCCACAAGGCACATGCGAATGACCTTCGATCAGTGCGAAAACGTCTGTAGGAAAGGGCGTCGTTTTTTAAAGTGAGGTGAGTTTCATAAGCTCATCGCTGCTTGTCCTGATTCTCCGAATCGTACTGAACCCATCGGAAAAAGAAATAAATCGGCAAGGCAATAAGCGCCAGGGTGGCGAGCGTGTGTACTGACATGGTTCATCCCATTACTCGCGTCTTCATCATGAGGACGACGAGATACTTATGGTGCGAAACCTCTTTATAATTCTTGAATCGCTCAATGAGCGGACTGTCCGATTCTGGGACAGGGCGTGGAGCAACAAACGCGGAGTCAAACTGAGCTGGCTCAAGCATCGCCGGTTGCTCGGATCATCAGCGAGCGACACACACCAGCACCAGCAGAGCTCGACAAAGGTAGTGCGAGATCAGGGCTGTCGAAGAGACAGCCATTTAAGTTTAAGTCGTGACATCTGGGAAGAAAATGGTGGGCGATGAGAGACTCGAACTCCCGACATCCTCGGTGTAAACGAGGCGCTCTACCAACTGAGCTAATCGCCCTTCGCGTCTTGCAGATCGTGTCTGCCGCGTCGGTGGCCGTGATCTATTCGGATCGGATGGAAACCGCAAGAGCCTTTGTGAAGTTTTTTTGTTTTTTCCGTTTTTTTGTCGCGGTGCGAAAGGCGAGTGATTTGGCGGCCACGCAAATTTCCTACGCTATATCAGCTGTTTACCGTCCAGGGACCAACCAGGTGTTTCTGATAAACCCAACCGCCCGACGCCAGTGACCTACGAAGCCTGCGATAGCGGAGCCACCACTCTATCCTCGGATGGACCTATCTTTCTTTTCCGCGCGATGACGAGTCAGGCCCAAGACAATCGGGACGCGCTAAGGTCCGAAACGGCACAATGTTTGGAGGAGAAAAGGGGAGGAGCCCTCGTCATGGATTCGCGTCAAAGGAGGCGACTCGAGAATGGTCTCCAAGAGTAATAGTGCGGTCTGTGGATAAGATGTTTGAGTTGCACAATTGCGGTTGCTTCGTCGATGGCCCGGAAAGCTGGGCTTTTGGAAGCTGGTCCCATGGCAAAATGCACAAGCTTATCCTTTTGTCGTGAAAGCTGCTTGACACCCCCACACGAACGCCTTAGTTAGCCGCTCAACGAACAGCCGAGGCGGTTCGTGCAGCGAGGTGGAAGCCTCCTGTCAGGAGATGCGGGTGTAGCTCAGTCGGTTAGAGTGCCGGCCTGTCACGCCGGAGGTCGCGGGTTCGAGCCCCGTCACTCGCGCCACTTTTTTTCTACCTCCATTGCTATATCTGCGATCAGCAGGGCGCGGTTTGCACCGCAAGATTTAGTCAATTTCGCCTTACTCAACCGGTCGAATTGTTCCGCCGGAAAGTCCAGTTTTCGCTCTTCCTCGGTGTCATAAAACGTTACCGCACGGCACAAAAATATGTGACGATTTAAAAGAGCGGTTTAAACGATTTTTGTCGATGTTTCTTAAGTATTTAGCTATATGTCGAATGGCCAGAGCATCGGCTGTTTGACATTACCGTGTCTAATCCGTGGCGGGATTGGCGCGAAAAGGTGCTTAAACCCTTGCAGAGATGGCGCGGCTGCGCTAACCACTGCGGCGTTGCAACACAATTCGGCCCTGCGGAACGTCAGTTCCAAATGGGTGCCCGACGCTCGGTCGGGCAAGGAAGAGACAATGACTGAACTCCTCAGTTCCTATATTCCGATCGCAATCTTCATCGGTATCGCACTCGTCATCGGCCTGGCGCTGTTGATCGCGCCTTTCGCGGTTGCTTACAAGAATCCCGATCCTGAGAAGCTTTCCGCATTCGAATGCGGCTTCAACGCGTTTGACGACGCTCGCATGAAGTTCGACATTCGATTCTATCTCGTTTCGATCCTTTTCATCATCTTCGACCTGGAAGTCGCCTTCCTGTTCCCGTGGGCAGTCTCCTTCGGTGAAATCGGCTGGTTCGGTTTCTGGTCCATGATGGTGTTTCTGGCCGTTCTGACCATCGGCTTCATCTATGAATGGAAGAAGGGAGCGCTGGAATGGGCGTAGTTCAAAACGACTCGACGCTTGTCGCGCAAAAGCCCAAGGGCATTATCGATCCATCGACCGGCAAGCCGGTCGGTAGCGATGACGCTTACTTCAGCGAAATTAATGACGAATTGGCCGACAAGGGCTTTCTCGTCACTTCGACCGACGAGCTCATCACATGGGCGCGCACCGGCTCGCTGATGTGGATGCAGTTCGGTCTGGCCTGCTGCGCCGTCGAAGGTCTGATGCAGGCCTCCGGTCCGCGTTACGACATGGAACGCTTCGGCGTTGCCCCGCGCGCCTCACCGCGCCAGTCGGACGTCATGATCGTTGCCGGCACGCTCACCAACAAGATGGCGCCCGCACTGCGCAAGGTCTATGACCAGATGCCGGAGCCGCGCTACGTTATCTCCATGGGCTCCTGCGCCAATGGCGGCGGCTACTATCACTATTCCTACGCCGTCGTTCGCGGTTGCGACCGTGTCGTGCCAGTCGATATTTACGTGCCGGGCTGTCCCCCCACGGCGGAAGCACTGCTTTACGGCGTGCTTCTGCTGCAGAAGAAAATCCGCCGCACAGGCACGATCGAGCGTTAAGGGCAGAGGACTGAAGAATGAGCGAAGCTCTTAACGATTTCGCGGCCTATGTGCAGGAAGCGCGCGGCTCTCTTATCGAGTCGCATGCCATCGCTTACGGCGAGTTGACGCTGAACACGACGCCGGAAAACATCATCGCGCTTCTGACTTTCCTGCGTGACGATGTGCAGTGCGGGTTCGTCAACATCATCGATATCTGTGGCGTTGACTGGCCGCAGCGCGAAAAGCGCTTCGATGTCGTCTATCATCTGCTGTCTCCGCGCCAGAACCTGCGCGTTCGCATCAAGCTTCAAGTGGCCGAAGACGAAGGCGTACCGTCTGCGACGTCCGTTTTCTACGGCGCTGAGTGGTTCGAGCGCGAAGCCTGGGACATGTATGGTATTCCGTTTGAAGGCCATTCCGATCTTCGTCGTATCCTGACGGATTATGGCTTCGAAGGTCATCCGCTTCGCAAGGATTTTCCGCTCACCGGTTTCGTCGAAGTGCGCTACGATGACGTCCAAAAGCGCGTTCTTTACGAGCCCGTGGAGTTGAAGCAGGAATTCCGCAGCTTCGATTTCCTCTCGCCTTGGGAAGGAACGGATTACGTTCTTCCGGGTGATGAAAAGGCCAAGCAATGAGCGAAGCAGTTTCCACAGAGCAGGGACAATGTCTTTGCGGCGCCGTTCGCATGCAAGCAACGATCGGCGCCCGGGATATGGGTGCATGCCATTGCTCCATGTGCCGTCGCTGGTCCGGCGGTGTTTTCCTCGCTGTTGAATGCAAGTCCGTCTCTGTAGAGAATGCCGAGGCGCTCGGCGTCTATTCGTCGTCCGAATGGGGCGAGCGTTGCTTCTGCAAGACATGCGGCAGCACGGTGATGTGGCGCTCCAAGGATGGCGCGCATTTTGCCGTTTCCGCCCAGCTCTTCAACGATCCGTCCAGCTTCACGCTGGCATCCGAGATCTTCATTGACGAAAAGCCGACAAGCTATTCGTTCGCCGAGGCCACTAATAAAATGACCGGCCCCGAATTCATCGCCATGATCACGTCGGCGGAGCAACACTGATGACTGAACATAATGTTCGCAATTTTACGATCAACTTCGGTCCGGAACATCCGTCCGCGCACGGCGTGCTGCGTCTCGTTCTGGAACTCGACGGCGAAATCGTTGAGCGCGTCGATCCGCATATCGGCCTGCTGCATCGCGGCACGGAAAAGCTGATCGAAGCCAAGACCTATCTTCAGGCTGTCCCTTACTTCGACCGCCTCGACTACGTCGCGCCGATGAACCAGGAGCACGCCTTTGCGCTTGCTGTCGAACGGCTGCTCGGGCTTGAAATCCCGATGCGCGGTCAGTTGATCCGCGTTCTCTATTCCGAAATCGGCCGCATCCTGTCGCACATCATGAACGTCACGACTCAGGCCATGGACGTTGGTGCCATGACGCCGCCGGTCTGGGGCTTCGAGGAGCGCGAAAAGCTGATGGTGTTCTATGAGCGTGCTTCGGGTGCGCGCATGCACGCTGCCTATTTCCGTCCAGGCGGCGTCCACCAGGACATTCCGCAGGAACTAGTCGATGATATCGGCAAGTGGTGCGATCCATTCATCACGGTTCTCGACAACATCGAGGGCCTGCTCACCGACAACCGTATCTACAAGCAGCGTAACGTCGATATCGGCGTCGTGTCGCTCGAAGATGCGTTCGCCTGGGGCTTTACCGGCGTCATGGTTCGTGGTTCGGGTGCTGCCTGGGATCTGCGCCGTGCGCAGCCCTATGAGTGCTATTCCGATCTCGACTTCGATATTCCGGTCGGCAAAAATGGCGACTGCTACGACCGTTACCTGATCCGCATGCAGGAAATGCGCGAATCGGTGAAGATCATGAAGCAGTGCGTTGAGCTTCTTTCCGGCAAGCATCGCATCGGTGCGGTTTCGTCGCTCGACGGGAAGGTCGTGCCGCCGAAGCGTGGTGAGATGAAGCGTTCGATGGAAGCACTGATCCATCACTTCAAGCTCTATACCGAAGGCTATCACGTTCCGGCCGGCGAAGTGTATGCGGCCGTCGAAGCGCCGAAGGGCGAATTTGGCGTCTATGTTGTGGCCGATGGCACCAACAAGCCCTATCGTTGCAAGATCCGCGCTCCGGGCTATGCCCACCTGCAGGCGATGGACTTCCTCTGCAAGGGCCACCAGCTCGCTGACGTGACCGCCGTTCTCGGCTCTCTCGACATCGTGTTCGGGGAGGTCGATCGCTGATGATGCGTCTGCCGCTCGCCATATCGGCTTTGCTTGCAGCCACGGGACCGCTCTTCGCCCAAACGGCGACGAACGAGGTTTCGTCAGGCGCAAGCGGCGGCAGTTCCACCATCAAGCAGCTGCTGGATCTGGGATACGAAATCAAGTCCTCGCTTCCCAACGGCAGCAAATTCATTGTGTTTATGCAAAAAGACAAAGCGGCTTATGCTTGCGAGTTCGTCACGGTGGCGAGATCGCGGTGTGAGTCGTTAAATTGATGAGGCGTGAGGAAGTATGTCCGTTCGTCGACTAGCCGAAGATCAGGTCCAGCCCGCAAGCTTCGCATTCAATGCGGAGAACACGACGTGGGCGGAAAAGACGATCAAGAAATATCCGGAAGGACGCCAGCAGTCTGCGGTCATCCCGCTGCTGATGCGCGCCCAGGAGCAGGACGGCTGGGTCACCCGCGCCGCCATCGAGAAGGTCGCCGAGATGCTGGATATGGCTTATATCCGCGTCCTCGAAGTGGCGACATTCTATACGCAGTTCCAGATCAAGCCGGTGGGCACCAAGGCTCATATCCAGGTCTGTGGCACGACGCCTTGCATGCTGCGTGGCTCTGAAGCGCTGATGGATGTCTGCCGCCACAAGATCCACCACGATCCGCTGCACACCAATGAAAGCGGCACGCTCTCTTGGGAAGAAGTGGAATGTCAGGGCGCCTGCGTCAACGCGCCGATGGTCATGATCTTCAAGGACGCCTATGAGGATCTGACGCCTCATCGCCTGGAAGAGATCATCGATGCCTTCGAAGCAGGCAAGGGCGATACCGTAACGCCCGGTCCGCAGATCGACCGTCATCTGTCGGCACCCGTTGGTGCGCTGACGACGCTGACGGAAGAGACCAAGCCGGATCGCTCCAATCTCGACAAGAAGGACGAGCCCGCGCCAGACGCTGCGCAAACGCCGCCTTCCAACGCCGCTAAGCCGAAGACGGATACGCCGGAAACAGATCCGAAGCTGAAGACACCTGCGACGGAGCCTAAGGCTGCAGCGGAAAATGCCAAGGCTGCCGACACCAATAGCGATGCCAAGAAGTCGCAGTGAGAGGTTGAACCATGCTGAAAGATCAAGATCGTATCTTCACCAATCTCTACGGCCTTAAGGACAAGTCGCTTAAGGGCAACATGGCGCGTGGCCATTGGGATGGCACAAAGCAGATCATCGAAAAGGGCCGCGACTGGATCATCAACGAGATGAAGGCTTCTGGCCTTCGTGGTCGTGGTGGTGCAGGCTTCCCGACCGGCTTGAAGTGGTCCTTCATGCCGAAGGAAAGCGATGGTCGCCCGCATTACCTCGTCGTCAACGCTGACGAGTCCGAGCCCGGCACCTGTAAGGACCGCGAAATCCTGCGCCACGATCCGCATACGCTGATCGAAGGCTGCGTGATTGCCGGTTTCGCCATGGGTGCCCACACGGCCTATATCTATGTGCGCGGCGAATATATGCGTGAGCGCGAAGCGCTGCAGGCAGCCATCGACGAGTGCTATGACGCCGGCTTGCTTGGCGTAAACAACAAGAACGGCTGGGATTTCGATATCTACGTTCACCACGGCGCAGGTGCCTATATCTGCGGCGAGGAAACCGCACTGCTCGAAAGCCTGGAAGGCAAGAAGGGCCAGCCGCGCCTGAAGCCACCATTCCCGGCGAATATGGGTCTCTACGGCTGCCCGACAACGGTCAACAACGTCGAATCGATTGCCGTTGCGCCAACGATCCTGCGTCGCGGTGCCTCCTGGTTCTCGTCGATCGGTCGTCCGAACAATGTCGGCACCAAGCTGTTCATGGTCTCCGGCCATGTCGAGCGCCCATGCACCTTCGAGGATGCGCTGGGTGTGTCCTTCAAGGAACTGATCGAGCGTCACTGTGGCGGTATTCGCGGTGGCTGGGACAATCTTCTCGGCGTTATTCCAGGCGGCGCATCCTGCCCCATCGTTCGCGGTGAGGACATGAAGGACGCCATCATGGACTTCGACGGCATGCGCGAAGTGAAGTCGTCCTTCGGTACCGGCGGCATGATCGTCATGGACAAGTCGACCGATGTCATCAAGGCGATTGCCCGCATCGCGGCCTTCTTCAAGCATGAGAGCTGCGGCCAGTGCACCCCTTGCCGTGAAGGCACAGGCTGGATGTGGCGTGTTCTCGAGCGCATGGTCAAGGGCAACGCACAGAAGCGCGAAATCGACATGCTGTTCGAAGTGACGAAGCAGATCGAAGGCCACACCATCTGCGCGCTTGGCGATGCGGCCGCGTGGCCGGTTCAGGCGCTGATCCGCAATTTCCGTCCGGAAATCGAAAAGCGCATCGACCAATATACCTACAGAGCCATGGATGATGGCGCTGTAATGGAAGCTGCCGAGTAACGTGTACGGCGGCTGACAAGGCCAGGGACCGGGTTTCACCGATCCCGAAAATCATTTAAGCATCCGGTCGAATCTCAATGATGCGGCAAGATGCGATCGGGATTTGTCGTGGACCGCGGTTTTGGCGGGACGGACAGGCAACAGGACGTAAGTAGAACCATGACAAAGCTCAAGGTTGACGGTAAAGAGATCGAGGTTCCGGATCATTTCACGCTGCTTCAGGCGTGTGAGGAGGCTGGTGCCGAAGTTCCGCGCTTTTGTTTTCATGAGCGTTTGTCGGTAGCCGGTAACTGCCGCATGTGTCTGATCGAGGTGAAGGGCGGACCGCCCAAGCCCGCAGCCTCCTGCGCCATGGGTGTGCGCGATATTCGCGGCGGCCCGAATGGCGAACTGCCGGAAGTGTTCACCAACACGCCGATGGTCAAGAAGGCCCGCGAAGGCGTGATGGAATTCCTGCTCATCAACCACCCGCTGGATTGCCCGATCTGCGACCAGGGCGGTGAGTGCGACCTCCAGGACCAGGCTATGGCCTTCGGTATCGCCGGTTCGCGCTACTCTGAAAACAAGCGTGCGGTTGAAGACAAATATATCGGCCCGCTCGTCAAGACAGTTATGAACCGCTGCATTCACTGCACGCGCTGCGTTCGTTTCACCACGGAAGTTGCCGGCATTTCCGAACTCGGCCTGATCGGTCGCGGCGAGGATGCCGAGATCACCACCTATCTTGAGCAGGCCATGACCTCCGAGCTGCAGGGCAACGTCGTTGACCTCTGCCCGGTCGGCGCCTTGACCTCCAAGCCCTTCGCCTTCACGGCGCGTCCATGGGAACTCGGCAAGACCGAAACCATCGATGTGATGGATGCGCTCGGCTCTGCAATCCGTGTGGATACTCGCGGTCGTGAAGTCATGCGCATCATGCCGCGCGTCAACGAATCGATCAATGAAGAGTGGATTTCCGACAAGAGCCGCTTCATCTGGGACGGCTTGAAGGCGCAGCGTCTCGATCGTCCTTATGTCCGCAAGGATGGACGTCTGCAGCCTGCCACCTGGGGCGAAGCCTTTGGTGCGATCAAGGCTGCCGTTTCGGCGACGTCTGGCGAAAAGATCGGCGCCATTGCCGGCGATCTTGCCTCCGTCGAGGAAATGTTTGCGCTGAAGTCGCTTCTCGCTTCGCTCGGCTCGAGCAATGTCGATTGCCGTCAGGACGGTGCAGCACTCGATCCGTCGCTCGGTCGTGCAAGCTACATCTTCAATACGACCATCCAAGGCATCGAAAAGGCCGATGCGCTGCTGGTCATCGGTTCCAACCCGCGCTTCGAAGCGGCTGTCCTCAACGCTCGCATCCGCAAGCGCTGGCGCCGTGGCGGCTTCCCGATCGGCGTGATCGGCGAAGCAGGCGAACTGCGTTACGACTACGAATATCTCGGTGCTGGCACCGATACGCTGACCGATCTGGTCAATGGCTCGGGAAGCTTCCTTGAGAAGCTGAAGCTGGCTAAGAACCCGATGATCATCGTCGGCCAAGGCGCTTTGACGCGCGAAGACGGCGCAGCAATTCTGGCCGATGCGGCAAAGCTTGCTGGAAACATCGGCGCGGTCTCGGAAGCCTGGAACGGTTTCTCCGTTCTGCACACGGCAGCATCGCGCGTCGGCGGTCTCGATCTTGGCTTCGTTCCGGCGGACAAGTCCGCAAACGCCGCTTCGATCGTTGCCTCCTCCGACGTGCTCTTCCTGCTCGGCGCCGATGAGATCGATCTTTCGGCCAAGGCTGCAAAGCTCACCGTCTATATCGGTTCGCATGGCGACAATGGCGCGATGAATGCCGACGTGATCCTGCCGGGTGCTGCCTATACCGAAAAATCCGGTATCTGGGTGAACACCGAGGGCCGCGTTCAGCTCGGTAACCGCGCGGGCTTTGCTCCTGGCGAAGCGCGTGAAGACTGGGCGATCCTGCGTGCTCTTTCCGATGTTCTCGGCAAGAAGCTGCCATTCGACAGCCTGTCTGGCCTGCGCGCACAGCTTTACATCGCACATCCGCATTTTGCCGATACCGATGAGATTGCTGCGGGCAACGTCCACGACCTAACTGCACTCTCCGGCAAGACCGGCGCTCTTAACAAGGCGGGTTTTGCAACGCCGGTTAAGGATTTCTATTTGACGAACCCGATTGCGAGAGCGTCCGCCGTGATGGCCGAATGCTCCGCATTGGCCCGCAACAATTTCAAGGCTGCGGCAGAGTAAGGGTAGGGGATTATGGACTCGTTTTTCTGGAGCTATGTCTGGCCAGCGCTGATTATTGTCGGCCAGTCTCTGCTGCTTCTCGTTATACTTCTGGTCGCGATTGCGTTCCTGCTTCTGGCGGACCGCAAGATCTGGGCTGCCGTTCAGCTGCGCCGTGGCCCGAACGTCGTTGGTCCCTTCGGTCTCTTCCAGTCCTTTGCCGACTTGTTGAAGTTCATCCTCAAGGAGCCGGTCATTCCGTCCGGTGCCAACAAGGCAGTCTTCCTGCTTGCGCCACTCGTCGCAGTGACGCTCGCCCTAGCCACTTACGCCGTCATCCCGTTCAACCAGGGCTGGGTGATTGCCAACATCAATGTCGGGATTCTCTACATCTTTGCGATTTCGTCGCTCGAAGTGTACGGCATCATCATGGGGGGCTGGGCGTCCAACTCGAAGTACCCGTTCCTCGGCGCGCTTCGTTCCGCCGCGCAGATGGTCTCCTACGAAGTCTCGATCGGTCTGGTCATCGTTACCGTTCTGCTGTGCGTTGGCTCGTTGAACCTGACGGATATCGTCAATGCCCAGCATTCGGGTATCGGTACATCGCTCGGTCTGCCGGCATCGTTCCTCGACTGGCACTGGCTGCCGCTCTTCCCGATGTTCATCGTCTTCTTCATTTCGTCGCTGGCTGAGACCAACCGTCCGCCCTTCGATCTGCCGGAAGCGGAATCGGAACTTGTGGCCGGTCACATGGTGGAGTATGGCTCCACCCCGTACATGATGTTCATGCTGGGCGAATATGCTGCCATCGTTCTGATGTGCTGCCTGACGACCATTCTGTTCCTTGGCGGCTGGCTGCCGATTGTCGATGTGTGGTTCCTGAACTGGGTTCCGGGCATTGTCTGGTTCGTGCTGAAGGGCGTCATGGTGTTCTTCATGTTCGGTCTGGTGAAGGCATTCGTCCCGCGTTACCGCTACGACCAGCTGATGCGTCTCGGCTGGAAGGTCTTCCTTCCGCTGTCGCTTGCCATGGTCGTGATTGTTGCATTCGTACTCAAGCTGACGGCAGGGGCATGATGATGTCCGAACTCCGCGCTTGCAGATTTGGAGGTTGAGATGGCCAGTCTTTCCCAAGCCGTCAATTCGCTGTTCCTCAAGGAATTCGTCGGCGCGATCTTTTTGACCATGCGCCACTTCTTCAAACAGAAGGCAACGGTGAACTATCCTTTCGAAAAAGGCCCGGTCAGCCCGCGCTTCCGTGGTGAGCACGCTCTGCGTCGCTATCCGAACGGCGAAGAGCGCTGCATCGCCTGCAAGCTGTGCGAGGCGATCTGTCCCGCTCAGGCGATCACCATCGAAGCCGGCCCGCGCCGCAACGATGGCACACGCCGCACGGTTCGTTACGACATCGACATGGTGAAGTGCATCTATTGCGGCTTCTGCCAGGAAGCCTGCCCAGTTGACGCGATTGTCGAAGGCCCGAATTTCGAGTTTGCGACGGAAACCCGAGAAGAACTCTATTTCGACAAGCAGAAGCTTCTCGACAATGGCGATCGCTGGGAGCGTGAAATCGCGCGTAACCTCGCTCTGGATGCGCCTTATCGTTAAGGCTCACTCCATGTCTTCGGAGCTTCTCTCCGGGGATCAAAAAAGATGAAATGCCTGTCGGCGATCGCTGGCGGGAACGAAACGGGCAGGGCGGTCTGAAGGCCGCTTTTGTCCGGTGAGGACAAAAAGGCACCAACATGGGTCTGCACGCTGTATTCTTCTACATCTTCGCTTTCGTCGCCGTGGCGTCTGCGTTTCTGGTCATTGCATCCAAGAACCCGGTTCACTCGGTTCTGTTCCTGATCCTGACCTTCTTCAACGCGGCGGCGCTCTTCCTGCTGACGGGCGCCGAGTTCCTCGGCATGATCCTGCTGGTTGTTTATGTCGGCGCTGTGGCGGTGTTGTTCCTCTTCGTCGTCATGATGCTGGATGTGGATTTTGCCGAGTTGCGTTCCGGTGTGCTGCAATATGCGCCGATCGGTGCCTTGATCGGGGTCATCCTGGCGGCGGAACTGATCGTCGTCATTGGCGGCAGCGTGCTGAACCCGGAGGCGGCGAAGTCGATCACGATGCCGATCCCGAACCCGGTCGAACGCGCCAACACTGCCGCTCTGGGTGACGTCCTCTATACGAACTACGTCTACTTCTTCCAGCTGGCAGGTCTCGTGCTGCTTGTGGCCATGATCGGCGCCATCGTGCTGACGCTGCGTCACCGCACGGACATCAAGCGTCAGGACATTTCAACGCAGGTCGCCCGCGATCCGAAGACCGCTGTTACGACGGTCAAGGTCAAGCCGGGTCAGGGCCTCTGAGGCGCGAACGGATCCAAGGAACATAGAATATGGAAATCGGTCTTTCCCATTACCTGACGGTCAGCGCGATCCTCTTCACGATCGGCATCTTCGGTATCTTCCTCAACCGGAAGAATGTCATCGTCATCCTCATGTCGATCGAACTCATCCTTCTGGCGGTGAACCTCAACCTCGTCGCCTTCTCATGGGTGCTCAACGACATGGTGGGTCAGGTCTTCGCCCTGTTCATTCTGACTGTTGCTGCTGCAGAAGCGGCCATCGGTCTTGCAATACTCGTAGTCTTCTACCGCAACCGCGGATCGATCGCCGTGGAAGACGTCAATATGATGAAGGGCTGATAAGGCTATGATCTACAAGGCTATCGTCTTTCTTCCGCTGATCGGCTTCCTGATCGCTGGTCTCTTTGGCCGGTCCATCGGCGCCAAGGCCTCGGAATATGTCACCACCGGCCTTATGGTCGTGGTGGCGATCCTGTCATGGATCGTGTTCTTCGACGTCGCGCTTCTGACCCATGAGGCTGGTGAGGTCATCAAGGTGCCGGTGCTGCGCTGGATCCAGTCCGGCGGCATCGACGTCGAGTGGGCGTTCCGCATCGACACGCTGACCGCGGTCATGTTCGTCGTGGTCAACACGGTGTCCTGTCTCGTGCATCTGTACTCCATCGGGTACATGCATCACGATCCGCATCGTCCGCGCTTCTTCGCCTATCTCTCGCTCTTCACCTTCGCCATGCTGATGCTGGTGACCTCCGACAACTTGCTGCAGATGTTCTTCGGCTGGGAAGGCGTTGGTCTGGCGTCCTATCTGCTGATCGGCTTCTGGTTCAAGAAGCCATCCGCGTCGGCTGCAGCCATGAAGGCCTTCATCGTCAACCGTGTCGGCGACTTCGGCTTCATTCTCGGTATTTCCGGTCTCTTCGTCCTGTTCGGCTCGATCAACTTCGAAACGATCTTCGCGGCTGCTGGTTCCTACCTGCCTGCCGACGGCGCAGCCTCTACCGAAGCGGTCATCAACCTCTTCGGCATGCAGCTCGACAAGGCGCATGCACTGACGGCGGTCTGCCTGCTGCTTTTCATGGGCTCGATGGGTAAGTCGGCGCAGTTCCTGCTGCACACATGGCTGCCGGACGCCATGGAAGGCCCGACGCCTGTGTCGGCGCTGATCCATGCCGCAACCATGGTGACGGCTGGCGTGTTCCTGGTCGCGCGCATGTCGCCGGTCTTCGAACTGTCGCCGAACGCTTTGATGTTCGTCACACTGATCGGTGCCATCACGGCCTTCTTTGCGGCAACCGTTGGTCTGGTGCAGAACGACATCAAGCGCGTCATTGCCTATTCGACCTGCTCGCAGCTCGGTTACATGTTCGTGGCGCTCGGCGTCGGCGCTTATGGCGCGGCTATTTTCCACCTCTTCACGCACGCCTTTTTCAAGGCTTTGCTGTTCCTTTGCGCCGGTTCCGTTATCCACGCGGTGGATGGCGAGCAGGACATGCGTCACATGGGTGGTCTGCGCAAGCATATCCCGATCACCTTCTGGACGATGACCGTTGGCAATCTGGCACTGACAGGCGTCGGTATCCCTGGAACGATGATCGGCTTTGCCGGCTTCTTCTCTAAGGACGTGATCATCGAGTCGTCGTTTGCGTCGCATAGCCCGCTCGCAGGTTTTGCGTTCACAATGCTGGTCGTCGCAGCGCTGTTCACCAGCTTCTATTCCTGGCGCTTGGCGTTCATGACCTTCTTCGGCAAGCCGCGCGCTTCCGCCGATGTCATGCACCACGTCCATGAATCGCCGATGGTGATGCTGATCCCGCTTTTCGTCCTGACGATTGGTGCGATCTTTGCCGGTGTCGTGTTCGAAGGCTACTTCTTCGGCCATGAATATGCGGAATTCTGGAAGGGTGCGCTCTTCACGCTTCCCTCCAATGAAATCCTTGAAGAGTTCCACCACGTGCCGCTTTGGGTTAAGTGGAGCCCATTCATCGCCATGGTTCTCGGTTTCGTCACCGCCTGGTATTTCTACATCAAGTCGCCGGAAACGCCGGAGCGTCTGGCAGAGACCCACCGCGGCCTCTACCAGTTCCTCTTGAACAAGTGGTACTTCGACGAACTCTACGACTTCCTCTTCGTTCGTTCCGCAAAGGCGCTCGGTCGCTTCCTGTGGAAGAAGGGCGACGTGGCCGTCATCGACGCCTATGGCCCCAATGGTATTGCAGCGCGCGTGGTTGATGTGACCAACCGTGTCGTCCGTCTGCAGTCCGGTTACCTTTATCACTATGCCTTCGCGATGCTGATCGGCATCGCAGCACTAGTCACCTGGATGATGCTCGGGAGTGCCCTCTGATGACCGATTGGCCCATTCTTTCCACGGTCACCTTCCTGCCGCTCGTCGGCGTGGTGCTCCTGCTTCTGACGAATGAGAACGGCCCCTTTGGGCGCCGCAACATTCTCAATGTCTCGCTTCTGACGACGGTGTTTACCTTCATCGTCTCGCTCTTCATCTGGATCGGCTTCGACAATTCGAACCCCGGCTTCCAGATGATCGAGAAGCACAACTGGTTCGGTAGCATCGCCGCCTATCATCTGGGCGTCGATGGCATCTCCATGCTCTTCGTCATCCTGACGACGTTCCTCATGCCGTTTTGCGTTCTCGCAAGCTGGGATTCCGTCCAGAAGCGCCTGAAGGAATACATGATCGCCTTCCTCCTTCTGGAAGTCGTCATGGTCGGCGTGTTTGTCGCGCTCGACACCGTTCTCTTCTACGTCTTCTTCGAAGCGACGCTGATCCCGATGTTCATCATCATCGGCGTCTGGGGTGGCAAGGATCGCGTCTACGCATCCTACAAGTTCTTCCTCTACACGCTTCTCGGCTCGGTTCTGACCATGCTCGCCATCATGGCGATGTACTGGCAGGCTGGCACGACGGATATGACCGAGCTTCTCAAGCACGGCTTCCCGGCTGGCATGCAGACCTGGCTCTGGCTTGCCTGCTTCGCGGCCTTTGCCGTCAAGATGCCAATGTGGCCGGTTCATACCTGGCTTCCGGATGCACACGTTCAGGCTCCGACCGCAGGTTCGGTCATTCTGGCGGGCGTCATGCTGAAGCTCGGTGGTTACGGTTTCATCCGTTTCTCGCTGTCGATGTTCCCACTGGCGTCCGAGCATTTCGCGCCCTTCGTCTTCACGCTGTCGGTGCTTGCCATCATCTACACTTCGCTGGTGGCGATGATGCAGGAAGACATCAAGAAGCTGATTGCCTATTCCTCGGTTGCCCATATGGGTTACGTAACGATGGGTATCTTCGCGGCCAACGTGCAGGGTCTGCAGGGCGCTATCTTCCAGATGCTGTCTCACGGCATCGTGTCGAGTGCACTCTTCCTCTGCGTCGGCGTTGTCTATGACCGCCTCCACACCCGTGAGATTGCGGCCTATGGTGGCCTGGTCAACAACATGCCGAAATACGCCGTGGCTTTCATGGTCTTCACCATGGCCAATGTCGGCCTGCCCGGCACCTCGGGCTTCGTCGGGGAATTTCTGACCATCATCGGCGTTTTCCGCGCCAACACCTGGGTGGCCCTCTTTGCCGCAACGGGCGTCATTCTCTCGGCATCCTACGCGCTGTGGCTCTATCGCCGCGTGATTTTCGGTGCGCTTGAGAAGGAAAGCCTGAAGGCGATGCTCGATCTCAACACCCGTGAAAAGGTCATCCTTTATCCGCTGGTGGTGCTGACGATCTTCTTCGGCGTCTACCCGGCACCGGTCTTCGATGCGACGGCGGCATCGGTGGATCTCGTGATCAATAATTATACCGCCGCATTGCAGGCAGCGCAGAATGTTGCGCTCTCGCTGAACTGACGACAGGACCCGTTGGATATGACCGCTGAACTTCTTTTTGCCAGTCTGCGCATCGCGACGCCCGAGCTGATCCTTGCGGTCGGTGCGCTGGCGCTGCTCATGATCGGCGTCTTCTCCGGCGACAAGTCGACCAACACTGTGACGGGTCTTGCCGTCGCGCTTTTGGTCGTCGTCGGCCTGTGGATCATCTTCGCTCCGGCAAGCGGAGAAGCCTTTGGTGGCGTTTACGTCGCCGATGCCTTCGGCAACTTCATGAAGATCCTGGCGCTGATCGGTTCCATCGTCGCCATGATCCTCGCGGTTGGCCATAGCCGTGTGGAGCCGATCGGTCGTTTCGAATATCCGGTGCTTCTGGTTCTGGCGACACTCGGCATTCTGCTGATGATCTCCGCCAACAACCTGATCTCGCTTTACATGGCGCTCGAGCTGCAGTCGCTGGCACTCTACGTCATCTGCGCGATCAACCGTGAGAGCCTGCGCTCGACCGAAGCCGGTCTGAAGTATTTCGTTCTTGGTGCACTGTCTTCGGGCATGCTGCTTTACGGCATGTCGCTGATCTACGGCTTCACCGGTAATACTGGCTTCCAGGAAATCGCGGCCGTACTGTCCGCCGAAACCCGTTCGCTTGGTGTCGTCTTTGGTCTGGTCTTCGTGTTGGCCGGTCTGGCATTCAAGATTTCCGCCGTTCCTTTCCACATGTGGACGCCGGACGTCTATGAAGGCGCGCCGACCCCGGTCACCGCCTTCCTTGCAGCAGCACCGAAGATCGGCGCCATGGCGATTTTCGTTCGCGTCGTTGTCGACGCATTTCAGCCTGTCTTCGCCGATTGGCAGCAGATCGTCGTTTTCGTGTCGATCGCATCCATGCTGCTCGGCTCCTTTGCCGCAATCGGTCAGAAGAACATAAAGCGCCTGATGGCCTATTCATCGATCGGTCACATGGGTTACGCCCTTGTCGGCCTCGCTGCCGGAAACGAATCTGGCGTCGCCGGCGTGCTGATTTACATGGCCGTTTACATGGGCATGACGCTCGGCACCTTTGCCTGCATTCTTGCAATGCGTCGCAAGGAAGTCGGCAATGTCGAGAATGTCGATGATCTGGCCGGGCTTTCTTCGACCAACCCCTTCATGGCGCTGGTTTTGACGGCTCTGATGTTCTCGCTGGCTGGTATTCCGCCGCTCGCAGGCTTCTTCGCCAAGTATTATGTCTTCCTCGCGGCCATCGAAGCCAAGCTCTATGCGCTGGCAGTTATCGGTGTGGTCGCATCGGTCGTCGGTGCCTACTACTACCTGCGCATCGTCAAGCTCATGTGGTTCGATGATGCCAAGGGTGGCTTTGAAAAGGCCGCTGGCGAGTTGCGGATCGTTTACGCACTCTCCGGCCTCTTCGTCATCGCCTTCATCTTCTTCGGTGGCATGCTCGGCAACGCCGTGACAGCTGCGGCAAAGACGTTCTTTTGAGCGAAAACGCCATGAAACAGCGCCGGATGTCTCTGGATGACTTCCGGCACGAGGCATTGGTGGAGACATCCTCCACCAATGTCGAATGCCTCGCCCGGGCGCGTTCCGGCGATAGCGGCAATCTCTGGATGACCGCAGTCCGTCAGACCGGTGGCAAGGGCCGCCGAGGCAGGCCATGGGTCTCCGAGCCCGGCAATCTTTACGCCTCTCTTCTTCTGATTGATCCCGCACCGGCGGACCGTCTTGGTTCCTTACCTCTTGCATTTGCGCTTGCCGTCTACCGCGCAATCCGCGCCGTGCTGCCCTTCGGTGGTGCGCCACTGGAAATCAAGTGGCCTAATGATATTCTCATCGGCAGAATGAAGACCTGCGGCATTCTAATGGAAGCGGAGCAACTTGCCGATGGGCGCCGCGCGATCGTCATCGGCATCGGCATCAACATCGCCCACAAGCCTGACAATCCGCTCTATCCCGTCACCATGCTGTCGGAGCATGGCGCGTCCTGCGGACCGGACGAACTCTTTGCTCATCTTTATCGCGAGACAGCCGAGGTTCTCTCGGTCTGGAACGAGGGCAGGGGCGTGAGCGATGTCATGAGGGACTGGCGTGCAGCCGCCTGCGGTATTGGTGAGCATATCACCGTGAACTTTCCAGATCGCTCCATCGGCGGACGCTTTGCCGGGATAGACGATCACGGTTTTCTGTTGCTGGATGAGGATGACGGCCCGAGACAGGCGATCGCCGCCGGCGACGTTTTCTTCGGCTGAAGCCTCTCGCGCGATCGACCTGCGCGGCCTCGGCTTTTGAGTTTGGAGCATCCCTGCTGCTCGTAGAATCAGGGCGTCCATCCGGTCCGCGTCGGCCCGGCATCTCGGCGTTTCATCAAGTCCGGCGCGGTTGAAGGCAATGGTGGAGCGTGGCGCAAGCGCGCGGCCATTGCCCGTTGCAGATTGGATAATGACATGTCTCAACAAGATGAACTGGTCTTCCTGCCGCTTGGTGGCGTCGGCGAAATCGGTATGAACCTTGCGCTCTATGGTTATGGTCCTGCCGCCAAGCGGCAATGGATCATGGTGGATTGCGGCGTCACCTTCGCGGGCCTCGATCTGCCCGGCGTCGATCTCGTTCTGCCCGATATTCGTTTCATCGAAGCCCAGCGCCAGAACCTCAAGGGTATCATCATCACCCATGCCCATGAGGACCATTACGGCGCGCTGAACGATCTTTGGCCTGGCCTCAATGTGCCGGTCTATGCGTCCGGCTTCACTGCTGGCATGCTGGAAGCCAAGCGCAACTATGAGGGCACGCGCGCCGAGATCCCGATTTCGCCATTCAAGGCGGGCGATCGCATCAATCTCGGCCCGTTCGAGATCGAGGCCATCGGCGTCAACCACTCGATCCCTGAACCCATGTCGCTTGTCATCCGCACGCCGCTTGGCAATGTCGTCCACACAGGCGACTGGAAGATCGATGACGCGCCGTCCCTGGGGCCGCTGACAGATGAGGCACGCTTCCGCGCCGTTGGCGAGGAAGGCGTTCTGGCGCTTCTGTGCGACAGCACCAACGCCGTGCGCGATGGTGTATCTCCGTCGGAGGAACAGGTTTCCGAGGGGCTGCGCCAGATCATCGAAAATGCCGAAGGGCGTGTGGCGATCACCACCTTCTCGTCCAATGTCGGCCGTATCCGCTCCATCGCCCAAGCTGCGGAGCGCGCGGGTCGCGAAGTGCTGCTGCTCGGCTCGTCGCTGAAGCGTGTCGTCAACGTCTCGCAGGATCTCGGCATCATGGAAGGCATCAAGCCATTCCTGGCCGAAGATGAGTATGGCTACATTCCCCGCGACAAGGTGGTGGTCATTCTCACCGGCTCGCAGGGAGAGCCGCGTGCGGCACTTGCGAAACTGTCGCGCGATGAGATGCGTAATGTGGCGCTCGCCAAGGGCGACACGGTGGTCTTTTCCTCGCGCGCCATTCCAGGCAACGAAAAGGCCATTCTCGATATCAAGAACGGCCTGATCGAGCAGGGCATCCACATCATCACCGACAATGAAGCCCTGGTGCACGTTTCCGGCCACCCACGCCGCAACGAGCTGCTGCGCATGTATGAGTGGACCAAGCCGCAAATCCTCGTGCCCGTGCATGGCGAAGCAGCGCATCTCGTGGCGCAGAAGGAACTGGCCGAGCAGGCCGGGATCAAGCAGGTCCCCAAGGTCCGCAACGGCAACGTCCTGCGTCTGGCGCCTGGCCCTGCCGAAGTCATCGACGATGCCCCGCACGGCCGCGTCTTCAAGGATGGCCGTCTGGTTGGCGATTTCGAAGAAATGGGCATCGGTGACCGCCGCAAGCTCTCCTTTGCTGGTCACGTCTCGGTCAATGTCGTGCTGGACAGCCGTTACGACTTCCACGGCGATCCGGATGTCGTACCCTTCGGTCTGCCGGAATTCGACGACGAGGGCGAGGCAATGGAGGACACGCTCTATGACGCCGTTCTCGGCGCCATTGAAAGCATCCCGCGCGCGCGCCGCAAGGATCTTGACCTGCTGCGCGAAGCGGTCCGCCGCGCCGTTCGTGCTGCCGCCAACCAGACCTGGGGCAAAAAGCCGATCGTCACGGTATTCGTGACGAAGATTTGACGATAGGTTCGGTACTGCACGTATCAGCATAGGTGCAGTACCGAAGACGCTTCGTCCTGCGCGATACGTCGCTGTCTTCGGCTGAGAAATTGGGAGGATGACCATGCTTAGACGGATCAATCATATCGCCATTGCTGTGCCCGACCTTGCGGCAGCGACTGCCACCTATCGCGATGTGCTCGGTGCTGCGGTCTCGCAAGTGCAGACCCTGCCGGACCACGGGGTGAGGGTGGTGTTCGTCAACCTGCCAAACAGCAAGGTCGAACTGCTTGAGCCGCTGGATGGCAATTCCCCGATCGCGGCCTTTCTCGAAAATAATCCGTCCGGCGGCATGCATCATATCTGTTACGAGGTGGAGGACATCATCTCTGCTCGCGACAGTTTGAAAGCCGCCGGCGCACGCATACTTGGCGATGGAGAGCCGAAGATCGGCGCCCATGGAAAGCCGGTGCTTTTCCTCCATCCGAAAGATTTCTGCGGCACGCTGGTGGAGTTGGAAGAGATTTGATCGCGGGTCGTGTTTCTAAGGCGCGCGTCTTTGCTTAGAGCACCATGCGTCTCATTGGACGCACAAAGTATGCCATCTGCGTTGATCTAAGCATCGTGCCTTCCGAAAATCGATTCCGATTTTCGAGCCGATGCTGTAGGAATCGTTTGCCCGCTGCTCGGTCTTTTTCTTTCGCGCTTCTCCAAGCCCTGAATGAGACAGGAGTTGCGGGTTCTGCTCGGGGAGGTTCTACATGCAGTGGCTGTCGGTTGTTGCCGTTTTTTTCATCGTCTGGTGGACGGTTCTGTTTGTCGTGCTGCCGATTGGGCTCAGAACGCAAATGGACGACGGCGACGTGGCGCTCGGAACCGTGGCGAGCGCGCCAACGCGTTTTCAGGGTGCGAAAATCCTGATCGCCACCACGCTGATCTCGATATTGCTCTGCGCGATCTGGTACGGTGCCACCTGGTACTTCGGTGTCAGCCTCGATGATCTGCCCCGTATTATCCCGGTTTATGACTGAGTTGAGCAGGCGGACGGGCCGCGCCCACGCGCCGTGGAGTCATTTTCCGTCATAAGAATGTTGCATTTGGATAGACGGTGATTCGCTTGTCGGCCACAAGCGGGACGCGGATGGATACGCTGTCTTCCGCCAACCCACTGAAAGAAAACCGATTTCAGGGCAAAAAAAAACAAGGCGATTAAGCCTTGTTTTTCAGTTTCGCGTGATCTGTTTCCGTTTCCGGGGCTGCGAACAAGCGCGCCTAAGATCTCATCCTCCCAAGACTGACCGCGAAGACGGCAGAAATTTAAACTCCCTGCCTCTTTTGTGGGCTAAAACTAGCCCAAAGATTCCACTTTGTCACCACGTTTTTTGCATTTTTGTTACAGTCAGCAAAAAATTTCCTCATGAACATTATGTCGCAGGTGCCCCGCAAAATTATTTCTCCTGAAACCGTTCAGGAGCGAACGTCCTGTTCTCACGCGGATGTGAATGGCGTTTTTGGGACGCCCATCGTGCGGGTTTCCTTCTGCAGGAGAAACGGTTATGTACGGCGCAAATATCCTTTAATTCTGGCGATTCCCGGTAGATGGCGAGTCGTCGCACTCAGGACATAGTCATGCGTCTCAGCCGTTATTTTTTGCCCATCCTGAAGGAAAATCCCAAGGAAGCTGAAATCGTCTCTCACCGCCTCATGCTGCGTGCGGGCATGATCCGTCAGCAGAGCCAGGGCATCTACTCCTGGCTGCCGCTCGGCAAGCGCGTGATGGACAAGGTGAACCGCATCATCCGGGAAGAGCAGGACCGTTCCGGCGCGATCGAGCTTCTGATGCCGACGCTGCAATCGGCGGAGCTTTGGCAGGAAAGCGGCCGTTATGACGATTATGGCAAGGAGATGCTGCGCATCAAAGACCGCCAGGACCGTCAGATGCTCTACGGCCCGACGAACGAGGAGATGATCACTGACATCTTCCGCTCCTACGTGAAGTCCTACAAGAACCTGCCGCTGAACCTCTATCATATCCAGCTGAAGTTCCGCGACGAAGTGCGTCCGCGTTTCGGCACGATGCGCTCGCGCGAGTTCCTGATGAAGGATGCCTATTCCTTCGACCTGACGAAGGAAGCTGCGATCCATTCCTATAACAAGATGTTCGCTGCCTACCTGCGTACCTTCTCTCGTCTTGGCCTGCGCGCCATTCCGATGCGCGCCGATACTGGACCGATCGGTGGCAATCACAGCCACGAATTCATCATTCTGGCCGATACGGGTGAATCGGAAGTCTTCTGCCACAAGAGCTTCCTGGAGCAGGGCATTCCCGGCGACGACACCAATTTCGACGACGTTGCCGGTCTGCAGGGCATTTTCGATACATGGACCGCGGACTACGCCGCGACGTCTGAAATGCACGACGAGGCTGCCTTCAACGCGATTCCCGAGGGTGACCGTCTTTCCGCGCGCGGTATCGAAGTCGGTCACATCTTCTATTTCGGCACGAAGTATTCCGAGCCGATGGGTGCAAAGGTTCAGGGTCCCGATGGCAAGGAACATCCCGTCCACATGGGATCCTATGGCATTGGTCCGACACGCCTTGTTCCCGCCATCATTGAAGCCTCGCATGACGAGAACGGAATCATCTGGCCGGCGTCGGTTGCTCCTTTCGATGTCGTCATCATCAACATGAAGGCTGGCGATGCTGCCTGCGACGCGGCATGCGAGAAGCTTTATTACTCGCTGTCCAACGCCGGCAAGGATGTTCTCTACGACGATACCGATGACCGCGCAGGTCAGAAGTTCGCGACGGCCGATCTCATCGGCGTGCCTATGCAGATCATCGTCGGACCGCGCAGCATTGCTGCCGGTGAAGTCGAGGTGAAGGACCGCAAGACGGGCGCACGTGAGAACGTCACGGTCGAAGCGGCAATGAACAGGGTTCTCGGCTGAAAAGCCGACAAGGAGTGGACATGGCAAAAGCCGAGGCTGACAACGGTGCAGTTGCATCCGTGAAGGATGGGGCGGCACGGCCGTTTTCGGCTTTCGAACGCATGGTGGCTTGGCGCTACCTGCGGTCGCGCCGCAAGGAAGCCTTCATATCGGTCATCGCAGGCTTCTCGTTCGTCGGCATCATGCTGGGTGTGGCGACGCTCATCATCGTCATGGCGGTGATGAACGGTTTCCGCACCGAACTGATTTCCCGAATTCTCGGCATCAACGGTCATATGATCGTTCAGCCGATCGATCAGCCCTTCAACAATTACGATGAACTGGCGAAGAAGTTTGGCGCTATTCCCGGCGTGACGATGGCCTTACCGCTCGTGGAAGGCCAGACGCTCGCCTCCGGACGCAACGGCGCAGGCAGCGGTGCTCTCGTGCGTGGCGTGCGTCCTGAAGATCTCGAAAAGATCAAGGAGATATCCAGCAACGTCAAAGCCGGCGATCTTGTCGGCTTCATGTCGGGGCAGGGTGTTCTGGTCGGCTCAAGGCTCGCAGCACAGCTCGGCGTGACGGTGGGAGATCAGATCACCCTCATTTCACCGGAGGGTGACGTGACGCCCATGGGCGTCAATCCGCGGGTGAAGTCCTACCCGATCTCCGGTGTCTTCGAGATTGGCATGTCTGAATATGACGCGTCGATGATCTACATGCCGCTTACCGAAGCGCAGCTCTATTTCAATTCCGAGGGCATCGTCCAATCCATCGAGCTCTTCGTCAGCCATCCTGACGATGTCGATAGCATTCGTCCGCTGGTGGAAACCGCGGCAGGGCGGCAGGTCTATATCACCGACTGGAGACAGCGCAACCAGACCTTCTTCTCCGCGCTTCAGGTGGAGCGCAACGTCATGTTCATGATCCTGACGCTGATCGTTCTGGTCGCCGCGCTCAACATCATTTCCGGCCTCATCATGCTGGTGAAGGACAAGGGTAGCGACATCGCCATTCTGCGCACCATGGGTGCAACCTCCGGCGCTGTCATGCGCATCTTCTTCATGACCGGGGCTGCGATCGGCATCGTCGGCACATTTGCGGGCGTGGCACTTGGCGTTCTCGTCTGTCTGAATGTGGAATCGATCCGCCAGTTCTTCTCCTGGATTACCGGAACCGTGCTCTTCGATCCGCAGCTCTATTTCCTGAGCCAGCTGCCGGCGGAGATGGATTTGAGCGAAACGATCACCGTCATCGTCATGGCACTGACCCTGTCCTTCCTGGCAACGATCTTCCCCGCCTGGCGTGCGTCGAAGCTCGACCCCGTCCAGGCCCTGAGATACGAATAGGACCCGCTTCACACCATGGCAAAGAAAATGGCTCTACAGCTTACCGGCGTGGAACGGACCTATGGTCAGGGCGAAACGAGCCTTTCCATTCTGAAAGACGCGAATTTCGAATTGAGAAGCGGCGAGATCGTCGCGCTTGTCGCGCCATCCGGCACGGGCAAGTCGACACTGCTGCATCTGGCGGGACTGCTGGAGCATCCGGACGCGGGCGAGGTGTTCATCAGTGGCAAGCCCTGCGGTACGCTTTCCGATGAGGAGCGAACCTCCATTCGCCGCAGCGATATCGGCTTCGTCTACCAGTTTCACCATCTGCTTCCGGAGTTCTCGGCACTTGAGAATATCATGATGCCACAGATGATCGCTGGTCTCGCGCCAAAGGAAGCACAGGTGCGGGCCAAGGCGTTGCTGGATTATATGCGCATTGGCCACAGAGGCGATCATCGTCCGGCGGAACTGTCCGGCGGTGAGCAGCAGCGCGTGGCGATTGCAAGAGCCGTTGCCAATGCACCGCTTCTGCTTCTGGCAGACGAACCGACCGGCAATCTCGACCCCGAAACCGCATCCTATGTTTTCGATGCCTTGGAAGCGCTGGTGCGCCAGTCGGGCCTTGCTGCCCTCATCGCGACCCATAATCACGATCTGGCAGCACGCATGGACCGTCGCGTGACGCTGTCCGAAGGCAAGATCGTCGAGTTCTGATTGATCGCACAACGCGTTGATCCAAAAATGTAAAGGGTCCCTTGTGCGTCCAATAGAACGCACGGCGCTTTAAGTACCCTTATCCCATCAACCCCGTCTGGCCCGCCAGGCGGGGTTTTGTTTATGCGTTGATTCGCTTGAGGCTGAACTAAGGAACCGGATTGAGTCGCGTCACGTTGGCAATATGCCAGCCCAAAAAAGCTGTTGACACGGAAACAAAATGAGAACAAAGTTGGAACATAACAAGTAAGGAGAGACAAATGACCGATTTTATCCGTGACCTTGCCGCCTTTGCCTCCATCGCTCTCTTTGTTGCGAGCTTCTCTGTAATCCTCACATCCATGTGACTTGAGACCCTTCGGTCTTCCCGGCGATAGCGGTGCACAGGCATCCTTTGCCGGTGGACTTTGCTGCTCGAAGGGATCAAAATCAGCCCGATTCAGAATGACGGGAATGCAGCACAATGGGCGATCATCGTACGGAGCAAAACCACTCGGGCATGCTCTTGAAATCTCCCGGCTATGTGCACCTGCGCGTACATTCCGCCTATTCCCTGCTTGAGGGGGCGCTTCCTCTTAAGAAGATCATGGCGAAGGCTGTCGGCGATTCCCAGCCTGCCATCGCCATCACTGACACCAACAATCTTTTCGTTGCGCTGGAATTCTCGGAGAAAGCGCGAGAAGAGGGGCTGCAGCCGATCATCGGTTGCCAGCTTTCGATCGACATGCAAGATGCCGTCGAGGACAGGCGAGGCGGCAACAATCTCTCCAAGCTTCCTTCCATCGTTCTGCTTGCCGCAGATCCAGAAGGCTATGAGCGCCTGGTCGATCTGATCAGCCGCGCCTATCTCGATGGCGAGGGCAGTGGTCACGCCGTCAACATTGCCAAGTCCTGGCTGGAAGAGGCCAGCAATGCTGGATTGATCGCATTGACCGGCGCGTCCGGCGGCCCCGTCGATATGGCACTGAGAGAAGGACATGCGGCTCAGGCAAAGAGCCGACTTCTTGCGCTGAAGGACATATTTGGGGATCGGCTCTATATCGAGTTGCAGCGCCAGGGCAATTTTGACCGTGCCCATGAACGCCGCATGATTGCGCTTGCTTATGAGCACGACATTCCACTCGTCGCAACCAATGAAGCCTTCTTTCCATCCAGGTCAGATTATGAGGCGCACGACGCTCTGATGGCGGTGGCGCACAACGCCATGGTTTCGGATGACAGCCGCTTCCGTCTGACGCCTGACCATTATCTGAAAAGCCGCGACGAGATGGTGGCGCTCTTCAAGGACATTCCCGAGGCGATCGAAAATACCGTGGAGATCGCCCAGCGCTGCTCCTACGTCCTGAAAAAGCGGGGCCCCATTCTGCCGCGCTTTACCGGTGCGAGTGACGACCCGGAAGAGGCAGAACGCGCCGAGTCGCTGGAGTTGCGACGCCAGGCTGTCGAAGGTCTGGATATGCGCCTTGCCGCTCTCGGTATGGCCCCGGGCTACACCGAGCAGGAGTATCGGGATCGTCTGGATTTCGAACTTAGCGTCATCGAGCGCATGAAGTTTCCCGGCTACTTCCTGATCGTTGCCGACTTCATCAAATGGGCAAAGCAGCATGATATTCCGGTCGGCCCTGGTCGTGGTTCGGGTGCGGGATCGCTGGTCGCCTACGCGCTGACGATTACCGATGTCGATCCGCTACGCTTCTCGCTGCTCTTCGAACGCTTCCTCAACCCGGAACGCGTGTCGATGCCCGACTTCGATATCGACTTCTGCCAGGATCGTCGTGAAGAGGTGATCCGTTACGTCCAGCGCAAGTATGGCCGCGAACAGGTGGCTCAGATCATCACCTTTGGTTCGCTGCAGGCGCGCGCTGCCTTGCGTGACGTGGGCCGCGTGCTGGAAATGCCCTATGGCCAGGTGGACCGCATCTGTAAGCTGGTGCCGAACAATCCGGCCAACCCCACCCCGCTCTCCAAGGCCATCGAAGAAGAGCCACGTCTTCAGGAAGAGGCGGACAAGGAACCGGTCGTCGCTCGGCTCCTGGATATTGCCCAGAAGATCGAAGGTCTTTATCGCCACGCCTCGACACACGCCGCCGGTATCGTCATCGGCGACCGCCCGCTGTCGAAGCTCGTGCCGATGTACCGCGATCCGCGCTCCGACATGCCGGTCACCCAATTCAACATGAAATGGGTTGAAAGCGCCGGTCTGGTCAAGTTCGACTTCCTCGGCCTCAAAACCTTGACGGTACTAAAGGTCGCGGTCGACTTCGTTGCCAAGCGCGGCATCCATGTCGATCTTGCCGCCATTCCGCTGGACGATCAAAAGACGTATGAGATGCTATCGCGTGGCGAGACCATCGGCGTCTTCCAGGTGGAAAGTGCCGGCATGCGCAAGGCGCTGATCGGCATGCGTCCAGACTGCATCGAGGACATTATCGCGCTGGTGGCGCTCTACCGTCCGGGCCCTATGGAGAACATCCCGGTCTACAATGCCCGCAAGCATGGCGAAGAGGAAATCGAGTCGATCCATCCGACGATCGACCACCTCCTGAAGGAGACGCAGGGCGTTATCGTTTATCAGGAACAGGTGATGCAGATCGCCCAGGTTCTGTCCGGCTATTCGCTCGGCGAAGCCGATCTTCTGCGCCGCGCCATGGGCAAGAAGATCAAGGAGGAAATGGACAAGCAGCGCGAGCGCTTCGTTGAAGGCGCGATCCGCAACAACGTGTCCAAGGCCCAGTCCGACACGATCTTCGATCTTCTGGCCAAGTTCGCCAATTACGGCTTCAACAAGTCTCATGCCGCGGCCTATGCGATCGTCTCCTACCAGACGGCCTATATGAAGGCGCATTACCCGGTGGAATTCCTCGCTGCGTCGATGACGCTCGATATGGCGAACACCGAAAAGGTCAACGACTTCCGCCAGGATGCGGCGCGTATGGGGATCGAGATTGTCGCGCCTTCGGTACAGACATCCTTCCGGCGTTTCGAAACCGGTGAGAACCGCATCTATTATTCGCTGGCTGCCTTGAAGGGCGTCGGTGAAGGTGCGGTCGATCACATCGTTGAGGTGCGCGGCGACAAACCTTTCGCCAGCCTTGAGGATTTCTGCCAGCGGATCGATCCGAAGCAGGTCAACCGCCGCGTTCTGGAAAGCCTTATCAATGCCGGTGCGTTCGATAGCTTCGGCAGGGACCGTTCCGAGCTGATCGGCGGCCTCGATCGTATCATCGGATATTCCCAGCGTGCGCAGGAAAGCCGCGTGACCGGCCAGCACGACATGTTCGGCTCAGGTGCCGCGACTGGGCCGGAAAAGCTTGTTCTGCCTGCCTATCAGCCTTGGCTCGCCTCGGAAAAGCTACTGCGCGAGTATCAAGTGCTTGGCTTCTATCTCACGGCTCATCCGCTCGACACCTATCGCGCCGTACTCGACAAGCTTCGCGTGCAAAGCTTTGCCGATTTCTCCGCGGCGGTGAAGCAGGGGGCAACTGTCGGACGCCTGGCCGGCACGGTGACCGGCAAGCAGGAGCGCAAGACCCGCACCGGTAACAAGATGGGTATCGTGACCTTTTCGGACGCGTCGGGCCAGTATGAGGCCGTTCTTTTTTCAGAAGGGCTCGGGCAATATCGCGACCTGCTCGAAGTCGGCAAGTCGCTGGTCATTACGGTCCAGGCGGAAGAGCGGCCTGAGGGGATCGGTCTGCGCATCCAGACAGCCCAGTCGCTCGAAGAGAAATCCGTACAGATGCAGAAGGCGCTCCGCGTCTATGTCCGCGATTCCGGTCCTCTGAAAACTGTTGCGCGACATCTGAATGCCAAGGGCGACGGCTCGGTGTATTTCGTCGTTATCAAAGATGATGGGCAGCGCGAGATCGAAGTAGAACTGACGGAGAAATACCGCATCTCACCAGAGATCGCAGCCGCGCTTCGCTCCGCTCCCGGCGTTGTTGACGTCGAACTTGTTTGATTGGTGGGCGGGTGAACGTGGTTCACCCGCACCGCGATTATTGTATGTTGAATAAGCCCTAGGCAGCGGCTTTGCGAGAACGACGTACGATAAAGCGAAGAGCTCAGGCGTAAGGCGCGAATCTGAAAGATCGCGAAGCTTTAGAACAGGCTGTTTGCCGGGTAGGCGTAAGCACCGTTATCGATGAAGCCGTGACGCGACAGGCAGGCGCGCAGTGCCGCATTATGATAATAGGAATTGGTGAATGTCGTGCCCCGTGGTGGCACGCTCGCCTCGACGTTGCACCGCGCAAGCGCGTGATCGAACACGTTCAAAATGACGGGGTCGCTATCGACGGCCGGGCCGCCATAGACGCTGTAGTTTTTCGGTGCTTCAGCAGCAGACACACAGGCAAGCGCAACGACAGCGGCGCCAAGATATTTCACGTTCATAGGCAGGCTCCCCAAACAAGCTTGATGAGCCTTTAAACGTTACCGCAGCGCAGTGGTTCCTTGCGCGGCCGCGTCTGTATCATCGGCCCGAGGTCGGCACCGATCCTCGAGAGGCACGATGCCCAGATACCACCACTGCTTTCTGTATCGAAGCCTCAGTCGCGCGTGATGGTGACGAAGTCAGTGCCTTGACCGGTTTCCAAGCCGTGGCTGAGATCGGAAACGGTGATCGAGCTTCCGACAGCAAGCTGCTCCTCAAGTCGTTCACGGACGTCTGCCGGAATGTCGATACGATCAAGCACTTCGCGCAACTGATCATAACCGCCTGGGGCATCCGCAACGTCGATCCCGAGACGCTTTCGTGCAGCAATTGGAATGTGGTTTTCCAGTGTCAGTCCGTTCCACTCTGCCCTGTCGCCTTCAACGTCGATGACTTCGAAGAAATGCGTACCGAGCGCCACCTGCGGGTCTTTGATATGGATCGGTGCCTCGAAGAGCGGTTTGAAATTCTGTCGCACCATGAGTTGCCCATTGGGCGGTGCGTCGGCGCCGGTGGATGCATAAAGCGCGTTGAGGAACTCGTCGGTGACGAGCGGGCCGGTGGTCTTGATGCCCTTCCAGCGCTTGTAGCCGTTGACGGCATTGATCGTCATCTGACCCGAATAGCCATCGGCCACACCCGCGTCGAAGCCGATGCTGGTCAACAGACGCTGAACATCCATGATCTTCTCCCTTTCGCCACGCCGGGTAATCAGGATCCGCAATGGCGCACCTGTCACCTTGGACGCGACCTTGGCGGGAACGGAGCTGGTCTTCTCATTGACTGCGACTTCCACCAGCTTCAGCGATGCATCGAAGGTGGCGGGCCGCATCTCGATGTCGGAAAGCAGGCGGCCTTCGTCAGCTGCCTTGGGTTGAAGAAGGGTGGGGTGGTCGATGCGCTGCAGAGAGACATCCGCGCTCGAAATGATCACGTGAACGCCGCGGCTCGTCATGCCGTAAAGCGACTTTGCGAATTTTGCGGGCAGGCGAATGCAGCCATGCGAGGCCGGATAATTCGGGACATTTCCCTCATGCAGAGCGATGCCGGACCAGGTCAGCCGCTGCATGAACGGCATGGGGGCCGCAGAATAGATATTCGACTCGTGATATTTGCGCTTATCCAGAATCGAGAAGATGCCGCTCGGCGTCTCGTGGCCGGACTTGCCTGTGGAAACGCGCGATGTGGCGACGACCTCTCCATCTTCATAAAGGGACAGCGACTGGTCGTTCTTCGAGACGACGACCTGCAGACTGCGCGCATCACCGGCGATTGCCGCTTGCACGAGAACGGAGGTGGAAAGGAGACAGGCTCCCACAAAGCTACGCAACATCATGTTTGCTCCAACGCGATACACAACATGCCGCCAAGGAGGCAGCGGCAAGGGAGACTTACGGCGCGCTTGAAACCGCGCCAGTCAGAAGGCCGAGCATAGGCTTGGCTATTTAAGGAAGCTTTTAAATGCGGTCACGAAGCCGTGTGATCACTCATTTTTTCGCGCCGAATGTGAAGCCGGTTTCCACCGTGCCCTTGCCGAACTTTTCTCTCAGCCTGTCCATCGCCGCTTCCGCTGCGGCCCTTCTGCCAGCCGTTTTGTCCACAAGATCGGGAGGATCCGCCTGGGCCGGATCGCACAGATCGGTCACGCCAATGCCGATCAGGCGAAATTTCGTCCCGTCCGTTTCTCTTTCCAGAAGCGAAAGGCCTGTCCGAAAAATTCGGTCTGCCAGCTGGGTCGGATCTTCCAGCCTCTTGTTACGCGTGCGGGACTTGAAGTCTGCGGTCTTCATCTTCAGCACCACTGTCTGCCCGGCTGTGGCGTTCTTCTTCAGCCTCCACGCGACCTTCTCGGACAGGGAGCGCAAGACAGGCACAAGATCTTCATAACGTGAGATGTCGTTGAAGAAGGTCGTTTCGGCAGAAACACTTTTTGCCGGATCATTGGTGTGAACCTCACGGTCATCGATACCGCGCGAAAGCCGATAGAGACGCTGCCCCATCGTTCCGTAACGGCGCATCAGGTCCGTTTCCTCCATCTCCTGCAACTGGGAAATGATGCGGATGCCGTCGGCCTCAAGCGTAGCCGCAAAGGCCTTACCGACGCCCCAGATGGTGGTGACAGGACGCGTCGCAAGAAAACGGGTGGCCTCTCTTTCACCAATCACAGAGAAGCCCCGCGGCTTTTGCAGGTCGGACGCGACCTTTGCCAGAAACTTACAGTAGGAGAGGCCGACGGAAACCGTGATGCCGATTTCCTTCTCCACCCGGCGTGCAAACTGCGCCAGCACCCGTGCCGGCGGATCGTGGTGTAGTCGCTCGGTACCGGACAGATCAAGAAAGGCCTCATCGATCGAAATCGGCTGCACCAGTGGCGTCAGATCCTGCATCATCGTTCGAACCTGGCGCCCGACCTGGCTGTACTTCTCCATGTTCGGCTTGATGACCACCGCGTCCGGGCAGGCTTCGAGCGCCTTGAACATCGGCATGGCGGAGCGAACGCCATGGATACGGGCAATGTAGCAGGCCGTGGACACGACGCCACGCTTGCCGCCACCGATAATCAACGGCTTGTCGATGAGGTCCGGATTGTCGCGTTTTTCCACCGAGGCATAGAAGGCATCGCAGTCGATATGGGCGATGCTGAGGTCGTAGAGTTCATCATGGTAGAGGAGGCGAGGGCTGCCGCACCGACGGCATCGTTTTGTTCCCTCCGGCTGGCCAGCCAGACAGTCACGACAGAAACCGGGATGGTCGTTTGACATTGCAGCCATGGCCAAGAAACAAAAAGAGAACGACCGTGACCATAGTGGTAAATCAGAAGTCGCTCAAGAGCACGACTTGATGCTATACATCTTAGTAGACTCCGGAATCGAGGCCGGGGCCCGAATATTTATGCCACGCAGCCTGCACGTCTTCCGGCTTGAACCCGGAGGCTTCACAAAACGCCATGAGGTCTGGCTCGTGGTTCATGATGAAATCCGTAAGCCCTGCCAGAAAGCCGGTGTCCTGTATGGCCGCGCGTAGCATGTTCGGCTGTAGTCCGGAGAGTGCCAGAAAGCGGGCGAGAATATCCGGTTCGTTTGCCAACCATCCGAGAATGGCGGCAACGGTTTCTTCGGGGTCTTTGACGACTGGTTTGCCGTATTTCATCTCACACCGCATTTCTTGCCGGAAGTTACCTATTTTTCAACCAAATCGCTTTAACCTCCCTCAACAGGGGATAATGGAATCGGTTCTTCGGCAACTTATATGTCAGGCGGACGGTTTCAAAGCGTAACAAGGACTGCCGCCATGCCCAAACAGGTCATGATAGTTGAAGACAATGAGCTGAACATGAAGCTCTTTCGTGATCTGATTGAGGCATCCGGTTACACGACCATACAGACACGCAATGGTATGGAAGCCCTTGAGCTTGCTCGTAAGCATAGACCCGACCTTATTCTTATGGATATTCAACTACCTGAAGTATCTGGACTTGAAGTTACCCGATGGCTCAAGGAAGATGATGAACTTCATGTGATTCCCGTGATTGCCGTCACAGCCTTTGCTATGAAGGGAGACGAAGAGCGCATCCGCCAAGGTGGTTGCGAAGCTTATGTTTCCAAGCCAATATCTGTTCCGAAGTTTATCGAGACGATCAAGACATATTTGGGCGATGCTTAAGGTAATAGGGGCGACCGAATGACTGCTAGAATCCTGGTCGTCGATGACATTGTAGCCAATGTGAAGTTTCTGGAAGCCCGTTTGCTGGCCGAATACTTCGACGTCGTTTGCGCGGACAATGGCCGTGATGCGCTGGCAATCTGCGCGGATGGTCAGGTCGATGTCATTCTTCTCGATATCATGATGCCGGAAATGGATGGCTTCGAGGTCTGCGAGCGCCTGAAGGCAAACCCGGCGACAGCCCACATTCCCGTCGTCATGGTCACGGCGCTCGATCAGCCGGCCGATCGCGTCCGCGGATTAAAGGCTGGCGCGGATGATTTTCTGACAAAGCCCGTGAACGACCTCCAACTCATTTCGAGGGTCAAGAGCCTTGCGCGTCTCAAGACCATGAGCGACGAGCTACGCGGTCGTATGATGACCGCAGAAACCATGGGCATCCAGGAATCGATCGGAGTCGACGGCCATATCGAAAAGCCTGGTCGCGTTCTACTCGTCGATGGCAGGGCCAGCTCGCAGGAGCGTATCGTCAAGGCGTTGAAGCCGGTTGGCGAGGTGATCGCCTGGAGCGATCCTGCCAACGTCATTTTCGAGGCCGCGGAAAACGCCTATGACCTCGTCATCATCAATTCCAACTTCGATGATTGCGATCCTCTAAGGCTTTGTTCGCAATTGCGCTCGCTCGAGAGAACGCGTTTCCTGCCGCTTCTGATCATCACCGAGCAGAACGATGATGCCATGGTTGTCCGGGCGCTGGATCTCGGCGTCAATGATTACATCATTCGTCCGATCGATCCCAATGAGCTGGTGGCGCGCACGCTCTCCCAGATCAAGCGCAAGCGCTTCAATGACAGGCTGCGCGAGAATCTGGCTCAGACCATGGAGCTTGCGGTTATCGATGGGCTCACCGGCCTCAACAACCGCCGCTATCTCGATCTTCATCTAAAGACCTTGTTCAACCGTGCGGCCCTCAGAGGCCGTCATCTGTCCGTCTGCATGACGGATATCGACCGCTTCAAGCAGGTCAATGATCTCTACGGCCACGAGGCCGGCGACGAAGTGCTGCAGGAATTTGCCGCCCGGTTGCGCTCCACGGTGCGCGGTGCGGATCTCGCCTGCCGTTACGGCGGTGAAGAGTTCGTGGTGGTGATGCCGGACACCTCGGTTGAGGCTGCCTCGGTGGTGGCCGAGTCCCTGCGCTCGATCATTGAGGACACCGCTTTTGTGCTGCGCTCGGGGCAATCCTTGAAGATTACCGCGTCGCTCGGCATCGCTTCGAATGCAACGGGCGTCGAAAGTCCAGAGCAGTTGATGCGACAGGCAGATCGGGCACTCTATGAGGCGAAGAGAAGCGGCCGAAACCGCGTCGTTGCTGCCGCAGCCTGAGTAAAGTTCCATAGACTGACCGACCCTTGAGGCTTCTTCAGTAGCGCGTTGCTGCCGCTAAGCTAGCTTTGAGTCTCTGTCCCGGCATGGCACACTTAACCATATTTCACAGCAAGAATGGCTGCACCTTAATAAAGTGTTGAACTTTTAGGCGTCTTGAGCGAAACTTTGTTCATACAAATAACTTTATGCCAACATATCAGTTGATAGAAGGCACTAGGACTTTAACAGACCGCGCGGTTCCATTTTTTTAGGGAGCCGTGCACGAAATACCCCTTGATGCTCAGGTCCGCCGCATCTCCTGGGTCTTGGGGTCGGTCGGCCGGCGATGCCAATTGATGGTTCCTCGTGCTATCGTGGTTATCCCGGCCGACCCCACGCCATCACGATCTCTCAAGCTACATGTAGTACAACTCGACCGTCTGCGTTGCGCGGCTTCTCTTGACGCGCGTCCGATAGCCGTGGCCAGGTCTCGCATTCAAGGATCGCCTGAAAATCCGTTCGCACTTAAAGAACGGTCAACGCAAAACTGTGCAGCAGTTTTGCGATAACGACATGCCACAAAACAAGGACCTGAAGCGTAAGGAGCAATTCTGAAAGATCGCGACAGGCTTTAGGTCGATCCTTTAAACGACCGCCCAAACAAAAAAACGCGCCTCAAGGGCGCGTTCTTTAAGGACAAAATCAAGTTGATTACTTGATCTTGGTTTCCTTGAATTCGACGTGCTTGCGAACGACCGGATCGTACTTGGTCTTCGTCATCTTGTCCGTGAATGTACGGCTGTTCTTCGTGGTGACGTAGAAAGTACCTGTGTCGGCCGTCGACAGCAGCTTGATCTTGATTGTTGTAGCTTTCGCCATGGTCGTCCTGCCTTTAACAAGTAAGTGAGCCGCGGACCTGTTCGATCCCGGCTAAATCTGGCGCGAAACTACGGATCGCGCCCGAAAAGTCAAGTCTGTTTTGAGCCGAAAACCGAACGCCCAATGGAAAGAACGACATAGAAGCCGAAAAACAGCGCCAATGCCCAGGCAAAGCCGTGGCTTCCGGATATATCCATCGCAATACCAACCGTCTGTGGGCCGGCAATCGTGCCCGTCGCATAGCAAAATATGAAGGCTGCATTGGCGGCGACAAGGTCGGACCCAGTGAGTCGCGAACCGAGGTGCGTCAGGCCGACCGTATACATGCCCGAGACGAGGCCGCCCCACAGTAGCAGTAGTACCGCGACCATAATCCAGTTGTTGACGAGGAGCGGTAGCGCAAGCGTGCCGCAAAGGCCGATAAAGGCCATGACGCCGAGGAGCAGACGGCGATTGGTAATGCGGTCGGAGAGCAGGCCGATCGGGATCTGGAAGGTCATGTTGCCGATTGCCATGACGGTCAGGAGAAGCGCTGCTTGCGATTCATTGAAGCCTTCACGCGTGGCGTAGATCGGGAAGAGCGATAGACCACCAGCCTGTACCGCGCCGAAAACGAAGGCGGCAGCAGAGGCCATGGGCACCAGCCAGATATAGCGTACGAAATGGTGGGCAGGTTTTTCGTCCAGCGCTGGGCTTTCCTTGCGCGCCAGAAAAATTGGAATTGCAGCTAGGAGGATGATGGCACAGCCGACGAGAAACGGTGTGATGCCCTCACTTCCCACGGTGGAAAAGAGAAGGGGTCCGACTGCAAAGCCGACTGCGAGCCCTGTCGCATACACGCCAAGCACGAGCCCGCGTTTGCGCGGCGGCGCTGCGGCATTGATCCAGAATTCCGACAGGATGAAAAGCGTGGTCGTCGCGCCATGAAAGACGATTCTGAGCGGAAACCACATCCAGAAGTCCGCGGCATAATAAAAGCCCATGGCGCTGACGGAGGAGATGACCACCGCCGTCAACATGGTCCGGGCAACGCCGAAATCATGCGCAAGCTTGCTGGTGATGGGCGCTGCAATCATGGCAGCAACACCGGCCATGGCCGAGTTCAATCCGATCATGCTGGACGAAATGCCCCGACGCTCGAGGATGAGGCTCAAGAGCGGCAAGCCAAGACCGATGGCGATGCCTACGGCGCTGATGGCAGATATGGCGGCGATAAGCGATGGCCAGTGGATATTGTCGGCGTCGCAGTTGGGATGTGACATGGAGACCTTTTACAGAAAGCCGCGAATGAATGTGCCGCGACGCTCGAAGTAAAGTCGCACCCGGCTTTCAAATTGTAGTGGCTGATCACCTATCATGAAGTTTGTGACATCTTCGAGAACCATCCGTGTAATCGCCGCCATGTTCACACCGGAACTGTCGCGCATGTCAAGCCATTGAAGGTCTTGCAGCTCGGCAGAGTCTTTTATATTTGCCGGCTCAATGCCGACGTCGTCGGTGAAGCAGAAAAAGAATCGCGTGTCGAATCGCCTGATGCGCCCTGGCGGCGTGATCGCACGCGCGACATAACGCAGCGCCGAGAGGTCCGGTCCTTGTTGCGCCCGTTCAATTCGAAAGCAAAGCCCCGTCTCTTCTTCCAATTCGCGCACTGCCGCCAGAGCCAAGGCCCGCGCCCCTGCAACCGTCATGGCACGCGAGGCAGAGCGCCTGAGCTTGTCGATGACGAGAGGATTAAGGTCGGCACCAAAGGGCAGGGCGTGATCGCGTGGGTCGCGCCTGCCACCGGGAAACACATAGACGTCCGGCATGAAGACATGGCCGCTGCTGCGCTTGCCTACGAGCACACGCGCAGAACCGTTCGAACGATCGACCAGGATCAGGCAGGCCGCATCCCTCGGACGCAGATAGGGTGATTTTTCAGCTTGGGATTCAGCAGGCAAGGGAGTGATCGCCTGTCAGTGGGATGACCCGTCGATCTGCGTCTTCTCAGGCTCATTGCTGAAGCCGTGCATTCTCAGCGCCCATTGTAGGCCAATGACGCCACCCTTGATCGGCTGGATCGTCAGCAAAGCCACGAGAATCGTGATCGGCACCCAGATGGCAAAATGTACCCACATTGGCACTATGAGGATCAGGTCGGTCATCAAAAAGCCGCCCACCGCCACGTGTCCGAGAATCATGATCGAGATATAGGGCGGCAGATCGTCAGATCGCTGGTGATGGAGGTCTTCGCCGCAGGAGGCGCATTGATCCACCGGCTTCAGCCAGGCCTTGAACAACCGACCGCTGCCGCAGGCGGGGCATCTGCACGAGATGCCGCGCATGATCGAGCGTCCCAGCGGACGTTCCTGCTTCTCGCCGCCATATTGCACTGTCTGCGTCTCGCTCATGCCCGTTCCTCCAAATGATTGCGGCGCTGAAGCATCGCTGCAAGATTCTGCTCGATCTCGCTACGAAGCTCGTTCAGCGTTTCCTGCGCGGCGGCCTCGTTCCCGGTGTCGCCGTGCGCCCTCCACCCCGGCGCGCCGTCTTGTGGAAGGATCGTGTTGCTGTGGGCATCTTGCGCCCCTCGCTCAACATCTCAAAGCGGAGCGCGCCTGCCAGCGGTACGGCTTCTGCCAGACGAACCTGAACCGTGTCGCCAAGCTGGAAGCCGAGACCGGTCTTCTCACCCGTCAGTGCCTGATGCGCTTCGTCATAGATAAAGTAATCGGTCCCAATCGTAGATATAGGAACGAAGCCGTCTGCGCCAAATTGCGGAAGCGCGACAAATAGTCCCGCCTTGGTGACACCCCCAATGCGCCCTTCGAACTCTTCCCCCACGCGCTCGGAAAGATGGTGCGCGATCAGACGGTTGATTGTGTCGCGTTCGGCCGCCATGGCGCGGCGCTCGAAGGTGGAAATCTCGGCGGCGATATCGTCGAGCGTTGCCTCTTCCTGTGGCGTGATGCCGCCTTCGCCAAGTCCCAGAGACCCGACGAGCGCACGATGGACGATCAGATCGGCATAACGGCGAATGGGAGAGGTGAAGTGGGCGTACTTCATCAGGTTCAGACCGAAGTGCCCGATATTCTCGGGGCTATAGATCGCCTGGCTCTGGGAGCGCAACACCATCTCGTTGACCATGATCTGATGTTCAGTGTCTTGCGCGCGCGCCAGAATTCCGTTGAAGGAATTGGCGCGAACCTCTCCGCCCTTGGCCATGGAGATACCGAGCGTCGCGAGGAACTCGCGCAACGTCTCCTGTTTGGCAAGCGTGGGGGCATCATGAATGCGGTAGACGAGGGGCTGTTTCTTCTTTTCCAACGTTTCTGCGGCTGCGACGTTGGCCTGGATCATCATTTCTTCGATCAGCTTATGGGCGTCGAGACGTTCGGGAATGATGACCTTGTCCACGGTGCCGTCGGCACGCAGCAGAATTTTGCGCTCGGGCATGTCGAGTTCGAGCGGCTGGCGACGGTCGCGCCCGCGCTTCATCACCTCATAGGCATGCCAGAGAGGCTTCAGGATCGGCTCAAGCATCGGGCCCGTCTTGTCATCAGGCTTGCCATCGATGGCCGCCTGCGCCTGCTGATAGGAAAGCTTAGCCGCACTCTTCATCATGATGCGATGGAACGTGTGAGACGCCTTGCGGCCTTCCTTCGAAAACACCATGCGCACCGCGAGCGCTGGCCGATCGACACCTTCCTTCAGTGAGCAGAGATCGTTGGAAATCCGCTCTGGCAGCATCGGTACGACGCGGTCGGGGAAGTAGACGGAGTTGCCGCGCTTCAGCGCTTCGCGATCGAGCGGCGCACCCGAGCGCACATAGTAAGACACATCGGCAATCGCAACGGTGACGATCACGCCATCGGGGTTGTCCGGCGACGGATCGGGCTCCGCATAGACGGCGTCGTCATGGTCCTTGGCATCCGCCGGGTCGATGGTGATGAGCGGCAGATCGCGCCAGTCTTCCCGATGCGCCATGCTGGCGGGCTTCGCCTTATCAGCTTCTGCCAGAACATCCTGCGGGAAGATATGCGGAATGCCGTGCCCATAGATGGCGATCATCGAAATGGCTTTTTCCGACGCGACCGAGCCGATGACGGAAAGCACCTGGGCACGCTTCAGACCGTAGCGCCCGCTGTTGCGCGAGACTTCGACTTCGATCAGATCGCCATCCTTGGCCTCGTTGACGCCATCGGGGTCGATCACCAGTTCTTCGCCGCGCCGGTCCACCGGCATCAAACGACCACCGCCGCCCGGGTTTTCTTTGAAGACACCGATCAGCGCGGTCTGGCGACGATCGATAAGCTTGATGACGCGGGCGGTATAGGCCGGTCCGGTACGATCCTTGGAGGGGAAAATCTTGGCAAGCACGCGGTCATTCAAACCGGCCGCCGGCCCCTTTTTGCCGCGGTCCTGCGATGACTGGCGGATAAGGACGGCGGGTGCCGCACCCTGATCTTCCGGCCACTCTGCAGGGCGGCCGATCAATTCGCCATCCTTGTCACGCGTGGTGATATCGAGAACCGTGACAGGCGGCAGGCCGCCTGGTCGCATCAGCGACTTGCGGTTCTTCTGCACCATGCCGTCAACTTCAAGTTCCTTCAACAGCGCTTTCAGCACCACGCGGCTGTCGCCCTTCAGGCCAAAGGCCTTGGCGATCTCGCGTTTGGAGGCCTGTTGCGGATGTTCGGCAATGAACTTCAGCAGCACTTCGCGCGAAGGCACTTCTCCATGGATGATGCCTTCGCCTTGGTTCACGCGTTTTGAGCGAGCGGTGCGTCCGAAACCGTCATTGGCGGAATTCTGTTTCTGACGCGGTGTTTTGCTCACGATGCTGCCTTCTTGGTTTTTGCTGCTGTCTTGGGCTTGGCCGCTGCCTTGGGCTTGGCCGCAGCCTTGGTCTTGCTTGCCGCTTTTGCCTTTGTCGGCTTGGCGTCTGCATCGTCTTCGGTCTTCTTCTTTGCCGGAGCCTTCTTGGCCTTGACTGGCTTGCCGCCGGTCTTGGCAATGCGCTCTGCAATCAGCACCAGCGCTTCGTCCAGCGTCACCGTATCGGGAGCTTGCGCCTTGGGGATCGTCGCATTGACCTTGCCCCAGTTCACATAAGGACCGAAACGACCGTCGCGAACGGTAATGGCGCCGCCATCGGGATGGTCACCAAGCGACTTGAGCGCAGCAGGCGTGGAGGAGCGTCCACGACCGGGTGCGGCCTTCTTCTCGGCAATCACTGTTACGGCGCGGTTGAGGCCGATGGAGAAGACGTCTTCCACGCTCTCCAGATTGGCATAACCGCCGTCATGCATCAGGAAAGGACCATAGCGGCCGATGCCGGCGGAAATCATCTTGCCGGTTTCCGGATGCTTGCCGATGTCGCGTGGCAGGTTGATCAGCGCCAGCGCCTTCTCGTGATCGATCTCTTCCGGCTTCCAGCCCTTGGGCAGGGAGGCGCGCTTGGCTTCCTTGCCGTCGCCGCGCTGGATATAGGGCCCGAAGCGACCGGAGCGCAGCGTCAACTCTTCGCCCGTCATCGGATCGGCGCCAAGCGCCTTCGGCTCGTTCAGCGCTGCGGCTTCGGATTCGGCGCCATCCGAGGTCAGCTGGCGGGTGTAGTTGCAGTCCGGATAGTTCGAGCAACCGACGAAGGCACCGTATTTGCCGAGCTTCAGCGACAGGTTGCCGGTACCGCAGACCTGGCAGATGCGCGGATCGGAGCCGTCTTCGCGCTTTGGAAACACCAGCGGTGCAAGCACTTCGTTCAACGCATCGAGAACGTTGGTGACGCGCAGTTCCTTGGTGTCTTCGATCTGGGCGAAGAAGTCCTTCCAGAAGTCGCGAAGAACCTGCTTCCAATCGAGTTCGCCGGCCGAAATCCGGTCGAGCTTCTCTTCCAGGTCGGCCGTGAAATCATATTCCACATAGCGGGTGAAGAAGCTTTCGAGGAAAGCTGTCACCAGCCGACCGCGCGAATGCGGGATCAGCTTGCGCTTGTCGACGATGATATATTCGCGGTCGCTCAGTGTCTTCAGCGTCGCGGCATAGGTGGAAGGGCGGCCGATGCCGAGCTCTTCCATCTTCTTGATGAGCGATGCTTCGGAATAGCGTGGTGGCGGCTCAGTGAAGTGCTGGCTCGCATTGATCTTCTGTTTGGCTAGGTTCTCGCGAGCATTGATCTGCGGCAGACGTCCACCGTCTTCGCTATCGTCGCTCTGTTCGCCGTCTTCCTTCTGGTCCGTGTAGGCGGCGATGAAGCCATCGAAACGGATGACGGAGCCGACGGCGCGAAGACCAGCCTTCTCGCCCTTGTTATCGGCTAGGATTTCAACGGTCGTGCGCTCGATCTCGGCCGAAGCCATCTGGCTCGCGATGCCGCGCTTCCAGACCAGGTCGTAGAGACGAAGCTGATCAGAATCGAGGTAACGCTTCACCTTGTCCGGCGACCGATTGAAGTCCGTCGGGCGGATAGCCTCGTGGGCTTCCTGGGCATTCTTGGCCTTGGTCGAATAGAAACGCGCCTTCTCCGGCACGTAGCGATCGCCGAACTGGTCGCCGATGGCGCTGCGTGCAGCGTCGATCGCTTCCGGCGCCATCTGCACACCGTCGGTACGCATATAGGTGATCAGACCGACGGTCTCGCCACCGATATCGATACCCTCATAAAGTCTCTGCGCCACCTGCATGGTCCGCGAGGCGGAGAAACCGAGGCGCGAAGACGCTGCCTGCTGCAGCGTAGAGGTGGTGAAGGGCGGGCCGGGATTGCGCTTGACGGGCTTTGCCTCGACCGTGTCGACAACATAGCTTGCGCCTTCGAGCAACGTCTTTAGCCGGGTCGCCTCGTCGCCGGTCTTGATGGACTTGCCCTGCAGTCGCTTGCCGTCTGCCGAAACGAGCTTTGCTTCGAACTCGTCACCACGCGGTGTCTTCAAAAGGGCTGAGATGTTCCAGTATTCTTCCGATACGAAGCGCTCGATCTCCGATTCACGGTCGCAGACCAGGCGGAGCGCCACGGACTGCACACGTCCAGCCGAGCGGGCACCAGGCAGCTTGCGCCAGAGAACCGGTGAGAGATTGAAGCCGACCAGATAATCGAGTGCGCGGCGGGCGAGATAGGCATCGACGAGCGGAATGTCGATGTCGCGCGGTTCCGCCATCGCATCCAGAACGGCCTTCTTGGTGATGGCATTGAACACCACGCGCTTGACCGGCTTGTCGCCCAGAACCTTCTTCTTTTTGAGAAGATCGAGAACGTGCCAGGAAATCGCCTCTCCTTCGCGATCAGGGTCGGTTGCGAGAAACAGGCCGTCGGATGCCTTTACGGCATCGGCGATATCTTTCATGCGTTTCTGTGAGGCAGGATCGACCTCCCAGGACATTTCGAAATCCTGGTCGGGAAGAACAGAACCATCCTTGGCGGGAAGATCCCGAACGTGGCCGAACGATGCAAGAACCTTATAGCCGGGGCCAAGATACTTGTTGATCGTCTTGGCTTTTGCCGGAGACTCTACGACGACGACATTCATATTTTTTTCTCTGGAAACATGTCCGTTAACCGGCATCGTCGCTGATTCCGCACGCAACAACGCCTTCCTTTTATTTCGACATGGACAGGTAATGCGCTGCGGTCAAGGGGGAACGCCTGTTTTTCTGTCTTCACGCCCATATGCAACTTCTGGAATTTTTCTGATGGGAAGACAATTTTTGATTGGCGGAATGCTCCCGTCCGCCATCATCCGCACGCTTCCCTTGAGCGACCCCTTGGCGTCTCAATCCGCCATGATCATCGAAATTCGTCCACCGGAATGCCGGTTCAATTTTCCGGCAATATCGAGCTCGAGAAGCAGAAGATAGACGGTTGCCGCAGGCAAACCCGTGTGGCGGATGATGTCGTCGGTTTCAACCGGCGAGGGACCGAGCGCCTCCGCAAGGATGGCGCGCTCCTTGTCTCCTGCGCGGTCTCCGGTTTGAGAGATGGGTTGATCCCCGGTGCCTTCTCGGACGACGTGCTGCAGGTCGAGTCGCGGCTCCATCATCGGCGAGAGTGCATCGAGAATATCGGCCGCTTCCGTCACCAGTGTGGCGCCATCCTTGATCAACCGGTTGGTGCCATGGCAGCGAGAATCGAGCGGCGAGCCGGGCACCGCAAAAACGAGCCGGCCAAAATCTCCAGCCAGCCGCGCGGTGATGAGAGAGCCGGAGCGTTCAGCCGCCTCCACGATCAGCACGCCGAGGGACACGCCTGCAATCAATCTGTTGCGCCGTGGAAAATCGCGCGCACGCGGCTCCCAGCCAAACGGCATTTCGCTGATGGTCGCACCGCCATTGGCGTAGATATCGTCCAGCAGGCGGAAATTCTCGGGCGGGTAGGGCTTGTCGAGTCCACCAGCCAGCATGGCGACGGTACCGGTCGAAAGGCTGGCGGCGTGAGCGGCGGCGTCGATGCCGCGCGCAAGACCGGAAGCAATGGTGTAGCCCGCCTGTCCGCATTGCCGTGCCAGCATTGCCGCAAACTTCGCGCCGTTGATCGAGGCGTTGCGGGAGCCGACGATTCCAAGCGACGGTCGGATGACGGTGGCACTCGAACCCTTCATCGCAATCAGGGGCGGTGCGCCGTCTATCTCTCGCAAAGCGGGCGGATAGTCCGGCTCGCCGATGCCGACGAAGCGGGCGCCAAACCGTGTTGCGGTTTCCATCTCGCGCTCGACCTGAGCAAGTGTCGCGATGCGTGGGCTGCGCGCCGCGCCGCCGCGACGGGAAAGATCGGGCAGGGCATCCAGCGCCGCTTCAGCACTGCCGAAGTGATTGATCAGATCGCGGAAGGTGACGGGACCGATATTGTCGCTGCGGATCAGCCGCAACCAGGAAAGCTTCTGCTTTTCCGTCAGGGTAATACCGTTTTTATTTTCGCCTTCATACGGCATAGCTGCCCCCGGTCATGGAGAGTAACCCGTCTCAGCCCTTCTTGCCGATCTTGCTTTCCGTGCCTGCCAAGAGCCGCTTGATGTTTTCGCGGTGCATGTACCAGGAAATGATGCTGAGAACGGTAACCAGAAGCGCGGTCTTTTCCGGTCCCGCAATCCACAGGACGATCGGGATGACGAGCATTGCGACCAGCGCCGACAAAGAGGAATATTTGGTAACGAAGGCGGTGATCAGCCAGATGGCGGCGAAAAGCAGCATCATCAGCGGAGCGGCGCCGAGCAGCACGCCGATATAGGTCGCCACACCCTTGCCGCCCTTGAAGCCGAGCCAGACCGGGAAGAGGTGGCCGAGAAAGGCGAAGAAGCCCGCCACCAGCGAGGCCTCATATCCCCAGAGCGTATTGGCGATCAGCACTGCTGCCGTGCCCTTGAAAGCATCGCAGAGAAGGGTTGCCGCGGCGAGCTTCTTGTTGCCCGTCCGCAGCACGTTGGTCGCGCCAATGTTCCCCGAGCCGATCTGGCGCACGTCGCCAAGACCCGCCGCCCGCGTCAGAAGCAGGCCGAAGGGAATGGAGCCGAGCAGGTAGCCGATAACAGCCGCAGCCAAGAGAAATGCCGGCGCTGTCTCCCAAACGGTCAATGCAGTCATGTTTGTGTCCCCTCTTCAGGTGCGTCTTCGCGCACCACCATTTTTACTGCAGTGAATGAACAAGCTTGCCCGCAACATATGTACTGACCGCGCGACCGCTGAAACGTGCATCCTCGAATGGTGTGTTCTTCGAGCGCGATACCAGCTTCTTTTCAGAAACCAGCCATGGCTCATCGAGATCGATCAGGGTGATATCGGCCTTGGCGCCGGGCTTCAGCGTTCCGGCATCCAGTCCGAAGATTTGCGCCGGTCGCGTCGACAGCGCGTCGATCAGGCGCATCAGCGGCACCTGATCGCTGTGATACAGCCGAAGCGCTGCGGCCAACATGGTCTCCAGGCCGATCGCGCCGCTTGCCGCATCGGAGAAGGGCAGGCGCTTGGTGTCGACATCCTGCGGATCATGCGACGAGACGATGATATCGATCGTCCCTTGCTTCAATGCTTCGACCATAGCGACGCGATCGTCTTCCGACCGCAGCGGTGGCGAGAGTTTGAAGAAGGTGCGGTATTCGCCGATGTCGTTTTCGTTGAGCGTCAAATGATTGATCGAAATGCCGCAGGTGGCCTTCACGCCGCGTGCTCTCGCAAGCTTGATGGCCTCTGCCGATTCCGGCACGGAAATCTTGGCGGCATGGTAGTTGGCGCGCGTCAGTGCCGTGATGCGCAGGTCGCGTTCGAGCGGAATGATCTCGGCTTCCTTGGGGATACCGGGAAGGCCAAGCCAGCTTGCCAGCAGCCCCTCATTCATATCGCCATTGCCGATATATTTGTCGCGCGTCTCAAGCGAGATGACGGCCCCGAGCTCACGCGCATAGGTCATGGCGCGGCGGAGCACCAGCGTATCGGACAGCGCCTTGCGGCCATTGGTAAAGGCAACCGCACCGGCTTCCTTCAGCATGCCGAACTCGGTCATCTCCTCGCCCAGCAGACCCTTTGTCAGAGCCGCCGCCGGATGCACGTTGACGACGGCCTTGTCTCGCGCAGTCTTCTTCACATACTCGACCAGCGCAATGTCATCGATGACCGGATCCATATCCGGCATCATGATGAAGCTGGTCACGCCGCCTGCGGCTGCCGCACGCGAGGCGGACTCGATTGTTTCGCGGTGCTCTGCGCCGGGCTCTCCGACAAAGACGCGCGCATCCACAAGGCCTGGAACGGCGACCAGCCCCTTCGCATCGCGCACCGTCGCGCCGTCCGGCGTGCCTTGGTTCTGCGCATCCTTGCCAGCCGCGAGGATCGTTCCATCAGCGCCGATGATGATCGTTCCGGTCTCGTCGAGATTGCGCGACGGGTCGATGATACGCACATTGTTGAGGACGGTCGCGGCACTCATACGCGCTCTCCCATGTTCTGAGAAAGGAGAAGGGTTTCCATCACCGCCATGCGCACGGCGACGCCCATCTCCACCTGGGCTTCGATGACGCTCTGCGGTCCATCGGCCACTTCCGAGGAAATTTCCACGCCGCGGTTCATCGGACCGGGATGCATGACGAGTGCATCTTCCTTGGCGGCTTTGAGCTTTTCCGCATCGAGGCCGTAATAATGGAAATACTCGCGCACCGACGGCACGAAGGATCCCGCCATGCGCTCACGCTGCAGGCGCAGCATCATCACCACATCGGCGCCCTTCAGGCCTTCCTTCATGTCGTGGAAGACTTCGACGCTCATGTCGGCGATGCCGGAGGGCAGCAGCGTCGGCGGAGCAACGACACGCACCCGCGCGCCCATCTGGTTCAGGAGGATGATGTTGGAGCGGGCAACGCGCGAATGCAGCACGTCACCGCAAATGGCTACCGTGATACCAGAGATACTGCCCTTCGCGCGGCGGATCGTCAGCGCATCGAGGAGCGCTTGCGTCGGATGCTCATGCTGGCCGTCGCCGGCATTGACAACCGAGCAGGCAACCTTCTGCGCCAGAAGCGCTGCCGCACCGGCGGATGAATGGCGCACGATCAAAACGTCAGGGCGCATGGCATTCAATGTCATTGCGGTGTCGATCAGCGTTTCGCCCTTCTTCACCGAAGAGTTACCGACCGACATGTTCATCACGTCCGCGCCCAGTCGTTTGCCGGCCAGTTCGAAGGAGGATTGCGTGCGGGTCGAGGCTTCGAAGAACAGGTTGATCTGTGTCAGACCGCGAAGCGTCGACGTCTTCTTTTCACGCTGGCGGCTGATCTTCACGGCCTCGTCAGCCTTGTCGAGAAGAAGCGTGATATCCTGATGGGAAAGCCCCTTGATACCAAGAAGATGGCGGTGGGGAAAATAGACCATGGAACTGTCCTCCGGGCCGGAATAGTCAGTCGCGGTCTATAAAGACAGGTGGCTTTGTCGGCAAGCATGGGATAAGCCGGGAACGAGCCTATATAGGCATTTAATTGCGAATCCCGATAAAAGTACACGATGACAGATATGAACCGGACTGAAGAACAGCTTGCCGAACTGAACCAGCCGAGCCTCTGGTCCGGGATCAATGCCTACCGGTCCGATCCGCTCATCGTCGATCTGACCTCCAATCTCTCGCGTCCGCTTCGCGACGAGCTGGACCAGATCGGGCGCTATGTCACCTCTGCCGAAGCCCAGGAACTGGCGCGTATGGCAAACCGCAGCACGCCGCAGCTTCACACCCATGGCCCGCGCGGAGAGCGTCTGGATCAGGTGGAGTTTCACCCCGCCTGGCATGCTCTGATGCGCCGCTCAATGTCGTCCGGCCTGCACAGTGCCGCTTGGGAAAATTCCGCTGATACGCGCGGCAGCGAACATAAAGCCCGCGCGACGAAATTCTATCTGACGGCGCAGCTCGAAGCAGGCCATCTGTGCCCGCTCACCATGACCCATGCCTCGGTTGCAGCGTTGATGGCTTCGCCGCGCGTTCAGAACGAATGGGCGCCGAAAATCCTCTCGCGCAAATATGATTCCTCGCAAAAGCCCGCCATGCAGAAGACGGCCGTCACCATCGGCATGGGCATGACCGAGAAGCAGGGCGGCACGGATGTGCGCGCCAACCGCACCACTGCCGAGCGCGTGGGTGAGGGCATCTATCGGCTCTCCGGCCACAAGTGGTTCCTTTCGGCGCCCATGAGCGACGGCTTCGTCATGCTGGCGCAGATGGGCGATGGCATGGGCTGTTTCCTCGTACCGCGCTTTCTGGAAGACGGCTCGGCCAACGGCCTGCATTTCCAGCGGCTGAAAGACAAGCTCGGCAACCGTTCCAATGCGTCGGCCGAAGTCGAATTCAGCGATGCCTTCGGTTATCTGCTAGGTGACCCCGGTGCCGGCATTCGGACCATTCTCGACATGGTGACATTGACGCGGCTCGACTGCGCGCTGGCGTCGTCTGGCATGATGCGCGCCTCGCTCGCGGAAGCGGTTCATTTCGCCCGCGGTCGTTCAGTCTTCGGCAAGCCGCTCGTCAATCAGCCGGTGATGACGCGCGTGCTGGCGGACATGGCGCTGGATGTCGCTGCTTCAACCGCCTTGTCCTTCCGCCTGGCAACAGCCTTCGACAGCGCCCGCAGCAACCCGGCGGAAGCGGCTTACGCACGCGTGATGACGCCGATCGTCAAATACTGGTGCTGCAAGATTGCGCCGGCCCTGATCTACGAAGCGATGGAAAGCCTTGGCGGCAACGGCTACGTCGAAGAGCGCCCGATTGCGCGTCACTATCGCGAAGCCCCGGTCAACGCCATCTGGGAAGGCTCGGGCAACGTCATGGCGCTCGATGTGCTGCGCGTGCTGCAGCGTGGTAAGGATCTGTTCGATCTCGTCTTCGAAACGCTGGAACGCGACCTCGGCCCATCCGGCAAGAAGACCACCGATGTGCTGCGCGCCGCGATTGCTCTTTGTGAGCGTGACGAGGGCGCTGCCCGTCTGCTGGTGGAGCAGTTTGCTCTCGCCGCCGCCGCTGCCGAACTCTGCCGCATCGGGGCAGGGCGCATCGCCGATGCCTTCCTTGAAACCCGCCTGGCGGGCGGCTGGCGCCACACCTACGGCATGCTCGATAGCCGCTTCGATCCCACCTACATCATCGATCTGCTTTATCCGCCGGTGTCGTAATGCTGACTTTTCGCAGAGCCGTTCCACAGGACGAGGAGGCGCTTTACGCCATCTGCCTTGCAACGGGCGATGCTGGCAAGGACGCCTCGCATCGCTACGCCGACGAAAAGCTCGTCGGTAATATCTATGCGGTTCCCTATCTCCATCTTTGTCCAGATAGCGCTTTTGTTGCCGAAGACGGAGAAGGCATCTGCGGCTACATCGTCGGCGCCACCGATACCGCAGCTTACCAAGAACGGCTGGAACAGGCTTGGTGGCCGAAGCTGCGCGAGCTTTATCCGCTCGTGGAAGACGAGGCCAAAGCTCTGCCCGAAGAACACCGCAAGCGCGTTGCCTTCATTCACCAGCCGTCGCCCATGCCCGCTGCAGTGCTTCAGAATTACCCCGCCCATATCCATATGAACCTCCTCTCTCGCGCTCGCGGTACCGGCGGCGGTTCTCGGCTGTTGTCGATGTGGGTGGAGACGGCGCGCAGCAAAGGGATTCCGGGCATCCATCTCGGTGCCAATCCTGAAAACCATAATGGTATCGCTTTCTGGCAATCGCGTGGCTTCTCGCCGCTTGCCGGGATGCCTGCCGGCACCGCATGGTTCGGCATGTCTTTGGGTGCCTGAGCCCAAAAGAAAGCCGTCTTTTCCACCATCCACAGGAAAGCCAGGGTTGCTAGGCTTCGTCTCGATTGTCGCGTTGTTAACTCTTTGCTAACTGCGCATTATACGTCACCAATCGGAGATTCGGAAAAGCCATGCTCGCCATTGATGGCACTGCCGCCCTCATGTCGCCCGCGCCGGAAAAGCGCATCAAGGATCGCGCTGCGACGGAGAAGGCGATCTTTGCTGCGGCGAAGTCGCTCTTGGCGGAGGAGGGCTTCCAGGGTTTCGGCATCAATGCCGTGGCGCGTCGCGCCGGTTGCGACAAGCAGCTGATCTATCGTTACTTCGGCGGTCTCGAAGGCCTGGTTTCAGCAATCGGCGAGGATCTTGGCTCCTGGGTGCAGGACCGTATTCCGGAAGATACAGGCGGCATGTTCCTTCTGACCTATGGCGACCTGATGGAGCGGCTTATGCTCTCCTATCTCGATGCGCTTCGCGCCGATCCGTTGGTCTGCAAGATCATTGCCTGGGAACTCTCCGAACAAACGGAGCAGGTCAAGCAACTGGCTGACGCGCGCTCGAAGGCGCTGGTCAAATGGATCGACCGCATGCGTGGATCCTTGCAGCCGCCGAAAGGCGCCGACCCTGTGGTGCTCAATGCTCTCCTCTTCGCCTCCATCCAGCATCTGGTGATTGCCGGCGCAACCAATGGCCAGTTCTCAGGCGTGTCGCTGAAGAGTGACAAGGATTGGGACAAGATCGCCGTCGCGGTCAAGCGCATCGTTCGCGCCCTTTACGGCTGATCCGGCCCGCACTTAATCGCTCCACTGTTGATCGAACAGACGCCGTTGGCTGTGCCGATGGCGGCAATACCGCTGCACTTTGTCCACAGCCTGCGTCCCGCGTTAACCATAAATGCAGGTTTCGTTTGCTCCGCGTTAACCGTGAGTTCATGGTGTTAACGATTTGTTAACTACGAATTAAGAGCTGGATGAGAAGGAAGCGCTGTGAGCCGCTGGATACCTTTGAGCGTCATGATGACGTTTTTCGCCCTGCTACCACTTGATCTGAATGCGCCGACGCTGAACCTGTGCATCATGGGGTTACTGCGCTGGGCTGTCATCGCAGCGCTGCCTGACGAGCAGACGGCTGGAGCGGCTCTGGCAGGGGAGCGGATGGCATGAAGTGGTTTCTGATTTTGTGGGCGGGTCCCGTCCTACTGCTCGGCAGCTGGTACTTCCTGTCCTACTACGACATGAGCTTCGGCTTTTTCATGCTGACGCGGCAGGCGCATGATCTGGTCTTCCAGATCTATGGCAATGTGCTCGGCATTCCTCCCGAGACGATTCCGCCGCTTGTGGCGCGCGCAATCGCGGTGGACAGCCTGCTCGTTTTCGCGATCATCGGATTTCGCAAGCGCAAGGCAATTGCCGCATGGTGGCGTGCGCGTCAGCCTTCTATGGACGCATCTCTCGCCAGCATCGAAAGCCGATCCAAGGCACCCTGAAGAATGAAACTTGCGGCGGCGGAATCGATGCGTTCGGCGCGTTTTGCCCGCGAGACATCCATTTCCAGAAGTGCTCTTTCGGCCGCGACTGTGGAAAGCCTCTCATCCCAGAAGACGAAGGGGATATCGGTCTTCTCGCTCATGGAGCGAACGAAGGCGCGAGTCGCCTGAACGCGCGGACCGGCAGAGCCATCCATGTTCATCGGCAGACCGATGACGAAGGCGGCGACCTTTTCCTTCGCGGCAAAATCCAGAAGCAGCGCTGCATCCTGGGTAAACTTGATCCGCTTCAGCACCGGGCGAGGGGTGGCAAATCGTCGTGACAGGTCCGACATCGCAAGACCGATCGTCTTGGTGCCGAGATCAAGACCGGCTATCGCCTGTCCTGGCCCCAGGGTCTCAGCCAGTTCCTCTATCGTCAGCGTCGCCATGCGGTGACCCTTTTTATCTCTTGCGGACAAATTCCGTGCGCAGCACCAAACCCTTGACCGCATCGCTTTTGCAATCGATCTCTTCTGGATTGTCGGTCAGACGGATCGACTTGATCACGGTTCCCTGCTTCAGCGTGGTGCTCGTACCCTTGACCTTCAAGTCCTTGATCAGCGTGACGGAATCACCATCTGCAAGCAGGTTGCCTGCGGCATCGCGAACCTCAGTGGCCTTGGCGGCCGCGGCTGCGACTTCCGAGGCAGGGCGCCAGTCGCCGGTCGCTTCGTCATACACATAGTCGTCATTATCTGCGGCCATCTTATCACTCCAAAGTAAGGTTTTGGGTTTTATGGGTCGTCCTATCTCATAAGATGGCAGGAACACAAAGGAGAACTTCGATGAAAATCACCTGGCTAGGCCATTCCGCTTTCCGTCTTGAAACAGGCCACGCAAAGATCCTGATCGATCCGTTTTTCACCGGAAATCCAGGCTTTGCCGGACAGGACGCCAAGGATGCGGCTAGCGGCATCACCCATATTCTCCTGACCCACGGCCACGGCGATCATGTGGGTGATACCGTGAAGCTGGCGGCAGAAACGGGGGCAACAGTGCTCGCCAATGCCGATCTTGCCGCCTGGCTCGGCTCCAAGGGTGTCCAAAAGCTTGAGATGGGTAATACCGGCGGTACGGTGGGCTTCGACGGCTTTTCCGTCACCTTCACCAATGCGCTGCACTCCTCCGCGCAGATCACCGAGGACGGTGTGTCGCACGCACTCGGCAATGCCAATGGCCTGATGCTGCATTTCGAAGACGGCCCGTCGGTCTATCACATGGGCGACACGGATATTTTCTCCGACATGGGGCTGATCAACGAGTTGCACGAGCCGGATGTCGGCCTCGTTCCCATCGGCGATCGCTTCACCATGGGTGGCGCTGTAGCTGCACTTGCCTGCCAGCGCTTCTTCAAGTTCCGCCACGCCATTCCCTGCCACTACGGCTCATTCCCGATCGTCGACCAGACGGCGGACAAGTTCGTCTCGGGTATGGATGGTTCGCAGACACGGGTGGACGTACCGAAGGTTGGTCAAGTCCTGACATTCTGATGACCCGGCATCGGCGTGTCTTGGCCCAAAACTGCGCCGCAGAGGGCCGCGACACGCTTTCTACCGTTGCGAAGGACGGGCATGGTCATTATAGCGGGTAGAAAATTCTTGACCGGAGTAGAACCATGTCCGTCGATCTTGCCACCGTGAAGCGCGTCGCGCGCCTGTCCCGCATTGCCGTTAGCGAAGACGAAGCCAACACCATGCTTGGCCAGTTGAACGGCATTCTCGGCTTCGTGGAGCAACTGTCGGAAGTGAATGTGGATGGCGTCGAGCCCATGACCTCGGTGACGCCGGTTGCGATGAAGAAGCGCGCCGACGTGGTGACGGATGGCGACAAAGCCGATGACATCGTTGCAAATGCGCCGGCCACCGACCGCAATTTCTTCATGGTGCCGAAAGTGGTCGAGTAAGCGCTGCCCGCTTGCTCCCACGTTGAAAATTCAAAAGTTTCGAAAGCTGTTGCCGATATGACCGAACTGACCAGCCTCACCATTGCCGAAGTGCGTGACAGACTGAAGGCCAAGGAATTTTCCGCCGTCGAACTGACGGATGCCTATCTGAATGCCATCGATGCCGCCAACGATAAGCTCAATACCTATGTCGTGACGACGCATGACAAGGCGCGCGAGATGGCCAAGGCATCGGATGAGAGGCTTGGCGCTGGAAACGGTGGCGCGCTGGAGGGTATTCCGCTTGGCGTGAAGGATCTGTTCGCCACCCGCGACATTCACACCCAGGCCTGCTCGCATGTGCTGGATGGCTTCAAGCCCAGATATGAATCCACCGTGACCCAGAACCTGTGGGATGCCGGCGCTGTGCTTCTCGGCAAACTCAACATGGACGAATTCGCAATGGGCTCGTCGAATGAGAGCTCCTATTACGGCCCCGTCGTAAACCCCTGGCGCGCGCAGGGTTCTGACAAGAGCCTCGTTCCTGGCGGTTCTTCCGGCGGTTCGGCCGCAGCCGTCGCCGCGCATCTCTGCGCCGGTGCAACGGCAACCGACACCGGCGGCTCCATCCGCCAGCCCGCGGCCTTCACCGGCACCGTCGGCATCAAGCCGACCTACGGCCGCTGCTCGCGCTGGGGCATCGTGGCTTACGCGTCCTCGCTCGATCAGGCCGGCCCGATTGCTCGCGATGTGCGCGATGCTGCGATCCTGCTCAAGTCCATGGCAAGCGTCGATGCAAAGGATACGACGTCGGTCGATCTGCCGGTGCCGGATTATGAGAAGGCCATCGGCCAGTCTCTTAAGGGTCTCAAGATCGGCATTCCGAAGGAGTACCGCGTAGATGGCATGCCGGAAGAAATCGAAAAGCTTTGGGCACAGGGCGTTGCCTGGCTGAAGGACGCCGGTGCCGAGGTCGTGGATATTTCGCTGCCGCATACCAAATACGCGCTGCCGGCCTATTACATCGTGGCACCCGCCGAGGCGTCATCCAACCTTGCTCGCTATGACGGCGTCCGCTACGGCCTTCGCGTCGATGGCAAGGATATTGCCGACATGTACGAGAAGAGCCGTGCTGCCGGTTTTGGCTCGGAAGTCAAGCGCCGTATCATGGTCGGCACCTATGTTCTGTCTGCTGGCTATTACGACGCCTATTACCTCAAGGCGCAGAAGGTCCGCACGCTGATCAAGCGCGACTTCGAAAACGTCTTCCACGAAGGCGTCGACGCTGTTCTCGCTCCGATCACGCCATCCTCGGCCTTCGAGATCGGCGACAAGGAACTCGCCTCCGATCCCGTGAAGATGTACCTGCAGGATGTTTTCACCATCACCGTCAATATGGCGGGACTGCCTGGTCTTTCGGTTCCGGCCGGCCTTGACGGCAAGGGCCTGCCTCTCGGCCTTCAGTTGATCGGCAAGCCTTTCGAGGAAGAAACGCTGTTCAAGACGGCGCATGCCATCGAGCAGGCAGCGGGCAAGTTCACGCCCGCCAAGTGGTGGTAAGCGGCCTCATCATTCGAGCCATGACAGAGGCCGATCGCGATGCGATCGGCCTCATCGGTTTTCGCGCTTGGCAATCGAGCAGCGCATTTGAAGATACCTATCTCGATCCCGTTGTAATCGAACGGGTGCGCGGCGAGTTTGAAGTCTTTGCCAAGGAGACCAACTGCGATCTCGTGGTTGCAGAGATCGACGGCACGATCGTCGGCTGGGGCGCGCGCGCTGGAGAGCCAGACTATATATCCGATATCTGGATTGACCCTGAGCACCAAGGCAGAGGCATTGGTCGTTCCTTGATTGAGCATTTTCTGGAAGAGATGCGCAGCGCAGATATTTCGACCGCAAAAATCGCCACGCATGCCAGGAACGTCAATGCCATCCGCGCCTACGAACGTTGTGGTTTTGCCATCGTCTGGCAGGGCACTCAGTGGTCGGAGAGCATGAAGGTGGAGCTTCAGAAGGTGCGGCTAGAAAAACCTCTTTAAGAGCCGCCTTCTTCTCCAGTGATCCTCTGCTATGCTGCGGGGCAGATCATCACGGGAGGCAATGATGTCATCTGAAACAGCAAGGCATGAACTCGTTTTGATGCGCGAAATCGACGCGCCGCGGGAGAAGATTTTTCGCGCCTGGACCGATCCGGAGCTTTTGAAACAATGGTTCTGTCCAAAGCCCTGGGGCGTGTCTCACGCTGAACTTGACGTTCGCACAGGAGGCTCAAGCGTCATCGTCATGACCGGACCAAACGGCGAGGTGGTCGACAACCGTGGCGTTTATCTGGAAGTCGTGCCGAATGAGAAGATCGTCTTTACCGACGCTTTCAAGACCGCCTGGATACCGTCCGAAAAGCCGTTCATGACCGGCATTGTCCTTCTTGAACCGCTGGGCGATGGCAAGACCAAGTACACAGCCATGGCACGCCACTGGACGGAAGAAGACAAGAAGACGCATGAGGCCATGGGCTTTCATGAAGGCTGGGGCGCTGCCACAGATCAACTCGCAGCACTCGTTGCGACTATCTAGCATGAGGCCTCCGAAGCCACGTTGCTTGTCGTCCAGCGCATGACGACGCGAGGCTTTGATAGGAGCGGCGGGTGTCTGACCGCCGCTCCGGGTTCTCTCAGCGATTGTCGAGTTCGCCTCTCACCAGTTCCAGCCCACGCGTGGTAATGCGATAAGGCTGGCTTCTGGAGGAGGAGATTGCTCTTTTGCTCTTCAGTTTGCGGAAGGTGATGAGGTCAAGCCCGCTGAAAACCCAGCCGTCGCGCGTGTAAAGCACGACTTTCTCGATCTTGTGGTTCTCGTCTCGTGTCAGTTCAATTTTGCCACCCTGCGCGAGCAGGTGGAGGATGCGCTGTTCTGCGCGTGAAATGTCCATTGTTGGAATCCGGCTTGCGTCCATATGGACGCGTGAAAACAAACCCGGGTGCCACTGGCATCCGGCTCGGTTTCAACATGGCCCGGCACGCAAGAGACTTGCGGGCAGGGCCTTTACCGGGACTCCGATTGAGAGAACATCAAAACTCCAAAGTTGGTCGTTCCTGATTAAGAGCTTGCTGCCTTTCAGTCAAGCATCGGCCAAATCCACCCGGTCATTTCCGATACGCCTGGAAGAATCGCTGGGCCGATGCTTTATCTCGTCGGGTCATAGGGACCAGAACGTGATCGTCATTCGCAACGCAAATGAACAGGATGCGCCCCATCTTTCGGCCCTCGGCCTGCAGGCATGGCGGGTCGCAAGCTCTGCGCTGGGGCTGACGGCTGTCCTGGAAACGAACGCGGCAGAAGCCTTTGCAGGTTTCACGCAATCCTTCTGGCATCGCATCCTCGTTGTCGAAAGACACGGCATGCCCGCAGGATGGGCGGCGCGCGAAAACTCCGACGATATGATCTCGGACTTCTGGATCGATCCGCGCCTTCATCGGCAAGGCCTGGGCGGCGAGCTTCTCAGTGCGGTCGAGGAGCAGGTGCTCGCGGCTGGTTTCTACTCGATCAGGCTTGAAAGCCACGCCAGCAACGAGCGGGCGCTCTCCTTCTTTCGCAAGCATGGCTACAATGTCAGTTGGCTGTCGATGAAATACGCGCGAAAGCTCGACCGCGAAGTCCAGACCATCGGCCTGCGCAAAGGACTGAAAGAGTTCGACACGACGACCTATGGCCCTTCTTTCTAAAGCGTGTCGCGATCTTTCAGATTCGCTCATACGCTCTATGTCGTTGTCGCAAAATCGCCTTTCTGCTCGGACCGCGCTTTGGCCCTTGAGCACTCTATAGGGTTTGTTTTGCCGGCTGCAGGCAACATGAGGGTCAGCACCTACTTGACCTCACCGCGTACATTCCGTCGAGAACGCTTCCTCTTTGTGTTCCATACATAAAGCCGAGCATTTGGTTCTCGCTTGTGAATGACGACTAGCATCTGCGCTCTAATATCGCTGCGAAAGCGTGAGGCATTCCTGGCTCCCCACACACCGACAAAGCGTTCCCCAGTCTGGTCATTCTTGAAAATCACCGATCCTCCAAAGGCCGACGACAGACCATCCTCACCGAGGTCTCCGCCGGCACCATACACGGAGGCAACATGCTCTTGCGGCGCCACGCTGACGACTGTGTCGCCTGAGGAAGCGAATCTGGCACTTCTAAAAACATAAATGGGGCACGGTGTGGTTATCATGGACCCAGCATATCGCGAGGAGCAGCGGCTGCAAACTCGCCACCAATTTCCGGCCCGGAGTTTCGCTGATGGAGATGGTTACACTGTTCCGGCAAATAACGCCCACACGAACACCGTTGCGAGCTGAAGAAAAACGATAGCCAAAAGCAGTCCGCGAAACGGCTGCTTGCGTGTCTTGTGGCGCAACATATGTTGCGCTGTCACCGCGCCGAGACTTCCGCCCATGAGAGCGAAGAGGAGCAACGTCCTTTCGCGAATGCGTCTGTCGCCTTGCGTGGCGGCCCGCTTGTCCCACCAGAAGAGAAAGAAGGTTATGATATTGAGAACGGTATAGAGGCCGAGAGCCGCGGGGATGAATGTCATGATGGGCTCTATAATCCAAATCCCGCTCGCTTGGCATTCCGGATCGCGAAAAAGGTAGGCCTTTGTCCGTAAGCGCCTTAGAAGTCTTGCACCTCCGGACCATTTGCTCTACCTCACCACGGATAGAAATTCCGTATCTTATGAGCTTGATATGACCCTTGTAGACGTTCGCACACCCGACCCGAAGCGTTTTATCCCCGGCGCCACTGGCGACTGGGAAATCGTCATCGGCATGGAGGTCCACGCGCAGGTTCTGTCCAATTCGAAGCTCTTCTCCGGCGCTTCCACGACCTTCGGCAATGCGCCCAATTCCAACGTGTCGCTCGTCGATGCGGCCATGCCTGGCATGCTGCCGGTCATCAACGAAGAATGCGTGGCGCAGGCGGTTCGTACCGGGCTTGGTCTCAAGGCCAAGATCAACAACCGTTCCATCTTCGACCGCAAGAACTATTTCTATCCCGACCTGCCGCAGGGCTATCAGATCTCGCAGTTCAAGGATCCGATCGTGGGCGAGGGCACCATCACGATTTCGCTTGGTCCGGACCGTCAGGGCAATTTCGAGGACATCGAGATCGGCATCGAACGTCTGCATCTCGAGCAGGACGCCGGCAAGTCCATGCACGACCAGCATCCGACCATGTCCTTCGTCGACCTGAACCGCTCCGGCGTCGCGTTGATGGAAATCGTTTCCAAGCCGGACATGCGCTCGTCCGATGAGGCAAAGGCCTATCTGACCAAGCTGCGCTCCATCGTTCGCTATCTCGGCACCTGCGACGGCAACATGGACGAAGGCTCCATGCGCGCCGACGTCAACGTCTCGGTACGTCGCCCAGGCGAGGGTTTTGGCACGCGTTGCGAGATCAAGAACGTCAACTCCATCCGCTTCGTCGGCCAGGCCATCGAATATGAAGCACGCCGCCAGATCGCTATCCTAGAAGATGGCGGCGTCATCGACCAGGAAACCCGTCTCTTCGATCCTGGCAAGGGCGAGACGCGCTCCATGCGCTCCAAGGAAGATGCGCATGATTATCGCTACTTCCCCGATCCCGACCTGCTGCCACTGGAATTCGACGACGCCTTCGTGGAAAGCCTGAAGGTCGGTCTGCCGGAACTGCCCGACGACAAGAAGGCCCGTTTTGTTTCGGAGCTTGGCCTGTCTGTCTACGATGCCTCTATCCTCGTATCGGAAAAGGCGATCGCCGATTATTACGAGGCCGTGGCTGCCGGACGCGATCCGAAGGCGGCTGCCAACTGGGTTATCAACGATCTGCTCGGCGCGCTGAACAAGTCCAGCAAGTCCATCGAGGAAACGCCTGTTTCGCCCGACCAGCTCGGCGGCATCATTGATCTCATCAAGGCGGGCACGATCTCCGGCAAGATTGCCAAGGATCTGTTCGAGATCGTCTGGAATGAGGGCGGCAACCCGGCAGAGATCGTCGAAAGCCGCGGCATGAAGCAGGTGACCGACACCGGCGCCATCGAAAAGGCCGTCGACGAAATCATCGCTGCGAATCCGGACCAAGTGGAAAAGGTCAAGGCAAAGCCCACACTTGCCGGCTGGTTCGTCGGCCAGGTGATGAAGGCGACAGGCGGCAAGGCAAATCCACAGGCCGTGCAGGAGTTGGTGAAAGCCAAGCTCGGTATCGAGGAATAAGTCGCTTTCGGGCTTTTTGCAGAAGAGGCCCGCGACCCTTTGCCTCGTCACCGTCCTGTGAATCCGAAGTGACGACAAGAGACTACAAGCAATGCCGGGATCCCTCCCGGCGTTTCTGTTTTGATGGGAGTAATGATGGTGTTCTTCATTCGCACCGCAAGCGAGCGCGATATCGAGCCTGTCCGGTCTTTGCTGACGAAGACCTGGCACGCGACCTATGATCCAATCTATGGCGCAGACAAGGTCAACGAGATGATCGCTCAGTGGCATACGCCAAAGGCCTTGAAGGAGCGCGTCGAGAAAAAGGGTGGCGAGTTTCTGGTTGCCGATGATGGCAAGCGCATCGGCGGCATGGCCTATGCTCTCATGTCGACCAGCATGGCGAAAACAGCACTTCTTTATCAGCTCTATGTCGATCCTCAGTTCCAGCGTCAGGGGGTGGGGCGTGATCTCTTTGCCGAACTGGAAACCTGCTTTCCCGACGCGGAAATCATGCGCCTTGAGGTTGAGCCTAAAAATACTGTCGCAATTGCCTTCTATGAAGGCGTCGGCTTCTCCGAGGTGGATCGAATCGAGCGCATGGCAGGCGTCGAGGGGATGCCTGGAATCGTGATGGAAAAGAGTTTGAGGCGGTAAGAGAATGGATGGTCTGATCATTCGCGAAGCACGCGAAGGGGATGTCGCGGCAATCGCTGCGATGTTCGCCGCCGATGATGTGGGCGGGCATGGCGACACCACCGACGAAGTAGCGATGCCAGATTATCTTGCGGCCTTCAGGGCGATTGCCATGTCGACCCTCGAAACGCTTTACGTCGCTGAGTTCGACGGCCAAGTGATCGGCACCTTCCAGACGGTGATTCTCACCAAGCTTGCTGGCCGTGGCGCGGTCTGGATGGTGGTGGAAGGGGTGCAGACCAGAGAGGATATGCGCGGTCGCGGCATTGGCGCGACGATGATCCGATACTGCATCGCTGAGGCTGAGAAACGTGGTCTCTCGGGCGTGCAACTGACCTCCAATATGGCGCGGATCGATGCCCATCGCTTTTATGAGAAGCTAGGCTTCGAGAAGCGTCATTTCGGCTTCAGGCTGAAGCTGAAATAATCGTCGCAACGTTGGAAAAGCTGGACAATCGTTGGTGACAACGTCATAAGCTTCTGGCTGTGCGAATGCGAAAGCGACGCATGTGAAAAGCCCGAGGAACGGATAATGAAGACTCTTCTGCTGCAAATCTTCACATGGTGGAACGGCCAGACAATCGGAACGCGCTTCCATACCTGGCGCTTCGGCAAGAAGGTGGGGCAGGACGAGTTCGGCAACACCTATTACGAAGGTGGCACCACCTCCTGGGGCATGCCGCGCCGTTGGGTGATTTACAAGGGCTATGCCGAAGCGTCGGCAATTCCGCCCGGCTGGCACGGCTGGATGCATTACCGCACCGACACGCCGCCGAGCAAAGAAAGCTATGTCGCACGCGACTGGCAGAAGCAGCACCAGCCAAACCTGACCGGTTCCGCCCAGGCTTACCGTCCTCAGGGTTCGATCGCTGTTCCAGGCGAGCGCCCACGCGTCACCGGCGACTACGACGCCTGGACGCCAGGCGGCTGATCAACTTCACCCGAGGCTCCGTGTGCATCGGGGCGAAAAAGGGCGGCCGTTTCATCATGGCCGCCACCCGCTTTTGCCACATTCGATCATTAGGCGTGATGGGCGCTTCGAAAAGCGGGGCAGTTTTCTGGAGATGGTTTGATATGAGAACATTCACGCGAGATGTATCTTTGCGTGCACTGGTGGTTTCGCTTCTGGCGCTTCTTCCGGCAGTGGGTCTCGTGTCTCCAGCTTCCGCCGCCCGCCTCGAAAACAAGGTCGCCGTCTTCTCCGGGATCGACAAGATCACCGGCCGCATTACCTCTTTCGACGTCTACATCAACGAAACAGTGCAGTTCGGTGCGCTGCAGGTCACGCCAAAGGTCTGCTATTCGCGTGACGACACCGAAGCTCAGAAGATCGATTCCTTCGTCGAAGTGGATGAAATCACCCTCGACCGCAAGATTCGCCGCATCTTCACCGGCTGGATGTTCGCCGACAGCCCTGGCCTCAACGCCGTCGAGCACCCGATCTACGACGTCTGGCTCACCGGCTGCAAGCAGGACTCCGACGTTCCGCCGCCATCCACAGCCAGTAAGTAAAAGAGCCTGATTCGGCGCAGACGAGCGTTTCTATGCGTTGCCGACGTTGGGCTTGATGCATGTGTGGTCTGACCTGGACTGCTGGTTTGCGGCGAGTTGAACCGCAATGATCCCGCATGCAAGCGAATCTCTTTATCGCGAAATCAGAATTCCAAATCCGCCTGGTTCACAGCCAGATCCAGCATCTTTGCATACTCGTCCTTGGGAACGTCGATCGCGCCAAAGGTCTTCAGGTGTTCGGTGGTAAACTGCGTATCCAGCAGCATGAAGCCTTGCGTGCACAGTCGCTCCACCAGGTGGACGAGGCAGATTTTCGAGGCATTGGTGCGGCGGGAGAACATGCTCTCGCCGAAGAAGGCAGCGCCCAGCGACACGCCGTAAAGACCGCCGACCAGTTCATCACCCTCCCACGCCTCCACGCTATGCGCGTGGCCGATCTCATGCAACTCGGTATAGAGCTTGCGGATCGTCTCGTTGATCCAGGTGTTTGGGCGATCCGGTGCCTCAGCGGCGCATCCGGCCATGACGGCGCTGAAGGCCGTATCGAAGCGAATATCGAAAGGCTTTTTTCGAATGGCTTTTGCGAGACTTTTTGAGACGTGAAAATCGTTCAGCGGGATGATGCCCCGCAGGTCCGGCTCGACCCAGAATAGCTCGGGATCATCAGCCGCCTCGGCCATCGGGAAGAGGCCGATTGAATAGGCGCGCAGCAGCATATCGACAGTAATATCGCTATCCCTGCTGCGCCGCCCCATTCCCTAGTGCGCGTCGCCGGCCAGATATTTTTCCAGCCAGTGAATGTCGTAATTGCCGTTCAGAATGTCTTCGTTCTGAAGCAGATCCTGGAACAGCGGAAGCGTGGTCTTGATGCCATCGACGACGAACTCGTCGAGTGCACGGCGCAGGCGGCGAATGCACTCGTCACGGTCTCGACCGTGGACGATGAGCTTGCCGATCATGCTGTCGTAGTAAGGTGGGATCTTGTAGCCCTGATAGGCACCCGAATCCACACGAACGCCGAGACCGCCGGGCGTGTGGAAATAGGTCAGCGTTCCGGGAGAGGGGACGAAAGTCCGCGGGTCTTCGGCATTGATACGGCATTCGATGGCGTGGCCATGGAATTCGATATCGGCCTGCGTAACGGAAAGGCCCTGGCCGGAAGCAACGCGAATCTGCTCCTGCACGAGGTCCATGCCCGTGATCGCTTCCGTGACCGGATGCTCCACCTGAAGACGGGTGTTCATTTCGATGAAATAGAACTCGCCGTTTTCGTAGAGGAATTCGATGGTGCCGGCACCGCGATATTTGAGCTTGCGCATGGCGCTGGCACAAATCTCGCCGATCTCCATGCGCTGTTCCACGGTGAGAGCAGGGGAGTTGGCCTCTTCCAGCACCTTCTGGTGACGACGCTGCAGCGAGCAGTCGCGTTCGCCAAGGTGGATTGCCTTTCCTTCGCCATCGCCGAACACCTGCACCTCGATATGGCGCGGCTTGCCGAGATACTTTTCCATGTAAACAGCGTCGTTGCCGAAAGCGGCAAGCGCTTCGGAACGAGCGGTCGAGACGGCCTCGTCGAGATCGGCTTCGGTCTTGGCAACCTTCATGCCGCGACCGCCACCACCTGCTGTGGCCTTGATCAGAACGGGGAAGCCGATCGAACGCGCGATTTCCATCGCGTTTTCAGGCTTTACCTCGCCATCGGAGCCTGGAACGACCGGGATGCCGAGTTCCTGAGCGGTCTGCTTGGCGGTGATCTTGTCGCCCATGATGCGGATGTGCTCGGCGGTCGGCCCGATGAAGGTGATGCCGTGCGCGTCGAGGATATCGGCAAACTTGGCGTTTTCCGAAAGGAAGCCGTAGCCAGGGTGAACCGCGTCCGCACCGGTGATTTCGCAGGCCGCAACGATCTGATGAATGTTGAGGTAGCTGTCACGCGATGGCGGCGGGCCTATGCACACGCTCTCATCGGCGAGGCGCACATGCATGGCATCCGCGTCAGCCGTGGAATGAACGGCAACCGTCGGGATACCGAGTTCCTTGGCGGCACGAAGCACGCGAAGGGCGATTTCGCCGCGGTTGGCAATGAGGATCTTGGAAACCATGTGAGCTGCCCTTATTCGATGACCACGAGGGCTTCACCATACTCCACGGGCTGCGCGTCATTGACAATGATTTCCGTGACCTTGCCGGATTTCGGAGCCGGAATCTGGTTCATGGTCTTCATGGCTTCAACGATGAGAATGGTCTGGCCTTCCTTGACGGTGGCGCCGACTTCAACAAAGGCGCGTGCGCCTGGTGCCGGCGACAGGTAAACAGTGCCGACCATCGGGGAGGTGACGGTGTTTGCAGGGTTGCGTGCCGGAGCAGCCGGTGCAGCGGCGGCGGCAGGTGCTGCTGCGGGGGCCGCAGGCGCTGCGGCAGGTGCAGGGGCATACTGGGGAGCCGCGGCATAGACGGTTGCAGGCGGTGCGGAGCGCGACACGCGGATGCGCAGATCGTCCTGCTCGACTTCGATCTCGGAAAGATCGGTGTCGTTGAGGATGTTCGCGAGGTCGCGGATCAGTTCCTTGTCGATACCGTTTTTCTTTTCAGACATGACAAACCCTATTCTGATTGTTTCTTTTTATGCCGTGATGTTCTTCAAGGCGTTGAGCGCCATGATGTAGCCGTAAGGCCCGAAGCCGCAGACCATGCCTTTTGCAGCGGGCGCTATCATCGATTTGTGGCGGAATTCTTCGCGGGCGTGGATGTTGGAGATGTGAACTTCCACGACGGGAACGGAAATGGCGCGGATGGCATCATGCAGAGCAATCGATGTATGGCCATAGGCACCGGGATTGATGACGATACCGGCGGCGCGTTCGCCCGCCTCATGCAACAGATCTACAAGAACGCCTTCATGATTGGACTGATGGCACTCGACAGAAAAGCCAAGCCCTTCACCAGCCACCACGCAGTCGTTCTCGATATCCTTCAGCGTCTTGCCGCCGTAAATGCCCGGCTCCCGTTTTCCCAGCATATTGAGATTGGGGCCGTTCAGGACGAAGATCGTGTTGCTCATTCGCGGTTCCGTCAAAAATCAGCGCCACCTATAGACTGCGCGACCGTCAAGGAAAAGCCCCCGGAGCCTCGAAAGAGGGCCGGAGGCAGCGTAAGTCGAAGTTATTCAGCGGCTTTTGGGCTTTCTACCCGGCTGAAGCGCGTCTCTTATGAGCAGCTTGCCTTGCCGCAATTGCGCATATTGGCGATCTTTTCCTTCAACGGTTCGGCGCCGACCGCACCAAAGACCGCCTCGTTGCCGATCACGTAGGAAGGCGTACCGGAGATCCCGAGATTGCTGGCAAGCGTATAGGCTTCCTGGACCTGCGCATCATTCGGGTTGTCCGCCATGGATTTGCGGATGTCGGCTTCCTTGAGCCCGAGCGATGTCGCCACCTCCATTGCCTTGGCCTCATTGGCGCGTCCGCGGCTGCCGAGCAGCGTGCGCTGGAACTCAGGATATTTCTTTGGCGCAAGCAGTTTCACCGCATTGGACACCTTGTGCGCCTCGACCGATTCCGGTCCGAGGATCGGGAACTCTTTCAGCACCACACGGACGTTCTTGTCCTCCTTGAGGATCTTGTCCATGTCGGCCATGGCGCGCTTGCAGTAGCCGCAATTGTAGTCGAAGAACTCGACCAGCGTCACATCGCCGTCAGGATTGCCGATTGCGAGATCGTATTTGGAGCCGAAGATCGCTTTGGTGTTGTCGGCGACAGCTTCGGCTGCTTTGGTGTTGCGGGCCGCATATTGCTTCTTTTCCAGAGCATCCTGGACCTCAAGCATGATTTCAGGATTCTCGACCAGATATTCCTTGATGAAAGCGCCGATCTCCTTCTTCTGGTCGGCATCAAGCGCGTGAGCAGGGAGGCTTGCGCCAAGGGTGGCAAGGGCCGTGACACAGGCAAGCGTTGCTGATCGGATGGAAAGTGCCATTGCGGTCCTCACTGGGTTCGGTCGTGGTTCATGGTGCAGCCAATTACCGTAATTTAAAGGAATTGCCATATCGCAAATAAATTGCGTTCGTTGCTCTCTCGTCATTGTGAAGAGCGCAACAATGCGGCAAATCTCCGTCACAGCATATAGAAAGACCATGCCTTTGATCACACTGTCCAAGCGAAGCGCCGTCGAGCCTTTCCATGCCATGGATATCCTGGCAGAGGCCAACCGGCGAAGACAGGCGGGGCGGCCTGTGATTTCCATGGCAGTGGGGCAGCCTTCCCATCCCGCCCCAAAGGCCGCGCTGGAAGCGGCTGAGACTGCGTTGAAACATGGCCGTATCGGCTACACGGATGCGCTTGGTCTTCGCGAGTTGCGAGAGGCGATTTCCGCCCAGTACCGGCTGCAGCATCAGGTAATCATCGATCCGGCCCGGATTGCGGTGACGACCGGCTCTTCCGCAGCCTTCAACCTTGCCTTCCTGGCGCTGTTCGATGCCGGTGATGCGGTCGCGATCGCAAGACCCGGCTATCCCGCCTACCGCAACATCTTGAAGGCGCTTGGGCTCAATGTGGTGGAAGTGCCGGTCACTGCTGAAACGGGCTACACGCTGACGCCGGCCAGCCTGGAGCGGGCCGAGACCAAGGCGGGCTGCAAGCTGAAGGGCGTGCTGCTTGCAAGCCCCGCCAACCCGACCGGTACAGTCACCGGCCAAGACGCGCTGAAGCGGCTTGCGACCTATTGCGACAGCCGCGATATTGCTTTCATTTCGGACGAGATCTACCACGGTCTGACATTTGTCGGCGATGAGACCAGCGCTGTCGAAGTCACCGACAAGGCCATCATCATCAATTCCTTCTCCAAATATTACTGCATGACAGGTTGGCGAGTCGGCTGGATGGTGCTGCCGGAAGAGCTGATCCGGCCTGTCGAATGTCTGGCGCAAAGCATGTATATTTCGGCACCCGAACTTTCCCAGCTTGCTGCGGCTGCGGCGTTTTCCGCACAAGCGGAGCTCGATATTTACAAGGAAAGCTATCGCACCAACCGCGACTTTCTGATGAGCCGCCTGCCGGAACTCGGCCTGCCACTTGCCTCGCCCATGGACGGCGCCTTCTACGCCTATGTCGATACCAGCCGCTATTCCAATGACAGTATGGAGTTTGCCAAGCGCATGCTGGCGGAAATCGATGTGGCCGCGACGCCGGGACTGGATTTCGATCCGCTGGAAGGGCATCGTGCCATGCGGTTTTCCTATGCGGGTTCTGTCTCGGACATTGCCGAGGCGGTGGGCCGCATTGCGGCCTGGCTGAAACAGGATTGACGCGCAAGCGCGTGAGAGAGGAGATGACGATGGATAAGGTGGCGATCGTGACGGCGGGAGGAAGCGGCATGGGTGCCGCCGTTGCAAAGCGCTTCGCGCAGGACGGTTACAAGGTGGCGATCCTGTCGTCGTCCGGTAAGGGCGAGGCACTGGCAACTGAACTCGGCGGCGTGGGCGTGACCGGCTCCAACCAGTCCAACGACGATATCCAGAAGCTCACCGATCTCACGCTGGAAAAATTCGGCCGCATCGATGTATTGGTCAACAGCGCTGGGCACGGCCCTCGCGCGCCGATCCTCGACATCACCGACGAACAGTGGCACACGGGTCTCGACGTCTACCTGATGAATGTCATCCGTCCGACCCGGATCATCGCCCCCTTGATGGTCGCACAGAAGGGCGGAGCCATCATCAATATCTCGACGGCATGGGCCTTCGAGCCCAGTGACATGTTCCCAACCTCCGCGGTCTTCCGTGCTGGTCTTGCCGCCTATACCAAGATCTTTGCCGACACATACGCCGCCGACAATGTCCGCATGAACAATGTTCTGCCGGGCTGGATCGATAGTCTTCCAGCAACCGAGCAGCGCCGTGAAATGGTGCCGATGCAGCGCTATGGCACAAGCGAGGAAATTGCGGCCACCGTCGCCTTTTTGGCGTCTACGGGCGCAGGCTACATCACCGGGCAAAACCTGAAGGTCGATGGTGGCCTGACGCGCTCCGTGTAACTTTTTTCTCGGCCCGGGAACCGATCTTCTTCCACAGCGTTGTAGCGACGCGGGGGAGTGTCCTTTTTGTTTTCGATGCCACATGGACGTCGCGAGTTGATGGACGCCACGCCCTTTGATGAATTGGGGAATGGACTTGGTTCACATGATTCGCGATTCTGAGCCGGAAGTGTCCGTATTCTCGGCGTCGGATCTGGAGCGTCTGGAGGCTCTGGAAGAGCTCCAGATCATAGATAGCGGACCAGAGCCGGTTTTCGATGATGTCGTGCAAATCGCGAGCACTGTTTGCAAAGCGCCAGTTGCCCTCATCAGCTTCGTTCAGGAAGAGCGTCAGTGGTTCAAGGCGCGTATCGGCTTCCCACCCACCGAGACTCCGATCGATCAATCGGTCTGCCGCTATTCTCTGAACTCCGAGGATCTGCTGATCATTCCTGATCTGACGAAAGATCCTCGCACCTCTAACAATACCTTGGTCACTCAAGCCCCTTTCATCAGATTTTATGCAGGTGCACGGCTCATTCTATCGGATGGCGTCGCGGTAGGCGCGCTCTGCGTTATCGACCATGTGCCGCGCCCGGAGGGCCTGACGCAGGAGCAGCGCTCCGTGTTGAAGGCTCTCGCCGGACAGATTTCCGCTCATCTCGAACTTCGCCGCGTCGCAAACCGTCAGCGCGAACTCCTTGAGCGTCAAAAACAGATCAACGCGATGATGCGCGATAGCGTTCGCACAGCGCTCACGGCGCAGGAAGCCGGACGCATCGGCACCTTCGAACTCGATATCGAAACGGGAAATATCAAGGTCTCGGCAGAATTTTGCCGAATTTTCGACGTGCCGCCCGCCGGCCGCTATCATGCGCGCGATTTCGAAAAGATGCTCCATCCCGACGATCGCGGGCGCGAATCATCAGAAGAGACGCGCAAGAACGGTACGGCGGTCACCACGGTTGACTATCGCATCGTCACTGCCTCGCGCGGTGTCCGTTGGGTGTACCGCCAAGCGACCTTCGAGCGGGATGAAAGTGGTAAGCCTCTCAAGCTGCTGGGCACTGTCCAGGATATCACACAGCAAAGGCGTGCGACCCAACGCATCAGGACTCTCTTGGAGTTGGGCGACAGGCTTCGCGATTTGAACGACGTCGAAGAGATCGCCTTGACCGCCGCAGAACTGATGGCGCACGCGTTGGATGCGACGCGCGCCGGCTTCGGCGTTGTCGATCCCGTTCGCGAGACGGTAATGATGCAGCCGGAATGGCGCGCGCCAGGCGTCTCGTCACTGTCGGGCAAGCACTATTTTCGCGACTACGGCTCCTATATCGATGACTTGAAGGGCGGCATGAGCGTCGTCATTTCAGATGTGACCACCGATGCGAGAACCAGGGACAAAGCCGACGCACTGCTGTCACTTGGCATTCGTCAACTCGTCAACGTCCCAATCTTCGACCAAGGGAAATTCGCCCTCGTCGTTTTCGTCCACCATTGCGATCTCTTCGAATGGATGGAAGACGATCTGGCCTTTGTCAGGAGTTTTGGCGACCGCATCCAGAGCGCGATCGGCCGCTTGCGGGCGGAAGCGGAGCAGAACATGCTCAACCGAGAAATCGGCCACCGGCTGAAGAACGCCTTCGCCATGGTGCAGGCGCTTGCAAAGCAGACCTTGCGACCCGTTCAGGACCGGGGACCGGTGTTGAACTTCGAGCAGCGGCTCCAGGCGCTGAGTTCCGCCCACGACATTCTGCTCGGCAACAACTGGGCAAATGCCGATGTGCGCACGGCGCTTCTGCGTGTTGTCGATACGCTTGGAATGACAGAGCAGGTGGAGATCCGGGGCAAGGATATTTCGGTCAACCCCAAGGGTGCGCTGTCCCTGTCGCTGCTTTTGCACGAGCTGACGACGAATGCGGTAAAATACGGAAGTCTCTCGTCAGTTCATGGCAGGGTCTTGGTATCCTGGGATGTTCAAGGCGAAAGGGAAGATGCCGTCCTCCGTTTGATCTGGAGGGAGATGGGCGGGCCGCCTGTTGTCCAGCCGCAATCAAAGGGCTTTGGCTCGCGCCTCATTTCGATGGGGCTATTAGGAACCGGCGGTGTATCGACGCGTTACTTAGATCAAGGACTAGAGGTCGAAATGACAGCGTCTCTAGTTCAACTGCAACAGGTAGCGTAAACGATGGGACAGAAGCAGCCATTCGCCAAACACGTCGTACTGGTCGTGGAGGATGATCCACTCCTGCGAATGATGGCAGTCGATATGGTCGAAGATGCGGGTTTTAGTGCAATCGAGGCCGGTGGGGCCGACGAGGCACTGGAAATCCTGCAGGCGCGGACCGATGTTGGCGTGCTCTTTACCGATATCGACATGCCAGGCAGCATGGATGGCGTGCAACTTGCGCATCTCGCCTGCCAGACCGACAGGCCGATCAGCATTCTGTTGACCTCCGGACACCATCGTCTTGACCAGGAAACCCTGCCACCGCGCAGCGTTTTCTTCCCCAAGCCATACGACCTCAACATCGTGACGGAGGTATTGCGGAAGTTTGCGGCTTGAGGGCGCTGTCCCTGTCGAAACTTTAGAACATGTGGACGCAACGCATCGAAATTCACGGGTTATAAACCAAGATAATCGTCGAAAATTCGCATTAATTTTTCAGAAAATAAAATTTTCTATTGTCTCTCCAAGATTTGGCTCTGGGGGACTACATGAATTTTCTCGGCATTACAGGTATGCAATATTCCGGCGTTCCATTCCACGATACGCGAATATTGCTCGCGGAAGATTCAAACGTCTTTACTCAGATGATCGGAGCGCGTTTGAAGGAGTTGCTTGGGCTGACCGTCGAAGTCTGCCGCAATTTCGAAGAGCTGCAAGAGTGCTACGAGCACTCCAGCGAAGAGGTAACGCTCGCCATCTCCAACATCAATTTGCCAGGTGCGGAAAACGGCGAGGCCTTGGAATATCTGGTGGATCTGTCGATCCCCACGATCGTCTTCACCAGCACCTTCCATGAAGATACGCGAGAGAAGCTGATCACCAAGGAAGTGGTCGACTATATCCTCAAGGACAATGTCTTTGCTGTCGACATGCTGACGGAATCGGTCTGCCGCTTCCTGACCAACCATCGTCACCACGTGCTGATCGTCGACGATAGTCCAACTGCGCGTGCGCTGCTGTCCAGTCGTTTGAAGCGCTATAATTTTCGCGTTAGCCTCGCCGATAGCGGCGCAAAGGCGCTCGAAATTCTTCGCAACAACCCGGACATCGGTCTGGTCGTCACCGACTATAACATGCCCGACATTGATGGCTTCGAACTGACCCGCCGCATTCGCACCATGCGTGGCTCGCACGAGCTGCGCATCATTGGTGTGTCGTCTTCGACCAATCGTCTGCTCTCCGCACGCTTCTTGAAGGCCGGCGGCAATGACTTCATGCTGCGTCCCTTCATTGAGGAGGAGTTCTACTGCCGCGTGAATCAGAACCTCGACACCCTTGTGCAGATCAAAACGGCCCGGGGCAATGGCCAGAAAGCCGCAGCGGCCTGAGGCGCGCGCGCATCACAATCATTCTAAGCCGTCCTTGCATCAAGGGCGGCTTTTCATTTTAAAGCTGGGACTCAAGCGGAAGAATGCCCATGATGAGCGCGATCCCGCGCCTCGACAAGCTGGCATAGGGCTCGTTGCCGTAAAGACGGGGCCTGCCTTTGACAAGCCCGGTCCAGATCAGCCGTCTCTTAGGGTTGAGTGCCAACTCGAAGCTCATCTCGCGGCTGGTTTCCTGTTTGAATATGTCGTCCATTGCGCTCGCCAGTTCCGGCGAATTGAACAGCACACCCATTTCGGTATTCAGCGACATAGAGCGCGGGTCGAAATTGAGCGATCCGATAAAACCGGTCTCTCCATCACGGGTGAAGGCCTTGGTGTGCAGGCTCGCCTGTCCTGAACCTCGAAGAGACAACGAATTATGCTGGTCGGCAAGCGACCTCAGCTCGTGGATTTTGACGCCATTCAATAGGAGAGGGCGGCGGTAGCGTGCGTAGCCAGCATGCACTGCGGCGACATCCGTGGCGGCGAGCGAATTGGTCAACACAGAAACACAGACCCCACTGGCCGAGAGGCGTGAGAGCGTCTCGACACCTTTCTGCCCAGGAATGAAATAGGGCGAGGTAATCTTGAGCTTATGTTTGGCGCCTTCCAGAACCGGCAGCAGGTTTTCCATCAGGTAGTTATGCCCGCTGCGGCGCTTGCCGGCGGCTTTCTCTGGTGGGTCCGCCAAAACGGTTGCCGACGATACGGTGCGAAGTCGGTCGGCCATCAGGAACTGGCCGTCGTGATGAAGGCTTTCGACCTTTTGAAGATAGGGCCGTGCAGCGTCGCTTGTTGCAAGACGATCGAGCTTGCGCCGCAGCCTGGCAAGTCTGCTTGGTCGTTTGGCGAGCAGTGAACGCACCGGTATGGCAACGGCGCTGTTCCAGTAGTCGTCAAAGATCTCTTCGGCATCGCTGACCGCTTTGCCATGGGCAAGCACGTCGAAGTCCCGAAAATTCGCAGCCTCTGCCGCCCCGAAATAGGCGTCGCCAATATTGCGTCCACCGATGATCAGCGCGCGACCATCTGCAATCCAGGCCTTGTTGTGCATTCGTCGGTTGACGCTGCGGAAACGCAGGACAAGCTCGATACCACGCCGGAACATGTTCTCCCGCGCCTTCGTCGGATTGAACAGGCGCAACTCGATATTGGGATGGCTATCAATTGCGTGGAAAATTCTGTCCGACATGGTGACGCCGAGATCGTCCAACAGGAGCCGCACGCGAACACCTCGGTCCGCCGCGGCAAGAACCTCCCGCATCATCAGCCGACCGGTGAGATCGGCATTCCACATGTAGTACATGAGATCGAGACTGCGGCCGGCAGCGCGAGCGGTTGCGACGCGGACGGCAAAAGCACCCATGTTGGACTGCACCAGCGCCAGTGCCGTCAGTCTCGCGTCATCGTCACCCTTGCGAATACCCGCCCAGTGCCGGTCTAGCGGCGTGGCGTCGTCGGATTTGGGAAGTGCTGTGGAGGCAATCTTCGTGATAGCCCGCTCCTGCCGGCGCGACAGAGCAACGAGCGCAGCGATGACGGAGACGAGCACGAGCAGCGTCGTAATGATGATCCCCGTCACAATGGCTCCCATCCCTCGTTCTTTGGCCGCCGGCCAGTGTCAATCATCAAGCCTATCGCATCGCCTGCGTTTCGATGCCCGGATTAGGCTCAGGCATGCCGGGATGCGATGTCACCAGATAGGTGACGGCGACGATACCGGCAGCGACGATCAGCGTGCCGATCACCGCAATCGTCAGGCCCCATGGCTTGGACTTGCGGCGAGACCAGACGAAGCGGCGGTGAAGCAACCGGTTCTTATTGTGGTGGTGTTGATATTCTGGACCGAGATTTTCCGTGTTTGTCATGGTGGCTCTCCCGCGCCTGTTGAAATTTATGGCTGTCACCCATCGAACGCTTCAACCGCATCGCTGGTTTCATCAGGACACACGAATGAAGCTCTCCTGGTGTTTTTGCCGTGAAGTGACCTTGTCGCGGGTCGTCGCACACGACATGCTGGGTGAGAGTGTTTCTGTTGCTCTTGGGAGAGAGTCGTGATTGCCGACCCGCGCACATTTCTGGAAGATTTGTTTTTCGCAGCCGTTCGCGCAGCAGACCCCTATGAGGCAATCCGGGCACATCTTCCGCAAAGACCAAAAGGCCGGACCGTGGTGATCGGTGCCGGGAAGGCGGCAAGCCAGATGGCAGAAGCCTTCGAACGGCTGTGGCCCCACCCATTCGAAGGCGTCGTGGTCGCGCGTCATGGACCTGTGGCTGCCTGTCAGACCTTCAAGGTATTGCAGTCGGCCCATCCCGTTCCTGATGAGGCCGGCCTTGCCGCGTCTGCAGCACTGATCGACGCCGTCCATGGCCTGACAAAGGATGATCTCGTCATCGCTCTTGTTTCCGGTGGTGGCTCGGCGCTGCTGCCTGCACCGCCAGAGGGATTCTCGCTTGCAGACGAGATTGCGCTTAACGAGGCGCTGCTCGCTTCCGGGGCGCCGATCTCCGCCATGAATTTGGTGCGCAAGCATTTCTCCCGCATCAAAGGGGGGAGGTTAGCTGCTCTTGCCTATCCGGCGCGCGTCGTCAGCCTGATCGTTTCGGACGTGCCGGGAGACAATCCGGCCTTCGTCGCCTCCGGTCCGACGGTGCCGGACGAAGGCGACGCCTCCGAAGCGTTGCGAGCGATCCGCGACTACAAAATCGCGCTGCCGCAGAAGATCGTCGACTTTATTCACCGAGAGGTGACACCGAAACCTTCGGACGCAACCTTTGCTGGACACGAGGTGCATGTCATTGCTTCAGCCCGTGTTTCTCTGGAAGCGGCTGCGAAGCTTGCTGTGAAACGGGGCGTGGAACCGCTCATCCTTTCAGACTGCATCGAAGGGGAGGCGAAGGACATCGGCAGAATGCATGCTGCCTTGGCGCGGGAGTTTGCAAGCCGCGCGTCAGCAGGCAAATCCATGGTGCTTCTCTCCGGCGGCGAAACAACGGTGACGATCGGCGGCGGTACATATGGAAAGGGCGGTCGAAATTCCGAGCTGCTGCTTTCGGCTGCTCTCGACTTGCAGGGTAGCGAGGATATAACGGCGCTCGCAGCGGACACGGACGGAATTGATGGATCGGAAGATAATGCCGGCGCCTTTTGTGACGGACAAACCGTGGCGCGCATCCGTGCCGCCGGGGGCGATGCACGTTCGTTTCTTTCGGGCCACGATGCGTGGTCGGCTTTTTCCCTGGCGGGCGACCTCTTTGCACCCGGTCCGACGGGCACCAATGTCAATGATTTCCGCGCTTTTCTGCTGCAATAAGCGCGAAGGTGGTTCTGACGTCACGCTAGCGGCCACGATATGAGCGGTGACATCGGAGCCTATCTCAGCCTCTTCGCGTCTGCTTTTCTTGCGGCAACGCTGATCCCTGCTCAATCGGAATCGGTCCTCGTCTATTTGATCACGACTGGACACTATTCCATTGTATTGCTTGTCGCTGTCGCAAGCCTTGGCAACGTCTTGGGATCCATCCTCAACTGGTATCTGGGGCGAGGCATCGAGCACTATCGTGATCGGCGCTGGTTTCCGGTTTCCCCTGACAAGCTCGGAAAGGCGCAAGGCTGGTACGCCCGCTACGGACGATGGTCTTTGCTGGCAAGCTGGCTTCCTATCGTGGGGGATCCCTTGACGGTGGTCGCAGGCGTGATGCGTGAACCTCTGCCATCCTTCGTCGCCATCGTGACCCTCGCCAAGGCAGGACGCTATGTGCTTTTGGCTTTGGTCACCCAAGGCCTTCTCTAACCCTTGCATCACGCGTAGGCTTTGCAAAAGCTTCGGCTCTGATGATATGATCCTGTCAGAATTCACCTAAGCGAAGGGAGGCGCTGCCGTGAAATCGAAAATGCTCTTCAGAGATGATCATCCGCGGGGTCTGGTATCCCGCCGCAAAATTCCTCGCGTCGGCGCAAATGACAATGTCCCGAGCCTGGAATTCGAGACCACGGGTCAAGAGCGAGACTGGCGTCTCTTCTGTCTTGTCGGTGCGATCATATGTGGGCTTTCTGCCTTCATCTTCCTGCCGCTTTGGTAACAGGGGACACAAGCGCCGGTTTTAGCTTGAAAAAGACCGGATCGGTCGTTAGCCCGTTAAGCAGAGCATGAACGGCGGTACGGGCTGACTATGGTAATGATTGAAACGGTCGATGCCGTTCCGAGGGCCTTCCTCGGGGTGGAGCGATCGGCAACGGACCAGCGATGGATGTCGCGGCTTGATCAGGCCGGGCAGAACCGTGCGCTCGCCATGTCGCAGGTCCATGGTATCCCGGAGCTGATCGCCCGCGTGCTGGCGGGCCGCAATGTCGGCGTGGATGACGCGCTTGCTTTTCTCGATCCAACAATTCGCTCGCTGATGCCCGATCCCCACACGCTGACGGATTGCGAGAACGCCGCAAAGCGCATTGCCGACGCGATCGAAAAGCGCGAGAAAATTGCCATCTTTGGCGATTACGATGTGGACGGTGCCGCATCCTCGGCGCTGATGTACCGCTTCCTCCACCATTTCGGTCTCGAGCCTGAAATCTATATTCCAGATCGCATCTTCGAAGGCTACGGTCCGAACCCCGCCGCCATGCAGCAACTCGCCGCCAATGGTGCAACGCTGATCATCACCGTCGATTGCGGCTCGACCAGCCATGAATCGCTCGAAGCAGCGCGCGCTGCCGGAACCGATGTGCTCGTCATCGACCACCATCAGGTCGGAACCGAGCTTCCGCCCGCAGTCGCCTTGGTCAATCCAAACCGCGAGGACGATCTGTCGGGGCAGGGGCATCTCTGCGCCGCGGGCGTGGTGTTCCTTGTGCTGGTGGCAACGCTTCGGGTGCTGAAAGAGCGGCACAACCGCCAGGCCTTCCTGCTTGATCTTCTAACCTATCTCGACATTGTGGCGCTGGCGACGGTCTGTGATGTTGTGCCGCTGAAGGGCCTGAACCGCGCTTATGTGGTCAAGGGACTGGTTGCCGCACGCCATATGAACAATGTCGGGCTGGCGGCCCTTTTCAAGAAGGCGGGGCTTGGGGGGCCTGTCACACCCTATCATTTCGGCTTTCTGATCGGCCCCCGCATCAATGCCGGCGGACGTATCGGGGACGCGGCCCTTGGAAGTCGTCTCCTGACACTGGATGACAGCACGCAGGCTGACGTGATTGCGGAGAAGCTGGACGAGTTGAACCGCGAGCGCCAGGCAATGGAAGCGGCGATGCTTGCCGAGGCCGAAGCGGAAGCGCTCTTCGAATATGGTGATGGCTCCGGTGCCGGTGTCATCGTGACTGCCCGAGAGAATTGGCATCCGGGCATCGTCGGGCTTCTCGCCTCACGGCTGAAGGATCGCTTTCGCCGTCCTGCCTTCGCCATTGCTTTCGATTCGCAAGGACGAGGAACCGGCTCCGGGCGCTCCATCAATGGCTTCGACATGGGGCGGATGGTGCGCAATGCCGTCGACGCCGGTCTGCTGATCAAGGGCGGCGGCCACGTCATGGCAGCCGGCCTCACCGTGGAGCGCGCCAATCTCGGGCGCTTGCGTACCTTCTTCGAAGAGGCCGCACAAAAGACGGTGTCGCAGCTTGTCGAAAACAGCGTACTGAAAATCGACGGTGCCATAGGTGCGTCCGGTGCAACGGTGGCGCTGGTTGACCAATTGGAGCAGGCGGGCCCCTATGGATCGGGCCATTCCCAGCCGATCTTCGCCGTGCCGGCGCACCGGCTGCGCGATGTGCGTATCGTCGGTACCTCGCACATCAAGATTACGTTGGAAGCTCTGGATGGCTCGCGCCTCGACGGTATTGCCTTCCGTGCTGCGGATGCGCCTCTCGGCCAGATGTTGATGGCAGCCCGCGGCCGCCAGATCCATGTCGCAGGCACCTTGGGGGCTGAGCACTGGCAGGGACAGAAGCGGGTGCAGTTGCGCGTTCTGGACGCAGCCTTTGCGCCGTAGCACATCTGAACATAGGCAAGCTCAAGTCGATTCCATTGGTGAACGTGCGGAAAGCAAACTTGCGCTCCTGTGCCGGACTTTGAGTTCCAAATTAGAGCGCAATAAAGTCGGAAGCATCGATGAGTGGTGAGGGAAGCTTGGATAAAATTCAGTTCGAACGTTGGGTGCTTTTTATCGTCGGGTTGGCTTTCCTGGCCTTTGCTTTGATCAAGGTCAATGATGATAGAGTTCTGGAGGCGGGCGGCATCGCGACCATCGCCATCATGTGTCTTGTGTTCTCCAATCTCACGCGCTTCAAAAAATTCAAGGGCCTTGGTTTCGAAGCCGAACTTTGGGAGGAAAAGCAGCAAGAAGCGGCGGACCTTATTGATCTGTTTAAGACGTATACATCTGAGATTGTAATGAACAGTGTCATGCAAGGGCGTTGGGATGATGGCGGGGCTTGGGGCGCTCGATGGAAACTGTTCAATGAGTTGACCAGCAGAAAGCCAATCCCAGGTGTTGATTATGACTTCACTGATCTTCGTAAGGCTGTCGAAGATATGTTCATATTTGATATGTGCATGAATCTCTATGGCGTAGTTCGCAATCCTCTAGACGCTGCTCGACTCGTAGTATCAAATCAGATTGTTAGTGAAACTGATCTGGCACAAAATTTCGAGAAGCAAGAACGGTTAAATTCTATTAAGCTTCATGTAGATCAGCCACTTGAGGCATGCAGAACCGGAAATCTAGCAAAAATGATGCTCGAAGTTGCTAGGGTAGGCAGACTGCGTTTTCACGAGGAATTTGACGTAGAGGTCGAATTTGATGAGGTCAGAATTGAGAGACTTAAAAAGATCGCCGAAATGTCGGACAAGCGTCCTCTACAGGTGACAGATGAACTCATTCGGTGGGCCGATCACCAAGAAGAATGACTTTGTTAAGTGGACAAGACTTGTCAGACGACTGCTGCTCGTTTGGCATTAAAGCCTTACTTGCATGAATAAACGTATCGTCCGAGCGCCATCTCTACTTTCCAGTAGAGCGAGAGAGCTTTCCTTATAAGTCACTGTAATCTAATGAAAATAAGAGAAATGGCACGCCCTAGGGGAGTCGAACCCCTCTTTTCAGAATGAAAATCTGACGTCCTAACCGATAGACGAAGGGCGCGTGCGCTGTGGTGGGGGCCTTATAGTCAGGCCGCGGATTCTCCGCAAGCGGCAATTTCGATTTTTTTGATTTTAGACGATGTTTTTTGTCGAGGGAGCGGGCGCCCTGTGGACAAGCCGAATCCACACCTATGGCTATGAACGAATTGCGAGGGAAGGAAGGGGAAGCGTGAGGTGGCTCGGGATCAGGGGCTTCCCGTTTTGATCGCCGCCTCACGCTTCATCGGGGGGACAGCGAAAAAACGAGCGGTTAACAATTTGGTTCCAGCCTTGTGAGGTGGACGACAAAAAATCGCTTTGCCGGTCATCGTGCCACCTCTTGCAGCAACAAAAAACCGCCCGAAGACCATTGTCTTGGGCGGCTGATATCATGCAATTTGTATGACGCAATCAAAGATCGACGTCGAGGATCGCCATGGAGAAGTTGTAGGAACGATCGCCATCTTCGTCGTCGATATAGACGACGCCGAGGAACTCTTCACCCATGTAGACTTCAGCGGAATCATCCTTACGCGGACGTGCCTTGACGGCCATCTTGTCGTTGAAAGTACGCTTGAAATAGGCGTCGAGCTTTTTGATTTCGTCGGCTTTCACCAGTCTTCTCCTGTGCGGTTCTCACGTCGTCCATCGTCCTTGAAGGCGCGTTGTTCGGACATCGCGATTTTCAATCTGCGCCGCTTGTGGCACGGCTTAAAGGCCAAAGTAAAGTCAAAGAGGCAAATCACCCATGCGGTCCACTACGTGATCCACACGGGCAATTTTATCGCATTGAGGTTGATCAGATATCCGCGCCGATGATCTGGTCCATGATGCGGGAAGGCTCGTTGCAGCCGCCTTCGCCAACGATCCGGGCGGGCACGCCGGCAACCGTGGTATTGGGGGGAACGGGCTTCAAGACCACCGAGCCAGCCGCCACGCGAGAGCAGCTTCCGACCTCGATATTGCCAAGAATTTTGGCGCCTGCGCCAATCAGCACGCCGCTTCGGATTTTCGGGTGACGGTCTCCCGTTTCCTTGCCAGTACCGCCAAGCGTGACACCCTGAAGAATGGAGACGTTGTCGCCGATGACCGCAGTCGAGCCGACGACGAGCCCGGTGGCATGATCAAGGAACAGGCCTTTGCCAACCTTGGCCTGCGGGTTAATGTCGGTCTGGAAAACGCTCGAGGACCGGCTCTGCAAATAGAGTGCAAAATCCTTCCGTCCCTTCGACCACAGCCAGTGGGCCAGACGGTGGGTCTGGATGGCGTGAAAACCCTTGAAGTAAAGAATAGGCTCGATAAAGCGCGTGCAGGCTGGGTCGCGGTCATAGACAGCCTGGATATCGACGCGCAGAATTGCGCCCCATTCCGGCCAGTCGTGAAGCATCTCTGAAAATGTCTGGCGCAACAGAACGGCTTGCATGTCCGGATGGTCGAGCAACTCGCAGATGCGATAGATGACGCTTTCTTCCAGCGAATGGTGATTGAGGATTGTGGAATAGAAGAACGCCGAGAGCAGGGGATCCTGCGCGGCGGCTGTGCGCGCTTCGTTCAACAGGCTGCCCCAGATCGGATCGACGACGGTGATCTGATCATTCTGGCGGGTCTCTATCAGTGCGACCATGTCAGCTGTCCTTAAAACCGGTTTGCTTCAGTATACAGAAAAATGCGTTGCACAGAAATGGGTATGCGCGAGCAGCGTTAAAGGTGGCAAAGCATCAGTTTTTCTGACAGCTTTGTGGAACGGCATGTCTTGATCACGCCGATCGGTCGAGTTCGCCGTAGAATTCCAATACCGCCGCCTTGAAGACGCGATCTCCCACCGCCAACATGTGATCGCGGTTGGGAATGTCGATGGCCTTTGCATGCGGCATCAGATCGGCGAGCTCCTGGCCCGACCCTGCAATATCGTCCTTCGTTCCGACGGCAATCAGCGTCGGTGCCTCGATCTTGGCTGCTTCTTCGCGGGTGACCAGAACGCGCGATGTCTCGATACAGGCGGCAAGCGCGACGCGATCGCTTTTCGTCTGCTCGGCAAAAGCGCGGAACATGCGCCCGCGTTCATGGGTGACGACATCGAGCGATGGCGCGCGAAGCGCATCCGCAATCGGATCCCAGTCCCCAACGCCGTCCACCATGCCGATGCCAAGGCCGCCGAACACCAGCGAGCGGACACGATCGGGGTGTGCCATCGCCACGAAAGCGGAGATACGCGCGCCCATGGAGTAACCCATCACATGCGCTTCAGGGATGCCAAGGTGGTTGAGCAGACCAACCGCGTCTTCAGCCATCACGGCCGGATAGTAGGCATTCGGGTCATGCGGTTTGTCGCTGGCCCCATGGCCGCGATTATCGAGTGCAATCACACGATAGCCGGCGTCGCCGAGTGTCTTCACCCAGCCGGGATGAACCCAGTTCACTGCCGCACTGGACGCAAATCCGTGAATGAGAAGAACCGGTACGCCAGACGGGTCGCCGTCGTCGAAATAGGCGAGTTGAAGTCCATCGCGCTGGAAGGACAAAAATTGCGGCAGGTTGAGATTCATCAAGGACCTCCTTTTTTGCCGACCATATGTCAGGAAATAGTGGTGTTGGGAATATTCAACGCTCTTTTCTATGGAGGTTGGAGTGATTTAACGCTACATACTCGAAGAATACGAGCGTTGGCTCAGAGACGAATTTGCATTTGGAGACGAACATGGCCGGCCACACAATTCCTCACTTCCAGAACGACGGCGGACACCGCATGATCGAGATCGGCGTCAAGGAATTCATGTGCACGGGGGCATCCGTTCCTTTCGATCACCCGCATATCTTCATCGATATGGGCGACGAGAACGAGAAGGTCTGCTCCTACTGTTCCACGCTCTATCGCTACGATCCGTCGCTGAAGGCCACGCAGACCAATCCTCCCGGCTGCGTCTTCCACGTGAAGGCAGCGTAACCCCATAAATATCGGGGCTCTCCATGCCCATTAAATCCGTGGCGATTGTCGGTGCCGGTATAGCCGGTCTCACCGCCGCCCTTTCTTTTGCCCGTCATGGCATTGCAAGTGACATCGTCGAGCAGGCGTCCGAACTCGCAGAGGTCGGCGCCGGGCTGCAAATCTCGCCCAATGCCGCCCATATCTTGTCCGCCCTCGATGTCCTGCCGCTGATTGAAGAGACGTGGATCGAGCCCGAGACGGTCGATCTGGCGTCCGGCCTTTCGCTCAAAACGCTCGTGTCTCTGCCGATGAAGAGTGTGGCAAGAAGCCGTTGGCACGCACCCTACGGCGTGCTGCATCGGGCGAGCCTGCAGCAGGCACTTCTTGCGACCGTCAGAAACAATCCTCTGTGCCGATTGCATCTTGGAAAAAGGCTGGAGAGCGCCAGCAAATCCGAGATTGCGAAGACAATCTTCACCGAGCCGGATCTGATCATCGGCGCCGACGGCGTTTGGTCGAGCACGCGCTACGCCGTACCGAACAGCCCCGTCGCGACCTTCTCGGGCAACATCGCCTGGCGCTTCACGCTGTCTGGCGATGACGCGCCTGAGTTTCTCAACCGTACTGCCGTTACGGCGTTCCTCGGCCCATCCGCGCATGTCGTGGCCTATCCGCTGGCAGAAACGGGCGGCTTCAACATCGTCGCAATTGCAGTTGGCGCAAATCCTGGAGACACCTGGAAGGCGGAAGCGCAAGGTCAGCAGAAGGCATTTCTCATCCAACAGTTTCGCCGTTGGAAGCCGGCTTTTTGGAGCGCATTGGAGCGTCCCAGCACACCGACATTCTGGCCGCTCTTCCAGGCTGGCCCTGGCCGCTGGCAAAACGGGCGGGACACGGTTCTCATCGGCGATGCAGCCCATGCGATGATGCCCTTCGCCGCTCAAGGAGCGGCAATGGCAATCGAGGATGCCTTTGAACTGGCCACTTTCGTTGCGCAAGGAGATGCGCTGGGCTCATCGCTTGAGAGCTTTGAGGCGCATCGCATGCCACGCGTCGAGCAGGCGCGCAGACGCGCAAAGCTGAACAGCTTTGCCTATCACGCCCGAGGCCCTCTGCGGATCGGACGCGATGTTCTGCTGTCTTTGCGTCCGCCGGAAAAATTCCTTGCGGACTTCGACTGGCTTTATGGCTACCGCGCAGAAGGGCTTTAGGCTTTCGCCGCCGCGGCAAACCCTGCTTCCAGATCGCGCTTGATATCCGCAACATCCTCAAGCCCGATCTGAAGCCGGATAACCGGTCCTCCGCTCGGGCCAGCCGCTACCGTCCGATCGGCGAGATTGACGAGGACGGCCAGAGATTCATAGCCGCCCCATGAAAAACCAAGCCCGAAAATGGACAGGGCATCAAGGAAGGCATGGGCCTTGTCTTTGAACTTTTCCGGATCGGCCTTCAGGACAAACGAGAATACGCCGCTGGATCCCTTGAAATCGCGTTTCCAGATATGGTGTGTCGGGAAACTGGGCAGGGCGGGGTGCAGGACGCTGGCGACGTCGTCGCGCGTTTCAAGCCATTGAGCGATCTCAAGCGCGCTTTTCTGGTGGTGTTCCAGCCTGATTCCCATTGTGCGCATCCCGCGCAGCACTTGATAAGCATCGTCGGACGTCACGCACATGCCGAGATTGGTATTGGCGTCCCAAAGTTTCTTCCAGTGCTTTTCATTGGCGGATACGAAGCCCATCAGCACGTCGGAATGGCCTGCCGGATATTTCGTCGCAGCATGGATGGAGACGTCCACGCCATGATCGAGCGGGCGGAAAAAGAGCGGCGTCGCCCAGGTATTATCCATGGTAACGACGCAGTCGTAACGATGCGCGATGGACGAAATCAGCTTCACGTCCTGCATTTCGAAAGTGTTCGAGCCGGGCGCTTCCAGATGGACGAGCCGCGTATTCGGGCGGATGAAAGCCTCGATGCCAGCCCCGATCGCGGGATCATAATATTCGACCTCGACACCATATTGTTTGAGCATCGTATTGCAGAAGCGGCGGGTCGGAAAATACACCGAATCGACGATCAGCGCGTGGTCTCCGGCGGAGAGATAAGCAAGAAATGGAACGGTCACGGCAGCAAGGCCGGACGACAGGAGGATGGTTCCAGCCGACCCTTCCAGCTCGTCGATCATCTTGCACAGCGCGTCCGTCGTCGGCGTACCATGAGTGCCATAAGTGTATGGCTGGTCACCCGACATCAACGTTGCAGCATCCGGGAAAAGAACGGTCGAACCACGGGCGATCGGAGGATTGACGAAGCCGAAAAAGTCGAACGGCTCGTTACCGAGATGGGCAAGGCGCGTATTCACTCCCGAGGCGCCTAGGATCTCGTTCTTGTTTTTCATGCTGGAAGTCTCTCATTAATGTGATGCGGGAAGATGCCGAAGAATTGCGCTTGCGGTCAAGCCACTTATGTGAGCAGGGGAAAAACCAGTCTATCTGTCAGACAGGATGAACAGATTTTGAGCTATTTTCGCGCAAAAAATAGTCATATGCTTACTTAAAAGCCGAAAATTTGAAAATTCCGTTTTTTAGACACAATTGCTTAGCGAAAGTCTTGACCATGGCGGCAATTGTGATTGTGATAGGGGCGCACACCGGGAGGTGAAGCGGAGAGACTGTCGCGAGCGCATGGCATGCGTCGGTCATCTCCAATCGAGAAAAAAGAGACAAAGGTTGGGAAAAATGAAAAAGGCACTTCTGTCAGCCGCTATTGGCGCAGCAGTATTGGGAGCTGCAACGGCTGCATCTGCCGCTACTCTTCAGGATGTTAAGGCAAAGGGCTTCGTCACCTGCGGCGTCAGCTCTGGCATTCCGGGTTTCTCGAACCCCGACGACAAGGGCGAATGGTCTGGTATCGACGTTGACTATTGCCGCGGTATCGCTGCTGCTGTCTTCGGTGATCCGACCAAGGCCAAGTACGTTCCGCTGACATCGAAGGATCGTTTCCCTGCGCTCCAATCCGGCGAAGTCGACGTTTTGACACGTAACACCACCTGGACGATCAGCCGCGATACGTCGCTCGGCTTCAACTTCCGCACCGTTAACTACTACGACGGCCAGGGCTTCATTGTTAAGAAGAGCCTGAACGTGAAGTCTGCTCTGGAGCTCTCCGGCGCTGCCGTCTGCGTTCAGCAGGGCACGACGACCGAGCTCAACCTCGCCGACTACTTCAAGACCAACAACCTTCAGTACAACCCGGTTGTGTTTGAAAAGGAATCCGACGCGACCTCCGCTTACGACTCCGGTCGTTGCGACGTCTACACCACGGACCAGTCCGGCCTTTACGCAATCCGTCTGAAGATGAAGAACCCTGATGAAAACATGGTTCTCCCTGAAATCATCTCCAAGGAGCCTCTCGGACCTGCGGTTCGTCAAGGTGACGACCAGTGGTTCGACCTTGTCAGCTGGGTTCACTACGCCATGATCAATGCTGAAGAGCTTGGCATCACCTCCAAGAACGTCGACGAGCAGAAGGCTTCTGCCAACCCGGACGTAAAGCGTCTTCTCGGCACTGAAGAAGGCACCAAGATCGGTACCGATCTCGGCGTCACCAACGAGTGGGCCTACAACATCATCAAGACTGTCGGCAACTACGGCGAAGTCTTCGACCGCAACGTCGGTCCTGGCTCTCCGCTCAAGATCGAGCGCGGCCTGAACTCTCTGTGGAACAAGGGCGGCCTGCAGTACGCGCCTCCGGTTCGCTGATTGCTTTAAAGCCTAAAAGCTTGTGCAGGAGGCGGGGATAATCATCTCTGCCTCCTTCTTCTTCATAAAATAAGCTCGAAAAGAGCATATAGAGGGAAAGGTGCCTATGGCAGGCAAGACGATCCGTTCTGGACCGTCCGGCGCATCCGGCGCGACGTCCATGATCAACGATCCGCGCATGCGGTCCATCTTCTATCAGACCGTGACGCTCATCATCCTGGTGCTGGCCGTCTGGTTCATCACCAACAACACCATCCAGAATCTTCAGAGAGCCAACATCGCCTCTGGCTTTGGCTTCCTGAACGGAAGAGCCGGTTTCGATATCGGTCAGACGCTGATCGACTACAACAATGACAACACGTTTGGTCGCGCACTGATCGTCGGTATATTGAACACCTTGCAGGTGGCAGTGCTGGGCATCATTACGGCCTCGATCATCGGTTTCCTCGTCGGAATTGCACGCCTGTCCAAAAACTGGCTGGTCTCGAAACTTGCACAGGCCTATGTGGAAATCTTCCGCAATCTGCCGCCGCTTCTCGTCATTTTCTTCTGGTACAAGGGCGTCATCACGATTCTTCCGCAGGCCCGTGAATCGCTTGCTCTCCCACTCGATACCTATTTGAACAATCGCGGTTTCTTTTACCCCAAGTTCGTCTGGGGTGAGGGTGCCTGGATGGTTCCTGTAGCATTCCTCGTCGGTATCATCATTACCTTCTTCGTCTATCGCTGGGCAAAGGCCCGCCAAATGCGCACCGGGCAGCCGTTCCGTACCGGTCTGGTCGGCACTGTGGTCATCATCGGCTTGCCAATCTTGACCTTTCTGGCGCTTGGCGCACCGTTGACTTTTGACGTGCCCGTTCTTGGTCGCTTCAATCTGGCCGGCGGCTCGGTTATTGCACCGGAATTCATGTCGCTCTATCTGGCGCTCTCCTTCTACACCGCATCCTTCATCGCTGAAATCGTCCGTGGCGGCATCAAGGCCGTCGCGAAGGGGCAGACGGAAGCGGCCGAGGCACTCGGCCTCCGTTCCAGCACCACGACGCGCCTCATCGTCGTTCCACAGGCTATGCGCATCATCATCCCGCCGCTTACCAGCCAATATCTCAATTTGACGAAGAACTCGTCGCTCGCTGTTGCCGTTGGCTTCTCGGATCTCGTGGCGGTTGGCGGTACCATCCTCAATCAGACGGGTCAGGCTGTCGAAGTCGTGGCGATCTGGATGATCGTCTATCTGTCGCTGTCCATCACAACGGCGTTGTTCATGAACTGGTTCAACGCGAAGATGGCATTGGTGGAGAGATAAGCGATATGACAAGTACTTCCGTTTCCTATATCCGCCGCGAATTGGTGCCGGCTCAGCCGGCGCCATCCAGCCAGGTCGGTGTCGCGCATTGGCTCAAAACGAAACTCTTCGCCACGCCGAAGGATGTCGTGATGACGGTGCTGTCCATCGCACTGCTCGCCTACATCCTTCCGCCTCTGGTGCAGTTCTTGTTCGTCGATGCTGTCTGGACCGGCACCGATCGCTTGGCTTGCCTGACCGTCGCGCAGGGCGGCGCTCTGCCGGATGGCCAGGCCGGAGCCTGTTGGGCCTTCGTTGGGGCCAAGTTCCAACAGTTCATGTTCGGACGTTATCCGTTTGATGAACGCTGGCGTCCGCTTCTTGTCGCAGCAATGTTTGTCATTCTGCTCATCCCGATGCTGATCCCGAAGGCACCCTTCAAGACGGCCAATGCCGTGTTGCTTTTCCTCGTGCTGCCTTTCGTCTCCTTCTTCCTGCTGATTGGCGGTTATTTTGGCTTGCCGCGGGTGGAAACGCAGCTCTGGGGCGGGCTGATGGTCACGCTGATCCTGTCCTTTTTCGGAATCACCGTATCGCTGCCGCTTGGCATTCTCCTGGCGCTTGGTCGTCGTTCAACGATGCCCGTGATCAAGACACTGTGCGTGACCTTCATAGAGGTCATTCGCGGCATTCCTCTGATCACTGTCCTGTTCTTCGCCAGCATCATGCTGCCGCTGTTTCTGCCCGAAGGCGTGACGTTCGACAAGTTCATGCGTGCTCTGGTCGGGGTGTCGCTGTTTGCATCCGCTTATATGGCGGAAGTTATTCGCGGTGGACTTCAAGCCATTCCGAAGGGGCAGTACGAAGGTGCGGATTCGCTTGGCCTGAATTATTGGCAGAAGACTCGTCTGATCGTTTTGCCGCAGGCGCTGAAGCTCGTCATTCCCGGCATCGTCAACACCTTTATCGGTCTCTTCAAGGATACGTCGCTCGTGTCGATCATTGGCATGTTCGACCTCCTGGGTATCGTCAACCTCAACCAGTCGGATGCGAACTGGGCAACACCGGTGACACCTGTCACCGGTTATGTGTTTGCCGGGTTCGTATTCTGGATATTCTGCTTCGGCATGTCGCGCTATTCCCTGTTCATGGAGCGCCATCTCGACACCGGACATAGAAAGTAAGGGAAAATCTCATGGCAGAAACCCAAGCAAAGAAGCTCGAAGTTTCGGCGACGGATGTCGCGATCGAAATCACTGGCATGAACAAGTGGTACGGCGATTTTCACGTGCTGCGCGATATCAACCTCAAGGTCATGAAGGGCGAGCGCATCGTCATCGCCGGGCCATCAGGTTCCGGCAAATCGACGATGATTCGCTGTATCAACCGCCTGGAAGAGCACCAGTCGGGCAGCATCGTCGTCGATGGCATCGAACTGACCAACGACCTGAAGAAAATCGATGAAGTACGCCGTGAAGTCGGCATGGTGTTCCAGCACTTCAACCTCTTCCCGCATTTGACCATTCTGGAGAACTGCACGCTGGCACCGATCTGGGTTCGCAAGATGCCCAAGAAGGAGGCCGAAGAGATCGCGATGCATTATCTGAAGCGCGTCAAGATCCCTGAGCAGGCGCATAAATATCCCGGCCAGCTTTCCGGTGGCCAGCAGCAGCGTGTGGCGATTGCTCGCTCGCTGTGCATGAAGCCCAAAATCATGCTCTTCGACGAGCCGACATCGGCACTTGACCCAGAAATGGTCAAGGAAGTGCTCGACACCATGGTGAGCCTTGCAGAAGACGGCATGACGATGCTCTGCGTGACCCACGAAATGGGCTTTGCCCGCCAGGTGGCCAATCGCGTGATCTTCATGGACCAGGGCCAGATCGTCGAACAGAACGCCCCACAGGAGTTCTTCGACAATCCGCAGCATGAGCGCACCAAGCTCTTCCTGAGTCAGATCCTGCACTAGTCCCCTTGCGACTAAAGAAACAAAAAACCCGCCGGTCGCCCGGCGGGTTTCTTTTTGGAGGATGTTTCGCTTCAGCGGGACATCAAGGTCATCGCTGTCATCGAGTCGAGAAGCGTGCGGGTCACGCCGCCAAACAGCATTTCCCACCAGCGGGAATGACCATAGGCACCCATCACCAGCAGATCGATGCTGGTATCCGCCAGCCGGTTCTCGATTGCCGTATGGGGCGCGACACCTTGAATCTTTTCCTGCGAGGTCACAGTCACATTGATGCCATGGCGCGCAAGCGTTGCGGCGATCTCAGAACCCGCCAGGGCTGCGGTCTGCGAATCATTGTCTTCCATGTCGACGGAGAACACTTCGACGCTCTCTGCTGCCTTAAGGAAGGGCAGGGCGTCAAAGGTAGCGCGTGTTGCTTCCCGGGATCCATTCCACGCGATCAGCACCCGGCGGATCGGTTTCGGCTCGGTCAAAATGTTCGGGATGAGAAGGACAGGACGACCGCTCTCATAGAGAAAATTGTCGATATCGGCGCGGCTATCCGACAAGGCAAACGAAGCATGCTGTCGTGCGACGATCAGATCGGCGCAGCGCGCGCTTTGAAGCGAGGACTTGGCCGAGTAACCGACCGAAGAGGCGAAGCTGCGCCATTCGCTGGAAATACCGTTCGCTGTCATGCCTTCGGCAAAGACTCTTTGAGACTCTTCGGTTTCCTTATGGGCCACATCCTGTACCGCCTGCACGGTGGCGGGATCGGGAATTTCCATAGGCGCGACAAGCGGAACGGCCGCCAGCATTTCCATATGAAGCCCTATTACGTGTGAAGAGAATTGTTGCGCCAGCTGAGCCACGAACGCGTCCAGATGACGCGTGTTTTCAGCGGTGTCGACAACAGCGAGGATCGTTCTGTAGCCCATGGCCATTCTCCTTGTGACGCATCAATGACAGATCCAAGATGAACCTGTCATTCGCTCGTCGCCTTGATCCTTATCAAGACGAAACCTGCACAGATTAAACGTATTGCGCCCAAAGGAGTTCACGCAAACGTGGAGGACGCCTTCGCTTTCGCAATGTTTTCAATCATCGCCGCCACGTCTCTTGCTGCTGCCTCCAACAGGTGTGCATCGCGCGCGCGGACCACGATTTCGGTAGAGAAACGCTGCCCGTCATATTTTGGATAGGAACCGATGCTGGTCTGAGGGTGAGCCTTCTGGATTTCGCTCAGAGGCGTTCCGATGTCGCCTTCCCCAAATTGCGATGTCACCGACTGGGACATCATCTTCGCGCCCGTTTTGAGGGTCGGCACGACATTGTCGAGCATGGCTTGGAAAACCTGCGGCACGCCCGCCATGACGTAGACATTCTCGACGATGAAGCCTGGCGCGACCGAGACAGGATTGGCGATGTGCTGTGCGCCGCGCGGCATGCGTGCCATGCGTTTGCGCGCCTCGGTAAACTCCATCTCCCGGGCGCGATACATGTCTGCGAGAATCCGCAAGGCATCCGCATCATGCTCACAGGGCAGGGTGAATGCGACGGACACGGCATCGGCCGTAATGTCGTCATGCGTCGGGCCGATCCCGCCCGAGGTGAACACGTAATCGTAGCGAGCACGAAGTGCGTTTAAAGCTTCGACAATGGCTGGCTCATCATCGGCGACGATCCGCACTTCCTTCAGGTCGATGCCAGACATTGTGAGGACATCGGCAAGGTGCCCGATATTCTTGTCTTTGGTGCGACCCGACAAGAGCTCATCGCCGATGGCGAGCATGGCGGCCGTAACCGGGGAGGAGGGAGAGGCAGAAGACATGGAAGGATACTCACGCGAGACGATGTGCGCAGACGTTAAACCCGCCAGCGGCGAATGCAATATGCTAGGTCATAAAATAGGACTGTATACCGACGTACTGCCGTCGTTCGCAAATCGAGAACGGTGCGTCCTTTCCGCACCTCTCGCTCTCGCCCTATTCCTCTGTTAGCGTCTTGTTACATCAGCGGCGTAGAAATCGTCCGCGATCCTGATGCTGAACAACAAACAATGAGGAAAGACCAACGATGGCAAAAGTTCTGGTGCTCTATTACTCGTCCTACGGTCATGTGGAAACAATGGCTTACGCCGTTGCAGAAGGTGCAAAGTCTGCAGGCGCCGACGTCGTCGTGAAGCGCGTTCCCGAACTCGTTCCGGAAGACGTCGCGAAGTCCTCTCACTTCAAGCTGGATCAGCAGGCACCGATCGCGACCGTCGAAGAGCTTGCAGATTACGACGCGATCATCGTTGGCGCCGGCACACGCTTCGGCACCGTTGCCTCGCAGATGCGTAACTTCTGGGATCAGACGGGTAGCCTGTGGTTCAGCGGCAAGCTGGTAGGCAAGGTGGGCTCGGCCTTCACCTCCACGGCGACGCAGCACGGCGGCCAGGAATCCACCATCCTCGGCTTCATCCCGACTTTCCTGCACCACGGCATGGTCGTCGCAGGTCTGCCTTATGCCTTCCAGGGTCAAATGGGCGTGGACGAAGTCAAGGGCGGCTCGCCTTACGGCGCATCGACCATCACCGATGGTGACGGCTCGCGCCAGCCTTCGGCAGTCGAGCTGGAAGGCGCAAAGTTCCAGGGCGCGCATGTCGCCAAGCTCGCAGCCAAGCTGTCGGCCTAAGCCTCATAGACAAAACGAAAATGCGGCCCGTGAGGCCGCATTTTCATAACTGCCGTGAGGGGCAGCTGAGATATCGAACTGTTTACGAGCTTCAGACCAGCGGGTTGACCATGATCAGGCAGGTCACAACCACAAATCCCAGAAGCGATATTTCGAGCAAACTGTTTAGGCCGTCACGCATCTCATTACCCTCCAGATTTCCGTACCAGGAAAACGTGGAATACATAACGTAGTTCCGCAACAACGATGCGAATCTTAATGGACGGTAAAGAAAATCTCTTATCCCGTGTTTTGGTCAGCCGGTAATGACGAAGGCGATGATCAGATGGCCGACGATACCTACCACTAGGCAGGTCATCAAAAGCAGGAGCAGGGGCTTCTTCATCGTCTTTTGCACTTTCCAAGGCGTTTGATAATCCATCATATCGACTTCAAGTTCTCGTGCTGAAATACGTCGGCATCGCACATTCGATGCCTGGCACGACATGCTGTGGATGAACCGGTCGACATCTTCTACACACCAGAACAGCGCGCGATAACCCATATCTGCGCAATTGCGACATTATGCCTTGATGTCGACGCCCGCTTCGAGCGCGGCCGCGACAAAGGCGCGCCTGGCATCCTCTGGCTTCTTCTTACCAGCGCCGACAGCGGCGAAGACGAGCAGAGCGTGATCGAGCGCGTCACCCTCTTCCACAGGCCAGTCTTCGATCATCGCCCAGGACGCGGCCTGGGTCGTTTCAATGCTGGTGTAATTGCCCGGCTCTTCGAGCGCGACAAGAACCGGCTTGCTCCATTTCGTATTCATCTTCGCGTTCGCCGCCCCATTCGATCAAAAGATGCCTCTAACCCGAGAGCGTGCATCAATCAACGGTGTGGATCAGTCGTCGCGCCCAAACATCAGCCAGTCGCGAATGATGCGACGGTCTATGATCTTGATCGAGCGATCCGGCTGGATCTGATAGGTTTCGATCACACGATCGCCGTTCCAGCGCCTGAAATTGTGCGTGAAGGTGCTGCCAACAGGGGATTTGGTCAGCTTGGTGCGCGGCTGGCCATTATAGGTAATGCTGCCTGGAATTGGTTCGAGATTGGCATTCGAAATTCCCGTCGTACAGCCTGCAAGCGCCAGAGCCAGAACGGAAACTGCGATGAGGGACTTGGCTTTCATGATACATTCCTTTTGGATCAGATGCTATGTCGTCGCAGTGGGTGATCGGAATAAACATTGGGCCGGTGCACAGGTTCCACAACGCTGAGCAAGTGGAAACGTGAGCAGAATATCTTATCCGAGTTTTTGAAACTTACCTATTGCGCGGAAAATGGATTCGTTCTAAATCCCCGCCATCGCTCGACGTTACAGAGCGTGTGAGGCCTCGTGGCGGAGTGGTGACGCAGAGGACTGCAAATCCTTGTACCCCGGTTCAATTCCGGGCGAGGCCTCCATAAAATCCTCCACATATTAGATATCGAATCCCTGCAGCCAGAGCATGCGTTTTTGGCGCTTCTGCGTATGCTCGTTGGGCAGCTGATTTTCGCAAAAAAAGCCCCGCCGGACCGAATGATCTCAGCGGGGCTATGGTTTATTCGTTCAAATTCGTCCGAGTAGAACGAGGATCAGGACGATTACCAGCACTAGACCAAGGCCGCCCGAAGGGCCCCATCCGTAGTTGTGGTAGCCCCAATTTGGAAGTGCTCCGACGAGGAACAGAATCAAAAGGATGACGAGGATTGTGCCGAGCATGTTTGCCTCCAGCCGTTGATGATGCCTTAGTAACGCAATAATGATTAGGCGGATAAAAAAGTTCCCGAACGCGGTATCAGGGGATGTAGTTTTGGCGGCCGAATATGCCGAGGCGCGCGAGCGTTTCTTTTTAGTCCACTGATGCATGCTTGTGCTTGAAAGCACGGGCGGAGCCCATTAAGACGATTAGCAAAATGCGGACACAGCTGTGTCTGCTAGGCTTTTACTCGAGGCAAGCACGACATGATGGATTTTGAAACCGCACGCGCGAAAATGGTGGACGGCCAGGTGCGTACGACCGATGTAACGTCCCATTCGGTGCTCAAGGCGTTTCTTTCCGTACCGCGTGAGGCCTTCGTTCCAGACAACGTCAAGCAGGTCGCCTACATGGACGAAGATCTGCAGATCTGTCCTGCCAAAGATGGGCTTGCGGCGCGTTACCTGTTAAAGGCTTCGCCCATTGCCAAGATGCTGCAGCTCGTGGCCGTCACCAAAGATGATTTGGTGCTGGAAGTTGGTGGTGCTACGGGTTACGTCTCCGCAATCCTCTCGGAACTCGCAGGCTCCGTTGTTTCGCTGGAAAGCGATCCTGAACTGTCTGCGAAGGCGACCGAAACGCTTGCCGCACTTGGTTACGTCAATGTGGTCACGGTTGCTGGCCCGCTGGAGCAGGGACATGCCGCCCAGGCACCCTACGATGTGATCTTCATCAATGGCGCTGTTGAAGAGGTGCCGCAGGCGCTTCTCGACCAGCTCGCCGATGGTGGTCGTTTGATTGCCGTCGTGGGTTATGGCAATGCAGCCAAAGCCAGCGTTTATCGCCGGGATGGCAAGGGGGTGTCGGCGGCGACCTTCTTCAATGCATCGCTGAAGCCGCTCCCGGGCTTTGCCAAGGCTAAGGAATTTGTTTTCTAAATCGGTTGCAAAAGCAGATGGTTAACAGATGGCTCGGCGAATGCCGGGCCATTTTTGTTTGTAAATAAAGCTGTGTATCGCGCAATTCAGCCACCCGCATGGATTCTCTTCTGAGCGCTCGTGCCCTACACTCAAGATGATTCGGAGCATGCGTATTCTGCTCCGGCCCGTCTTGAATGTGAAAATCGGGGATAAAAATGGCTCAGCCGAGTGTAGCGCGTGAACCATCCATGGAAGAGATTCTGGCATCGATCCGCAGGATCATCGAAAGCAACGAACCTGCGCCGTCGAATGGATTTCCAGGTCAGCCGGCTACCGAGTTCGAGCTTGGAGAGGTGGAGCTGGATGGGGATTTTGCCGAGGATATCTCAGCAGAGATCCCGAGCCCGCCGGCCCATGTTCCTCCGGCTGCCAATCAGGGCTATGGCGCGCGCCAGTTCAACGATTTCGCGCCTGTCGTCGAAAGAGAAGAGCCTGTCGCCGAGAAGTCGATGTCGCTCGCCGATGTAGCAGCACGGGTTCGCGCAGCCGCAGATCGTAATGCAACGCTTGGGCCTCAGGGCAGCCCGGCTCATGGGCAGGGCGTGACGCCGGCGCCTACCGCTGCACCAGCGCCAACGCAATCCTCTCTGGAGGCTGAGCGCCCACAGGTAGCACAGCCTGCGCGCCCTACGGATGTGCGTCCGTTGTTGGCCGCCACAGCACCTCAGCCGCTCCGGGAAATGCCGACGTTCAATCCTCCGCCGCAAGCCGCGGCACCTGCGCCCGCACCACAGCCTTTCCCCGTTTGGGAAACGATGCAGTTGCGCGGCGCGGTGGAAGAAGAGAAGCCTGTATCTCGCGCTGTCGACGTTCGCCAGGAGCCTATAGCCGAACCTGTCGTTCAGAAGAGCGAGCCCAAGCTCGATCTACCAGTGAACCTTGTATCCGCCGAAGCCGGTGCCCAGATCGCCCGGTCCTTCGGCGCACTCGCTGAAGTATTTGACGGCGTGCGTAACCCGACCATCGAGACTGTCGCTCAGGACATGCTGCGTCCAATGCTGCAGGAATGGCTGGAAGACAACCTGCCGACGATCGTCGAGCGTATGGTTCGTGAAGAAATCGAGCGCGTTGCGCGTGGTCCTCGTCGTTGATGCACATTGGAGGAAGGCTGCACCTTTCTCCTGATCGTGCCGAGACGGGGTCACCTTGAGGTCATGATGACCTTTCGTTGATACAGAAAGCCGCTGTGGAGATAATCTCCTCAGCGGCTTTCGCTTTTACATGCTTCGTTTGCGCGGACGCTTAACGCCATCTGCCGCAGCGTCGTTTTTCAGGGCGCGTCATCACGGCTGTACAGCGAAGCTTATTCAACCGTGCCTCCTGCAAAGTTCCAGAGACTGTCTATTTCGGTTCCGACAATAAGTGATCTTTGTACTCGACTCCGCAGAAAGGCGAAGAGGAAAACCACGACGCGATATGGATCGACCTCAGAGTTGGGTCAAACTCCGAGTCGCAAGATGATGACGTGTTGACCACGGCATCGGCCTAAAAGTCGGACCCGATTTTCAGAAAGCACGATGCGTAGATCCAAAAGTAAAGCGCCGTGCGCCCAGTAGGACGCACATCGCTTCAGCCATTCATTCACTCTGCCTGAATTGTCGCGAACGCTTTGCTTGTGCGGCGTTCCGCTCAGCGTCGTGTGAAGACATGTCAGCCGAGATCCAAGGCGCGTCCATCAAACAAAAACGCCCCCGCGGTGGCGAGGGCGTTTTCCTAAAGCTTATCGAAGCACTTGCTTAGCTGAAGCGCCCGGCTGCGTGGGCCAGCATGGTGTAAACCTTGCCGGTATCGGACGTCAGGTAGGATTGTGTCACCGTGCGGTCGCGATCCGTGCGGGCAACATCCGCCAGAAGCTTTTCGAAATCGGAGATGTATCGATCGACCGCGGTACGGAACTCCGACTCACGCTCATATTTGCGCTTGATCTCGTCGAAGGTCTGCTGGCCCTTCAAAGTGTAGAGGCGACGCGTGAAGACGTCGCGCTCGCCGCGCTGATAGCGGCCCCACAACTCCACAGACGCATCGTGATCGATGGCCCGTGCGATATCCACGGAAAGCGAATTCAGTGACTCAACGACATGGCGCGGGTTGCGGCTGTCGGCGGCACGCGTCTGTTGTTCGGCTGCAGGCCGGGCTGCAGACGGGGCAGGTGCCATCGGTGCTGCGCCGTCCTGAGCGTCGCGAGAGGCGCCGCGCAACAGATCGCTAATCCACCCACCGCCTTCTTCACGGCGCTGAAGCGGTGCCGAAAGACCAGGCTGCGAAGGCGCTGGACGTTGCTCGACGGGAGCGACGTTGCGGATGACCGGTGCGGCTGGCTGCTGCTGCACGGGAGCTGCTGTTGCTGCCGGTGTAGGCAGCGGCTGCTGTTGCGGGCGTGGCTCTGCGCGCGCCTGTTGAGGCTGCGGGGCGGCGGGCTTGGTAGCCGCGATCGCCCGTGCTGCTGGCTCGGAGATTTCAAACTGCTGCGTGGATCGACCCACCAGCTGCGAAATATCCTGCAGTGCCTTTATCTGCTCGGAAACGGCGCGACGCATGGCGGCGGCACTTTCCTTGGCTTCTTCCGGCAGGTCGAATGCACCACGCTTCAATTCGGCGCGGGTGGCATCGAGCTCCTGGCGGATATCCTGGCTGGAGCGGCGGATCTCTTCCGTCGCGCCGGAGAAGCGATTGACCGCTTCCTGCACCGCTTCACGCAATGTTTCGCGCATGACCGTGGCCGCCGCATTCGACTTGTCGGTGGCGGTATTGATCAGCTTGTCGACGTCGGACAGCGACGAGGCGACACCGTTGCGCAGACGACCTGCAAGCTCGTCCGAATACTTCTGTGTCTCGGACATGGTGCCTTCGATCGCACGTGCCGCTTCCTGGCTGGCTGCCAGAAGCGCGCCACGCATGTTCTGCGCCGCACTGCGCGCCCGCTGTTCGGTCTCGTCCAGCGAGCGACCAATATCGTCGAAGGAGGAGTTGAGGTTTTCGCGCAGGTTGCCCGCCACTTTGGTGGAGCGCTGCTCGGCCTCGCCCAAGGTCTGCTCCACGACCGACATGACGCCGCGCATGGAGTTTTCGATTTCCTCGGAGCGCTGCAACAGCCCGACGGAGAGCGAACGAAGCGCTTCCTGACGTTCTTCCAGCGTGCCCACGAGGTTGGCCTGCGCGGAGGTCAGAAGCTCGCCTGCCTGCGACAGAACCGAAGTGTGCTCGTCGAAGCGTGCCACGATGCCGGCGACCTGAGACAGCGTGGTGCCGGACACGTTGGCCAGACGATCGACCTTGCTCTCCAGCAGGCGGCTGGAGGTGGTGATCAGGTCGGATGCGCGTGATGCGGATTCCGAGAAGCTTGTGGTGGCGCTGTTGAGAGCCACGTCGGCTTGCTTGAATTCCTGCGTCGCACGTGCCACGGCCACATTCAGGCTGTCGGTAGCGCCATTGACCACGTCCGTCATGCTCGAATGGCTGTGTGACAGCATGTCGGTGCTCTGACGCGTCGCCGAAACCAGCTTGTTGGCAGCATCGCTGCTGGCGCGAGCGTAATCGTCGATGGCCTGCTCGACCATGCCGACCATGCCGCTATTGGTTTCCGACAGAAGGTTTGCGCTCTGCTGAGCAGCAGTAACGATCTTCTCAGCCGCATCCTGGCCGACGACAGCATATTCGTTGACGATCGGCTTTGCCTTCTCCTCGATGAGGCGAGACAATTCGGCAGAACGGCTTGCCAGCATGGAGTTGAGTTCGCGGGTGCGGCTGTCGAGCGTATGGCGGATAGACTCACCACGGGCATCGAGCGCGCTTTCGACATTGGTCAACGTCTCGGAGATGGCGCCGACCTGGGTGCGGACGACAGCTTCTGCTTCGGCAACCTTGTTGACGATGGCGTTGCCAGCATCGGAGAAGGTCTGTGCAACCGCAGCGGCTTGGCCCGAAAGCCTGCTCTGCGCATCGGAAATCCGGCCAACGATCTCATCTGAGCGCTGTTCGATGGTGCGGGTGAACTCGTCGTTGCGGGACTTGATCTGGTCTGCAAACTCAAGGCCGGTCTTGCTGATGAACTCGGTCGAGCGCACCGCCTCGTGATCGATGGTCTGGGCGGCGTCAGCCACGGCATCGCGAAGCGTGCGAGCAAGGCCGGAAGCCTTGCCTTCGATCGTGCGGTTGACGTTTTCAAGCCCGACATTAAGCGCGCGATCCATCGTGCCGAGACGCTCGTCGATCCGAGCCGTACCGGTCACGAACACGCCCTCGAGCTTCTGCGTGGCGTCGTCAAGCGTTGCATTGACGTTTGTCAGATCGGACTGGAGCTTGCCATGCAGAGCTCCGATATTGTTTTCCAGTCGCGTGCCGGTTTCACCGAGACGGTTGGAGACCGTGTTGACGGAGTTTTCGATACGCGAGGTCAGCGATTCCGACGCCGTGTCGATCGTCCGCTGTAGAACTTCCTGCTGCGTTTCGAAAGACATCTCCAGCATGCTGGTGCTGGAGGCAACGGTGGTTGCAAGCGACATGGTCTGGTCAGACAGAAGATCGCCGAGCTGCTCCCTGGCAGAGCCAAGTGTCTCTGAAAGAGCGGAATGATGCTGATCCAAAGTGGTGCGGATGGCGTCGTGCGATGTCTGAAGATTGTCTTCCAGGCGCTGTACGCCGGTTTCCATCGTGTTGGCGAAGTTGCCAGCACCGGATTCGACTGCGGTTTCGATGCGCGTCGCTGCGGAAGCAACCGTCTGCTCGATCAACTCGCTGTTGCGCTCGACGGTCCGGCTGATGGTGTAGGCCTGCGTGCCAAGCATCGTGTCGAGACGCAGATGGCCGACCGATAGTGCTTCTTCCATGGCGGATGTCGTCGATGTCAGTCGTTCTTCGGCATCCGAGACCGTACGGGCTAGGCTCGCAGCGCGGCCATCGAGAGCAGAAGCAAGGCGCTCTTCGGCCGAAGAGATCGCCATGTCGATGGCGATGGTGCGGCTGTCGAGTGTATCGGCAAGACGTTCTTCCACGCCGGACACCACCGAGGTCAGGGCACCCGTCCGGCCATCCAAAGTTCCGGCCAGACGTTCTTCGGCCGACGAGAACGCCATGTCGATAGCCATGGTGCGGCTGTCGAGCGTATCGGCCAAACGTTCTTCGACGCCGGACACGATCGAGGTAAGGGCGCTGGTGCGGCCATCCAAAGTTTCGGCAAGACGCTCTTCAGCAGAAGAGAAGGCCATGTCGATGGCCATGGTGCGGCTGTCGAGCGTATCTGTGAGACGTTCTTCGACGCCGGACACGACGGAAGTCAGGGCGCTGGTGCGGCCATCCAGGGTCTCGGCAAGACGCTCTTCGGCAGAGGAGAAGGCCATGTCGATGGCCATGGTGCGGCTATCAAGCGTATCGGTAAGACGCTCTTCCACGCCGGACACCACGGAGGTGAGGGCGCTGGTGCGGCCATCCAGGGTTTCAGCAAGACGCTCTTCGGCAGAGGAGAATGCCATGTCGATGGCCATGGTGCGGCTATCAAGCGTATCGGTGAGACGTTCCTCCACGCCGGACACAACCGAGGTGAGGGCGTTGGTGCGGCCATCCAGAGTTTCGGCCAGACGCTCTTCAGCACTGGAGAAGGCGATGTTGATCGCCATCGTCCGGCTATCCAACGTGTCGGCGATGCGGCCTTCGACGCCATTGACGGCATCGTTCAGTGCTTGAGTGCGGCTCTCCAACGTATCGGCAATACGGGTCTCGATACCTGAAACGGCCGACGTCAACGAGGCTGCGCGGCTGTCGAGCGTTTCTGCAATCCGCTCTTCAGCGGACGAGAATGCCATGTCGATGGCCATAGTGCGGCTGTCGAGTGTATCGGCGATGCGCTCTTCCACACCTGCAACGACGCTGTTGAGCGCCAAGGTGCGGCTGTCCAGCGTATCGGCCAAACGGCCTTCGACATCGCTGACGATGTTGGTGAGGTTCGACGCGCGGGTATCCAGCGTTTCCGCAATCCGCTCTTCGGCTGTAGAGAATGCCATGTCGAGCGCCATGGTGCGGCTGTCGAGGGCATCGGCGATACGGTCTTCAACGCCCGCAACGACATTGCCCAAAGCTGATGTACGGCTGTCCAGCGTATCGGCCAAACGGCCTTCGGCACCACTGACGAGGTTGGTCAGGTTGGACGTGCGGGTATCCAGCGTTTCGGCAATCCGCTCTTCAGCACTGGAGAATGCCATGTCGAGCGCCATAGTGCGGCTGTCGAGGGCATCGGCAATGCGTTCTTCAACGCCCGCAACGACATTGCCCAAGGCAGACGTGCGGCTGTCCAGCGTATCGGCCAAACGGCCTTCGACACCGCTGACGAGGTTGGTCAAGTTGGACGTGCGGGTATCCAGCGTTTCAGCAATCCGCTCTTCAGCGGTGGAGAATGCCATGTCGAGCGCCATGGTGCGGCTATCGAGTGCATCGGTGATGCGCTCTTCCACACCGGCAACGACAGTGCCAAGTGCAGACGTGCGGCTGTCCAGTGTCTCCGCCAGACGGCTGTCGACATCGTTCACCATGGTCGTCAGAGCAGAGGTCCGCGTATCGAGTGTCTCGGCAATGCGCTCTTCAGCGGTTGAGAACGCCATGTCGAGGGCCATGGTGCGGCTATCGAGCGTATCGGCGATACGTTCTTCAACGCCGGCAACGACGTGGCTGAGCGCTGCGGTGCGGCTGTCCAACGTGTCGGCGATGCGGTCTTCAACGCCGGAGACGGCACCCGTAATGGCAGCAGCGCGGCTATCCAGCGTTTCGGCCAGGCGACGCTCGACATCGGCGACGACGTTGTTGATGGCGGCGGCTCGCTCATCCAGCAGTGCGGCAAGGTGTTCGGCGGTACCGGCAACCGATCCGGTGATGGCTTCCGAGCGGCTTGCAAGCGCGCTGTCGAAACGGTTCTGGCTTTCGGTCAGCGCGCCGAAAAGCTGGGCGCTACGCTCGGCAAGAACCGCATCGATCTTCTCATGTGTACCGACGATCGCGCTGGAAATCTCGTTGGTGCGGGCGCTCAAGGCGTCCGTCAGTTCGCGGGTGCGCGTTTCGAGCGAGCTCTCCAGCATTTCCTGGCCAGCGCCGAGCGAGGTCGCGAGAGCCAGGGACTGGTCGGTGAGGGTGCTATTCAGGCGATCGATATTGGAACTGAGAATGCCACTGAGCGAATCCGTGCCGCCTGCAACCGTCTCGTTGATACGGGCGAGGCTCTCCATCAGCTTGCTGTCGAGCGTACCGGCGCGCTTATCGAAGGCGCTGGCAAACTCTGCAACATGGGCGTCGAACGCCGTGTTCACGAGACCGACGGTCGTCTGAAGCTTCTCTTCGAAGAGGCCCGAACGCAGATCGAGATCCATGATCGCATCGTCTGCCGTGCTCTGCAGGCTCTGGCGGAAGGACATGCCCTTCTCTTCCAACGTCGCGGAGAGCTTGCCGAGCACCGTGTCGAGAGACCCGTCGATGACCTGTTGGCCGCGGCTGATATTCTGCGACAGTTCCTGCGTGCGCTTGGTCAGTGTGTCGTTGAGCAGGCGGGTATGCTCGTCCATGGACTGGTTGAGCGTTTCCGTGCCGCTCGAAAGAGCGGTGGCATGCGTTGCGAATTTCTCGATCAGAGCATTTCCACGCTCGTCGAACGTATTGGAGAGATCGTGGAGGCGCAGATCGAATTCGTTGTTGAGCGCCGCTCCAGAGCTGTTCAGAGCATTCAGCAGATTCTCGGTCTTCGCTGCAATCAGCGTACCCATCGCTTCCGTCGAAACGCGGGATTTCTCAAGAAGCGCTGCGGAGCGTGTGTCGATCATCGACGCGAACGCCTCGCCACTTGTGGCAAGACGCATGGAAAGCTCTTCACCAACCAGTGACAGTTCTTCCTTGAGCTGCTCCTGGGCGCCGAAGATGGAGGAGCGGATACGTTCCGCATGGCTGATAATGGCGTCACGTTCTGCGGTCAGTTCGTGAACGAGACCGCGCACGCGCAGTTCGTTGTCGGCATAGCTGCGCTCGAGCGCATTGACCTCCGAATGAACCAGCGTCTCAAGCTCGGTCGCGCGGGCAATGGTGCGCTCGATGCCGTCATTCATGGCGGACACTTCGCGGCGAACCGCCTGGCCAACCGACATGATCCGCTCGGACGCGATCGTTTCCGGCTCTGCGAGACGCAGCGCGACTTCTGCCATGGAGCGTGCGGCATTGCGCAGATCCTTGGCACGCGCCATCATGATGGCGAAGGCGAAGAAGAGCATGATCGGAACGACAATGCCGACCATGATCGCCATCAGGCCGGGAATCGCGAAAAGCTGTGCAACCGAGCCTACATTCCAGATCTGGCCGCCATAGATGGCATGTGCAAGACCGACGCCGGCAATCGCCCAGAAGACCGATACGATCGATGCATTGCGGATGGCGCCCGTCATGGAGCCGGCCTCCAGCGATCGCAGGATCATGGCCGGGCTACGCTTGGTGCCGTCATTGGCAGCCTCAAGCCCTCCGGCTCGCGACTGCTGCTCGCTCGCCGCACGCGCTGCCGCTGCTTGAGCCGAAGACTGTGCCTGCTGGTCGTTCTTACGCGGTCTATTCTGTTCTGGCACTCTTGCCTCCGCGGGCTTAGGAGTGGACCTTCTACGAGGCTCCGGCTGGTTTTCGTATGCGCCGAGCTGCAAAGCATCTTCAAGTGCCTGATACGCAGTCTCGTCGATCGAGTCGCTAAACTTGTTGTTCGCCATGCGGTTACGCCTCGTTACATATACGCCCGGCTCATGCCGTTCATTCGCCCGCCGCCTGCAAACGAATATCCGCCATCATGCCTGCAAGACACCTTGAACCATCATGGTTGCCCGGTGGCCTGTTCCTTACTAACACCTGAAAGTGGTCACCCAGCTTTAAGGCAAAAAATACATCAGCTTGCCGAATCCGCAAAACCGGGAAAGAGGTGATGCGGCACCGAATAACGGTAGTGACACATTTGCAGCTTTTAAACAATTAACACGGGCGGGGAAGGCAGTCCAAGTGCCTGCTTGTTAACAGTTTTTAAACCCGTAAAAGGCCTGGAAACCCTGAATTATGAGAAGTTTAACATAAATTAACCATAGCGAAAGATTTTCCCGTTATAGGCGCCGCATTTTTAGCGGAAAGCGACAATAGCCTGCTTTGATGTGAAACACATTCAAGCAACGTCTACCCATAGATAATGAAGGATAACGGAAATGGCTGCGCTGAGTATCGCGTTCGAAGCGCCGGACAATCATGGCGGCAACACCGCTACTGGAAAGAAACCGATCGATTTCGCTCTCCTTGCCGCTCAGACGAAGGGTGACAAGGACCTTGAAATCGCTGTTCTTCAGCTCTTCTCGCGGCATGCGCGGTCCATTCTGCAGGAGCTTGCCTTTGCCGATAAGCCCTCGGCGCGCACCATTGCGGTTCGCCTTAAGGGCTCTGCCGATGCAGTTGGCGCCTTTAACGTCTCCGCTGCCGCCGAAGCCCTCGAAAACGGCCAGCATGACGGTGCGTCGCTTGCAAAGCTGGCAGCCTCCGTTCTGGAAGCCGAAAACTTCATTCTGAAGCTCTGCCGATAATCTTCAGCGAAACGGATGGCATCCGGGCAAATTTGCGCCCGGAACACAACAGCTGACGAGGGCCGGTTCGGTTCGCAACCACATTGACGGGTTGCCAATCGCAGCCGGCCTTTCTATGTGTTTAGAAGAATTCTCAAACACTCTGCCTGGATCTTTTGAAATGACCAAACTGACTATCGTTGCTTTCGACGGCACGTCCCATGAACTTGACGTCAGCAACGGCTCCACCGTGATGGAGAACGCTGTTCGCAATTCCGTTCCCGGCATTGATGCTGAATGCGGTGGTGCCTGTGCCTGTGCCACCTGTCATGTCTATGTGGATGATCAATGGACGGAGCGGGTAGGGCCGCCCGAGCCGATGGAGGAGGACATGCTCGATTTCGCTTTCGACGTCCGTCCGACCTCGCGTCTTTCCTGTCAGATCAAGATGACCGACGACCTCAACGGTTTGGTCGTTCACGTGCCTGAGCGCCAGGGCTGATCAAAATTACCGGAAGTCTTTGAAAAGATTGAGCGGCGGTGGCCATAGTCACTCCACCTGCCGCTCCAGTTGGGCGCGTTACCTGCAGGCGGAGAGGAAGACACCTGCGGCTTCATACGCACCGGGAGAGCCCGTGCGATCGTGAATTTCAAGTCTTCGAATATGTCTGTTATCTAGTGCTTTCACCAATACGTGAGTCTGCCTCAGGCGGCCATGGCAAGAAATCAACGGTGATTATCCGGCAAAACCTTTTGGTTGATGACATGGTTGACGCAAGCGCCATGTGATTCATGCCGTCGTCAACGTGAGCCTGCACGTTGTTGAATGCGGTTCTTGAGAAGCCGCGTCATTCTGGCGTCGAAGTTCTTGGACTCGATCTTGTCGAACCGCACCTGATCCTTGTCATGCGCATCCATGACCTCCTGGCTGACTTCCGCGACCATCTTCTGAATGGTCTCGCAATCGGCTTGCGGACGAAGCGCGCGCAGCTTCTGATCGAGATCGCGCGCGTAGCCGCGGGCAATCTCGGCATGCCGTTCCTCATGGCGCTTTATGTCGGCGGCAAGCGTATCCCAGATCAGTGCCAGATCCGCATTGGTGCGACGCCGGTTCGACCAGCGCGGCAGAAGTATCTTCGTGTGCAGCGTGACCTTCACTGTGCCCACGCCGCACTGTCCATTCTTCTCCACGTAGGTGAGTTCACCACCGAACTTGATTTCTGTCGCACCCGGATGACGGAAGCCCGTAGACATGGTGACCGGGCCGCGCTGCGAAAGCTCGCGATCCAGATCTTCAGCCGTCTTCCCGCCAATGGTGAAATAGGAATAGGTCTTGGTGCTGATGGCCTCGGCGAGAGCCGGACGGTCCAGACATGAGAGCAACAGGGCGCCCGCGAGGAGCGCGCGGCAGACGGGTGAAAGCTGCTTCATTTTCCGGCCTTCATGTTGAACTTGCCGGAGGATTGCGGCATAGAGCCCAAGGTGGCCGAAGAAGTGTTAACACGACCCTTCAATCCTTCGCAAAACGTACCGCGCCTGGAGAAAGTCGATACCGGTCTGACAACGACCGATGCGGAAAACGGAGCGGGATCGGTATAGATGGCAAGGCACTCCACGAATTCGGAAAGGCGTATGTTACTTGATAACAGCCAGCAGTAATCTGTGGCAAGCGGCCCATGGCCGCTTCCTGAAACTTGATGGACATGGCCTTATCATGGCGATCGTCAACGCCACGCCGGATTCTTTCTCCGATGGGGGACGCTTTGCGAACGTGGACCAGGCCGTCCAGCACGCCTTGGCCTGCGTCAAAGACGGCGCGCACATCGTTGATATCGGCGGTGAATCGACCCGTCCAGGGGCTGCAAGTGTCACGGATGCGGAGGAACAGGATCGCGTTCTTCCGGTGATCGAACGGCTGTCGCGGGAAACGGATGCGCTGATCTCCGTCGATACCTACCGTGCATCGACGGCGCGCCTGGCGATCGAGGCGGGGGCTCACATCGTCAACGACGTCTTCGGCCTGCAGAAAGATCCTGATATGGCCAATGTCGTAGCGGGCTCCGGGGCAGGCGTCTGCATCATGCACACCGGCCGAGAGCGTCAGAAGCTGGACGACGTCGTCGCCGACCAAATCGTTTTTTTGAACCACTCTCTTGCGATCGCCGATGCTGCCGGCATTGCGCGCGATCGTATCGTGCTTGATCCCGGCTTCGGCTTTGCCAAGGATGTGGACGAAAATGTCGCACTAATGTCGCGTTTCGATGAGCTTGCAGCGTTCCGCCTGCCTATGCTGGCTGGGACGTCCCGCAAGCGCTTCATCGGCGCGCTGACCGGGCGGGAAGCAGCGGATGAGCGCGATGTGGGAACGGCGGCAACAACCACGATCTTACGTCTTGCAGGCGCGGTCATTTTCCGCGTTCATAACGTGTCCATGACAAGGGATGCCTTGGCTGTCGCCGATGCTGTCCTCGACCAGAAGAAGCGACAGGAGACACGCGCTTGAGCCGTTACACGATCCTATTGAAAAACTGTTCGTTCTTTGCTCGTCATGGCCTGTTGGAGCAGGAAGAGGTTCTGGGCCAGCGCTTCTTCGTCGACGCCGAAATGGATGTCGAGGCCGGAGGTGCACTCGAGACGGACGAGATCGGCAACACCGTGGATTACGGTGTGGCCTTCGCCGTCATCGAAAAGATCGTCGTCGGCCAACGGCGCTATCTGATCGAAGCTTTGGCCAACGATATCGCCACGGCGCTTCGGCAGCGTTACCCGCAAATCGTGCGGGTCAAGATCACCGTGCGTAAACCCTCGGCGCCTGTTCCAGGCATTCTCGATTACGCTCAGGTCTGCGTCGAGCAGCATGCCTGAGATGTGGACCTCCGCAACACTCGGTCTCGGCGGCAATATCGGTGATCCGAGGGCAGCCATGGCAAAAGCGCTCGCTGCTTTGAGCGACCGTAGCGATTGCCGCCTTGTGTCCGTGTCCGAGCTTTACCGCACACCACCCTGGGGCAGGACCGATCAGGCCGATTTCTTCAACTGCTGCGCTTTGATCGAAACGGTGCTGCCTGCAGAGGCCTTGCTCGATCTCTGCCTTGATATTGAACGCGGGATGAAACGCGTTCGCCTTGAGCGCTGGGGACCGCGCACCATCGATATCGATGTGCTGACCTATGGCGACGCTGAGATCCTGACGGAGCGTGTCGAAATTCCCCATCCCAGAATGACGGAGCGAGCCTTCGTCTTGATGCCGCTTGCCGATATCGCGCCGGATCTGGTGGTGAAGGGCAGGCGGGTGATCGAGTGGCTGGCAGACGCGGATAAGACCGGCATCGTGCGCGCAAACGAAAAGCGGGAATGGTGGGCCACTCCCGCTTCACGATCAGAATTGGATTGAGGCGCTTTACGGCTTGATCGAGCCGACCGCCATCGAGTCGACATTGCGCGCCAACGTCAGGCCGATCACGGGAATCATCTGGTCTGCGACCTTTACCGAGATCGTGATGTTCATCGACTTGTTGTCTTCCATCACACGGGCAACCATGGCGCCGTTGAGCTTCGCACGGTTGATGCCGAGCACCACCTTGTCGCCACTGACCTGTCCGGAGGTGACGTCCAGTCCCTTGCCCTCGGAGCCATCGAGGAACTTGCCCTCATAGCCACTACCCTTCTTGGCAATGATGGCGGACATGGGCTGCTTGAAGACGCCAACGCGGCAGGTGCCGCCAAGCTTGATGCCGGTCTCTTTTTCACCCAGCGGTTCGCCGGTGAGATCGCAATTGAACTTGGTGCCCTTGTACTTGCCCGCGACGATCTCGCCTGGGCCGGACCACGTGCCGGCGACCGATCCGAAAAAGACATCGTCACGCGATGCGGCTTGAACGTCGGAAACTGCGAGCCCGCTGCTCACGGACATAACGGCGGCAAGCCCGCCCAGAAGCGAAAAGAAGCGCGAAAACATGATACTTTCCCTGGCGAGTAGGTCGCTTTGTGTGGGAGCAATCTATGTCGCGAATGGTTAACGCTTGGTATATTTCGCCGAAATAAGGATAACGAATTGTAACCATTTCGTCCTGAAGAGCCCTGAAATCAGGGCTTTTCCGTCTTTAAACCACCTTTCAGATCCGGTGTGAGATCGGACATGAAGTCGCTGATGCCAGGCCGTTTGAGAGCCCGGAAAGGAAGCGGGCGGCAGAGGTCCATTGCGGCAATACCGATCCGTGCGGTCATCAGTCCGTTGATGACACCTTCGCCGAGACGGGCCGAAAGGCGCGAGGCGAGACCATGTCCAAGCACCTGCTGAGCAAGCCCATCACCCACCGCAATCGAGCCTGTCACCGCCAAATGAGCAATCACATCGCGCAGCAGCCGGATCATGCCGAGCGTTCCGGGACGTCCGCCATAAAGTTCTGCCATGGCGCGAACCAGCCGGGTCACTTCAAACAGAACATAGGCCAGATCGACGACCGCCCGCGGGCTGACGGCAGTCACGACGGAGACGCGCTTCGAAGAGTTGAGAATCAGCGCACGCGCCTGCCGGTCAAGCGGGGTCAAAAGCTCCCTTTCGGCAAGCTCCATCAGATGCGGGCCGTCGATCACGTCGTTTTCGGTATCCTTCAGCGCAGCACGACCTTTTGCTGTCTCCGCCCGGTGAGAAAGGACAGCCGTCAGCTTTGTGATAACCGAGCGCGCGGCAGACGCCTTCTTTTGGCTGGCAGCGTCTTGCGCATCGGCTTTCAGTGACTGCACCGCATTCAACCGCATGATTCCGAAGACTTCTCGCCCGACAAGCACAAGGACGGCGAAGACGGCAACGATGAGGGCAATGCTCGCGGTATAACCCAACCAGTCAGAGCGCGAAAACAGGTCGCGGATCAGCTGGTCCGCCCACAGCCCGAAGGCAAGTGCCAGCAGAACGCCAACTGCGCCGAGAGCAAGCTTGCCGAAGGAAAAGCGGTGACGACGCGGTTCAGCCACGGGAAGCCGTGCTGCATCGATCTCTTCCGGTGCCAGGAATGGATCCTCTTCATCCGGCACCATGGACACATCGCTATCGAAGCTGCGCGGCTGACGCCGTGGCAAAGCCGTCGGCGCGTCTTGTCTCGCTTCCGTTTCCAGCGTGAAAGCGGCGGGTCTGCGGGAAGAGCCGTTAGTGTCGTCTTTCATGCGAGCTTGTCTCCAAACAGGAACTGCATGGCGCGGTCGAGCCGGATATGCGGAACCGAGAGCTTGATGCCGCCAGCCGTCTCTTCGAGCTTCGGCGGACGAAAGCGGATGACGTTGACGTCCGGCAGGTCTGCCGAAGCGCCCTGCGCGTCGATCTGGCGAAACAGCGGCTCGGGGTCTTCCGGCAGATCGCCGGGAAAGATTGCAGTGCTGCGATTGCCATCGAAGACCTCACCATTGATCGTCTCGCCGGCAATCGGCGTCCCGACGATGACCGGCAATGACGCGCCGTCCTGGCGCACGCTTGCTTCCTTCGTCGCGCGCACTGAGGCAAGCGCCATGACTTCGATACCCGCCCCACTCATGCCGATCGCCGTCACGGCGCGATCGACCAGACGCGCTGTGAGATTTTCCAGCCGATCATGACTTTCGTGGTGCAGATGATCCGCCTTGGTCGCGGCCACCAGCACCTTGTCGATTCGCCGTCCCACGAGTGACGAGAGCAGACTGTTCTTGCCAGGGCGGAAACAGGCAAGCACATCGCCAAGCGCGCGCTCCAGATCCTGTACTGCTTCCGGTCCGCGATTGACCGCCTGCAGCGCGTCGATGAGGACGATCTGCCTGTCGAGACGGGCGAAATGCTCGCGGAAGAACGGCTTCACCACGATCGACTTATACGCCTCAAAGCGCCGCTCCATCATGGCGCGGAGCGATCCTTTAGCAGCCTTCTCGGTGCCGATACCGGGAAGAGGTGAAAAGGTGAGGGCAGGAGAGCCCTCGAGATCGCCCGGCATCAGGAAGCGGCCGGGCGGCAGTGTCGAAAGCGAACGTTCATCGGATTTGCAGGCCTTGAGATAGGCCGCGAAGCTTTCTGCCAGGCGCTTGGCGGTCATCTCGTCGGCAGGTGCATCGATATCGAGAGAGGACGCAATCTCCAGCCAATCGCGGGCAAGCTCGGCGCGCACACCTGTCTGCGCCAGCGAGACCGTGTTGTCGCTGAAGGTCTTGTAATCCTGTGCCAGCAGTGGCAGATCGAGCAGCCATTCCCCCGGATAATCAACGATATCGATGGACAGCCTGCCCGGTGAAAACCACCGTCCCCAGCCGCTCGCGCTCTGGTAATCCAGCGTGATGCGCAGCTCCGAAATCGCACGCGTGGAGTCCGGCCAGACACGGTCTCGCACCAGTGCCTGGATGTGATCTTCGTATTGGAAGCGCGGAATGGCGTCATCGGGTTGCGGCTCCAGGCGCACATTCGAGACCCGGCCGGACCGGGTTGCCTCGAAGAGTGGCAGGCGTCCACCATTCAGGAGATTATGGACGAGCGACGAGATGAACACCGTCTTGCCCGCGCGCGAAAGTCCCGTCACACCGAGCCGCAATGTTGGATTGGCAAGCGCATTTGCCCGGTCGGCAAGGTTGTCGAGGGCGATCAATGCACTGTCGGTGAAGGATGTCAGGGATGGTGGCAATGACTCTTCCTAAAAATAATCGGTTTCCCGAAAATATATAGGGTTGTCGCATGCTCAAAAAAGAAGCGCCGAAGAAAGTTTTGCGCGGCCTTCGATCTTGGCTATGGCGTCAGAAAGTCGATGAGGCGCCAGGAGTCGCGCTTGGCTTTGTCCCTAGACGCGCAGTCCAGCACCGCGAGCCCGGCCGTGGGAAACCCGTGCGGCAGCGACGATTCGAGGATGTCGCGGCCGAGCAAAGCTTCAGCAACGGCCTCCATTGTCGGATTATGTCCCACAAGCATGAGGGAGGAAACCTCGTCCCGTGCAAGCGCGAGATTGAGATAGGTTTCAGCCTGCGCATTATACATTTCGTCCAGATAGGACGCTGCAATGGCTCCCCCGAATGAATGCAGGAAAATCCGCGTGGTTTCGCGACATCGGGTGGCGGCGGAGCTGATCACGAGCTCCGGGCGATAGTTTTTTTCCGCGGCGGATTTGCCGATGAGAGCGGCCTCGGCCTTGCCCTCCTCGGTTAGTCTTCTATCGAAATCGCGTTCGCCGGGTTCCGCCCATCCTGCCTGGGCGTGACGCAACAGATAAAGCCGGAAAGTTTGCTGTTGAGACGGCGCCATTCCGGAGCATCCTAATGCAATCAAAGAGGGAGAACGATGTTTACAGGAGGAGGGGGCAAACTCGCAAGAGGCGTCGATCGCGAAGCAAGTCTAGATAAAGTGATTGAAGAAATAATCCGTGACGTCGCAATAATGTATAAAAAATAGTCGTTTAGATGATTTTTATGACAGATTTAAAAATGCCTAAAAACGAATCTCCAGACTTGAATGGCTACACGGCATTGGAGTATACCCCCGCCATATGAGATGTTCTTCGAGGAGAATCGCGTTGAGTGAGAAGATCGATCTTAGTAACTATGTGCTCTCGGAAAACGATGAGTTCATGAATGCCAACCAGCGCGCCTATTTCAGGGCCAAGCTGATCGGTTGGAAAAACGACATTTTGCGAGAAGCGCGCGAGACACTTGGTCATCTCGCAGAGGAAAGTGCCAATCACCCTGATCTGGCTGACCGCGCTTCATCCGAAACCGACAGAGCCATCGAACTTCGAGCCCGCGATCGTCAGCGCAAGCTGATTTCCAAGATCGACGCCGCCCTTCAGCGCATCGAGGACGGAACCTACGGCTACTGCGAGGAAACAGGCGAGCCGATCGGTATCAAGCGTCTGGATGCTCGCCCGATCGCAACGCTGTCGATCGAGGCGCAGGAGCGTCACGAGCGTCGCGAAAAAGTGTACCGTGACGAGTAGTCAGTCCTATCAGATATGATGATCGGAAGGCTGCCTCAGAAATGAGGCGGCCTTTTTCATGCCCTCAAAAAAATGCCCGCGACTTGCGCGGGCATTCCAGACAATCTTTCGATCGATATTATTCGACGACGACGTCGCCCTCGCGGTAAGCGCGGCTTGTGCCAACGCTGCCGCCGAAGAGAGCGGCAACCGCACCGACCAGGAGCGCGCCAAAGGCAACGTAAGAGGCTGTCGACACGGCGGTCGCAGTTGCCTGAGCAGCTTCGGTCGCACGAACCTTGGCCTGCTCTACAGCCTGACGGTACTGATTTTCGTAATCTGTGACCTGCTGGCGGGCCTGATCGACCGGGATATTCTGTGCGCGGGCAAGGGCGTCGGCGGCACGGTTGCGTGCATCTTCAGCCTGAGCCTGGTCGCCAGTCAGCACGGCGCGGACGGCGCTGACGGCTGTATCACGCAGCGCCTGCGGATCGTTTCCACCGCTCGCATCGCGAATGCGCTGCTCGATACCCGCCAGTGGATCGGATGTGTTGGCAAGCGCAGGGGCTGCAGTCGTCGCAGCGGTTGCGATTGTCGAGCCTGCGCCGGAGAAGACGCTCGTCACACCAGTGAATGCGCCGCCGATCAACGCTCCAACCGAGGTGGTCAGCATATAGAAGACGATCAGCGTGGTTACGGCCCAGGTGGTCAGGCCATGAAGGGCGCCAGTGGAACGGACCGCGCGGCCAGACAGGCGGCTTGCGACATAGCCACCGACGAAGGACGAGATGATGCCGCTGGCGATGATCCAGATAACGGAGCCGGTCGAAAGCGACATTGCCGATGGCGTATCGTTACGAGCAGGGTCGATTACGCCAGCACCTATGGCGGCGCCGAGAATGTTGAGAACCAGCTGAAGCGTCAGTGCCACGGCGACACCGGCAAAAACGCCACCCCAGGAAATACGTGTCACGGCTTCCGGCAAGACTGCGCTGCGCGCGGCCACCGTCGATGTTGCATAGCGGACCTGATCGGCCATTTGAGACTCTCCTAATGTATCGCGCGATGGTTGCGCATGCCGAGCAACGGCCTTTCCATCCGTTTGTTCCATTGCGCACTAAGTTATCGCGGATACTGAAGTGTCTCTGATTTGCCGCCTATCGCTATGGTTGTGATCAATCACTTATCTGTCTATCGCTGGTCCAGAGGCTTGCGCAGACGCCCGGCTGCATCCTGGATATATTGCCAGGCCACGCGACCGGATCTGCCGCCACGTGTCGTCGCCCATTCCAGCGCTTCGCGGTGGAGGACATCGCGCGCGCGACCGAGGTCGAAATGGTCCGCATAGCCATCGATCATCGCCAGGTAGTCATCCTGGCTGCATTTATGGAACCCAAGCCATAGGCCGAAGCGATCGGACAGCGAGACTTTTTCCTCGACCGCTTCAGATGGATTGATGGCAGTCGACTGTTCATTTTCCATCATGTGTCTCGGCAGGAGATGACGGCGGTTGGAGGTCGCGTAGAACAGCACATTCTCAGGGCGGCCCTCAATACCGCCATCCAGTGCCGCCTTCAGAGACTTATAGGCCGTATCGTCATGGTCGAAGGATAGATCGTCGCAGAAGAGGATGATTCTGTGCGGAGCGGCTTTCAGAATATCGAGGAGGACGGGCAAGGTGTGAATGTCTTCGCGGTGCACCTCGACGAGCTTCAACGACGTACCGCTTGCTGTGCGCACGTCTTCGTGAACCGCCTTCACCAGCGATGATTTGCCCATACCGCGCGCGCCCCAAAGCAGCACATTGTTGGCAGCAAAGCCTTCTGCGAAGCGCAGCGTGTTCTCATGCAGGATATCCCGGACGTGGTCCACACCGCGGATCAGCGTCAGCGCAATTCGGTTCGGACGCGGGACGGGCTGCAGCCATGCATTGCCAGGCGTCCAGACGAAACAATCGGCACTATTCCAGTCATTTGACGCAGGTGCGGGGCCTGCGAGCCGCTCCACGGCGTCGGCAAGACGGCGAAGTTCGAGAAGCAGGAGTGCGCTGGTTTCTTCTGACGTCATGATCGATGCTCCTTGTCGACTTTCCGCTGCTCGTTGAACCCGGTCAAATGCCGGAACAGACGTGGAATTTGCGCGGCCTAGCATGGTGTTTCATGCCCCGAAAGAGTATGAGCCGTGGAAACGGTACGGGGGTCGAAGTCTTTCTGTTGCATTCTAGGGGATCGCAACTATATTCCGGCGGCTTGAAAGCTGGCCAGTGGCTTAAGACTGTGCCTGAAATCTGAGGAGTTTTTTATGTTCATTAGCCAAGCCTTTGCTCAGGATGCAGCAGGCGCACCATCGGCTTTCGGGTCCGGCCTGGAAATGCTTTTCCTTTTCGCCCCGCTCATGGTCGTGTGGTACTTTTTCCTGATCCGTCCGCAGCGCGCGCAAATGAAGAAGCGTCAGGAGACGCTTACCAACATTCGTCGTGGCGATCAGGTTGTGTTGGGCGGCGGCATTGTCGGCAAGGTGACCAAGGTTATCGACGATAACGAACTTGAAGTCGAAATTGCCGAAGGCGTCAAGGTCCGCGCATCGCGCACCTATATCGCCGAGGTTCGTGTCAAGGGTGAGCCGGTCAAGACCGAAGCTCCTGCTAACGCGAAGTAACAATAAGCAGGCTGCGCATCGACGCGGCCTGGGTTTTCTAACCCAACCCTGACCGAGACCGAAATGCTTCATTTTTCCCGCTGGAAAACAGTCTTCATCTGGTTGATCGTGCTGATAAGCGCCGTCATCGCTTCCCCCAACCTGTTCACGGACAAGCAGCTGGAGGGAATGCCTAACTGGTACAAGCACAACAAGGTGACGCTTGGTCTCGACCTTCAGGGCGGTTCCTACATCATGCTCAAAGTCGAGCGTTCCGACATCGTCAAGGAACGTCTCGAAACCATCGTCGGCGACGTCCGCGCCCAGTTGCGCGACGCCAATATCCGCTATTCCGGTCTGGCCGGTAACGGCCAGCAGATCCAGGTTCGTATCACCGATCCGGCTCAGTATGAGGCGGCCAAGAATGCGTTGAAAGATCTGACGCTGCCAGTCTCCGTCGGTACGCTGACCGGTGGCTCGGTGCAGGAAGTGACGATGAGTGACGGCGGCGACAATCTCCTGCGCCTGAACCTCACCGATGCAGGCATCGATTATCGCCTGTCTTCTGCCGTTTCCCAGTCGATTGAAGTGGTGCGTCGTCGTGTCGACGAACTCGGCACGACCGAACCGCTGATCGTGCGCCAGGGCAATGACCGTATCATCGTTCAGGTTCCCGGCCTCCAGGACCCACAGCGCCTTAAGTCGCTGTTGAACCAGACCGCCAAGCTCTCCTTCCGCATGGTGGATACATCCATGCCTGTTCAGGAAGCGTTGAACGGACGCCCACCTGCGACCGATGAGATCCTCTATTCGCAGGACGACCCGCCGGTTCCTTATCTCGTCGAGCGCCGTGCGCTGGTCTCGGGCGACAATCTTGTCGATGCGCAGGCAAGCTTCAATCAGCAGACGAATGAGCCTGTTGTGACATTCCGCTTCGACAGCCGCGGTGCGCAGCGTTTCGCCCAGGCCACCCAGCAGAATGTCGGTAAGCCTTTCGCCATCGTCCTCGATAATAACGTTATTTCTGCACCCGTGATCCGCGAGCCAATCATCGGCGGTTCCGGCCAAATTTCCGGTAATTTTACTGTTCAGGGCGCGAACGATCTCGCCGTGCTGCTGCGCGCCGGTGCTCTGCCTGCAACATTGACGGTTGTCGAAGAGCGTACCGTCGGTCCAAGCCTTGGTAGTGACTCCATCAATGCCGGCCTGACCGCGAGTGCCATCGGCGCCATCGGCGTCGTCCTTTTCATGTTTATCTTCTATGGCTTCTTCGGCCTGCTGGCGAATATCGCGCTTGTCATCAATATCGTGATGCTCCTGGCGCTCCTAAGCGTTATCGGATCGACACTGACCTTGCCGGGGATTGCCGGTATCGTCTTGACGATCGGTATGGCAGTGGACTCGAACGTTCTGATCTACGAGCGAATTCGCGAGGAAGTCAAAAGCGGCAAACCGTTGATATCATCGCTTGAGAACGGGTTTACCCGCGCCTTCGCCACCATCATCGACGCTAACCTCACGACATTCATTGTGGCTTGCGTGCTCTTCTATATGGGCACAGGTCCCGTGAAGGGCTTCGCGGTGACGCTTGCCGTCGGTATCGTCACGACGGTATTCACGGCCTATACGCTGACAGCCTGGCTCTTCGGTGCCTGGGTTCGCCGTAGCCGTCCTAAACATCTGCCGAAGGGCGTGCGCACGGGTATGTTCGACGGAAGAGATATTCCGTTCATGAAGTATCGTCGGTTCGTCTTCGGCCTTACCGCCGTTATCATGCTTGCCTGCGTCGGCGGCTTCATGACAAAGGGCTTGAACCTCGGCATCGACTTCCAGGGCGGATCCATCATCGAAGTTCGGTCGAAGAGCGGCGATGCCGATCTCGCAGATATTCGTGACCGTCTCAGCCAGTTGAACCTCGGTGAAATCCAGGCGCAGAGCTTCGGTTCTCCGCAGGACGTACTCATCCGCATCCAGGCGCAGGAAGGCGGCGAGAATGCCGAGCAGTCTGCAATCACGATGATCCGCGGCGAGTTGCAGGATAAGTATGACTTCCGCCGCGTGGAAGTCGTGGGACCGGCCGTCTCGGGCGATCTCACCGTCACCTCGACCATCGGCATCGCGCTCGCCATGATCGCGATCATGATCTACATCTGGTTCCGCTTCGAGTGGCAGTTTGCGCTCGGTGCGATCATCTCCATGGTGCACGACGTGGTCTTCACCATAGGCCTCTTCGTCTTCCTGGGGATCGAGTTCAACCTCACCAGTATCGCGGCGATATTGACCATTATCGGTTACTCGCTGAACGATACGGTGGTCATTTATGACCGAATTCGAGAGAACCTGCGGCGCTACAAGAAAATGCCGCTGTCCATGATCATCGACGTCTCTCTGAACCAGACGCTGTCGCGTACGATCTTGACCGGCCTGACCGTCATGCTCGCACTGCTGTCGCTCTATCTCTTCGGTGGTGAAGTCATTCGCTCCTTCACCTTCGCCATGCTCTTCGGTGTCGGTATCGGTGTGTTCTCGTCGATCTACATCGCGGCTCCTGTTCTGATCGCCTTCAATCTACGTCCGACCAGCACGGATGCCGATGACAAGGACGAGCAGAAGGCGAATTCGATCAGCGGCAAACCGGCAGTCTGATGGCTGGCGGACTCGAAATACGCCCGGCCCATTTTCCTGGCCGGGCGCCTATCGATGCTTATGGAAATGGCGGTTTTCGCTTCGCCGAGATGTCGCATCGCGGCTCGCTTCTCTGCCTTCCTTCCGGCATTCACGGATGGGACGTGACCGATCCCTCGCAGCTTTCGGTCGAAAACTTCACCAAGGTTCTGGAACAAGCGGCCGACATTGAGTTTCTATTGATCGGCATGGGCGACTCCATGCGGGTCGTCCCGAGAGAGTTGAAGGCCGCCTTGAAAGAGGCTGGCATCTCTGTCGATCCGATGAGCACGGGTGCCGCGGTCAGAACATACAACATCATGCTTTCCGAATCGCGGGCAGTGGCTGCCGCCCTGATTGCGGTCGAAGGCTGAAGAACGGTTATCGATGACAGATCTGTCGGCGGATAAGGGCGCGTGCCTGACGATGCTGCGTGACATGGATCGCGACCGATATCTCGCATGCCTTCTTGCGCCGGAAGACAAGCGCGGTGATCTCGCGGCCCTTTACGCTTTCAACGCCGAGATTGCCCGTATCCGCGATATCGTTCGTGAGCCGCTTCCAGGCGAAGTGCGCATGCAGTGGTGGCGCGATCTCCTGGAGGGAAATCCGCATGGGGACAGCGTCGGCCATCCTGTTGCCGCAGCACTGCTCAACGCGATCACCACGCATAATCTGCCGCGGCAGACTTTGATCGACATGATCGAAGCGCGCATCTTCGATCTCTACGATGACGTCTTCGAGAATCGCAACGCTCTCGAGGGTTATGCGGGCGAGACGGCGTCTGCATTGATACAGCTCTCCAGCATCGTGCTTTCGCCGGATGATGCAGCGAGAAACGCCGAGACCGCGGGCCACGCAGGCGTTGCCCAGGCCATGGCTGGCATGCTGCTGTTGATGCCGCTGCATCGCCGTCGAGGTCAGGTATATGTCCCGCAGGACGTTCTGTCGGCAGCCGGATTGAACCGCGAGAGTTTTCTGGAAGGCAAGGACCGTAAAAAGGTCGGTGCGGCGATCGAGATATTCTGCGCGCATGCTCAGGATCATCTGAACAGGGCGCGCCAGACGTCCCTGCCTAAAGCGGTCGTTCCCGCTTTCTTGCCCGTGGCACAGGTCGAGGCTGTGTTGAAGGCGGCACGTCGCGCTGGCGCGGACGTTGTTGAAAACGGCATCCAGCTCTCATTGCTCCGTCGCCAGTGGCTGCTCGCTAAGGCCGCCTATCTGAAGCGGTTCTAGAGCGTGGCACGCAAAGCCGCAGCGGCTTTGCGATAACGACATGCCTTCAAAGCGCAGTGGGTCTTTTGGGCGCTCCACCTTTTTGAAATCTCAGCACGATGCTGAAAGCGCGCTTCACCTCCGCGCAAGTCTTGGTTGCTAAGCCGCTTGATGAGCTGGTATGGACGACAGCATTGTCCAATACATGATTTCGAGAAGTCTGAGCGTGTCTTGTAGGTCCCGAAGGGCTGACGACGCTCCAAGGAGTGACAGAGATGAGCCTCACCATTTGGATCATCATCCTCGCGCTTTTGATCGCGGTCGCGATCTATCTCTGGCGCCTGAAGCGTTTCTCGGAAGGCGAAAGCAGCTACGATACGGGGCAGGCCATTTTGGATTTCGCCCGGGCCTTTCCCAATGAGGCGATCCGCAGCCTGCATATGACCGCCGACGGCAACGCCGTTTTCGTTCGGTTGCATGACAACAAGGCTGGCTTCATGCGCAACATGGGCAAGCACAATGCCTGCATGATGCTGAATCCGGAGCGCATCACGGTGGAACATCTGGAAAGCGGCGACGGTTTTGTCGTCACCTTCATCGACACGCCCAAATATAGCGGTGCCTATCGTTTCAAGACGGTTGGGGAGGCCGCAGAAGTGTCTCTCTGGTTGCTTGGCAGCTATCTGGAAGCAGCGGATGCAGAGCCTGATCAGCCTAAGGAAGCTGACGCCAGCTCCTCACCTTCCTCCGCGACCTGATTAAGAACCGGCGCTTCGACGCCAAGCCATGTCGCGCAATCTTGTAGCGCGCGGGCGCACATCAACTGACGCTTCATGATGGTCTTGTCCTTGCCGCGGAAGCGCTTCACGCCTTCGGGCTTGACGATCGAGCCCGGCGCAAGCTCAGGAAACAGGCCGAAATTGACATTCATCGGCTGAAATGAACGCTTGCCCGGTTCCTCGTCGGTGGAAAGATGCCCGCCTGTAATGTGGTTGAGCAGAGCGCCAAGCGCAGTCGTCGCAGGCGGCAGGCGGACCGGCTCGCCCTTATGCTCGGCACTGGCGAACCGACCGCAAAGCAGCCCGATGGACGCACTCTCCACATAGCCTTCGCAGCCGGTAATCTGGCCGGCAAAACGAATGTCCGGACGGGATTTCAGCTTCAGCGACGGATCGAGCAGCCGCGGCGAATCGATATAGGTGTTGCGGTGCAGGCCACCGAGACGCGCAAACTCGGCGTTTTCCAGGCCCGGAATCATACGGAAGACGTCCGCCTGCGCGCCATATTTGAGCTTCGTCTGGAAGCCGACCATATTGTAGAGCGTGCCAAGGGCGTTGTCCTGACGCAGCTGTACCACCGCATAGGGCTTGACCGTCGGGTTGTGGGCATTGGTCAGACCCATCGGCTTCATCGGGCCGTGACGAAGTGTTTCGCGTCCGCGTTCCGCCATGATCTCGATTGGCAGACAGCCATCGAAATAGGGGGTGCCTTCCCATTCCTTGAAGCCGACCGTATCGCCGGCGATCAGCGCATCGATGAAGGTGTGATACTGCGCCTCATCCATTGGGCAGTTGATGTAGTCCTTGCCGTTGCCACCAGGTCCCACCTTGTCGTAGCGGGACTGATACCAGCAGATATCCATATTGATGCTGTCGCGATGGACGATCGGTGCGATTGCGTCGAAAAACGCCAGCGCATCTTCGCCTGTCTCCGCCTGGATGGCGGCGGCAAGCTCGGGCGCGGTGAGCGGGCCTGTGGCGATGATCGTGTTGCCCCATTCCTTCGGCGGGAGGCCCGGCACAACTTCGCGAACAATGGTGATAAGTGGATGCGCCTCAAGTTGCGCCGTAACCGCTTCGGCAAAGCCATCGCGGTCGACGGCGAGAGCACCGCCGGCCGGAACCTTGTGCTTGTCGGCGCAGGCCATAATGAGCGAGCCCGCCAGACGCATTTCCGCATGAATGACACCGACGGCGTTGGCCGTCGCATCGTCGGAACGGAAAGAGTTGGAGCAGACGAGCTCCGCAAGACTGTCACCCTTGTGAGCATCCGTGCCGCGAACGCCGCGCATTTCATGCAGGATGACGGGAATGCCAGCCTGGGCGATCTGCCAGGCCGCTTCCGAGCCGGCAAGGCCGCCGCCAATGACGTGGATGGGAGAGTTCATATTGTCTTGCATCGCGCGCTCACGTTGCCAACCGGCACCAAGGGTGCTGCGGGTCGACCATGTTTCTTGATTGGCTTAGCCTCACTCTGAGGAGGCATTTGCCCGATGCAGTATCACGAGCAGTGCGGACCGCCAAACTTTTTCGAAAGCTTGCGAGCCTGCGACGTCAGGAGAAGCAGATTCATGCGACGATCGTGAGCGACCCGCAAGAATCAAAAAACGGCGCTCGTGGCGCCGTTTTTTTGCCTGTCGCTCAGCCATCCGGTGCCGTGGGAGGTCGGCTCTTGCTGATGACCTTGTACGCTGATTAGCGGAACGAACGGGATGCGACGTTACGGATGTCGTAACGGGTCAGGCCGATATCGCTGAGAGCCTGGTTGGAGAGGCTGCCCAGTTCGTTGAGCGTACGGCGATAGCTGATCCAGTTCTTTGCGATGCGAAGCGGGTTCATGGTTGTTTCCTCAATCTTTGATGTGTGTGATCTTTAAAATTCAGTACGCCGGGCCGCTGGTCATCTGCGCTCTCGGCTGTTGAGTGGTATATACATATTCATAGCGATGATTTGGAGTGCAGATTTTGAGCGACTGCCATGCATTTGTGCAATGTGTCGTCTATTTTTGCAGCTTGTGGGTCGATATGCGCATTATTTGAGCGGAAATCCATGAGGCGCTGTTACGATGCCGTCCGTCTTTTCAGGCACACAGAGGACGCTGCATTCAAGCATCGTGTTTTCGAAGATCGGTTCCGGTTTTCAGGCCGATGCTGCAGGGCGGGCAGGGGCGTTGAGCGCAAAAAGAAAAGGCCCGGAGCGGGTGCTCAGGGCCTTTTGAGGGTAACACATCGGGCAGACGAAGGATCGTCAGCCGGTGTTATCGATCTATTACATACCGACTGCAGTGCGAGCAACGCGACGGATGTCGGTGCGGCCGATGCCGAGATCGCTCAGTTCGCGATCGCTCATGCGGTCCAGTTCAGTTACGGTCTGACGATACTTGCGCCAGTTGTTCAGCGAGCGTGCAATGTTCATGGTCTTATTCCTCGTTTCGGTTCGCCGGTTGCTTGGGATCAACTCAGCTTCGTTTTCTGAAACTGAATATATGCCTTTCGCCGCGCTTCAAAAACAGACAAAGAAGGATGACACCTATGCGCGTAACGCAGGGCAAGCTCCGAATCGGCGCCTACTTCCTTAACAAATGCATAATTTGACAGCATTCGAAGCTGATTTTCTGGCTCAGACAGCAGCAGTCACGCTCTCAAGCCCGTCCCCGGGCCCTCCAAATCTCAACCGGCCTCACAAACTCTCGTCAATGGTCGCGGCGAGAGGTGAGCACGTTGGTATGGCATTCCATCCGGGAGGGGCTTTCATGGGCGGTCCACTGAAATCGAACTGCGTGGACCGCGAGCCTCGTGATTCCCGCAGATGGCCTGCTCGCGATTGTCATAGAGTCCTCAAAACCCATGGAAATAGGGCTTGTACGGCGTCATTTTTCCTTTGCGCTCCTGAAAACGGATGATATAGAGACGCCGCGCTCCGGAAGGCCTCATGTGCCAGATGTTGTTTATGCAGGATTTAAAGAGCGCGGGTATGGCGGAATTGGTAGACGCACCAGATTTAGGTTCTGGCGACGAGAGTTGTGGGGGTTCGAGTCCCTCTACCCGCACCACAAATCGCCGGGAAAGCCAGGTAAAGCGTTTCGTTTTGCCCTTTCCCTGGCTCAGGCATAATTGCTCCGCAACGCGCCTGTGCATGCAAGTTTTATAGTCACGGCCGGTGAATTCAGATTCCGGCGCTGTGCTCGAAAGTAAACCGACGGCTGTCTGAGCACTGCCGCCATGATGTGAAGGTATGAAAATGCAGGTTATCGAAACGCTCGCTGAAGGGCTGAAGCGCGAAATCAAGGTCGTTATTCCGGCCGCTGACATGAAGGCTCGCCTTGACGAGCGCCTCGCCGAAGCCAAGGATAAGGTTCGTATCAACGGCTTCCGTCCCGGCAAGGTCCCTGCCGCTCATCTGAAGAAGATGTATGGCAAGTCGATCATGGCTGATCTCGTCAACGAGCTGGTTCGCGAAAAGCCTTCCGAGATCATTTCCAGCCGCGGCGAAAAGTCTGCGACTCAGCCTTCCATCTCCATGACGGAAGACGAGAAGGAAGCCGACAAGATTCTGGCCGCCGAAACCGATTTCGAATTTAACATTGCTTACGAAGTCATCCCGCCGATCGAACTGAAGTCGAATGACGGCATCAAGGTCACGCGCGAAGTCGTTGAAGTGACCGAAGACGAAATCAACGAGCAGATCCTCAAGATCGCCGAAAGCGCTCGTAGCTACGAGACGAAGAAGGGCAAGGCCGCTGAAGGCGACCGCGTCACCATGAACTACCTCGGCAAGGTCGATGGCGTAGCCTTCGATGGCGGCGCTGCTGAAGATGCAGAGCTGGTTATCGGCTCTGGCCGCTTTATCCCAGGCTTCGAAGACCAGCTCGTTGGCGTCAAGGCTGGCGACGAGAAGACCATCACCGTTACCTTCCCGAGCGAATATCCGGCTGCTGAGCTGGCTGGCAAGGAAGCGACCTTCGACATCACCGTCAAGGAAGTTGCTGCCGCCGCCGACGTTGAGATCAACGACGAACTGGCAACCAAGCTCGGTCTCGAATCGGCCGAGAAGCTGAAGGAAATCGTTCGCGGCCAGATCGAAAGCCAGTACGGCAACGTGACCCGTCAGAAGGTCAAGCGTCAGATCCTCGACCAGCTGGACGAACTCTACAAGTTCGACACGCCTGCCGGTCTCGTTGATGCCGAGTTCGACAACATCTGGCGCCAGATCAACACCGATCTCGCACAGTCCGGCAAGACCTTCGCTGACGAAGACACGACCGAAGAAGAAGCGCGCGAAGAATACCGGAAGCTCGCTGAGCGCCGCGTTCGCCTCGGCCTCGTTCTCTCCGAAATCGGCGAGAAGGCTGGCGTTGAAGTCACCGAAGACGAAATGCAGCGCGCTCTGTTCCAGCAGTTGCAGCAGTTCCCAGGCCAGCAGAAGGAAATCCTCGATTACTTCCGCAACACGCCTGGCGCTTCCGCTTCGCTGCGTGCTCCGATCTTCGAAGAAAAGGTCATCGACAAGCTGCTGACCGAAGTCTCCGTCACCGATAAGACGGTTTCCAAGGAAGAGCTTCTGGCTGACGACGCCGAAGAAGGCGAAGAAACCAAGAAGAAGGCTCCTGCCAAGAAGAAGGCTGCAGCCAAGGCTGACGCCGCTGAAGGCGAAGAAGCCGCTCCGAAGAAGAAGGCTCCTGCCAAGAAGAAGGCAGCCGAAGGCGACGCAGAGTAATCTGATCTTCTCATATTTGTTTCGGAGAGGCCGCGGCGAAAGCTGCGGCCTTTTCATTTAGGAATGTTGAGAGGCGTTTGCGTTCACGCCGAAAAGACATCCTGTCGTCATCCGAAGAGTATATGAGCGACCTTTGCTGCATCTTGCCGAAAGTAGAGGCTCATGGGCGTCAAAAACTACCTCGTTGAAGGTGTGTCCTGTTCGGGCAAAACGTCCGTGGCAACAGAGCTTCAGCGACAAGGTTATCATGTCATTCATGGCGACAGGGAACTCGCCTATAAAGGTGACCCTAAGACCGGCTTACCTTTGAGAGGGCGGCCGGGTGGCGCGTGGGCCACGGATGTAGCTTTTGCTCACCGTCATCACCTCTGGTGTGTCGACAGAGTAAAAGATCTGGCAGCCGATCAAAGCCATACTGCCACCTTCTTTTGCGGGGGCGCCCGCAACATTTCCGCTTTCATCAGCCTCTTTGACGCCGTGTTCATTCTCAAGCTCGACGGAGCCACCTTGGAGAAGCGCCTGTCAGCGAGGCCAGAAGATGAGTTCGGTGGCAAGCCTGAGGAGCGGGCGTTCATCCTGGCGCTCCATGAGAGGGGGCATGACGTTCCGAAGGAAGGTATCGCGATCGATTCTACCCAGCCCGTCGAAGCGGTTGTTGCGGAGTTGTTATCCCACACCAAAGCGTAGCGCTTCCGGCATGTCCAACGGACCACCACTTCAACCGACTGTGCTCTGACGATCACAATGCAGTGCACAATGACTTTTTGCTGTAGCTGCTCTTGTTCATCTCCCGTTCATCTGGCACCCTTTGGGAGTGATTTGCCGGACGCACTTGTGCGTCGAGAGCGATCCGCCGCCAAACGCGGCTTGGCTTTACGCCTTCAGTTTCATCTCTCTTTCGAGCGCGGGTGTGATGTCGCGCTTGCCGATTCGCGTCGCCTGTAAGCGAGCGCGGTCAAGTCCGGCGCCGAGCGCCGGCAGAATTGAATCCGGGTGATCTCCGTTTTTTGGATCGCCCAAGCCGAAACGAGACCTGCTGTTTTCCTCCCAAGAGCGGCTGGTCTTTTTAAAGCTTGAGGAAATGACATGTTGGTCAAGATATTGGGCACGCTCGCCGCTGCCTCGCTCATCCTTTTGTCTCCAGTCGAGGTGAAGGCGCAGGAGCGGGGATTGATCTGGGCGCCCACCAAGAATTCCGACCGCTCCTATTCGGCGCGTCTGGGTGCGAAGCTACCGACGGAAACGCCGCTGCGCGCCGGCCTTGAGATGGGCATGAGCGCGTCTGAAGGCGGTGCGGTGGTCGATACGCCTGTAAAGTTCTGGGGTGATATGACGCTGATGTCCACCAATCTGCCGGGCGCCAAGATCGCCAGAGACGTCGGCATTCTGATGAACGCGCTGACGGGCTCGGCCGCCGTGACGATGACGATGACGCAAAAGCGTGTCGCCACAGCCGATTTCGATGTGGAATCGAACCGAAATGTCACGCTGCGCTATGACGGCCCTAGCCAGAAGTGGAGTGGGCTCGATGTGTCGCAGTCCCTGCGTCTGACGCGCTCTGCGACCGGCACTGCCTTCGTTTTAACGGGCGCAAGCCGCGAGACATTTGACGAGTTCAGTTCCAGCGTCGCGCTCGAACAGAAGCTCTCCGACAATCTGACCGTAACAGGCAGTTTCGACCGGGGCTTTGAAGATCGTTTCCGCCCGGCGGTGCATGCAAACTACAAGATCAGGTGGTGAAGCGGCTCACTTGACCGCTTCATTCCTGTTCTTGATGTCACCCATGCGGTTCCATGCATCCAGCCCGGCAATCTTGTAGGCCTCGGCAAGTGTCGGGTAGTTGAAGGTATTTTCAACGAAATACTCCACCGTACCCTTGAGGTTCAACACAGCCTGACCGATGTGAACCAGTTCGGTCGCGCCTTCGCCGACGATGTGAACGCCGAGAAGCCGGCGCGTCTTCAATGAGAAGATCAGCTTCAGAAGACCAGTATCAAGACCCATGATGTGGCCGCGCGAGGTTTCCCGGAAGCGGGCAATTCCGCATTCGTAAGGAATGCCGCGCTCCTTCATTTCTTCTTCCGTCAGGCCGCAGGTGGAGATTTCAGGGACGGCATAGATGCCGTATGGGAAATATTTCTGCGGCTCCATGCCAATGGCGCCGACCGCGACGCGAGCGGCAATACGGCCCTGTTCCATGGAGGTGGAGGCAAGGCTCGGGAAGCCTATAACGTCGCCCGCGGCGAAAATCCCCGGTACGGAGGTTTCGAAGGTTTCCGGATTGACGGACAGACGGCCACGGCTGTCGGCCTCGAGGCCGGCTGCCGCGAGGTTCAGCGTGTCGGTCGCGCCCATTCTGCCTGCGGCAAAAAGCACCATTTCGGTAACGATCTTGCGGCCATTATCCAGTGTGATCGACACCTTGCCTTCCGGCGTGTGTTCCACTTTCTCGGCCTTCTGGCCGAGAAGCAGCTTCATGTTACGGTCGCGGAGCTGGTAGGTGAAATCTTCGACGATTTCCTTGTCGATGAAATCGAGCATTGTGGATTTGGGATCGATCAGCGTGACGGCGGTATCGAGAGCGCTGAAAATCGTCGCATATTCGATGCCAATGACGCCGGCACCGATAACCACCAGGGAGCGCGGTAGCCTCTCCATCTGCAGCAATTCATCGCTGTCGATGACGGTCTTGCCATCAAACGGCATGTAGTCCGGCCTGAATGGGCGAGTGCCGACGGCGAGCAGAATGCTCTTGCCCAACACATGCATCACTTCGCCGTCGTCTTTGGTGATCTGAAGCGTATCACGCGCGAGGAAGCTTGCCTTGCCGCGCACGTGCTGCACGCGGTTACGGGCAAACTGATGCTCAAGCACTTCGACTTCGTGGTTGAGAGTGATCAGCAGGCGTTGGCGCAAATCTTCGGCGCTGATTTCCTGCTTGACGCGATAGGACTGGCCGTAAAAGCCGCGCTCGCGCCATCCGGAAAGATTGAGCGCCGTCTCGCGCATCGTCTTGGACGGGATGGTGCCGGTATGAACCGAGACACCGCCAACACGGCTGCCCTTTTCGATGACCAGGACCTTCTTGTCGAGCTTTGCCGCCTGGATGGCAGCACGTCTGCCGGCGGGACCGCTGCCAACAACAATGAGATCATACTGGTTCATGAAAAAGCCTCTGGACGTAAACCCGGTAAAATGCCGGGATGTGTGAATATCCGATGTGAGGATTTGCCGCGAAAAGCGTGATGCTCTCAGCTTGCGGAAATGATCTCCGCATTCGCACATCCGGATGTCGTGAGACTGCAGAGTGCAATGCAACAAATGCCTGCGTCAATCTGTAGCGCAGAAATCTGACGGATTCGTAACCTGCACAGAAAAAGCCGCAAATCGGCTATCGATCGATCAGGACGAGGGGCGGTCGCTTTGCTGGGTCTGATGCTGGTGCAGCTTTGCGATTTCTTCTCGCAATGCGGCGAGTTCGGCCAGAACCTTGAGATCGATCTTTTCATGAAGAGAGAGAACTTCAAGCTCGGACTTGAGGTTCACCTCGTAGTCCTTGGCTGCCTCAAAGCGATCGCGTTCCGCCTGCCGGTTCTGGGACATCATGATGATGGGTGCCTGGATGGCGGCCAGCATGGACAGAATGAGGTTGAGGAACACGAAGGGATAGGGGTCGAATGCCCTTGTCGCCAGAACAATTGTATTGATGACGGCCCATACGACCAGAAACACCAGGAAGCTGATGATGAAGCCCCATGAGCCACCGACGCGGGCAATGCTGTCCGCCAGCCTCTCGCCGACTGTGGATCCCTTCGAAAACTCAGCATTCGTGTCAGTGGAAATCAGTCGCTTCTGATGCGCCACCTCCAGAATCCGCTTTTCGACCTCACCGATCTGTCTGGAGGATCGCTTGAAGTGGGACAGGACGTAATCTGGAATGGCAGACATGATTCATCTCCGGCAATGCGTTGGCTGGAGATAAGCCCAAGGTGCAGGCAAGTTCAAACGAAATCGCGGGTTCTAAGGCGTGTTAACTGGATGGTGTGGTTTCATGGATCCAGTTGAAGCCGGGGAAGAATCGCTCTTTACCGAATTGGTCGCCAAACATCATGTCGAACTGCAGTTGCCGATATTCGCTGAGTGCCGACGGTAGAGTCGCAGGCGCAATCGACCAGTCCGGCACTCCCGAACCGTTTCGCTGCATCAGCATGTGGCGATCGATGACGGAGTAGGACGCATGCACCTCGCCCAGCACGCCGGTGTAGAAGGGATCGTCAAAGCCTGCGGTTTTCAAGATGTGATAGGGCAGCAGCGAGGGGCTGATCGTGCCGATCCGGTTCTGCAATCCGGCCTTTGAAGACCAGACCACGAGAGGCGTCTCATGCTCCGTCTTCATCGTGGCAAGCGGCGCGCGGCGTGTCGCCACCATGCCCGGCATATAGCCGCTTTCGACAAAGGCCTGCCCGAGCGGTGGCAGATGATCGCCAAAAAGCACGATGACGGTTTCCCTCTCGCGACCCTTTGCCCAGGCGATGAGCTTTGCAAAGCTGTCGTCGGCTTCCGAAACGCCCTGCGCGTAGGTGGCGAGCGCATCGCGTGCATTGTCGGAAAAGTCACCGCTGACGGAGACGGCTTTCTCAGCATAGCGGTTCGCTTCATAGGGGCCGTGTCCCTGAAGCGTGACGGCAAAGAGAAACTGCGGCTTTTCGGCTGCATCAACCGTTTGGATGATTTCGTTCGTCAGCGCCGCATCCGAGGCGAAGGCCCCACGCTTTTCCATCGGCGGCAAGGTTTCTTCGGAGCGAAATTCCTCAAAGCCAAAATGCTTGTAGACCTCACGACGATTCCAGAACCACTCCTGGAATGGGTGGACGGCGACTGCGGAATATCCCTCCGAGCGAAAGAAGGTCGCAAGTGAAGGAACAGGGCGGCGCACATATTGCTGATAAGGGATGCTGCCATAGGGCAGGAACGCATTGCTGAAGCCGGTCAGCGCTTCGAATTCGACATTTGCCGTCATGCCGCCGAACTCGGGCGAAAACACATGGCCTGACTGCATGGCACGGATGCGCGGCATCGGATCCTTCGAGAACGTGACATTCTCCAGGCGCGTCGGATCCCAAAGCGACTCACTCATGATCATGATGACATCGGGACGCCTGCTGTGGTTGACCGCGAAGGCGGAACTGTCGGACGCAATGTCCGCGATCGTCGCCTCGCCATAGCCATAAGGTGCTGTTACTTTCGCCATCGGAATATTGAAGGCGAAGGCCATGAGGAAGCCGTTGTGGCGATAGTTTTCCTTTTGATCCCACATCATCGGAATGATGCTGAGGCGGTCTCTAATCCAGGAATAGCTGGAATATTCCATCATCGAGCCAAAGCTGACGAAGAGTGGAACGGCAAGCGCTAGCCGCCACATCCTTGCTTTGAACGACATTGCAGGCATGGCATGCCGCGAAAGGCGCCACAGCATCACGATGGCAAAGGCAGCGAGCGAAAGTGCAGCCGCAAGGGCGAGTGCCGTTACCGGCTGAGCCTTCAGCATGGCAGGCAACAGCTGAAGGATCTGGCGACCGAACAGCAGGTCGGAAGGATAGAGTGGATCGGAAAGGTAAAGCTGCTTCTGGCTCGAGATGAAGGCCGGCAGGATCAGAAGCGGGACGGCAACCAGAAGCGACTGATAATGACGCCCGAAGACGGCATCAAGCGCCATGAGGCCGATAATGACTGCGACGACCGTCGTGAGCCCAGGTCGTGCAGGTGACAGCAAAAAGGAGCCGACATCATGCAACGTGCCGCGCGCAATCCATTCCATGCAAACGACGAGCAGGACCGATGCGAGGACCAGATTGGCCAGCGTTTGTGCATCGTTTGCGAGGCGGGCAGGGGACCGTGTCCACGGCTTTGAAAGGACGAGCTTCATCCTTTCGGCAACCGTTGTTCTAGGCACCGATTTCGTCACGTTTCTACTCCGGCAGTCTCGAAAGCAGGTGTGAATCACCTGTCATATAAGCGTCATCTAACTGTCACATGCGCGCAATGAACGCGACATGAACTATGCAAAATTCACAGGTCTGGAGGATAACCATCGCGTGAGCCGTTTATTTCGCGAATGCAGCCGCCAGAACCTTGTTGACGGGACGTTGTTTTGAAACAGTTTATGCGGCGCGTTGCACTGTAAGAGCCGGCACGATAATGAGGAAGGCATGAGCACAGGACAGACCATTCCCCACACGTTCCGGATTGCGGTTGGACAATTCAACCCGACCGTCGGCGATGTCGCAGGCAACCTTGCCAAAGCGCGCGAGGCAAGAGCCGATGCGGCAGCGCAAGGCGCCGACCTGCTTTTGCTGACGGAGCTTTTCATCTCCGGCTACCCACCAGAAGATTTGGTGCTGAAACCGGCCTTTTTGAAATCCTGCCTCAGGGCCGTGGAGGAGTTGGCCGCGGACACTGAGGATGGTGGGCCGGGCGTCATTATCGGCTTCCCGCGCCAAGGCGAGAAGGGCAGGCACAATTCGGTAGCTCTGCTCGACGGCGGTAAGATCGTTGCGCTGCGCGACAAGGTGGACCTGCCAAATTACGGCGAGTTCGACGAAAAGCGCGTCTTCAGCGAAGGCTCTATCTCCGGCCCCTATAATTTCAGGGGCATTCGCATCGGCATTCCGATTTGCGAAGAAATCTGGAACGATTTTGGCGTCTGCGAGACGCTGGCCGAGGCTGGCGCCGAAATCTTGCTGGTGCCAAACGGCTCGCCCTATTATCGCGGCAAGGTCGATGTCCGTCATCAGGTCGCCCTCCGCCAGGTCATTGAAAGTGGTCTGCCTCTGGTCTTCGTCAACCAACTCGGTGGCCAGGATGAGCTTGTGTTCGATGGCGCGAGCTTCGGTTTCAATGCCGACAAGACGCTTGCCTTCCAGATGAGCCAGTTCGAAGCGACGCTGGCGGTGACGGATTGGAAGCGCACGGAGAATGGCTGGCACTGCAGCCATGGTCCGGTTTCCCATATTCCCGAAGGCGAGGAGGCCGATTACCGGGCCTGCATGCTGGGCTTCCGCGACTACGTCAACAAGAATGGCTTCAAGAGCGTCGTCCTCGGCCTATCCGGCGGCATCGATTCGGCCATCTGCGCAGCAATCGCGGTCGATGCGCTGGGCGAGGAGCGGGTGCGCTGCATCATGCTGCCCTACCGCTATACCTCGGACGAATCGCTGAAGGACGCCGCCGATTGCGCCAGGGCGCTCGGCTGCCGCTATGACATCGTTCCGATTGCCGAACCTGTCGATGGCTTCATGACGGCGCTGTCGGATCTGTTCGAAGGAACGGAAGAGGGCATCACCGAGGAAAACCTGCAGAGCCGCGCGCGCGGGACGATCCTGATGGGCGTTTCCAACAAGTTCGGCTCGATGGTGGTAACCACCGGCAACAAGTCGGAAATGTCTGTCGGCTATGCCACGCTCTACGGCGATATGAACGGTGGCTTCAACCCCATTAAGGACCTCTACAAGATGCAGGTCTATGCCATCTCCAAATGGCGCAACGCCCATGTGCCGCCTGGCGCGCTTGGGCCTTCGGGCGAAGTCATCCCCGCCAACATCATTTCCAAGGCCCCATCCGCCGAATTGCGGCCCAACCAGACCGACCAGGATTCGCTTCCGCCCTATCCGGTTCTCGACGATATTCTCGAGTGCCTGGTGGAGCAGGAAATGTCCGTCGACGAAATCGTGGCGCGCGGTCACGACGTCGCAACGGTTCATCGCATCGAGCATCTGCTGTATCTGGCCGAATACAAGCGCCGGCAGTCTGCACCGGGCGTGAAGATCACCAAAAAGAATTTTGGGCGCGATCGCCGCTATCCTATTACCAATCGGTTCCGCGACAGGTAGGTCCGACTGGTCAATGGGCAATCGCAACGGGAGGAACGATGCGAAGTTCAGTCGAGATATTCAATATCCGTACCCGTGAAAATCGGATCGTTTGGCAGACCGAGACGCTGTTCGAAGCGCCGAACTGGTCTCCAGATGGGCAATATCTGCTGCTCAACAGCGATGGCATGCTCTACCGCCTGTCCCTTACCGGAGACATCTCGGTCGATAAGGTAGACACCGGCTTCGCGGTTCAGTGCAACAACGACCACGGCATCTCGCCCGACGGGTCTCTTTATGCCATTTCCGACAAGGTCGAGTTCGGCAAAAGTGCGATCTATCTGCTTCCACCCATCGGCGGCACCCCGAAACTGATGACGCGGAACCTGCCTTCCTACTGGCATGGTTGGGCGCCAGACGGCAAAAGCTTTGCCTATTGCGGGATCAGGGATCAGGTTTTCGATATTTATGCCATGGACATCGAAACCGGCACCGAAACACGCCTGACCCATGGCGAGGGGCGAAATGACGGTCCGGATTATTCGCCCGATGGTCAGTGGATCTACTTCAACTCCAGCCGCACAGGACAGATGCAAATCTGGCGGGTGAGACCGGATGGATCGGGCGTGGAGCGCATTACCGATAGCCCATATGGCGACTGGTTTCCGCACCCCTCTCCCAAGGGAGACAAGGTCGTTTTCATTTCCTATGACGGCGACGTCTTCGACCACCCGCGTGATCTCGATGTTCGTGTGCGACTGATGGACCCGGACGGTGGCAACGTCGAAACGCTCTTCGATCTCTTTGGCGGGCAAGGAACGATGAACTCGCCCAACTGGTCACCGGACGGTGACGAATTCGCCTATGTGCGATATTTTCCGGTTGGGTAGACCTGCAGCGCTTGCCTTCTGATCGGCAATTGCCCATACGCAACGTCGTCAGGTGCCTGCCTTTGGCAGGAGAATCGGGAATGCGGTGCAAGACCGCAACGTGCCCAACGCTGTAAGGCGGATGCCTGTTGCCATAGGCCACTGAGCAATCGGGAAGGCGGCAACGGCAGACGAAGCCAAGTCAGAAGACCGGCCTGACACGATAGACCAGTCCGCGCGGACGGCGGCAGGTTGTGAGGAAGAGCGTTTGTGCCCTGCCTGACAGGCGCGCACGTGGTCTTTCTGCATTGTTGGGGATTGACGATGCGACCTGATGATACCCGGCACAGCCTGATGCCGGCTTTTGAATTTGCCGAGCACGAAAAGGCTGCGGTCTACCGCGCCATCGAAACCCGCCGCGATGTCCGCAACGAGTTTCTCCCGGACCCGCTCTCGGATGAACTGATCAACAAGCTGCTTTCCGCAGCGCACGCCGCCCCCTCGGTGGGTTTCATGCAGCCATGGAATTTTACCCTCGTCAGCGGTGCAGACATCAAAAACGCCGTGTGGCAGGCTTTCAGCCGCGCCAATCAGGAAGCGGCCTTGATGTTTCCCGACGATAAGCAGTCACTCTACCGAAGCCTCAAGCTGGAAGGCATCAGGAAGGCACCGCTCTCCATCTGCGTCACCTGCGATCCGACAAGAGGTGGCGATGTCGTGCTCGGGCGGACGCACAATCCGCGCATGGATGTCTACTCGACCGTCTGCGCCGTTCAGAACCTCTGGCTGGCGGCACGCGCCGAAGGCGTCGGCGTCGGTTGGGTCAGCATCTTCCATGACGACGATATTCGAAAGATCCTGGGTATCCCTGACCATATCGAAATCGTCGCGTGGCTCTGCGTCGGCTTTGTCTCGGAACTCTATGCCGAACCGGAACTCGCGTTGAAGGGCTGGCGTCAGCGTTTGCCGCTGGACGAACTGATTTTCAAAGACCGGTGGGGCGAGAAATAGGGAGGTTCCTCCGTGTGGAGCTTGCTTTGCTTGGCAGCCAAAAATCCACTTGCCAGTCCTCATGACCGGTGGCTTAGTTCACTCTCATTTCGAGAGGGGATCATATTATGCCGATTGAAAACTGGCTGGCATTCGTTGCCGCATCCGCCATTATGCTCGCCATTCCAGGACCGACGATCTTGCTGGTCATATCCTACGCACTTGGTCACGGTCGCAAGGCAAGCAGCGCGACCGTCGCCGGTGTAGCGCTTGGCGACTTTACCGCCATGACGGCGTCCATGCTGGGTCTTGGTGCACTGCTCGCGACCTCCGCCGCTCTCTTCACTGTCTTGAAGTGGGTGGGTGCTGCCTATCTGATCTATCTCGGAATCAAGCTCTGGCGCGCGCCTGTCGGCACGTCGACGCAAGGCGAGGGTGACGTGACGGGTCGTGAGCGTCCGCTGAAGATCTTCCTTCACACCTACATCGTCACGGCGCTGAACCCGAAGAGCATCATCTTCTTCGTTGCCTTCCTGCCGCAGTTCCTGGTGCCGACCCCGCCTTTCTGGCCGCAGGTGCTTATTTTCGAAGTTACTTTTCTTGTGCTTGCGACTTGCAACGCCGCTCTTTATGGGTTGCTGGCAAGTGCGGCCCGTAACACCATCCGCAAGCCCTCCGTCCAGCGCGTCGTCAATCGCACCGGTGGCGGGCTATTGATCGGTGCCGGACTGCTCGCGGCGGGCTGGAAGAAAGCCGTCGCCTAAACCGTCGCCATTCCGTGCGGCGCCGAGTTCTGGAATATATCAATGTCAGTGCCGCACATCCTTCTTGCCTTGGTCACCGTCTTCCTCTGGGGCTTCAACTTCGTGGTGATCAAGGTCGGCGTCATGGATATGCCGCCGCTGTTTCTCACAGCCTTGCGTTACCTCTTCGCAGCCGTGCCGCTGATCTTCTTTCTGCCGCGCCCGAAGGTTCCGTGGAAGCACATGGTCGTCTACGGCATGGTCATGGGCTGCGCGCAATTCGGCCTGCTCTATACGGCGATCAAGTGGGGCCTGCCTGCAGGGCTTGCCTCGCTCGTCATGCAGTCGCAGGCGTTTTTCACCATGGCGCTGGCCGTGACGATGCTCGGTGAAATTCCGCTGAAGTCTCATATCGCCGGTGCAGCCGTTGCCTTTTCCGGTCTCGCAGTGATCGGCCTTGAACGTCTTGAACTGACCGCTCTTGTGCCTCTCCTCATGTGCGTTGGTGCTGCTTTTAGCTGGGCCATCGGCAATATCGTCAATCGCAAGGTCGGACGGGTCAACGCGATCTCCTTCGTCGCCTGGACAAGTCTCGCGCCGGTTCTGCCGTTGATCGCGCTTTCGCTGCTGCTCGAAGGCCCGCAGGCGATTGGCGAGGGTTTGGCAAATGCCAACATGATGACGGTCGCCGTCGTTGCCTATATGGCCTACGGCGCGACGATTGTTGGGGCAGGGATCTGGAGCTTTCTTCTGCTGCGTTATCCGGCAGGAACCGTCGCGCCGTTTTCTCTGCTGGTGCCGATCGTCGGCTTCCTCGGCGCCTACTTTGCCTTTGCCGAACACATCACCACGCTGGAAATCGTCGGCAGTGCGCTCGTCGTTGCTGGTCTGGCACTCAACGTGTTCGGTCGCCGGCTGTCTTTCGGTCGTGCGCCATCCGGCAACGCGTGAGAGCGATCTGCAATTCCCTGTGCATTGTTGCGATGCAGCGGGGCATTTGTGGAAAACTTTGGTAAAGAGAGTGTTCGTCGCGCGATAAAGCGGCGCTTTTGATCATTGCAGTGCAGGGACGGGTCAACGTGCAGGTCGGTATCGACATGGGAACGCTTTCGGGCGGGCAAAGTGCCAAGCTCGATATTGAGGAACTGCTCGCCACGCGTTTGCTGGTTCAGGGCAATTCCGGTTCCGGAAAGTCGCATCTGCTACGCCGTTTGCTGGAGCAATCGGCCCCTTGGGTGCAACAGGTCATCATCGATCCCGAAGGTGATTTCGTTACGCTGGCCGACAAGTTCGGTCACGTTGTGGTGGATGGGGAGCGCACCGAAGCCGAACTTACAGGCATTGCCAACCGCATTCGCCAGCACCGTGTCTCCTGCGTGCTCACGCTGGAGGGTCTCGATATCGAGCAGCAGATGCGCGCCGCCGCCGCCTTCCTCAATGGCATGTTCGATGCCGATCGCGAATATTGGTACCCGGTTCTGGTCGTCGTGGATGAGGCGCAGATGTTCGCGCCCTCCGTCGGTGGCGAAGTCACCGAAGATGCGCGTAAGGCCTCGCTCGGCGCGATGACCAACCTCATGTGCCGCGGGCGTAAACGCGGTCTTGCCGGTGTGATCGCCACGCAGCGATTGGCAAAGCTTGCCAAGAACGTTGCGGCGGAAGCCTCCAACTTCCTCATGGGCCGCACCTTCCTCGATATCGACATGGCGCGCGCCGCCGATCTTCTCGGCATGGATCGTCGTCAGGCGGAAATGTTCCGCGATCTTCAGCGCGGCAATTTCGTCGCCCTCGGACCGGCTCTGTCGCGGCGTCCGCTGCCGATCGTTATCGGCCCGGTGGAGACCTCGGCGCGCTCCTCGTCGCCGAAGCTCATGCCGCTGCCGGACGCGCCGCAGGATGTGGAGGATTTGATCTTCACGCCAGACCCGGAAGAGTTCAATCGTCCTGTCGTCCGTCGCACGCCGCCAGCGCCGCGGCCGACGACCGATATTCTCGCCGAACTCTCGCGCTCGACACCAGCGGCCATCGCATCAGCCTCCGAACAACCTTCGCGTTCGAGCCAGCCGGAACTGACGCCGGAAGAGCGTGAAGAAAAGATCACGGCTGTTCTGACTGAAATCCTCGATGACCCGCAATCGGCCTATCGCACCGATGCCGTCCTCTATCAGGACTTTCTCGTTCGCGCCCGCATGCGCCGTATTCCCGGCACGCCCATGGCGCTATCGGAGTTCCGTCGCCAGATCGCGATTACGCGCTCGGGTGTCGATGTGGAGATGGCAGCAAGCGAAAATTGGCAGAAAGCTCTGGAGCTGTCCCGCAGCGTCTCGGATGACCTGCAAGGCGTCTTCCTGCTTCTGGTGAAGGCAGCTCTTGCCGAAGAGCCATGCCCCTCGGATGCGCGGATTGCGCGCGCATACGGCACCCATTCGGCGCGTCGCGCAAGACGACTGCTTGGATACTTCGAGGAAAAGGAACTGGTCGTGGTGCATGCGGACTTTTCCGGCAAGCGCATCGTGGCTTTCCCCGAGCTTGACGCCAAGACCGCGCCCGGCGACGCAGATGCGCCCGACGGCGATGTGAGCCTGGCCGCGGAATAACGTCGATCTCGTCAATCTCCAAATCGCTAAACTCTCATCCACCCATAGAAAAAGGCGGGTCGAACCGCCTTTCCAAGTCTTGAAGGTGAAGTCTTTTAGACTTCGTCGATGACCTTCTTGTCGTTTCTCGTGGCAAACAGCGAGCCAACGATGCCTGTCAGAAGGATCGCAACGGTGATACCGAGCGAAATGGACGGCGGGATCTTTGCGATGCCCAGCATGTCCGCCAGGAAAATCTTCGAGCCGACGAAGACCAGAACCGCAGCCAGGGCATATTTGAGGTATGCGAAGCGGTGGATCAGGGCGGCAAGTGCGAAGTAGAGGGCGCGCAGTCCAAGGATCGCGAAGATGTTCGACGTGTAGACGATGAACGGATCGGTGGTGATCGCGAAGATCGCCGGAATCGAGTCCACCGCAAAGATCAGGTCGGCGATTTCGACCATGATAAGCGCCAGGAAAAGCGGCGTGACGAAGGTCTTCAACCGGCCAGTCTTGGGGTCGGGCTGCTTGACGAAGAAACGCTCCTCATGAAGCTTTTCGGTGACAGGCAGGCGCGAGCGCAGGAACTTCAGGATCGGGTTCTTGCCAATGTCCTGTTCCTCGTGATCTGCCGAAAACAGCATCTTGATGCCCGTGAACACCAGGAAGGCGGCGAAGAGGTAGAGAACCCAGTGGAAGTTTTCGACGATCGCAGCACCGGCGGCAATCATGATACCGCGCAGGACGATCACGCCGAGAATACCCCATAGCAGCACGCGGTGCTGGTACTGACGAGGGATCGAGAAGTAGGAAAAAATCATGGCGATGATGAAGATATTGTCCATCGCCAGGCTTTTTTCCACCACGAAGCCCGTGACATATTCCATCGCCGGCTGCTGACCGGACTGGAACCAGATCCAGCCGCCGAAAGCCAAGCCGATGGCGATGTAGAAGCCTGACATCAGCAGGCTTTCCTTGATGCCGATTTCCTTGGAGTTCTTATGCAGAACGCCAAGATCGAGCGCCAGGAGGCCTAAAACGAGAGTGATGAAAATGCCCCACATCCATGTGGGGGTACCGAGAAAATCCGTAAACAGAAAGTCCATCAGTCAACCTTTGTCCGGACGAGGTTGGCTCAATGGTCGGGAACGTGATGAGAAATAGACGACGCCCCAACCTTGGAGACTCGACATCGCGTATTGTCCGGTAATACGCCAGAGGGGCCCGAGTCCTGATCACCAGGATGAAATGGGAGGCGCGGCGCAGGTTTCAAGAGGCTTTTATCGTTTTATCGTTGACATTTTTATGAAGCGCCCCTAGAAGCCGCTCCAACGCCGGGTAGCAATGCCCGGTGTGTTTCGTTGACTGCCTTGCAGTAAATAGCTGACGTTCGGCGGTCAACATCACCGACATGTCCCGTGGTCTCTCCATATCGCATGTGAGAAGCCTGTCAGAGGTTCTTCAACAGAACCTCAGAGGAGGGCGTGTTTCCTTAATCCGATCTGGCAACAGATCGGTATAAACTGTTGAGAAGGAAATACGATGAGCAAGCGCGAATCGTCCAAGTACAAAATTGACCGCCGCATGGGCGAAAACATCTGGGGTCGTCCGAAGTCCCCGGTTAACCGTCGCGAATACGGCCCCGGCCAGCACGGCCAGCGCCGCAAGGGCAAGATGTCCGACTTCGGCACGCAGCTGCGCGCCAAGCAGAAGCTGAAGGGTTACTACGGCGAAATCCGCGAAAAGCAGTTCCGTGCAACCTACGACGAGGCTAACCGCCGCAAGGGCGACACCTCCGAGAACCTGATCGGTCTGCTCGAGTCGCGTCTGGACGCCATCGTCTACCGCGCCAAGTTCGTACCGACCGTTTTCGCGGCTCGCCAGTTCATCAACCATGGCCATGTCACGGTTAACGGCGTTCGCGTCAACATCGGTTCTTACCGCTGCAAGGTTGGCGACGTTATCGAAGTTCGCCAGAAGTCCAAGCAGCTCGCAATCGTTCTCGAAGCTGTTCAGCTCGCAGAGCGCGATGTTCCGGACTACATCGAAGTCGATCACAACAAGATGACCGCGACGTTTGCTCGCGTACCGGCTCTCGCTGACGTGCCTTACGCCGTCATCATGGAACCGCATCTGGTCGTCGAATTCTACTCGCGTTAATCCGCGTTCAAGTTCAGCAAAAAAGCCGGTCCCTGTGGCCGGCTTTTTTGTGCGCATTTTTTGATGAGGAAATTTCAGTCCTTGGCGCGAGGCCAAGGACTTTCACGGTATGCCGCGCCTTCAGGCCGCGGCGACGCGCTGCGCCAGAAGTCTTTCGACAAGTGCTGCATCCAGCGTGTCATAGCGATCGATCGTCACATCCGGTCCAAGCTCTGCCATCGGAACATCGGTGTAGCCGAAGGTCACGCCGATGGAAGGGATCTTGGCATTTTTGGCCGCAAGGATATCGTTGACGCTGTCGCCCACCATCACGCTACGGGTCACATCGCCACCGGCTTTCTCGATGGTTCCGAGGATATGCCGGGCATCCGGCTTGCGCCACTCGAAGGTGTCTCCGCAGGTCATCGTCTCGAAGCGGTCCTTCAGTCCGAGTTTTTCGAGCAGGGGAAGGGCCAGATCAGACGTCTTATTGGTGCAGACGGCAAGTCGGAAACCTGACGCAGTCAGCCGATCCAAAGCCTCGGGAACACCGGGATAAGGCTTGCTCTGACCCGGCATCTCTTCTTTGTAATGGGCAATGAACCGTTGGTGCAGCGGCTCCACGTCTTCCTTTGGCAACTCCTTGTTCCTCAGCGCAAAGGCGCGTTGGACCATGACACGAACGCCTTGGCCGACGAGATGCGTAAGGTCGTTGAAGGTGACGGGCATAAGGCCTGCGGCCGCGATCGTGTGGTTCAGGCTGTCGATCAGGTCGGGGGCGGTGTCGACCAGTGTGCCGTCGAGATCGAAAATAACAAGGGGTGAAGTCAAAGAGGAAACCTCGTCTGTCTGTGTCAATATTGCGAGAACCTACAGCATCGGCCCGAAAATCGTAACCGATTTTCGGAAAAGCACGATGTGTCGTTTCAAGGTCTGAACAGAGCTTTGGGACTGTCTCTCGACGATCCAGTGCAGGAGGTAATCTCGTTTCGAACGAAACCCTTGAATGGTCCATTTCGAAGCAGCAAAAGGGGCTTTCGTTTGAGTTTCTAGACGTGTAAACACACGCAGTCGCAAAAGTGAGGCCAGTCATCTGTCCTCTCCGACGCACAACCACCAGGGCGAATTGGTGCGGATAGTCACCGCGCAGCCCATGAGTCAATCGGAGTTGCAGGCGTATGGATGCCCGCGAAATGAAGATCAAGGCAGCAGAGGCTGCCCTTGCCCATGTTGAAGACGGCATGCGTCTTGGCATCGGTACAGGGTCCACCGCGGAAGAGTTTGTCCGCCTGCTTGCCGAAAAAGTATCGAACGGTTTGAAAGTCCAGGGCGTCCCGACATCGGAACGCACCGCGCGTCTGTGCGTCGAGCTTGGTGTTCCGCTGAAATCTCTGGATGAACTGCCAGAACTCGATCTGACGATCGATGGCGCCGACGAGGTCGATCACGGTCTTCGTCTGATCAAGGGCGGCGGCGGTGCTTTGCTACGCGAAAAGATCGTCGCGGCCGCTTCGGCCCGCATGATCGTGATTGCGGATCAGACGAAGGTGGTCGAGACGCTGGGAGCCTTTCCGCTTCCCATCGAAATCAATGCCTTCGGCCAGATTGCAACCCGTATCGCAATCGAGAAACTGGCTTCCAAAATGGGTCTTTCGGGCGAGTTGAAGCTGCGTTCTTCCGAGGACGGACCGTTCAAAACCGATGGTGGTCATCTCATTTTCGACGCATCATTTGGCCGTATTCCTGATGCAGAAGCGCTGGCACGTCAGCTGAATACGATTCCCGGGGTCGTCGAGCACGGACTTTTCATTAATTTGGCATCGCTTGCCATCATAGCAGGGCCGGATGGCGCCCGCGTTATGCAGGCGAAAATATAATAGGAGCGAGAGAGTTCATGGGTAAAATAGCGGGACTGGGCAAAGCTGCCGCTGCTTCGATCCTTATTTCCGGCCTCGTGTTCGGCACTGCCGCACGTGCGCAGGAAATTTCTGCAGAGCATATCGCTGCTGCAAAGCAGGCAATCACGGCACTGGGCGTGACCGATCGCTTCGACAACATTCTGCCGGGTCTTGCTGAGCGTCTGAAGTCTGAACTCATTCAGTCGTCGCCAAACGTCGAAGACCAGATCACTGCAACGGTCGACGCCAAGGCGCTGGAACTCGCACCACGCCGTGCCGACCTGGAACGCGAAGCGGCGCTCACCTATGCGCGCGCCTTCTCGGTCGAAGAGCTGAAGGCCATTTCCACCTTCTACAGCAGCGATGCCGGCAAGAAACTCCTCAAGGATGGACCGATCGCCACGCGTGAGCTGATGAAGGCCGCCGACATCTGGGCAGCTGGTATCAACCGCGATCTCAACGCCTCCAGCATGGCGGAGCTTCAGAAGGTCGCCGGCGCTGATCTGCAGCCACTTCCTGCAAATGCATCCAACATTGGCGGCGCTCCTGGAGCGACGACTGCTCCCCCTGCGGCTCCTGCGCCAAAGCCATGATCGCTGGCTGATCGTTCAGTATTTTTCAAAGCCCGGAAGAGATTCCGGGCTTTTCTTTTGCCGCTACCGGCACCTATATGAGCATCAGGAAGATGCCTCGGCATCGCGCGCTCATAAGGCGCTCAGCTTCGCTTAACAGGCTGATTTTCCATGCTGCGACAGTCGATAATGTACGTCGTTCGAGCGGCTCGGCCGATGACAGGGGTTTATGATGACGTCCTATGATTACGATCTTTTTGTTATTGGCGGCGGCTCCGGCGGCGTGCGCAGCGCCCGCGTGGCGGCGTCGCTTGGCAAGCGTGTCGGCATTGCCGAGGAGTATCGCTATGGCGGCACCTGCGTGATCAGAGGCTGCGTGCCGAAGAAGCTTTTCGTCTACGCGTCGCAATATCCTGAGCATTTTGAAGATGCCAAAGGCTTTGGCTGGACTGTCGGCGAAAGCACCTTCGACTGGAAAAAGCTGATTGCTGCCAAGGACAAGGAAATCGAGCGCCTGGAGGGTCTTTACCGCAAGGGTCTGGAAAACGCCAAGGCCGAGATCTTCGATAGCCGTGCAGAGCTTGTCGATGCACACACGGTGAAGCTTCTCAGCACCGGACAGACGGTGACGGCAGAGCGCATCGTCATTGCCGTCGGCGGCACGCCAAATGCTCACACCTCCTTGCCAGGCCATGAACTGACAATTTCCTCCAACGAAGCGTTTCATCTGGAAGAGCTGCCGAAATCCATCCTGATTGCTGGTGGCGGTTATATCGCCGTTGAATTTGCCAATATCTTCCATGGCCTTGGGGTCGAAACGACGCTGATCTATCGCGGCAAGGAAATCCTGAACGGCTTCGATGGCGACATGCGCAAGGGCCTGCATGAAGCGATGGAAGCCAAGGGCATCCGCATCATCCTGGAAGACGTGATCCAGGAGGTGAGCAAGGATGGGGCAGGCGGCTTCGTGGCCCGCACCAAGCAGGGCGCGTCGGTTCATGTTGGTCTCGTCATGCTGGCGCTTGGTCGCGATCCCAACACCAAGGGGCTCGGGCTTGAAAAGGCAGGAGTCGAGATCAATGAGAAGGGCGCGATCATTGTCGATGACTATTCGCGCACCAACGTCCCGCACATCTACGCACTCGGCGACGTCACCGATCGGGTACAGCTGACGCCAGTCGCCATCCATGAGGCGATGTGCTTCATCGAGACGGAATTCAAGAACAACCCGACAAAGCCCGATCATCATCTGATTGCGACTGCAGTCTTCTCCCAGCCCGAAATCGGCACGGTCGGGCTTTCGGAAGAGCAGGCGGCTTCGAAGTTCGAAGAGGTCGAGGTGTACCGCGCGCAATTCCGCCCGATGAAGGCAACGCTTTCCGGTCGTCAGGAAAAGACGATCATGAAGCTTCTTGTGAACGCTGCCGATCGAAAGGTCGTCGGCGCGCATATACTGGGGCATGAGGCCGGTGAGATGGCGCAGCTTCTAGGCATCACGCTGAAGGCGGGTTGCACCAAGGACGACTTCGACGCCACCATGGCCGTCCACCCGACGGCTGCCGAGGAACTGGTGACGATGTATTCGCCAAGCTACCGCATCAAGAACGGGGAAAGAGTATAACCGGGCTCTGCCGGTCGACAGGCTCGGCTTGCATGCCTTCGAATAGTCGCTCGTTGCGCTTTAAAAGCGCAGCGAGCCTGTCGATGGCAACCCGCATTTCCGCTGTGTGGCGATCATCGTCGTTGACGGTGATCCACAGGTTGTGAGCGAGTTCCTCAATGATCTCACCGTCTCGCACCACGCCTGGCAGAGTGTCGCCGATATAGGCGGGCAACACGCCCTTGCCGGCCCCGCTGTGGATCAGGCGCGGCAAGAGCGCTGGCGCATTTGTCCATGTGTGGATCATCTGCTCCCGATTGCGAAACACCCACTTCTCCGCATCCGACGCCGCGACTTCCGTGCCGATTGAAATCCAGGGCGTCGATGCAGTCGGCGCCAGTCCGTCCGACCGGTAGGCGTAGTAATTGACCGTGACGGACTTGCGCACCGCGAAATTGCCATGCTGCGGGGATGCGTCAAAGACCCCGATCATTCCGCGTCGGTAGGTCAGATCATCGTCGGGACCGAAATGCTTGCAGCAAAGTCTAAAGGCATCATCCGGTCCGCGAATGGCGCTCGTGTTTTCTGCGATGAAACCCATGAGCCAGATGTTGGAGGAAATCGAAACGATCGGTAGCGAAAAGGCATCGCCGTGCCACTGGCTGATCTCTGCTGCCGTCCGCCTCATATGTTGAACGCGTTCAAACAGGATCACGCCGTCGGGCGCCAGCTTGTAGCCCTGCTGGCTGCGGATAAAGAGCGTGCGTCCCATCGTCCGTTCAAGAAAGAGCATCTTTCGGCCGATCGTCGGCGCGCTGATGCCGGTCAGGCTTGCCGCGCCTGCAAGACCACCCTCGGTCGCAACGATATGGAAGAGTTTCAGATCGTCCCAGTTTACGTCTGTCATGGAAGGCTCTCCGGCTGATAGGGGCATTTATAGCCGGATCCATCTGGCTTTGCATCGTTTGCCGGTGAAACGAGCCTTTCATTCCTGCATCTACGCCCGTCGCAGCCTCTGCCTTACCTCCTGTCGGGAACACAGGAGAAAAATCATGTTGCCAGAAACGATGTTTGCAATGGAGAGGATGACGCGTAACCAGGTCAAAGAGAGGAAAAGTGGCGATGATCACCGATGGGAGACATGGCCATCGACCGGTCTCGACCATTTCGGCTTGTTTCTCTGGCGCGTCGTGCAGCGGTTGTGCAGTCGCGATTAGCAGCAGAAACAACGACGTGAAGCACACGGGCCTCAATTCTAGGATAATCCAGAATTCCAAGCACTTTCCGCAGGTCCAAAAGCGTCGGTAATTGACTAGGCAAGCTCCCTGCAAAGGTTTATAAGCCGCTCAATTTTTAAAGGTGCGCACGCCCGCGCAATTTTTCGGGCGGGGAGACAGGTGAGTAGAATGGCACAGAATTGGACGCCCGGGAGCTGGAGACAGAAGCCCATCCAGCAGGTTCCGCAATATCCGGACGCTGCTGCGCTTGCAGCAACGGAAGCCCAGCTTGCAAGCTATCCCCCGCTGGTTTTTGCCGGCGAAGCACGCCGCCTGAAGAAGCAGCTCGCCAGCGTTGCCGAAGGCGAAGCCTTCCTGCTGCAGGGTGGAGATTGCGCCGAAAGCTTCTTGGAACATGGCGCCGACAACATTCGTGACTTCTTCCGTGCCTTCCTGCAGATGGCCGTTGTCCTGACCTATGGCGCGCAACTGCCTGTCGTGAAGGTCGGCCGCATCGCCGGTCAGTTTGCCAAGCCGCGCTCCTCCAACATCGAAGCGCAAAATGGCGTGGAACTGCCGTCCTACCGTGGTGACATCATCAACGGTATCGAGTTCAACGAAGCCTCGCGCATTCCCAACCCCGAGCGCCAGCTGGACGCCTACCGCCAGTCGGCTGCCACGCTGAACCTGCTTCGCGCTTTCGCCATGGGCGGCTATGCCAATCTGGAAAACGTGCATCAGTGGATGCTCGGCTTCGTCAAGGATTCCCCGCAGGCGGATCGTTACCGCAAGCTTGCTGGTCGCATCTCCGAAACCATGGACTTCATGAAGGCGATCGGCATCAGCGCCGAAAACAATCCGAGCCTTCGCGAAACGGACTTCTTCACCAGCCACGAAGCGCTGCTTCTCGGCTATGAAGAAGCATTCACCCGTATCGACTCGACGTCGGGCGATTGGTACGCGACCTCCGGCCACATGCTGTGGATCGGTGACCGTACGCGCCAGCTCGATCACGCGCATGTGGAGTACTTCCGCGGCATCAAGAACCCGATCGGTCTGAAGTGCGGCCCGTCGCTGCAGCCGGACAATCTGATCCAGCTGATCGACGCGCTGAACCCTGCCAACGAAGCAGGACGCCTGACGCTGATTTGCCGCTTTGGCCATGACAAGGTCGCCGACCATCTGCCAAAGCTCATCCGCGCCGTTGAGAAGGAAGGTCGCAAGGTCATCTGGTCCTGCGACCCGATGCACGGCAACACCATCACGCTCAACCATTACAAGACGCGTCCATTCGAGCGCATTCTGTCGGAAGTGGAAAGCTTCTTCCAGATCCACCGCGCTGAAGGCACACATCCAGGCGGCATCCACATCGAGATGACCGGCAAGGACGTCACGGAATGCACCGGCGGTGCGCGCGCCGTGACCGCCGACTCGCTGTCCGATCGCTACCACACACACTGCGACCCGCGCCTCAATGCAGACCAGGCTCTGGAACTGGCGTTCCTCCTGTCCGAGCGGATGAAGAGCGGTCGCGACGAAAAGCGCTTGGCCGTCGCCAACGCCTGATCTCGTTGACAGGCAGACATACAAAAGCCGCCGGAGCGATCCGGCGGCTTTCTTGTTTAAGCAGAGTTATTGAACCAAAACAGGCTGCATGCAGCGCAGATCCGTCACCCGCACATCCGCTTCACCAATCTTCACGCCCATCACGAGCAAGGTGTTGTAGAGCAGCTCATCGATCGGTTTCGTCGCAGCACCCAGCGTATCGGCAAGCGCGGCCTGGAGAACCGTGGGTGAGCCAATCGTCAGGAACAGCACGTTGATATCGAGATCGAGCTTCTTCAGAAGCGAGGTGACGAGCGATGTGGTGACATCCTTCGTCGAGACCTGCTTGATTTTGCCGAGCTGGATTTCCGATTGATAGAAGGTCAGTCGGCTTTTCGTCATGTTGCCGCTGTTGATCTGCGCCATGCCGTTGATCCTGACCACGGCAGAATCGACGATCGACGCTTTGGTAACGCGTGGCGTGCGCCCGAAATTGTTGAATGCACTGGTGTCGACAGTGCCGAGCGAGATCTCAGCAAGACCCGGGACCACATCGATATCCACCGCGCCATTACCGGGCGTCATGCAACGGATGTCGGCAAGCCGTGCCTCCGCATTCGCCACCTCGACATAAAGAGGGATTTGAACCTGCAGGCCGAGAAGTGCTTTCAATCCTACCACGGAAGTATCGACGGCTAGGCGTGTCTGTGCCGTGCGTACGACGGTGCCAGATGCGCCAACGGCCAAGGGCGGGGTGCTGACCGGAGGCTCGCCCACGGCAAGCGTGATTTTGGTTCCCGCAAGCCCCGGAACGGACGCGCCCGCATTGATCGCAATCTGCTTGCTTCCGTTGCCGGCAACGGCTGCAGCGGAGATCAAGTCGAAGACACCTGCCGTGACCTTGAGGTTTTCGCTGTTTCCGACCATCGAGTCCAGAAATGGACCGAGATTGACGATCTTTTCAAGAGGAAGGCTGATGCTGCTTTTGTTTGCCGTCCGCTCCAGGGTCTTGATGGCAGCCGCGACGGAGGGCGACAGGCCGCTGGTGCGCCCAAGGGCGCTGAGAAACTTGCTGACGGTCACATCCGTGGCGAGCACCTCGCGATAGGTGCCAGCCTGCAAGCCGAGGTCGACCGCCAGGACATCGATGGCCTTCAACAAATTGACGTCGGCGCTGACGAGCGCCTGATAATCCATCAGCTTGAGACTGACGGAGGAACCCAAAAGTCCACTGAGAAGCGAATTGAGGATGCCTTCATTGAGTGACAGCAGACGCGACCCTACGGAGAAGGCCGCTACGCGCTGTGCGGCCGCCGTTCCGACTGCCGAAACCTTGGGTGGCGTGGTGAAGCTCGACGCAAAAAAGAGCGCCCCTCGTTCAACTATCTCGACCTTCACCGCATTGGGCGGTGTAGCATTTGCAACAAACCGCTGGCCGACCTCAGTATTCGGGTCAGGCACATAACGACCCTTGGTAATCTCGGCATAGCCATCCATCCCAGGCACTTCACCGTTTATATCGGGAGGCACGATTCCCGTATCCGTCAGCACGCCGGCCGGAACTTTGACGCCCAGCTTTTTGCCGTTGAGCTTGAAGTGCTGCAACACCGCTTGTTCCGGATTGGGAGCGCCGGCAGCAGAAATAGCGGCAAGATCCGCCGTCTGTTGAAGCTCCCGCTTTTGCAGCGTCAGCGCCCCGTAATCGACGCCGAGTGCCAGAATGCCGGCAAAGAGCGGTGCGGTGAGCCCGGCCATGATGGCAATGTTGCCAGATGTGTTTTGCCAGAAACGCGATTGCCGAAATCCTGCTTTGTCCATGTCAGACCCCTCCAATCCGGATTGTCGAGAAACGCTTGATGGTTTTTTCCGGAAGGGCGTAGGAATACAGGCTCCAGATCGGTAGCTCCGTCGCATCATACTCCACGGTCACGGTGAACTGATTGCTATTGCTGAGATCGCTGCCGACCGTCACATGGAAATAGCGCTTGTCCATGAAGGCGTAGCCGAGAGCGCTTCTGGACACGAAGTCCTTTGCCAGCGCCTCGCGTTCGTTGTTGTTCAATCCGGCAATGGCGGTTCTGGCGGCATCGGCTGCCACCTGCTGCACGGAATAGGCGGTCATCAGATAGATGCCGTAGGCAATCATGGTCAGCAGAACCAGCAGAAAGATAGGGGCAATAATCGCAAATTCGACGGCGGATGAGCCAGCACGATTACGAAGCATTCTTGCCATAAGTCCCACGGCACCCTCCGATACGCTTGTTGCGTTATTTTCGGATATGCTAATTCAAGCGGGTTGTTTTTTTCTTAATGGCAAAGCTTTGGGTTGTGTGTCACTTTGGGATGGTCCCAATATGCCTTCATAAGTAGCGAAGATGATGGGTAACGGTTATCCGGCATAACAGGCGGAAATCTGTCGTCGTCTTCAGATAAGCCGCAGGCCTCTGAAACTCACATGCCCGTCCTTGCCGATAATGATATGATCATGCACGACAATTCCAAGCGGCTTTGCTGTATCGATGATGGTCTTCGTCATATCGATATCGGCCTTGGAGGGTGTCGGGTCTCCACTGGGATGATTGTGGACGAGGATAATCGCCGTTGAGGAAAGCTCCAGTGCGCGCCGCACGAGCTCGCGTGGATAGACGGGCGTGTGGTCCACCGTGCCATAGCCTTGCACTTCATCAGCAATGAGCACGTTGCGCTTGTCGAGAAAGAGAATGCGAAACTGCTCTCGCGTTTCGTAGGCCATGGCGGCATGGCAGTAATCGATAACCGACGACCACGAACCGAGCACCTGCTTGTTGCGGATTTCGCTTTTCAGCATTCTCTGTGAGACCGACGCGACGAGTTTCAGATCCAGTGCCACAGCCTCTCCGACGCCGCTGACCTCCTGCAGAAGCGCTGGCGGTGCGCCGAGAACGCCGCCAAGCGTGCCGAACCGGGTGATCAGCGCCTTGGCGATCGGCTTTGTATCGCGGCGCGGAATGAGCCTGAAGAGCAGAAGCTCAAGGAGTTCGTAGTCGGCGAGCGCCACATCGCCAATATCGCGATATTTTGCTCGTAGTCGTTCTCGGTGACCGTGATAATGCGCGATCTCCTCACCGCCTCTGGCCTTCGTCTTGGCGGACTTTGGGGCAGGAGAGGTCTCGCTGGGAAGGCCAAGGTCTACCGAGGTGCCAAACAGGTCACCCGCCCCAGAGGTTTCGCCAAATGCTGATGCTTTTCCGGTGTCGGGCGAGGGACCTTTTGCCATCTGGCGATAACTCTCCCGTTAGAGCGGTGGTAGACCGGGCCGGTCGAAGCCGCCCGGCGACAAGGTGAAGACTTCGCAGCCTGTCGCCGTCACGCCAACGGCATGCTCATATTGGGCGGACAGCGATCTGTCACGCGTCACCGCCGTCCATCCGTCCGAGAGAACCTTCACATGCGGCTTACCGAGGTTGATCATCGGCTCGATGGTGAAGATCATGCCCTCACGAATTTCCGGGCCATCGCTTTCCTTGCCGTAATGCAGAATATTCGGCGTATCGTGGAAAAGGCGCCCGACGCCGTGGCCGCAGAAATCCGTCACCACCGAGCAGCGTTCCGCTTCAGCATAGGCCTGGATGGCAGCACCGATGGCGCCGGTCCGCACGCCGGGTCTCACCGCTGCAATGCCGCGCATCAGGCACTCGTAAGTGACTTCGAGCAGGCGCTCGGCGGACCGCTTGATCTGTCCAACGGGATACATGCGGCTCGAATCGCCATACCAGCCATCGAGCAGATAGGTCACGTCGATATTGACGATGTCGCCTTCACGCAGCGGCTTGTCGTCTGGAATTCCGTGGCAGACCACGTGGTTGATCGAGGTGCAGACCGATTTTGTATAGCCGCGGTAATTCAGCGTCGCGGGGAGCGCACCGTGATCGGCCCCGAATTCGAAGACGAAGCGGTCGATTGCGTTGGTCGTGATCCCTGGCTTGACCATGTCGGCAAGCGCATCGAGGCAACGTGCCGTCAACTGACTTGCCTTGCGCATGCCCTCGAAGTCTTCGGCATTATAGAGGCGGATGACGCCCGTGTTCTTCATGGGGGCGGATGCCGCTTCGATATAGGTGACCATTCTATCGCTTTCTGTCTTACTTTCACCTGCGTTCATAAAGCAGCAGGAGGCCAGTCGTCTATTGCAACCATCCGGTTCGCGACGATTTCCGTCGGCGAGACCTCGCAAGCTATGGCATAGGCCTCCACACCACGCCGCATCGCACGTTGAAACGCGACAGCATAAACCGGGTCGAGATCGGAGCAGATTCGCATCTGATGGCAATCGGAACGCTGGATCAGATAGAGCATGACGGCGCGGTAACCGGCTTCTGCCGCATCACCCAGTTCTTCAAGATGTTTGGCACCGCGCTTCGTCGCTGTGTCCGGAAACTCCGCGAGCCCGGCCTCTCGCATGAAATGCACGTTCTTGACCTCAACATAGGCATCCGGTCTTCCAGGCGCAGAGAGCAGGAAATCGATGCGAGAATTGATGCCATACCGCTGCTCGCGTTTCAGCACTTCGTAGCCGCGCAGTGACGGAATTCGATTTGCAAGGATCGCCTCTTCCGCAAGCCGGTTCGGCATCCCTGTATTGATGCCCACCACCGTCTGATCCGCTTCCACCATTTCCAGCATGTGACGATATTTGCGCGTCGGGCTGTCATGCTCGGACAGCCAAATCCTAGACCCGGGGGTCGTCAGTCCACGCATGGAGCCCGTATTCGGGCATGATCCGGTGATCGCCGTTCCGTCATCCAGAACGGCGTCGAAGAGGAAGCGTTTATAGCGGGAGACGAGCGTGGCGGGCACGAGAGGAGAATCAAAGCGCATGGCGCAAGTGTCTTCCCATGGCGTCGGTCATTCAAGCACATAGGTGCCTGGTGCATCGCAGAGCGGGGTGAGCCCACCATCTCCTGGAATGCGCGCTCCGACCATGTCTTTGCTCTGTCGTTCAAGCCAATTCTGCCAATGCGGCCACCAGGAGCCGGGATGAACGCTGCTTTCCCGCTGCCAGTCGTCAAAGTCACCGGCAGGTGATGCCCCCGTCAGATATTGATACTTGCCAGCGTCAGGCGGGTTCACCACACCTGCTATGTGCCCCGAACCACCCAGCACGAATTCGACCGGCGCGCCGAACGTCTTTGCACCCTCGAATACCGATTTTGCCGGAGCAATATGGTCGTCGCGCGTGGCGAGATCATAGATCGGAATAGTGACGTCCCCGAGGTTCAGCACCTTGCCATCCACCACCATTCGCCCTTCGGCCAGATTGTTTTCCAGATAGCAGTTGCGCAGATAGAAGGAATGAACGGCCGCGGCGACGCGGGTGGAATCGGAGTTCCAGTAGAGCAGATCGAAAGGTGGAGGCTGGGTGCCGCGCAGATAGTTGTCCACCATATAGGGCCAGATCAGATCAGACGCGCGCAGCATGTTGAAGACACTCGCCATGATCGCGCCATCGAGGTATCCGACTGCTTTCATATGCACATCGAGCGCAGCAAGCTGAGGCTCATCGATGAAGATCTTCAGATCGCCTGCATGGGTAAAGTCGGTTTGTGCGGCAAGCAGCGTGGCACTGCGGATGCGATCGTGTTTTTCCTGGACGTGAAGGGCGAGGGTGGCAGCAAGAAGGGTACCGCCAATGCAGTAACCCACCGCATTGATGTCCCGTTCTCCCGTCGCTTCTTCGATCGCGCCAAGCGCAAAATCGATGCCCTCACGAATATAGTCGTCCCAACCTTTTTCCGCATGGCGCGCGTCGGGATTGACCCAGGAGATCATGAAGACGCTGTGGCCTTGATCGACGCACCATTTGACGAAGGATTTTCGCGCATTGAGATCGAGAATGTAGAACTTGTTGATCCATGGCGGGATGATGAGAAGAGGGCGCTTGAATACCATTTCCGTTGAAGGGGCGTATTGGATAACCTCGCAGAGCGCGCTGCGGGCAATCACCTTGCCTGGAGAGACCGCTATATTCTGGCCGATGACGAACTGGCTGTAGTCGGTGTGGCGAAGCCTTAAGTGTCCGTTGCCAGCCGCCATGTCTTCCGCCAGCTGTGCCATGCCTTTGACGAGGTTCGCCCCGCTGGTAGCAACCGTCTCGCGAAATACCTGGGGATTGGTGAAGGCGAAGTTGGCTGGTGAGATCGCCTCCGTCACCTGCCGCATATAAAAGCGCGCCTTCTCGCGGGTCCGCTCATCCAGCCCCTCGGCCTCCGTGACCATCTTTTCCGCCCAGTCGGCGGTGGCGAAATAGACCTTCTGCAGAAAATCGAAAAAGGGGTTCGCCTGCCAGTCACTATCGGCAAACCGTTTATGGGCGCTTCGGGTTTCGGTGTGTGATTTTTCCGCGCCTGTTTTGGTCTGTTGCTCGGACAGCCGCATTACCGATTCTTGCCATATCGCGAAGTAATTCGACAGAAGGTGGGTCTGCGCCTCGACGGAGCGCTGCGGCTCCGCCATCCAATATTCGGCCACGTCAGACAACGTCTGGAAGACATCGCTTATTGGAGTTGGGCTCGTCTGCGGAATCTCGCCGCGCTCTCTGGGAGCGAGCCACTCGGAAGCAGCCTTGCCGAGATTTTCCACAGCCCTGGCAATGTTCATGGCAAAGGCCTGCGGATCGCGGAGAATATAGGCATCGGCAGATTTGGGATCGAAACTGAACCCTTTGTCCTCAGCATCGTCGGGTCCGCTTCGACTGCCGGCCATACGTTCTCCTCCGCGGCAATTTTTGTATTTGCACATTCTGTACGAAAACGAATACAAGTTCCAGCAACACGGGCGCCGGGACAGTGCGTTCGACACGCGATAGATACCTTACAGGTGGGGCAGGAAAATGGGCAAGCATTCGGGAAGCGTAAAAACAGCATCTATGCTGTTGGTTTGCGGCTTGGTCCTTCCTTTGGCTGCCTGCACCACGCCCAAGCCTCTCGTCAATCCTGCCCATATGGAGCGACCCAAGGCGCAGATCGTCGGCCCGCAGCCGGTCAGCAGCGGCCCTTTGCAGAAGCGTGATACCGGCAACTTTCCGACCTTTGCCAAGCCGATGACGGCTGCCATGCCGCAGATGGAAGAAAACGAAGCCTCGACCATGGAGCAGAACCTGACTGCCCTTGGCGCTGCCCGTCGCCGTGGTCAGATCACCGAGGCGGAATACAAGCGCCGCGTCGCAGAGCTTCGCGCGCTTTCAGCGCAGCAGCAGCCGACGGCAACGCCTGCCGCCTCCCAGTAAGCGAACGAAATCAACATTCTTCGTCGCGTCTAGCCGCAGATGAGAAGGGGCCGCTGCGTTGCCACGGCCCCATCACCGATCAATGCAGCGATGCACTTGCCGCCAGACGTTCCTGTCTGTCGTGGAGCGCAAACTTGTCGATCATGTCGGCGCTCGCCTTGTTGAAGCCCATGACCTCGACCTCGACGCCCGCCTTGCGATACTTCAGGATGACCTTGTCCAGAGCGCCCACTGCGGTGATATCCCAGAGATGCGCGGACGAAACGTCGATGACGATCTTCTCTGCCTGCTCGGCGAAATCGAACGCACCGATCAGGTTTTCCGCTGAGGCAAAGAAGATCTGACCCTCGACAACATAAGTAACCGTCTTCGCGCCCACATCCTCGCTTCGCGTGACGCGGAAGAGCTTGGAGACCTTGCCCGCGAAGAAGATGCCCGACAGCAGCACGCCGACGATAACGCCCTTGGCAAGGTCATGGGTTGCCACGACGGTGACGACCGTTGCCAGCATGACGACAGACGAGGGCAGCGGATTGCGTCTTAGATCGAGGATAGAGCGCCAGGAAAAGGTGCCGATCGACACCATGATCATCACCGCGACGAGTGCGGCCATCGGAATGTTGCGAACGAGGTCGTCCAGCACGACAATAAGGAACAGCAAGAACGCACCGGCGACGAAAGTCGAGAGCCGCCCGCGACCACCGGACGTGACGTTGATCACCGACTGGCCGATCATGGCGCAGCCACCCATGCCGCCGATCAGGGCGGAGGCGATGTTGCCGGCACCCTGGCCGACGCATTCCTGGCTCTTATTGCTTGGCGTATCTGTCATATCATCGACGATTTGAGCCGTGAGAAGGGACTCAAGAAGACCGACGGCTGCGAGCGTGACGGAATAAGGAAAGATGATCTGCAGCGTTTCCCATGTCAGGGGAACCTGCGGAATCATCAGCACTGGAAAGGTCGATGGCAACTCGCCAAGGTCTCCGACAGTGCGAAGCTCGATGCCCGTCCACCATGCGATCGCAGTCAGCACGGCAATGGCAACGAGCGGCGAGGGGATCGCCTTCGTGACGTAGGGAAAGAGATAGATGATGGCGAGGCCCGCCGCGATCATCACATAGGTCAATGCCGGAACGCCTATCAGTTCGGGCAACTGCGCCATGAAGATGAGGATGGCGAGTGCATTGACGAAGCCGGTAATGACCGAGCGAGAGACGAAGCGCATGATGCGTCCGACTTTCAGCCAGCCTGCAACGATCTGGATCAGGCCCATCAGGATGGTTGCGGCGAAAAGATATTGAAGCCCATGGTCCTTGACGAGCGATACCATGACGACGGCTGTCGCAGCCGTTGCAGCGGAGATCATGCCGGGACGTCCCCCGACGAAAGCTGCGACGCAGGCAATCGCAAACGAGGCGTAGAGCCCGACTTTGGGATCGACGCCGGCGATGACGGAAAAACCGATCGCTTCGGGAATCAGCGCAAGCGCGACGACGATGCCGGAGAGCACGTCTCCACGAATATTGGAGAACCACTCCTGACGGTAGTGTGAGAAAGTTCGCATGGATGAGTTACCACAGTTGATGCAACGGGCCGAGCAGAACTCGGTCCTCAAAAGATGAAACAGGTTGCGTTGCTGTGTTGTCTGGCGGATCGGCGGCCAGAAGAGCCACCCGGATTTTCACCGGGTCCTTGTGGATAACTGTTCTATAATCGAGATGTCGATGTGCTGCAACCGGCATCGTTTTGCTGAAACGCCTGAAGCACCATGGCTGTCCGTTAACGAAATCCTACTTGGATCTGCTGTTTTTGACCCATCCCGCCAATCTGACGATAACCCATTTTCTTAAACGAAAAGAGTATCTTATCGTCTAAAACGTGTTTCCAGGGAGGCCACTTGATGGCAGGCGCTGGGGAGCGTGATGATGAAGTGCTTATTTGTAGTTTTGATCCTGACCGCTACGGTGTTTACACCAGCAGAAGCCAAGGCGCCTTACATGTTTGGCGCCTCGCTGACACATTTGCACTGGGATAAGTAAGGCCCGTCAGTCGTTACCCGCGGCGTCGTTAAGCGCGTCGAGATCGGGCACGGTGATATGGCGGTTGTTTTCGATCTGAATGATGCCCTCTTTTTTCAGCTTGGTCATCTGACGGCTGACGGTCTCGATCGTAAGGCCAAGGAAGTCCGCAATATCGGCGCGTGACAGGGGCAGGTCGAAGCAGGACACGTCACCCTTTTCAGGATCGATGTGCGTGGCGATGAGATGCAGAAAGCTTGCGACCTTTTCCTGCGCGGATTTACGGCCGAGCGTCAGCATCCAGTCCCGCGCTTCGTCCAGTTCCTTCAGTGATTGGCCGTGAAGCTTGCGCTCCATGTTCGGCACTTCGCCAATCATCCGGTCCACCACACGCCGTGGAAACAGGCAGATCTCCACATCGGTGGCGGCTTCGGCGGTCATGCTGCTTTCGGCATTGAAAGGGCGCCCGAGAAAATCAGGTGCGAACTGCAGGCCGACGATCTGCTGACGACCGTCCGACATCATCTTCGACAGCTTGATGACGCCACTGAGAATATTGGCGTAGTAGGGCACGAGTTCGCCCTGGCCAAGCAGTTCGTTGCCGGTCTCGAACCTCTTGCGGCTGGACTGACGGTTGAGCTCCAGAAGCTGCGCTGGCGTAAGAACTCCGCAAAGGCCGCCATGGCGCGCCTCACAGGAACGGCACACGACGGGCATGTCCGAATTGTGGATAGTTCTCTGCAGCGTGTCCATCGCGTCACGTCCAAGTCGAACGGGTCCGATCGCAGGCGCGATCTCAAAAATCCCCGTCAAATCAAGCCCCCGAAGCCCATGTCCCCACATCGCTTCTGATACCTTTGTTTATTAGCTAATTTGATCGAAGTCAAAGTTGCAAACTGTCGCAGCATGTATCCCTAAGTCGCAGAATTGATACATGTCAGGAAGCGAGCGCGATGGCTGAGCATTTGTTGAAGAAATATTCCGCGGCCGTTCCCCGCTACACGAGTTATCCAACGGCGCCTCACTTCCATCTGGGTATAGGAGCCGGAGAATATTCCTCTTGGCTGCAGGCCCTTGATTCGCAGCATCGCCTCTCGCTTTACATCCATATTCCCTATTGCGACCGGCTCTGTTGGTTCTGTGCCTGCCACACCAAACACACGCTTCGTTACGAGCCGATTGCCGCTTATCTGAAAGCGCTGCACTGCGAAATTCAAGCGGTCGGGCGGCTTGTGTCGAAAGACGTCCGCGTTACCGCCGTGCATTTTGGTGGGGGGTCGCCAACGATGGTCAGGCCGCAGGACCTGATTGCGCTGATGGACGCGCTGCGCTCGACGTTCTCATTTTCGGACGGCGCCGAAATCAGCGTCGAGATGGACCCGAACGATCTCGATCAGGGGCGCTACGATGCCCTGGCCGCAATCGGCATGACGCGGGCAAGCCTCGGCGTGCAGGACTTTGACCGGAAGGTGCAGAAGACAATCAACCGCATACAGACCTTAGAACAGACGAGATCGGTGGTGGATGCGGTCAGGACGCGTGGCGTGCACTCTGTCAATTGCGACGTGCTGTATGGCCTGCCGTATCAAACGCTCGAGACGCTGCGCGATACCGTCGACAAGATCATCTCTTTGGACCCGGATCGTGTGGCTCTCTTTGGATACGCCCATGTGCCGTGGATGAAGAAGCACCAGACGATGATCCCGCAAGAGGCGCTGCCGGACGCGATTGCGCGATATAGGCAGATGAAAACCGCAGGCGAAATGCTGGTGCAGGCGGGTTATGAGGCGGTCGGCATCGATCACTTCGCCAAGCCAGGTGACACACTGGCGAAAGCGATGGAAGAGGGAGAGCTTCGCCGCAATTTCCAGGGCTATACCGATGACAGCGCCGACGCCCTGATCGGGCTTGGTGCCTCGTCCATTGGCAAGTTGCCGCAAGGCTACGTCCAGAACATGGTTGCGACGGGGGAGTATGAACGCATGGCTGAAGCCGATGGTCTCTGTATCGCTCGTGGCATCGCACTTTCTGTCGAAGACCGGGTGAGGGCCTTCGTGATCGAAAGGATCATGTGCGATTTCTCGCTCGATCTGTCGGCGCTCGCCGCGCTCTTCGGTCCGGCGTCTCTTCACGCCGTTGAAGAGGCCCAGCAATTTGCAGAGGGTGATCGCGACGGGCTTGTCCATCTCGAGGCCGGTCGTTTTGCCCTGACGGAAACGGGCAAGCCGTTTGCTCGCAGCATTGCCGCAACCTTTGATACCTATCTCTCCAACGGGCGAGGGCGTCATTCTCTGGCGGTTTGAGTGTAGGGTGTAGGCAACACACATCGCCCAAAATAGAGCGAAGCATCACGAAAGCATTGGCTTTTTGGTGCAACTTCCCTATGTGGTGCGTCTGAAGAGACCTTTATAATTAAGAACACAAAGGATTACGGGCGTGACAGCTACATTCGATAAGGTTGCCGACATCATCGCTGATACCAGCGAAATCGATCGCGAAACCATTACGCCGGAAAGCCATACGATTGACGACCTCGGCATCGACAGCCTCGACTTCCTCGATATCGTTTTCGCCATCGACAAGGAATTCGGCATCAAGATCCCGCTCGAGCAGTGGACGCAGGAAGTCAACGAAGGCAAGGTTTCGACCGAAGAATACTTCGTTCTGAAGAACCTCTGCGCCAAAATTGACGAGTTGAAGGCAGCCAAGGGCTGATCTTTTTCGTTCCGCTTCTGCGGGTTCCAGCAAAATGGGACCTGCATGCTGCTTTTTGACAGAGCTCGATCCTCAGGATTTGCCTGAGGACGTTTGCCCATCTGACGCTGTCTTGGGGCGAAACAGCCTGGCCTATTTCACGGACAAGATATGCTTCTCGAATATTTCCAGATGGTGGACCGAATCGAGTCTATCGACAGATCAGCCCGCATCCTGAAGGCGCGATCGGTCGTGCCGGACAAGAGCCCGGTTTTCGAGGGGCATTTTCCGGGCATGCCGCTGGTGCCAGGCGTGCTGTTGATCGAGACCATGGCGCAGACGTCCGGCATGCTGGTTCTCGCCATGACGGATTTTGCCGCCATGCCATTCCTGATGTCGGTCGACAGTGCCAAGATGCGGACCTTTGTCGAGCCAAATGCCGTTCTCGATATCGAGGCCTATCTCGAGCATGACGGATCGGGCTTTGCCGTCACCAAGGCAAAGATTACCTCAGGCGGCAAGAAGGTCTGCGACGCGCAACTGAAGCTTCGCACCATGCCTTTCTCTGAAATTCCGCTTGCGCCGATCGTCAAGAAGCGCGCCGAGGAAGTAGGCCTTATGGCGGCGATCGCTGCCGATACCTCCACCTGATCGAAAAAGCGCTATCTTCGCGTTTAAAATGCTGAAAAGTCATGTGGTGCGGAAGGTCCGATAGGCTTTCGCCATTGCAAAGCCGCATCGCGCGCATTATTCCGCATGGCAAGTGCGGCGTCCCTGCCGTTTTTGAAAGCTGGCCCGGGACTGCGTTCCGAAAAAGCGACGAAGGATCACGGATGATGAAGTCTGACAATGATGTGGTGATTACCGGGGTCGGTATCGTGACCTGTCATGGTGTCGGTAAAGATGCCCATATTGCGCTGCTCTCCAGCACCACGACGCCAGAGGCGATCGTTGAGACGGAAAAGTTTGCGCCTTATCCCATTCATCCGCTGCCGGAGATTGACTGGTCTGCGCAAATCGGTCGCAAGGATCAGCGCCAGATGGAAAACTGGCAGCGCCTCGGCGTGTTTGCAGCCGGTCTGGCGCTGGACGATGCTGGTTTGAAGGAAGACGCGGAAGCCTGTGGGACGATGGACATGATCGTGGCTGCTGGTGGCGGCGAACGCGACATCAATGTCGATACGCTGATTGTCGACGAAGGCCTCAAGCGCAACGACCGCGAAGTAATGCTCAATGAAAAGCTGACGACGGAGCTTCGCCCGACGCTGTTTCTCGCCCAGCTTTCCAACCTGATGGCTGGCAATATTTCGATCGTGCATAAGGTCACCGGCTCCTCACGCACCTTCATGGGTGAAGAAGGTGCCGGTATCTCGGCTGTCGAGACCGCATTTTATCGTATTCGCTCAGGCGAATCGAGCCATGCCCTCGTGGGCGGTGCATTTGCGGCCGAACGTCCGGACATGACGCTGCTTTTCGAAGCCGTTGGCGCGCATGCTCAAGGTGGCTGGCAGCCGCTTTGGTCGCGCGCGCAAGGCGAGGGCGGCGGCATGATCACCGGATCCGTCGGCGCCTTCCTCGTGCTGGAATCGCGCAAGCGCGCCGAAGCGCGTGGCGCGAAGATTTACGCGCGTATCGACGCGATCGAAGGCGATCGTGGCAACCGCGACGATGGCAAGTTTGAGGCGCGTCTCGAACGCCTCCTCGCGCCTGCCAAGGATGCGGCTGAAACCGTCGTCTTCTCCGGCGCCAGCGGTTATGACGGCCTGACGTCCCGCGAAAAGGACATTCTCGAAAAGACCTTGCCACATGCTGCAATTCGCGGCTTTGGCGGTGTTACCGGCCATGGCTTGGAAGCGCAGTTTCCGCTGGGTCTTGCGCTTGCAGCCCTTGCGCTTGAAAGCGGTGCGACGGTTCCGGCCTTTGACAGCGCTGTCGAAAAACCGATGGCGGCTGCCGCGACGGAAGCGGTCGTGACCACGGTTGGCCATGTGCGCGGCGAAGGTGTCGCCGTTCTTTCCAAAGACGCTTGAGGAGTTCAGACCATGGCATCCAGCAATTTCAAGGATCACCTTGGACGCCCCATCGTTGCCGTCACCGGTATGGGCATCATAACCTCGCTCGGGCAGGGGCTCTCGGATAACTGGGCGGCTTTGACCTCCGGGAAATCCGGTATCCACAAGATCACCCGGTTCCCGACCGACAATCTCTCGACCAAGATCTGCGGCACGGTCGATTTCATCGATATCCCTGTTCCCAATTCCGTCGAGCGGTCCTTTGCATTTGCGCGCGAAACCACGATCGAAGCTTTGGCTCAAGCCGGACTATCCGGCGATTTCAACGGTCCGCTGTTTCTCGCTGCGCCGCCGATCGAGCCGGAATGGAGCGCCCGCTTCGAGCTTGCCGATCGGTCTCCACCTGCTGCAAAGCCGGGCGACGCCTATGATCGCTTCATGGCTGCTCTTCGTCAGCGCCCCGACCCAGCCTTTCAGGAGGCCGCGCTCTTTGGTGCAATCTCGGAGCGTCTATCCGATCAGTTCGGTACACGCGGCCTCCCGGTCACGCTTTCGACGGCCTGTGCTTCGGGCGCGACGGCCATCCAACTTGGTGTTGAAGCCATCCGCCAGGGCCGCACCGATCGCGCATTGACCGTTGCGACGGACGGATCCGTCAGCGCCGAAGCGCTGATCCGCTTTTCGCTTCTGTCTGCCTTGTCCACACAGAACGATCCGCCCGAAAAGGCGTCCAAGCCCTTCAGCAAGGACCGCGATGGCTTCGTGATTGCAGAGGGTGCGGCCACCCTGGTTCTGGAATCGCTGGAAGCAGCGGTAGCCCGCGGTGCAAAGGTGCTCGGCATTATCAAGGGCGCGGGCGAAAAGGCAGACAGCTTCCACCGCACGCGCTCGTCGCCCGATGGCGGCCCAGCGATCGCAACCATCCGCGCAGCGCTTGCCGATGCTGGCTTCTCCGAAAGCGATATCGGCTATGTCAACGCACATGGTACATCCACGCCGGAAAACGACAAGATGGAGTACAGCTCCATGCTGGCCGTCTTCGGTGAAGGTCTGAAGGCGATCCCGGTCTCCTCCAACAAGTCGATGATCGGCCACACGCTGACAGCAGCAGGTGCGGTCGAAGCCGTGTTCTCATTGCAGACCATGCTGACCGGCACCCTTCCGCCAACGATCAACTACACCAATCCAGATCCGACCATCGCGCTGGATGTCGTGCCGAATGTGAAGCGTGATGCTCAGGTCAGCGCCGTGCTGTCCAACTCCTTCGGCTTTGGTGGCCAGAATGCAAGCCTTGTCATGACGCGGGAACCGGCTTAAGCGGTTCCCCAACGCATCTGTCCGCAAGTGGGCGATGTCTATTTGAGTGAAGGAGAGCCGTTTTCGCGTGTCCCAGTTGGATGAGCGGCGCTCTCAATCGAAAACGCTTTAACGCCTTCGGGCGAAGGACTTCTATTATGCGCGCTCTTCAACTCGTCGACGACCGTAAGCTCGAGAAAGTGGATCTGCCGGAGCCAGAAGCGCCGGCACCGGGTGAGGTCACGCTGCGCGTGAAAGCCGTTGCGCTGAACCACATCGACGTTTGGGGCTGGCGCGGCATGGCCTTTGCCAAGCGCAAGATGCCTTTGACGATTGGTGCCGAAGCCTCGGGCGTGGTGGAAGCCATCGGTCCTGGTGTCTCCAACGTTCTTCCCGGTCAGCTTGTTTCCATTTACGGCGCGCGCATCTGTGGTCGTTGCCACCATTGTGTCGCTGGTCGCGACAACCTTTGTGAGAATGTAGGCGGCGTTCATGGTTTCCACCTGGATGGATTTGCTCAGGAAAAGATCAACATTCCGGCCCGCCAGCTGGTACTAGCCCCGCCCGGCGTCGATGCCGTGGCGGCCGCCCTTGCACCTGTGACCTTCGGCACCGTCGAGCACATGCTTTTCGACAATGCCAAACTTCAGCCCGGTGAAACGATTCTTGTCCATGCCGGCGGTTCCGGGATCGGCTCCGCCGCCATTCAGCTGGCGAAGAAGATGGGCTGCACGGTCATCACCACGGTCGGTTCGGACGACAAGATCGAACGCGCCAAGGCGTTGGGTGCAGATCACGTCATCAACTACCGCGTGGACCGCTTCGAGGGCGTTGTGCGCAAGATTACCAAGAAAAAGGGTGTCGATGTCGTTTTCGAGCATGTCGGCAAAGATACCTGGGCGGGTTCCATGTTCTCGCTGAAGCGCGGCGGTCGCCTCGTCACCTGCGGCTCGACGTCCGGTGTCTCGACCGAAATCAACCTGATGATGCTTTTCCAGCAGCAGCTCAAGTTGCTCGGCTCTTTTGGCTGCCGCATGCAGAACATGGCCGATGCGATGCAGAAAATGGCGCGCGGTCTTGTACATCCGGTGATCGATACCGAAGTAACCTTCGACGATATCGACAAGGCTCTGGAACGCATGGAGACCCGTCAGGTCTTCGGTAAGATCGTTCTGCGAATGGATTGATCAGTGAAGCTTTTTATTACGCGCATTGTGCTGGCGCTTGAGAACTTTCGCCAGTGGCTGAACGCGACCATTGCGTTCGGCTTTCTGAACATGCTGAAATTGTTGCCGGCCGATCCAGCAATTCACTTTGCAGATCGCCTTGCGCGTAAACTCGGCCCCAAGACGCCGCGTCATAAGCTGATGCTTTTCAACCTCGCTCGCGCCTATCCAGAAAAGACCGAAGAAGAGCGCCTGGAAATCGCGCTCGACAGCTGGGGAAACATGGGGCGTCTCGCCGCAGAATATGTTTTCCTCGACCGCCTGTTCGATTACGACCCGGAGCAGACGAAGCCCGGTCGTATCGAAGTCGTCGGCATCGACAACTTTCTGGAGCTGCGCGACAATCCGCGTCCATTCATCGTCTTTACGGCCCATACCGGAAACTTCGAGCTTCTGCCTGTGGCAGGATCTGCCTTCGGCCTCGATGTGACGGTGCTGTTCCGCCCGCCTAACAATCCTTACGTGGCAGAGAAGATCTACAATTTCCGCAAGGAGCGCATGGGCAAGCTCGTTCCGTCGCATGCGGGCTCGTCTTTCGCGCTTGCGCGGCAGTTGGAACGTGGTGCGGGCGTCGGTGTGCTGGTCGATCAGAAGTTCCGTAAGGGTCTCCTCACCAAGTTCTTCGGACATAATGTCCAGACCAATCCTCTGCTCGCCAAGCTGGTGCGCCAGTTTGGCTGCGACGTCTATCCTGCAAGATGCATCCGCCTGCCGGACAATCGCTACCGTCTGGAAATCGAACCCAAGGTCGAGATACCGCTCAATGAAAAAGGCAGTGTCGATATCCAAAAGACCGCACAGCTTTTGAATGACAAGGTCGAGAGCTGGGTGCGCGAATATCCCGGCCAGTGGTTGTGGTACCACGACCGTTGGCATATCAAGGACCAGGTCAAGACGGACGGTTGAAGACTAAACGGTCAATTTTAATAACTTTGATCGATCGGTGGGGTATTATTAAACCACAAAATACCGGCCGGTTGACGTGATGTGATGATTTAGTCGGCGTGTCGCGAGACAATACCGTGCTTATTCTTCCTTACTATTTCTCGGATTTGTAATAACATAGCCGATTGTGATATGGGTGAATGTGCTGGTGTGGTGATCTTGCAACTCCTTACATCATGCTTTACGGGCACATCGTGCAGATAGTCACGCATGCGCCCGGGGAGGATTGGGCAACTGCAATGCCTGCGTCTCGGGAGTGTTTGGGTTGAAAAGAAAAATCGAATTGTTCTGGCAGAACTATGCGGAACTGAAAAGCGCAGTCATTCGCAATGAAGCGCCCAAGGTTGCCGCTCTTGATAAAGAGCTCGAAACTCTGCTTGATAGCATTATCGGCAGAAAGAACGCTTCGTCGTCGGAAATTCTCGAACAGTTTCGTTTCGCCATCGACCTCCTGAACGAGGAAGCCGAGGACATCGGCTGTGTCCAGCGAAACGCCGACGTCCTGCGTAAGCTTGTCGATCGCTACATCGGCGCTGGCCTTCCGCGCGACGGCAGCACTCCGGATGGCGAAGACGCGCCGTGGAGCCCCTACATCATTCTGGATGAAGACCGGTTGGAAGACCTGGACGATCGCGTCGTCGTCGTGTCTCCCGGTTACCGCATCAACTATACCAATTCCGCCAATGCCGCGTCACTCCATTCGGATCGCAGTGAGATCATCGGCAAGCATATTGCCGAGTTTGTCGGTATCCATCACTTCCAGCAGGCATTTCGCGAGAAGCTCGACGCGTGCTTCAAGGGAGAGGCTGAGAAGTATACCTATGCCGAGGATGCCCTTGGGCATACGGTGGTGAAGTCTTTCGAGATGTCGCCGTGCTATTCTCCCTCCTACAAACTTGTTGGCGCTATTGTGGTGGTCAAGGAGTTGGAAGATCGTCGTACACGCGTGGTTGCGTAACGCACAAGATGTGCCGCGAATGCCGCATTGCAGTCCACAATGCGCTTTTTATCGCGGCACTACTATAAATCGTATATTGACGGCGGAGAAACACTCGGTACTGGTGTACCGTAGTTGTACGGCCTGAGGTTGGCCGGGGGATAGTTCCGGTTTTTCGGAGTAAGCGTGGATGGACACTGTGCTCCAGGATTTTTTTCAAGCTTTTGCGATCAAAAGCAGTCAATTGCGATACGCCATCAACCAAAGTGAGGATGAGCTGGTTCAGTTGTTTGACAGGGAGCTCCAGGCGATCGTCAACGACATTCTGGCCTACCAGGCGTCTAACCGCGAAGAGCTCTACAGACAATTCCAGTTTCTCTGCACGCTGGTTCGTGACGAAGCCGACGACCGGCTGGCGGTTGTGCGCCGAAGCGTGATGATGTCCGGGCTGATCGACCGATATTTCCGTGATCACTCGGATTCGTCCGATGTGGATTTGTCTCCGGCAATCGCGCGACCAGCCAGGGCTCCAGCACCGGCCTATTATGAGCAGCCGCTTTTTAACGAAGCAATCCTCGATAGTCTGGATGATCAGATCATCGTCGTCACAAACGATTATCGGTATCTTTATACCAATAATGCCTACGCAAAATTGAAGAACCGGACCCGCTTATCGCTGATCGGTTGCCATGTCACCGAGTTCATTGGTGAAGATGGGTTTTACCTCCAGGCAAAGCCCGCCCTTGATCGTTGCTTTGCCGGTGAGGAGATCGGCTACATTCATCATGCGTACCGGGACGGACAGAGATTTGCCACCCGATGCAGGATGACGCCGCTGCGCGGACCCAAAAATCACGTCATGGGTGCCGTTGTGGTGTTAAGGAATATCGATGAGATGGCGACACTGGAATGTGGTTGAGATAGGGCCCTGAGCCCTCGCCCTGCGTCGTTATCACGCGCCGCTGAGCTTACCGATGATCCAGCCGAGCGAGTAGGGCGCATTCGTATCCAGAATGAGTCTGGCCGCCATGGCAAGGCAGGATATCACCAGTAGCGGGCGAATGATCTTTGCACCATTCCTCATCGCCAGTCTGGACCCGATCTGGGCTCCCAGGAACTGCCCAAATCCCATGACCAGCCCGAGCTTCCAAAGAATCGCGCCATTCAGTGTGAACACCAGGAAGCCACCGAAATTCGAGCCGAGGTTCAAGAGCTTTGTATGCGCGGTTGCCTTCAGCATGCCGAAGCCGGCAAGCGCGACGAATGACAGCATATAGAAGGAACCAGCTCCTGGACCGAAAATGCCATCGTAAAAACCAATCAATGGAACCACCGTCAGACCGAAGACAAACGGCGTGATACGGCGCTGGCTATCAATGTCGCTGAGGTTTGGCTTGAAGGCGAAGTAGATGGCGATGGCGACGAGCAGGAACGGCATGATTGCCCTCAAAACGTCGGCCGGAACAAAGGATGCGGTAAATGCTCCAGCCATCCCCCCGAGCAGGGCCATCAACGCCATCGGAAATTGTTCTCTGATATTGACGTGGCCCTTGCGCGCATAGGCGATGGTTGCCGAGGCGGAGCCGAACTGAGCCTGTAGCTTATTGGTCCCGAGCGCTTCCAGCGGCGGTATGCCCATGATCAGCATGGCCGGCAGCACGATCAACCCTCCGCCGCCGGCAATAGAATCGACGAAGCCGGCGAAGACGGCAACAAAGAACAGTATGATGAAAAGCTGGAGAGCGACGTCTTGCACTGGGGAGGGATCCGGAGGGTTTTGCTGGCCGCTTGTGGCACCGAATGCCTTGCCCCGCAACCGCTTTTGCAGGCAAGGCTACAGCATCGGCCCGAAAATCCGACTCGATTTTCGGAAAGCACGATGCGTGGATTCAAAAATATAAAGCGCCGTGCGTCCAATAGGATGCGCAGCGCTCTATTGAGCGAATGGAAATGATTGCGCAGGCCGCGCAGGAAGCTATTGTGCGCCGAACGCTAACGCGAAGCATGCCGACGCATTTGAATGAGGACACATATGCATAAAGTAATTTTCGACACGGATCCGGGTATTGACGATGCAATGGCGCTGCTTTTTCTGCACCGCCACCCTGATATCGATCTTATCGGCGTCACGACGGTTTTCGGCAACGCGCCGATCGAGATTACCACTCGCAATGCGCAGTTCCTCAAACAGCAATGGATGATTGATGCGCCGGTGGCACAGGGCGCCGGCAAGACGTTCGATCCCTCGCGTCCGGACGGCCACTTCCCCACCTTCATCCACGGCGATGATGGGCTTGGCAATATCGGCGTGCCTGAAACGGTCGATGTGCCGCTCGATCCGCGCGCGGCCCACCATTTCATCATTGATACGGTGAAGGCCAATCCCGGTGAAGTGACGCTGATTGCGGTCGGCCGCATGACCAATCTGGCGCTCGCCCTGAAGACCGATCCCGATTTCGCTGCCCTGGTGAAAGAGGTTATCATCATGGGGGGCGCCTTCGACATCAATGGCAATGTCAGCCCTGCTGCAGAGGCGAATATTCACGGTGATCCGGAGGCGGCTGATCTCGTCTTCACCGCAGCCTGGCCGGTTACCGTCATCGGCCTGGACGTCACGACGAAAACCGTGATGACGTCCGGTTTCCTGGCGGATATGGTCAAGGAGAATGGCGCGGCTGTGCAGCTTCTGTCGGATCTCTCGCAGTTCTATATCAACTTCTACAACATGCGCACCGGCGACGGCATGGTGGTTCACGATTCCTGTGCCTGCGTCTATCTGACGAATCCTGAGCTGTTCGAAACACGAAGCGGCGCAATCCGTGTTGTTTGTGGCGGTCTTGCGGACGGACAGACCATCCAGAAGCCGGACGGCGTCACCTTCCCACCGGGCAAATGGGACGGTTATCCAAGCCAGAAAGTCTGCACCAGGATCGAGCCGGATCGTGTGCTGTCGGTCATTCGCTCTGCAATTGTGCGGGGTGAACGTGGCTGATTGAATTGAGCCGCCGTTCGCGCGGCGGCTTTGCCTTGCATTTTATCAGAATCTGGCGTTATGCAAGCACGACTGGCGCAAGCCGCGTTCTGCGCCAAACTCGTCACGACAAATGTTTCGGCGAAGCACGGTGATCGCGTGGCGTTTCGGGAAAACCAATTCGTGTTTTCCGGCGCTTGCGCTACAATAAACAGCACAGGTCCGATTTGTTCGTGTCGGCTTATGTTTCAAACCAAAAAACGAACGCTACTGTGGGCCGGACGATCCGGTCCATTTCCATGAGGAAAGAGATGGAAGAGTTTCACAAGGTCAAGCGTCTGCCGCAATACGTCTTCGAACAGGTCAACCGTTTGAAAGCGAGCGCGCGAGCGGGTGGCGCGGATATCATTGACCTTGGCATGGGCAATCCAGATCTGCCGACACCCAAGGCAATCGTCGACAAGCTTTGCGAAGTCGTCCAGGACCCACGTACGCATCGTTACTCCTCTTCCAAGGGCATTCCAGGCCTTCGCCGCGCCCAGGCCGCTTATTATGCGCGCCGTTTTGGTGTGAAGCTGAACCCGGATACACAGGTTGTCGCCACGCTTGGTTCAAAGGAAGGCTTCGCCAATATGGCGCAGGCAATCACCGCGCCCGGCGACGTGATCCTGTGTCCGAACCCGACCTATCCGATCCATGCCTTCGGCTTCCTGATGGCAGGCGGCGTCATTCGTTCGATGAATGTCGAGCCGGATGAAACCTTCTTCGGCCCGCTTGAGCGCGCCGTGCGCCATTCGATCCCCAAACCGCTGGCACTGATCATCAACTACCCATCCAACCCGACGGCACATGTGGCGTCTCTGGATTTCTACAAGGACGTGATCGCCTTTGCGAAGAAACACGATCTGATCGTGCTGTCCGACCTTGCCTATTCGGAAATCTATTTCGATGAGAAGAACCCGCCGCCATCGGTCCTGGAAGTGCCGGGTGCCATGGATGTATCGGTGGAATTCACCTCCATGTCGAAGACCTTCTCCATGCCCGGCTGGCGTATGGGCTTTGCTGTCGGCAACGAACGTTTGATTGCTGCACTGACGCGCGTAAAGTCTTACCTCGATTACGGCGCCTTCACGCCGATCCAGGTTGCAGCCACGCATGCTCTGAACGGCGATGGTTCTGATATTGCAGAAGTGCGCAATGTCTATCGTCGCCGTCGCGACGTCATGGTCGATACATTCGGCAAGGCCGGCTTCGAGGTTCCGCCTCCGGCTGCCACCATGTTCGCCTGGGCGAAAATCCCGGAGAAATTCCGTCATCTCGGTTCGCTTGAATTTTCCAAGCTGTTGATCGAGAAGGCCGACATTGCGGTTGCTCCGGGTGTCGGCTTCGGTGAGATGGGTGACGATTACGTTCGCCTCGCGCTCGTCGAGAACGAGCACAGAATTCGTCAGGCCGCGCGCAATCTCAAGCGCTTCCTGTCGACTGCGGACGATACGTTGCACAACGTCGTCTCGCTCAACGCCCACAGATAAGGGCAACCCGCCAAGGTGGCCGGTTCCGGCCACCTCTTTCATTAAAGCAAATCAGGAATATACCCATGGCAGATTCATTGAGAATCGGCATAGCGGGACTCGGCACAGTCGGCTCTTCGCTCGTGCGCATCCTCCAGCAGAGAAGCAACGAACTTGCGATTACCTGCGGACGCGCAATTGAGATTATTGCTGTTTCCGCGCGCGACCGTTCGCGCAACCGCGGCATTGATATCTCGGGTATTACCTGGTTCGATACGCCGGAAGACATGGCCGAGAAGGCCGATATCGATGTCTTCGTCGAGCTGGTCGGTGGCGCCTCAGGTGCTGCGGAAAAAGCCGTTCGGGCGGCTCTCTCTCGCGGTCTCCATGTGGTGACAGCAAACAAGGCGCTGCTGGCAAAGCATGGCGTCGAACTGGCAAAGATGGCCGAAGAAAAGGGCGCTCTGCTCAACTTCGAAGCGGCCGTTGCAGGCGGGATCCCCATCATCAAGGCACTGCGTGAATCCCTGACCGGTAACCACGTATCGCGCATCTACGGCATCATGAACGGCACCTGCAACTACATCCTGACCAAGATGGAGAAGGAAGGCCTGTCCTTCGAAGTCTGCCTGAAGGAAGCGCAGCGGCTTGGCTACGCGGAGGCGGACCCGGCTTTCGATATCGAAGGCAACGACACGGCGCATAAGCTTGCGATCCTGACGACGCTCGCCTTCGGCTCCAAGATTGCCGCCGACGATATCTATCTTGAAGGCATCACCAATATCTCGATTGAGGATATTCAGGCCGCTGCCGATCTTGGCTATCGCATCAAGCTTCTTGGTGTCGCGCAACTGACCGAGTCCGGCATCGAGCAGCGCGTCCACCCGACCATGGTGCCGCTCGATTCCGTCATCGCTCAGGTCGATGGCGTCACCAATGCTGTTGCGGTGGAATCCGATATTCTCGGCGAATTGCTGATGGTTGGTCCAGGTGCTGGCGGCAATGCGACGGCATCTGCGGTGCTGGGTGATGTCGCCGATATCGCCAAGAGCCGCCCAGGTGCCCAGCAGGTGCCGGTTCTCGGTCGACCAGCCAAGTCACTGACGGATTATCGTCGTGCCAAGATGAAGAGCCACGAAGGCGGCTACTTCATCCGTCTGACGGTCAAGGACAAGGCCGGCGTGTTTGCTTCCATTGCGACCCGCATGGCGGAAAACAATATCTCGCTCGAATCGATCGTTCAGCGCTCTCAGGTGCCGACGGAGGAGGGGGCTCAGACCATCATCCTCGTCACCCATGCGACTATGGAAGATGCGATCCGCAAGGCGGTCAAAGCGATCAAGAGCGAAAAGTATCTGGTCAGCGAACCGCAGGTGATCCGCATCGAGCGCACGTGAGGCTTAGCGCCTTGGCTTGGCTAAGGTTGTGTCGGTAATACAGACATTTTTGATAAAAAGCCCGGGTGCATGTGCTCCCCGGGCTTTCTCTATTTCATACAAGTGGCTTCGGAGGATGAGAAAAGCGCGCACGCCTGCGCCTTGTCGCTCAGCTATGAAGATATCAACCGAAAAGATCTTGGCGAAATTTGATCGCCAAGATTGATTCAGGTCAGCGTCGCCGTCTGCTTACGACGCGTAGGCTGGAGCGCGATAGCTTGGGTCCGACGCAATCGGGTATGTTCTGCGGCTGGCGTCTGCCTCATCATTCAAAGCGATGCTCTGGTTTGCGACACGACCCTGGGAGAGGGTTCCTCCCTCGATCAGCGCCATCTGAATGAGATAGGTGAGAAACGTGCTCTCCTTCGGCGTGGCAAGCAAGGCTGCGCGCAAATGGTCCATCACGATATTGGTGTCACTCATAGTCTGCCCTCATATGTCTTAACGCGCTAAAATTAGCGCATCATCGTGATTGCAGCGTGAATCAACCAAGGGTGTCAGGGGTATGTGAGCTTACACGGGAATAGTGTCGATCAATCGGATGCGCCGCATCGTGGTGACAGGATAATCGTTGTCAAGAAAGCGAGCTGGCGTAAAGTCTGGCTCAAGCAAGCGCAACTGATCGATCGCTCGTGCCGCATGCGCCGTCATCCCCTTTTGGATGTAAAGGGCAATCAGGTAGCGCAAGGGCGCGCGGAAGGCGGGTCGCAGAATGAGCGCGGCCTCCGCATGGCCGATGGCTGCATCATAATCAATGACAGCAGCGGCTGACATGCAGCAGAAGAACTCGACGAATGCCCGATGTTCCCCACCTCCGGTCAATTCCAGCGCCTTTGTTGCAGACCTGCGGCTTGCCTTCAACTTGTCGAGTACGAGTTCGGCATTGGATAGGATCGCCATGTTGATCGGGTTGAGCGGATCAAGCTCAGCGGCCCGCTCAGCGAGCTTCAGAGATCCGCGGCTGGATCCTCCACCCAGATATTCCAGGTGGGCACCGATACTGAGGATGCCCGGGCTATTGCCATCTTGGCGCAATGCCTCCTGTACTAGTTCCGTGGAGGTGATTTCGTCACCCAGGAATGCCGTGCTGCGATGCTGGAATTGCGCCATGTTGCGCAGAAAAGCCCGCCACGCGACATATTGCGGACGAGGATCGCGCTCATAGGCATAGCTCAGATGCCTGTCCGCCTCAGACAGGCTTTGACGGTCGAAGCGGAAGATGAGGTTGCGAGCGTTGCTTGCCAGGAGCGCTGCGCAGTTCGAGATGGCGAGGTCATCTTTCCTTTCGCGCAAGGTGATGAGAATGGCCTGAACCAACGTTCCGCACCAATGATGCAACGCCTCTTCCGAGGAAATGACGAGCTTTTCAGTACGGGAAGCATAGAGCCTGCCGGTCTCCGCATGGCCGATCGTGAAGGTGATATGGCTATGCCGCCCCATCGTCGCGGTCCGGATGGAGACGGCAAGACCGCTGACAGGTTGACGCGCGACAGCCGGCGATGCATGCGGGATATGGGGAAAGATTTGAAAGTCGTCCAAGTCATGAAGCGACGCCGTCGTCAGCGTCATCATGCGGGCGTTGATCAACTCGCTCGCCGACTGATTGTCGGAGTGAAACTGAAAGAAGATAGCTGGCTTCGGCGGTGCTGATTGACGCGGCGCCTCAAAAGCACTGACTTTGGCCTTTTTAGCAAGTGACGATCGGGTATCGCGAATCCATTCCTCGAACTCCGGATCTGGGACGTCGATATCGGCGAAGGCGTCCTGCTCGTCACTCCAATCGCCCGGTGACTCGACAAGGCGGTAACTGACTTTGAACCGTGACGAGTCGAGCGCGACCTTTTCGCGGTCGGCCTGCAAGATGTCTTGATAGGGCCCGAACGCCTTTCGAATTTCGACAAGCGTTTGACGCAAACTGTCCGAACCCTTTTTGGCGTCGCGATCGCTCCACAACTTGTCCTGCAGCGATACACGGCTTCTGGAGTAATGCGGCGCCGTCGCCAGAAGAACGAGGAGGCCGCGAGCCTTGGCTGATCGCGGACCCCGGTCATTCCCATCCGGATCAGTGATCCGGAATCGACCAAAGACGTTTAACGACAGCATAGGCGCGCCCTCCGAAGGCAAATCACACCTATGCATATCAGGTCATATTAGCGAAGGAAAAGCCTTCCCGTTGGATCCTGCTCATTTTCGTCCGGCCGTGCGGTGTTGGCATCTGCTGGTGCCAACAGGTGCGCTTCAGCCGGCTTGAACGGGTAGGGTGTGACATCGGTCGTCGAGGCAGCGTAATCGGGGAAATCGGTCTTTACCCAGTTGCGAAATGCCGCAATTCCCTTTGAGACCTGCAGCACGTAGTCGAGCGACTGCGTGTTCGCGACCGGCGAGTTCGTTCCGATGTTGCGGAAGTAGGCGGCAATCGCTGCGTCGTCGTAAGGGTTGGCTGGCACATCAGGCAAAAGTGCTGCCGCTTGGGTCGCTTCCGGCGTATCCGGCAGCACGGCCGTGCCCCAGTCATTGGCACGCTGGTGGCAGGTGATGCATGCCGAGGTGGGATTATCGACAGGGCCATTTGCGCGACCGAAGAGTCCAAGGTTCTGGCGGGGAAGGGCGTAGAACGTGGAGGCGACATCCGGATTGACCCAGCTTTCCTTAGGCGTCGCTGCCTGCTCCAGATAAGCCTTGGCATTGAGCCCCGGGTCGCTGCCCCAGATCAGTCCGACAGGCACCAATCGCTCATAAGGCGTGTTGCCTGGCTGCATGGCATTGTACATGAAGGTCCCGAAGAACCAGCCGTTCGGCGAGCGCTTGTCCTTGACAGAGAGGTCCAGCTGGAGAAGGCGCATGGTCATCACCCCACCATCCTTCTGCCCGGCGACATCCCATTCTTTCGAGCCCGCAAGATAAGGAACGCTGGAGGGTGTGGCGGTGGTGAACAGCATTTTCGCCGACACCGCACCTTCCGCAAATGCAAAACCCCGGGTTTTGGGGAAGGCGGGATCACCCCAGATCTGACCGAAGCCATAGCAGGCCACATCATTATAGATGCCGACCGCAAAATTGCGCTCCCAGTCCATTTGTAGCGCGTGAAGTTCCTTCGGCCGAGACCACCGCTCGGTCGTCATCCCACGCAGGGGCTCGCGCAACATGAAGAACCACGGCGCATCACACCACTGCTCTTCCTTATTGTCCTCAATCCGCCAATCCACATCCGGCCGCGCATTGACCTTGATGACGTAGTTGAGGATCGACTGCATATAGTCCGCAGGATTCTTGAACGGATCGACTGCCAACCAGGGGAGCTTGCTGTTGTCGGGCAATGTCTTGGGAAAATCATAATGGATTTGAAACTTGCGATCCCTCTCGTGCCCCTTCAGCGGCAGGCTGCTGGAACAGTCGAACTTGGCCTTTGCGGCGGCTGCAAAGCTGCTATCTGCAGGCGCCGGACAGTCAGCCAACGCGACGGAGGCCGGGAAGAAAAGAAGAGCGAAACTAAGGAGGCGTGCTTTCATCATTGAGTCTCCAGCGGACGGACGGGAGGTTGATGTAAGGTGAAGAATTTGGGATTGTAAATACGCAACCTGAAACACGTTTTGCGAGTATTTTAGAGGGTTCTGGTGATGAAAAGTGGGGACAGGATCAGATGTCAGATCTGCTGGATGGTCTCAGTGCCAACCAAATATGCGGCTTCAGACAGGCTTGAAAATGAAGAAGATAAACATCTCGACCGTGCTGGCCGGGCAGAAACTGGGATTAAAGGAGGTGGAAGACGGCATTTGGCTCGTCAGCTGCATGCATTATGATCTGGGATACATCGACCTGGAACAGAGAACGCTTCAAGCCATCGACAATCCGTTCGGCACGAGATTGTCACATATGTCTTAGGTGCAAACTGTTACCTATGTCTTCGGTTCGGACATGCGGCGTAGACAGGGAGCGGTTGGACTCGAACCCACGACCCCTGAAGTCTAAATTCAGTGCGCTAACCAAACTGCGCTACGCTCTGATGGCGATTTTTCGACAAGCCGATCAAAACACACCCCTCCAGCGCAAGCAAGAGGGGCTTTCTGCCTCTGGAAAGGATAGCGCTAAATGCCGGCGGCTCTTTTTTTCTGAACAAGATAGGTTACAAAAGCCGAACAGGCGCCGAGCATAAACATCGCGTCTACTTCGTCGACCTTTGCATCTCCCTTATCTAAAAGCGCATGACGGATACCACTATCGTCGCTTGTGAAGCCATAAATGGATCCAAAGCCAGATTTCAGTGCTGGATGCATGCCGAGTTGCTTTTCAATTTCCGTTAAAGCGGGACCGAGAGTGCTTGTGCCGGCCGCTATCGTTCTGGCAACTGACTCGACAGCATGGATGCTCTCTCGAATAGAATCAGCCCAAGATCCTGCCGTAAGACTGCTCATAGCGTTTCGCAAGTGAGATCGAGCGCCATCCATTTTGGCAGCTTTCAATTCATCAAGTGCCTTTTGTGCAGTAGCGCCTTCTTCTTGAGTGGCAAATGGAGCGATGGTGTCCCCGTACGGCCTGCTTGATGAACTCGGGGCAACGCCGATCACGTAAGACGTGCTGAATGAAACCAAAAAAGAAGAGATAATTATTACTAAATAGATCTTTTTTGACCTCTGAGAATACGTCGGGTTTCCACTTACTGAATGTGTCGACCGGTTTTAATAGACGCTCAACGTGATGATTGCGCAATATGCTGTCCCACGGATCGACAATGAATTCACCTCCGCCTTCATCAATACTCATGTGAAAAACTTGCCACATCTTCGCCTTTAGATCGTCAGACACTTCTTTGAGTTTCAACTGCGACGGCAGCGGCGCGGCACCCTCAGCCTGCTCGAAGGTCAAACCTTTACGATGGGAAAATTCATTGTCCAAGGGTCGCCCCGTCGTTAATTGTTCTATACTGAGCGTCAAAAAGCCTCCCCTGCGCGAGCAGGAGAGGCTTCTGCATTACAGGCCAACCCAGCCGAAGATCAAAGCCACACTGACCTTCAGGTCAAGCTTCAACCTAAACGACCGTTCGGACTGACTGGCTTCGAGAAGCAAAGATGCATCCATAAGGAGCTTCTATATCTCTGGGCGAAGTCCTTGATGAACCGCGTATCGCCCGCCAGACTTTTTGAGGGTGTTTCCAGTTTGAACAGCCAGGTGGCACCCATCATGCGCGGCTGTTCCAAGTTGAACAACAGATGGTCGTTGCGACAGACATGCGCAAGAGCTTGGTCGCCAAAAAGTTGCACTACCTGAACGTCCGCAGAACGACTTTTGCAAACTGACAGCAAACTACGCAAACCGACCATCATATGAATGCCGGTTAAAATGCCAAATTTTTCAATATAATCAAGTACTTCGGTGGTGAGAGCGCAGGGATTCGAACCCTGGACCTACTGATTAAAAGTCAGTTGCTCTACCGGCTGAGCTACGCTCTCCCAAATGGGGGCAAAGCGCCCCTCGGAAGTGGGCGGAACATAGGTAGAGGCACGTTTGCGGTCAACCCAAAAAAACAGGATTATTTCATCTTTCCGCGTTTTTTTGCCGCAACCGCGAAAAGGTGATTGGTGGCAAGGGTTTGGTGGGGCTACAAGGCATCGTGAACCGTCCGGAGTGCCGCATTGTCCATCGCCGATATTTCCCTCCTCACAGCGCTTTTCGCCGGTGCTTTGTCGTTCCTGTCTCCTTGCGTGCTGCCGCTCGTGCCGCCTTATCTTTGCTACATGGCGGGCATCTCGGTGGAGCAGTTCAGGGATGAGCGCTTCGAGGCAAAGCCGCAGGTTCGCAAGGCGGTGCTTCTGGCGGCGCTGTTCTTCACGTTGGGTTTCGCCACGGTCTTTGTGGCGCTCGGTGCTGGTGCGTCCACCATTGGAATGGTGCTGCGCCAAAATCTCGACATTCTCGCCAAGATCGGAGGTCTGATCATCATCCTGATGGGTCTTAACTTCCTCGGCGTTTTTCGGATTGGCGTCTTCTCGCGCGAGGCGCGTTTCCAAAGCGGCGGCAAGCCCGCCACGCTTTCCGGCGCCTATGTCATGGGATTGGCTTTTGCCTTTGGCTGGACGCCATGCATCGGTCCTGTACTTGGTGCGATCCTGGGTGTCGCGGCCTCGCGCAACACGGTCGGCGAAGGCGCGATGCTGCTTGCCGTCTACTCCGCGGGTCTTGCCATCCCCTTCTGGATAGCAGCTGCCTTTTCCGGCAGTTTCATGCGCTTTCTCGCTCGTTTCCGCCGCCATCTGGGGCTTGTTGAAAAGGTCATGGGTGTCCTGCTGATCCTGACTGGTATCGCCTTCATGTCCGGCTTCATCACCAATGTGGCGATCTGGTTTCAGGAGAGCTTTCCAATCCTGATGAAAATCGGCTAGACCCTCTAAGGAAGACGAGCTGCACGGCGAGGGGGCCATGGCTGAAATCGCTGGATTGCTGTTTCCGTTCTTCGGGCTGATCCTGATCGGCTATGTAGCGGCGCGGGTTACACGCCAACCCGCCGAAGCACTCGGTTGGCTGAACACCTTCATCATTTATGCTGCACTTCCAGCACTGTTCTTCAAGCTTGTTGCCCGCACACCCGTCGATCAACTGGCGCGGATGGATTTTGTCGTGCTGAGCCTCGCCGCCACCTACACGATCTTTCTCTGCATCTTCCTCATCGGCTACTATGTACGGCGCAACAGTTTTGCCGATTGCACCATACAGAGCTTCGCAGGCGCCTACGGCAATATCGGATATATGGGCCCGGGGCTTGCTTTGCTGGCACTTGGAGAGCGCGCGGCTGTTCCTGTCGCGCTTATTGTCTGTCTCGAAAATGCCGCGCATTTCATTGCCGCACCGGCTCTGATGGCCATTGCCGGCGACGACAAGCGATCCCGCTTGAAACTTGCAGGCGATGTCGCCCGCAAGGTGCTGACGCACCCTTTCATCATCTCGGTAATTGTCGGTTTCGTCGCTGCCATCTTTGCCTGGCAACCGCCTCAGCCGGTGCAGCAACTGGTGGATTATCTGGCACAATCGGCAGCACCCTGCGCACTCTTTGCCATGGGCGTGACGTTGGCGCTCCGGCCGCTCAAGCGGGTACCGATAGAGATCAGCTATATCGTGCCGGCCAAACTGATCCTGCATCCGCTGCTGGCTTACGTTCTGATGTCATCCTTTGGCAACTTCGACCCAATCTGGGTGTCAACGGCGGTTCTTCTGGCAGCACTGCCGACGGCCACGAATGTCTTCGTCATCGGCCAGCATTATCAGGTGTGGCAGGAACGCGCATCGGCGACCATTCTGATCTCCACCGTGCTCTCCGTCTTCACCGTCTCGCTTGTGCTTTATGTCATTCGCGCAACGAGCGTCTGAGGCTTCCCATAATCAGCGAGGGCAGGGCCTTGATACCGCGGCCCGGCTCGATGCCCTCGCGCATCACGAGACCGCGGAGCGGACCGACATTACCGAGAACATGCAGTCCCGCCGCACGGGCCATCTGCATCGGCAGCATGCCGGACAGAAGTGACCGGTTGAGAAGATCGACACTCAGCGTGCGGCTGAACACGTCGGCGCGACGGCGGCGATCGAATGTCGCGCCGGCGTCTGCCGGGATCGCGCCACCGGTCAATGTGCCGAGCATGTCGGTCAAGACGATGATGTCGCGAAGGCTGAGATTGAGCCCCTGCGCGCCAATCGGCGGAAAGCCGTGCCCAGCCTCGCCAATGAGCGCCACGCGTCCCTTGCCGAAGGCGCGGGCCGTCATGCTGGAAAGCGGCCATGTCTGCACGCCCTCTTCGACAGAAACCGTGCCGAGCATGGACTGCATGCGCTCCTCGACGCGCTCGCTTAAAGCTTCCAGCGGCAAGGCTGCAAGTTCGGCTGCCTGCTCTGGTTTGACGACCCAGACGAGGCTGGAGCGATCGCCGGGTAGTGGAACCTGGGTAAAGGGTCCGGTCGGGGTATGGAACTCTGTTGAGATGTTGCCATGTGGGCGGGTGTGCGAGAAATTGAGAACGACGGCAGTCTGCGGGTAGGACCAGCTTCGAACTCCGATCCCTGCCGCCTCGCGAACCTTGGAATGTCTGCCATCCGCGCCGATGACAAAGGTGCTCGAAACCGTCTCTCCGTTTGTCAGCATAAGTGAGACGTCATGAGATCCGACCTCCACCGTATCGACACTTGCATCGACGAGGGTGATGTTGTTCTCCTGCGCAACAGCTTGCGAAAGAACGCTGAGCAGTGCGCTATTCGGCATATTCCAGCCGAAGGCGGCAAGCCCGATCTCCGACGAGCGGAAGGCGACCGTCGGCGCGCGCAGCAAACGGTCCGTGCCATCGATGATCTGCATCGTAGCGAGCCGCGCAGCGGATGGTTCGATTTTGGACCAAACCCCAAGCCGGTCAAGAAAGCGGATGGACTGATCCATCAGAGCCGTCGTGCGGCGGTCGGCTCTCTCGGATTGAGGCGCAACGAGCGCGACGTTTCGGCCAGCACGGGCAATGGCCAAAGCCGCGATTTGTCCTGCAAGTCCAGCGCCGACAACGGCAACTTCGAAGTTCTTCATCGTCCTGTTCCATTCCTGCAGTCGAGGCTCAACACATAGTGGCTTTGCGCGGTTGAATCCAGAAGCCATCTGGTCAGAGATTGCCATATCGGCGCAGCCGGATGCTGATTAAGTTCGAGGATAAGCATTCTCACATGGTTGCAAAGAGCGGTGAATGGTCGCATATCGGATAGAGAGAATGAATAAGAGCGGGGCCGTTACGCTGTCATGAAGATCTTCAACTACAGACGCGTACCCTATGCCGAAATCCGGGCCTTCTCCGTTCACATCCTAACAGCCTCCGGTTCCTTTCTTGCCTTTCTTGGTGTCGTCGCCGCCGCTGAACATCGTTTCGTCGACATGTTCTGGTGGCTCGGTCTCGCGCTGCTCGTCGATGGCATCGACGGGCCGATCGCCCGCAAGGTGCAGGTCAAGGAAGTCCTTCCCAACTGGTCCGGTGACACGCTGGATAACATCATCGACTACGTCACCTATGTGTTGCTTCCTGCGTTCGCTCTCTATCAGAGTGGCATGATCGGGGAGCCATGGTCCTTCGTCGCCGCCGGCATGATCGTGGTCTCCAGCGCGATATATTATGCCGATATGGGCATGAAAACCGATGAGTACTTCTTTTCGGGCTTCCCGGTCGTCTGGAACATGGTGGTGTTCACGCTCTTCGTCATCGATGCCAGCGCCACCACCGCCATGATCATCGTGACGGTGTCGGTGATCCTGACTTTCCTGCCGATCAACTTCCTGCATCCGGTGAGGGTGAAGCGGCTCCGGTGGCTGAACATGGCGGTTTTCCTGCTCTGGTGCGTGCTGAGTGGATACTCGCTTCTGCTGCATTTTCAGTCGCCGGACTGGCTTGTTGCCGGGGTCGTGATCACGGGCATCTACCTCTATTGCATTGGCGGTATTATGCAGTTCGCTCCGTCTCTTGGGGCGAAAACCCGCTGAGAAAAACAGTGGTTTAAAACCATCCCTGGATCGTTGTTTTTCAGTTGTACAGCGTCACAAAAAAGGATTTAGTACGCATAAAGAGCAGTGCTCAATTTTAGTGCAAGGGTGTCGATCCGCTCGTTAAGCCTCATAGAAGTGCGGCGATCGGTGAAAAGGGGAACAGGTGACGGAAACGGTTGCGTCTGGGGCTTTGCCCCTCTTGTCCGTGCGCCAGCTGACCAAGCTGTTTGGAACATTCGCCGCATGCAATGCGATCGATCTCGATATTGCACCTGGTGAAATTCACGCTCTTCTCGGTGAAAATGGTGCCGGAAAATCCACCCTTGTCAAAATGCTTTTTGGCGTGCTGGAACCTTCCAGCGGAGAGATCGTCTGGAACGGAAATTCTGTTCGGATCGGTTCGCCGGGAGAAGCCCGCAAGCTGGGCATCGGCATGGTATTCCAGCATTTCTCCCTCTTCGAAGCGCTGACCGTCGCTGAAAACATCGCGCTCTCGCTCGATCCCAAGATTTCTCTGAAGGAAATTGCGCGGGAAGCTGAAACACTCTCCAAGGCATACGGCCTGCCGCTCGACCCTTACGCCCATGTTGCCGATCTTTCGGTAGGCGAGCGCCAGCGCATCGAGATCGTTCGCGCTCTTTTGCAGAACCCAAGGCTTATCATTCTGGATGAACCGACCTCTGTGCTGACACCGCAGGAGGCGGACCGCCTGTTCGAGACGCTGGAGAAGCTGAAAGCCGAAGGGCGTTCGGTGCTTTACATTAGCCATCGTCTGGAAGAGGTGCAGCGCATCTGCGATCGCGCCACTGTATTGCGCCACGGCAAGGTGACGGGGGCCTGCGACCCGCGCCAGGAAACGCCCGCCTCTCTGGCGCGCATGATGGTTGGCTCCGATGTCGCTGGCATTCAGCGCGACGACGAATGCACCATTGGTGACGTGGCCGTCGAAATCATCGGTCTCTCTGTTCCGGCACGCACGCCCTTTGCCGTGTCACTCAAAAATATCGCCATGAAGGTGCGCGCGGGCGAGGTGCTTGCCATCGCGGGTATTGCCGGCAACGGGCAGGGCGAGTTGTTCGACGCGCTGTCCGGTGAATATCCCGTTTCGAAGGACGACGCGATTTTCCTGCGTGGCAAGCCTGTCGGTCGCATGGGCGTTAATGGCCGCCGGTTGCTGGGGGCAGGATTCGTCCCGGAAGAGCGCCATGGCCATGCCGCCGTGCCGAATATGAGCCTCTCCGACAATCTTCTCCTGGCGCGCTGTCGATCCGACAAGAAGGCATTCCTCACCGGCGGTTTCCTGAAAGTCGTCCGTCATTCGGTGATCAAGAACGCCGCCAAGCGCATCTCGGAACACATGGATGTGCGCAAGAGCGGCGAAGACCCGCTCGCCGGTTCGCTTTCCGGCGGCAATCTGCAGAAATTCATCGTCGGTCGGGAGCTCGATCGACAGCCATCGGTTCTCGTCGTCAATCAACCGACATGGGGTGTGGATGCGGGGGCGGCAAGCCGTATTCGCCAGGCGCTCGTGGACATGGCGAAGGCCGGATCCGCTGTCATCGTGATCAGCCAGGATCTGGACGAAATCTTCGAGGTGGCATCAAGCATCGCCGTTATTTCCGACGGGCAGCTCTCAAGCGCCTATCCGGCAAAGGAGATGACGCGTGAGAAGATCGGCCTGTTGATGGGCGGCGTACACGCAGGAAGCACAGGGCAGGCAGGGCATACGGAGCAGGTCGTTCATGCGCATTGAACTGGAAAAACGCGCAGGGGTCTCCAAGCTCTTTGCCATTCTCTCGCCGCTCCTGGCTCTGGTGCTGACGCTTATCGTTGGCGCCATCATCTTTGCAGCGCTTGGCAAAGAGCCCGTCGGAGCACTTTACAGCTTCTTCATCGAGCCGTTGCTGGAAGTCTGGTCCCTGCATGAACTCGCGGTCAAGGCCGCGCCGCTGATTCTGATCGCGGTCGGGCTTGCCATTTGTTATCGGTCGAACAACTGGAATATCGGCGCAGAAGGTCAGTTCACCATCGGCGCAATCACCGGCTCCATCCTGCCTGTGATGAACCCCGATTGGCAGTCTCCCATGATCCTGCCGCTGATGCTTGTCATGGGAGCCGCAGGCGGCGCACTCTACGCCGGTATTCCAGCGCTTTTGAAGACGCGGTTCAACACCAACGAGATCTTGACCAGCCTCATGCTGGTCTATGTCGCGCAGCTCTTTCTCGACTGGCTGGTGCGCGGCGCCTGGCGCGATCCACAGGGTTACAACTTCCCGCAGACCAAGCCTTTCAACGAAAGCGCCGTTCTGCCTGAACTACTGGATTCGGGGCGTGCCCATTGGGGCGTCGTCTTTGCGCTCGTCGCCGCCGTCGCGCTCTGGTTCATGATGCGCTACATGCTGAAGGGCTTCGAGGTAACCGTGCTCGGCCAATCGGCGCGGGCAGGGCGCTTTGCCGGTTTTTCCTCTCGCGGCATGGTGTGGTTCTCGCTGCTCCTGTCCGGCGCACTGGCAGGCCTTGCCGGGATTTCGGAAGTCTCCGGCTCCATCGGTCATCTGCAGCCCTCGATTTCACCGGGCTACGGCTTCACCGCCATCATCGTTGCCTTTCTCGGCAGATTGAACCCACTCGGCATTATCGCCTCAGGGCTGGTTCTCTCGCTGACCTATCTCGGTGGTGAGGCGGTGCAGATGTCGCTGCAGATTTCCGACAAAGTCGTGCGGGTCTTCCAGGGACTGCTGCTCTTCTTTGTCCTGTCCTGCGACACGCTGATCCTCTACAAAATCCGCATCCGCTGGTCGCGCAGCGCTGCCCGTGAAGGAGCCGCATGATGGATATGTTTCAGGCGATCCTTCTCACCGTCATTACCGCCGCAACGCCGCTGGTCATTGCGGCGCTTGGCGAACTCGTCACTGAGCGCGCCGGTGTCCTCAATCTCGGTGTCGAAGGCATGATCGTCATCGGTGCGGTCTGCGCCTTCGCCGCCGCGCATCTGAGTGGTTCGCCCTATATCGGCATTCTCGCCGGGATCGCGGCGGGTGCACTGTTCTCGCTGCTCTTCGGTTTCCTGACGCTCACGCTTGTCACCAACCAGGTGGCGACCGGCCTCGCGCTCACCATTCTCGGTCTTGGCGTCTCCGGCATGTTGGGAGAAAGCTTCGTTGGCGTGCCAGGCGTCAAGCTGCCGAACATCGTCTTTCCTGTGCTTTCGGATATTCCATTCATCGGCCCGATCCTCTTCCGCCAGGATCTGATCTTCTACATCTCGATTGCGCTCGTCTTCGGTATCAGCTGGTTCCTGTTCAAAAGCCGCACCGGGCTGAAAATCCGCGCGATCGGTGACAGCCATTCGTCAGCCCATGCGCTTGGCATCAACGTTATCCGCACGCGCTATTTTGCCGTGATGTTCGGCGGCGCATGTGCGGGTCTCGCAGGCGCGCAGCTCTCGCTCGTCTACACGCCGCAATGGGTGGAAAACATGTCTGCCGGTCGTGGCTGGATTGCGCTGGCACTCGTCGTCTTCGCGTCCTGGCGGCCATGGCGGGTGCTGGCGGGCGGCTATCTCTTCGGCGCAGTGACGATCGGCCAGTTGCATGCACAGGCCTTCGGCATTGGGGTGCCGTCACAGCTACTTTCAGCGCTTCCTTATGTAGCAACTATTGTGGTGTTGATTATCATCTCCCATAATCGGCGCACGACGCTGATCAATACACCGGCATCGCTCGGCAAACCGTTCGTGCCGGATCGCTAAAAATCCGAAAGTCATGCCTAACCAAGCAGGGGTAAAAATGAAAAGACTCATCATCGCACTGGCCGCGTCCGCCGCGGCTATCATCGGGGTCGTTCCCGCAGCGCAAGCTGCCGACGCCAAGAAAGTCTGCTTCGTCTACGTCGGTACGCGCACGGATGGCGGCTGGACGCAGGCGCATGATATCGGCCGTCAGGAATTGCAGAAGCATTTCGGCGACAAGATCGAGACGCCGTTCCTCGAAAGCGTTCCGGAAGGCCCTGATGCCGAACGCGCCATCGAGCGCATGGCCCGTTCAGGCTGCGACCTGATCTTCACCACGTCGTTTGGCTTCATGGATGCCACGGTCAAGGTTGCGCAGAAGTTCCCGAAGGTGAAGTTCGAACATGCGACCGGCTTCAAGACGGCGGCGAACCTCGCAACCTATAACTCTCGTTTCTATGAAGGCCGTTACATTCAGGGCCAGATCGCTGCGAAGATGTCGCAGAAGGGTGTCGCTGGCTACATCGCCTCCTTCCCGATCCCGGAAGTCGTGATGGGCATCGACGCCTTCCTGCTCGGCGCACGTTCCGTCAACCCGGACTTCAAGGTCAAGGTCGTCTGGGCCAACACATGGTTCGACCCCGGCAAGGAAGCCGATGCAGCCAAGGCTCTGATCGACCAGGGCGTCGACATCCTGACGCAGCACACCGACACGACGGCGCCGATGCAGGTTGCTGCAGAACGCGGCATCAAGGCGTTCGGCCAGGCCTCCGACATGATCAAGGCTGGCCCCAAGACACAGCTGACCGCGATCGTCGACACCTGGGGCGCCTATTACATCAAGCGCACGCAGGCGCTTCTTGATGGCACCTGGAAGTCGGAGTCGGTTTGGGATGGTCTGAAAGACGGCATTCTGACGATGGCGCCTTACACCAACATGCCGGACGACGTGAAGAAGATGGCTGAGGACACCGAGGCGAAGATCAAGTCCGGCGAACTTCACCCCTTTACCGGTCCTGTGAAGAAGCAGGATGGCACGGAGTGGCTTAAGGCGGGCGAGAAGGCTGAAGACGGCGTTCTGCTCGGTCTGAACTTCTACGTTGAAGGCGTAGACGACAAGCTTCCGCAGTAAGTCGAAGTTTTCACACGAGAAAGGGCGCGCAATCCGTTTTGCGCGCCCTTTCTTATTGAGGCGTCTTACTCGAAGCTCATGCCGAAAAGCAAAAGCCCGCCGATGGAGCGACGGGCTTTTTCAAGTCTTGACCGCGCATATGGATGCTGCGGATCGGACAAAATCGTTATCAGAAGACTGCGAGATACTTCAGCAGCGAGATAATACCGATGATGATCACGATGACCTGAGCGATCTGCTTTGCGCTGCCGCCAACCGGCAGGCGTGCGATAAGCCACAGCACCAGTACGATGACCAGAAAGGTGATCAGAATGCTGACTAGCGTCGAGGTAACCATATGTCCCAGCTCCTATTTCCGTTTCGATGAACGGCCCGATCACCGTTGCGTGAGTAAAAGCCGCAATTTAGAATTTGGTTCCATTGTGCAAAATGAATTTGCGGGAAATGGAGATTGAGAGCACGTCGGGCAAAAGTTCTGCGCGGTCTTTCGATACCAACATGCGACAGGACACAGATGGAAGCGGTGGAAGCGAATCTGAAAGATCATAACACCGCATAAGGAGTATGGTGTGAGCGAGCTACGGGTTAAGAAGCGGGACGTCGGCGCAAGAGCCCTTTTGGGACGCAATGGTCATCCGCAAATTGCAACACCGACCGGCGGAAATCTCTCCGTGGTGACGGCAGCGTCCGAACCTGGCTTCAATCCGCTCGACCTTCTCTATTCCTCGCTCGCCGCTTGCCTGGCCTTGAGCGCGCGCATTGCCGCAAGCCGCATGGGCGTTCTCGATAGGTTCGAGGCGGTCGAGGCGAAGGTGACGGGAGAAAAGTCTGAGGGGGAACCCGCCCGCATTCTCCGCTTCGACATGCGGCTGAAGATCAGCGGTGATTTTGACGAGGCGATGAAGCAGGCAATTGCCCATGAAGCGGAGAGAATTTGCACCGTCAGCAATACGCTGCGCAGCGAGGCGGCCTTTCATCTGTCTATCGCCTGATACCGTTCCGAACTGCGCTGGCGATCAATCAGCGCTGCGTCTTTTCCCATTTGCGGATCAGCCGGTCGCGCTTGAGCTTCGATAGGCGCTTGATCCAGAAGATGCCGTCGAGTTGATCGATCTCATGCTGAATGCAGACGGCGTGAAAACCATCTGCGGTCTCCTCCCGCTCGGCGCCCGTCAAATCCTGAAACCGTAACGTCACCTGCGGGGGACGTTCCAGTTCCTCGGTGATGCCCGGCATGGAAACGCTGCCCTCGACATGGCGCATCGTCTCTGTCGAACTCTTGATGATCTCGGGATTGACGTAGGTTAGAATCTTGCCGGGCTCAAGCTCCAGCACGAAGACCCTTTGAAAGACGCCGATATGGGCCGCCGTGATCCCGACACCGGGTGCTGCACGCATGGTATCGACAAGGTCCTGCTGTAGGGTGGCGAGGTCGGGGCCAAACGTCGCGACCGGCTCGCATGGGGTGGCAAGGGCAGGGGCTGGGTATCGGACGATGGTACGAACGGTCATGACGTCTCGGAATTCAAAGATGAAGCCTTCAAAGCGTTGGATGCGGTGCTCGCCAGCGCTTTCGCCTCTTCCGTCAATTCTACGAAGGTCCGCTGTGTTCGGGCTTCGCGGCGGACGATATGGAGCATTGTGCCGGAAAGTGCGCTGATCTCCCGTAGCGCCAAAGCATGGGCAATACCAAGTTTGTTTGAAAGGCTGCGACTGTCACTGCCGAGACCGATATGGACCGCGACAATGAGCGCAGCGCCTGTCGGTTGAAGTCCGGCGGGCGCGATTTGGAGCAGTTCTTCCACCGCGGCCATGAAGCGCGTTGCAGTGTCTTCCTCGTCCATTATGCCACCGCGGCCTCGCCCCGCAGTCGCACCGACACCAGCACGGATTTGGAGGTTGGGGTGAAGCTGCCTTCGCCATAACTGTGTAGCGGCACGAGAACGTTGAGCTCTGGGTAGTAACCGCCGACGCTGCCCTGCGGTATGTCGTACGGCACCAGACGGAAATCCTTCGCGATCCGTTCGACGCCATCGCCATATTCGCCGATCACATCGACCCGCTGTTTGGCGTGGGCGCCGAGCGTCTCCATATCCTTCGGGTTCATAAAGATCACCTGACGTTCGCCGTAAACGCCGCGGTAGCGGTCATCGAGGCCGTAGATGGTGGTGTTGTACTGGTCGTGGCTGCGGAAGGTCTGGAGCACGAAAAGACCATCGTTCGACAATGCTTCCTGATGCTCCGTCATTTCCGGCAGAGGGCCGGTAAAGAAGACCGCTTTCTTTTCCGGTGTATGCCACTCACGCTCAGCTGCCGCGTTGCGCAGATGGAAGCCGCGCGGCACCCGCACGCGCTCATTGAACTCGTGGAAGCCTGGAATAACCCGCTCGATCATGTCTCGAATCAGATCGTAATCATCCGAAAGGGCGTTCCAGTTGACGCGGTCACTGCCAAGCGTGGCCTCCGCAATACCGGCAATGATGGCGACTTCGGAACGCAGTTCAGGCGATGCCGGCTCGTTTATGCCGCCAGAACCATGGACCATGCTCATGGAATCCTCAACCGTGACGATCTGCGGCAGGCCGGCGGAATTGCGATCGATCTCGGTGCGGCCAAGACATGGCAGGATGAACGAGGTTTCTCCTGGCACAAGATGCGAATGGTTGAGCTTGGTCGCGATGTTGACGGTCAGCTTCTGCTTTTTGAACGCCTCGATGATCAGCGGGCTGTCGGGCGTGGCGCGCAGGAAGTTGCCACCGAGCGCGATGAACGCCTGCGCCTTGCCATCCAGCATGGCGCTGATCGCTTCCACCGTGTTGTGCCCACGGTTGCGCGGCATCATTACGCCGAGTTCCTTTTCGAGCGCATCAATCAGGGCAGGCGGTGCCTTCTCGTCGATGCCAACGGTGCGATCGCCCTGTACGTTCGAATGGCCGCGGACCGGGCAGAGGCCGGCACCGGGGCGCCCGACATTGCCCCGCAGCAGCATGAGATTGGTGATCTCGCGAACGATAGCGACGGAGTGCTTGTGCTGAGTGACGCCCATCGCCCAGGTGGCAATGACGGAACTGGCATTCATGTAGATGGAGGCCGCTTCCTCGATCGCCTCACGTGTCAGACCCGACTGGTCGAGAATGGTGTCCCAGCTCGTTGCATCCACGGCAGCGCGGTATGCCTCGAACTCCACGGCATGGCCAGTGAGGAAGTCGTAATCGATGATGGCTGGTTGACCCGCGGCACGCGCCGCCTCATCGGCCGCGAACACCACCTTGCTGATACCGCGAATAGCGGCCATGTCACCGCCCTGGCGTGGCTGGTAGTAATTGGTAGCAATCTTGGTGTTACTGCCGGTGATCATCTCCAGCTTGTCCTGCGGATCGCTGAAGCGCTGCAGACCCTTTTCCTTGATCGGATTGAAGACGGCAATGCGCGCGCCGCGAAGTGCCGCTCGCCTCAGATCACCCAGCATGCGGGGATGGTTGGTGCCGGGGTTCTGGCCGATGACGAAGATCGCATCGGTCTTCTCGAAATCCTCCAGAAGCACGGTTCCTTTGCCGACACCGATCGAGGCCTTCAGACCGACGCCGCTCGCTTCATGGCACATGTTGGAGCAGTCTGGAAAATTGTTCGTGCCATAAAGTCGGACCATCAACTGATAGAGGAAGGCAGCTTCATTGGAGGCCCGACCGGATGTGTAGAACTCGGCGCGATCCGGGCTGTCGAGTCCGCGCAAGATGGTGCCGATCTCGCGAAATGCATCGTCCCAGGACACGCGCACGTACCGGTCGGACGAACGATCGTAACGCAGAGGGTTCGTCAGGCGGCCTTGTTTCTCAAGTTCGTAATCCGACCATTGGCTCAGCGCGGACACCGTATGGACGGCGAAAAACTTCGGCGGAACGCGTGCCTCCGTGGCTTCCCAGGACACGGCCTTCACACCGTTTTCGCAAAATTCGAAGGATGAGCCATGCGCCGGGTCGCCCCAGGCGCAGCCGGGGCAATCGAAGCCATCGGGCTGATTGGTCTTAAGAAGCGCCTTCGCATTGGAGAGGGGTGCTCCGGATTCCAGCAGGCGCTTGCCAACGCTTTTCAGCGCACCCCAGCCGCCGGCCGCGGATGAGGGCTTGCCGATGAAATCCATCTTGCCCATTATAACGTCTCTCCTTGAAGGCTTCGTCTCGATCGGTGCCGAGAAAGACTCACCCGACCCTTAGTTTGCACTGCAGCATAACTGTTCAGATAGGCGCTTACCTAGCATATATCAATTCTCTGCGTTGCACGGATGCGCGTTTCGTTTTCCCATTAGCGACACCCTGTCCGCGCGTTGACGACATCGAGCCACCCGTCGCTGCGGTGCGATGATGGGGAGGAAGAAGATGAAACCAGTTCTTGCCTAACGGGTTGTTGACATTGTTGTTCTAAACGACAATCTCCAGCCCGTTTGCAAAGCAGGCCAATGACCGGAGAAGGGGGCGCAAGTTGACACAAGCCGACCACGATCATCCCGCAACGGAAGAGGCCAAGCGTCCGGAAGTGATGGCCGACATCTATGCCGAAGACGGCTCGATCCGGTCAGATTTTCTCGCCATGGTCGGCGCTGCGATCGCCGATCGCGACGTGCTGTTCCTGCGCGAAAACGTCGCCCGCCTGCATGAATCCGAACTGGGCGACCTGCTGGAATCGATCCAGCCGGAGCAGCGCCACGCACTTGTGCGCCTGCTGGGCACCGACTTCGACATGACGGCACTGACCGAGGTGGATGAAGCAATCCGCCTCGATATCGTCGAGCAGATGCCGAACGAGCAGATCGCTGCCGGTATCGGCGAACTCGATTCGGACGACGCCGTCTACATTCTGGAAGACCTCGACCGCGAGGACCGCGAAGACATTCTCTCGCAGATGCCGTTCACCGAACGTGTCAGGCTGATGCGGGCGCTGGACTACCCGGAAAGCTCTGCCGGTCGCCGTATGCAGACCGAGTTCGTCGCCGTGCCGCCATTCTGGACGGTCGGCCAGACGATCGACTACCTGCGAGAAGAGGAGGAATTGCCCGAATCCTTCTCTCAGATTTTCGTTATCGACCCCACCTTCAAGCTTGTCGGCGCTCTCGATCTCGATCGGCTGCTGCGCTCAAAGCGGCAGGTGAAGATCGAAACCATCATGCACGAAACAAACCATCCCATCCCAGCGGAGATGGACCAGGAAGAGGCAGCCCAGCTCTTCGAGCAATATGACCTTCTGTCTGCGGCTGTCGTGGATAGCAACGGTCGCCTCGTCGGCGTGCTCACCATCGATGACGTGGTGGACGTGATCCAGGAAGAGGCGGAGGAGGACTTGCTTCGCCTCGGCGGCGTCGGCGATGAAGAATTGTCCGACAGTATCGCCAGCACGTCCAAATCGCGTGTGCCGTGGCTTGGCATCAATCTGATGACGGCTTTTCTGGCAGCCTCGGTGATCGAACTTTTCGACGCCACGATTCAGCAGGTCGTGGCACTTGCGATCCTGATGCCGATCGTCGCGGGCATGGGCGGAAATGCCGGCTCGCAGACGATGACCGTTTCGGTGCGCGCTCTCGCCACCAAGAACCTCGATATCCATAATGCGGCGCGCATCATCCGACGTGAGGCGGGTGTGGGCCTGTTGAACGGCGCGCTCTTCGGCTGCGCGATCGGCATTATCGCCGGCATCTGGTTCCACGACGTGAATATCGGCGGCATCATCGCAACAGCCATGCTGATCAACATGCTTGCAGCAGCTCTGGCCGGCATTCTTATTCCGCTGTTCCTCGATAAGTTTGGCGCCGATCCGGCCGTTTCTTCCGCCGTTTTCGTCACGGCAGTGACCGATATCGTCGGCTTCTTCTCATTTCTCGGCCTGGCAACCTGGTGGTTCGGCATATCAGGATGATGATCGAAAATTGACTTTTACGTGAAGGTCAAACATAATGTCCGGCAGCCAGAATCGGACAAAGCCTTGAATAAGTATTATAGCATTACGGAACTGACGCGCGAATTCGGTGTATCCACCCGCACTCTTCGTTTTTACGAGGATGAGGGCCTGATCCATCCGGAACGCCGTGGCCGTACGCGCTTGTTCCGCGCCGCCGATCGCAGGCTCATTCAGGAAATCCTCCGTGGCCGCCGCATCGGCTTTACGATCGCCGAAATTCGCGAGATCATCCAGGTTTACAAGGAGCCGCCGGGTGAATCCGGCCAGCTCGAGCTTCTGATGAAGAAGGTCGATGAGAAGCGCGCCGACCTTCGACAGAAGCGCCGCGACATTGAAGAGACGCTTGCCGAGCTCGACAATGTTGAGGAAGCCTGCCTCACACGATTGGCAGAAATCGGCGTTGGAACCTGACGGACCGTTTCGCCTTTTGCTGTTGAGAATTGGGCACTGAAATCTTTCAGTAGCGCCAATCTGGCGCCCAACTTCATTCTAGCTTCATGATCCCCACAGTCGTAATTAATCCTTTGCTAACCACGCTTGAAGACCCTTTGGAACGGTTAAGTCATATAACTGTTTTATAGCGTTAGTTTTAAATCACATCTTCAAGCCAGGGCATGATGCTCGCAATGGTGACTGCAACCGACTGTGTCTCTCGGTTCGCGTGAAGCACGGCTGATAAAAAATGTTTCCCTGATCAACGGCGACGCCGCGCCATCCTCGTGCGTGGCATGGGTATATAGATTTATGTTGGACGAGCATGCGCGTATTTCCGCGCTTAAGAATATGCGCTTACTCGATACTATGCCGAGCGAGAACTTCGATCGTATCACGCGACTGGTGGCAAATTACTTTGGTTTGCCGATTGCAGCCATCTCGTTGACGGACAAGGACCGCCAATGGTTCAAGTCGAAAGTGGGCGTCGACCACAACGAGATACCTCGGCACAAAGCGCCTTGTTCGCAGGTAGCGGAACACAAGCGTCCCGTGGTCGTGAAGGATTTGCAGAAAGACGATTATTATGCCGACAGCACGCTAGGTCAGGCCGGAATTCGTTTCTATTGCGGCGTGCCACTTGTAACACCGGATGGCTACGGCCTTGGTGCACTCTGTGTCTTGGGGATCGAGCCTTTCGAAGTCACCGATGAACAGATGGCGACCCTCTCCGATCTCGCTGCTATGGTCATGGATCAGATTGAGTTGCACCATTCGATGGGACGGATTGATCCGTCGAGCGGATTGCCAAACCGTCACCAGTTGATGAGCGATCTATCTGACCTTGCTATTCATGAAAAAGGTTCAGAGCAGATCATCAGCCTGATTGACCTTGCACAGACAACGCAGTTCGACCGAATGATGCGCGTCGTCGGCATTTCCTATCTCGATGGTCTGATGACCAAGGTGGCGCGCATTCTAAGGGAGCAGCTGGATGGGGGAACATTCGCCTATCATATTGGCCCGACGCAATTCGCATTCATTGTCTCCAGGGGTACGAAGGTCGAAGACTATCGACCGTTTCTAGAGCAGATCATGCGTGCGCTTTATAATGAGGTCGAGTTCCAGATCACCATGACGCCGTCCATCGGCTCGATGGTTTTCCGCCCTGGCGAGACCAGTGCCGAGGAAATTTTACGGTCGTTGCAAAGTGCAGTGCAGGACGCGCGTATTCATCCATCGAAAATCGCCTTTTTTTGCCCATCTCTCGATGTGCAGCATCAACGCAACTTCATGATCCAGCGCGAGTTTCCACGGGCGATTATCGACGACGCGCAGCTGTCGCTCGTATTTCAGCCACGGGTGGACGCCGCCAGTGGTCTTTTCAAGAGTGCGGAAGTTCTGTTGCGCTGGACCCATCCAGAGCTTGGCCCAATTTCGCCTGCCGAATTCATTCCGGTTATCGAAGCGTCAGCCTATGCTCGTGAATTGACCATGTGGGTCATCGCGACATCCCTCCAGCAACTTTCCGAATGGAATTCCAAAGGTTTTCCCATCAAGCTTTCCATCAACCTGTCAGCCACCAATCTTCAGGAGGCCGACTTCTGGGATCGGCTGAGCGTCGATCTGGCTCGCTTCGGCGTCGATCACGACCAGATCGAATTCGAAATAACCGAGACGGCGATGATGATGGAGACGAAAGGGTCGCAGGACCTGCTCGAAACGCTTGCCGCATCGGGAATTCAGCTATCAATTGACGACTTCGGCACAGGTTACAGCAGCCTATCTTATCTGCAAAAGCTGCCGGTCAAAACCGTCAAGATTGATCGCAGCTTCATCAACGATATGCAGGAAGGCAACCGAGAGCGCGTCCTCGTCCAGTCCATGATCACGCTCTGCCACTCGCTCGGTTACGAGGTCGTGGCGGAAGGTGTGGAGACGCGCGAGCAAGCCGAACTGCTGACCGTCATGGGATGCGATGAGCTCCAGGGCTACTGGTTGTCAAAGCCGATTGCTGCGGACGCTCTCATCCGTTGGATGTCGGAGTGTCACACTGCCCAGCATTACCGTCTTGAAGCGATCAGCGCCTGACTGCGACCCTGAGCTCGTTACGGATTATTGAACCTCCGCCGAGCACTGGGCTGCGACATCCCTGATCTTGCTCTGCTGCTCGATACTGGCTGTATTTGCCATCATCGCGTCGAAGACGTTCTCGCTGTGCAGTTTCTCCAAGGTGCAGCCACAAAAGCTTTGGCAGAGATCAAGGTTGTTTTGGGTCTGCATGCAGCTCGCTTCGCAGCTCTTCTTGTAAGCCTCGACCTGATCCACCGGCGGCGGCGGGAAAGTGATCGATCCCAGATAGACCAGCGCGATCAGCACCGGCTGGTGAATGAGGTAGAAGGACAGGCTGTGGCGGCCGAAGAAGGCAAGCAGGTTGCGATTGCCGCTAGGCTTGCGATACCGATCCAGCCACCCGCGCGGCACGGCGATTTGCGCGACACCAAGACCGGCGAGAAACGGCGCAAGGAACGGTAACACCGGCACATAGTCGTTGGAGCGGGGAGGTGCTGTGGCAAATCCGATCCAGGACAGCCAGATCGAGTTGAAGGCGTCCGAGGAGAAATAGATCGGCGAGAGGAAGGCGAGAACAGCGACGGCAAACGTCACGACCGCAGGCAAGCGCAGAAATATGAGACCGATCAGGCTCGCGACGGCAATATTGTGGAGAATGCCGAAGAAGATCCAGCCACCCGGAACGGCAAAGAATGTCGCAACCGAGATCAGTAACGCTGCACCCGCGACCATCGCAAACCGCTTGCCGAAGGCCGGCCAGTTTATGCCCTTTCGATGGGCCAGGAACAGGCTGAAACCTGCGAGAAACAGAAACGAACTGGCAATCGCCCGCGCATAGAGACGCCACAAACCCTCGGTCGGCGTTTCCGGCGGGATATAGCCGAACATCGCAAGATCCCAGGTGAAGTGGTAACTCGCCATGGCGATGAGCGCGATGCCGCGCCATGTGTCGAGAAAGCCGATACGGCCGGACTTGGTAACCGTTGCGGTTGCCTCATTCATTCTGTGATTTCCTTCGCAACGGTGAGGGGGGCTTTGCCTGCGCTTCGCCCGCAAAGTGGGGCGATTTCATGACAGGCGATTAATGATCGTCCATGATGGCGAGACGCGCTTCCGAGTAGAATTGACGTCTCAACAGCGCGACGATGATGATGACGGTCATGACGATGAAGACATAGGCGTTGATGAACCAGCCAAGATAACCGATCGACAGGAAAAAGGTCCTGAGGCCATCATTGAAATTCTTCGCTGCAATGACATTCATGCGGATGACGTTTTCCGCCGCGCGCTCGGCCGCTTTTCTATCCGCATTTGCCTCATGCATCATCGGCATTCCACCGAAGAGAATGGTGCAATAGTTGAACAGCCGGTACGACCAGCCGAACTTGAAGAAGGCATAGCCGAAAAGACAGGTCAGCCCGATAACCTTCAACTCGAAAGCGGTTCGTCCGCCATAGTAGACGAATGGCATGTCGCGAAACACCGATTCGACCCGGTCGGTGGCGCCGAGGAGCGCGAAGCACCCGCCGATCGCGAAGATGGAGGTCGATGCGAAGAAGGCCGTGCCATTTTGAAGGCCTGCCATGATCTGCGTATCGATCATCTTCAGATCGCGCGAAAGAGAGTTGTAGATCCACCGTCTGCGGCGGTCGGCCATGGCTCGATTAAGGCTGGTTCTGCCAAAGGGCGATCGTGCGGTCGTGATATAGGCGTAGGACACCCACAGAACCAGGAATATGACGAACGCGATGTAGTCCATTATCGTCATGTCGGTCCCGCCCGTAATCCGCTTCTCGCCTTTTCCGCCAGGCAACGACCTGGCGTGTTTTCGAAGGTTGTCATACCAAGAAATCATTGCAAGGCAATCGAGACATGCTGGCGGAAAAATCCAATCCATTTTAGCCCGCGCTAACCATCCGGTAAGCTTATACCATTAGACAGATCGGCGGGGCTCCGGAGCGGGTATTGAGTACCGGGCCTCTTCTTCTTGTTTCCCTTCATTCCGAGAGCGGAAAGCGTGTCTTCAGCGGCTTTTTCCTCTCTCGAAATTTGACAAGAGCCGCATCGCATCTTACCTTCATTTCAGCGATCCGACGCTTTCCCCATGAGAGCCGATGTCGACTTGACCGCGCAGCGCGGACGGGCATCAGTCTTTTATGACGGTTACCGCGACGATCCAGCATGATCGACCGGGAGAACGCCTCCATATCTACGAATCGTTCTCTTTTCATGTCTGGCGCCTCAAGGCTTTCGGCACAGTCCGAACTGGCGGTCGGATCGCTCTCAATTTTTCTCCCTGCAGGTTCTGAATGAGCGACATATCTCGTGCCGTCCTGGTGCTTGGCGGCGCACGCTCGGGCAAGTCCGCTTTTGCTGAACGGCTGGTGCTATCGTCTGAGGGTGTCGCTCATTACGTGGCAACGGGCCGCGCCTGGGATGAGGAAATGAAATCTCGTATCGCCAACCATCGTCTTCAGCGCGGGGATCAATGGATCACGCATGAGGAACCGGTGCATCTGGTCGACACGCTGGAACGACTGGATGACGCGTCCAACACCATCCTCGTTGATTGCTTGACCCTTTGGGTCACGAACCTGATGATGGAAGAGGGGCGGGACGTTGAAGCAGCTTTTCCTCCACTCGTTGAACATGTGGCAAAAGCCAAAGCGAAGATCGTGTTCGTTTCGAACGAGGTAGGCCTCGGCATCGTGCCCGAGAATCGCATGGCTCGAGACTTTCGGGATCACGCTGGCCGGCTGCATCAAAGGATCGCTGCCGTTGCCTCGGAGGTTTATTTCATCGCTGCCGGCTTGCCTTTGAAGATGAAAGGGTAGGTCGCCCATCGCGCGCCATTGGTTTGCTTCGCAGCGCGGCCCTCCAACTCTTTAAATCTAAGCGTCGTGCTGATCCGAAAATCGAGTTCTGTTTTCGGGCCTATGCTGTGGTATCCCTCTCAGCCTCCCACAAATCCGCCACAGAGGCATCGTGATTTGCTGCGTCTGCATCGTTTTGATGCCGACTGCTTGATGCGATTTTACCCAATCAAATCAATACGGAGCCAGCAGTACATGTCATCCTCCGCCTTCAAAGCCCTTCTCTGCGCCCTAGCCATCTCCATCTCCGGGAAAGCCCTTGCCGCGCAAGCGAGTTGGCCGGACACGCCTGTCGGCCGTCTCGCGGCGCTGGCCACCGTGCAGGATCTGAGCGTTCAGCTGCTCAGCCAGGACAGCGCGACGTTGACGCTGGAGCACTGGTGCGCCGACCATAAGCTCGCCGAACCCGCGAAAATCTCGGCGGTCCGCCTTAAGGACACCAAGACAGCGCCGGATGAGGTGCGCCACCAATTGAACGTTTCCGCCTCCGACCCGCTCGGCTACCGGCACGTTATGCTGAAATGCGGCGATCTGGTGCTTTCGGAAGCGGATAACTGGTATGTGCCGGATCGGTTGACGACGGACATGAATCAGACGCTGGACACCACGGATACGCCCTTCGGCAAGGTCGTGCTACCGCTTCATTTCCAGCGCCACACCGTGTCCTCCCGGCTGATCTGGCAGCCTCTTCCAGAGCATTGGGAAATGGGACAGGCAATCGCGCCCGGCCACAGCGCCGCACTGGATATCCCTCAAACTCTGATCACCAATGAAGCCGTTCTTACAAAGCCGGATGGGACCGCGATCAGCTTCGTCATCGAGAACTACAAGGCCGCGCTCCTGAGCTTCCCGCCGCCCGCTATCGCTCGCTGATCGGGCGACCTCGCGCCGTCCTTTAGGGCCCAAGTCTTGATTTGGATCAAGGTCGCTTGCCGTTGCGGGTGGCAAAGCTGCAGACGACGCGAAAGCATGTTTGCCGCTGTGATTCCGGTTCCTTCGCTCCGCGTCATATCTGATGTGACGTTGGGGGAAGCCAACAATGAACTCTACTTTAGGAATAGCGATGGTGGCCGCAGGGGCCTTTCTCGCTTTGCTCGGGGCGGCCTTCGCTCACGACAATCTTTTCGCCGCCCATATGTGGGTGCTGTTCTTCGTGCTCCTGGTCGGCACAGTCGTGATGCTGCGCCGCGTTTCCTTCGCGCCTGTCGATCCGGCAGTCCAGGCACGCAGGAAGACCGAGTATTTCGATGACGTGATCCGCTATGGGGTGATCGCCACGGTCTTCTGGGGTGTGGTCGGTTTTCTTGTGGGCGTCATCGTTGCGCTTCAACTTGCCTATCCGGATTTGAACATCCAGCCATGGTTCAATTTCGGCCGCGTCCGTCCGCTACATACCTCCGCCGTCATCTTTGCCTTTGGTGGCAATGCGCTGATCGCAACCTCCTTTTACGTGGTGCAGCGCACCTGTCGCGCCAGACTGTTCGGCGGCGATCTCGGCTGGTTCGTCTTCTGGGGCTACAATCTCTTCATCGTCATGGCAGCGACCGGTTACCTGCTCGGCATCATGCAGGGCAGGGAATATGCCGAGCCTGAATGGTATGTCGATATCTGGCTCACCATCGTCTGGGTGGCCTATCTGATTACCTTCCTTGGCACTATTTTCGTGCGCAAGGAGCCGCATATCTATGTGGCGAACTGGTTCTACCTTTCCTTCATCGTTACCATCGCGATGCTCCACATCGTCAACAATCTGGCGGTGCCGGTATCGTTCCTTGGCGTGAAGAGCTATTCGGTCTTCTCGGGCGTCCAGGACGCGTTGACGCAATGGTGGTATGGCCACAATGCCGTCGGCTTCTTCCTGACCGCCGGCTTCTTAGGGATGATGTATTACTTCATCCCCAAGCAGGTGAACCGCCCGGTCTATTCCTACCGCCTGTCGATCATCCACTTCTGGGCGCTGATCTTCATGTATATCTGGGCTGGTCCGCACCACCTGCATTACACAGCGCTTCCCGACTGGGCACAGACGCTTGGCATGGTGTTTTCGATCATGCTTTGGATGCCCTCATGGGGCGGCATGATCAACGGTCTGATGACGCTCTCTGGCGCATGGGACAAGCTGCGCACCGACCCGATCCTGCGCATGATGATCATGGCCGTTGCCTTCTACGGCATGGCGACCTTCGAAGGGCCGATGATGTCGATCAAGGCCGTCAATTCCCTCAGCCACTATACGGACTGGACCATCGGCCACGTGCATTCAGGTGCGCTTGGATGGAACGGCATGATCACCTTCGGCGCGGTCTATTTCCTCGTCCCGAAGCTGTGGCATCGCGAACGGCTCTACAGCCTGGCGCTGGTCAACTGGCACTTCTGGCTCGCCACGCTCGGTATCGTCGTCTACGCCGCTTCCATGTGGGTTGCCGGCATCCAGCAGGGCCTGATGTGGCGTGAGTATGATGCGCAGGGTTTCCTCGTCTATTCCTTCGCCGAAACCGTCGCTGCCATGTTCCCATACTATCTGCTGCGCGCAATGGGCGGCCTGCTGTTCCTCAGTGGCGCAATCGTCATGGCCTACAACATCACCAGAACCATTCTCGGCCATATGCGCGAAGAGAATACCGGCAAGGCTGCAGCGCCCAAGCTGCAACCGGCCGAGTAAGGAGATCGATCATGTCTATTCTGGACAAACACGGCATTATCGAGCGCAACGCCACCTTGCTTCTCGTCGGATCGCTGGCGGTCGTCTCGATTGGCGGCATCGTGGAGATCGCGCCGCTCTTCTACCTCGAAAATACGATCGAGAAGGTAGAGGGCATGCGGCCTTACTCGCCGCTGGAGCTTATGGGGCGTAACATCTACATCCGCGAAGGATGCTATGTCTGCCACAGCCAGATGATCCGCCCCTTCCGCGATGAGGTGGAGCGCTACGGCCATTACAGCCTTGCGGCGGAAAGCATGTACGACCATCCGTTCCAGTGGGGATCGAAAAGAACCGGACCGGATCTCGCGCGTGTGGGGGATCGCTATTCGAACGAATGGCATGTCCAGCATTTGAGCGCGCCGCGCTCCGTCGTGCCGGAATCGGTCATGCCAAGCTATGCCTTCCTGAAGACGACCCCCCTGCAGGTGACGAATGTGGCGATGGAGCTGAAAGCCAACCGAGCCGTCGGCGTGCCCTATAGCGACGACATGCTGCAGAACGCTGAGGCCGACATGAAGGCGCAGGCAGATCCGAACGCCGACACGACGGCCCTGGAGGCGCGTTATCCCAAGGCAAAGATCGGAGATTTCGACGGCGATCCGGCGAAGCTGACCGAAATGGACGCGCTGGTTGCCTATTTGCAGATGCTCGGCACGTTGGTCGATTTTTCGACCTATGACGACGCGGCCGGTTACCGATAGGAGGAGCACGAGATGGAAACCTACACCGCCATGCGCCACTTCGCCGATAGCTGGGGCCTGCTCGTCATGACGCTCTTCTTCCTCTGCGTCGTCCTTTTCACCTTGCGTCCCGGTGGCGGAAAGGCCGCCAGCGACGCCGCCAAGATTCCTCTCAAGGAGGATTGATACCATGTCGGACAAACACATAGACCAGATCAGCGGCGTCGAAACCACCGGCCACGAGTGGGATGGCATTCGAGAGCTGAACAACCCCATGCCCCGCTGGTGGGTGTGGACGTTCTACGCCACCATCATCTGGGCCATCGGCTACACGATTGCCTTTCCAGCGTGGCCACTGATCAGCGGTGCGACGCGTGGCGTTCTCGGCTGGAGCAGCCGCGCCACTGTGGCAACCGAGATGGCCAATGCCAAGGCAGGCCAGAACGCCTACCTCGACAAGATCGCATCCTTGTCACTGGAGGATATCCAGGCCGACAGCGAACTCATGCAGTTTGCCGTTGCCGGTGGTGCTGCGGCCTTCAAGGTCAACTGCATCCAGTGCCACGGCTCTGGTGCTGAGGGCGGCAACGGCTATCCCAACCTCAACGATGATGACTGGCTGTGGGGCGGTAAGGCGGAGGATGTCTACACGACCATCACCCACGGCATACGCTTCACCGAGGATCCGGAAACGCGCGTGTCGGAAATGCCGGCTTTTGCCGATGTGCTGAAGAGCGATGAAATCCGTGCCGTCGCGGCCTATGTTGTCAGCCTGACAGGAACGCCGCATGATCCGGCCATGATTGATGCGGGCAAGCAGATATTCGCCGACAACTGCGCCTCGTGTCACGGTGAAGATGCCAGGGGCAACCGCGATATGGGCGCTCCAAACCTCGCTGACGCAATCTGGCTGAAGGCACACGGCGAAGAGGGCGTCGTCGCCCAGATCCGGGCACCCAAGCATGGTGTCATGCCCGCCTGGGGCGAGCGTCTGGGAGATACCACAGTCAAGCAACTGGCGCTCTTCGTCCACTCGCTGGGTGGCGGTGAATAGGGCGACTTAAAGGGCAATAGGGGCCGCGTCGTGCGGCCCTTTTCATTGATGCTCCAGAAGGCCCTTCAAAGTCTTCAGATCCGCCAACACGGCGGCGGCATCCCGGTCGTGATCCTCTTCCGTCATGCCCGGCAGTCGTAGAACGGTGAAGGCGATTTCCGCCCCGTCACCATTCGGTGTCACCCGAAGCGCATTGTAGACTTGCATCCCATCGGGCAGCGTCACCACGTGGTCGACGACGCCAAAATCATTCGGCTCAGCAAAGCGCACGCGGACGTCTCCGAGTGGCCCTGAAGCGATCCAGTCCACATCATCCTGCCGCAATCCACTTGCCAGACCCGCCGCCCAGCGCGGCATCCTGTTGGGATCTGAAGCAAAGGCGTAGACCTCCTGCCATGGCCGATCGATTGCCAGGTGCGCGATCCTCGAGATCATCGTTGCCATCATTCTTCTCCCGTCCGCAGCGCCTGCGCCACATTGTCCCGACTTGACCTAAGTCAAGGATGATGAACCCCCAAGATGTCAAAACGCAAGGACAGAAACGGACCTTGCGATCATGAACCTTTATACCGCCCGCGACCTCGGCAATGGCTCCGAGCCTGTCGAGAGATTGAATGCCGAACCGGTCAATTCTGCGAAAAACAGGAAGCCGCTTTACGAGGCGCGCAAGAAGATTTTCCCGAAGCGGGCGGAGGGGCAGTTTCGTCGTTTCAAATGGATCGTGATGCTGATCACGCTGGGCATATACTATCTGACACCCTGGATCCGATGGGACCGTGGTCCCTATGCGCCCGATCAGGCGGTGCTCGTCGATATCGCCAGCAGGCGTTTCTACTTCTTCTTCATCGAGATATGGCCGCAGGAATTCTACTATGTTGCCGGGCTTCTGGTCATGGCAGGTTTCGGCCTCTTCCTCATCACGTCAGCAATCGGCCGCGCCTGGTGCGGCTATACCTGTCCTCAAACGGTATGGGTCGATCTCTTCCTCGTGGTAGAGCGCGCCATCGAGGGCGACCGAAACGCGCGCATGAAGCTCGACGCCGCGCCGTGGAGCTTGGACAAGCTGCGAAAGCGCGTCTCCAAGCATCTCATCTGGCTGGCGATCGGTGTGATGACGGGCGGTGCCTGGATATTCTACTTCGCCGATGCTCCAACCCTGCTGAAGCAGTTCGTGACGGGCGAGGCGCCGATGGTCGCCTATTACACCGTGGCGATCCTGACGGCGACGACGTACGTCTTTGGCGGTCTGATGCGCGAGCAGGTGTGCACCTATATGTGCCCCTGGCCCCGCATCCAGGGCGCGATGCTGGACGAGCATTCGCTGGTGGTGACCTATAATGACTGGCGCGGCGAACCCCGCTCGCGTCACACCAAAAAGGCGGTTGCCGCAGGTGAGCCGGTGGGCGACTGCGTCGATTGCAATGCCTGTGTCGCCGTCTGTCCCATGGGCATCGATATCCGCGACGGGCAGCAGATGGAGTGCATCACCTGCGCCCTTTGCATCGACGCCTGCGATGGCGTCATGGACAAGGTCGGTAAGCCGCGCGGCCTGATCGCCTATGCCACGCTTCAGGAATACGATGCAAACATGGCTCTGGCGACAGGCAATGGCGCGCATGTCATTCAGCCGAGTGCAGTCCGCAATCCCGATGGCAGCTTCGTCAATGCCATACGCCATTTCAATTGGCGGATCATTTTGCGTCCGCGCACGATCTTTTACATGACAGTCTGGTGCCTTGTCGGTGTCGTCATGCTGGTGACGCTGGCCACCCGCGAGCGCCTTGCGGTCAACGTCATTCACGATCGCAATCCGCAATATGTGCTGGAATCGGATGGCTCGATCCGCAACGGATATACCGTCCGGCTTCTCAACATGATCGCGCAGCCGCGCACCATCACCTTGTCGCTGGAAGGGTTGCCAGGCGCCGTGATGAAGATCAACGGTCTGGTCGATGAGCCTGCGCGAAGCTTCGACATCAAGGTCAAGCCCGACGAAGTCACAAGCCTCAAGCTCTTCGTCACCACGCCCGCCGGTGCCACCAAAACAGCAAGCGATTTCACCTTCCTCGCGTCGGACGCTGAAAACTCAGAGACCGCGCACTACAAGGCCGTCTTCAATGGGCCGGGAGCAAAGAAATGACGATCGAGCGACAGGAAAAGCCAGGTTTTGTCTTCACCGGCTGGCACATGCTCACCATCATGGTGCTGTTCTTCGGCACCGTGATTGCGGTCAATGTCACCATGGCGTGGAATGCGGTTTCGAGTTGGAGCGGGCTTGTGGTGCAAAACACCTATGTTGCCAGCCAGCAGTTCAACGGCAAGGCGGAAGCCGCCAAGGCGCGGGCTGCAAGCGGCATCGTCGGCAAGCTCAAGCTCGATGGCGATACCATCGCTTACGAGGTGACCCACCCCATCCAGGGGCCTGTCGAGACCGATGTCGTGACGCTCAATTTTCGCCGCCCGGTTGGGGAGAAACAGGATTTCTCTCTGGTTCTGGAAAAACAATCGGTGAATGGGTTTGCGGCCCACCATCAGCTTGCACCAGGAGACTGGATCGTCGAGGCCGTCGCCGTCAAGGATGGCAAGATCATCGTTCATGAAGGCACCCGCATCGATATCGCCGGGGGCGTCAGATGAGTTGCTGCGCGCCTGGCACCGAAAGTGCTCTCGACCATGCGGGATTGAGAAAGGCTTTGCCGTCGTCGGAAGAGATGATGCTCGCCAGTCGTGATCTCGGGCAGGGGTTACGACAGATCGATCTCTCGGTGCCCGGCGTCTATTGCGGCACCTGCATCACCACGATCGAAACCTGTTTGAAAAGACTGCCCGAGGTTGAGCGCGCCCGCGTCAACCTCTCCTCGAAACGAGTATCCATCGTTTGGCGGGAGGAAGTCGCCGACGTTCGCACCGATCCGGGCATCCTTGCCAAGGCAGTCGCCTCGACGGGATACGACACCCATCTCTTTACCAGTGCCGAAGAAGCCTCCGACGAACTCAGGAACCAGTTGATCCGGGCGGTCGGTCTGACGGGTTTTGCAGCCGCGAACATCATGCTGCTGTCCGTGTCGGTCTGGTCCGGCGCGGATGCTTCCACGCGCGACATGTTTCACTGGATATCCGCCCTGATCGCGGCACCTGCGCTGATCTATGGTGGCCGGTTCTTCTATCAGTCTGCTTATCGCGCTCTGAAGCACGGCCGAACCAACATGGATGTGCCGATCGCCCTTGCAATCACGCTGTCCTATGCCGTCTCGATTTGGGAAACGATGCATAGCGGCAGCCATGCCTGGTTCGATGCGACCGTCTCGCTGCTGTTCTTTCTGCTGATCGGCCGCACGCTCGATCACGTCATGCGCGACCGCGCCCGGTCAGCCGTTGCCGGTCTTGCCAGACTGTCACCGCACGGTGCCATGGTTCTCCTCAACGGTGGAGCGCGCGAATACCGGGCAATTGCCGAGTTGGTTCCGGGAGATACCATCCTTGTTGCAGCGGGCGAAAGGGTGCCGGTGGATGGCGTGATCATAGCGGGCACCAGCGACCTGGACATGTCCATCGTCAACGGTGAGAGCGCCACCCGCATTGTCCAGCCAGGCGAGAGTATTCAGGCGGGTACCCTAAACCTCACCGGTCCACTGACCATCAGGGCAACGGCGCTTGCGCGTGAGTCCTTCCTGGCGGAGATCATTGGCTTGATGGAAGCGGCCGAAGGGGGCAGGGCGCGTTACCGGCGCCTGGCAGATCGCGCTGCGCAGTACTATTCGCCTGTGGTTCACCTCCTGGCGCTCATATCCTTCGTTGCCTGGGGCATATTTGGCGGAGACTGGAAACAGGCGATGCTGATCGCAATTGCCGTTCTGATCATCACCTGCCCGTGTGCATTGGGTCTTGCTGTTCCCGTCGTACAAGTTGTTGCAGCGGGGGAACTGTTCAAGAACGGTGTCATGGTCAAGGATGGCTCGGCAACGGAGCGGCTTGCCGAGGCCGATACTGTGCTCTTCGACAAGACCGGTACATTGACGCTCGGCGAGCCCCGTCTGCTCGATATGGCGGATGTGCCGGAAGATGCCTTGCTGCTTGCCGCAGGCCTTGCCGCCAATTCTCGTCACCCTCTTTCCCAAGCGCTCTACGGCTCGGTTCGCGGCGCGCTCCCAGTGTTCGATGCTGTCAGCGAGATACCCGGATGCGGCGTGGAGGCGAGGACAGAGAAAGGCATCTACCGGCTGGGCAACAGACGCTTTTGCTGCCCGACGGAGGCGCCGCGAAGCGAGGGAGACACCGCGTCGGAGGTGGTGTTGTCACTGGAGGGTGAAGAAGTTGCCTGCTTCCGCTTCGAGGACCAGACGAGGCCCGGCACGTGCCAGGCGATCAAAACCTTGCAGGGTTTCGGGTTCAGCGCAGAGATCGTCTCCGGAGACAGACCATCCGCCGTCAAGGCGTTGGCAGGCAAGCTCGGGCTCGAAAGCTGGAACGGCGGCTTCACCCCAGTGGACAAGGCGCGGCGCTGCGAGCAGCTTGCCGCCGAAGGTCGCAAGGTGCTGATGGTGGGCGACGGGATCAACGACGCCCCGGCGCTGGCCGCAGCCCATGTGTCCATTGCTCCGGCATCGGCAGCCGACATTGGCCGCCAGGCCGCGGACTTCGTCTTCGTGCGAGAGGATCTAAGGTCCGTGGCCTTTGCTGTCGATATTTCGCGACGGGCAGGGCGGCTCATCCGACAGAATTTTGCGCTGGCGATTGGCTATAACATCATCGCTGTTCCGATTGCGCTCGCAGGTCTCGCCACGCCCATGATCGCAGCCATTGCCATGTCTACGTCCTCGATCATCGTGGTCACCAACGCGCTTCGCCTCAGTGGCTTCGAACGGAAAGCGACACGGAAGCTTGAGCAGCGGTCCGCCGAAATTGGGATGGCAACTGGAGCGCAGATCGCATGAACATGCTGGTGTTCCTCATACCCGTCGCGTTGCTTCTCGGTGCGCTCGGTCTGTTCGCCTTTCTCTGGTCGCTGAAAAGCGGTCAGTATGAGGATATGGATGGCTCCGCCTGGCGGGCGCTGGAGGATGGTGACGACAAACCGTCCGCTTGACGGTTTTGGGGACGGCGACGCCAAAGGTGACCGCTGTCATCAAAATTTAACCGTTTCAATTGGGTCTCACCTTGCCGTTTGAAGGCGGGAGTGCCAAAACAGGCGCCATCAGATGCAAAATGGAGACACATCCGTGGAACAGGCAGAAATCGGTTTGATCGGTCTTGGCGTCATGGGCTCGAACCTGGCGCTCAACATCGCGGAAAAAGGCAACAAGATTGCCGTTTTCAACCGAACCCCGGAAGCGACGAAGAAATTTTACGCCGACGCCGGCGAACTGCAGGGACAGATGATCCCTTGCGAAACCATTGAAGACTTCGTTGCCGCCATTCGCCCGCCGCGCCCGATCATCATCATGATCAAGGCCGGCGATCCCGTCGATCAGCAGATGGAAATTCTCAAGCCCTATCTGGAAAACGGCGACATCATGATCGATGCGGGCAACGCCAACTTCCGTGACACGATCCGTCGTTTCGACACTCTGAAAGACAGCGGCCTGACCTTCATTGGCATGGGTGTTTCCGGCGGAGAAGAGGGCGCTCGCCATGGTCCGTCCATCATGGTCGGCGGCACCGAAGAGAGCTGGAAGCGCGTCGAAAAGGTGCTGACATCGATCTCGGCCAAATATGATAACGACCCTTGCGTTGCCTGGCTCGGCAATGATGGCGCGGGACACTTCGTCAAGACGATCCATAACGGCATCGAATATGCCGATATGCAGATGATCGCCGAAATCTACGGCATCTTGCGCGACGGTCTTAAGCTCAGCGCCGGGGAAATTGCCGATGTCTTCGGCACGTGGAACAAGGGCCGCCTGAATTCCTATCTGATCGAGATCACCGAGAAGGTGCTGCGCGCCGCCGATCCCGTTACCGGCAAGCCGATGGTGGATCTGATCCTCGACAAGGCAGGTCAGAAGGGCACTGGCAAGTGGTCCGTTATCGAGGCACAGAATATGGGTGTCGCGGCAACGGCTATCGAAGCTGCCGTCGCTGCCCGTATTCTTTCGTCGCAGAAGGACGAGCGCGAAGCTGCTGAGAAGATCTTTGGCGTTCCGAAGGCACTTGCCGCTCCCGCGGACAAGCAGGGCTTCATCGACGATCTGGAAAACGCACTTCTTGCTGCAAAGATCGGCGCCTATGCGCAAGGCTTCGCCGTGATGGCTGCGGCTTCCAAGGAGTTCAACTGGGACCTGCCGATGCCCACCATCGCCCGCATCTGGCGCGCTGGTTGCATCATCCGCTCGCAGTTCCTCGATGAAATCACCTCGGCCTTCACCAAGGATCCGCATGTGGCAAACCTGATCGTGACGCCTGCCTTCTCCAAGATGGTTCAGGACACGGACGCACCGCTGCGCCATGTCGTTTCGCACGCCATCCTGTCTGGCCTGCCGGTTCCGGCTCTTGCCTCCGCACTCGGTTATTTCGACGCCTACCGCCGCGGCCGTGGCACGGCCAACCTCATTCAGGCGCAGCGCGACTTCTTCGGCGCGCATGGCTTTGAGCGGACCGACGGCGTCGACAAACCGCACGGCCCGTGGGGTAGCGGCCTCGATATCTTCTCGAAATAACGAACAAAGGCTCGCTTCGGCGGGCCTTTTTTTCGGGGCGATGAACGGTTGACGCGCTCTCAGGCATCATGGCCGGGGTTGGCCCGACCATCGAGCTTTCAATGGATTGCCGGTCCCGACACGCGGTCGATAATTTGGGCTGTCTTACATTTTGGAAGCGACCGACAACGCCCGCGCTGACGTAGCGCGGCGCGTGCTAACGGCAAATTCAATGTGCGGCTTTGCCCTGGCTGGCTGCCAGCATTCTCGACGCGCTGATCACGAGTTTGCGCTCTGCTCGCTCCTGTTGCGGCGTGCGGTTGTAGATTTCGCGATAACACTTGGAAAAGTGCGAGGCCGAGACGAAGCCACAGGCGACCGCGACTTCCACGACCGGCATGGCCGATTGCACCAGAAGGTGACGCGCCCGGTCCAGCCTGATCTCAAGATAGTAGCGCGCGGGTGATCGGCCCATTTCCTGGCGGAACAGTCGCTCCACCTGCCTGCGGGAGAGGTCGGCACCTTCGGCAATATCGAGAAGTGAGAGCGGCTCGGAGAGATTGCTTTCCATCAGCTCGATGATCGAGAGAACCTTGTCGTTCTGCACGCCAAGACGGGCGCGGAGCGGCAGGCGCTGGCGATCGTGTGGATTGCGCACACGGTCCGTCAACTGCTGTTCGCACACGCGGTTCACGAGGTTTTCGCCGAAATCCTGACCGATCAGGTTCAGCATCATGTCGAGCGAAGCCGTTCCGCCGGCACAGGTATAGATGTTGCCGTCCACTTCGTAGAGATCGGCATAGACTTCGACCTGCGGGAAAGCCTCGGAAAAACCTGGGAGATTTTCCCAGTGGATCGCACAGCGCTTGCCATTCAGCAGTCCCGCCTGGGCAAGCACATGTGCGCCCGTACAGAGACTACCGACAGCAATGCCGCGATTGTTGACTTCACGCAGCCAGGCATTGACCGACTTGTTCACATATTGATCGATGTCGATCCCGGAACAGACCAGCACCATGCTCGGGCGGTTCTCGCCGCCGATGCATTTGCGCTCTTCAGCAAGAGAGGTGTTTGCCTCGAGCGCGATACCGCTGGAGGAGGTCACCTTGAGGCCGTCAATGGAAGCAAGGCGCCATTCATAGGCATCGTAGCCGAGCATACGGTTGGCGATACGCAACGTTTCCACCGCCGCCGTAAACGGAAGCATGGTGAACTGAGGAACCATAAAAAATACGATTGAACGTTTCTTGGGAGTTTTGCTCATGACGGCCATGCCCCATTTTGCGGAAAAGCAATTTCTTGCTTGGAAACTATCATCTGTATGTTCTGAATGCGACGGCCTGAAGGAGAAATACGACGCGGGTTCGTCCACGTCAAAAAAACAATCCGTGAGACCGGCTTGACAAACAGCAATATCTGATTTGCGACATGCCGTTTCGAGATATTTTGCATTTTATTAATATTGTTTTCAATTTTGTCCCGCATGCTCTCATCAATGTCGCCGAATTGCGCGTTCTGTTGGAAAGATGGAATGGCGGACGTCGAAGCCACCGCCACCCATCGGGTGCCACAGCACGTGAACCGCCAATTCTTGTGTCTGGCGGTCAAGGCTTAAAGCGGAGTATTGCGTATGCAGGAAGCTGGCGTGACGGTATTGGTTGTCGAAGACGAACCAATCATTCGATTTGCCCTTGTGGATGCCCTGGAAGAGAAGGGCTACCGCGTTTTGGAAGCATCCAATGTGCTGGAAGCCGTGGGTGTGATCGGCAAGAACGAGCAGATCGCTGCTGTGGTGACGGATATCGACATGCCGGGCGGTTTGTCCGGCCTTGATCTCGTCGAGACACTAGACAAGTCTCAACATCACATTGCAGTCGTCGTCACCTCCGGGGGACATGCATCTGAAAGCTTGGACCTTCCGGCAGATGCCCGCTTCTTCAGCAAGCCCTATCATTTCGACGACATTCTGTTTGCCGTGCGCTCCACTATCGCCGCCAAGGCAAAGCTGTTGAAGAAGCGTCGCGGTTTGCGCCTCGTCGGCGCCGCGGCACGCTGACCCTTAAAGGTGCCGCGCCGGTCGGCGAACGGCCGGTTCTACCCGTATAGAAAAAGCCGGAGGGTCACTCCGGCTTCCATTCTCACATCAGACGCTGTGATCGATGATTACGCGGCACGCAGCAAGACCAGGCTGCGGGCTTCCATCGTATAGTTCTGCGCATTGGCAATCTGGTTGCCGGTCACGGTTGGGTCGGCTGTGGTCAGCTCCGTCGTCCAGCCGTGCTCGACTTCGGGAAGCTTGAACTCGACATCGCCCTCATGCGGATTGAAGAGAATGAGGACATCATTCCATTCGTCACCTTCCGGGCCGCCTTCTCGGGTCATCCTAAGGCCGAGCGATGTGCTTCCCGCGTCCGCCCAGTGTTCCGGCGTCTGCTCTCCACCGCCTGGGTTCAGCCAGGTCACATGCGTGCCGTCATGCCAGCTGTCGCGACGAAGCACGGAATGGGTCTGCCTCAGTTCGATCAGGCGGCGAGTGAACTCGCGCAACGTCTCGGCACTTTCCGGCAGACCTTCCCAGTGCACCCAACTCAGATCGCTGTCCTGGCAATAGCCGTTATTGTTGCCCATCTGGCTGCGGCCGAACTCGTCGCCGGCAAGGATCATCGGCGTGCCGTGAGAAAGCAGAAGGGTGGCCAGGAAATTGCGCTTCTGGCGATCACGAACGGCGGTGATGCCTTCGTCATCCGTCGGGCCTTCGACGCCATAGTTGAAGCTACGATTGTCGCTGTGGCCGTCCTTGTTGTCTTCGCCATTCGCCTCGTTGTGCTTCTCGTTGTAGGAGACGAGGTCGTTCAGGGTGAAGCCGTCATGCGCAGTGATGAAGTTCACACTTGCCCAGGTCTTGCGGCCGCGAAGATCGTAGACATCGCCGGAACCAAGAACGCGCGCGGCAAAATCGCCGGCCGTGCCATCCTCATCCTTCCAGTATTCGCGCACCGTGTCGCGATACTTGTCGTTCCATTCCGCCCAGCCGGGCGGGAAGCCGCCGACCTGATAACCGCCAGGGCCGATGTCCCAGGGCTCACCCACGAGCTTCAGGCGAGACAGCACCGGATCCTGGCCGACAGCATCGAAGAAACCGCTTCGCTGATCGAACCCTTCCGGCTCGCGACCCAGAATAGTGCCAAGGTCGAAGCGGAAGCCGTCGACATGCATATCTTCGGCCCAGTAGCGCAGCGAGTCCGTCACCATCTGCAGCACGCGCGGGTGAGAGGTATTGACGGTGTTTCCCGTTCCCGTGTCGTTGATATAATAGCGGGGCTGATCGGGCAGGGTGCGGTAATAGGAGAAGTTGTCGATCCCCTTGAAGGAGAGGGTCGGTCCAAGCTCATTGCCTTCTGCCGTGTGGTTATAGACCACGTCGAGAATGACTTCGATGCCGCCATCGTGGAAGGCCCGCACCATATCACGGAAGCCTGCCATGGCACGCGGGCCGTAGTAACGCGAAGCCGGTGCAAAGAAGGCAAGAGAGTTGTATCCCCAGAAGTTCTTCAGCCCCTTGTCGAGCAGATGCGAATCGTCGGGGAAGTAGTGGATCGGAAGAAGCTCGATCGACGTGATGCCGAGGCTTTTGATGTAGGAAACGACATCCTTGTGGCCGAGCCCTTCATAGGTGCCCTTGAGCTCCTCGGGCAGGGCAGGGTGAAGCTTGGTGAAGCCCTTGACGTGCGTTTCGTAGAAGATGGTCTTCGACCACGGAATGTTCGGGCGCTTGTCACCGCTCCAGTCGTAATCCTTGGGATCGATCACGCGGCACTTGGGCATCTTGGAGGCGCTGTCGGCCTCGTTATAGGACAGATCCTTGTCCTCGCTGTTCAGGTCGTAGCCGAACTGCTCCTGGCCCCATTGGATGTCGCCCACCAGTTCGCGCGCGTAAGGGTCGACCAGCAGCTTGTTGGGGTTGAAGCGGTGGCCGTTTTCCGGATCATAGGGGCCGTGGACGCGATATCCGTAAAGGGCGCCGGGCTTCAGTCCCGGAACATAGCCGTGCCAGATTTCGTTGGTGAACTCAGGCAGAGTGATGCGCTCGATTTCGGTGTTGCCCGTCTCATCGAAAAGACAAAGTTCGACCCGTTGTGCACATGCGCTGAAGATTGCAAAATTTACGCCGTCGCCATCGAAATTGGCGCCCAGACGCGTGAAATCGCCGGGCTGAATGCTAGAGCCGAACTTGGACATGGGTTTCCTCTTGATGAAGTGACCGAGTGAAACTGGCTTGTCTGTGGTTTGTTCCGCATCGCAAAAAAATGGCCCGCCGGAATATCCTGGCGAGCCATTTACTCATTTATCTCGACGCAGCGTCTACAGCATCGGGTCACTTGCGGATGGTGTCGTTGGCAGGCCATCCAATGTCCTTCAATGTGTCTGCGGGCAGGCTCTCGAGAATGCGCAGGTTGCGTCTGCGTTGCCAGGAAGCACGAAGCTCGAACCCAGCGGTGACCACGCGGGATATCCAGGATGGCGGGCGTAGCCGAAGCCAGCTACCGGTCTCCTCATGCACGATTATCATAGTCATTTTTAACGCTCCTTCCTTTTTGTTTCAGCGTCTGTCGTGAATGCGACACGACACCTATGCGCTTGCCAAAATCATCAATCAATCGAATGACGGTGATGGCATCCATGACATTTTGTGTTGCTTTATTCCGATGGCAGGTGCGATCGTTTCTGCATGTGAGGAAGAATGGACGTCACTTGACATTCAATCAAACGAAATGATATCGATCTATCATTCAGAAAAATTGACGGACACGGTCATGACTGTTTCATTTCGCCAGCCTCTTCCCTTGCTCGATAACGATATCCTCCGCACTTTCGTCGCGATCGCTGAGACGGGGAATTTTTCGACGGCTGCCGAGGCGGTTTTTCGAACGCCCTCCGCAGTGTCCATGCAGATCAAGAAACTCGAAGAGCAGTTGAAAACGACGCTCTTCCTGCGTGATGCACGTTCAGTGACGCTCACCGCACATGGCGAGACCCTGCTGACCTATGCCAGACGAATGATCGCGCTGTCGAACGAGGCCGTGTCTCGCTTCGTCATGCCGGAGCTGTCCGGCGTCGTGAAGCTGGGTGCGCCAGATGATCTCGGTCAGCGCGGATTGCTGCCCGGAATCCTCAAGCGCTTCGCGGAAGCTTTTCCTGCAATCATGGTGGACGTCACGATCGACTCCAGTTCGCAACTCTACAAGCGCATCGATGAGCAGCGGCTTGATCTGGCGCTGGTCAATTGCGCCTCCCATCCCTTGCGCGATACCGGCGAAGTCTTAATGCGGGAACGGCTGGTCTGGGCGGGTGCGAAATGCGGCACCGCGCATTTGCGCGAGCCATTGCCGATCTCGATCTGGGAGGATGGCTGCATCTGGCGCTCGGAGGCGATCAACGCGCTGGATAAGCGCAATCGTCCGTACCGGGTTGCCTATCTCAGCGGTCACACGATGGCACAAAGAGCGGCAATCGAAGCCGATCTGGCGATTGCGCCGCTTCCGCGCTCCTATGTTCATAACGACATGGTCATTCTTGGAGAGAAGGAGGGACTGCCGCCGCTTGGCAGTTTCGATATCCGCCTGATCATGAACGACAAGGTGTCCCGTCCGATCCAGGCCGTTGCAGACAGTATTCGCAATGCATTTCGCGATGTCGCGCAGGTCGGTGCAGATCGTGGGTGAAATAGGTTGCGCCCTCACGTTTTTTTGAAAACGTGTGGAACCTGAACAAGTTTGCGACGTTTTTCGTGCGTCACGGATCACGCCTGCAGGTGCAGGCTCAAGGGGAGTTTTGAAATATGACGACACGTGCACTCGCAACCGTTGCTGCCATTCTCGTTACGGTCGCTAGCCTTAGCTCTTGCGGCAACACAATTCGCGGCGTCGGCCGTGACACAGCGAATGCCGTGGATGCAACGCAGGATGCAGGACGCAGCGTGGACCGCGCAGCGCGCCGTTGACACGATCATGGCACCGCCGCGTGCCTTAGGTTGACGAAAATGATGAAGCCGACGAGCAATCGTCGGCTTTTATGTTTTCAACAAGTACCAAGCTGGCTTTTCAAGCGTGTCGCGATCTTTCAGATTCGCTCCTCACGCTTTCGATTCCTGTATTGTCGCATGTCGTTATCGCAAGACCGCTTCGCGCTCTTGCGCGACTTACTTTAGGCCGCTTTCTTAGCCGGCTTCGGAGCGACGGCCTTTGCACCCGCAGCCTTGGCGGATTTGGCCGCAGCGGTCTTTGCAGGAACGATGCTTAGGACGTCGAGAGCAAGCGCCTGCGCATTCTCACACGCCTTGTCGAGGTTGCTGACGCGCTCGGGATCCATCATGTGCGGGGCACCGCCGGTCACGAACATATCGCGATAGGCAGCACGTTCTACCAAAGGCGTTCCCATCACGTGCACCATCTTCTCCGCCAGCAAAGACTTCACAGCCTGCATGGAGCGGGTGGTGATGATTGGGCTGATGCGCGTCAGAATGACCGAATGCGGAATATGGATGTCACAACGATCGGCGAGGTCCTTCAGAAGACCGAGAACTTCGGCGCCGCCCACAGCATCCATGGCGCAGCCCTGAACAGGAATAAGCACGTGGTTGGCGAAACCGATGGCCTTCGCCATAAGCGGTGACCGCCCGCCGGGAAGATCGACGATAACATAACCGCCGCGCTTCTTGCTGCCCTTGATATGGCCTTCGATGGTATCATCGCTCACGTCCGAAATGACCGAAAGGTTTTTCTGGGCTTTCGTCAGCCCGTACCACCTGGACGTCCACTGTTGCGGATCCGCATCCAGCAACGTGACGCGGTGTCCCAGTCGCGCAAGCTCGCTGGCAATGATGACGGCAGCCGTCGTTTTTCCAGCTCCGCCTTTGGTATTTGCAAATGTAATGACTGGCACTGTCTGAACCCCTGATCTTGTGTTCGAGCCGTATCATCGCCCGCAATCGACAACCGCTTTCTCATAAAACGGAACGTGTTTTCTTATTTGATCGTAGTGCTGCGGCCTCAATTCAGGCGGAAAGTCCATCTGGAAAGAAGGTGGCCTCGTCTCAGATCTTTTGAATCTTGCTTATGCGGCGCACCGGCGCCCACCCAATAGAAACGATGATTCTTTACTTCCGCCAAGGGGAAATATGCGCCGCTTTGTAATATATTTTTTGTCATTGCTTTTCGCAACACAAGTACGCGGTAGTGAATTACCTTCCTACTGTCTCAGAATGGAACACGCCGGCGCGGCTTATACGGTTTGCAGCTTTGACCCGAGCAAAGCCGATATCCGGCTTTTTAGCCATGACGACGTCACGGGCGCCTCCTATGGCGGCTTTGCTGCATTGTCGTCGGCCCTGTGGCGGCAGCATCAATTCATCGTCTTCGCCATGAATGGCGGCATGTACCACCGCGATCTCTCGCCAGTCGGGCTCTACATAGACAACAAGATCGAGAAGACGCCGATCAGCACTGCCGGGGGCTGGGGTAATTTCCACATGCAGCCGAATGGCGTTTTCTTCATTGCCGACGGCAAAGCCGGCGTGCGCGAAACCAGCGCTTACCTGAATGCCAATCTCAAACCCGATCTTGCCACGCAATCAGGCCCGATGCTCGTCATCGATGGAAAACTCCATCCGCGCTTCCTTGCCGACAGCGACAGTTTCAAACGCCGAAACGGCGTCGGCGTCTCATCCGACGGCATCGTTCATTTCGTCATCTCGGAAGACCCTGTGCGCTTCTATGATTTCGCCACGCTGTTCCGCGACAGATTGAAGACCGATAACGCTCTCTATCTGGATGGCACGATCTCCAGCGTCGATATTCCCGCGGCGGGCAGGCGCGATAGTCTTTTCCCTATGGGGCCGATCATCGCTGTCGTGGAACGGGTACCGGACTTATAGAGGTGACTTGGGGTAGGCTTTTTCAAGCCCGCCGGATTTGGCGAGCCCGCTTTTAAACGCATTATAGGCGGGGTGCTGGCTGCTCTTGGCAACCTCGTGGAGGCGGATCTGCAGGCGGGCAGGGGCATTGTCACCAAACCATCTGCCGCACTTTTCCAGCTTCAGAGCATTCAGAAAGCGCGACTGAGATTCCTTGTCTAAAAAGACGAGAAGGCCTTCCAGCAGCGCTTCGTCCTGCTGTGGATTTTCTAAGAGAAGTCGCAACCAGGCCTGGTCGTCTGCGCTCAGCGTCGAAATCTTCGAGGCCACGGTATCCCGGTCTGGAAAGGCTGATGACGCGCTCTGCATGATTCCCCGCTCTGCTTGAGTGTCCTTCCGGTAGTGCAGAGATAGATGCTTTTCAAGCGGTCTTTGCGACCTCGTGCAGTGCGCCAAGCCTAGCACCTCTTCAACGACAGATCAGCTTCCAAAGTAAGGCGTGTCTTGCAGTATTTACACTCGTGTCCGAATTGAGGTCACAAAGCTGACAGCACCTCGCTGGCCATCGTCTCTTAAGCGTTTGTTTTTTCATATACCTATGCGCTGGACGTATGGCAGGTCACAGGATTCGCCTTGGTTTAGCCTCTTTTTGCATTTGCGTTCGTCATACATTTTTAATAAATGGTTGCGCCACGGGACGCGCTGCAAGAGCCGCCCGAAGAGTGAACACGCTGGAGTCATCATGGAAGAAACCGCTCAGAAATCCTGCTGGGGTGTTACGTTACGCGCACTTGCAGGCTTCGCTGCTTTTCTCGCATTGACCTATCTTTTTGGTACACCGTAAGCATCTCACTTTTTAAAAAGTTTTTTCGCAAAACAGCGCGGCCTCTCCCAAGAGCCGCGTTGTTTTCGTCTGGCGATACCGCTTGAGCGCCGTGTGTTCCTTTGGACGCACAGAGGACGCTTCATCGTTCTAGACTCCACGCGTCGCGCTTTCCCGAAATCGGTCCCGATTTCGCGTCGATGCTGTCGTTGCCACAGCGCTACCGACACAGTTTTGGCCGCTTTTTGATATGGCTCGTGCCGTGCGCTTCCGATAGAGTCGCACCAATAGGTCTATACATAGGGCACCCCAGAATGTTTCTTTCCGTCTTCGACGTGTTCAAAATCGGCATCGGACCTTCTAGCTCCCACACAATGGGACCCATGTCGGCTGCCAACCGCTTTCTTGAACTGATCCTGTCGGATGACTGGCCCAGGCCTTCAGGCGCAGCAGTATCTGCCATCAAGGTCAGCCTGCACGGCTCGCTTGCCTTCACGGGCATCGGCCATGGATCGGGCAAGGCTGTTGTCTTGGGCCTGACGGGCGAGAAGCCGGATCAGGTCGATCCGGATGCCATGGACGGGATTATCGCTGAGGTAGAGCTCACGGGCCTTGTGAAGCCGGCAGGTCATCCGTCCTACGCCTTTCGTCCGAACGAAGATCTCGTATTCGACAAGAAGAACCCGCTTCCCGGCCACGCCAATGGCATGACCTTCTCCGCCTATGACAATCAGGGCAGGATGCTTTTGAAGCGCATCTATTACTCCGTCGGCGGCGGCTTCGTTGTCACGGACACCGAACTCGACGCCATGCGCCAGCGCGGAAAGACGGTCGATAACGGTCCCAAGGTGCCTTATCCCTTTGCCACCGCAAAAGAGATGTTGGACATGGCAGCGCGCTCTGGCCGCACCATTGCCCAGATGAAGCGCGCCAATGAAGAGACGGTTATGAGCCGCGATGTGCTGAATAGCCGGCTTGACCAAATCTGGGATGCCATGAACGGCTGTATCGAGCGCGGCCTGAAAGGCGAAGGCATCATGCCGGGCGGGCTCAAGGTCCGCCGCCGCGCGCGCTCTATCCACGACAAACTGAACGCCGAATGGCGCAGCAACCGGCTGAACCCGGTTCTCGCCAACGACTGGCTGAGCGTTTACGCCATGGCGGTGAACGAAGAAAACGCAGTCGGCGGTCGTGTCGTGACCGCTCCGACCAATGGAGCGGCAGGTGTCGTGCCCGCCACCGTTCGCTATTTCCGCCACTTCCACGAGGATGCCTCGGTCGACGACGTTCGTGACTTCCTGCTGACGGCAGCGGCGATCGGCGGGATCATCAAGCACAATGCGTCGATTTCCGGCGCAGAAGTGGGCTGTCAGGGGGAGGTGGGCTCCGCGGCGGCTATGGCGGCGGCGGGTCTTGCTGCGGTGATGGGCGGCTCGCCCGCACAGGTGGAAAATGCTGCTGAGATCGCGCTTGAGCACCATCTTGGCATGACATGCGATCCGGTTGCTGGTCTGGTGCAGGTGCCCTGCATCGAACGCAACGCGCTTGGCGCAGTGAAAGCCGTGACGGCTGCCTCGCTCGCGTTGAAGGGGGATGGAGAACATTTTGTGCCGCTCGACGCCTGTATCGAAACCATGCGCCAGACCGGCAATGACATGAGCGAGAAATACAAGGAAACCTCCACCGGCGGCCTCGCCGTCAATGTCGTGGAATGTTGATATTTGATGGCGCTATTGTTTGACGGGCGCTTGACGCGTCCGTCGAAACGGCATTGATAGCGCCATGGCTCTACATCTGATCAAGCTTTGCGTCGGCGCGGATTCCATTGACGATCTGCGCGAATGGGTGTCCCAACGTTCGCTAACCGCTATGGCGGCTGGCCTGGAACCGCACAGCGTCCACACTACTCGCATGATCCCGAAGCGCATGGAAGAGTTGCTCGACGGTGGCTCTCTCTATTGGGTGATCAAGGGACAGGTACAGGCGCGCCAAAAGCTTCTCGATATTCGCTCCTTTACCGGTGGCGATGGCATCACGCGGTGTGATCTGGTTTTGGGACCGGAAGTCATCGAGACTTCGCCTGCGCCAAAGCGTCCCTTCCAGGGCTGGCGTTATCTTAAAGATGAGGAAGCCCCGCGCGATCTGGGCGGCTCAGGCCTTGCGGACGACATGCCCTCCGATCTCCGACGGGAACTTGCGGAACTCGGACTTCTTTAGCACGACCCTCGCAGTTCTTAAGCGCCGGCACATGTCAAAATAGAAAAACCGGCTCCGGGGGCAACGGAACCGGTTCTGCGGCAGGATCGACACGGGGTAGAGCGACCTGCCTAAACCTTGGAAGCACTTGCAACGAACGTCGCTGCCGTCACAATTTCTGCTTCTTGAACTGCGCCGGGCTGCGGGGAGGCGTTCCGGCGCTCAGTCCCTTGCAATCAGTTCTTGATCCCGGCGACGGCGCTGACGTTGCGGCCATCCTGAACCTTGACCCAGCGGCCTGGATTGTTCGAATCCTGGCGCTTGAGATAGGTGTATTCGGTATCCGACCAGTCCATGACCTTGTTGCGGAGGTTGTCGAGAATAAGGTCGCCGCGGTCGGTCCGCACCGTCAGCACCGCATGGCCCGAGCCATTCGGCTGCAGCACGACGGTGATCAACAGGTTGGAGGCAGAGATGCCTTTGTTCATCAGCATCTTGCGCTTCAAGAGCACGAAGTCTTCACAGTCGCCTGCTGTTGTTGGATAGGCCCAGCGCTCCTCCACGCCGTAAATCTCCATATCGGTCGCTGGAGTGATGGTGGTGTTGACCGTGTAGTTCACGTCCAGCATCATCTTCCAGGTTTCTTCCGTCAACCGAAGCGGGCCCATATCGGCCGAGGTTGGCTGGCATTCGCTCTGGTAGGTCTGGCAGAATTCGTAATGCCCAATCGGAGGATTGGCCTTTCCGATGATGCGCATTGCTGCTCCTGGCGATGCTTCTGCCTGCGAGGCGAATGCGCCAATTGCCAGCGCTGCGATGATCAGTCCCAAACGGCTGTGTTTTTTCATTTCTTGTCTCCCCGTTGTGAGGAGGACAATGCCAGCGACACTTTGATCGCATGCAAAAAAGCGCGCTCAAATTCGAGCTTAAATTAAGCAAAAACAACGGCTTATTTGATTCGAATTTGAATGGAATTTGAATAGAATTTTATCGATCCGATTAGCTCATCAGTCGACCGAAGGCTGCAAACCGCCCACATTCCGGCACCCTGTGAATGAAGCAGGGTTAACGGGCAGGGTGATTTCAGCCAGTGTTGATCAACACTCAACCATTCGTTCACTTTGTTTTGGAGGTGAAAGCGCGCTCAAAACGGCTGAAAGCGGCGAAAATTCCTGTTATGATTGCAGAAAAAATCGTCCTTCAACCGTCTTTTTCTGCGCTTTTTTCTGAAATTTCTTTTGAATCCCGCTTTGGAACAGGCTGATCTCAGCCTCTGGGAGGTCTTTGGCCGAGCAAGGTCACGTTGCCTGAAGGGAGTTGGACCAATAAATCGTGCTAAGGCTCGCGCCTCACGAGATGCTGACAGCCTGTCACACTGATGTGCAAGATCTGCAGCGGAAACTGCCGGCCGAAAGGCAATAAAAAACCGGCGAACGCTTAGCGTCGCCGGTCGTGAAACTCGATGGTGAAAAGTGTCAGAGAAACTCGATCAGGGCGTCCTTGGACTGAACACTGTCGAACTCGATCGCAACGCCTTCCATGAAGTGGCGAACGATGCGCCCACCCATATTGCCGAGGCGGACGGTGGTGCCGAGCGCTGGCCGAGGTTCGATCTCGATAGCGGCACCGGAGAGTGAAAGGTCGATGATGCGGCAGCCCACTGTATTGCCGTCATTCAGCAGAAGCGAGGCATTTGGGTTGCGCGGAGTGAGACGATCATGCCGCCGGTCCTCAGGCAGGCCGAGCGCCTGGCGCTTTGCAATCCACGCCAGTTGAGCGGCGAGTTTCTCGCGCTTGCGTTCTGTCGCCGCAATAGCGATCGAAAAACCGTCGCCAGTGAGATGCGTGACCTTGCCTTCGACGCGACCGATATGCTGCAGATAGATGATGATCCGGTCATTCCGGTTCGGTCTGGCAAAGCACGTCAGCCGCGCACTTTCCGCCGTCATTTCTGTGGCAGTACAGTCAAACTCATCTTCAGTCGGTAACATAAGACGTCCGGAAAGACCAACGGTAACCGGCGGTTCGGCGGTGTCGACTGACTTCGAAACGTGGGCGTGTGCGAGATGTGATGAAAACATGGCCTGCGCTATGTTGCATGAAGAAAAGGACAAGCCCTATTTACTACGCGCGGGTTAACAGACTGTTTTGTCGTACAGCAATATTTGAGGAGAATTACGCGATATCAGCGAAAGCTTCTGCTCCACTGTCTCATTGTGAAGCAAAACTGTTGTAGGCGGAAAATATGCCGGTTTTCATCGTCTCGTTGGCGGGTCGAGCGATTTTGAAAAAGAGCCTTATCGACCGTGTTGGCATCTCGCGGCTGCTTTTATTTGGTCGACCCTTCCTATATGGCTGAAACTGGGTCGAACGATATGAAATGGAAATGAAATGACGCATCATGACGGCGGTGAATTGCAAGAGCCGCGAGACGATCGCCCCCCGCCGCAGAAGCAACCGATGTTCAACCTTCCCTTTATCATCGTCGCTGTCCTTGGCTTCATGATCGCCATCCAGGTCGGTTCGGCCTACCTGATGTCGGATACGACTTATGAAGCCTTCCTCTTCACCTTCGGCTTCATCCCGGCGCGCTATACCATTCCCCTGGCGCAGCAGGGCCTGGAATGGCTCTGGACGCCAGTGACCTATTCCTTCCTGCATGGTGGTGTTGAGCACATCCTGTTCAACGGGCTGTGGCTGATGGCGTTTGGTGCGCCTGTGGCGCGCCGCATCGGCACGACACGATTTATTCTCTTCTGGATAATTTCGTCGGCGATTTCCGCGTTCGGTCATGCGGCGCTTGATTGGAGCAGCATCACGGTTCTGATTGGTGCGTCCGGCGTCGTCTCAGCCCTGATGGGTGCAGCTTGCCGCTTCGCCTTTCCGCCCCGCGGGCAGCGTTATCATCCTTCCTTCGGCCACCTTCTCCCGCGCCAGGGAATTGTCCAGGCGCTGACCAATAAAACGGTTTTGATCTTCACGATCGCGTGGCTCGCGGGTAATGCGCTGATTGCCGTGGGCTTCCCGCTATTCGGTGATGTCGGCGGGGAAGTGGCGTGGGACGCTCACATCTTCGGCTTCTTCTTCGGCTTCCTTTTCTTCGGCCTGTTCGATCCCAAAGTCGCCTCGGGAGAGAATGCTGCCTCAATCGATTGAAGTTTGATCGAACCTCAAATCCTGTTGCTTTCCCTTTCGAGGGAGCGCAAAAATTTGAAGACGGTGCTTCGTTCTCAGGGAGGAGACTTGGGTGCGATAGCCGGGCTGCAACGGACAAGGGAGGTACGCATGCCGATTTTTGTAAAGGAAATTCTCGATATCAAGGGTAGGGAGGTCGTGACGGTCGATCCCGGCATGTCGATTGCCGATGCTGCCGTGACGCTCTATGAGCATCGGATTGGTGCTGTTGTCGTGACCGACCATATGGACGCAGTCCTGGGCATCTTTACAGAGCGCGATCTTGTGCGTGCCGTGGCCGCCAAAGGCTCCGCAGCCTTGGAGACCAGGGTCTCCGACGTGATGACCAAGAGTGTGACCCGCTGCAACGAGGAAACCACGACAGACGATCTGATGGAGATCATGACGGGCGGCAGGTTCCGTCATTTGCCGGTAGAGACCAATGGGCGTTTGGCGGGTATCATTTCCATCGGTGACGTGGTCAAGGCCCGCATCAGCGAGATCGAGACGGAAGCCGAGCACATCAAGGCCTATATTGCCGGCTGATCGGCGGTCCGCCTTGAGCAGGTAGAAGGAGGGCAGGCCCCCAGCCTGCCTTCACGCTATCAGGGTTGAAACACCTGCTGCATGCGCTTCAATTCCGGAATTCTAGACCGTGTTTCCTCATAGCCCTGGTCGATTGCCTCGGCCGCCCGGTGAAATTCCGAGAGGCCGATATGGCTGATGCGAGGATGCAGCGTGAGATCCGGCGGATCACCCGCCAATCTTGCGCGCGAAATTCGGTCCTGAATGATGTTGAAGGCCTGAACCATCACACCTGGCAGCCCCATGCGCGAGGTAGCCTTGATCGGCGTTTCGGCTTCGCTTTTGCTGCCGGCACCCGCACCGTGCTTGACCACGGCCGAGCGACCGAAAATATCGTAGTTGAGGTTTACCGCAACGACCAGAGCCTGCTCATAGGCGCGGCAAACCGACACCGGTACCGGATTGACAAGAGCCCCATCGATCAGCGTTCTGCCGTTGCAGCGCACGGGCTCGAAAATGCCGGGCAGGGCATAGGACGAGCGCAGCGCCGTGATCAGATTGCCCTGGTGAACCCAAACCTCGTGGCCAGTGCGCAGTTCGGTCGCAACCGCGATGAACGGATGCTCGAGATCTTCGATGTTGAGACCTTCAAGATGCTCCTGCATGCGCTTGGTTAGACGCATGCCGCCGAACAGGCCGCTACCGCCAATCGTCAGGTCCAAAAGTCCGGCAATGCGGCGCATCGTCAGCGAGCGGGCAAACTCTTCCAGCTCGTCGAGCTTGCCTGCGAGATAGCAGCCGCCGACGAGCGCGCCGATCGACGTCCCAGCAATCATGCCGATCTTCACTCCGGCTTCGTCAAGCGCCCTTAGGACGCCAATATGCGCCCAGCCACGAGCAGCACCTCCGCCAAGCGCCAGAGCGATGCGGTTCGGTGGGAGCTGCGGTTTGGGTGCGGGCGCGATTTTCTCCAGGGTGCCGAGTGTCGTTGCGGACGATGAATTATCGCGGTTCATTCCCCATCCAAGCATTCGACGCCTCCCACTTGCATATCTCGAGAACCGTGAGTCTCCTCAAGGCTTCGTCGCATGATCGTAGCAAAAGGCAAAGAAATCGAAAAGATTGAGCTCTTCATCAAGGCGAAGAGGATGAGCCATAGGTGGTTTCGGGGTCGAAATGCCGCGTGTCGTCGGTGATGGTATTAACCGCTTTGCCGTCTTCCATCGTCACGGTGCGATAGAAGCAAGAACGGCGGCCGGTGTGGCAGGTGGCGTCATGTCCGGCGACGGAGACTTTGAGCCACACGGCATCCTGGTCGCAATCGGTGCGAAACTCACGAACCGTCTGGAGATTGCCGGAGGTTTCCCCCTTTTTCCAGATTTTGCCTCGCGAGCGGCTGTAGTAGTGGGCAATGCCCGTTTCAAGCGTGAGCTTCAGCGCCTCCGCATTCATATGCGCCACCATCAGCAACTCACCGTCCTTGATGTCGGTGACGACTGCAGTAACGAGACCGTTCGCGTCGAACTTCGGCGTGAACGGCCCAGATGCTTCCAGCGCCGTCTTGTCGGATGGCGCGACCGGGAAAATGGCGGACATGAGATCCCCTGGGTGAGAGGGAGGCAGCCGGTTCAGCGGCTGCGCACCATGGACATGAAGCGGGCCTGCTCGGCAGGGTCCTTCTTGAACGCGCCGGTGAAACTCGTCGTCAACGTCGTCGAGCCCTGCTTTTGCACACCGCGCATGGACATGCACATATGTTCGGCGTCGATCATCACGGCGACGCCGCGTGGCTTCAACGTGGTTTCGATAGCGGAGGCGATCTGCGCCGTCATCGTTTCCTGGGTCTGCAGGCGACGACCGAAGATCTCGACGACGCGAGCGATCTTGGACAGGCCGAGAACGCGTCCATTCGGCAGATAGGCGACATGCGCCTTGCCGATGATCGGCACCATATGGTGTTCGCAATGGGAGAAGAACGGAATATCGCGCACGAGAATGATGTCGTCATAGCCGCCGACCTCTTCGAAGAAGGTGCCGAGGACGTCCTTGGCATCAAGGTCATAGCCGGAGAAGAGTTCACGATAGGCTTTGGCCACGCGCTTCGGTGTATCGAGCAGACCTTCACGGGTTGGATCGTCGCCAGCCCAACTCAGAAGGACGCGCACGGCATCCTCGGCTTCAGCCTGCGTTGGCCGTGCCTTTGTCACATCGTCCGTCGCGCCTGCGCCAGGAAAATTCTTCACGATTGCATCCATTTTTTATCTCCCGGTATGGTTCAAGGCCACACCTGAACACGCCCTGCAACGACGCTTGCGCGCCACGTTGCTGCTATCTGGTTGTTTTTCTGATTTTTGGCAAGAGTTTGCGCGTCTCGCCTCCATTATTTTATCAAACCTTGATGTACGGTTAATGAGTTAACATATTACGGTGGCCAAATGCAGGAAAGCTTTTCCCAGAGCGACACATCGTTTAGAAAATAATGACAGCGCTAGAACCTCACGCCCGCGCCTTTACCTGGAATATCGACCATGGACGACATCTATAATAACCGCATCCTGGAATTCGCCGGCAATATTCCGCTCGCTGGCGGCATGGTGGATGCCGATGCGCAAGCGGAGAAGCACTCCAAGCTCTGCGGTTCCAAGGTCAAGGTCTACATCAAGATGGATGGCGACCAGGTCTGCGACTTCTCGCACGAAGTGCGCGCATGTGCGCTCGGTCAGGCATCCTCCTCGATCATGGCGCATCATGTGGTGGGCGCCAGCCGGGCAGAAATCCGCAAGGCGCGCCAGGACATGATCGACATGCTGACGGCGAACGGCGAGGGGCCTGAGGGACGCTTCGAGGATATGCGGGTGCTAAAGCCGGTCAAGGATTACAAGGCCCGCCACGCCTCCACTCTCCTCACCTTCGAGGCGGTCTGTGATTGCCTGGATCAGTTGGAGGCGAAGCAGCCTCTGTCCGCAGCGAGTTGATCTCATGTGCGGACAACCCGGTTGTCATCATAAATCGGACAAGCCTGTAAGCCGCTCCCGCAATTGGGCTGGCCCGTTTAGAAAGACCCCGGGCAGGCTACTCGGCATGGGCCTTGTTCGGCTCTATCAACTGACGCTTTCCGGCTTTATCGGAAATTCTTGCCGTCACATTCCGACCTGTTCGGAATATGGATATGAAGCGATTGCCCGTCACGGCCTGTGGTCTGGCGGTTGGCTGAGCCTGTTTCGCGTCGCACGTTGCGGACCGGGTGGAACGAGCGGATATGATGGTGTGCCAGAAAGTCTCCGATCGGTCCGGTCCTGGCAGCTCTGGAAACTCTGGACTGTCGGAAAACACAAAGGGTGACGCTGGTTTATGACGGTACCCCAGGAATACATTCAGGCATCGCGAGATTTTGAAGTTGTCCTTGTCGATATTCGCGACAAAGCCTTGGTCAGCACGACGCACCGTGCCTTCACGACACTTGAGGCGGTGCTTCGTGTTTTCCGGCGGCGTCTCACGGCAGATCAAAGCCTGGCGTTCGCCGGGTTGCTGAAAACGGGCGTGCGAGCGCTTTTCGTCGCTGACTGGACGATGGACGAGCCCGTCGTTCCTTTCGCCACGATGTCCAAAATGCAAGAGGAGGTCATGTCGTTCAGGCGAGACCATAATCTTTCACCAGACACAGCTATCCAAGATGTGACGGAAGCGTTGCGTCTCCACATGGACGAGGAGAAGTTGAAGAGCTTTCTCAAATCCGTTTCACCGGATGCACTCTCTTTCTGGGGTTTTTCGACCGAAATTGAATAGACTTTACTGAACAGGCAAATTTCAGTATCCACGCGCTGCATTGTCAGTCCTTTCGGCTGACCGTTACCCCACCCGCATTCGTTGGCGGGACTGGACAGGAGAATTCAAAGTGTCAGACGCCGTTTCCCTTACATTTCCAGATGGCTCCGTTCGTCAGTATCCCGCGGGTACGACCGGACGTGATGTTGCCGAATCCATTTCCAAGTCGCTTGCAAAGAAGGCCGTCGCCATCGCGCTGGACGGTCAATTGCGCGACCTTTCCGATACGATTGCCAATGGCGCAATCGAGATCGTCACCCGTGATGACAAGCGTGCGCTTGAGCTTATCCGCCACGATGCCGCTCACGTCATGGCCGAAGCCGTGCAGGAACTGTGGCCCGGCACGCAGGTGACGATCGGTCCTGTGATCGAAAACGGCTTCTATTACGACTTCGCCAAGAACGAGCCTTTCACCCCGGACGATCTGCCGAAGATCGAAAAGAAGATGAAAGAGATCATCGGCCGTTCGAAGCCCTTTACGCGCGAAATCTGGTCGCGAGAGAAGGCCAAGCAAGTCTTTGCCGCCAAGGGCGAGAACTACAAGGTCGAGCTCGTCGATGCGATTCCTGAAGGTCAGGATCTCAAGATCTATTATCAGGGCGACTGGTTCGACCTTTGCCGCGGCCCGCACATGGCCAATACGGGGCAGATCGGTACGGCCTTCAAGCTGATGAAGGTTGCCGGTGCATATTGGCGTGGTGATAGCAATAACCCCATGCTGACGCGCATCTACGGCACGGCCTGGGCCACGCAGGAACAGCTGGATCAGTATCTGCACATCCTGGCGGAAGCCGAGAAGCGCGACCACCGCCGCCTTGGCCGCGAAATGGACCTGTTTCATTTCCAGGAAGAAGGCCCGGGCGTGGTGTTCTGGCACGGCAAGGGCTGGCGCATGTTCCAGACCCTGACTGCCTATATGCGCCGCCATTTGGAAGGCACCTATCAGGAAGTGAACGCACCGCAGGTTCTGGACGCTTCGCTCTGGGAGACCTCCGGTCACTGGGGCTGGTACCAGGAAAACATGTTCGCGGTAAAATCCGCCTATGCCTTCACCCATCCGGAGGACAAGGAAGCGGACAATCGCGTCTTCGCCCTGAAGCCGATGAACTGCCCCGGTCACGTTCAGATCTTCAAGCATGGGTTGAAGTCTTACCGAGAACTGCCTGTTCGACTTGCAGAGTTCGGTACTGTCCACCGCTATGAAGCGTCGGGTGCTCTGCACGGCTTGATGCGCGTTCGTGGCTTTACCCAGGACGACGCCCACGTCTTTTGCACTGAAGAGCAGATGGCAGCGGAATGCCTGCGCATCAACGATCTGATCCTGTCGGTCTATCAGGATTTCGGCTTCGACGAGATTGTGGTCAAGCTGTCCACGCGCCCTGAAAAGCGCGTCGGTTCGGACGACCTTTGGGATCGCGCCGAGAGCGTGATGACCGAGGTCTTGAAGACCATCGAGGATCAATCTGGCGGACGTATCAAGACCGGCATTCTGCCGGGCGAGGGCGCTTTCTACGGTCCGAAGTTCGAATACACCCTGAAGGATGCGATCGGCCGCGAATGGCAGTGCGGCACCACCCAGGTGGACTTCAATCTGCCGGAGCGGTTCGGTGCCTTCTATATCGACCAGGCGTCTGAAAAGCGTCAGCCGGTGATGATCCACCGCGCGATCTGTGGTTCGATGGAACGCTTCCTGGGCATTCTGATCGAGAACTTCGCTGGCCACATGCCGTTGTGGTTCGCGCCACTTCAGGTTGTCGTTGCCACGATTACCTCGGATGCCGACGATTATGGTCGTGAAGTCGCTGAAGCGCTTCGGGAGGCCGGTCTCTCGGTGGAAACCGATTTTCGCAACGAGAAGATCAACTACAAGATCCGCGAGCACTCGGTCACCAAGGTTCCGGTCATCGTCGTCTGCGGCAAGAAGGAAGCCGAAGAACGCACGGTCAACATCCGCCGCCTCGGTTCGCAGGCCCAGACCTCGTTTGCTCTGGATGAGGCGATTGCCAATCTGGTTGACGAGGCGACGCCGCCTGACGTCAAGCGCAAGCGCGCTGCAAAGGCGAAAGCCAAGCTTGCTTGATCTCAAAGAAAACGGCGCCTTCGGGCGCCGTTTTCATAAGATGCTGCTGTGGGGCTTGTTGGGGACTACCGCAGCGGAGCGGATCTGTGGGGAGACGGCTATTCGAAATCGCCCGTCGCGTCTTCCGGTGCCTGGTCCTTCATCAGCACTTCGACATCGGAATCCTGTCCGGCCTTCACCCTGAAATTGCGCTGGTACACCTTGTCCTTGTTACGGGCGATCGCGGTGTACTCGCCATCGGCCAGCACCATGGTGGAAAAGGCGCTGACGCTCTCATTCACCACGTCGCCGGCGCCCGTCAGCACAGACCAGGCCGTATCGGCGATCGCCTCGCCGCCATGCTCGGAGACGAGTTTCAGCGTCACTTGTGCCGCATGGTGCTGCAGCGTTGCTTCGGTCAGCTTGCCGGCCTCAACCTGGATATCGGCGCGAACCACCGCATTGACCGACCCGTATTCCGATACGACATGGTAGGTTCCGGCATTGAGACGGACGATGGTGTTCGGCTTCACATCCGTCATGACCAGCTTCCGCTCTCCGTTTTCGGAGGCTTCAGAGGCGTAGATGGAAAACTTCAACTGATTGGCCGAAATGGTCTTGTCGTTGCCGGCAACGGCATTGAGGACGAAGCCACCAGCATCGAGAATGAGAACCTGCTTGTCGATCTTGCCGGTTTCCGGAACGCTGAGCTTCTTGGTGACGCCGGCGCGACCGAAGGCGACGTTGACGAAGTAATCTCCCGGCTCGAGGTGAAACTCGGCTGAACCGCCTTCAGAGCTCGCCAGCATCGGCAGCTTGCCATCGGCGCCCGGAATAGGGCTGAAGACCCGCCAGGCCAGCCCCTCCATCATCGGCTCCCCCTGCTGGGTCAGCTTTGCTTCCAGCACGATATCACGGGATTTGGCTGGCTCCGGCTCGCTGGGCGAGGGAACGGAGAAAGCGTTCAGCTTCGGCATTTTAGGCGTGCCGCCAAGCTGTTTGAATTCCTTGAAGGCATCCTGCGAGATGGCAATACCGGGTAGCGCGCTAGCCGAGACGAGCGCGATGCACAGACCTGCTCCGATTTTGGTAAACGTCATTTCTCTCGACCGGATTGACTTCTTGTTTTTGTGGGACCACTTCAATCCGAACCGCAAGGCTATTTCAAGGCCTGTCTTTACATTGCATGCGAATGGAACGGTGCGACCATGACAACTGACATCAAGCTCATCGACTATCTGAATGTACGACGCTCGACCCCCGCGCCGCAATTGACGGAGCCGGGCCCGAGCCGTGAAGAGCTCGAGGAGATTCTTCGCCTGACGGTCCGCGTTCCAGACCATGGCAAGATTGCACCCTGGCGCTTCATCGTGATCCGAGGCGAAGAAAGGGTGAGATTGGGCGAAGCCGCATTGGCACTTGCGCTGAAAAAGAACCCTGACTTGAGCGCCGATTTCCTATCGGTGGAAAGAACCCGCTTCACCAGAGCACCGGTCGTCATCGCCGTGGTCAGCAAGGCTGGTCCTCACGTGAAAATCCCCGAATGGGAACAGGTGATGTCGGCAGGCGCCGTATGCCTCAACCTGCTGATGGCATCGAACGCGCTTGGTTATGCTGCCAACTGGCTGACGGAATGGGTGTCCTACGATCCTGAGTTTTTGCCTGAGTTGGGCGTGAAGGATGGAGAGAAGGTGGCTGGGCTTATCTACATCGGATCGACGACATTCCCGCCTGTCGAGCGTCCGCGCCCGGAACTGACCGACGTTGTGACCTGGGTCGGTGAAGCGTGATGTTCTACACCACAGACACGAACCAGCATGGCATGGCGCACGATCCCTTCAAGGCGGTCGTCGCGCCGCGACCCATTGGTTGGATCGGTTCCAAGGGGAGCGATGGAACGCTGAATCTTGCCCCTTATTCTTTCTTCAACGCCATCGCGGACAAGCCCAAACTGGTGATGTTCTCATCGAGCGGACAAAAGGACAGCCTGCGCAATGTTCGCGAAAGCGGTGTCTTCACCGCAAGCCTCGTAAGCCGCCATCTCGTAGACCGGATGAACGCCTCGTCGGCACCTGTCGATTACGCCGTCAACGAGTTTGCACTGGCTGGCCTGACCGCACGTGCGGGCGAGGTGGTCGATGCGCCCTATGTGGCGGAGGCTCTTGCCGCGCTGGAGTGCCGTGTCACGCAGATCGTGCAGCCGCAGGATATCGACGGCAAGGCGGCCGACTCCTGGGTGGTCTTCGGGCAGGTGATGGGCATTCATATCGATGAATCGATTATCCGCGATGGCCGGATCGATATGGGCCTTGCGCGGCCGGTAGCCCGGATGGGCTATATGGACTACGCCGACGGCGGCGCGGATGTCTTCCAGCTGGCCCGCCCGAAGGCCTAATAGCCTCCATTTACGCCATGGTTAAGGAGCATGGTGAACCAATCGTAAACCTTTTCCCCCTAGGTTTCACCCATGGGAGGTGATCGCCGGCTCGGTAGCGAGTCGCGATAACCTCCGCGGGGTCATAAGAACATTTCTTGGGGTGCAGGGTGGTCGTAGAGGCATTTCTCAGCTGGACGGATAAGGCGCGTGCTGGCGATAGAGCCAAGGCTGCGAAGGCCTTGGGGGCAGCCTATGTCACCTCATCCTTGCCCAAAGACAAACAGGCAGGCGCCTATATGGCGATGTCCTACCTTCTGGACGATCCATCGCCCAAAGTCCGTCAGGCGCTTGCAGACGCGCTTGCCTGCTCTGACGATGCTCCTCGTCCTATCATTATCGCACTGGCTGAAGACCAGGCCGAGATTGCCTGTCCGGTGATTATCAATTCCCCGGTGCTTCGGGAATCGGATCTTGTGGATCTGATCGGCCGAGGATCGTCGACCACAAGAGCGCTGATTGCGGCACGTGCTGATCTGAGCGCCGGCGTTTGCGCCGCCATGGCGGAAATCGGCAGCGAATGTGAAGTGATGATCATGCTGGAAAACCTTTCAGCCCAGATCACACCCTTCACACTGCGGCGTGTCTCTGAGCGTTTCGGAGAAGAGTCCGAAATCCGCAATCTCCTGCTGGATCGCAACGATCTCCCCGCCGATGTGCGCCACACCCTGGTCCTTCTGGTTGGAGAGGCGCTGGCCTCTGCTGGAATCGTGGGTCAGGTCATCACCGTGGCACGCGCTCGTCAGATCGTTCAGGATGCGTCGGACGCAGCCGTTACGCTCATTGCCGGCGAGGCGTCCGGTCAGGAAAGATCATATCTGGTCGAGCATCTGCGCCAGCACCGACAGCTGACGCCTTCCTTTCTTCTGCATCTTCTTTGCACCGGAAAGCTCGACTTCTTCTCCGAGGCTATGTCCAACCTCTCCGGGCTTGAGGAGCGACGTGTGCGCTCGATCCTTGCAACAGGCAGAAACCATGCGGTCAAGGCGCTCTATCAATCGACCGGTCTCTCCGGCCGCGCCCTTGAGGTTTTTATCGAGGCGACTCGTCTGTGGCGACAGGCGGCCGAGATGCCATATGGTGGAGCGGTGCAGCGGGTCGCCGAAAGGCTCCTCGAGACGTTCTCAAATACTGAGAGCGATGCAAGCGTCTACGAAATGATGTCGATGATTGAAAAGCTTCTGATCGTCGACCAACGTCAGAGAGCACGCTCCTTCGCCGAGGAACTGATCGCCGAGGCCGCCTGATCTTCGGAACAGGCAGCTACGACGCTTAAAGCGTGTCGCGATCTTTCGGATTCGCTTATTGGCTCTATGTCCTCGTTTCATCGCATGTGGTTATCGCAAAACCGCGCCACGCGTTTGTGCGACATGCTTTAGTCCCACGGACGCGTGGCAAGCCTTACTTGGATAGGCGTCTGGCAATCCAGGAATAGCTGTCTTCGACCATGCGCACCGGTTTACCCAGAACCTCCCTTACACCTTCCGTCGAGGGAAGGATTTTTCGTACGCGGCCAATTGCTCGCTGCGCAAGGTTCTCCTCCTCTTGCTCCTCGGTTTGCGGCGTTTGCTTTGGAGTATCCTGCCCGGTCGTTGCCTGCTCGACGGGAGCGTCCGGCATCTGACACACGGCAACGACGACCGGATAAGAGACATTGGTGAATTGGCCGAGCTGCTTTTCCGACTCGGCGTCGCAGAGTTCAACGCTCGTCCAACGCTGTTGCATTGTCGCGATGTAGCGGCAATCGGATGCCGTGTCGTCGCAGCCGAGGATTGTCATCAAGACGATCGCGGTTCGCATTTCACTTTTCTCCGGACGAAAGAGCTGGTTTACTCAGCGTGTCATTCAATATGATTGCAGTCTTATTGCGGCTGAAGCCGCTCAATTTTTATGGAAATAGCATGCCAGTTGAAATCAATCCGGAATCACCCCGTCAGCCAGAAATCGCCCGCCTCATGGATTTATCGAATGCCTATATGGCCTCGCTTTATCCCGCCGAAAGCAACCACCTCGTCGATCTCGAGGTGCTTGAAAAGCCCACTGTCTCATTCCTGGTCGCGCGAAATGACGGAGCCATTGTCGGTTGTTGTGCGCTGGTGGAGGCTGGAGACGGCACGGCGGAGATCAAGCGCATGTTCGTCGATCCCGAAGCGAGAGGTCTTCAGATCGGCAAACGTATGATGACGGCGCTGATCGAACGCGCACAGGCGCTCAAGCTTTCAGCCATTCGCCTCGAAACCGGCATCAGTCAGCCGGAGGCGATCGGCCTTTATCGCAAGGCCGGATTTGTCGAGATCGAGCCATTCCCGCCTTACAAGCCGGATCCGCTCAGCATGTTCATGGAACTTCGTCTTTAAGCGGCGCGCCTAAACGGAGCTGGCGGCCTTCCGCGGCCTTGGAGGTTCCTCCACCAGCTCTATCTCCTCCTCAAGAACGTCGTGGACGATCACGGGTTCGCCCGCCGATATTTCGGCTTCGCGCACCCATTCGCGCCAGACGGCAACCAGCAGCGCCATCAGCACGGGACCGATGAAGAGACCAAGGAAACCCATGGTCTTCACGCCGCCGACAAGGCCGAAGAAGGTTGGCAGGAAAGGAAGCTTGATGGGGCCGCCAACAAGGCGCGGACGGATCGTCTTGTCGACGATGAAGAGTTCGACCGAGCCCCAGATGAAGAGGCCGATACCAGCCGCGGGCGAGCCGCTTGCGAGGAGATAGAGCGAGACCAGCGTGAAGGAAAGCGGCGCACCACCTGGGATGAGCGCCATGACGCCGGTCAACACACCAAGCGTGACCGGGGAGGGGACGCCGGCAATCCAGTAGGCGATACCGAGAATGATGCCTTCGCCGATAGCGATCAGCGTCATGCCTGTCACAGTGGAGCTGATTGTCGCAGGAACGACGCGCGAGATGCGCTCCCAGCGGTTTGGCAGGATGCGTTCGCCAACAAGGTCAACCTGGCGGGCAAAGCCCACACCATTGCGATAGACGAAAAACAGCGCAATCAGCATGAAGAGCAGCGTCAGGACAAGGTGGAATGCTCCGTTACCTGCCGCCACGATCGCGCGATAGATGTTGCCGATATTGGCGCCGCTGACGAGCTGGATCACTTCGCCGATGGCGCCAGGGGTTCCGACATAGCGTGTCCACTGTTCGCTCATCCAGACGCCGACACCCGGAAGCGCTGCAATCCACTGTGGAACGGGCGCGCCCGTCTTGTTGACCTCGACGGCCCAGCCGAACCATTCGCGAATCTCACCGGCCGTATAGGACGCAGCAATCACGATCGGCACGATGAGGAAGGTGATGATCAGCAGGATTGCGACCGTCGCCCCGATCGTATTGTTGCCGCCCACACGGGTCAGCAGGCGCCGATAGATCGGCCAGCTTGCAAAGCCGATGACGAGAGCGGCAAGAACCGGAACGAGAAAGCCGTAGAAGAAGTAGATCCCGGCTGCGACAATCAAAAGCAGAAGCCAGCGCGCCGCCGAAATAGAGGGGACCAAGGCAATGCGGGCGTGGGTAGCAGCACCCAGCCACCGGGGTTCTCCATCCGGATGATGATTGTCGGCTTTATTCACTCTAGTCTCTTTCGCATTCCCGGAGCAGCGGGTCACACTGTCACAGGTGAGATATGGGGTGCAATCTATTCCCCCGTTATTTCGCTTTTATGTTGTCGCAAAACATATTGAACGAATTTGGTAAAAATTGAGCAACAAGCTTGGACTTCTGACATGAATGTGAGAATGAACAGGCACTTTTACAACCTCTGAGGTTTCCTGCTCCGTTCTGGGCTATTGATCATGCTGCGCCGATTCTTTGCTTACTACCGCCCATATCGGGGGCTCTTCGTTCTCGACTTCTCCTGCGCCGTGCTCTCGGGTCTTCTCGAACTCGGTTTTCCCATGGCGGTGAAGCTTCTTGTCGATGTTCTTCTGCCGTCATCGAACTGGCCGGTCATCATGGCCGCATCCTTCGGCCTGCTGGTTATCTATGTCTTCAATACTGGCCTGATGGCGACCGTCACCTACTGGGGACACATGCTCGGCATCAATATCGAAACCGATATGCGCCGTGCCGCTTTCGACCATCTGCAGAAACTCTCTTTCCGCTTTTTCGATAATCAGAAGACCGGCCATCTTGTCGGCCGCCTGACCAAGGATCTGGAGGAGATAGGTGAGGTTGCGCATCACGGACCGGAAGATCTTTTCATCGCGATCATGACCTTCATCGGCGCTTTCCTGCTGATGCTTTGGGTCAATGTGCCTCTCGCGCTGATCACAGCTGTGATTGTGCCGCTGACGGCCTGGGTCACCAGCCGGTATGGCACGCGCATGACCAACAATTTCCGCTCGCTCTACAATCGCGTCGGCGCCTTCAATGCCCGCATCGAGGAGAATGTCGGCGGCATGCGGGTGGTCCAGGCTTTCGCCAATGAGGATCACGAACGCGCTTTGTTCGAAAAGGACAATCAGCGCTATCGCCGCACCAAGCTCGACGCCTACAAGATCATGACCGCCAGTACGTCGCTCAGCTATATGAGCATGCGCCTGACGCAGATGGTCATCATGATCTGCGGCGCCTGGCTCGTCCTTCATGGCGATCTGACCAATGGTGGCTTCGTCAGCTTCCTCTTGCTGGTCAACGTCTTCTTCCGCCCGATCGAAAAGATCAATTCCGTGATCGAAACCTACCCCAAGGGCATCGCCGGGTTCCGTCGTTTTACCGAGTTGATCGATACCGAGCCGGATATCGCCGACGCGCCGGATGCGATCACGGCTCCGTCGCTTCGTGGAGACATCGCCTACAGGAACGTCAGCTTTGGCTATGCCGACGGCAAGCGCGTCTTGTCCAACATTGATCTGACGATTGATGCCGGCGAAACCGTCGCCTTCGTCGGGCCTTCAGGGGCCGGAAAGACGACCCTTTGCTCGCTGCTACCGCGTTTCTACGAGGTCACGGACGGCGCCATTACCATCGACGGCATCGATATTCGCAACATGACGCTGGCATCGCTGCGCAGTCAGATCGGCATCGTGCAACAGGACGTCTTCATGTTCGGTGGTACCGTGCGGGAGAACATCGAGTACGGACGTCTTGGCGCAAGCGATGAGGATATCTGGATTGCAGCGATGCGCGCGCGGCTCGACCAGGTCATCGAAGCCATGCCAGACGGCATGGAGACGGTGATTGGCGAGCGTGGCGTCAAGCTCTCGGGTGGCCAGAAGCAGCGTCTCGCGATTGCCCGCATGTTCCTGAAGAACCCGCCAATCCTCATTCTCGATGAGGCGACATCCGCACTCGACACCGAAACCGAACGCGCCATTCAGCAATCGCTTGGTGAACTTGCCGAAGGCCGCACGACGCTCATCATCGCCCATCGTCTGGCAACCATCAGAGATGCGTCGCGCATTGTCGTAGTCGATGCCAACGGCATCGTCGAAAGCGGAAACCATCAGGAGCTTCTTGCCGCGAAAGGACCCTACAGCCGGCTCTATGAAGCACAGTTCGGCGCTGGCCTGATTGCGTGACAGTTCGAACTGGTTGAGGGCTGTGCCCTCAACCATGCACCTTACGCGGCCGATGCGCCTGCATGCACAGCAAAACGCTGAGAACAACAGAGACGATCGCGACGCTTTCGATCAGCGTCGGTCCACGGCCTTCCCATAGGAAGCCATAGAGCAGGGCAAACAGCGTTTCGAACAGGATCATCTGCCCGACCATCGTAAGTGGCAGGAGCCGGCTCATACGGTTCCAAAGCGCGTTGCCGAAGATCGACGCCGAAATGCCAAGACCGACGGCAACCATGGTAAACTGCATCCAGTCCGACGCGGGATGGGCAACACCGCCAAAGGCGAAAGCAGGGACAGCAAGAACAAGTGCAATGCCGCCTGTGACGACGCCGGTCATCAGGTTCCATTCATCCGCACTGACAGCATGCAAGCGAACGAGCCAACGCGCGTTGCCGACCGCAAATGCCGTCCACGATGCCAGCGCGCCGATGGCAGCTGCAAGCCCTATGAGCTTGCGCGCATCCATTGGTGTCCCGTCATGCATCAGCGACTGCCATGAGATGCCGATGATACCGACCGCGCCAAAGAAGAGGGATGGCCAGAGCCGCTTCAACGAGACGGCGCCATGGTCCATGCTGCCAATGATGGTGACGGCGACCGGCAGAAAGCCGATGATGATGGAGGTGAAGGCGACCCCACTCAATTGAACCGCGGTCGAGATGAACACATAGTAGAGCAAATTGCCAACAAGGCTAAGCCACAGGAGGGCTATCCACTCTGCACGGCCGAACTGCGCCGAGACACGTTTGATCTTCGGCGCAATCAGCACAAGCGCGATAACGCCAAAGGTCAGATAGCGGGCGGTGGAGAGTTGCAACGGTGTGAAGCCTGCCGGGATGAGCTTCGGTGCAAGAAAAATCCCGCCCCACAGCGCGCCCGCCAGCATTCCGTAAAATAGCCCCAACCCGGTCTTGTTCATGTCATGCCCTCACGTCTATGGCGCTCTACAGCATCGGCCTGAAAATCGGCATCGATTTTCGGAAAAGCACGATGCGTAGATTCAAAAAGATAGAGCGTCCTCGGCACGGCCAATAGGCCGCGTGGCGCTCTATGTGCCATGCGCAGGAAATGCCTGTCTTGACATAAACTCTTACGGTTCACGAAATGGCGTTGCGCCGATAGGCGGCAGGCGTGGTGCCAAGCGACTTCTTCATTGCGCGCGTCAAGGCCGTCTGATCGGAGAAGCCCGCCCGTGTCGCAATCTCGGCAATCGGTAAGGACGAGCCTGAAAGAAGCGCGCAGATTTTCTTCATCCGGATATCTGCGAGCAGAGCGTGCGGCCTGGCATCAAAGTAATCGAGAAACAGGGCGTGCAGACGGCTGGTGCTGATCTCCACCTCGGACGCCATGCGCTCCACCGTCCAGGGTTGAAACGGATCGATCTCGATCAATGCTTTGAGCGTCATCAGTCGAGATGCGACGTCGGCCCCTTCGTCCGTGAAGCTTCCGACCAGAAGCTCTGCCCACAGCCTCGTTGAGGATGCGTCATGTTCGCCATCGTGGATGGATCGTCGCATATGGCGCGCGATAGAAGACGATCGATTGGTGAGGTCGATGAACGGCCTGTTGCAGAATCTCTCCAGCGTCGCCTCTGGGACGTATCGCTCGTCGAGATCGACGATCAGGGAGCGGTTGTTGTCCGATGTGACGATACTGTGCTTGATATTGCCGGTAATCAGAACGGACTTGGAGGTCGAGAGGCGCTGCTGCAACCCGCCAACCTCAATGTCCATGCTGCCTTGCAGTGGCACGACGATCTGGACAAAGGCATGGCGTTCCTCTGGCCATTCCTTTGAATAGGAACGAAGATCGACAGATGCGGCTTGCATGGCGTTCTCCTTCCCTCAAACAAAAAAAGTGGCCTCGCGGCCACTTTCTAACATGAAGCATGAAGGACTGAACAGTAGTTCAGGCCTCGGTCTCCTGCTTCACCGTCGATTCGCCGCGCTTGCGCTTGCGCAGAACCGGCTTGTTCTCGCGCGCTTCACACTTTGCTACATCGATAAGGTAAGCCAATACCGGCATACTGTTCATCGAGGCGAGTTGCTTGGCGGATTCGAGAAGGTTGATGATGTTGGCAAAGTCGTCCATCGTATCTCTCGGCTGGACCCTAGGTCCTGTTTATGGTTGAAAAATGCGCCAGACACGAAACCGCGCCAAAAATGATCATCTTGGCTCGGTTGCATCTCATGGCTGCAAACAATCTTCTAATTTAATAGCAATCCACCCAGCAGGGTTGCAATAGCGATTTTCTAAGAACTGCTATGCAGGGGTGATGAGGATGATCATCGTCAATGACACTAAAGAAGCCGCTGAAATCATCAAGAACTCCCGCCGTCTTCTTGTCATGGGGTGCTCCGGCAACGGCAAAAGCACGCTGAGCAACCAGCTGTCCGAACGGCTCGGACTGCCACACATATCATGTGACCGCGACATCTTCTGGCTGCCGGGCTGGAAGCTGAGACCGAGGCCGGAGATTGTTGAGCGCATGACCGCCTTTGCAGCCGAAGACCGCTGGATTATCGATGGCAACAGCCCCGGCACGCTGCCTCTTCGCCTGCCGCGGACGGAGGCTGTCATCTGGTTGCGCTTTCCCCGCTGGATGTCTTTGACCAGCGTTGTGAAGCGCTGGCTTCGTTACCGTGGCAAAGTGCGACCGGACATGGCCGAAGGGTGCCCGGAAAAGATCGACGCGAAATTTCTCTCCTATATCTGGAATTTCGAAAAGGCTGAGTCGCCTGAGATCGTTCAGCATATCGAGGCTGCCCGGAGGGATTTACCGGTCATCATTCTCACAAGCTACCAGGATACGAATCGCCTGCTCAGTGATCTCGACTCGGCGATTGACGGTGAACTGAAGCGGTAGAGCGGGGGGCAGGGATGCCGAATTATATTTCTGATATCGTGGAGGCCGCGAGATTATTGGGACGTGCTTCCCGCGTGCTGGTGGTCGGCTCGTCCGGTGGCGGAAAGACAACGCTCTCGCGGCAGGTCGCGCATCACCTTCAAGCCGAATACTTCTCGATTGACCGAGATGTGCGCTGGCTACCAAATTGGACGCAACGCGAACAAGGAGAGCAGCATCGCATCATCCGAGATATCGTTGCTCATAATCGCTGGGTGTTGGACGGAAGCAATCCTTCCACCTTCGATATTCGCTTGCCCAGGACCGATGTCGTGATCTGGATGCGCCTTTCCCGCCTCACCTGTTTGGCCGGTATTGGGCGTCGTGTCATGCGCAACTATGGGCGCGTTCGACCAGATATGGCTGACGGTTGCGCTGAACCGTTGCCCAATCTCGAATTCCTGACCTATATCTGGACATTCGAGCAACGTCACGCACCGCTTTTCGAACGCAATTTCGATCTTTACGGTCCAGAGGTCCCGATATTTCAGGTGAAATCTCGACGTGAGGCGGACCGCCTCCTTGATCTTATGCGGAGTGCACATTAATTCCGGCTCATGCCGCAATTTGAAACACGCCGCCTTGTCAAACATTCTCCCGACCGGATGTACGATCTCGTCGCCGATGTGGAGAAATATCCGGAATTTCTGCCCCTTTGTGACGGGCTGACCGTGCGCTCCAAGAAAGAGCGTGACGGCAAGACGCTGCTGGTGGCGGATATGACGGTTGGCTACAAGGCCATCCGCGAGACCTTCACCACGCAGGTACTTTTGAAGCCGGAAGAACGTGCTATCGATGTCAAATACCTCGACGGGCCGTTCCGCTATCTGGACAATCGTTGGCGCTTCGAGCCGACCGATGATGACGGATGCTCGGTCTATTTCTTCATCGACTACGAGTTCAAGAACCGACTTCTCGGCGCTTTGATGGGGTCGATGTTCGATCGTGCGTTCCGTATGTTCGCCGAAGCTTTCGAAGCCCGCGCCGACCGTATCTATGCGGAATGAGATAGCTCCAAAACCATCTCTAAAGCCGTTTTGACGGTTGAAAGACGGACCTGATCGCGGCCAATATTGCCGTAACGCATTTCACGATGAATGAGCCTGCCATCGCGGCTCTTTGCTGCCAGATGCACCAGGCCAACCGGTTTTGCGGCAGAGCCGCCACCGGGGCCAGCAATGCCCGTGACCGCGACGGAGACATGTGCACGGGAGCGAAATAGCGCGCCATGCGCCATCTGGAGCGCAGTTTCTCTGGAGACCGCGCCATAGGCTTTCAAGGTCGGCTCCAAGACGCCCAGCATGTCCATCTTCGCCTCGTTCGTGTAAGTGACGAAGCCGCGGTCGACGACGGCCGAGGAGCCGGAGATCTCGGTGAGGGCACCAGCGATCAAACCGCCTGTGCAACTCTCCGCGGTCGATATCATCTGTCCTGCCTCGGAGAAGCCTGCGATGATGTGACGGGCCTGTTCCTCGATATCCGCTGGGAAGATGCTCATACCGGCCTCTGCTGATAAACCACCGTCGCAGTCGCGATCGCTGCAATACCTTCACGCCGCCCAACAAAGCCGATCATCTCGTTGGTGGTTGCCTTGACTGAGCAACGGTCGAGCGAGATCCCGAGAATCTCTGCCAGGTTCTCGCGCATGGCCTGGCGATGCGGTCCGATGCGTGGCGCTTCCGCAATCAGCGACACATCCGCATTCATGATCGTGCCGCCATTGCCGCGCACGACCTTTGCCGCGTGTTCGAGGAAAATCCGCGAGGCGGCACCCTTCCATTGCGGATCCGATGGCGGAAAATGATCGCCGATATCGCCGGCTCCACACGTGGCGAGCAGGGCATCGGTCAGCGCATGAAGCGCCACATCCGCATCGGAATGGCCCTTGAGCTTTTGATCATGGGCAATGAAGATGCCGCAAAGGATGACACCGTCGCCCTCTTCCAACTGATGGACATCATATCCATTGCCGGTCCGCACATCCGGAAGTGCGGCAGAGAGTTTTTCGTCAGCCATGGCAACATCCCGCTTCAAGGTTAGTTTGACATTATCGACAGATCCTTCGACGAGGCTGACGGGCAGTCCGGCCCATTCCGCAATCGAGGCGTCGTCAGTGAAATCGTCCCGGCCCGATGAGGCCGCATCACGGTGCGCTGCAAGGATAGCGCTGTATTGGAAGGCCTGTGGGGTCTGGGCGGCAAACAGGCCGCTGCGGGATACGGTCTCCCGCACCAGAGATGCCTCGCCGCGCTTCAACGTGTCTGTGACCGCAAGGGCCGGCAGCACCGCATCGGCTCCGCTCTCGAGACGCGCAGCTACCCGTTCCAGAAGGTCGGCATCGATGAAGGGTCGGACTGCGTCATGGATCATCACATGCGTGACGTCATCTGCGCCAAGCGCTTCGAGCCCTGCAAGAACCGATTGCTGGCGGGTTGCACCGCCGGTGACAACGAGCATCCGTTCAGGCGCAGACAGACGAGCCGCGATCGGCTCATAGAGAGCAACATCATCGCGGTGAATGACGACGGCTATCTTTGCGGCTTTCTGCCAGCCAAGGAACGTCCTCAGCGTGTGCTCGATAACGGGTTTGCCGCCGATCAACCGATACTGTTTTGGACCCTCTTCCGGTGAGCCTGCGCGTTCCCCGCGACCTGCTGCGACAATGACGACACCGATTTTCATATTGGATTTCCGCATTTCCCCTATGCCGCATGTGCTGCTGTTGCAAATTGACATGCGTGATCTAACGTTTCAAAAGCCGAATGACCAGCCGTGATTGGCACCTGCCATGAGCTGAAATTCGCCTATTGCTTTGTCATTTGAACATGGCTTGCTCTTACGCAATGAAGTTTCATGAAAAAACACGCAAAAAAGCAGCGTGGGTGCTTGGCAAGTGCGAAAACGCTGTCTAAAAATAATGCAACTTTTCTATCTGCATGAAAGATCGCCAATTGCATCTCCCGGCGCTATCAGACTCATTTCAGATCGGTGGTGTGGCTGTTCGTAACCGGGCGGTGCTTGCCCCTATGTCCGGGGTAACCGATCTTCCTTTCCGTCAGCTCGCCTGGCGCTTTGGTGCAGGCCTCGTTGTGACCGAGATGGTCGCAAGCCGTGAGCTTGTCGCAAACAAGGGCGAGTCCTGGGCTCGTCTCAAGAATGCGGGCATGACGCCGCATATGGTTCAGCTTGCCGGACGCGAAGCCCACTGGATGGCCGAGGCTGCAAAAATCGCCGCCGATAACGGCGCCGATATCATCGACATCAATATGGGGTGTCCAGCAAAGAAGGTAACCGGCGGCTATTCCGGCTCCGCACTGATGCGCGATCCCGATCATGCTCTAACCCTCATCGAAGCCACCGTGAAGGCGGTCGATGTTCCGGTTACGGTGAAGATGCGGTTGGGTTGGGACGCAAACTCCCTGAATGCTCCGGAAATTGCGGCGCGGGCTGAAGCCGCAGGTGTAGAGCTGATCACCATCCACGGTCGCACGCGCATGCAGTTTTACGAAGGCAAGGCGGATTGGGACGCAATCCGCGCAGTCCGCGACGCCATTTCCATACCGCTGATCGCCAATGGTGATGTGGAAACGCAAAGCGATGTCGCCGAGATATTGCGCCGCTCGGGTGCCGATGCGGTGATGGTGGGACGTGGGGCGCAGGGGCAGCCCTGGTTGCCGGCTGTTCTTGCCGGTCACGCAGCACCTGCGCGGCAAGAGATCGCCAATATCGCGGTTGAGCATTACGAGATGATGCTTGACTTTTACGGTCTGGAGGCAGGCCTGCGTCATGCGCGCAAGCATCTCGGCTGGTATCTCGATCGCTTCGCTCCCTCGACCACGGTGGAGGAGAAGGTGCAAATCATGACATCAAAGAACACCAACGAAGTCATCGCTGTGATGCGCGGCGCACTTGAACGCGGCGCAAATGAAGATGCTTCAAGGAAGGCCGCATGAGCGCTGGAAATTCCTCTGCGCCGGGGGGCAACGCCTTGGCAATGGCCGTTCTGAACGCCGTCCAGAACCCCGTCATTCTGGTGGATGCCGAAGGCTTCGTTGCTTTCGCCAACTGGGAGGCTGAGGCCTTCTTCGGTGCCAGTGCCGCCCATCTGGCGCGCTATCGGATTTCCACCTTCATTCCTTTTGGCAGCCCGCTTTTGGCATTGATCGATCAGGTCCGAGAACGCCGCGCTCCCGTCAATGAGTATCGTGTCGATCTGTCCTCCCCACGCCTTGGCCAGGACAAGCTCGTCGATCTGTATGTCGCTCCTGTTGTCAGCGAGCCGGGCTCGGTCGTCGTTGTGTTCCAGGAACGGTCGATGGCGGACAAAATCGACCGTCAATTGACCCATCGCGCGGCGGCGCGCTCCGTCACGGGCCTTGCGTCGATGCTGGCGCACGAAATCAAAAATCCGCTGTCCGGCATCAGAGGTGCGGCACAGCTGCTCGAATCATCGGTTCCGGATGAGGACAGAGCGCTGACCCGCCTGATCTGCGACGAAACCGATCGCATCGTTTCTCTGGTCGACCGCATGGAGATTTTTTCCGACGAGCGTCCAGTGGACCGCTTTCCGGTCAACATCCACTCGGTCCTCGACCACGTCAAAGCCGTTGCAAAGGCCGGCTTCGCACGCAACATCAAGATCACCGAAAACTACGATCCGTCCCTGCCGCCGGTCTATGCCAACCGCGATCAGCTGGTGCAGGTCTTCCTCAATCTGGTGAAGAATGCGGCCGAAGCAGTCGGCAACCAGACGGACGGCGAGATTATTCTGACCACAGCCTATCGTCCGGGCATTCGCCTATCAGTGGCGGGCAGCCGCGAGCGCATCTCTCTGCCGCTCGAATTCTGCGTCCACGATAATGGCCCGGGCGTACCATCCGATCTTCTGCCGCATCTCTTCGATCCCTTCATCACCACCAAGACCAATGGCTCCGGCCTGGGGCTGGCGCTGGTGGCAAAGCTGATCGGCGCGCATGGCGGCATCGTTGAGTGCGACAGCCAGAACCATCGCACAACATTTCGCGTCCTGATGCCGGTTTCGCCTGAAGTTGCACCGGACGACAGCATTATACCGAACACAGGGTCCAATCCATGACAGCAACGATTCTCGTGGCCGATGATGATGCGGCTATCCGCACCGTTCTGAACCAGGCGCTGAGCCGCGCCGGTTACGATGTGCGCATCACGTCCAATGCTGCAACGCTGTGGCGCTGGGTCTCGGCGGGTGAGGGTGACCTCGTCATCACCGATGTGGTCATGCCGGATGAGAACGCCTTCGATCTCCTGCCAAGGATCAAGAAGGCTCGTCCCGAGCTTCCGGTTCTCGTGATGAGCGCGCAGAACACCTTCATGACCGCCATAAAGGCGTCGGAAAAGGGCGCTTACGACTACCTGCCCAAGCCCTTCGATCTGACGGAATTGATCGCCATCATCGGTCGCGCTCTGTCGGAGCCGAAGCGCAAGCCTGCCAAGCTCGATGACGACATGCAGGATGGCATGCCGCTCGTCGGTCGATCCGCAGCAATGCAGGAGATTTACCGCGTGTTGGCGCGTCTCATGCAGACCGACCTGACGCTGATGATCACGGGCGAGTCTGGTACCGGCAAGGAACTCGTGGCGCGTGCGCTGCACGACTATGGCAAGCGCCGCAACGGTCCCTTCGTTGCCATCAACATGGCCGCCATTCCACGTGATCTGATCGAATCGGAACTTTTCGGCCACGAGAAGGGGGCCTTCACAGGCGCACAGAACCGCTCGACCGGCCGTTTCGAACAGGCAGAAGGCGGCACGCTGTTCCTTGACGAAATCGGCGACATGCCGATGGATGCACAGACCCGTTTGCTGCGCGTCCTGCAGCAGGGCGAATACACGACTGTGGGCGGCCGCACGCCGATCCGCACCGATGTCCGCATCGTCGCTGCGACGAACAAGGATTTGAAGCAGTCGATCAATCAGGGTCTTTTCCGCGAAGACCTCTACTACCGTTTGAACGTCGTTCCACTGCGCCTGCCACCGCTTCGTGACCGCGCCGAGGACATTCCCGATCTCGTCCGTCACTTCATCCAGACGGGTGAGAAGGAGGGTCTTGAGGGCAAGCGCTTCGAGGGTGAGGCGCTGGAACTGATGAAGGCCTACGCCTGGCCGGGCAACGTCCGCGAACTTGAGAACCTGATCCGCCGCCTGATGGCGCTTTATCCACAGGAAGTCATTACCCGCGAGATCATCGAGCAGGAACTCCAGTCGGATGTTCCAGACAGCCCGATCGACCGCACGACCGTTCGCAGCGGTAACCTGACGATCTCGCAGGCGGTGGAAGAGAATATGCGGGAGTATTTCTCGAGCTTCGGCGAGAACCTGCCGCCACCCGGCCTCTATGATCGCGTACTTCACGAAATGGAGTATCCGTTGATCCTTGCAGCATTGACCGCCACGCGCGGCAATCAGATCAAGGCGGCAGATCTGCTCGGCCTCAATCGTAATACGCTTAGGAAAAAGATCCGCGAACTCGGCGTTTCCGTGTATCGCAGCTCTCGTACCACCTGAGGATATTGACAATACGACGATCGTCGTTGCATTTTCGCCACAAACTGTTGCTTGAAAAACACTGTGACGTCATAGATTCGCAATCCGCGACGAATGACGTTTGGCTGTGGCGTCTCTGCCTATCATGGCGGCTTGGGAATGATGATCGATGCGTAAACCTGTCGTCGAAGGAAAAGCCGACGAGCAAGCGGCGGGCATGTTGATTGCCGACCGCCGCATGTCGTTTGCGCTGCCAGGTCTCGTTCTCGCCGGCGTAGCGCTGATCTGCGCCATCGTCACGCTGATCGTGCTGCTGGGGCTGACGCCGATCGCGCCGACCTCCAACGTCGTCATCGCTTCGGTGGTCATCAATTCCATCTTCGTCATCGGCTTGATGTATCTCATCGGCCGGGAAATCAGCCGGCTGTTGAAGGCACGCCGCAAGGGAAGGGCTGCGGCTCGCCTGCATGTGCGCATTGTCGTGCTGTTTTCGATCGTCGCGATCACGCCGGCTGTTCTCGTGGCGATTTTTGCCAGTTTGACGCTGAATGTCGGACTGGACCGCTGGTTCGCACTGCGTACCCAGGCGATCGTTGATTCCTCCAGCAATATCGCCCAGGCCTATATGCTGGAAAATGCCGGTTATTTGCAGGGTCAGACGCTCTCCATGGCGACCGACCTCGACCGCAACCGCGCGCTCTTCTATCTCGACCGCACTGGATTCGTCGATCTGATGACGCGCCAGGCCAAAGGTCGTGGCATGCTTGGCGCCTTCCTCGTCCAGGCGGATGGTGACGCGGTCGTGCAGGCCGATATCGCCACGGAACGCCCTCTACCGGCAATCCCGGCAGATGCACTTGAAAAGGCCGCAGCAGGCCAGCCAACGCTCATTCCCCCAGGTGTGACCAACCTTGTGGGCGCCATCATCAAGCTGGAGGGCATCGGCGGAACGTTCCTCTATACGGTGCGCGCCGTCGATCCCAAGGTCATGTCGGCCATGCGGCTGATGGAGGAGAACCGCGCGGAATACAAGGCAATGGAATCCGGTCGTGCGCCGCTTCAGATCGCCTTTGCCATTCTCTATCTCGGCTTTGCGCTGATCGTGCTTCTCGCCGCAATCTGGACGGCGATCGCGGTCGCCGACCGTATCGTTCGCCCGATCCGTCTTCTGATCAGCGCCGCCGACAGTGTCGCAACCGGCAACCTGCATGTGCTGGTACCGGTGCGCGCCATCGATGGCGACGTCGGTCGTCTGTCGCGAACCTTTAACAAGATGATTTCGGAAATCCGCAGCCAGCAGGAAGAGATCATCGAGGCGAAGGACGATATCGATGATCGCCGTCGCTTTATCGAAGCGGTGCTCTCCGGCGTCACGGCCGCCGTCATCGGCGTCGATGAGAGCCGAGTGATCACCATCGTCAATCCGTCGGCAGAAGAGTTTCTCGCTCTTCCTTCCTCCGAACTCGTCGGTTCGCCGCTCTCCGTGGCAGCACCCGAGATCGAGCATGTGCTGGCGGAAGCGTCGGCATCCGGTCGCGCAGATTTTCGTCAGCAGATCAACATCATGCGTCGCGGCAAGGAGCGCACCTTGAGCGTTCAGGTCACGCGTGAGGATGCCCGCGATGGCCGCGAGTCCCATGTCATCACTTTGGACGATATCACCGATCTCGTCATTGCCCAGCGCTCGACCGCCTGGTCGGATGTGGCACGACGTATTGCGCACGAGATCAAGAACCCTCTGACGCCGATCCAGCTCTCGGCAGAGCGCCTCAAGCGCCGCTTCGGCAAGCAGATCGATGACAGCGATCGCGCGGTTTTCGATCAGTGTACTGACACCATCGTTCGTCAGGTCGGCGATATTGGCCGTATGGTGGATGAGTTTTCCGCCTTCGCCCGCATGCCGAAGCCGACCAAGGAGCGCTCCGACCTGCGCACCGTCCTCAAAGATGCCACCTTCCTCAGAGAGATGGGTGCAAGCCATGTGAGCTTCAAAACCGAGCTTGGCGATAGGCCGCTGGAAGGCATGTTCGATGCCCGCATGCTCGGCCAGGCATTCGGTAACCTTATCAAGAACGCCACGGAGGCAATCGAGTCGGTCGATCCTGCCGAAGGTCGCGAGGGCCGTATCCTGGTCCGTGCGGATTTTGACGAATCAAACAACCGGTTCGTGGTGGATGTCATCGACAATGGCAGAGGTCTGCCGGTCGAAAACCGTCACCGCATCCTCGAGCCCTACATGACGATGCGAGATAAGGGCACTGGGCTTGGTCTCGCCATCGTCAAGAAGATCATTGAAGAACACGGCGGTCATCTCGAGTTGCATGATGCACCCGCCGATTTCGATCATGGCCACGGTGCCATGATCAGGGTGCTGCTACCGCGTGTTGAGGTCGTCGGCAGCGAAACTGACAAGGAAGTTGCATATGGCATCTGATATTCTGGTCGTCGACGACGAGGCCGACATCCGTGAGATCGTTGCGGGCATTCTGTCTGATGAGGGTCACGAAACCCGCATGGCGCATGACAGCGACAGCGCGCTCGCTGCCATTTCGGAGCGCGTGCCGCGGCTGATCTTTCTCGATATCTGGATGCAGGGAAGCAAGCTGGATGGTCTGGCGCTTCTCGATGAAATCAAGAACCGTCACCCTGACTTGCCGGTCGTGATGATTTCCGGTCACGGCAACATCGAGACCGCGGTCAATGCCATCAAGCGCGGCGCCTTCGACTTCATCGAAAAGCCGTTCAAGGCCGACCGTCTCATTCTGATTGCCGAACGTGCGCTGGAAAACTCTAAGCTGAAGCGCGAGGTTCAGGAGCTGAAGAAGCGGACTGGCGATGCTGTTGAGCTCATCGGCGCGTCTCTCGCCGTTTCGCAGCTTCGTCAGACGATTGATCGCGTAGCACCGACCAACAGCCGCATCATGATCCTTGGCCCCTCCGGCTCCGGCAAGGAGCTTGTGGCGCGTATGATTCACAAGAAGTCGTCGCGCGCTACCGGGCCTTTCGTTGCGCTGAATGCGGCTACGATTACACCGGAACGCATGGAGATCGCGCTTTTCGGCACCGAGGGGCTACCGGGGCAACCACGCAAGGTCGGTGCGCTGGAAGAGGCGCATCGCGGCGTTCTTTATCTCGATGAAGTCGGCGAAATGCCGCGCGAGACGCAGAACAAGATCCTGCGCGTGCTTGTCGACCAGCAGTTCGAGCGTGTGGGCGGCGGCAAGCGGGTCAAGGTCGATGTCCGCATCATCTCCTCCACGGCGCTCAATCTTGAGAACCTGATTTCCGAGGGGCTGTTTCGCGAGGATCTCTACCACCGTCTCGCCGTTGTCCCGGTCAAGGTTCCCGCACTGTCCGAGCGCCGAGAGGATATTCCCTTCTTGGTAGACATGTTCATCCGCCAGATTTCGGAACAGGCTGGCATTCGTCCGCGCAAGATCGGCGATGACGCCATGGCCGTGCTGCAGACGCATGATTGGCCGGGCAACATCCGCCAGCTTCGCAACAACATCGAACGCTTGATGATCCTGACCCGTCCGGAAGGCGGCGACACGTCCATTACCGCCGACATGCTGCCCTCCGATATTGGCGACATGCTGCCGAAGATTGCCGCACAGGGCGATCAACACATCATGACACTTCCGCTTCGCGAGGCGCGCGAAATGTTCGAGCGCGATTATCTCGTGGCACAGATCAACCGCTTCGGCGGCAATATCTCCCGCACGGCTGAATTCGTCGGCATGGAACGCTCCGCGCTCCACCGCAAGCTCAAATCTCTCGGCGTCTGATGGGCATGTGCTCGGCAGGGTTTAGAAATAGGCTCGGAGAGGGCGCATGAGGGTTATCATTTGTGGCGCGGGGCAGGTGGGTTACGGCATTGCCGAACAGCTGTCGCGCGAAGACAATGAGGTTTCGGTCATCGATACCTCAGCAGCCCTGATTTCGGCGATCACCGAAACGCTCGACGTGCGCGGCTATGTCGGCCACGGCTCGCACCCGGACGTGCTGGCAAAGGCTGGTGCCGATCAGGCCGACATGATCATTGCCGTCACGCTCTATGACGAGATCAACATCGTTGCCTGCGAGGTGGCGCATGCCCTGTTCAGCGTGCCCACCAAGATTGCCCGCATCCGCGATCAAAGCTATCTGGCGCCCGAATATGGTGACCTGTTCAGCCGCGAGAACATGTCGATCGATGTGACGATCTCTCCAGAGATCGAGGTCGGCAAGATGGTGCTTCGTCGCATTGCATTCCCGGGCGCTACCGATGTGGTGCGCTTTGCCGATGACAATGTCTCGATGCTGGCGATCGAGTGCATGGAGGACTGCCCGGTCGTCAACACGCCGCTGCAGCAGTTGAGCCAGCTCTTTCCTGATCTGGTGGCGACTGTGGTCGGTGTTTTCCGCAACGGTCACCTGAAGTCGGTCGATTCCTCCGAACAATTGCGGACCGGCGACCTTGCCTATGTCATCTGTCAACGCCAGCACGCCCGCCGCACGCTTGGACTTTTCGGCCACGTGGAGAAAGAGGCGAGCCGTATCGTGATCGCCGGCGGCGGCAATATCGGCCAGTATGTCGCGCGTTCCATCGAGGAATTGCAGCCGAAGACCCGGGTCAAGATCATCGAGTTCGATCGCGACAAGGCGATTGCGGCCTCGGAGAACCTGAATTCCACGATCGTGCTGCACGGGTCGGTTCTCGACCAGAAAATTCTTCACCAGGCCGACATCCAGGACGCTGACCTGATTGTGACGCTGACCAACAACGATCAGACCAATATTCTGGGCGCGGTGATGGCAAAGCAGATGGGCTGCAAGTCGAACCTAGCTTTGCTAAATGCCACGTCCTTCCACGATGCGGCAAAATCGCTGGCACTGGACGCCTATATCAACCCGCGGGCCGTGACGATTTCACGCGTGTTGCAGCATGTGCGCAAGGGCCGCATTCGCTCCGTCTATGCGGTGCAGCGCGGCAATGGCGAAATCATCGAGGCGGAAGCGCTGGAGACCTCTCCGCTCGTCGGCCAAGCGCTTCGCGAAATCGATCTTCCCGAGGGGATCCGCATCGGCGCGGTCTATCGCGACAAGACCGTTTTGCGCCCGGATGGCAATATGAAGATCAAGGCGAAGGACCGGGTCATTCTCTTCGCGTCGGCAGATTCCGTGCGCGATGTGGAACAACTTTTCAGGGTGTCGTTGCAATATTTCTAATTTATCGACAAACGCACTATGTCGGCAGGCCGCCAAAAAGTAGCATGAGTTTTTCGACATTGCGGAACAGAGCGTGATTTGATACCAGAGTTTCACCCATTGGCAGGGGGCACGGCCAGCGGGATTGCATTATTGATAGTTTGATTTCCCGGTCTCCCATCCGGGCAAAAAAGAAAGAAGCGGCGCCATGGCGGAACGTTCTCAAAACCTACAGGATCTCTTTCTAAACACCGTTCGTAAGCAGAAGATTTCGTTGACGATTTTCCTCATCAACGGCGTTAAGCTGACCGGTGTCGTCACGTCTTTCGACAACTTCTGCGTGCTTCTGCGCCGCGATGGACATTCGCAGCTCGTCTACAAGCATGCGATCTCTACCATCATGCCTGGCCAGCCCATGCAGATGTTCGAGACCGAAGAAGGCGCGGCCTGATTCACCGCTTCTGAGACAGACCCAATCTCCCGGTCCTGCAGCGATCGACAACGGAACTCACGATCGAGCTCCGTTGTTTTTGTCGTGTAGCTGCCTATATTTTAAACTGGCACCAGCAATTGAAAGGGCCAGCACATTTCTACACGCGATACGTCGAACGAATCCATCATTCCCGAGCTCGAAAAGCGGCGCGACGACATGCGCGCGGTCGTCCTCGTCCCGCAGCTGAAGCAGCAGCGTGACCATCGCGAGGCGACAGCGACAGCGCCTCTGCGGTCGATGGAGGCCAAGCTCGAAGAAGCCAAAGGTCTGGCTCTCGCCATTGACCTCACCGTCACACAAGGCCTGATCGTCCCCGTCAGCCAGCCGCGTCCAGCGACCCTATTCGGCACTGGTAAGATCGAAGAGATCGGTCATCTGCTTGATGAAACGGATGCGGGTCTCGTGATCGTCGATCACCCTTTGACGCCGGTTCAGCAACGCAATCTTGAAAAGCAGTGGAACTCCAAGGTCATCGACCGGACCGGTCTTATCCTTGAGATCTTCGGACGCCGTGCCTCCACAAAGGAAGGCACACTGCAGGTCGATCTTGCCCATCTCAATTACCAGAAAGGCCGCCTCGTCAGAAGCTGGACCCACCTTGAGCGTCAGCGCGGTGGTGCGGGCTTCATGGGTGGTCCGGGTGAAACGCAGATCGAAGCGGATAGACGTCTTCTCCAAGACCGTATCGTGCGTCTCGAGCGTGAACTGGAGCAGGTGGTGCGGACCCGCCAACTCCACCGCGCCAAACGCCGTAAGGTGCCCCATCCGATCGTAGCGCTGGTTGGCTACACCAACGCCGGTAAATCGACGCTGTTTAACCGGATTACCGGTGCGGGCGTGCTGGCAGAAGACATGCTGTTTGCCACGCTCGATCCCACGCTTCGCCGTATGAAGCTGCCGCATGGGCGCACGGTTATCCTCTCTGACACGGTCGGTTTCATCTCCGATCTGCCGACCCACCTGGTCGCCGCCTTCCGCGCGACACTGGAAGAGGTGCTGGAAGCCGATCTCGTTTTGCATGTGCGCGATATGTCGGATCCCGATAACGCCGCACAGGCAGGTGACGTCATGCGCATTCTTGGCGATCTTGGCATTGACGAAAAGGTTGCCGAGGAACGGATCATCGAGGTCTGGAATAAGGTGGACCGGCTGGAGCCGGAAGCCCATGACGCCATCATGCAGAAGGCCGAGGGAAGGGCGAATGTCCGCGCTGTCTCTGCACTGACAGGCGAGGGTGTCGATGCATTGATGGACGATGTTTCTGTTCGTCTGTCGGGCGTCCTGACGGAAACCACAATCGTGTTGAGCGTCGATCAGCTGCAGCTGCTCTCATGGGTTTACGACAATGCCATCGTCGATGGCCGCGAAGACCGCGAAGACGGTTCGGTTGCGCTCGACATTCGGCTTTCGGGAGAGCAGGGGGCAGCCCTTGAGCGGAAGCTCGGTCTCGGTGCCAAGACGCAATCGGAAGACTGGGAGCGGTGACGGCGATATTCGCTGAAACCGTTCCAACAAAGTGTGACGCCAATATGCGATGGGGGAGCAGGGCGAAACAACAACTTGAAGCGTGGACGTGAACATGAAAGATCGCGGCACGTTTTAGAATCGATAGCAGCATCGCATATCAACTATGTCCTCAGCCACGGTCGCGTTTTGCGAGGCCTTAAGGTTGGGAATGTCCATTAGCTGATAGTCGCGTGGCGAATATGATGTGAGCGGATATTGATGTTGCCGGAATTAGATCTTCCAACTGTCCTCATTCTCCACAAGCTTTCATTTGTCGTTGCTGGTCTCTGCTTCATCTACGTTCGCTCTCAATCCCGCGAAAGCGTTGGTCTTGGCCTTTTGGCGGTGGGCTTCTTTCTTGTTGCGCTGGCGTCGATCCTTGTTGGGGCTGGATCGCTTTTGCAGGCGCGCGCTTATGTTTTCGCAATGGCGGGAATGCTTGCAGGCCTTGTCGGATATGCCGTCTTCTGGCTTGGCATGTGCCGCATCAGCAGACAGAGGAAAAGAAATCGCGAATGGCTGGTTCTGGTTCTGCCGGTCGTCATCTGCCTGTTGATAATCGCCGCAGGCCTCTATGATTTGCCACGTAGCAGAACGATCGCGTTCCAGACTACGGCCGCAGCCTTGCTTTTCGCCTCTGCACTTACGGTTCGTGCCGACAACCTTACAGAGCCGCTCCCCGTTAGAAAGCCCCTGGCGATGTCGATCCTCATCGCCGCTGTTCTTACACTGCTCGTAGCGGTCGGGATCGCCTTTCCTCTGAAAGCGATGAACATTGCAAGAAACGCATTTTTCGCCTCCATCATTTGCCATTTCGCCATTGCGTTCTTCGTCATGGCACTCGTGAAAGAACGAACCGAAGAGCGGCTGAGAGGTCTGGTCGGGCTTGACGTTCTGACGGGCGTGCCGAACCGGCACTCTTTCCGTTCGCGGCTTCCAGAGACCATTCGCTATGGCGATGCCATCGTGATGATCGACATCGACCACTTCAAGCGGATCAATGATACATTCGGCCATCTCGCCGGCGATGAGATTCTGGCGCGCGTGGCAAGAGAACTCTTCACCCGTATCCGCCCGGTGGACAGCTTTGCCCGCTTTGGCGGTGAGGAGTTCATCCTTTATCAGCCGGATATTGGCAAGGAAGAGGCGCTGGCGTTTGCTGACTCGCTCCAGAAGGTCGTAAGCTCGATCACGCACGTGATGGACGATCAAACCGTGACGGCGACGTTAAGCATGGGCATCGCGGTGGGCGATGAGAAGACAAGCACCGCAATGTCGCTTCTCAAGAAGGCAGACATGGCGCTTTACGCATCGAAGGCCGCCGGCCGTAACTGTTTGACGCTCTATCGCGCCGAAGACTTCGTCAACGAGCAGTTTATGCGGAGAAACAACGACACCTGACGCGCCAGTCCGACGATCATCCGAGCTGTCGCTCGATCGCTTTCGCCGCCTGCCACAACTCCTCCATTCGCTCAAGGCTTGCTGCCTCAAGCGTTTCCCCGGAGGCGGCAAGCGAGGTTTCAATGTGACGAAACCGGCGGCGAAACTTGGTGTTGGTGCCACGAAGCGCGTTTTCGGCATCGACTTTGACATGGCGGCCGATATTGACCATGGCGAAGATCAGGTCGCCCAACTCATCACTGATACTCTCGGACTGGCCTTCGGCAAGCGCCTGTCTCAGTTCCCCGATCTCTTCTTCGATCTTGTCGAGGATCGGCTCTGCCGCAGACCAGTCGAAACCCACGCGCGCCGCCTGTTCCTGAAGCTTTAGCGCCTCGGTCAGCGCCGGCTGGCTGCGCTGAACCGAGCCCAGAAAACCTGCCTTCGGATCTTCGCTGACGCCGCGCAAGGCGCGTCTTTCGAGCCGCTCCCGCTTTTCGGCAGCCTTGATCTGATCCCATTGCAGCTTTACCGATTCCGGGGTGTCGGCGTCAGAAACAGCAAAGACATGCGGATGACGGCGGATCATCTTCGAGGTCACGGCGTGGACGACATCGCCAAACGAGAATGCTCCCATCTCCTCGGCAATGCGCGAATGGAAGACGACCTGCAGCAGGAGATCTCCAAGCTCTTCGCAAAGATCATCCATGTCGTTGCGCTCAATCGCATCCGCCACCTCGTAGGCTTCCTCGATCGTATAGGGTTTGATCGTCTCGAATGTCTGGACGATATCCCAAGGACATCCTGTCTCAGGCGCTCGCAACGCCTCCATGATCTCGATGAGACGGGAGATATCTGTGGAGGCTTCCATGGCGATGCTTTCCGGACTGTCAGTTCAAGGGGATATTGTTGTCGGACTTGCCCGACTGGTAGCTGTTGGAGAGGTTGTTATAGACCGTTTTGATCCGCGCCGTCTGCTCCTGCAGCTTCGTTTTCAACGGGTCGTCCTCCGCTGCTACCAAATCGGCTATGAAATAGGAGTGCCAGAACGCGTTGCTGCGCCGATAGCCGCCGGGCTCCAGACCGAAGACTTCTTTCAGGATCTTCAGATCGTGCGGAATGGCGAAAGCGTCGCGGGAATCTTCATGGCTGAAGAAGGAGTAGAAATTGTCGAAGCCCGCCCAGGTGATCGCTGACATGCACATAGTGCAGGGTTCATGCGTGGAAAGGAAAATCAGGTCTTTCGTATCCGGCTTCTCGCCAAGTTCATAGAAACGCTTCAGGGTGTGAACCTCGCCGTGCCACAATGGGTTGTCGAGCTCGTTATTCGTTTCGGCGACCACCAGCGACAGATCGGACTTGCGCAGAATAGCGGCCCCGAAGACTTTGTTCCCCAGCGCAACACCCCGGCTCGTGAGGGGCAAAATGTCATGTTCGATCACGTCGAGAAGGCGGGAGGCCAAAGATTGCTCTGTCAAGATATGCACCCTTATTCTGTGGCAGTCAGGTTCCTGGCTGATTTCAGCCAGAAACAACGGAGAAATATAGAATTTTGATAGAAAATACCATCCTTTAGGCACGGTGTGGCCGCTTGGTCCCTACGGTTGCTTTTCCTCAAAAACGTCGCTTGCCGAGAAATAATAATCTACGGCATTATGATGTTGGAATTTTCGTGCCTTCAACCTTTTTAATCGATCGGCGATATTGCGACCATGTTTGAGACAACCGCTTCCCGCACCGAAAACCGTCTGACGACCTTCCCCGCCTTCTTCAAGGTTGAGGGCAAGCACGTTGCTGTCTTCGGCAATGGCGATGAGGCTTACGCCAAGGCGCGGCTTCTTTCAAATACCAATGCGCTGATCGTTGCCTTCTCCGACGATCCACAGTCCGACTACGCGGCCTTCCTCGACAAAGAGCAGATCAAGGTGGTCGCAGAAGCATTCGCCGTACATCAGGTGGAGGGCATGACGCTGGTCTTTGCTGCCACGGGCGATGAAGCGCTTGACCGTCAGATCGTAGATGCGGCGCGCGCAAAGTCCATTCCCGCCAACGCCGTCGACCAGCCGGGTTACTGCGATTTCTACACGCCTGGCCTCGTATCGCGCGCACCTCTTGCCGTCGCCATCTGCACGGAAGGTGCGGGACCTGTGCTGGGACAGATCGTTCGCGCGCGCATCGATCAGATGCTGGCGCCTTCGCTCGGTCGTCTAGCCCGCCTCGCGGTGGAATATCGCGATGCTGCGGAAGCCAGCATTCCGAAAGGCGCGCTCCGCCGTAACTTCTGGCGTCGCTTTTTCTCCGGCAGCGTGGCAGATGCTGTCGCACTGAACGATGTCGATGCCGCTCACGCCGCAGCGGAGAAGCTTCTTCTCTCGCCCGAAAGCCCGGAAGGCTATGTCTGGCTGGTGGGTGCAGGGCCGGGAGCGGAAGATCTGCTGACGCTGCGTGCCCAGCGCGTTCTGATGCAGGCGGATGTCATCGTCTACGATGCGCTTGTGCCGCAGGAGATCGTCAATATGGGTCGCAGGGACGCCGAGCGTCTCTCGGTCGGCAAGCGCAAGGGCTGTCATTCCAAGTCACAGGAAGACATCAACAAGCTGTTGGTTTCTCTCGGCCAGGAAGGTAAGCGCGTCGTTCGTCTGAAGTCGGGCGATCCACTGGTCTATGGCCGCGCGGCCGAAGAAATGGCGGCACTGCGCGAAGCGGGCATCGGCTATGAGATCGTGCCTGGCATCACCTCGGCCTTTGCCGCGGCGGCCGACTTCGAGTTGCCTTTGACACTGCGCGGCGTCGCATCGTCGCTGATCTTTACCACCGGCCATGATCTCGCAGGCGATATCCTGCCGGACTGGGCGCGTCTTGCGGTCTCAGGTGCGACCATTGCCGTCTATATGGGCCGTAGCGTCGCGGCCTCCGTTGCGACAAGACTGATGAGTGCGGGCCTGAACGCCGACACGACGGTTGCCGTCATCGAGAATGCCAGCCGCAGCTATCGCCGCCTGATGCACGGCACGTTGAAGGATTTGCCGGATCTCGAGTACCGCGATGAGTTGACCGGTCCGGTCATGGTAATCATCGGCGACGCGGTCGCCGGTGCGAATTTCGAAAGGTCCGAAGCGCTGGCGGTTTCGCCGCTCAGCGCCCCGATCGGACAGGAGTATGCAAATGGTTGATAAGGTACTGACCGCCAATCGTCTGAGCGATGGCATTGCTGTCTGGCTCGACGCGAACGGACAATGGAACGAGGATCTGCAGTCCTCGCTTGTCGCGCGTCATGCGGAAGCCGTCGCGTCGCTGGAAGAAATCGGCAAGCGAGATTTCTCCGCCAACAAGGTCGTGGACGTCAACATAATAGACGTGGCTGAAGAAGACGGCCGCCTGTGGCCGACGCGTCTGCGCGAACGCATCCGTGCGGCAGGCCCCACCATCGAATACGCCACAGGCTACAAGCCTGCTGACGCAGCATTTATCGCAGTCTGAGGAAGATCATGTACCGTTATGACGAGTTCGACCACGCTTTCGTAAAAGGTCGCGTGGAGCAGTTTCGCGATCAGGTGGAGCGCCGCCTGTCCGGTGAGCTGGCCGAAGATGCGTTCAAGCCATTGCGTCTGATGAACGGCGTTTATCTCCAGCTGCATGCCTACATGCTGCGCGTTGCAATCCCCTATGGAACGCTAAACTCGAAGCAGATGCGGATGCTGGCTCATATTGCCCGCAAGTACGATCGTGGCTATGGCCACTTCACCACCCGTCAGAACATCCAGTACAACTGGCCGCGCCTTGCCGATACGCCTGCTATCCTGGAAGAACTGGCAAGCGTCGAGATGCACGCGCTACAGACCTCCGGAAATTGCATTCGCAACGTCACCGCCGACCACTTTGCAGGTGCTGCGGCAGACGAAGTCGCCGACCCACGCCCCTATGCGGAAATCTTGCGCCAATGGTCGTCGGTGCATCCGGAATTCTCCTTCCTGCCACGCAAGTTCAAGATTGCCGTAACAGGCGCGGAGCGCGATCGCGCCGCCATTCAGGTTCACGATATCGGTCTGCATCTCAAAAAGAACGACAAGGGCGACATCGGCTTTGCGGTTTATGTCGGAGGCGGGCAGGGCAGAACGCCTATGATCGCCAAGAAGATCCGCGACTTCCTGCCCGAAGAGGACCTTCTGTCCTACACTACCGCCATCATGCGCGTGTACAACCTTCATGGTCGCCGCGACAACAAGTACAAGGCGCGCATCAAGATCCTCGTGCATGAAACAGGTGCGGAAGAACTGGCGCGTCAGGTCGAGACGGAGTTCGTTCACCTGAAGAACGGTGAGCTGAAACTTCCCGACGCGGATATCGCTGCGATCACCACTTACTTCGCGCCGCCGCAGTTGAAGGACCGTCCAGAAAGCTGGGAAAGCCTCGCGCGCTGGAAGAAGGCGGACGCGGATTTCGCGCGCTGGGTGGATCAAAACGTCCAGCCACACAAGCACCCCGACTACGGCATGGTGACGATCTCGCTGAAGCCGATCGGCGGCATTCCGGGCGATGCATCCGACGGGCAGATGGATGTTGTCGCAGATATCGCGGCAGAATATGCCTTCGATGAAATCCGCATCAGCCATGAGCAGAATATCATCCTGCCGCATGTCGCACTTGCCGATCTGGAGCCTGTCTACCGCGCGCTTCAGGGCGCAGGTCTGGCAACCGCCAATGCCGGTCTCATCACCGATATCATTGCCTGTCCTGGCTTGGACTACTGCGCGCTCGCCAATGCGCGCTCCATCCCTGTCTCGCAGAAAATCTCCAGACGTTTCGGTTCTCCAGAGCGTCAGGCTGAAATCGGTGAGCTGAAGATCAAGATTTCCGGCTGCATCAACGCCTGTGGTCACCACCATGTTGGCCATATCGGCCTGCTGGGCGTGGAGAAGAAAGGTGCCGAACTTTACCAGATTACGCTGGGTGGTTCGGGTGATGAGAATTCGTCGATCGGCGAAATCATCGGTCGTGGCTTCGAGCCGGAGAAGGTGACGGATGCGGTGGAGACGATTGTCGACACCTATCTTGGCCTGCGCTTATCGAAGGAAGAGACTTTCCTCGAAGCCTACCGCCGGGTTGGACCGCAGCCTTTCAAAGATGCCCTTTATCCTGCAGCCGCAGAAGCTGCTTGAGGACTATGGAAATGACGAAAATCTGGAGCGAACAAGGCTTCGTTGACAACGATCCTTGGATTATCGAGAGCGACGATGTGAAGGCGGGCGAGGGGCAGAATGCGGTCCTGTCGCTCGATGCCTTTCTGACGCGAGCAGCTGAGAGCAATGATGTCGGGCTCGGCGTTCTCATCACGCCGGCGGACGATGTGACGAAACTGGCCCCCTTTATCGATCGCATCGCGCTTGTTGCTGTCAGCTTCCCCGCCTTTAACGACGGGCGAGGCTTCAGCCATGCGTCGCTCCTGCGCACGCGCTTGAACTACCAAGGCGAGTTGCGGGCTGTTGGTGACGTATTGATCGACCAGGTGCCATTGATGCTGAGAACCGGTTTCACCAGCTTCGCAGTCACGAACGAGACGGCGATCCGTCGCCTGTCGGAAAACCGTTTGCCGGGCATCGATGTCTATTACCAGCCGACGGCGAAACCTGCTGCGGAGGGTGAGACCTATAGCTGGCGGCGGCGTGCTGCAGTTTGAAGTCTTGCGCCGAAACATGAGTTATTGATACATATTTCTACCTGCATAGCTCCAATGACGTTCCTGTACCTTCAAAATGCAGTGCGGATGGTGTATCTCCCCGCCTGAAGAATGTCTGGCTTTTTGTGAAATGGACGGAAGAAGAATGAACGCTCCTGCCAAAACGGAAGAATTTGCGGTCAAGATCCCGGACGGCGTCTACGCCGAAACGGTTCTTTCGGTTGAGCATTACACCGACCACCTGTTCCGCTTCCGTATGACGCGCCCGGCTGGCTTCCGCTTCCGCTCTGGAGAGTTCGCCATGATCGGGCTGATGGTTGGCGATAAGCCGATTTATCGCGCTTATTCGATCGCCAGCCCGGCCTGGGATGAAGAGCTTGAATTCTTCTCCATCAAGGTGCCGGATGGGCCGCTCACCTCCCACCTGCAGGCGATCAAGCCCGGCGATACCGTGCTGATGCGGAAGAAGCCGACAGGGACGCTGGTCCTTGACGCACTGACCCCTGGCAAGCGCCTCTATATGTTCTCGACCGGCACGGGCATTGCGCCTTTCGCAAGCCTCATTCGTGATCCCGAGACCTACGAAAAATTCGAGGAAGTGATCCTCACCCACACCTGCCGCGATGTCGCCGAACTGAAATATGGCTTCGACCTTGTGGAAGAGATCAAGAACCATGAGTTCCTGAGCGAGATTGCCGGCGACAAGCTCAAGCATTATGCGACGGTGACGCGTGAGGAATATCCCTTCAAGGGCCGTATCACCGATCTGATTGCAAATGGAAAGATGTTCGCCGACCTTGGTGTTCCAGCTCTCGATCCGGCGATTGACCGTGGAATGATCTGCGGCTCGTCGGCCATGTTGAAAGACACCAAAGAGCTTCTGGAAAAGGCCGGCCTGACCGAAGGCGCCAATAACAAGCCCGCTGAGTTCGTTATCGAGCGTGCTTTTGTCGGCTGATACCGTTTTGATATCTTGAGAAAAAGGAGGCCACGTGCCTCCTTTTTTGGCTTCAGCGTTGTCTGGACTCAGGCGTCCTCGGGGTCATTATCGGGGACGATGTCTCGCCGGTAAAAAATAAAGAGCAGAATGGCAATTGCCGCGACACCACCGCCGACCAGATGCGAGAGCGCAAACCCGCCCTCAGTCGTCAGCCATCCGGCAACACCGTTGCTGAGCGACGCACCGATACCCTGAACTGTCATCACGCTTGCCAGGCCGACATTGAAGCGTCCGGTGCCCTTCAAAATTCGCTCCACGGCAACCGGCGTCGCAATGCCAAGAAGGCCAGCACCGATGCCATCCAGGAGCTGGACTGGATAGACGACCCAGAACTGTTCGAAGGACGCTGCCAGCAGTCCGCGTATGGGTAGGGCCGCGAGTGCGATCAGGAACACGGCAGAAAGCCCGAAGCGGCGGATCAGCCATGGGGCGAGCGCTGCTACAAAGATCATGGCGAACTGGGCAACGCCCGTGATGATCGCCGTTGTCTTGAAAGGCGAGTTGAGTTCGACGGCAAAATCCTGAGCAATCAGTCGACCCATCGGGGCATTGCCGAAATGGAAGATCAGCAGAATGATGGCAAGCAGGATGAGCCCTCGCTCGTGCCACAACACGCCAAATCCGGAAGGCCCGGGCTCACCCTCATCGTGACCTAGACCACGCGCCACCTTGTGGTCGATCTGGTTGGGGTCGATTGCCGTGACGGCAATCAGCGTTCCGATGGCGGTAATGACCATCAGGCCAATGACGCCGGAAATGCCGAAATAGGAGACGGCGACATAAGTGGCAAACAACGAGGCAAAATTGCCACCATGGTTCCAGAATTCGTTGCGCGAGATTTGCTTGGAGAACAGCTTCTCTCCAACGAGGCCGAGCGTCAAACCAGCAAGCGCTGGACCGACAGTCGCGCCGACAACCGCCGTCATGATCTGACCACCCCAGACGATGGTCTCAGTCGGGAAGAGCAATGTCAAAAGCGCGCCCGCGGTCACGAGAATGACCGGCCCGGCAATGAGCGCCCGCTTCCAGGTGGTTCCATCGACCAGCGCACCGCAAAGTGGTGTTGCGGCAAGACCAACAAGGCCGCCAACGGTTGCAATGATTCCCAACTGCATCGGCGACCAGCCATTGGTTGCCAGAAACGCGTCGAGGAACGGGCCTAGCCCATCGCGCGCATCTGCCAGGAAGAAGTTCAACACGGCGAGGGCGAATAATGCACGGTCGCTGATACCCCTGGATCGGCCAAAAGAGGCTCGGTCCGGGGCAGAAGAGGTGAGGGATGTCATCGGCGCGTTTCCAGATGGAGATGAAGCGAGCCCAGAACGCACGAAAACGTTATTGGTTGCTATGGACCATAACGATCTAAATTAGGAACTCTATGGATGTCTTTACCGTTCGCATTCCTCGATAGGGAGCGATCACCATGAAACTGAAGACAGCCTGCCTTTTTGCCTTTGCTGCAATGATCTCCACACCCGCCGCGGCGGACGAAACTGCGTTTCTATCCTCGCTTGGTGGAAGCTGGAAAGGCAGCGGCACGGTCACGACGCGCATCGGCTCTCGCCCGGTCAATGTCAACTGCACCTTCCAGACGACAGCATCCGGACCATCGCTACAGATGAACGGCACCTGCCGTGGCTTCGTTGTCGTGCGCCGATCAATCTCCGCCGACTTGACTGCTCGTGGCACGCGATACAGCGGAAACTATGTCGGCCCGTCGGGGCGCCCATCTGCCCTCAGCGGTAGCCGTCGGGGCGACAATATCAACCTGACTGTCCGCTGGAACCGTGACATCAATGGCGACCGCGTGGCGGGCATGACCATCAGCAAGCTTGGGCGCGACGGCTTGAGACTGCGCACGACGGATAAGGACGGTGCCAATGGGCCCACCGTCACCACTGCGGACATCAGGCTGACGCGATAAAGTACGGCGCGAACATGCTACGGGATAGCGAGAGCCTCAGGCGGCTTCGTCGAGATCCGCGACCGTCGTGTTTCTGCCTGCACCTTTCGATGCGTAGAGGGCTGCGTCCGCGCGGGCATAAGCCTGATGAAAGCTTTCCTCTGGCTTCAGCCGCACGACACCAAAGCTCGCCGTCACCGGGGCCTCTAGATCAATGTCTGGGTAGAGAGAGGACACGCCTATGCGCAGGCGCTCAACGCGCTCGAGCGCCTCTCTCCCGTCGCTGGAAGCAATGAAAAGCGCAAACTCCTCACCACCCATTCTGCCGGTAAGATCGTTATCACTTGTCGCGGCCTGCAGATGGCGGGCAAAGCGACGGATGACCTCGTCGCCGGCTGCATGACCAAGCCTGTCATTGATGGATTTGAAACGGTCGAGATCGGTTGCGACGATAAAGCCGGCTTCATTCGATGCCAAGCGCTGAGAAGCGAGCCGCTCCTCAAAGCCCCGTCGGTTGAGCAGATCGGACAGGTAGTCGTACTTTGCTTGCTTCTGCAGCTCTCCCGCGAGATCCGCCGCCAGGATAAAAAGCGTCAAGATCCCCGTCGCCATCATGCCCGTCGGCGTGCCGAGCGACAGGACGATGATGAAAGACGCCTCGGCTATTTCACCATCCGGTCTGGCCATCCAAGCCGCAATGCCGACCGACAGGATGTAGAGCCCAAAGAATGCCAGAGCCAAGCGAACCGGTGATGACAGACCTTTTGGGTTTCTAGGCAGGAAGACGATCATTCCAACGAAGAGCGCATCGGCCGCTGACGTCATCATCCGCGACGCCATTCGCCACTCGAATGGCTGCCCGCTCCAGAATACCACAATGGCGACAGCAGACAATGCCCATAGCAGAGAGATCAAACGATGATCGAGATTGGCACGGGAACGGAACCCGATTGCCAGAAGCGCGAAACTGCCGATGGAAGCCTGACAAGCAAGCATCGCCATCATGCTTTGATAATCCGGCCAGATGACGCCAAACACCCGGACGCCATGGCCGACCGCTGAAAACATGAAAGACAACGCCCAGAAAACAGCGTGGAATTGCACTCCAAAACGCCGCCATGCCACGAGCAGGGCCGTGCCGAAAAACAGGCTGACGAAGACAATGCTGAGCGATGTGGCGATAGGAGAGAGCATAGCCAAATTTTTAAAGAAACAGATGTCGACTGCTTCTATACGACCTATGGCGTGATCCGCACAACGGCTGTGCCCGACATGTTGAAACGACGGCTATCAAATCGTGAATCATGGCGGGCTCTAACGAAAGAAGCCCGGATCGCTCCGGGCTTCGTCAGTCGATTTTACTCCGCTGCTTCCTGATACTCGCTCATTGGCGGGCAGGTGCAGACGAGGTTACGGTCGCCATAGACATTGTCGATACGGTTGACCGGCGACCAGTACTTGTCCACGCGGAAGGAGCCGGGCGGGAAGCAACCCTGTTCGCGGCTGTAGGGGCGATCCCATTCGCCGACGAGGTCTTCGACAGTATGCGGGGCGTTCTTCAACGGGTTGTTGAGTTTGTCAGCACGGCCTTCCTCGATGTCGCGGGCTTCCTGACGGATCGTCAGCATGGCGTCGCAGAAGCGGTCGATTTCAGCCTTGGTCTCTGACTCCGTCGGCTCGATCATCAGCGTACCAGCGACCGGCCAGCTCATGGTCGGCGCGTGGAAGCCGCAGTCGATGAGGCGCTTTGCGACATCATCCACGGTCACACCGCAGCTGTCATTGAGCGGGCGCGTGTCGATGATGCACTCATGCGCCACGCGGCCAGCCTCTGACTTGTAGAGGACGTCATAGGCGCCCTTCAGACGGGCAGCGATATAGTTGGCGTTGAGGATCGCCACCTTGGTCGCCTGCGTCAGCCCTTCGCCACCCATCATCAGGCAGTAGCTCCAGGAGATCGGCAGGATCGACGGGGAGCCGAACGGTGCGGCAGACACCGCACCAGAGCGACCGTCGCTTACCGGGTGACCGGGAAGGTAAGGCGCAAGGTGCGCCTTGACGCCGATCGGTCCCATGCCGGGGCCACCACCACCATGCGGAATGCAGAAGGTCTTATGCAGGTTGAGATGGCTGACGTCGGAACCGATATCACCAGGACGGGAAAGCCCGACCATGGCGTTCATGTTGGCGCCGTCCAGATAGACCTGTCCGCCATGCTTATGAACGATGTCGCAGATTTCGCGAACCGTCTCTTCAAACACGCCGTGGGTGGATGGATAGGTGATCATGCAGCACGAGAGGTTTTCCGCATACTGCTCTGCTTTTGCACGGAAATCGTCGATATCGACGTCACCGTTTTCCTTCGCCCTGACCGGAACGACCTTCATGCCGACCATCTGTGCGGAGGCAGGGTTGGTGCCATGTGCAGACGTTGGGATAAGGCAGACATCGCGATGCGCGTCGCCACGAGCCAGATGGTAATTGCGGATCGTCAGCAGACCCGCATACTCGCCCTGCGCGCCGGAATTTGGCTGCATGGAGAAGGCGTCGTATCCGGTCACAGCGCAGAGCTTCGCGGAGAGATCGTCGATCATTTCCTTGTAGCCCAGCGCTTGGTCGGCCGGGACGAAAGGATGGATGTCGGAGAATTCCGGCCAGGTGATCGGCAGCATTTCCGCGGTTGCGTTCAGCTTCATCGTGCAGGAACCGAGCGGGATCATCGCCCGGTCGAGAGCCAGATCACGGTCCGAAAGACGACGGATGTAACGCGTCATCTCGCTTTCGGCGCGGTTCATGTGGAAGATCGGATGCGTCATGTAAGCACTTGTACGCAATAGATCTTTCGGAAGTCGGTACTCCGGCTCGAAGTCGGAAATCGAGAAGTTGCCGCCAAAGGCGCGCCAGACCGCTTCCAGCGTTGCCGGGCGCGTGCGCTCATCAAGGCTCATGCCGATCTTGGTGGAGCTCACCTTGCGAAGGTTCACACCTTCGGCAACCGCGGCCCGCAGGATCAGCGCCTGCATGTGGCCGACCTCGACCGTGATCGTGTCGAAGAAGGTATCCGGCTCTATCTTGTAGCCAAGCTTCTCCAGACCCTTGGCCATCAGCACCGCCTTCTGGTGCGTCTGCTGGGCGATTGCCTTGATGCCCTGCGGACCGTGGAAGACGCCATACATCGATGCCATGACGGCAAGCAGCACCTGGGCAGTGCAGATGTTGGAGGTCGCCTTCTCGCGGCGGATGTGCTGCTCACGGGTTTGCAGCGACAGGCGATAGGCACGGTTGCCTCGGGCGTCGACAGACACGCCGACAAGGCGACCAGGCATGGAGCGCTTGTGGGCATCCTTGACCGCCATGAAGGCCGCATGCGGCCCGCCGTAACCGACCGGAACGCCGAAGCGCTGCGAAGAGCCGATCGCAATATCCGCGCCCATTTCACCCGGAGACTTCAGAAGCGTCAGCGCCAGCAGGTCGCAGGCAACGGCCGCGATAGCACCTGTCTGGTGCAGGCGGGAGATCAGGCCTGAGAAATCGCTGACGTGGCCGTGCGTACCGGGATACTGGAAGATTGCGCCGAAGACGTCGACCGGATCGAGATCGGTGAACGGATTGCCGATGACGACTTTCCAGCCGAGCGGCGCGGCGCGCGTTTCGATCAGTGCGATAGTCTGCGGGTGGCAATTGGCGTCGACGAAGAAGGCGTTCGCCTTGGACTTCGCGACGCGCTGGCACATGGACATGGCTTCGGCAGCAGCGGTGGCTTCATCGAGAAGCGAGGCGTTGGCAACGTCGAGGCCAGTCAGGTCGGAGATCATCGTCTGGAAGTTCAGGAGCGCTTCAAGACGACCCTGCGAGATTTCCGGCTGATAGGGCGTGTAGGCCGTGTACCAGGCGGGGTTTTCCAGAATGTTGCGCTGGATGACCGGCGGCGTGATCGTGCCGTAGTAGCCCTGGCCGATCAGCGAGGTCAGAACCTTGTTCTTGTTCGCCGTCTCGCGCATGCGGTCGAGTGCTTCGCGTTCGGTCAGCGCAGCACCCCAGGCAAGCGGGTCCTTCTGACGGATGGAGGAAGGCACAGTCGCGTCAATGAGCGCGTCGAGGCTCTTATAGCCAACGACCTTGATCATCTCCTCCATTTCCGCCGGCGACGGACCGATATGACGGCGATTGGCGAAGTCATAGGGCTGGTAGTCGGTGAAATGAAATTCAGTGGGCGTGTTCATTACGCGACCAGCTCCTTATAGGCGGCTTCATCGAGCAGCGCATCGGCATCGGCGGCGTTGGAAAGCTTCAGCTTGAAGAACCAGCCGGCACCTTGCGGGTCGGAGTTGACGAGCGACGGATCGTCGACGATCGCCTGATTGATCTCGACGATCTCGCCGTCCAGTGGACAATAGACATCCGACGCTGCCTTCACGCTTTCAACGGTTGCGGCTTCGCCGTTCTTGGAGAAGGTCGCGCCGACGTCCGGCAGTTCAACGAAAACCAGATCGCCGAGTTGTTCTGCGGCGTGCGTGGTAATCCCGACGGTGGCGACGTCGCCTTCGATCTTCAGCCACTCGTGTTCCTGGGTAAATTTCAGCATGGGTTTCTCCGCAGATTAGCGCTTATAGGTGGGTGTGATAAAGGGCAGGGCAGCGACAGTGACCGGCAGGTACTTGCCGCGCACCTCGGCGAAGATCGCCGTTCCAGGTGTCGTGTAGTCGGTGGGCACGTAACCCATGGCAACGGGGCCTTCCACAGTGGGGCCGAAGCCGCCAGAGGTAACCTCACCGATCTCAGTCTTGCCTTCGGCATCGGCAAACAGCTTGGAATGACCGCGCACCGGCGCCTTGCCTGCGGGCCTCAGGCCGACACGGCGACGGCTCGTGCCGTTGCCAAGTTCACCGAGAATGCGATCGGCACCTGGAAAGCCGCCTTCGCGGTCACCGCCGGCACGACGCGCCTTCTGGATGGCCCATTCCAACGATGCTTCGATCGGTGACGTTGTGGTGTCGATGTCGTTGCCATAGAGGCAAAGACCGGCTTCGAGCCGAAGACTGTCGCGCGCACCAAGGCCGATGGCTTCGCAGTCGGGATGTTCGAGCAGGGCTTTGGCAATTTCCTCGGCCTTGTCAGCAGGAACGGAGATTTCGAAACCGTCCTCACCGGAATAACCGGAGCGCGACACAATGCAGGGAACGTCATGCAGCGGAATTTCGCGCACATCCATGAACTTCATATCGGAGACGCCCGCCCAGAGTTCCGCGAGAACAGCCTCTGCACGCGGACCCTGAAGCGCGATTAGCGCCCGATCGTCAAGCAACGTGATCTCGCAGCTGTCGGAAAGATGCGCCTTCATATGCGCGAGATCGGCATCCTTACAGGAGGCGTTGACGACAACGAACAGATGGTCGCCAAGATTGGTGATCATCAGGTCGTCAAGGATGCAGCCATTCTCATCGGTGAAGAAGCCATAGCGCTGGCGACCAGCCTTGAGGTTGAGGATATCGACCGGCACCAGCTTTTCTAAAGCAAGGGCGGCATCGTCCACCTTGCCAGACTTGGCCTTCACGATGACCTGGCCCATGTGGGAGACATCGAAGAGACCGGCCGACGCACGGGTATGAAGATGTTCCTTCAGAACGCCCGCCGGATATTGCACAGGCATGTCGTAGCCCGCAAAGGGCACCATGCGGGCACCAAGGGAAAGATGCAGGGAATGGAGTGGGGTGACTTTCAGCTCGGCTGTATCGGCCAAGGATGCCTCCGGGGTAGCGCGTTCGCGCGGGCTCATGTTCGTGACACTCTGCGAGCGTCGGGTTCAAGAGCCCCCTCTGTCCTTGTCGCCTGAGATTGTTATCCCTTCGGCGAGCCTGCCCTTATAAGTGCAAGGAGGCTTCTCTCCAGAGTTCCGTTCGACCGTTGGTCCTTTTGCCTGAGAGTTTCCGGGGCGGTTGCTCCTTCGGCACCGCATCGAAGCGGTTTCTCCCAACGGTATGGAAGCTCATTATCTGTGAAGCTCTCAGATTGGCAAGGACGAAATGACGCAGGTGAACAGTTTTTTGTTCAACCTGCGTCATTTGCTTGTCATCCGGTTGACCACGCCGTGTCTCAAGGCGGGCCGAAACTTAGGCGTCCTTTTTCTCCGGAAGCTTCTTGCGCTTCGTCGAGGCCATATCTTCAAGTTCTTTTTCTGTCATGGACTTAGCCATGCTTTTTGAAGCACCTTGTAAACGAGATTTCGGCATGTCGCCGCGCTTTGCGGCAAGGGCCGCGCCTGCGGCTTTCTGCTGGGCTTTGGATTTTGCTGGCATGTTTAAACTCCTCGGTGATGCGTTGCGTTCTGCAGATCAAACGCCAGCCTTGGGGAGCTGTTCCGCGACACGCCGAGTGGCCCTTTGATTTTGGATCAAAGCGCGGTATCGGAATGACCATGAGGGTGTTCGAAAGCAACAGGGCAAAGACAATCGAGTCTGTGCTGCGCATGGTCTGCGCCGTACTGATGCTGTCTCTCGGCCTCGCGCATAAGCCGGTTCAGGCTGCTCCCGCCGCTGCACTGGATGAAGCCTATCGATTGCCGGATGGCACCTTTGCCGAGATATGCTCCGAGCATCTGCCGCAAAATCAATCGCAGCATGGCAAGCACGAAGGCGGTGCGATCCTCTTTTGCGAGGCTTGCCTGCTGGCATCCTCTATCCTTCTGCCAACGCCATTTGCAGATGATGGCCTCAATCCCAATCCGGCGTCGCTCGAAAATGCGCTTCCGCAACAGCAAGAAGCGCTCACGCTTTCAGAGCTGCGCACCAACCGCGCTCGCGGACCGCCATCCTCAGCTTTCTGATCCCTTCGCAAACAATGCCGCAGCGCGGCACCTCAAAAAGACGGACTGCCAGATAAAGCAGCCGCAAGGATCGAAAGATGACAATCATCAAGCACGCCGCATTCGCAGCTTTCGCAGCTGCCCTCTCGGCCACCTCCGCCTTCGCCCATACGAGCTTCGTCAACGGCACGGCGGAAGAAGACAGCACTATCGTCTCAGCCCTTCAGGTGCCGCATGGCTGCGAAGGCGGTCTTGCGACGACAGAGGTTCAGGTCGTTCTGCCCGAGGGCTTCATTTCCGCCAAGCCGCAGCCGAAAGCCGGCTGGGAGCTTGAGATCATCAAGGGCGACTACCAGAAGACTTACAAGAACCACGGAAAAGACGTGAAGAGCGGGCCAGTCGAAATTCGCTGGAAAGGCGGCAACCTGCCGGATGATTTCTATGACACCTTCAACATCCAAGGGAAGGTGGCAGGTGTTGCGGCAGGCAAGGCACTTCCCTTCAAGGTAAAGCAGCTCTGCAGCGACAAGGGCACCGCAAGCTGGGATCAGATCGCCGCAGAGGGCCAGGACCCTCATTCACTGGACAATCCCGCACCGGTCATCCGCATCACGGCCAAGCAGAATGGCGAAGGCGAGGGGCATGCGCACCATGATCACGGCGCCATGGTGGATACGAGCGCTTCCGCTGGCGTGGTCAAAGCGGGGGATCTGGAACTGTCTCAAGCATCCACCAAAGCCATGTTGCCCGGACAGCCGGTCGGCGGCGGCTTTGTCACCATCCGCAACACGGGCACCTCTGACGATCGGCTTGTTTCGGTCTCCTCACCCCTGGCAGGTCGCGCCGAAATTCACGAAATGGCCATGGCTAATGACGTCATGAAGATGCGCAAGCTGAATGACGGTATCGTCGTGCCGGCCGGTCAGACGGTGGAGCTTTCGCCGGGCGGTCTCCATTTCATGTTCTTCAACGTCAAGAAGCCGTTCGCCGAAGGCGACAAGGTTCCCGTGACCCTGACTTTCGAGAAGGCCGGAGAGGTCTCGATCGAGCTTCCCGTCGGTCCTGCCAATCCGGGTGAGGCGAAGCACAATCACAATTGACGGCTCTCAAACGATGGCCGCCGGGATGCATCGGCATCTCGACGGCCGTCAACACTCAAATCGTTCTTACTTCGTAACCGTGAGCTTTGCCTGCATTCCGGCCTCGTAGTGGCCCTTGATATTGCAAAAGAGCAGGTAGGTGCCGGGCGTCAGCTTGGCTTTCAACTGACCGTCCTTGCCGGGTTTCAAATCCGCCACTTCGCCAAGGCTCTTCAGCTTCTTTTCATCGATGCGATGTTTTGCCGTGTCAAGCGGGATCGCCTCGTCGGGCGACTTCAGCTTGACGAGAACCATCTCGTGATCTTCCGAGACGGCGTCGTTGTGAACCATGAAGACGGCTTCTCCCGCTTTGACGCTGGGCTTATCGAGTGTCAGCGTCATCGGCTGCCCGCCTTCGCCGCCTTCATGGACCATGATTGCGGTTGCGGCAAATGCTGGAGCTGCGAGCGTAAAGGCAGCGACCGCTGCCATTGTCAATTTTGCTAGGGTCTTCATGATTAACCTCTGTTTCAGTGATTTCGAAAAGAGGTTGGGTGATTTGCCTGACAGGAATCTGAACGTCGTCAACAAGGCCGAAGCTTAAAGCATGGTCCACACAAAAGCGTGCAGCGATCTTGCGACATGGGCTTGCGATAAAACAAGGACCTAAAGCGTCTGAGCCAATCTGAAAGATCGCGATAGGCCTTAGTCGGACGTGTCCCAATCCTCCTCATAGGCATGGCGAGCCTGCTCCAATGTCGCCTGAGGGTTTTGTCGCCCGGATGTGAAGAGGGAAAGGGACAGCGCCGCGGCTGTCAGGTTCATCAATGTGTGTTCCGACCCATCGTTGCGCGTGATCTGCTTCAATTCCTTGGCAGCCTTTTCGACCTCCGCTTTGCGCGAAGCGCGTTGCGGAGATTTTGCGCCCTCAGACGCATACGCCGCGATATTCGCGGAAACCGACCAAACCTGCCACATTGCCAGACCTCGATAGTAATAATGGACAGCAATGTAACAAGGCGAGATTTATCTTCGGCTAAACCTTCAGGTTGAATTTGATACGCATTTTAATCATCACTGGGGCCGGACGACTGTCGCCAGCGTATTTCTAAATCCATCGCCATGACTTAAAGCTGACGGGTCATCAGCGTTTAGCATTAGGACCGGAGCGTCTTTGCATGTCGAACATTCTTCTCGTCGCAATCGGCGGCGCCATTGGTTCAGTCGGCCGCTATCTGGTCGGGCTTTGGGCGACGCGTCTTGCCGGGCCGAATTTCCCTTGGGGCACGCTGACTGTGAACGTCGTTGGCGCATTTGCGATCGGCCTTCTCGTCGAAATGGTCGCGCGCCGTTTCGACGCTTCCAATGAGATGCGAGCCTTCATCGTCACCGGTATTCTTGGAGGCTTCACCACATGGTCGTCCTTCACGCTGGACACGATGGTGTTGTTCGAGCGTGGTGAAGTCGGCCTGTCGGCGCTGTATCTCCTGGCCAGCCTGCTGGTTTCTTTTGCTGCGATCTTCGCCGGGCTGGCCTTGGGCCGCGCTTTGTTTTAAAGGCAAGGCAAAGGCCGCACAGGAACGAGGCGGCAGATCAGAAAAGAAAGACTGGAATTGCCATGGCAGGTATCGAGCACATCAAGGTAGAGGCCGACGAGGCCGGAATGCGTCTCGACCGCTGGTTCAAGATCCACTATCCGGGACTGGGGTTCGGCCAGCTGCAGAAGCTGATGCGATCCGGCCAGGTTCGTGTGGATGGTGGACGGGTCAAGACCGACGCTCGCGTTCAACCGGGGCAGATGGTCCGCGTACCGCCGCTCGATGTCGATGCCAAGGTCAAGAGCGGTCCCATCGGCTCCAAGGATTTGAAGCATTCGGAAGACGGCGATCTCCTTAAGCGCATGTTGCTGCATGAAGACGACAAGGTTTTCGTCTTCAACAAGCCAGCCGGCATCGCAGTGCAGGGCGGCTCGGGCGTAAACCGCCACATCGACGGTCTTCTGGAAGCCTGGACGAGCCAGAAGGGCGAAAAGCCCCGTCTCGTGCATCGCCTCGACCGCGATACGTCGGGCGTTCTCGTCGTCGCCCGCACACGGGGCGCGGCACAGAAGCTGACTGCGGCCTTTCGTGAGCGCGATACCAAGAAGACCTATTGGTCGCTGGTCAAAGGCGTGCCTCGCAAACACCAGGACAAGATCTCAAGCTGGCTGGTCAAAGAGCAGACGCCGGATGGCGACCGTATGCGCATTGCCAAACACGGCGAGGAGGGTGCCGACCACGCCATCTCCTACTACCGGGTGATCGATACCGCAGCGCAGAACCTCGCGTGGCTGGAGATGGAGCCCTATACCGGCCGTACCCACCAGCTGCGCGTCCATGCGCTGCATATGGGCCATCCGATTATCGGCGATCCCAAATACTATATCGAAGACCCGAACTGGGATTTCCCCGGCGGCATCCAGAAGCGCTTGCATCTCCACGCGCGCCACATCGACATTCCCCATCCGTCAGGCGGACGCCTCCGGGTCAGCGCGCCTTTGCCGCCGCACATGGTGCAGACGTGGAATCTTCTCGGCCTCGACGTCGCCGATGGTGACAGGGACGACCAATGAAGCTTGTTCTTTTCGATTGCGATGGCACGCTGGTCGATAGTGTTGGTCTCATCCATGAAGTCATGGCGCGCACCTTTGTGCATTTTGGATTTCCACGCCCTGAGGTGTCGCTGACGAAGTCCATCATCGGCCTGACGCTCGACATCGCGATTGCCCGCATGCAGGGCAAGACGCATGTGGATGACGAGGCGACGGCCATGACGGCGCATTATAAGGCGATCTTTGCGGAGACGCGCGCTGAAGCTGGCTTTCAGGAACCGGTCTTCGACGGTATCATGGCGATGATCGCGAAGCTCTCCGAGCGGAAAGAACTCTTGATGGGTGCTGTGACCGGCAAATCCCGGCGCGGCCTCAACCTCATCATGGACACGCACGGCTTTCGCAAACATTTCATCGTGTCGCGCACGGCCGATGACTGCCCCTCGAAGCCCCATCCGGCCATGGTCAGCGAATGCTGCAACGAGACCGGCATGGTTCCGGCCGATACGATCGTCATCGGCGATGCGATCTACGATATGCAGATGGCAAAAGCTGCGGGTGCCAAGGCGATCGGCGTTGCCTGGGGCTATGCCTCCGTCGACGCGCTCTGGGCTGCGGGTGCGGATGCGATCGTCAACCATCCAAGCGAAATTCCCGGCCACATTCCGGGCTGATAAGGACAAAAGATGCGTGATTTGCTGAACGATCTTTCGGAGGGCTTGAGCCATCCAGACCCGATCCGCCGGGCGCAAATTCAGATGCAGAAGCCGCTACCCAAGCGTTTCTACAAGGACGTCACCGTTGAAGAGCTGGACGACGGAGCGTTTACAATCCGTCTCGACGGCAAGACGTTGCGCACACCAGCGAAACATGCACTCTCCGTACCGACGAAAGCGCTTGCCGTCTTGATGCGCTACGAGTGGGATTTGCAAGCGGAGGTGATAGACCCGGCGACCATGCCGGTCTCCCGTCACATCAATACGGCGATTGATGGCATTGCCAATGATCCGCAGGCGGTCTTCGAAGATATTCTTCGTTTCTCTTCCAGCGACCTGCTGTGCTACCGCGCAGGCGAGCCGGAAGCCCTTGTCGAACGACAGAGCGAGCAGTGGGACCAAGTCATCGACTGGGCTGCGAATACGCTCGGAGCACGCTTCATCCTGATCGAAGGCGTGATGCACCAGGAACAACCGCGTGAGGCTGTGGCGGCCTTTGCCGTCACTCTGCGCAAATACGATACGCCGATCGAGCTTGCGGCTCTCCACACCATGACCACGCTCACCGGATCGGCGCTCCTTGCGCTCGCCTTGGCCGAAGGGGAGAAATCCCTCGAAGAGGTCTGGGCACTCGCTCATCTCGACGAAGACTGGACTGCCGAACAGTGGGGCGAGGACGAAGAGGCGCAGCAGCGCCGCGCCGTGCGCTTTACCGACATGCGCGCAGCCGCCCGTGTTCTTGCTGCAGCGCGGTAAAGGTCGCCGTCACGACTTAGAGCATTTTTAACCACGATGGATGAAGATGCACCCTGAGGGTTACCTTAGGGGAGGCGTCTTTCTTGTATCGGCAACTGAAGCGTTTCGGCATGATTTTGCTGGCGTCGCTCGCACTCATGTCTTTCAGGCTCGGACCTGAAACGGGCGAGCGAGACCGGCTGATCTATGACGTGCGGGGCGCTTTCGTTGCCGCCCGGCCGGATGTCTCGCCTGAGCTTATGCAGTCGATCCATTATCAGGTCGCCAATGCCATCAACGACACGGTGAGGGTGCGTGCGCGACCCCGCGTCGTGCTGACCATCAGGCTCGAATCCTATACCAGAGGCTCCTTGCTTCTAGGCCAACGTGCCTCGGTGAAGGCCGTGGTGCGCGCAGCGGCGGTGCAGACAGGCGAAGTCATCGCCGAGGCGAAATTCACCGTCACGGCAATCGGCATCGATGCCTCGTCGATAGAGCGGGATCTGGCCTTCGGCGTCGCGGAGCGGGTGATATCCGAGTTCAAGCTGAACCGAACCGCACCATCGACGCTTGCGACCGCCTTGTTTCCTGGGAGCCGGTAAGCCCGTTACGACGCGTCATAGGGTGACGCCAACGACCGGCGACTCGCTTCTTCTGATGGCGATCTCGGCAAGGACGAGTGAAGACAGTCCGGCTGCAAAGAATCCGACCGCGAGATAAGTTGTGTCGCCGCTGTAAAAGCCGCCGAAGCCAACTGCAAACAGTGTGGCAACCAGGCTCGACCCCGACGCGATCAAAGATGCCCCAAACCCCGCCACGTTTCCAAGCGTCTGCATGGCGAGGGCGTTGAGATTGCCGAAAAGGATGCCGATCGCAAAGAAGGCGAGGGACAGCAGCGTCAAGAATACCGCGAAGGGCAACACATCCTCTGCGCCCAAGGTCGCAATCACCATCAACAGAGACACCGCCGTTAGACCAATAAACCCGGCACGCGCCATCGCGACCACGCCAAGGCGCTGGACCAGCCTCGCATTGATGAAGGAGGCAAGGCCCATCGCGATAGCCAGAGCCGCGAAGTACAGCGGGAAGCTCTCAGTCACGCCGTAGGCCTCAAAGAAAAGATCCGCAGCCGTGCTGAGATAGAGGAGCTGCGCCCCGAAAACGAGTCCGGTTGCCACGATCAGAAGCGTCACGCGAGGGCTGGAGAGAATGCGCCGCGCGTTCAGGAACAGCAGGCGCGGCCGAAATGGAATACGCCGTGCCATTGGCAGCGTTTCGGGATGCCGAGCAGCAACCCAAGCTCCGAGCACCACGGCGATGACGAAATAGGCGAAAAACACACTGCGCCAGCCGGCCATCGCGATAAGCCCCTGCGCCAGAGCGGGAGCCAGCATTGGGACCAGAATAAACAGCGTGAACATGAAGGACATGACACGCGCCATGGCATCGCCCTCGAACTGGTCACGGATCATGGCGCGGGTCGCGATCTTCGGACCGGAGACACCTATACCTTGCAGGAACCGGCCAATGAGCACCATTTCCAGAGACTGGGCAAAAAGCGCGACGACTGTTCCGAGGAGATAGACGCAAAGTCCGCCGAGGAGTGCTTGTTTGCGCCCGAACGCATCCGAGAGAGGGCCGATGACAAGTTCGCCAAAGGCCATGCCGAAGATGAACAGCGAGATCACGTGATGCGTGGAGAGTGGCGGCGCCACGCCAAGCTCCAGTCCGATCTGCCTCAGCCCCGGCAGCAAAGCATCGATGCTGAGCGAGGTGAGGGAGGTCAGCAAGGCGTAGAGAATCAGGCGGCTGCGGAATGTCATCGGATCGAGTGGAGTTTCATAAGGGAATGGGAGGCCACCATAGCGCGCTTGACCAGAGGCGCAACGCCAGTATCCCGGAGATTTGTTCGGCGGACGTAAGCGACGGTAGAAGCAACAAAAGCCGCTTTCGACCTGCGGTGACGTTTCGCAAGGGTCCGTCACGAGGCGGGCGTCGGATCTCCGAGAAAGGCCGTCGGCGTCATCGCTGTGACCTGCCTGAAAGCGGCCGAAAATGCTGCAGTGCTGGCAAAGCCGGCCTGTGTTGCCACGCGCGCAATCGACTCGCCACGAGAAAGCTGCTCCATCGCCCAGACGATCCGCACCCTCTGTCGCCACGCCTTGAGCGTCATCCCCGTTTCCGTTGGAAATAGTCTGCTGGCGGAGCGCACAGACGTCGCAGCGCGCGATGCCAGGTCGCTCAGACCAAGAGCGTTTCGATGATCCGCAATCGCAATCTCAGCCAGTCGCCGACCCAGAGCACTTTGTGGAAGAGGCAAGAAGGTTGGGGCATCCTGCATTGCGGTCAGTTCATACAATATCAGCCTGACGACGAGCTTTGCCTTGTCCGAAGCCGGGTCGATAGCGACGGCCTCATCAAGCAGGGCGCGAAGCAAAGGTGCAATACGCGAAACAAAGGCGCGATCGGGGAAAGACGAGGGCGCCCAATCCTGCAATGCCTGCTTATGCAATAGCACCAACCAAAGCTCTGCATCGCTGAGGATGTCGAGCCGATGAGACACACCCCCAGGGATCCACCCGACAAGCTGCGGCGGCACCAACCAAACACCCCGTTCCGTATGCACCTGCACCATGCCGGAGGCAGCAAATATCAGTTGCGCTTCGTCATGCGTATGAAGCGGCAAGCCAGCGCCTCTTGGCTTTGAAGCGCGGTGAATCGTGAAGAGCTGCTGCACGTGTGTTTGGCCTTTGCGCGATGCCGTTTGGCGCCACATCGAAGAAGAAGTTGGCTAACATGAGGAATGCAAGGCAATCAAGGCAAGGCTTGATAGATGGAAATGAAAACTGTCCTGATCCGGGAATACGGCTCCAATGATGTCGTAGAGGTCATAGACGTTCTCCGGCCAGAACCGGGGGCGGGCGAAGTGTTGGTCAAAGTACACGCTGCGGGCGTCAATCCGATCGACTGGAAAATCCGTGGCGGCGCCGGCGAACGGATGGGAATGACGCTACCCATACGGCTGGGCAGCGAAGTCGTCGGCACGATCGAAACCTGCGGAGCCGGCGTCAGTCAATTTCAAAAGGATGATGCAGTATTCGGTATGGTACCATCTGGCGGCTTTTCGCAATGCGCTGTTATCAAGGCAGATCACTTGGTGCTCAAACCGAAAAACTTGAGCTTCATTGAGGCCGCAGGAATCCCGCTGGCCGGGACAACCGCCTGGCAAGCACTGTTCGACGAGGCGAAACTCTTGTCAGGCCAACGACTGCTGATCACCAACAGCTCAGGTGGCGTCGGCTCTCTCGCTATTCAATTCGCCAAGGCCCGCGGCGCTCAGGTGACCGCAGTCGCATCTGGTCGCAACGAAAAATTTGTGCGTGACTTGGGCGCCGATCACTTCATCGACTATACCCGCCAGGACTTGGAAGACATTGCCACCAACATGGATGTCGTTCTCGATACGATGGGCGGTGAGGTTTACCATCGGGCATTGCGAACCCTGAAGAAGGGCGGCAAGATGATCACCGTCGTGGCATTTCCCCAGGACGAGGCCGAGCGATACGGCGTCAGTGCGAAACGGTCCTTCACCGTTCCCAATGCTGAAAGTTTGAGCGAAATCAGCCGCTTGGTTGAGGCCGGGAAAATTACGCCACATGTCGATACGGTCTTGCCTTTTGCGGACGTTCGAGACGCACTTGCAATATCGGAGGCCGGTCGCACCCGCGGCAAGATCGTTCTTACAGTCCCGGAGTGACCGGTTTCGTCCCTTGTGTTGGCGCTTGAGTTCGATCCGATCCCGCCCATTTTAATATCGGCGAACTGGGCGGGACACGGTATGGTCATTGATATAGTCTGAAGATGGTTGTGCTGCAGGACCCATGCCAAAGTTAATTGTCATTATTGCTGCATTGGCGGGCGTGTCATTGCTATGCTTGTTTGGTGTTGTTGGCCTTGCCGCATACTCTGCGGCACAATCTCAGTGCCCCGATGGAAACGACTGTTACGACGCAAAGTTTGTGGTGGTGTTCGCAGGAGTTATGGCCACGATCGGCGTTCTCTTGGCGATCCCGCTCTGCAGAAGCATCTGGCGCGCGCTGCGCCGATATTGAGCAATCGCGGGCTCGCTCGCTATGCCCCGACTTGGAAACGCTGCAGGGCTTCCTAGATAAGTCTGATGCTGAACAAGAGGAGCATCAGATGACTTCTGCACGCCGTATCGTTCTCGCAAGCAGACCCGCTGGGCAACCAGGATCTGATAATTTCCGCACCGAGGCGTTTGAACTTCCCGAGGCAGGAGAGGGGGACGTCACCGTCAAGGCTCTCTATCTTTCCCTCGATCCCTATATGCGTGGTCGCATGAGCGACGCGAAATCCTATGCAGCACCGGTTCCCGTCGGCGGCGTCATGGAGGGCGAGGCGATCTCCGAGGTCGTCAAATCCAGACACAACGATTTTTCACCGGGAGATATCGTCCGCGGCAGGACAGGCTGGAGCAGTCACGCGGTCATCAATGGCGACCAACTCCGCCGCGTCGAAACCCACGGCGCACCAATAACCACATCGCTGGGCGCGCTTGGCATGCCAGGCTTTACCGCATGGGCCGGACTGAAGTTCATTGGGCAGCCGAAAGCAGGTGAAACGGTCGTCGTTGCAGCAGCGTCGGGACCGGTGGGCTCCATGGTCGGACAATTAGCAAAGCTTGCCGGTGCCCGAGCCGTCGGTATCGCTGGCGGAAAGGAGAAGTGCGCATTCGTGAAAAACGAGCTTGGGTTTGACGCTGTTGTCGATCACCGCTCGGAGAACTTCGAAGCGGACCTGAAAGCCGCGTGCCCCGATGGCATTGATGTCTATTTCGAAAATGTCGGCGGTCGTGTCTGGGATGGCGTGCTTCCACTTCTCAACCAGTTTGCGCGCGTCCCCGTCTGCGGGCTCGTCGCACACTATAATGGCGCCGGCGCTGGCGATAAGGATCGCCTCCCTGCCACAATGTCGACCATCCTTCGCCAGAGCATCCTCGTGCGTGGCTTCATTCAGATCGAATTCGCGAAGGACCATTTCGACGAGTTTCTGGCCGAGATCGGTCCTCGTGTGGCCGCTGGCGAAATCCATTACCGCGAAGACATTGTGGAGGGCCTGGAGAAGGCGCCCGAAGCCTTTATCGCCATGCTCTCCGGTGGCAATTTTGGCAAGCTGCTGGTCAAGATTGCCGAATGACAGCCCGTTCTGGCACCGCGTGCCGAGGTGCACGGTGCCAGAACACCTTAGTCCCGTTGGCAGCCCCGCGCCTTGCGCAGCATCACTATTTGCTTGCACGGGCCTTTCAGATCATGTGACAATATTTCGGAGGATCAAAGATGAAACACCTCCCAAATCGTCAAGATAATTTGCCAGCGAAGCGGTTGAAGGTGGGCTTTGTTCTGGCCAAATCCTTCACGCTTTCACCATTTGCGTTGTTCATCGACACGCTGCGGCTGGCAAGTGACGAGACGGACCATTCGGGCCGCGTCTTTGCCGACTGGCATGTTCTCGGAAGCACCAGACATCTCATCACCTCAAGCTGCGGTGTCCAGATCGCACCGACAAGCGACTTCATCGACCCGTCCAACTTTGATTACATCGTCGTGGTGGGCGGCTTGCTGCGCGTGCCAGAACCCGTCGATCACGCCACCATGACCTTCCTGAAATCTGCAGCAGCCAAAAGCGTGAGAATGATCGGTGTTTGCACCGGCTCTTTCATTCTGGCCGAAGCAGGGTTGCTTGACGGCCACGAAGTCTGCGTCAGCTGGCTCCATTACCAGGCCTTTCAGGAGCGTTTCCCGCATCTCATCGTGCGACCCGATCGCTTGTTTCATCTTGAAGGCCGAAGAGGGTCCTGCGCCGGCGGCAGCAGCTCCGCGGATCTTGCAAACGTCATCGTCGAGCGTCACATCGGCCGCGACGCTGCCCGCAATGCACTGGAGGTTCTCCAGATGGATAGGGTGCGAAGCTCAAACGCGCCGCAATCCCGTCAGCCCCTGAAGATGCAGGTCAAGGAGCCGCGTGTCCTCGCCTCGCTGATTACGATGGAGCAGCACCTCTCCGGCGATATAAACACCGAACGGCTCGCCAAGTCCGTCGGTCTCTCCCGCAGACAATTGGAGCGTCTCTTCGAGATAACCATAGGAATGCCGCCAGCAGCCGCTTACCGCCAACTGCGCCTCGAGCGAGCCTTTGAGCTTCTGACGAACACAGACCGCGAAATCACCGAAGTCGCCTTCGACGTCGGATACGTCAACCCGTCGCATTTCACCAAGTCGTTCAAACTCGCGTTCGGCGAGACGCCATCGAGCGCGAGGGCGAGGCGAGGGGCGAAAGGTGAGGAGCAGGGTAACTGAGAAGCAAATTGTAAGACTGGGAATTGATCCGGAGACCGAAATCCCAAGGCGACGTTAGATCCCGTGATTGCCGCTCAATCCCAGTTCTAAACTACAACAGAACCGGTGACGGTCCGATACGAGCTAAACGGAGTCACCTTTTTCCTGGGCATCGATAAAGCTCACGATAGGAAATCTATGTCTAAAGGCGTGCTACGGTTCTTCTTCGATTATGGTGCTGGTGGCTGTCTGTGGGCTGGTGATGAAGCGACGCTTGCTCGTCTAGATGTAGGGCCAGTTGATGCATCAACTTTCGACCTCGAAGGAAGAGTTAGTGTACGTCCGTCGCTAGAGCTTTCGGAAGTCGCTCAAACTCTTCGGGATCGGTTGGACTTCCAGCACTCCCGCTACCTCAACCCTCTATATCCGCCTGATCCAAGCTTGTGGAGCCAAGCGCTTTGTGACCGATTTAATGATGACGTGGACCGTTTACTAGCGATCCTGCGCGTTGAACTCGGCAATCAATACGAGATACGTGACGAGCAAATCAGGTACGTGGAAGACCCAGAACTTAGCGAATATCTGACGCAAAATCCTACTCTGTCACCAATCACCGAAATTTAGCCCCGATCGCATAAAGAGAAGAGTTGGTCGACGTGAGTGAGAGGGGACTATTGGATTTCTGTCCGGTCCAACTGTCGCATTACCAAGATGGGCGCCACACACAAAGATCGCATAATATAGATTATGGAACTAATTTCATATGATTGGCCGGCAAGCGCGAGGTTCTGCCCAATTGACGAAGTTGCTCCTCAAATCTCACCCGAAGCCTCACGGCGTCGCATCTCCAGTTCTTCGCTGTAGCGGCGTAACGTGTGGCTTTCAGTCAGCAGTCCCACCGGCCGGTTCTCCACCTTGTCATTGACGACGGCCAGTGCTTCGCTTTCGGTGTTGTCGAAGGCGGCCGCGGCCTGGCGCGCGTTCATGGTCGGCAGAAGAACGTCGTTCTTGTAATGCAGATATGTCTCCAGACCGATCTTCGAAGCGTCGCGCTCCATCGGGTCGGCGTAGATTTCTGGCACGAGAATCATGCCTGCATAGCGGCCGTCGTCGTGGGTCATGATGACGCGTTGGGTCGAGCCGAGCGGAAACTTTTCCTTGAAGGCTTCCAGGCCCATGCTGAGGTTGGCTTTGCGGATATCGGCGCGCATCATCTTGCCAACGGTCAGATCGCGGATCCAGCCGATGTCATGCGCGCTGCGAATGCTTTCTCCGCGCAGGTGAAAACGCCATGTGGCGAAGGAGTAGCCGAAGGTGGTTCGCACCACGAGCGATGTGGTGATCACGGCGGCCAGCACAAGCGCGGTGATCTGGAAATCACCGGTCAGTTCCAGGGCAAGAAACGTCATGGTCAAAGGGCCACCGATGATAGCAGCAGCAAAGGCGCTCATGCCGATGACGGCGTAGACGACCGGTTGCGTGGCGCCATAGCCGATATACGGTGCGCAGATTGCAAAAATCTTGCCCAGTAGCGAGCCCATGAAGAGCGACGCGAAAAACAGGCCACCGCGGAAGCTCGATCCGATGGAGACCGCACTGGCCGTCGCCTTGAGCAGAAACAGCCCCACAAGGCCAAACAGTGTAATATTCGCATCGAGATTGAGATGCAGCGCGCCATGGCCGCTGGACAGCACCTGCGGTGAAATCAATGCCAATGCGCCAACCACGAGACCACCGAGTGTTGGACGAAGCCAAAGTGGAATGGCGCTTTTGCGTGCGGTCTCCTCGATGAAGGATACGGCTTGCATCAGAACGATGCCGATGCCTGCGCACACGACGCCGAGGAAGATGGCAGGCACATAGTCCGTCGGCGTCACCGTACTGGAGCCGACAACATCGATATTGATACCGTGATGCGAAACGAGACCTGCCACGATATTCGCCACCAGAGCTGAGACGATCAGCGGTGCAAGCGTGACGATCGTATAGGTGCCGATAATCAACTCGATGGCGTAGAACGTACCCGTCAACGGCGCGTTGAAGGCGGCAGCAATGGCGCCGGCGGCGCCGCATCCAACAAGGATGCGCATGTCCCCTCGCCTCAGCTTCAAATTAAGACCGAGCTTCGACGCGACGCCACTGGCGACCTGCGTATAGCCGGCCTCAAGGCCGACAGAGGCGCCAAAGCCGTTGGAGACGATGTTCTGCACGCAGACGATGATACTGTCGGTCAAGGACAGACGCCCGCCATGCAGCGCATTGGCCTCGATCGGGTCGACCATCGGCTTCTTGCGGGTTCGAGAGAGAATGAAGAGGATCAAGCCAAGAACCGCACCACCGACGACTGGCCCGGCCAGCACGATCCAACCGGTGAGATTGCTGCTGCTCAGCCTCTCGACCCCGAAGACGAAAACGTGAAGCGCCGTGCTCAGCGCGCCAATCAAAGCAACGAGCAGACCTGCGGCGGCACCAACGAGGATCGCGAGAATGACGAGCGCAAGTTCGCCGCGACGGAACAGAGCACGCAGTCGACCGCTGCGGATATTGTCGAAAAAGCTCGCCATGCTGGGGGCGCGGAAGGGCTTGGTCGACATTGCATTCCTCTGTTGCAGCTATAGGCGCTCGTCCGCCAATTCCACTTCGAAACGCATCTGATCATAGCCGGGTTCGACATAGTCCGGCGTTTCGCGCAAGACGGTTTCATAATCCAGCGGCGTGTGCATATGCGTCAATATCGCGTGCTTGGCGCCAAGCTTTTCGATCCATGCGAGCGACTGCTCAAGCGAAAGATGGCTGGGGTGATAGCGATACTGCAACGTGTCGATGACAATCGTGTCGAGATTTTGAAGTTTTGCCACGGATTCTGGTGGAAAATCACTGACATCGGTGCAGTAGGCCACATCCCCGATGCGAAATCCAAGCGAGATGATATCGCCATGTTGCTGCAGGTGCGGCGTGATCCGCAGACGACCACCCTCGCCGTCGATAACGATGTCCTGATCCAGATCCTCGATCAGATGGGGTTCAATAATCGGCGGATAGTTGCTGCCGACGGGCGTCTCAAGACAGTAAGGAAAACCGTCGCGAATGCGTTGCATCGTGTCCGGCTCGGCATAGATCGGTATCCGGCTTCCAGAGGTGATGAAGTAGCCGCGCAGATCATCGATACCATGCAGATGATCTGCGTGATGATGGGTGTAAATCACGGCGTCGATCGTCTTGACCCCGGCAGCAATCATTTGCTCGCGAAAATCCGGACCGGTATCGACAACGACCGTCGTTACACCGCCGTCTGGCGCGATCTGCTCGATCAGGAACGCGGCACGGGTGCGTCTGTTTTTCGGGTTGGTCGGGTCGCAGGCACCCCAGTCTCCATTGATGCGCGGGACGCCAGGAGAAGACGAGCAGCCAAGAATGGTGAAGCGACGCCGGTATAATGCCAAGGATCAGACCTTTGTCATTTTCGAAAAACAGCGAAACGCATTGTCCGTGGTGATCTCGGCCATTTTCTCGTAAGAGAGGCCGTGAACCTCGGCGAGCACCTCAGCCGTGTTGACGACGTAGGATGGCTCGTTGCGCTTCCCGCGCCAGCGCTTTGGCGCAAGATACGGCGCATCCGTTTCCACCAGCAGCCGGTCCAGGGGAACTGTCGCGGCGATATCGCGGATGTCCTGCGACTTCGGAAAGGTCAGAATGCCGGAAAAGGACACGTAGCCGCCAAGCTCGACACCAGCCTTTGCAAGATCGGGACCTGCTGAGAAGCAATGGAGAATGAACGGAAAGGGCCCCTTCCCGCTCTCCTCGCGCAGGATTGCGATCATGTCATCATCGGCGCTGCGGCTGTGAATGACGAGCGGAAGCTTGGTGATGCGCGCCGCTTCGATGTGGCGCTGCAGGCCGGTTTTCTGGTCTTCCGGCTTCTGCGTGTCATAGAAGTAATCTAGACCCGCCTCGCCGATCGCCACGATCTTGTCATGGCTGTTGGCAAGCCGCACGAGGTCGTCCGTTGAAATATCCAACTCTTCGTCGGCATTGTTCGGATGCGTACCGACCGAACAGAAAACGGACGGATATGCGTCTACGATCTTAAGCAGTTCCGGCAGACGCCGAACACGGGTCGAGATCGTCACCATCTGGGCAACGCCCGACGCATGGGCGCGCGCGATGATGTCGTCGCGCTCGGCATCAAAATCGGCAAAGTCCAGATGGCAATGGGTATCGATCAGCATGCTGTGCTTCACGCCTCCGGCGCCACATAACGCGGGAAGACCGGCTTTGGCGCCTCAAGCGGCGTACCGGGCACCAGACGGCCAGCTTCTCCAAGCGCCGCAAAATCCCGCTTGTCTGCAGGTGAGGCCACAAGATCGAGAAGCTTCTCGCAGGAAGCCGGCATGAAGGGCTGCAGCAAAATGCCGATCTGGCGCACGACTTCCGCCGTCACATAAAGCACGGTGCCCATGCGCTCCGGATCGGTCTTCTTTAGCGCCCATGGTTCCTGGCTGGCGAAATAGCGGTCCGTTTCGGAGACGACAGCGATGATCGAGGCCAGCGCCTTGTGGATCATCTGCTTGTTCATCTCGTCGCGGCAGCTCGCCAAAAGCGCATCGGCCGCAGCAAGCATGGCCTTGTCTTCATCGGTGAAAGCGCCTGGTGTTGGGATTTGCCCATCGCAGTTCTTGACGATCATGGAAAGCGAACGGCTGGCGAGGTTGCCGATACCATTTGCCAAATCGGCATTGATGCGGGTCGCAATCCCCTCCTCGCTGTAGCTGCCATCCTGGCCGAACGAGACTTCGCGCAGGAAGAAATAGCGTACCTGATCAAGGCCGAAATGGTTCACCAGATTGACCGGATCGACCACATTGCCGAGCGACTTCGACATCTTCTCGCCCTTGTTGAGCAGGAAGCCGTGAGCATATACGCGCTTTGGCAGCGGCAGCCCCGCGCTCATCAGGAAAGCTGGCCAGTAGACAGCGTGGAAACGGATAATGTCCTTGCCGATGATGTGCACATCAGCCGGCCAGTATTTTGCCCGCGGGCCGTTCTTGTCTTCAATATAGCCGGTCGCGGTAATGTAGTTGGTCAGCGCATCCACCCACACATACATCACATGCTTCGGATCGTTCGGCACCTTGATGCCCCAGTCGAAGGTCGTGCGCGAAACGGAAAGATCCTTCAGACCCGATTTGACGAAGGAGATGATTTCATTGCGGCGCTCGGCCGGACCAATGAAATCGGGATTCTCCTCATAGTGCTTCAAAAGCTTGTCCTGGTACTCGGAGAGCTTGAAGAAGTAGCTTTCCTCCTCGACCCACTCCACCGGCGTGCCTTGCGGCCCATAGCGAACGCCATCGGCGCGCACCTCGGTTTCGTCCTCGGCGTAATAGGCCTCGTCGCGGACCGAGTACCATCCGGCGTAGCTATCCTTGTAGATGTCACCGGCATTTGACATCAGGTTCCAAATGTTGCGCGACGTCTCGTGGTGGCGCTCTTCCGTGGTACGGATGAAATCGTCGTTGGAGGCATTCAATAGCTTGCCCATTTCGCGAAACTGATCGGAATTGCGCTGCGCCAGTTCTTCCGGCGAAATGCCTTCCGCGCGCGCCGTCTGCTGCATCTTCTGCCCGTGCTCGTCAGTACCCGTCAGAAAGAACACATCCCGCCCATCCAGACGCTGAAACCGCGCCATGGCATCCGTCGCGATCAGCTCATAGGCATGGCCGATATGCGGCTTGCCGTTTGGGTAGGAAATCGCGGTGGTGATGTAAAAAGGGGTCTTGTCTGTCATGACGCTCGATCGGCTTTACGGTCTGATTTTTGAGTTAGACCGCTTTAGCCTATTGTTCGCACAAGCGAAAGCAAAAGCCGTACATTTCGTACGATCAAACCGAGCGCATGTCTTCCAGAATGGAAAGCACCATCTGCTTCTTGTCGAGATTGTAGGCCTGCGCAATCGTAATACGCTCGGAGAGCGACGATGACAGGCGCGCCTGGCGCTCTGCGCCCCTCAGATCACCGGCGATGGCCGCGGCTTTGGCGCGGTGCATCAGTTCTTCGGTGGCGTGTTCCATGAAAAATCCGAGGATGATATCGCCATCCTTCTGCGCCAAAGCATCGGCCAGCTTGTGCATCTGCTTGCGTGCCGAAGGCCCTTCCGCACTCATCACGGCGTTGAAGACGTCGACGATATCGGAGCCGCCATAATTGACGAGCTTTAGCGCTTGCGCCACGCTGCCTTTGGAGGCTTGTAGCAACGCCTCGCGCTTCTCGGCCGCGACACTCAGCCCCAGATTATCAAGTGCAAGCTCCATGGCGCTGTCAGCCAAAGGCTGGAGACGCAGGGGCATGCAGCGCGATCGTATGGTCGGCAGAAGTTTGCCGGGCGCATGGGACAGCACCAGGAACATTGCCCGTTTCGGCGGCTCTTCCAGGATTTTCAGGATCGCATTGGCAGCGTTGCGGTTGAGATCATCCGCCGGGTCGATGATGACGATCCGCCAGTTGCCAGTGCCCGACGTCTGCGAGAAGAAGTGCCCTGCCCGCCTCACCTCATCCACAGTGATGGCAGACTTCGTCTTTCCGGTTTTTTCGTCGACTGGCCGCGTCAGGTGCAGGAGGTTGTGCGATGCGCCCGATGAAATCTGCCGGCTGACGAAAGAAGATGGCTCAGGATCGACAATCTGGTCGGGCGCCTCAGCCGGATCGGGATGGGTGAGAACATGATTGGCGAAGCGAAAGGCGAGCGTTGCCTTGCCGATCCCTTCCGGACCTTCGATCAGGACGGCATGGTGCCCTTTGCCAGAGCGATAGGACTGCGCCAGAAATTGCTCCGCCTCTTCATGACCGAAAAGGCGCGTATTGTCCTGAGGGGCAATGGCACCATCAAGAACGCCGGGCGTCTCACTCATTGCGCCACATCCGGAAGATGATCAAAACGTTCGAGCAACGGCTCGACCATGGACAGAACGTCTTCCGTCACCCTCTCTTGCGGGTGCCTGGCATCTACGATCCGGCAACGCCGGGGCTCGTTCAGCGCAATATCGAGATAGGCTTCGCGCCGCTTTTCATGCGTTTCCAGCTCTTCCTTCTCGAACCGATCAGGTGCCGCGCCATCATCGGCGCGCTTGCGTGCCCGCGCCAGACCATCCACAGCCGGAATATCGAAGATCAGCGTGAGATCAGGCATGGTGCCGTCCACCGCGATACGCTGCAGCGTCTCGATGAAATCCGTCTCCAGGTTTCCAGTGGTCCCCTGATAAACACGTGACGAATCGAGAAAACGATCGCACAGAACCACCGCACCGCTCTCCAGCGCCGGACGGATCACCTCTTCGACATGGTCACTGCGTGCTGCAGCAAACAGCATCGCTTCCATGCGCACACCAAATGCTTCCGCAGCCCCGGAGAGCAGCACGTGACGAATGGCTTCTGCCCCTGGTGAACCGCCTGGCTCGCGTGTGACGACAACGTCAAGCCCGCGGCTGCGCAGCGTTTCCGCCAGAATACGGATCTGCGTGGACTTGCCAGCGCCCTCGCCGCCTTCAAAGCTTATGAACAGTCCTTTTTGGGGCAATGTCTCTTCCTGATGGTCTCAGCTTTTGCTTCTTATTAGACGATATCGCTGAGGCGCGAAACCGCTTCGGCGACGCTGCGCATCCTTTTCAGGCGTACCGCCGGCTTTTTCTATAGCCAGAAAAACAGCAGTTCTTTCAGGGCGCCTGCCGCATTCTGGGTAAGCGTACCGGGCGCAACGGCCGCCGTCGTATAAAGTGGCACTTCCCGTAACAATCGTTCACCGGAGAAGATTCGAAGCGTAGCAGCGTTGAAACCCGGCTCAAGTGGCGCATTGAGCGGCCAGTTGTAGACGATCCGTCCCGATAGCCGATCGGGGTTGTTGAGCGGCACGAGCACGCTTACCGTCTCATGCACCGCAAGATCGATGGCCGAAGCGGCACCGCCATAGACGCTGACAGTGCCGACGGTCTCGTTCTTTTGAAACAGCTCGCGCTTTTGAAACGCCGTCAGTCCCCACTCCACGACGCGACGGGCTTCTTCCTGCCGCGTCTTGTCGTCTTCCATCCCTGCAAGCGTCAGGTAGATACGGCGGCCGTCTCGTTCGGCGGAGATGACAGCGGAATAGCCATGGCCCTCGGCAAAGCCGAGCCCGAGACCATCGATGCCGAGATCAGGGGCAAGAAGCGTATTCTTGTTGCGTTGAAAGATGCGGTTCCACTCGAAATCCGGCTTGGTGAACAGACTATAGCGATCCGGATAGGTGTCGCGAATATGCTTGGCCAGCGTCACCATGTCTTTAGCGGTCGTCTTGTTGGCCGGGTCGGGAAGACCGGTGGAATTGGCAAAGACGCTTGCCGTCAGACCAAGCGCTTTCGCCCGTTCCGTCATCATCTTGGCGAAGGCCGCGTCGGAGCCAGTCATGCCTTCCGCCAGAATGATGCAGCCATCATTGGCATTTTGAACCACGATGCCTGTCAGAAGATCATTGATGCTGACGGAGGATTTCAGTGCTGCAAACATGGTGGACGTTCGAGACGGAGCGCCACCCGTTCGCCAGGCATATTCTGAGACAGGATAAGCCGTCTCCGGCGTCACGCGCCCACTCTTCAGCGCATCCAGAACGGTTTCAACCGTCATCAGCTTGGCAAGAGAGGCAGGTGGAAATTGGGTGTTTTCATTGAGCGATAGCAGAACCGTGCCCGTCTCGGCATCGATCATATAGGCCTGCTGCGCCTTGACGGCGAGACCACCGGATTGGGCAGATGCAGTCCCCACGCTGCAGGCAAGCGCCAGCGCAACGAGGCTGAGACGCCGGAAGATTTTTGGTATCAAAGTCACCATGAAACGCCGGCCCGCCGTCTGTTTTACTGCTTCACGCCCGCCGGACGATCCGTAAAATGGAATCGTCCTCAGACACAGCGATTATGGGCCACAAGGCCGCCGAGGCAAAGCTCAACGGGCCTTGTTCTGCTTGTTCTTCAAGTAGTTAAGAATGGACTGTTCCGTCAGCTCGCCACGCTCGACAAGAACGGCGTCGAAAACGTGAGCAGCCTTGGATGCCGGCGCTGCTTCGGAATAGGCAGAAGCGTAGCGCGGCGATGCGCCTGGAACGCGCAGGAAGTTGCCTTCCGGACGCTCGTTGATAAACGGACCGATCTCTGGAAGCGCGATGAACTGAACGTTGCCCTGCCCTCCAAAGGAGGCCGGAGCAGCACCTTCGACCAACGGCATAGCCTGGAGCGCATTGTTCTTCTTCGTGCTAACCAGCGCGGTCTGCGCCGAGCCGCCGTAAGCAGGGTTGGACGGGATTGGAATATTGCTTTTCGATGCAGAGGCAACCATCACGCCGCTTGCAATCTGACCTTCAGGATTGACGCCCGGAGAACGCGAGCCCTTGGGGATATAGGACGCCATGAGGAATGGCATGTCGTGACCGTCAAGCGGTGCGCGACCGACATACTGCACGCGAACCTTGGCAGTGCCCGTACCCTTCATGTCGAGCAGATCGGCTGTCTTGCTGGAGACGTCGATCAGGCGACCCTCGTGGAACGGGCCGCGATCGTTGACGCGCACCACGACAGAGGAGCCGTTTTCGAGGTTGGTCACGCGGGCGTAGCTTGGAAGCGGGAATGTCGGATGGGCGGCAGAAAGATGTTCCTTGTCGTAGGCTTCACCATTAGCCGTCATGCGGCCGTGAAAGGCGGAACCATACCAGGATGCCAGGCCTGACTTGTCGTAGCCCGGATCTTCCTTCGGGAAGTACCGGCGGCCCTTGACCGTGTAGGCATTGCCGACGAGGAACCGGCCACCGCCTTTGGGGACGTTGGCACCTTCTGCGATACGCGGACTTGCCTTCACGCCATATTCCGACTCGGCGAAATATTCCTTGCTGCGCTTCGGCTTCGTTTTTGTTTCCGACGTCGTCGAACATGATGCGGTCGCGGCGCAGAGAACGGCAATGCCGACCCATTTGACGCTGACGCCAAGCTTCGTAACGGTAGACTTCAAATTCTTGCCCCGTGCTGCTTTAGACCGCGCCTGTGCACGGCCCCTCTCACACCTCGATGATCACGCCCATCACATCGAAGCACTTAACGGATGCCTAATCTTGCCCGCAACATGGCGAAAATGCGAACGATATGATCCGGAAAGCTAAAATTGTAATCAACGTGGTTAAGCAATGGTTAAATCTGATCTGGCGAGAGCGACTGATAAATAAGGCTTTTGAGGCAATTGACGCGCTGGCCCAAATGTTTATAAACCCGCGGCAGGCGAGGATGGGTGTCCGAGTGGTTTAAGGAACCGGTCTTGAAAACCGGCGTGCGGGAGACCGTACCGTGGGTTCGAATCCCACCCCATCCGCCACTTTCAAAAAAATCAAATACTTGCTGTATCACCCAAGGTGTTTAGCGTCTGCAGTCTTCTAATCAGTGCTTTCACAGCGGCTAGGCTCCACATGCTGGCGTAGCGACGCCTTGGCTTGTGTTGGAAGTTGGTGATCCGAACCGTTCTTCTTCGTGGTCTCGAATGACCGCCTTCAAGCGCGGTGGAACCTTGTGCATCGGCATATGTTAATGTCCGGCATTGGGAGAGAAATCATGAAACTTTTAAGCGCAGCGATCTGCCTCGTTTCTGTCGGAATTCTGAGTGGATGCGTGGATGACCGCGGTTACCGCAGCGGCGGCTACTATTCGGCGGGCGTTTACGACCGATCCTATGAAAGGGATCGATACTACCGCAACTACGACCGCCGCGAGTGGCGTGATCGCCGCGGCCCGCGCCGTGACTACCGCTACCGCCCACCGGTTTATGGCGGCACCCAAGAATACGGCGTTATAGTCAGGTAAACTGTACAGACTGTTGCAGTTTCAGACGTCTCAGCAGAATACAAGCCTTTAGACATCGGCGCTGATAGCGCGCTTCGCGGAGTAGCAAACGCTAGATGGCCGGAGATGCGATCTGATCAATCGCCTCCCCGGCCATTTGCCATTATCCAAAGGGCTTTAACAGCACCAGGCTGATGCTTTCCACACACGATCTCTATTCTGCAATTTTGAGTCGTTCAGTCCTTTCGTGAGGCGATCAGACTAAGCAGTCGGCGGCATCTGCAGCACCCTCAAGCCATGGCATGGACCACATCTCCGGTCGTGCCCCACAAGCTTGGAGCCTACCCGCAATTCGCCCCCAGATTTAGGTTGTTCATCCGTCGCACCTCGACGTCCGCCGCCAAGGATGAGCGGCAAAATGAGCCGAAACCGGATGACAGTTCAGGCTCATCGAGGTGGGTCACTTCCAGCTTCGATAATCTCCAGCCGTGCAACCAAATGGTGCGTTTTGATCGCCGAAGCGTTTTTGCAATTGGGCGCATCCCCACTTGTTGATTGGACCCGGCATGAGGTTGTTGATGTCCATCGCCGGTGACGTGAATTGTGACGGCGCGGCGGTAACGTACCAAAGCCAATAGCCCCCGAGTCCGACGATCATCAGCAGGATGATGATGCCGAATGCCTTGAGTCCCTGCAGGGTGGAAGCGCCAGCGGATTTTTGAGGCTGGGTTCCTGTCGCCCGCGCGCCTTCCGACACGGGTGTATTGGCAGCGACAGCTGACAGCGCCTGTGCCCTTTCCGCATCGGTCAATTCGATCCGCTCCAACCGATCGTCCAGAAGGACTGGCAGCGGACTGTTCTCCTGCCAGGCGGCAAGCGCGATATCGTGTTTTTCGGATTGTCCGATGATGAACGGAACCTCGTCCCTACCCATCAGCGAAAAGGACTGCCGTTTGGTTTTGTCGTCGCGGATCGTGTCCGAATAGGTTAGGAAAAGGCCACCGCGTTTTTTCGTGACATTCGTGAGCGCGACCGGCAACAGCGTCAGTGGCTGAGCTTCGCTGAGCTTGGCCTTTGCCCGGAAAAATCGAACGAGTGCAAAAAGCAGGGCGATCCCGCCGAAGCCGAGAAGAACAAAAAGGATTGCCAGGGTGATAATCCGGTTCCACAGCATGTCGAGACCGAGCGAGATGGTCGCAAGCTGCGGATCAGAGCCCGAGATGAAAAGACCTGCCTCATAGTCGCCGGAGTGCATATCGACGAACATCACCTCCACGTCACTGTTGTAGTGCTTGCCCTCATAGTCGTAGGAGACCTTGGCGATGCAGGTGGTGAAGACAGCCTTTCGTGTTTTGCAGCTGCCGTTGAGATCGCCGTCCTCGATCTCCACCGGGTTCTGGCTGATCTTGTAGTCCCGTATGATTCCAGGTCCTTCAGCCCACAGCATGAAGACGGCGAGTGCCAGCAGAATCAGCGGAGAGAAGTAGTAGGCGAATGGTATGGACAACACGCCGCGCTTTAGTTTTAAAGGGCGCGGAGGAAGCTTGATGTCGGGGATTGTCATGATGGCCTTTGCGCAGTTTCTGATCACAAGCGCGGCATCAATAGTTTATCAGAGATGACTAAACAACCGCGACAAGCCACTTCCACAGGTCCAACCTTATCCGGATGCGCTGGCGGCATTAGATGGGGTAGTGCGCCGGGCGGTTTGAATTGCGCTCATCAAAAAAGATGTCACAAGTTTCGCACGGTCATCCGTTCTGGTCGCGATGGCGATCGGTGCGCGCGGTGATTGCCCGGCGATCGGACGATAGACGGCACCGTCGCTTTTGATCGAACCAACCGAGCGCGGCACGATCGAAACACCAAAGCCTGCGGCAACCAGCGGGATGATGGAAACGATCTGCGACGCCTCCTGGCCGAGCTTGGGGCTGACACCTGCCTCGTTGCAGGCGGAAACGATGCTGTCATAGAGGCCAGGTCCAATGTCTCGGGGAAAGAGAATCAGATTCTCACCGGCAATCGCCTCGAGCGGCACCGCGTCATGGTCACGCAAGGCGTGATCAGCGGGCAGCGCGATCACCATGTCTTCATCCAGACAGGCGCGAACGGAGAGCAACCCATCCTCAAGGACCGGCGGGCGGATGAAGGCCACATCCAGCCTCCCTTCCCGCAGGCCCGCAAGAAGAGCGGGCGTATTGCTCTGCTCCGGCGACAGCACAACATCTGGATAGGCTGAACGATAGGCGCGAATGATGAGCGGAATTGCCGGATGAAAATAGGTGGCACCTGCAAAGCCTAGACGGAGGCGTCCCGTTTGGCCCGCCGCGTGGCGCCGCACCTGAGTGAGTGCGTCCTCGAAGCGCGCGACGATATCCAGCGCAGTCTCCTGAAACACCCTCCCCGCTGCCGTCAACTCCACGCCCTTGGCGTGTCGGGTGAAAAGCTGTGCGCCCACCGTTTCCTCAAGCTGACGAATCTGCATGCTGAGCGGCGGCTGGCGAATGCCGATCTTATCTGCCGCGCGGGTAAAGTGCTTCTGCTCCGCCACGACAAGGAAATAGCGAAGCCGCCGAATATCGATGTCATCTAATATCATATATGAAAAAGCCTCTGTTTATATATTGGAAATTAGATCGAAATGCTCCCAGCTTTCAAGGCAGACACCGATGCAAAGCAGAGAAGGAGATATCCATGACCATGACCGTCGCTGATCTACTGGCAGAAACCCTCGCCGATATTGGTGTCGAACGCATCTGGGGCGTCACTGGTGACAGCCTCAACGGGCTGAACGACAGCCTGAGGCGGCTTGGAAAAATAGAATGGATGCATGTGCGTCATGAAGAGACCGCTGCCTTTGCAGCTGGCGCCGAAGCAGCGGTAACAGGCAAGCTCGCCGTCTGCGCCGGAAGTTGCGGCCCGGGCAACCTGCATTTGATCAATGGATTGTTTGACTGCAAGCGCAACCACGTTCCCGTGCTGGCGATCGCGGCTCACATCCCCTCCTCCGAAATTGGTCTTGGCTATTTTCAGGAAACCCATCCGCAGGAACTGTTTCGCGAATGCGCGGATTTTGTCGAGCTCGTCTCCAATCCCGCACAGATGCCGGGCGTCCTCAACCGCGCGCTGAATACGGCAATCGGCCAGAACGGCGTTGCCGTGCTTGTCATTCCGGGCGATGTCGCTCTCGCCGATGCGCCCGTTTCGACAGTCCCGCCTCAGGCCGTTCCAGCCCTACCCCGCATCCTTCCACGCGAGGAGGAAATCAGCCGCCTTGCCAATCTGCTGAATGAGGGCAAGGCGATCACCATTCTCGCGGGCAGCGGCTGCGCTGGCCATCACGATGCCGTTGTGGCGCTTGCGAATGCGCTGAAAGCCCCGGTGGTTCATGCGCTGCGCGGCAAGGAACATGTCGAATGGGACAATCCCTTCGATGTCGGCATGACCGGTCTGATCGGCTTTTCGTCCGGTTATCACGCCATGGAAAATGCCGACACGCTGGTGATGCTCGGCACCGATTTCCCCTATCGCGCCTTCTATCCGACGAAGGCGCGGATCATTCAGATCGACCGCGATGCGGGCGCGCTGGGAAAGCGCGCGACGCTGACGCAAGGCCTGGTCGGCGACGTTGGCGAGACAATCTCAGCTCTTATGCCGCACTTAAAGCCTCGCAGCGACGCGCATTTTCTCGACGCTGCCCGCGCCAATTATCTCAAGGCGCGCGAAGGACTGGATGATCTGGCAAAACCCTCTGGGGCCGGCCAACCGATCCATCCGCAATATCTGGCGCAACGCATCAGCGAACTTGCGGCAGAAGACGCGATCTTTACCGCCGATGTCGGTACCCCCACTGTCTGGGCGGCACGCTATCTGGCGATGAATGGCAAGCGGCGTCTGCTGGGCTCCTTCAACCACGGCTCGATGGCAAATGCCATGCTTCAGGCCATCGGCGCCCAGGCTGCAGCCCCCAACCGGCAGGTCGTGTCACTCTCAGGTGACGGCGGTTTCACGATGATGATGGGCGACTTCATCACGCTGGCACAACTTAAACTACCGGTCAAAATCGTCGTCTTCAACAATGGCTCGCTCGGCTTCGTGGCGATGGAAATGAAAGCGGCCGGCTATATCGATACCGGCACAGACCTCGAAAACCCGAATTTTGCCGCGATGGCCAACGCCATGGGCATCAAAGGCATCCGGGTGGAAGAATCCGTCGATGTCGATTGGGCTTTGAGCTCAGCCTTCGCCCATCCAGGACCCGTGCTGGTGGATGTCGTGACCGCGAAACAGGAACTCGTCATGCCGCCGAAGATCAAGGCCGAACAGGCCAAGGGCTTCAGCCTCTATATGCTGAAGGCCATCATCAGCGGCCGCGGCGCTGAGGTGGTCGAACTCGCACGTACCAATCTGCTAAGGTAAGGAAGACGACGGTGAATGAGACACGCGTCCGCGACCTGGCTTTTGTCCTGCGCTGCTCAGGGGCCGCGACGCTGTCCTATATTCTGGCAGAGGCGGCCGGGCTTCCTCATCCCGTCTGGGCCGCGATGTCGGGCATCATCGTCGGTCAGGAAAAGCTTGGCGATACGCGCCAGGCCACCATCGGGCGGTTTGCCGGTACTCTGCTCGGCGTGATCATCGCCGTTGTCATTGGAACGGCGGCGCAAGGCTTTGGCATCGGTGCTGTAGCGGAAATCGCCGTTGCCGTCGCGCTCGCAGCCGTCATCGTGCGACGCTATCCATCTTTGAAGGTTTGTATGTGGACCTGTCCCATCGTTTTCCTGACAACCACGGCGGAGACGCCTCTTTGGGAAGTTGGCATGTATCGAGGCGCGGAGGTTTTGCTGGGGAGCGCTGTCGGTGCAGCGCTACATGCCATCGCGGAACAGATTATCTGGATGCGTTATGGCCGACGCTGAACAGCAAAGACGCCGCGCTAATATCCGTTTGAAGAGCAGATGGGCGCTACCTCATCTTCGACGGGCCGCCCGCCGGCTGGAATTGCGTGCCGTCGGCCTGCTCCCCGAGCAATTCAGCGGCGAAGAAGGTGCGCGCGCAGCACTCGTCGTCGGAGCGCCGTTGACAATCGCGCTGACAACCGGTCAGCCCGCACTCGGCTGGGCGGTCTTCGCTGCGTTCTGGACATGCCTGTGCGACGGGCCAGGCCCTCATAGCATGCGCCGCCGCACCCTTGGACTTTTCGTCCTGATCGGCACCGTCCTCGCCTTTGCCGGATCTTGGGGCGCATCGGCGGGGATGGAAGCTGCTCTCGCCGTCGGCCCTGCTCTTGTCTTCGCCGCCATACTGGCTGGTGCTGCCTTTTCGCTCGACGGTTTGCTGGGGACGCTGCTCGCTGTGGTCGCCGTTGTTGCCGTTGGCTTTCCGCACCCGGCTCCCGCCGCCGCAGCGCAGTCGCTGACATTTCTGGCCGGGGGAAGCTGGGCCTTTCTGCTCATCAATCTGGTCTGGCGGATCGATCCAACGGCATCGCTCGACCGCAACGCGGGCGCGGTCATTGCGCGGCTGTTCGATATGGCAGCAGATCTGGCCTCGATTGGTGATCGCGGCCATCGAGACGCGCAGTGGCACAGTGAACATGCCGAGCACAGACGCGCCGTGCGCATGTCGATGGAACGATTGAGAACGGTGCTGGCTCGGCACCCGGCAGACGCACATCAATACCACAATGCGCTCGGGGCAACAGAGATCATCTTCGGCGCCCTCGTCGCCTTGGACCACGCCTATATCCACAGATTGGGGCCGACAACGGAGCGCACGGCAACAGCGCGTGCGTTCGCCACCGCCCTGCTCGGGGTCCGCCTCTCTCTGCGAGACGATGTCCGTAAGAAGAACCTCCTTCGCCGCGGCATCGAGCGGCTGGACAGGACAGCCGAACATCTAACAGATGATCTCATGATCGGCTGCGTGCTGGCGCTTAAGAACGCGTTGCGCTTGCTTGAAAATCCGGAGCAGTCCAACGAGGCTTTGGCAACACCGCAGCATCAGGTCGCTCCAAACTGGAAGGACCGCATGAGGGGTGCGCTGCGGCTGGGCTTACGCCAGGCCTCGGGTGTCATTGGCGTCTACTACATCGCCATCATCTTTCAGCTGGGTTATCCCTACTGGGCAACAATGGCACTGATTGTCTGCCTTCAGGGCGGCGCTCGCGTGACATGGGCGCGATCGCTCGAACGCATTTTCGGTTCCCTGCTCGGTGGCTTTCTGGCTCTGGCGCTGCTCTCCGTCACGCAGCACCCCGTCATCTTGTGCGTGCTGGCAATCCTGCTTGCCAGCGTCACGATTTCGCTGCGGGCGGTCAATTATTCCATCTTCGTCGTCGTCCTGACCATGCTCTTCATCATCGTCACCGATATGATGCATCCGGGGAGCGGTGTTGCAGCAGCGCGTGTGGTGGACAACCTGCTTGGCAGCATCGCAGCACTGGTGGCCGTGCTGGTTCTCTGGCCGGATTTTGGACCGCCGCTCCACACGTTGATCGTGAAAGGCCGGGAAGCAAATCGCGACTACCTGGAAAGTGTCACGACCGGAAGACCTGTACTGGATGTGCGCACCGCACAGCGTTCCGCAGGCCTGGCAAGCATCGATGTCGAAGTTGCGCTGCACGATCTTAGCGGCTTGCGATACCGCCGCCATCGACTGAACGAAAATGACCAGTCGGCTCTGCGTGAGATGCGCAACCTTGCAGGAGAGGCAGCGGCAGCCTGGCACAGGCGGCTTGTAAAGGACCATGTGACGTGAAGCCATTCAGTCAACCAGAAACGGGGCGGTGGAAATCCCACCGCCCCGCAATTCTGTGATGCGCTAACGCGCTTTTCGGCGTTCTGGCAAACCGGATTAACCGGCAGACTTCAACCGCAGATTAGCGATACCAGCGGCCAGGTTGACGCCCGTGCCAGCCTGGGCGCTCAAGGGCTGCAGCGCGAAGTTCTTGGCGTTACCGCCAATCAGAGCATTGGCGCCGAGACCAACTCCAACAGCGGCAGAGGCGGAAGCACCGACATAGTTACCGCTCAGCGCGCCATCGCCGACGCGGGATTCAGCCGTATTGAAGACGATCCAGCTCAAATATTGCTTGCCGGTCACGCCAACGTCGAGGCCGATCTTGCCGATCGTGCCAGTGTAGCGTTCGACGTTGCCCGAGCGCTGACGGAATTCGCAGGACACCGCCTTGCTGGAACCGATCACCAGACCGATACCGCCTTCGATTTCACAAGACAGCGTACCGACGCGCTCCTTTTGTGCGGTTTCCATCTGCTTGTGCGAGCGCTTTGCTTCGGCATGGGCGACGGGTGCAACGGCAAGAGCGGCAATTGCGGTGGCAAGAACGATCTTCTTCATAGTGGACTCCTGTTGTCGTTGATATAGAGGTTTGGTTTGGTCAGGCGCGGAGGCGCCAGGTATTGAATGGTCGGCTTGATCGAGAGATCGGCGATGATCGGGCGCGAGGCAAAGCACTCCGCGATGAAGACCGCGCATTCGAGTGAGGCAAGTGTTTCCACCTCACCCGTCAGCATGACCCTGCCATTCTCCATGGACACCGTGATACGGCTACCTTCCTGCCCATCCGCATAGGCGATGATTGCCTGAAGTGCGGCGCAGAGGCTGCAGTCCTGGGGGTTGGCGGCGGGCGCGAGTGCCTCGTCGGAAGAAATCATCATCTCGATCAACTCCTGGCCGAAGGCTTTACTTGAGGGTCTTGCGAACGGTGTCCTTGGACTCGCCGTATTTGCTTTGCACTTCGCCTGCGACCTTTTCGGCGCGGCCTTCAGCCTGCATGTGCGTGTTGCCGGCAATCTTGCCGACGGCTTCCTTGATCGAGCCCTTGACTTGGCGAACTGCGCCTTCGATGCGGTTGTTATCCATTTTAGAACTCCTTCCTTCTCATCATGATGTCGCCGTCATTGGCGCCATGGTGAAAAGATAGAGCGAGGAAAGCCTCCGCATCAGAGAGAAAACTACTAGTCCTACTGGTACAAACTGGCCTTTTTTCAATAAAATCAGCAGCAGAATTTAAACCTTGCGCAGTTTGCGCCCGCTGAAGCCTCGCTCGCGGGCCCAGATGACGGCGGCTGCACGGCGGTTGACGCCGATCTTGCCATAGAGAGAGGCAATGTGATTGCGGATTGTGTGTTTGGAGAGATTGAGTCTGTCGCTCATCTCCTTGTCGCTGCAACCTTCGCAGATCAACGTCAGAATATCTTCCTCGCGCTCGGTGAGATCGCTGAGCGACGCCGTTGATGCCGTTCCCCTCGATGTCTGGCGCAGGCCCGCCAGCCTCTCGACAACGGTGCGGCTGAACCACGACGTATCCGCCATGACGGTTTCGATCGCTTCGATCAACTCGTCCTCGGAGCGGCGACGTTCCGTCACATCCTGAAGCGCCCAGATGACGCATTGCTGGTCGTTGATCTCGACGCGTTCAGCAGAGACAACGCATTCAGCGCTGTCACCATCCTTCAGGTTCATCCTGAGTGGCTCTTCGCGGATCGGCACATTGCCCTTCAGGCGGCGTTCCACGTCTCTGCGTGCATTCACGTCATCCCACAGTTTCAACTCGCTCGCTGTCTTGCCGATGACTTCCTGTTCCTTGCGACCGCACAGCTCCAGAAACGCGTCGTTGACTTCGGTAAAGACAAAGTCTTCGAGCCGCGAAATCGCCGTCGGAGCCGGAGAAAGGCGGAAGGATTTGAAAAAGCGCTCCTCGCTTTGGCGCAAGGCATTCTGCGCTTTTCTGCGCCCGTCGAGATCGGCGAAGGTGAAAAGCATGCAGGGCTCTTCGCCGACAGCGATCACCTCGCCAGCAACGATCACCAGTCGGTCACCCTCCGGGATGGGGATCAACGCTTCCCGGTGGCGAATGATGCGTCCGTCCTCAAGCCGATCAAGCGCGTCCTGTCCGGTTTCGCAATTGGAGAAGAGACCAAGTTCTTCAACACTGCGGCCGATGATCTCTTCTCGGGTAAACCCCGTCATCTCCATAAAACCCTGATTGACGCGAATGAAGCGCTTGTCCTCCATGCGGCAGATCAGGCCCGGCGCCGGGTTGGCGTTGAAGGCTCTCTCAAAGCGCTCTTCCGCCTCGTAAAGCGGCGTCTCGTCACGCATGATCAGAACAGTGACGTCCGGCTTCGCACCCGAATCCTCGATCGTCAAACCCCGGATGGTGTGAACCCACGTCAAGTCGAGGTCGGATGCCGGCGAGATTTCAACGGTCACATCGTCAACCTCCTCGCCGGCCACCAGCCGCTCCAGGGGATACTGCCCCTCGTCGAGCAGATGATTGTTGCGATAGCGAAGCGTGAAGTTCTTCCGGTAAGCCGCGATGTCCGTGCCGAGCTGCTCGAGCGTCTCGACCCGGTGCATCTCAAGCGCGGATTTGTTCGCCCAGGAGATTGTGCCATCCGGCTCCACCAGAATGAGACCGTCACTCAAGCCAGCAATGACGTGCTGCAGAACGAGACGGTTGATCTTCGGGGACTGCTCGATGTCGCTCATGAGGGGCAATCTCTTTCGTTTATGAATGATTTGAAATGGATCGAAGACGATAGTCCGGTGAAACGCGGGCAAGCGCAAACATGTTGCGCAGGGGCGGAAAAAAGCTCAAATGGGCACCCGAGCGATTGCACGACGAACGATCCAAAAGGACGAGCCTTTTCAATGCCGCAGATTTATGTCGATGCCGATGCGTGCCCGGTAAAGCCGGAAATACTGAAAGTCGCAGAACGGCATGATCTCGACGTCACTTTCGTCGCCAATTCAGGGCTGCGACCCTCCCGCGATCCCAAGGTGAAAAACGTCATCGTCTCGAACGGTTTCGACGCGGCTGATGATTGGATTGCGGAGCGTGCCGGCGAAGGCGATATCGTCATCACCGCGGATGTTCCGCTGGCCGGTCGCTGCGTGGCAAATGGCGCCATGGTCACGGGTCCGACTGGCCGCGTTTTCGATCAAGCCAATATCGGCATGGCCACCGCCATGCGTGACCTTGGCGCGCATTTGCGTGAAACGGGTGAAAGCAAGGGCTACAATGCCGCCTTCTCCCCACGTGACCGTTCGCAATTCCTGGAAACCCTTGACCGGCTTTGCCGCCGGATAAAGAAGTAATCGAGCATGGCGATCGCACCCAAGACAAAAGAACAGACAAAGATCAGTCTCTACGCACGCCATCGGCCATTTCTAATTGCCGCCGTCTTAGGGGGCGCGGTGTTGGCAGCAATGCTCATGCTCATACCGAAGCTCGCCATCGAATCTGCCGCCGTTGCGTTTTTTCTGACCTATCTCTTCCTGCTCGCCCTCCGGCTTCCCTATCTGACGGCAGCCCATCTCAAGGCCCATGCCGATCGTGACGATCTTCCAGCGATAGCCATCATCTTCATCACGCTGTTTGCCGTCGTTGTTGCTGTGGTGTCGCTGTTCATGGCGCTCAATCATTCCGGCGAAACCGCGCTGTCTCTGACACTTTCCTTTCTATCGGTCATTCTGGGGTGGCTCACGATCCACACCATGGCCGCGGTCCATTATGCCCACCTGTTCTGGCGCCCATCTGCTGATGGCGGAAAGCGGGAGCCGAAGGGCGGCATGGACTTTCCCGATACCGCCTCGCCCGGTATTTACGAATTCCTCTATTTCTCCGTCGTCATCGGTATGACGGCGCAGACCTCCGACGTTGCCGTCACCACAACGGCCATGCGCAAGGTCACGCTCGTCCACTCGATCGTGTCGTTCTTCTTCAACACTGTGCTGGTGGCAGCGGCGGTCAACGCCGCGGTGTCGCTGGCAGGTTGATACCGCTTTTATAAAGGATGCAGACCATGAAGGTAATTTCTCAGAACACGGCTTTTGGCGGCATGCAGGGTGTCTATGCGCATGAGTCCGAGACATGCAAATGCGAGATGACCTTCGCCGTTTTCGTGCCGCCAAAGGCGATCAACGAGCCCTGCCCCGTTCTTTGGTACCTTTCCGGCCTGACCTGCAGCCATGCCAACGTCATGGAAAAGGGTGAGTATCGAAGGCTTGCTGCAGAGCTTGGCCTCATCATCGTCTGCCCGGATACCAGCCCGCGCGGCAATGACGTCGCCGACGAGTTGACGAACTGGCAGATGGGCAAAGGCGCCGGCTTCTACCTCGATGCCACAGAGGCGCCCTGGGCCGAGCATTATCAGATGTATAGCTACATCACGGAAGAGCTTCCTGCCCTTATCGGTCGGCACTTCCGCGCCGATATGAGCCGACAGGGCATTTTCGGCCACTCGATGGGCGGTCATGGCGCCATGACGATTGCGCTGAAGAACCCGGATCGCTTCAAGAGCTGCTCCGCCTTTGCCCCCATCGTCGCGCCCTCGTCTGCGGACTGGTCGCGACCGGCTCTCGAAAAATATCTCGGCGAAGATCAAGCCGCTCGGCGTGCCTACGATGCCTGCGCCCTGGTGGAAGATGGTGCGCGCTTTCCTGAGTTTCTGATCGACCAGGGAAAAGCAGACAGTTTCCTGGAAAGCGGCTTGCGCCCATGGCTCTTCGAAGAGGCCATAAAAGGAACCGATATCGGCCTCACGCTACGCCTTCACGACCGTTACGATCACTCTTACTATTTCATCTCCACCTTCATGGACGATCACCTGAAGTGGCACGCGGAACGTCTTCTCTAAACCGTCTGGATTGCGTCGGTCGTCATCGACATCAAGGTCATGATTGAGGGCAAGTTTTCGTTATGCGAGTGATCTTTCTCGCGCCTTGCCCTTATCAAAACAAGAAATCTACCTTAATTAGATAAGCAATACATTGAGTTGATGAGATAATGCCGAAGTCATTTGTTCTGCCTCCCCTCCGGGAGTTTTTCGATAACGCAACAGTTGCCCTGGCGCTCGCCGAAGCGAAAGGAGACAACGCACTCGTCCTCGTCAATCAGCACTTCAAAACCCTTACCGGCTATGACGACGCCGATGTTCTAGGCAAGAATTGCCGGATGCTACAGCAAGGCGCAGGCGGTGAGCGCGCTTCGAACGAAGAGGCGCGAGCGAAGATTCACTCCTTCCTCTCTCGGCCAACCTCGTCGGTGATACGCACACCAATCGTCAATTTCCGCAAGGATGGCCGCCCGTTCGTCAACTTGCTGTTCATGTCGAAGCTGAGTTCCTCATCCGGCGACGTCCAATACATATTCGCATCGCAGTTCGATATCAGCCGGACGAGACCCGACCTGCTCGACAAATACAATACTGATCTAGGCACGACCCTCACGCGTATTCAGCCCATGCTTGAGGGCCATAACGTCATCATCGAAGGCAGCCTGGCAACGATTGCAAGCTCCGCCACTACGATTGCGCAGGCAAAAGTGACCTTGGCCGAGCTTGATAAGAGCGACCAGAGCCAGTCTGGTCGGACCCTGAGGGATTGAGTTTGGACCAACGTGCAGAAGCCCAGGATGTGCCCGTCGTCGGCATCGGATCATCTGCAGGAGGACTGGAGGCTCTTCGCGAGATGTTCAGCTCTGCTGAAGTCCCGACCGGCCTCGCCTTTGTCGTCGTGCAGCATCTCGATCCGCACCATGAAAGCATGCTGGCAGAATTGATCGGAAGGCACACGGCACTTTCCGTGAAACAATGTCAGGGCGGAGAGCGTATCCAGCCGGACACCGTCTTTATCATTCCGCCGGGACACGGTCTGTCGATTTCCAACGGAACGCTCGAGCTGACGAATTTCGCTCAGCCCCGCGGATTGCGTCGCCCGATCGACGACTTTTTCGTCTCGCTTGCCAATGACCAGAACGGCAATGCCGCCTGCGTCATTCTGTCCGGCACGGGCGCGGACGGCTCCACAGGTCTTCGCGCGGTCAAGGAAAATGGCGGCCTGTGCGTCGCCCAGGAGCCGGAAACGGCAAAATATGACGGCATGCCGCTTGCTGCCGCTGGCACCGGCCTCGTGGATTTCATCCAGCCGCCTGACAAGATTCTTGCCTGCATCGCCGGCTTCTTCTTCCGGCGCACAAAGGTGCTTGCCGATGAGCAGCCTTCGCTGGTCGAGGATCATATAGACGAGTTGTGCAAGACGCTGAGAAGCTCAGTCGGGCACGATTTTTCCGGCTACAAGAAGACCACCTTCGTTCGCCGTATCGAACGCAGAATGCATGTTCTCGGCATCGAACGCGCGAGGGAATATCTACACCGGCTGCAACGCGATCAGGATGAATGCGAAGCGCTGTTTCGCGATCTGCTGATCAACGTCACGCGATTTTTCCGCGACCGGGAGTTTTTCGACGTTCTGCGCGATCGGGCGATCCGGCCTCTCCTCCAAAGCCAGGAAGCACGCGACGGAGGCGTGCGCGTCTGGGTGCCCGGCTGTTCGAGTGGCGAAGAGGCCTATTCCATCGCCATGCTGTTTGCCGAAGCAGCCCGCGAGTTACAGATTCTATGCGATGTCCAAATCTTCGCGACCGATATCGATGAGAGCATGCTGCAGATCGCCCGGTCTGGCTCTTATCCGAATGCCGCACTGGCCGACATTCCAGCCGCGTTGCACGAGCGCTACATTATTCCGCACAAGGACCGCTTCAACTTCGTCGGCCAGATTCGGGACATGATCCGTTTCTCCGGTCACAGCCTTGTAAAGGATCCGCCCTTTTCGAAGATCGACCTGATCTCCTGCCGCAACCTGCTCATTTATTTTGATGACAAGCTGCAGAAGACGATCATGCCGCTCTTCCACTATGCGTTGCGACCGGGCGGGTTTCTCTTCCTTGGTCCCTCCGAAAGCGTTGGTCGGTTCGAGACGGTTTTCGCTAGCATCGACCAGAAGGCGCGGCTTTTCGAAAGACTGCCGGGTCTTCCGACTTATCCCATTCCGCTTCCCGGAGGACGCCAGGATCAGGGTCGCCGACCGGGCGGCTCCGATGTTCAGCATGACGCAGCCAGAAGCGACGACGAAACCGTCGTGTCGCGTCTGCTTGAAAGATACGTGCCTGCCAGCATGCTTCTGGACCAGGAGGGTCAGATCATGGCAGCCTTCGGCAAGCTGAGCCGCTTTTTCGATTTTCCGGTGTCCCGCTCCAACGAGACCAGCGCTGCCTCGCTTGCCCGTCCCGGAGTCAAGGAGCAGATCGGACCTCTGCTGCGTCAAGCCCATTCAGCGAAGAAGCGTGTCATATCCAGCAAGGTTGAGGTCATCACAGAATTTGGCTCGCTGACGACAGACATCATCTGTGATCCGGTGGACGACGACAGGTTCCTCCTGGTGTTTCAGGATGCCGGGCAGTTCACGCCGCTGGAAGAAAGCGACCTTATCAGCCTTGAACCAAGCAACGGGCATGTCGAAGCCCTCGAGCGCGAATTGCGTTCGGCCAAGCATCGCCTTCGCTCCGCAACCGAAGAGCTTGAGACAGCCAATGAGGAACTGAAGAGCTCCAACGAAGAAATGATGTCGATGAACGAAGAGCTTCAGTCGACGAACGAAGAGCTCACCACGGTCAATGACGAGCTGAAAAACAAGATCGAGCAGCTGACGATCGCCAATACCGATCTTCGTAACTTCTTCGATTCCACCAACCTCGCCATCATCGTTTTGGACCGAAACCTGCGTGTGCGGTCCTTCACACGCGCGGCCACCGAAATCTTCCCGCTGCAGGCATCTGATCGCGGTCGCCCGATTTCGGATGTCACCACGCGCCTCTTGACCCCGGACTATCTCGATCATGTCCGTCATGTCATGGACGAAGGCGTGGATTACCAGGATACCGTCTGGCACGAAGAAACGCGAAAGACATTCACGCTCAGAATCCTGCCCTACAAAACCACGGATGGCACCATCACCGGCGCAACCATTGTCATGACCGACATCTCGCATGCGGTCAGCGTCGAAACCCAGTTGCAGCGAGAGCAGAACCGGCATGAGCTTGCCGTCGAAGCGGCAGGAATCGGCGTGTGGGAGTATCTGCCGGAACGGCAGGAGTTTCTTCTCGGTGGGTCCACAAGGGAGTTGCTGCAAGCACAGAGCGACCACCTCAGCAAGCAAGATTTCCTTGCGAAAATCCGGCAAGATGATCGGATCCAGGTGCTCGAAGCCCTCCAGCAAGCCGAAAAAGACCATGGCGGTTTCGACCTGACGACCGAACTTGCCTCCGCGCAAGGGTCTTGCTGGATCAAGGTGTTCGGACGTTATGTCGGCGATACGGATTCCCCGCGGATCATCGGTGTCACCGTCGATGTGACGGCCGAGTATCGGCTTGCCGAAACGCGCGAGCTGATGTTGAACGAGATGAATCACCGGGTGAAGAACCTCTTCGCCATGATCGGCGGCATTCTGCGCATGGCGGCACGAAAGCATGACACGGTGCAAAGCCTGGTTGCAGATGTCGAAGGCCGCATTCTGGCGCTGGGCAACGCCCATTCGCTTGCATCGAACCAGAAGCGCACTGGTCCGGTCGAGATTGCCGAACTGGTCAAGACAATCCTTGCACCCTATGAGCAGAAGGGCGGCATAAAAATCTCGCAAGGATCCCTACCGATTCCTGCAAAATGCATCACGCCGTTGACTCTCATCCTGCATGAATGGTCGACGAACGCGCTGAAATACGGAGCCCTCGGCCAAAGCCAGGGCAAGCTGAATGTGAGCTGGAACGAAGATAACGAAAATATTTATCTGCTATGGAACGAAACAATAGGAAAGCCCGTTGTAGCATTCGGGGAAAAAGGATTTGGGACTCTTCTGCTGTCAAGCGCCGCACGGCAATTGGGAGGCGCGATTGACACCAAGCTCGAAGGCTCCGAACTCCACCACATTCTGACTCTGCCACGTTCGGTATTAAATGACACGCAAATCGGTACTCATCGTTGAAGACGAAATCTTCGTTGCCCTGGACCTCCAAATGACCTTTGAAGAGGCTGGATGGGACGTCGCAGGGCCTTTTGCCAGCATCGAGCAATCATCGCTCTATCTCAAGGATCACACGCCAACCTGCGCAGTCCTCGATGTGCGCCTGATCGATGGCGAAGTGTTCCCCGTCGCAGACGTCCTGTCCGAACGCAATATCCCTTTCGTTTTCCATTCCGGCCATGCTGATGGCCGGCAACTGGCGCAACGTTACGAGGCTTCTGCTTTTTGCCAGAAACCATGCCTGCCTGGAAAACTCTTGAACGAGTTGGAGAAACTGTCGGACCGCGCTGATCCAAAGAGTTCTGAAGAAGTTCGAGCAAGCGCGTAAACCGTTCTCCTCCTGTCAGATCGATGCAAAAAAGCCGGCGTTTCAGCCGGCTTTTTCTTTGATAAATTCAAGGAATGTCGCGATCTTTCAGATTTGCTTCCTGCTCTTAGCTCTTTGCTTTATCGCAGGTCATTATCAAAAAACCGCAGCACAGTTTTGCGTGGACGATGCTTCAGGTCACTGGCAGACCCGGCAACTCTCCATATGCCAACCACCATCATAAGAGTTTGGCACCCGGCGATCTTCCAACCAGCAGCGGGGTGGCGGTGGTGGCGGAGGCTCGACGTAGCGCGGACCGCTGTCATTGGCGATAGCGCCGCTGATGATGCCACCAAGAAGACCGGCTGCAATGCCGCCGGCAATGACGGCGCCCGTATCATTATGGCGATGCCTGCGTGGAGGGTCGCGATATGGCGGAGGCGGAGGGCCGCGGCGTTCGTAGCGATAAGGCCCGTCGTAATATTGCGCGGAAGCCGTCTGAACGCTGGCGAACAGAGTTCCAGTCGTCAGCACAGCAGCAAGGATCGAAAGCATAACTTTCTTCATGGCAGAAATCTCCAGGTGAACTGGCACAGAAGCTTGCCAGTCAACGCAGGATCAATCTGCCATAGAAGCTCTGAACACGCGATGAATGCTGAAGCCCATAGCAAGACCTCTACCGACGCCGACAAAACATGTCCGGTCAATTCTTTTGAGGCAGCGTACCGATCTCCGGCGCATTGACCTTTCGCAGCGACTGCCGCCGCGCTAATCCAGTCATCGTTCCTCTTATTTCAGGGGAGCTCCCAAGTCCTGAGAGCCAATCAGGTAACACCTCGCCCCGCCTAGAAGGTGGGGCTTTTTTCTTCGCTGCCTTAAGCGAGGCGCCTGCCCGGATGGAAGCGCACCATCTTCTATGCGACGCGATCATTCAATGAAAATCTGTTTTCTATCGCAACTTTTTTGGCGGCCCCCCGTTATTTGGCTGAGACTCCCAGTCTCTAGTTCCCCTCTCGACTGACAACCCGCCTCGTGCGGGTTTCTTTTTGGGAAATAGGTCGCGCTTACTGACATTTTTTGGGCAAGCGTACCGATGAGCCGCGATATGACCTCGCAGGCGCCCTCTTTCAGCGTTAGCTTTCCACCATCGCTCCCGGGCATTGCCCAACTTTCCCCGAGCGAACAACCTGCCCCGCCAATTTGCGGGGCTTTTTTGTGCCCTCATCAGGGGGACGGTGCGACGACCCGCCAGTTTTGGTCCCGTAAAGGACGATCGCGACGGGACTCCTCGCCAAGAAGCTGGTCCAGCAGTTCGACAATGGCCGTCGGCATGTTGACGATCAGATCATCAACCATCTGGGTAAACCAATGATACCCATAGATGGCAAGCAGCGTCAGCACGAGCAGTAGAAGCCATGGCCAGAGCGGCTTGCGCGGCGGCTCACTTTTTTCACTCTGCGCGTCGAGACTCACATCGAACTCCTTGGGCAAGGTCTTCTATAAGGATGAAGATCAACTCAGGCCCTCCTGTCGCGAGGCTCGCCTCCGGGCGCGTAAGCTGTCTTCTGCTGAAAGCGAAAAATATTGCCGCACTGAGCACAACGGATCATGTAATCCGCCGGGTTCGTCGAAGGACGCTCTGCTCTGAAACCACGGGGCATTTCATCAATACGAAAATCCACGTGAGCAGAATCTTTTTCATCTATCTCAGACGCTTCGGCAAATCCGCTATGCCCGCAGCGCGAGCATTCGAGTTTCCGGGAGTATCGATCGCGAGAGGCCATTCTTCGTCCTTTGATTTCAGCATCAGGTAGCAGCGGCACGCGGGCGATTCAATAGTGACGCACACGCCTGACATTTCCCTTGGCTCTCGAGAGCGATCGCACGTGGCGCTAAGATTCTGAAAAGATTCACTCTGTTTGAAAAAGGCGAATGCCGGAAATGCCGCATTTTATGGTTCGCGAATACGATTCATAAACCACTTGGTAACGTCATTCACCTAAATTTCGAAACGTGAAATTGTCTGGCGGGGCGTGTCGGACGGATCTGTGGCATGCGATTGAAGAGTTCAACAGTGTTGAAAAAACTATCTGAGGCGCTTGGTCGCGCAGTAGGCGCGACCTCTTTTGTGAAGGCTCTGCTGTTTGCAGCAGCCGTGGCGACAACCACCGTTTCCGCTACGCAAGTGGCGAAGGCAGACCCGAAATATGCTGGCATCGTCATCGATGCCAAAACGGGTAAGGTGCTCTACGGTGAAGATCCTGATGGCCTGCGCTATCCCGCTTCGTTGACGAAGATGATGACGCTTTACCTCACTTTCGAAGCGTTGAGCGCCGGGCGCATCACCCTCGACTCCAAAGTTCCGGTTTCGGCGAACGCCGCCAAGGAGCCTCCGTCCAAGCTTGGCGTGCGCGCCGGTGGTTCAGTCACCGTCGAACAGGCCATTCTCGCCCTCGTCACCCGTTCCGCCAACGATATGGCAACGGCACTCGGTGAGCATCTGGGCGGTTCGGAAGAGCGTTTCGCACGGATGATGACGGCAAAGGCTCGTGCTCTTGGCATGACACGCACCACCTATCGCAATGCCAACGGCCTTCCCAATACCGCGCAGATGACGACGGCCCGCGATCAAGCTCGTCTTGGCGTCGCGCTGCGCCAGCACTTCCCGCAATATTATGGTTACTTCAATACCCGCACCTTCACCTTCGGTAAGCAGGTGATCGGCAACCACAATCGTTTGGTCGGTACGGTTCGCGGCGTTGATGGCATCAAGACCGGTTACACCCGTGCGGCCGGTAGCAACCTCGCAACCTCGGCGCAGCTCGATGGCCGCTCTATCGTTGCTGTCGTTCTCGGTGGCCGTTCGAGCGCCGCTCGTGACGCCACCATGCGCAAGCTGGTTGCGGAATATCTGCCGAAAGCCTCGCGTGGCGGAAACAGCAACCTGATTGCAGCAACGCCTTCGGCGCCGATCGAAGAACCCGTCGCTGTCGTGGCCGCTACCACACCCACCTCCGGTCTTCCGAATGCCGGTCCTGTTCCGCAGCAGCGTTACGGCGACGAGGCCCCGGTCTCCGCATTCGCGCCGGCGCAGGCCAATGCAGCTGTTGCTGCCATGGATGTCGCAACACGTCCGCGCGCTCCGGTAAAGCCTATTCCTCCCGTCAGCATGAAGCCGGATCGTTCCGTGGTGACCAACTCCACCAAGGTCGACAACATCGTGACCGCCTCCACGTCGCCGTCCAGCGCAGCCGCACCGTCTGCCGGCGCAGGTTGGGTGATCCAGATCGGCGCCTCCCCGGACGAGAATTCCGCGCGCAACCTGCTTCAGGCTGCGCAGGATAAGGGCGGCAATGCACTGCGTACCGCCAAGCCATTTACGGTCGCCTTCACCAAGGACGGCGCCCAGATGTACCGCGCCCGTTTCGGCGGCTTCAACGGTCAGAATGATGCAGTCAATGCATGCAATGCTCTGAAGAAGAAAGGTGTCAGCTGCTGGGCTTCGCTCCAGTAGGCCAACAGACTGTTCCAGGACAGGCCGTCGCGTTTTGTAAAACACGGCCTGCCCACTCCTCGAATTGTATTGAGTAGCGAGGCTTTACAGATGGCAATCAATGAAAACTACTTGGACATCGCCCCCAAAGGCAGAAGCCAGTCGGCGTCGGTGCTTCATCCAATCCACGAAGCGGCAATGAAAATTGCCGACATTGGGCTCAACAGATCCCGGCATAAGACCCGCGATCTGGTCAATCTTCTGCTTTGCCATGGCGCACGTGCCTGGCGCAGCAACCAGCCTGAGGCCAAGATCCATCTTCATATCGATGGACCATCCGGCCGGGCGCCTGTGCATCTCCGTCTTCGTTGAGAAACGGCGGCTCAACTCAAAAAGAAACCCTGCGAAACCTTCGTTTCGCAGGGTTTTTTCATTTACGGGTTCGATCCTAGAGCGACCGTTTGAAAAAGGATGTGGCGGCTGGCGCCACACCCCACAGCTTACTCGGCAGAACCGTCCGTGTCGGACGCAGGAGCCGCATCGCCACTGGTCAGATCCTCAGCGCCTTCGATCAGCGCCTCGACTTCATCTTCGCCTTCCGGCTCGTTGATGCGCTCGACGGAGACAACCTTCTCATCCTTGGCAGTGGAGAAGATGGTGACGCCCTTGGTCGCGCGGCTGGCGATACGAATACCGTTGACGGGTACGCGGATCAGCTGACCACCATCGGATACCAGCATGATCTGGTCGGTATCTTCGACGGGGAAGGCCGCAACAAGTGCGCCGATTTCCGTGGTCTTCGACGTATCGGTGGCGCGGATACCCTTGCCCCCACGTCCTGAAGTGCGGAAATCGTAGGACGACGAACGCTTGCCGTAACCCTTCTCGGAGACAGTCAGAACGAACTGCTCGCGGCTCTTGAGTTCCTGATAGCGGGCTTCGCTCAGTTCGCCCTCTTCCGTTACTTCTTCGCCCACAAGTGCGATGTCTTCTTCATCGACACCGGCGGCACGGCGCTCTGCTGCGGACCGCTTGAGATAGGCTGCGCGCTCCCAAGGCTCGGCATCACTGCTGCCGACAATGGTCATCGAAATGATCCGGTCGCCCTCACCCATATTGATGCCACGCACGCCGACGGAGTTGCGGCCTGCAAAGACGCGCACGTCGTCGACCGGGAAGCGGATGCACTGGCCAAGCGCTGTTGTCAGCAGCACGTCGTCACGGTCGGTACAGGTCTCGACGGAGAGGATTTCATCGCCCTCCTCGTCCAGCTTCATCGCAATCTTGCCGTTGCGGTTGACCTGAACGAAGTCGGAGAGCTTGTTGCGACGAACCGTTCCACGTGTGGTGGAGAACATCACGTCGAGCTTTTCCCACGTCGTCTCGTCTTCAGGCAGCGGCATGATCGTGGTGATGCGCTCACCTGCTTCCAGCGGAAGCATGTTGATCAGCGCCTTGCCCTTGGACTGCGGCGTGCCAATCGGCAGACGCCAGACCTTCTCCTTGTAGACGATGCCACGCGAGGAGAAGAACAGAACCGGCGTGTGGGTATTGGCAACGAAGAGCCGATTGACGAAGTCCTCGTCACGCGTTGCCATGCCGGAGCGACCCTTGCCGCCGCGACGCTGCGCCTTATAGGTCGTCAACGGCACGCGCTTGATGTAGCCCAGATGCGACACGGTCACGACCATGTCTTCACGGGCGATGAGGTCTTCATCGTCCATGTCCGGGCCGCCCTCGATGATCTCCGAGCGGCGCGGCGTGCCGAATTCTTCGCGGATGGCGGCAAGCTCGTCCTTGACGATCTGCTGGATGCGGATGCGCGAGGAAAGGATATCGAGATATTCGCTGATCTCGGCACCGATCTTGTTCAGCTCGTCACCGATTTCATCGCGTCCGAGAGCAGTCAGGCGTGCCAGACGCAGTTCAAGGATGGCGCGGGCCTGCTCTTCCGACAGATTATAGGTGCCGTCCTCGTTGATGCGGTGACGCGGATCGTCGATCAGCAGGATCAGGCTTTCCACTTCGGTCGCAGGCCAACGACGCGTCATCAGCTCTTCACGGGCAGAGGCTGGGTCCGGCGCCTGACGGATCACGCGAATGACTTCATCGATGTTGGCAACAGCGATGGCGAGACCCACCAACACATGCGCACGATCGCGCGCCTTGCGAAGCAGGTACTTGGTGCGGCGGCTGACGACATCTTCACGGAAAGAGACGAAGGCACGCAGCATGTCGAGCAGCGTCATCTGCTCCGGCTTGCCGCCGTTCAGTGCCACCATGTTGCAGCCAAAGGAGGTCTGCAGCGGCGTGTAGCGATAAAGCTGGTTGAGGATCACTTCCGCATTGGCATCACGCTTCAGTTCAACGACGACGCGGTAGCCCTGACGGTCGGATTCGTCGCGCAGGTCGGAAATGCCTTCGATGCGCTTTTCCTTGACCAGCTCGGCCATCTTCTCGATCATCGACGCCTTGTTCACCTGGAAGGGAACTTCGGTGATGATGATCTGCTCGCGGTCGCCACGCATCGGCTCGATGGTGGCGCGTCCGCGCATGATGACGGAGCCACGACCGGTCTCGTAGGCCGAGCGAATGCCGGAGCGGCCCATGATGAACGCGCCAGTCGGGAAGTCCGGGCCTGGAATGATCTGCATCAGTTCCGGCAATTCGATTTCCGGCCTGTCGATCAGCGCGATGCAGCCCTCGATCACCTCGGAAAGGTTATGTGGTGGAATGTTCGTCGCCATGCCGACAGCAATGCCGCCTGCCCCGTTGACCAGAAGGTTCGGGAACTTCGCAGGCACCACGACTGGCTCATGCAAGGTGCCGTCATAGTTCTCGCGGAAATCGACGGTTTCCTTGTCCAGATCGTCGAGCAGGGAATGCGCGGCCTTCTGCAGGCGGCATTCGGTGTAGCGTTCGGCTGCCGGCGGATCGCCATCGATCGAGCCGAAGTTACCCTGACCGTCGATCAGCGGCAGGCGCAAGGACCAATCCTGCGCCATACGTGCCAAGGCATCATAAATCGCAGCGTTACCGTGCGGATGGTATTTACCCATCACGTCACCGGTGACACGGGCGCATTTGACGTATTTTTTATTCCAGTCGATGCCGAGTTCGGACATGCCATAAAGAATACGGCGATGAACTGGCTTCAACCCGTCACGGACATCCGGCAGCGCTCGCGAAACGATAACGCTCATGGCGTAATCGAGATACGACCGCTGCATTTCCTCCATGATGGAAATTGGTTCAATGCCTGGCGGAAGCTTTCCGCCGCCTGGGGGGCTCTGGTCAGTCAAAACGGATCACATTCTCTGTTAAGAATCGGATGGATTTTTATAGCGGAAACGGCGTCCGCACGCCAATTTCTGCGCCGGTTTTGAACAGTCTTTTACGTCATTTACAAGACGATACACAGTTTTCTGCAGGCGTCAGGGCAAAAGCCGGAGCACGGGGTTCCAATAGTGCTCCCTCTTGCCTAACATCATCGCAAAACAGGTCGCCAGATACCTGTGAACGCCACCAACGGGGGCGGCATAAGAACGGGGACGGTATGGCAAGCGCAGAAATCTTTATCAATGCCCTGACGACGATGCTCGTCACGCTCGACCCTCCTGGACTGGCGCCGGTCTTTCTGGCGCTGACCATCGGCATGACCCGCGCTCAGCGCGGCCAGGTCGCCTTGCGCGGTTCGCTGATCGGTTTTGGCATTCTCGCCATGTTCGCGCTTTTCGGCGCGTCTATCCTCGAACTGCTTGGCATATCGCTTGGCGCGTTCCGGATATCCGGTGGCCTTTTGCTCTTCTGGATTTCCTTCGAGATGATTTTTGAGAAGCGTCAGGAGCGCAAGGAGAAGACGTCCGAAGTCGCGGTCACTCAGGATCACATCCAGAACATCGCCGTGTTTCCATTGGCATTGCCTCTCATCGCCGGTCCAGGCGCGATTTCTGCGACTGTGCTGATTTCCGGCACGATGGAGACGGGCTTCGATAAAGCTCTCTTCATATTGCTGCTTGCCTTCAGCATGCTGATCGTCTTCGCCGCACTACTTGCAGCCGATCGACTGGACCGCTTCCTGGGCAATACCGGCCGCGCCATTCTCACGCGCCTGCTCGGCGTGCTGCTCGCAGCGCTCTCCGTCCAGTTCGTGGTCGACGGCATAAAATCTGTCATGAACATGTGAGTCCTGAACACATCGACCCATGACAGGATTTTCATTCCCGCATAGAAGCCGCCTCTAAAGGCCATCTGTATTTGGAAAGACTATGAAAAACCTGTTGCGGTTCGTCGTGCCAGAGGCAACGCCCGTCAGCTACAAGGAGCGCTTACGCGCAGCCGCAGGCGCATGGATCGGCATTCTGGTCACAGGCCTGATCGGATACATCGCCATCGACGCGGGTCTGGCGCTGCCCGCCCTGATCGCGCCCATGGGCGCCTCGGCCGTCTTGCTCTTCGCCGTTCCCTCCAGCCCGCTTGCGCAGCCCTGGTCGATCCTTGGCGGAAACACCGTTGCCGCAGTCATCGGCGTCACCATCGGCCTTCTCGTGCCACAGCCTTTCCTTGCTGCCGCTTTGGCAATTGCCGTTTCGATCGCTGCGATGATCACCCTGCGATGCCTCCACCCGCCGAGCGGGGCCGTCGCGCTCACCGCCGTTCTGGGTGGTCCAGCGATCCACGACCTCGGCTATGGGTTCATTGTCTGGCCGGTGCTGGGCAATTCGGTGGCTCTCCTGGCGCTTGCGGTGGTCTATAACAATTTCACTGGACGGCCCTACCCCCATGCCATCCGTCCGCAAGCGGCAGGTCATGGAACGAAGGATCCAGCGCCCGTCGAGCGGATTGGCTTTTCCTCTGCCGACCTGGATGACGTGCTGAAGGAATTCGACCAGGTTCTCGACATCGACCGTGACGATCTCGAAACGATTCTGCGCCGCACTGAACTCCGCTCCTATCGTCGGCGCGCCACCCATCTCGACTGCGCCAATATCATGTCGCGCGACGTCATCGGTGTAGCGCCGGACGATTCGCTGAAGAACGCCTATAGCCTGATGCGCAACCACCATATCAAAGCGTTGCCGGTGACGAATGATGTGGCGGAAGTAGTGGGCATCGTCACGCAGACGGACTTTCTCGACAAGGCCACGTGGACCCATGGCCGTCCGCGCATCGGCTTCCTCCAAAGGCTGCGTCTGATTGCAACAGGCAAACAGGCACCCAACGATACGGTCAAGGATATCATGACGTCTCCGGTACAGACGATCTCGCCGACGACGGCAATCGAGGATGCCATCATTATCTTCGCCGAGCAGGGTCTGCACTACTTACCGGTCGTAGATGCCAATCAGAAGCTGACGGGGATTATTTCGCAATCGGATGTGCTGGTGGGAATGCTGGCCGACAAGGTAGCGTCGAACAGTGATACCGGTGCCTCTGACACAATTCGTTGACGGGGTCAGCTGCTGGTACCCGTCTTGCGGCACGGCCAGTTCCAGTCGCGGCTCTCACCAATGTCCATATGAACCGATTCCGTATGGCAATAGGTGCCGACGCCGCCTCTTCCGGGCAGAGATCGCAGATAGTCTGCAAGATCCCACTTGGACACACCCTTGATCTGTATGTCCACGGCCTCACAGGTGAAGTGCTTGGAGCCATGCGTCACGCCCTTGGGCGGGCGGTAGCCGGAGGTGATGATTGCTGGTTTGCGATAATGGGATTCAAGCTCCTTGATGCGATGCACCAACTCAGGCTTCAGGCAGCCTACGTTCACCTGGCTCGTCTGCAAGACGAGCCCATTGGGCGCGATGCGCGTCAATCCCGGCATGGAGACAAGTTTCATCAAGCCCGTCGGCTTATCGTCCTCGTCGTCCAAGTGGCTTTCATCAAAAGACGGAGCCGCCTTTCCGAGGGAGGCCACGGCGGGTTGTGCCATGCCACCCAGAGCCGCTGCAGCATCCTGTCCGGTCGTCCCGCGCTTTTTGGGAACGCCGGCAAATAAGGCTGCGGCCATTGGGATATTCTGCGGACCCTGCGACGGCTCTTCGTTGGTTGATGACTTGCCACTTGCAAGCGCGTTTGTGGGCGCGGGACTGGAAGCGCCTGGAACCGCGTTGGACGATTGATCTTGGGAGGGCTGGGGCACGGGTTCCGAAGGCGCGTGGCCTTGGGTAGAATAGACACTGTTCAACGCGGGCACGATCCGCCGCGTGGGAGCATAGGCAGGGACACTGTCCATATCCGCTTGGCCCGTTGACGTCGTGCCGCTGGAGAAAATGCTGTGAGATCCGGCGGCAACCCCGGTCGCCTGCATGGCATAGCCGCCATTCGGCTGGTCCGCACCGTTCCCTGCTGCCAGCACTTGCGGGGCCTGTGGCGCCCCGCTTGGCATGGTGTTGGCTGCCGACTTGCCGTTAGCCGCCGATACCATTCTCGGATCGACATAGCCCGGCTGAGGGGGTTGCACGCCATTAGGCGCCGCGGCCTGGGTTTTAGCCCCATCGGCGCCCTCCCCATCCGCGAGCGCTGCGGGATCGAGAACGGCTGCCACATCCTTGCCCTCGGGCTTTGCTGAAACGCAGCCAGAAAGCATCAGAAGCGCAAAAACGATTGATGACGCGGCCGCTGCTGCGTCGCGCGATCGTCGTCGCTGCTGACCCATCTCTATCTTCAAAAGGAAAAACCTCCGCGTCTTGCGCCTCGACTGCACCAGAAACCGTAAGTTCGAGCAAAGCACAGCGCCGAGCCCGAAACATGAGCGGCTCATGGGGCGATCAAGACGAAGCGCGGAGAACGCGCTTAAGCCTAAGGCCTTACCAGGAGCCGGTATTTTCCATAGATATCCACGGCTCGGCTGGTGCCAGGCTTGCGCCCTTCTGCAATATCTCGATGGAGATGCCATCGGGCGAGCGAACGAACGCCATATGCCCGTCACGCGGCGGACGATTGATGGTCACGCCAGCGGCCTGCAGCTTGGCGCAGATCTCGTAGATATCGTCCACCTCATAGGCCAGATGGCCGAAGTTGCGTCCGCCCGTGTAATCTTCGCTATCCCAGTTATAGGTCAGCTCAAGAGCAGGCGCCTTGTTTTCCGTCGCCGCCTTGACGTCGTCGCGCGCAGCGAGGAACACGAGCGTAAACCGCCCCTTCTCGTTTTCGATGCGGCGGATCTCCTGCAAGCCGAAAATATCAGAATAGAATTCGAGCGACGCCTTCAGGTCTTTGACCCGAACCATGGTGTGCAGATAACGCATTATGTATTCCTCTCATGTGTAGCATTCGGCTTGAGCGCAGACTCTAAAGCCTTTGGCCCGAAGACGGAAACGTTTTAGACGATGCCAGTCAGCCTTGAGCAAGCCCTGATCATTAAAAACCGGTCTGGAAACTGAAAACTAAGACTTGCGTACAACCGTTACTGCAATGTTAATCTCTTAGTAGGGAATCAGTTGACCGGTAGTGGTGCGTATTGAGGGGCTGGGCAAAATGGCTGATAGAATGTCGTCGAAGAGCATCGCCGAATTCGAAGATTTTTCTGGCGATGCCGTTGACCTGATCGAGATCACCGGCATCGTTAAATGGTTCGACGTGGCAAAAGGTTTCGGGTTCATCGTGCCGGATAACGGCATGCAGGACGTTCTTCTGCACGTCTCCTGCCTGCGCCGCGACGGCTACCAGACCATTCTGGAAGGCACGCGGATCGTTGCACTCATTCAGCGTCGCGACCGGGGCTATCAGGCCTTCCGCATTCTGTCGATGGATCAGTCGACAGCCGTTCACCCATCGCAGATGCCGCCGGTGCGTACCCATGTTCAGGTAACGCCTCACAGTGGCTTGGAGCGCGCCATCGTCAAGTGGTTCAACCGAACCAAGGGCTTCGGCTTCCTGACGCGCGGCGAAGGCACGGAAGACATCTTCATTCACATGGAAACGCTGCGCCGCTTCGGCCTTGCGGAACTCCGCCCGGGTCAGGTCGTTCTGGTTCGCTATGGTGACGGCGACAAGGGCTTGATGGCCGCTGAGGTGCATCCCGACAATCCAGCTAGAATTGGAATGGCGCACTGATGAACCGCTTTGACATTCGTACCGTCGCAAGCGCCTTCGTGGCGCTTCTCTTTTTTGTGGCGTCTCACGCAGGCGCTGTGGCTCAGGAAACGTTTCCCAGCGAGAAGCTCGAAATCGTTAGCACCTCAGGCAAAACACACGCATTTACTGTGGAAGTGGCAAGCAGCGACGGTCAGCGTCAGCAGGGGCTGATGTTTCGCAAATCCATGGGCGACGACCGAGGGATGCTGTTCGATTTCAAAGAGGACAGAGATGTGATGATGTGGATGAAGAATACCTTCATCCCTCTCGATATGCTCTTTATTTCCAAGGCTGGGAAAATCACGCACATCCACCCGGATGCGGTGCCTCATTCCGAGGACATCATCAGTTCAAACGGACAGGTACGCTACGTTCTGGAATTGAATGGCGGCGCTGCAAAAAAGCTAGGATTGGCCGTCGGCGACGCGGTAAAGGCAGCGCAGATAAAATAGATCCTTCGGATCATCGCGCTGAGCGTTGTCACTCACTGTAGACAGGCTAGATTGGCCGAGAACATGCAATCAGCCCGCGTGAGCAGACATCGGCAAGATCAAGCCGGGCGCTTGAGGCCCGGCTCTTGATTCTCAGTAGACTGGCTCTACATGGCTAAGGATGCGGCAGTTCGAAATAGACGATGCCAGACTGATCGCTGTTTCGATCGCTTCGACGGAATCAGCAGTCCCCTGCAGGTAGATCACGTCGTTTTCAGCCGTTGCTGAGATGTTTGATTTCTCGAGGCCCGATTCGAAGGCCAGAGCAGATGTAATGGCCTGGCAAACGCCAGCCATGCGGTCGCCGAAAAAGCTTTCCTGAATTCCAGACAGATTGAACATAATCGGGCCTCCTTCATTTAGAGCAGTGTTAACGCGCGAACAGATTGTTTGTTCATCTCCGGTTCATGTGTTTGTTCATTTTCCATTCATCTTACAAAAAAGATACCCCTAATGTGTTCACTTTTTTCGTGATCAGGAACCGAAGCGTGAGGCTGGGGTTATTCGTGCGCGGTGAGAAAGGAGAATGCGATGCTTATTCACAACTCAGAACCTTGCCATCACGCACAGTGGTGCAAGCCTGTGGCAGTCCATCTGCCCATGTGCCCGGCCGTTGAAATATACAGCCCGCTCGTAGCGCTGGAGATGCTCACATATCGCTGGCCCGAGGAACACGGTCCGGAATACGAAGCAGCCAAAAAGCAATGCCTGGATGCGGTCGCAGGACGTTGCGATCTGGAAGCAGCCAGGGAAGCATTCATGCTCGCGAGCAGCCACGCGCATGTCTTGACCGTTCACTAAAGAATGGCAGGAAGACATCCAATTTGAGGGAGCGCCTTAAACGCTCCCTTTTTAGTTTGGCGCTTGCGTCTCAACGCCCAACGAAAGACGCCCGCTGCCATGGCCATTGGCTTCCATCCGATCAAGGAGCCAACGAGCAAACGGGCAGATCAGTGCGAAGGCGAGCGCTCCGCCAAAAACATCACAAAGGTGGTGACCGCCTTGGATCAGCACAGCCGGGATCATAATCAGATTGACGGTAATGGAAACCGCTATCAGGAGGCGATAACGGGGAACGAACCACACCGACATGGCCGCCATGAAAATGTGAAACGATGGAAATCCGATCAAGCCGAGGGCGGAGGCTGGACTGAGATAAGTTGGGCCTTCACCGCCGAGTTGGATCAACTCCTTGCCGTAGTCGGGCGTAACGGCGAGAGGAATAGCCTCAAGAACCCATCTGGGTAAATCTTGATAGGCACTTGGACCGAAAGTCGGAAAAAATATCCAGAACATGATGGCTGTGAGAGCGCCGAGCACGCCCGTGAGCAGGAAGTGGTGGAGCCGTCGATAGTTACCCTGGAAGCCCAAGATGATGATCGTCAGCAAAAGCTGCGGGAGCGACGTCGCGTATACGATGAAGAGTACCGTCCCGATGAACGGGAAGTGCGCTACCAGTTCTACAGCTCTGCGCCATTCATATCCAAACACGCTATCGATATGAATAAGGGCGTGGTCGATCGTCGGATATTGGATCGGCAGAAACATATAATTGAAAATGGAGCCGCAGGTGGAAAACAGGATGAACAAGCCTGCCGAAATCAGTGCGGCAGCCATCCTCTCCTCTCGCTTCCTCCATCGATAGATTTGGCCAAGACAGAGCAGTCCACCGCCGATTGCGAGTGACAGGCAGTAGCCGGCAATATCGGCACCAATGCCTTTCACCGCGACTAAAACGAGATCGACGGCAAACAGCGCGCATATGATCAAAAAGACAAAGCGTTCTGCCCTTAAGAAATACAAGCGAAAGATCCTTGCTGGAGATACCAAGCAAGATATTAGGGCGGCAGACTTAATATCCTCTATAGGCCAAGGATGAGGAGACCGCTTGCCAGGACAACGATCGGAACAATCACCCCGACAATGACACGCTGACCGCTTGCCAGAAACGCAATGAAGCCGATGACGGCAGCGGCGATCCTAAGCTCCATCGGCGAATGCGACAGCGCGCCCGTCGGGAAGACGATGAGTTTCGCTGTCACTGCCATCACCAGCGCTGTGGCAACTGCCCTCACCCAATGCAATGCCTCCGATTCTTCCTTCAGCTTGTTTCCTGCCACAACACCAAGCCATCGCCAGATATCGGTAGCGATCCAGCCAGCAAGCGCGATGAAAAGATAAGGTGCCCACCAGGCATCGGTCATGGCTCGCCCTCCGTCGACGATGGGACAATTTTGCGACGAAACCAGAAGCGGTCGATCAGATAGGCGAGTGTTCCTCCACCGATCCCGGCATAGAGAATATCGAACTCGGGCTCGATCAAGGCGAACAGTGGTCCGCCGATCACCCCGATGATAAAGGCCACCTTGACGACGGAGTGTCGCGCAGAGGCCCATATGGAAGAGATGAAGTAAACCGGCGTCAGGAAGAACAGGACGCCAGCGACAAGCGGCGGAAAGGCAGCAACCACGCCGTAGCAGATTGCGACGATTGCGGTATTGATAAGCGTGAGAGTGATGCCGAAACCTGCAAACCATGCGACACGCGCTTCGCGAGGCACCTTCGTTAGGTTCTGGGTTGCGTAGACCCACGCCGTTATCGCAACGAAGTGCGAGAGAAACAGCAGCAGCCATGTAGGGGTCTTCGCTGTCCGCATATCCGGCACGATAGATGCCACCATCGGCATCATTCGGATCGATGACAATGTCACCGCCAGAAAACAGGCGGCCATCCCTGCCCCGCTCACCATGGAGCCGATCAATATCATCTTGGCCGGCAAGGCCCAGATGGTCAGCGTCATGAACACGGCCTCGCCGCGCGTGACGCCGGACTCCAAAGCAAAGGCACTGAACCCGACAAAAGACGTCATCAGAATGAGAGAAGGAAGCGAGAATATTCCCATCATTCCCCTGGCAAACCAGAGAGGAAGAGAATGGGTGTCACCATGTGCAGACATCAGTCGTTCCGGAAGAATAGACAAATCGCTGGGGCCATGACCGAAGTACCAGACGCTTCGGCACAAGCCGACGCTTGTCTAGCACGCTTTTCGAAATCTGCGCGTCTAAAATGACGCAAAGGGATACCGCGCAAAAGCGTGCAGCCGCTTTATGATCACGACACGCTTAGAGCACCGGCCCAAAAGTCGAAATCAATACATCCTCGCGATCAAGCACGTAGCGCAGAGAGTTGGACAAAAGAAAAGGCGGCGGAGAGTGATCTCCGCCGCCATGTATCCGGGCGTTCTAGCGAACGCCTCTTACTTTTTCTTCGGAACCTTCGGAACGGTGTTGCCCTTGCGACGTGGCTTGGCATCCTCGTCCTTCTTGTCGGTCTCTGCCACCAAAACCTCAGCCTGTTCTTCAGCCTTTGAAGTCTTGGCTTTCGATTTGCCAGGAGACTTCGCGGCCTTCAGTTCGGCCTCCGGCTTTGGCTTGACGGGCGCCGTCTCAGGCAACACATCCAGCTTGAGGCCATCCGTGCGGTCTTCCTTCTTGTCGAGGCTGACACTGACGACGCCACCCTTCTTCAGCTTGCCGAAGAGGATCTCGTTCGCCAGTGGCTTCTTGATGTGTTCCTGGATGACACGACCAAGCGGACGAGCGCCCATCTTTTCATCATAGCCCTTCTCAGCCAGCCAAGCGACCGCATCGTCGTGCAGATCAAAGGTCACGTTACGCTCGGATAGCTGTGTTTCAAGCTGCATGACAAACTTCTGGACCACCTTGTGGATGACCGCAGTCGGCAGTGGCGAGAACGGAATGATCGCATCCAGACGGTTGCGGAATTCCGGGGTGAACAGGCGGTTCAATGCCTCTTCGTCTTCACCAGACCGCTTGGACGAACCAAAGCCGATCGCAGACTTCGCCATTTCAGAAGCGCCCGCATTGGTCGTCATGATCAGGATGACGTTGCGGAAGTCGATCTTCTTGCCGTTATGGTCGGTCAGCGAGCCATGATCCATGACCTGCAACAGAATGTTGTAGATGTCCGGATGGGCCTTTTCGATTTCGTCCAGCAGAACCACGGAATGCGGGTGCTGATCGACACCGTCTGTCAAAAGACCGCCCTGGTCGAAACCGACATAACCGGGAGGTGCACCGAGCAGGCGTGAGACCGTATGACGCTCCATATACTCGGACATGTCGAAGCGCAGCATTTCCACGCCCAGAGACGACGCAAGCTGCTTGGCGACCTCGGTCTTGCCGACGCCGGTTGGACCGGAGAAGACATAAGAACCGATGGGCTTGTTGGGTTCGCGAAGACCAGCACGCGCCAGTTTGATGGCCGTGGAGAGTGCTTCGATTGCCGTGTCCTGACCGTAGACCACCGAGCGCAGTTCCTGCTCGAGATTGGCAAGAACCATCTCGTCGTCCTTCGAGACCGTTTTTGGCGGAATGCGTGCCATGGTCGCGATCGTTACTTCGATTTCCTTCTCAGTGATCAGCTTGCGGCGCTTCGATGCCGGAAGAAGCATCTGAGCAGCCCCGGTCTCGTCGATCACGTCGATCGCCTTATCGGGAAGCTTGCGGTCGGAGATGTAGCGTGCCGACAGTTCCACGGCAGCCTTGATGGCGTCATTGGTGTAGCGAAGGTGGTGATATTCTTCGAAATAGGGCTTGAGGCCCTTCATGATCTCGATAGCATCATCGATGGATGGCTCGTTGACGTCGATCTTCTGGAAGCGACGCACAAGCGCGCGGTCCTTTTCGAAGAACTGCCGGTATTCCTTATAGGTTGTCGATCCGATGCAACGGATGGCGCCGGAAGACAAAGCAGGCTTCAGAAGGTTGGACGCATCCATGGCGCCGCCGGATGTTGCGCCTGCGCCAATCACCGTATGGATTTCGTCGATGAACAGCACGGCACCCGGATATTCTTCCAGTTCCTTGACGACCTGCTTCAGGCGTTCTTCAAAGTCACCGCGATAGCGCGTACCGGCCAGCAGCGTGCCCATGTCGAGCGAGAAGATCGTGTCGTTGATCAGCGCTTCAGGCACCTTGCCCTCGACGATGCGCTTTGCCAAACCTTCGGCGATCGCCGTCTTGCCAACGCCGGGATCGCCGACATAAAGCGGGTTGTTCTTCGAGCGGCGGCAAAGAACCTGAATGGTACGATTGACCTCTTCATGACGACCGATCAGCGGATCGATACGGCCGGTTCTGGCCTTGTCGTTGAGGTTGACGCAATAGGCTTTGAGCGCGTCCGGCTGCTTCTTGGCGCCAGCCGCATCCTCTTCCGCGCCACCATTGCGGGCAGCCTTCGGTTCATTCTCGCCCTCGTCCGCACCGCGCGGCGTACGGGTCTGGGAGGAGCCAGGACGCTTGCCGATACCGTGAGAAATGTAGTTCACCGCGTCGTAACGAGTCATTTCCTGCTCCTGCAGGAAGTAGGCGGCGTGGCTCTCGCGCTCGGCAAAGATCGCGACCAGCACATTGGCACCGGTCACTTCTTCGCGGCCGGACGACTGGACATGAATGACGGCGCGCTGAATGACGCGCTGAAAGCCGGACGTCGGCTTGGAATCCTCGTCATATCCTGTCACGAGATTGGAAAGTTCGTTATCGACATAGTCGATCACCGTCTTGCGCAACGTGTCGAGATCGACATTGCACGCGCCCATGACGGCCGCTGCGTCAACGTCGTCGAGCAGAGCGAGAAGCAGATGTTCGAGCGTCGCATATTCGTGGTGACGCTCATTGGCAAAGGTCAGTGCCTGGTGCAGCGCCTTCTCGAGACTTGGGGAAAAAGTTGGCACGTTGCGATCCTCATTTCTTTTCCATGACGCACTGTAGCGGATGCTGGTGCTGTCGGGCGAAATCCATGACCTGGCTTACTTTTGTCTCTGCGACCTCGTAAGTAAAGACCCCGCATTCACCGACACCATGCTGATGGACATGCAGCATGATACGAGTGGCGGCGTCCCTGTCCTTCTGGAAAAAACGCTCCAGAATATGAATGACGAACTCCATGGGAGTGTAATCGTCGTTCAGGAGAAGAACACGGTACAAATTCGGTCGTTTTGTCTTAGGCTTGGTGCGGGTGATAACAGACGTTCCGCGGTTCGTTCCGCCGTCCTCCCCTTCGCTGTCGCCTTGCATGTAGATCGACTTAACGATCATTTTTCATCATTCTCCAAAATCAAACTCGCAAGCAATGAAGGGTGCGAGCAAGAATTTCGCCTCTTCTTATTTAGGTCTGTCTCAGTCGATTTTAAGCCCCTCGCGCGGCACTGCAATCAATAATCTGTTGGCGTCCGGCGAAAAGTAGTAGGACGACAGAAGGCGTAAGGCTCAAAGCTGAGCCTTTCTCCCATGTTTCACGCTACAGCGGGGAAGTTGTGCGAAAGTTACGCGGCATTCTGTCGCCGCGCGTTCACAAGAAGATGGTTTAAGCCGCAGATTGAAGCCCGCAAAAGCGGCGCTTCAATCCTCACTATCGAGCATTTCGCGCACGGCAACAGCCAGTTGCTTCAGCGAAAATGGCTTGGGCAGGAAGCCGAATTTGGCTTCCGCCGGCAGGTTCTTGGCGAAAGCATCTTCGGCATAACCGGACACGAAGATGAATTTGAGATCGGGATAGGACTTGCGCAATTCACGCAGCAAAGAAGGGCCGTCCATTTCAGGCATGACCACGTCGGAGACGACGATATCGACCTTTCCTTCCAGCTCTTCCATTACCTCCAGGGCTTCCGTGCCGGAGCCAGCTTCGTAGACAGTGTAGCCGCGCGTTTCCAGCATGCGCTTGCCGCCGCGCCGCACCGCCTCTTCGTCTTCTACCAGCAGCACCACGGCAGACTTACCGGTCAGATCAAGCGGCTCATCCTTGGCTTCAGGTTTGACAGCAACGGCCGCCGCAGCCGTAGTCCGACCCTCTTCGCCAGGAACGACGGGTACAGGCTGTACCGGCTCGACGATATGGCGCGGCAACAGAATGCGAAACGCCGTTCCCTTGCCCACTTCCGATTCCGGGTAGATGAAGCCGCCGGACTGTTTGACGATGCCATAGACCATGGAAAGTCCAAGTCCCGTGCCCTTGCCCACCTCCTTGGTGGTGAAGAAGGGTTCGAAGATCTTGTCCATGATCTCCGGCGGAATGCCTGTACCGTTATCGGCGACTTCGACCATCACCATGTCTTCAGCCGGAAGCTCCGACTTGCCGAATGCGGCGACCTCGGCAGCTGGCAAGTTGCGGGTCGTCACCTTGATCTTGCCGCCCTGCGGCATGGCATCGCGAGCGTTGACGCAGAGATTGATCATCACCTGTTCGAACTGGGACAGGTCGGTTTTCACCGGCCAGAGATCGCGGCCATAATCCACCTCCAACTTGACGTTGGTGCCGGAAATCAGCCGGTCGACCAGCATGCGCAGATCGCCGATCACGTCGGTCAGATTGAGAACGGCAGGACGCATCGTCTGCTTGCGCGAAAACGCCAGCAACTGCCGCACCAGAACAGCGGCACGGTTCGCATTGCGCTTGATTTCCATCAGGTCTGCAAAGCTTGCATCCGCAGGCCGCGCCTGCAGCAGCAAATGGTCTGACGACAGCAGAATAGCGGTGAGCACATTGTTGAAATCATGCGCGATGCCGCCTGCAAGCGTGCCGACGGCGTTCATCTTCTGCGTTTGCGCCATCTGGGTTTCAAGCGCCTTCTGCTCGGTCACCTCGATGGCATAGACGATCGCCACCTCTTCAGGCGCCTCGTCATTCTGGTCGATGACGGCATTGACGTAGAAACGGAAGTGGCGCGTCTCGTCCTTCGGATGGCGAGAATCGAAAGGCGGAATATCGCCCTGGCGATCCTTCGCGGCACTCATGGCCTGCGCGAGCTTGGCTTTCTCATTGTCGTGCAGCACGGTTTCGAACGCGACGGCGCTGTCGATGTCATCGCGGCTGACGACACCAGAAAACAGCTTCAGGAACGGCGCATTGGTGCGCAGGATGCGTCCCTCGCCATCCAGCGATGCGATAGCCATCGGCGTGTTGTTGAAGAAGCGGGTGAACCGCATCGCAGACGAGGATTCTGCGTTCTCCTGCCCCTTGGGACGCATGAGAACGAGTGTCCGGGTTTCACCGGGCGCACCGTCACGCGCCGCCGTTACCTGATGAACGAGGCGGGCCGGCATGCTCTGGCCGTTGACCCGGCGCATGTCGAGATCGAGCATTTCCGTTCGGTTGCTGCCCGCATGCGGCTGAACCGATTCAATCAGCGCCATACCCTCGCCTGCGACGATATCGGAAACATTCAAAGAGCCCGGAGAAAACTGCGCGAGATCGATGCCAAGCCATTCCGACAGCGTGGCGTTGAGATAAACGATATCGCCCTTGCGTCCTGCGGCGAAGAAGCCAGCGGGTGCGTGATCGAGATAATCGATAGCGTTCTGCAATTCGCGGAAGAAACGTTCCTGGTCCTCGCGTTCAGCGGTAATGTCGGCGATCTGGAAGACGTACAGGTCCTGCCCGTTCACCTCCTTCAGCAACCGCGCCTTCAGCCGGAACCAGCGTGGACCGGGCTGACTGACGGCCGACTGGCTCAGAGGTTTGAGAAGACGAAATTCCTCGTAACCATCCCGTCCCTCTCGCAGTCCGTTGATCAGGCGGTAGAGTGCCTCAGTCGATTCCCGGTCTCGCGACAGAAGCTGTTCGAGGCTTTGAATGTCCGTCGCACGGGTCGCGCCGGTCATCTGGCAATAGGTAGCGTTGGCATAAACCAGCCGCCCCTTGGTGTCAGTAATCAACGTGCCTTCAGGATGGGACGAGAGAAACCGCCGCGCCATCCCGTCGGATTGAGACTGCGGCATGACCTCGATGAAACCGATCACGGACGAGACGAGGAAGAAAATCCCAAGCATGGCAAGAACGCCGAGGATCCCGAGCACGATCTCGTTTTCAAGAGAGTCCTTGAAGTACACGAAAGCAATGGCAGCGGCGACGAGCACAAGTGCCAGCAATAGAATACGAAGCACGGTGGCGGAGCGCCCACGCCTGTCCACCAAGGGGAAGTCGTTATCAGTGGATTGACGCACCTTGGTCATCGAGGTTTTACCCTTGCAGTTCTGCTAGTGGAATGAATTTGACATTTGATGCCCACATGCGGAGATCTCGAGAATCAAATGTCAAATTCGTAAATTCCACTAGAAACAAAAACTTACTAGTGGTCTTGAAGATTCTGACATTTGCTCTCGAGTCCTCTGCCAGCGGTAGCAAATGTCAAAATCAGACCACTAACTGTTGCGGCATGCCGAAAACAGCCGCGCCGGACGGAATCGCTTCTATTTCCTTGTAGCAATTCGCATAAATATCAAAAAGCTCCGTCCATCTATAAGCACCACCCATGCACAACCAATAACGATATCGGCCCTCTTTGCGCTTTGAGACAAGCTCTATAGTCGGGCCCTTTCGTCAAACTTGCAGCAAATTCGTGGACGAACAGGATAAATTCTTGTGCGGGGCGAAAAAAAATCGTCTTTTCCCGTCACGTTCTGTGAACAAATGTAATGCGGGTACATTTCCGCTGCACGAAATGGCTGAAGGGACCGGCTCCGTTATGGAAGATTTCATTGGCACATATGGCAATCGCCTGATCATTGCAGTGGTTGGTGTGGGTGCGGCACTCCTGCTGCTTGCCATCGTCCTGTGGTTCATTCGCAGACGCAGTGGCTCTGCCCCGTTCATCCGTGGCGGACGAAACCGTCAGCCTCGCCTGCAGGTTCTGGACGCGACAGCCGTCGACGCAAGGCGGCGTCTCGTTCTCGTGCGCCGTGACAATGTCGAGCATCTGGTGATGATTGGCGGGCCGACGGACATCGTCATCGAAAGCGGTATTGGCGCCATCCCGTTCATGAAGGATGTGCGCGATCCACAGGAAGACGCCCTGATTGCACGTGATGCTGACCGCAGTGTATCTGCAGACCGACAGCGCACGCTCGCGCAGGCACCACAAGAGGATGTTCGCCCTGCAGCCGCATTCACCGCTCCCGAAATGAAGGCCGAGGCTCCCGAGGAACCCAGGAAGCCAACGGCGAGCACCGCGCCGGTGAAGCCTCAGCCAGCCGCCTCACCTTCGCCAGCACCCGCCGTTGCGTCCAGACCCATTCCTGCTGCGCCACCAGTTCCCCCGCAGCCCGCAGCCCGAAAGCCACAGCCCACGCCGGCGACACCTCCCGTTTCGACTGTCGCACCCTCGGCTTCGGCTCCAAGCCGGGAGGCGCCTGAAGCGGTCGTACCACAAGCACCCAGAACGTTGGCCCGCGAGCCCGTCGCTCCGTCCATTCCAGTCGTACCGCCGTTGGTTGCCGCCGCCATCATGCAGCAGGATGAGGACATGAACCTGTCTGCTGCACCGGCTCCTCAAGCTCCCGTGGCCTCCGAAGCGCCTGTCGCTCCACGATCGCCTCTTCCTTCACAGGCCACTAGCGTTCCTCCGGTTGTCACACCGGTCGTATCCACGACCTACGACCGAAGATTCGCAGAGCCTAAGCTCACGGCAGAGCCTACGTTGAAAGAAAAGTCAGAGCCGGTTGGGCAGAGCGAGCCAGCGATAGCGGAGCGAAATGCAGTCGATTTTCTCGACGCTGCCCGCGACCGCGTGCTTCCCGCCTACAGCGCTACACCGTCCGTTACCACCGCATCCGCAACGCCTGTGGCGCCGCTTGTCGCAAAACCGGAACCGCTTGCCCCAAGTGACAATGGTCCCGTCTTCGGCGACCAGTTGACCAGTGATTTCGAGAGCTTCCTTGAAGCCGAGATTGCCAAAAGTGCTAATGCCACCACCGATCTGCCGCGCCCGCTTGCCGTGGCGCCGCCGGTGAACCTCGACACAACGACACCTGACCCGCAACCCGATCCAAAGTTTTCGGAAGCCCCTGCGGATGCTGAACGAGACGTTCAAAAGGAAATGGCTCGCATCTTCGGTGAGATGTCGGTCACCCGCGACCGATAGGGACGATTGAAAGCAACGCCCGCGCGACACAGAAAGCCTCAAAGCTATCGTGTCGCGGCGGGTGTAGCCATCTTCATCGCCGTTCCTGACGACCTTCTGGCTCCTGACTGCGCCTCATTCTTCGACCAGCACAAGATATATTACGGTTTGCCCTGCGCCTAATCTTGATCATCATGCAGCCGCCACCTGCACCCGAGCGGGCATATCCTTTCCGCGCCGAAGCTCGTCGAGCAAAAGGTAGATGACGGGGGTCGTATAGAGTGTCAGGACCTGGCTGACCATGAGTCCGCCGACGATCGCATAGCCCAAAGGTTGACGCAGTTCAGCACCGGACCCGTGACCAAGCGCCAGTGGTATCCCACCCAAAAGAGCGGCCATCGTCGTCATCAGGATCGGTCTGAAACGCATCTGAGCGGCTTTGACGATCGCCTCTTCGCTCGACAAGCCTTCCTCCCGCTCTGCCTGGATGGCGAAATCCACGAGCATGATGCCATTCTTCTTGACGATACCGATCAACAGAATGACACCGATCATTGCCACGAGCCCGAAGTCGAAGCCGGCCACCTGCAGAGCCAGAAGCGCGCCAAGGCCCGCCGAAGGCAAGGTCGACAGGATCGTCAGCGGATGGATAAGGCTTTCGTAGAGCACGCCGAGAATGATGTAGACGACGACAAGCGACGCCAGGATGAGCAGCGGGATGGTTCCAAGCGAATCCTTGAACGCCTTCGCGCTGCCGGAAAACGATGTCTGCAGCGACCCCGGAGGATGCATGTTGGACACGGCATTTTCGATGACGGCAGTGGCGTTCCCCAGAGCGACATCGGGCGCCAGGTTGAACGAGATGGTCACAGCCGGCGATTGGCCCTGATGCGCAATCGATACCGGTGAGGTGCCATCCGTCGTCCACTTCGCCACCACCGAAAGCGGGACAAGCGTTCCATTGCTTGCTCTGACCGAGAGGCGGTCAAGCGTGGCGATGTCTCGCTGTAGATCCGGCAACACCTCAAGAATGACGCGGAAGGTGTCGGTCTGACTGGAGAAGGAGGCTACCTGGCGCTGACCAAAGGCGTCATAAAGCGTCTCGTCGATGGTGGAAGGAAGGACGCCATAGAGCGTCGCGGCGGCGCGGTCGATCTTGATCGTCAGATTGGGCGCTTCAGCTTGCTGATCGCTTCCGACATCGCGCAGTTCCGGCAGCCCGGAAAGCTTGCTGGTGATCTTATCCGACCAGTCGCTGAGTTCCGCGATATCGGCATCCTGAAGTGTGAACTGATATTGCGTTTTCGCCGGCCGCGCACCGATATTGATATCCTGTGCCGACTGCATGAAGAGCTTGATGCCCTGCTGCGCATTGAGTGCCGTGCCCAACCGGTCGATCACCTGCTTGGCACTCACATCGCGTTCCTCCAGAGGTTTCAGCGTGATGTTGACGTGGCCCTGATTGAGCGCATTGCCACCGTTACCGCCACCGATATCCATGAAAACGCTATAGACGGCGGGATCTTTCATGATGATCTCGCTGACGCGTTCCTGAAGCTTCGCCATCTCGGTAAAGGAAATGTCGGGAGAAGCCTGCGAGAGACCAGCAATGAAACCGGTATCCTGCTCCGGAAAAAATCCCTTGGGCGCGACGACGAACAGATAGCCGGTTGCCGCAATGGTCGCGAGAAAAACGAAGAGCGTCAAAAAGCGATGCCGGATGACGGGCTTGAGGCTGCGGATATAAAGTGCTGTCAATCCGTCGAAGAATGCCTCTCCCGCCAGATAAAAACGGCTGCGCTGATCCTTCTCGATGGGGCGGATGAATTTCGATGCCAGCATCGGCGTCAACGTCAGCGACACGATGGCGGAAATGACGATCGCGACAGTCAGCGTCACGGCAAATTCCCGAAACAGGCGCCCGATGATGCCACCCATCAACAGGATCGGGATCAAGACTGCAATCAGCGAGAGACTGATGGAAACAATCGTGAAACCGATCTCTCGCGTGCCTTGAAGCGCCGCCTGCCTCGGCTCGACCCCGTCTTCGATATGGCGGGTGATGTTCTCCAGCATGACGATGGCATCGTCGACGACGAAGCCGACGGCGACGACCAGCGCCATGAGCGACAGATTGTCCAGACTGAAGCCCAAGAGCCACATGGGTGCCAGCGATCCGGCCAGAGCAATCGGAAGTGTCACGACGGGGATGAGTGTCGCGCGCAGGTTTCGCAGGAAAAGGAAGATCACGACAACGACGAGGCCGATGGTCAGCATCAGGGTAAACTGAATATCCGTCACGGACGCTCTGATCGTCGTCGTCCGGTCAGTGACGAGTTCCAGCTTGACCGAACGCGGCAACGAGGCCTGGAGTGCGGGCAATTGCTCTTTCACCGCGTTGACGACTGCTATCACATTGGCACCGGGCTGACGAAAAACGTCGAGCGCGATCCCTCGCTCTCCATTGGTCCAGTGCGCCATCTTTCTATCTTCCGCACCATCCGTCGCCTGCCCGATATCGCGAATGCGCACCGGCCCGCCGTTTCGATAGGCGATGACGGCGTCGTTCCATTCCGCGCTGCTGGAAATCTGGTCGTTCGTATAGATCGGAAATGTGCGGGTCGGGTCGTCGATGTTCCCCTTCGGCGCGCTGAGGCTGAGGTTGCCGATGGCGTTGCGCACGTCCTCCATCGTCACGTCGGCCTGGGCCAGGCGACCTGGATCGACGGCGATGCGAATGGCCGGTTTCTGCTTCCCGCCAATGTTGACGAAGGCCACGCCTGAGACCTGACCGATTTTCGAAGCGACGTTGCGTTCGATATACTCATCGAGTTGCGGCAGTGTCAGCGTATCGGAGGTCGCCGAAAGCTGCATGATCGGCGCATCGGCAGGGTTCGCCTTATGCACTGTGGGAAGCGAGGTCATGTCCTTCGGAAGTTCACCCGCCGCTTCGCTGATTGCCGTCTGTACATCGCTTGCAGCAGTCTCGATATTCTTGTCCAGATCGAACTGCACAGTTATCGACGTGATGCCGAGCGAACTGTTCGATGTCATTTCGGTAATGCCGCTGACGCGTGAGAGCGCCTGTTCAATGGGTTGCGCGACGCTGGAGGCCATCGTCTCCGGCGAAGCACCGGGGAGATTGGCAGCGATCTGGATCGTCGGAAAATCGATTTGCGGAAGGGCCGAAACTGGCATGAATGGATAGCAGATCGCGCCGACCAGAAAGATGCCGGTCATCAGCAGCCCGGTCGCCACCGGATGCAGGATAAAGAAGTCGAAGAAACTGGACTTACGGTTTTGGTCCTGATCGTTTTTCATGGTCAGTTCGCCTTCTCGGCGAGTTCGCCTGTCGGCGACCCTGTCCAAGGAGTAGCGGTCACGGTCGCGCCATTGCCGATCCGCGACTGGCCGTCCATGACGACGTCTTCGCCCTCTTGTATCCCCTCCGTCACCAGCGCTCTTGCGCCGGTCACGAAGGCGGTCTTCACGTTCCGCTGTTCCACCTTGTTGTCTTTAGAAACCACATAGGCATAGAGCCCGTTACGCCCTCTCGCCAAAGCCTTGTCAGGAACGACCACCCCGCTCTTGTGCTCCACTGTCAGTGTCGTTGCGACCGGAAGCCCGGGCCAAAGAGCGCCGTTGCCATTGTCGAAGAGCGCCTTGAGATGAATAGAGCCGTTGGAGGCGTCGACCGAGTTGTCCATCGTCGTCAACTGGCCCTTTGCCAGGACGCGACTTCCATCGGTCGTGATCAGGGTCACTGCCGCGATCTTCTCGCTAAGCGCTTGGCGAATCTCGCCGAACCTGTCGCCCGGCGCGACAAAGGACACGGCAATTGGATCCATCTGGGTGATTGTCACGATGCCATCGGTTGAGCTTGCGCTGACCACGCTACCCAAATCGACCTGCTTGAAACCCGTGCGTCCGGAGATCGGGGCGATCACGGTTGCGAAGCCGAGTTGCGTTTCCGCACTCTTGATCATGGCATCATCATACTGGACTGCCGCGGCATATTGCTCGCTCAACGCATTCTTCTGTTCAAGTGTCGAGGCGGATGCCACACCCTTCTCGGCGAGCGACGCATAGCGCTGCGCTTCGGTCTTGGCACTATTATACTGTGCCTCGTCCTGCGCCTTCTTAGCCTTGGCGGAGGTGAGCGCGGATGAAAGCTCACGGTCATCCAGCGTCAGCAAGACGCTTCCTTTTTCAATCATCTGACCTTCAGTGAACCGGATATCGGTCACCTGCCCGTCGATCCGCGGTCTGACCGTGACGCTCTGTAATGGGTCCACGGTACCGATACCGTTGATCACCTTGTCGATCTCTTCGACCTTCGCCTTATAGACCGTGACGGGAACGGCAGGCGCGTCTTGGGCGCGGACGATGTCGGGCTGCAACGCCAACGCTGCGCCCCCCACATAAATTAAAGGGAGCACATAAAAAGGAAAGGCTCTGACGACCATGCTGCTGATCTCGCGCGCTGGAGTTCAAATTCAGCAGTAAACTCGGATCACGAATTTTTGTTCTGATGTGATACTAATATTAGGAACTACTTTTCCGGCTTTGCGCATTATTGACCACTAAAATAAAGCGACAGGCCTCGATCCTAACTGATAAGCACGACGCCACGGGGCGTTTCTATCTCCGCGATGTAGCGGAAATTCTTGGCCTTGATCACAGTCGGAGGATCGATAATCTCGAGATCAGCATAGAATTCTCGAACGCGATCCGCCTCGGGATGTTCGATCCGGAAGCTCTTTAGCCGAAAGCCAAAATCCGGCATGGATGGCGCGGGAGTTCCCCGCGCTCCCCAGTCCATCACCGAAGGTGCAACGCCGCCGCACGGCAGAGATCCATCGTCGGCGACCGCGAACAGCCACTCACGATCTCCACGTGACACCTCCTCTTGACGTCCCAGCAGATCGCCATGCCGCGTGAGCACGCTGGCAAAATCGCTGGTCCGCGCCACCCAGGCGCGCAGCCGTCGCCCCTGGTCCCACGCCGCCTGAACGGCCTCCGGATCATCGAGCCCGAACCAGCGTCGTCGCTTAGGCCGCTCTGCCTCTGGATCGACGGCAATGACTTCCAGAAAGACATCCCCGCCGAGCCGCAGCAGAAGATTGTGCGTTCCCATCTGCGGATGCTTGCCGCCTTTCGGCATGTCGATGCCGAGCGTATCACGCACATAGTCGGCGCCGACCTCAAGCGACGGTGCGATAATCGCCAGGTGATCCAGTTTCAACATCACGCACTCCATCGCTTGAAAAACAAAAGGCCGCATTGCTGCGGCCCTTCAATCTCTATTCCTGTGGTAGCCGGCCGATCAAACCAGACGGCTCCGAACCAATGCCGCTTCGATGAAGCTTGCAAAAAGCGGATGCGGATCGAGTGGGCGGCTCTTCAGTTCCGGGTGGTACTGCACACCGATGAACCAAGGATGATCCGGATACTCGACCGTTTCCGGCAGAAGACCATCCGGCGACATGCCGGAGAACACCAGACCGCAGCTTTCCAGACGATCCTTGTATTCCACGTTCACCTCGTAGCGGTGACGGTGGCGCTCAGAAATATCGGTCGAGCCATAGATGTCGGCGATCTTGGTATCCTTTTTCAGCGCCGCCTTGTAGGCGCCAAGACGCATGGTACCGCCGAGATCACCCTTCGAATTGCGCTTCTCAAGCTCGTTGCCCTTAACCCACTCGGTCATCAGACCAACGACGGGCTCCTGTGTCGGACCGAATTCGGTGGAGGATGCTTTCTCGATACCAGCGAGATGACGAGCCGCTTCCACGACAGCCATCTGCATGCCAAAGCAGATACCGAAATACGGAACCTGACGTTCGCGGGCAAACTGAGCTGCACGGATCTTGCCTTCAGAACCGCGCTCACCAAAACCGCCTGGAACGAGGATTGCATTGACCTTCTCGAGATAGGGCGCCGGATCTTCCTTTTCGAAGACTTCCGACTCGATCCACTCGAGCTTCACCTTCACCCGGTTGGCAATACCGCCGTGATGCAGCGCTTCGATGAGCGACTTGTAGGCATCCTTGAGGCCGGTGTACTTGCCAACGATGGCGATCGTGACTTCGCCTTCAGGCGTATGAATGCGGTTGCAGACTTCTTCCCACTGCTCAAGACGGGGCTTGGGAGCAGGCTCGATGCCAAAGGCGGCCAGCACTTCGTTGTCGAGGCCTTCCTTGTGGTAGGCCGTCGGCACGTCATAGATGTTCGCGACATCCAGCGCCTGGATAACGGCAGACTGGCGCACGTTGCAGAACAGCGAAAGCTTGCGGCGTTCCGCTTCCGGAATCTCGCGATCCGCGCGAACCAGCAGAATGTCCGGGTGGATACCCAGCGCCTGCAGTTCCTTGACGGAGTGCTGTGTGGGCTTCGTCTTCAACTCGCCAGCCGCCGGAATGTAAGGCATCAGCGTCAGGTGGAGATAGATCGCTGTACCACGCGGCAGGTCGTTGCCAAGCTGGCGGATGGCTTCCATGAAAGGCATTGCCTCGATGTCGCCGACCGTGCCGCCAATTTCGCAGATGACGAAATCATAGTCGTCATTGCCTTCGGTAACGAAATCCTTGATCTCGTTGGTCACATGCGGAATGACCTGAACCGTCGCGCCGAGATAATCGCCGCGGCGTTCCTTATCGATGATGTTCTTGTAGATACGACCCGTGGTGATGTTGTCGGTCTTGGTTGCGGAACGCCCGGTAAAGCGTTCATAGTGACCAAGATCGAGATCCGTCTCCGCGCCGTCATCGGTCACGAAAACCTCACCGTGCTGGGTGGGGCTCATGGTGCCGGGGTCGACATTGAGGTAGGGGTCGAGTTTGCGAAGCCGCACCCGATATCCACGGGACTGCAACAACGCTCCGAGTGCCGCGGCCGCAATGCCCTTCCCAAGGGAGGATACCACGCCGCCTGTGATGAATACATATCGCGCCATGGGAGTCACCGCTTACCCTTTAATAGATGATTCCGCCAGCCCCAAATTCATTGATCGCGAAATCATATGTTGATGACGCGTGGAAGCTCAGTCGGAATGTAAACAAAAGAAAACCGGCAGGCTTTTGGCCTGCCGGAGTGTTAGTCGTCACCTGCGCCTTATTGGCCGGTGGGAACACCATTGGTGTTGGCGGGAGCCTGCTGCGGAGCAGGTGCGGCCGGAGCGGCAGCGCCACCTTCAGCCGGTGCCGCTGGCGTCGTCGTCGCGGCTGGGGTCGTCGTCGCAGGCGCCTGGTTGGTCGCACCATTCGTGGTGGACGGAACGCCATTGGTCGCTGGAGCCTGCGAAGGCGTCGTCGAGGACGGGCCGAGCGTATCGAGGATGCCGTTACCCTGCCCCTGCTGTGCCGGAATGCGGTCCAGGATGTCCGTTGGACGCGATTCGTAGCGGGTCAGGAGACCAAGGCCAAGGGACGTCGCAAAGAACAGAGCCGCGAGGATCGCTGTCGTGCGGGTCAGGGCATTTGCGGTGCCGCGTGCGGACATGAAGCCAGAGCCGCCGCCAATACCGAGGCCGCCGCCTTCGGAACGCTGGATCAGGACCACGCCGACAAGCGCCAGCACGATCATGAGGTGAATAACAATCAGTACGTTCTGCATGACAATCCATTCCATGCCCCATCAGGAGCACAATGAAGAAGTTTGCGGCTCTTTACATGAGGCGAAAGCGTATTCCAAGCCCCCAAGGATCGAAAGCCCGGCTGCTTTTCCTAAAAAATCAGGCCGTCAATTTCTCGTAAGCTGCATAGATGGACAGGAAGTCGGAGGCTTTCAAGCTCGCGCCGCCGATGAGGGCACCGTCGACATTCTCGATCGCCATGAGCTCTGTGGCGTTGGACGGCTTGACCGAGCCACCATAGAGAATGCGCATCCCCCTGCCCTCGCCGCCAAATCGCTTGACCAGCTCTTCGCGCATGAAGGCATGGGCTTCACGGACGTCCTCGACGGTCGGCGTCAGGCCTGTGCCGATCGCCCATACGGGCTCATAGGCGATGACCGTGTTGGCGGCGGTCGCCTCGTCTGGCAAGGATCCATCGAGCTGGCGCTTGAGCACGTCAAGCGTCTGGCCGGACTCGCGTTGCTCCGCCGTCTCGCCGATGCAGATGATGGCGATGAGATCGGCCGCATAGGCAGCACTCGCCTTTGCCCGCACGAGGTGATCCGTTTCCGCATGATCGGTGCGGCGCTCGGAGTGTCCGACAATCACATGCGTGCCGAAGCAGTCGGCAATCATCTCGGCGGAAATATCGCCCGTATGCGCGCCCGATGCTTTCTGGTGGCAATCCTGCGCGCCGATCATGAGCGGGCTGTCCTCGCAAAGCGCGGTCGCGACATAGAGAAGCGTCGAAGGCGGGCAGATCAGCGACACGACCTTTTCTGCAAGCGGTCCCTTGACCCCCTCAGCCATCGCCTTGATCTGATCGAGCGAGGCGCGCGTTCCGTTCATCTTCCAGTTTCCAGCGACGAGCGGGCGAATATCAGGGGTCATTGAGCGATCATTCCTCTTTATTGATGGCTGTGTCTTCTCAAAGAGACAGCGACAGGAATTCGGACGAAAAAGCAAGGTTTTGGTTCGAAATTTGGTGAATTTCGTACAAAACCTCTCGTGAGTGACAGGGTTTTCCGAGCTATCGGGTCAAAATCCAATTAAGAACCGCGCGCCAGTCGGTCATGCGAACCGGCGTCCCGTGTGTGCCGGTTTCAAACAGCGTGAAGCGTGTGGGAACACCGGCCTTCAAAAGCCCTCGGAATGTCGCGGCCTGCTGATCGGCCGAGTAGACCTTATCCGCACTTCCATGGGTAAAATAGACGGGCTTCTTCGCCTTTATAAATGCACTCTTTGGAAAATCGGGATCGACCGCACCACCGAGAATGGCCATCCCCTTGAGATTGGCGACCGCAGCGGCATCGCGGCTTATGCCGTAACAGATGAAGCTGCCCATGGACGCACAGGTTAGAATGACAGGCTTGCCACCGGATTTCACCTTGGCGTCCGCGATCAGCGCGGCAATATCCGCAACCCCGTTTTGATCGAAACTCTTCACGCTGGGCGCATAATACGTCCCGCCGTTTTCCACAGCTAGGTTTTTCAGCCGATTGAAGTTGCCGCCGAATGTATAATCTTTCATTCCAAGCCGGCGGTCCCCACCTCGTCCATGGATGAAGATCACGGTAAAGGCCTGCCCGTTCGCTGGACCGACGCGCCCCACATCGATGGACCGTCCGCCGGCGGAGATGGTCTCCATCTCCTGCACACGTTTCGGTGCGAGATCGACATATTGCCGTTTCACCCGCTGCTCAGGAATCTCATCGCGCCCGTTGATGTCACGCAATTCCTGGTAGTCGATCACCTGCGAGGCACCGCCATCCCCCGTGGAAAGCACTGTCTGACTTGAGAACAGATCATCCTTGAAGGGCTTCAGTGGTCCGCCGCTGGTCTGAGCGTGAGCGGGCATCGCTGCAACAGACAGGCAGAAAAGAGTACAAAAGGTGAAAAGAGCTGTGGACATGCCTTGAGGAACCGTTTGATTTGCGCCACAAGTCTTGCCATCCGGGCTGCTGCAACGCAATCCTTCGCGGTAAAGCATCAAGCCCTTTGTACCCTGCTAGAGTAGCCTGACACCGGTATCGATGTCTGAATCCTGTCTGCTCGCATGGACAAAATCCGGGCAAAATCTGATTGAACTGGACCTATGGACGATAGCAACGATCTTTTTTCCGGCCTTCCCGCAGCCACTCGCGCTGAAGCAGAACCGCGAGAAACCGCACCTGTTGTAGAACCAGTTGCCAAGGCGGCCGTGCAGCCGAAAGCCGCTCCGGCACCTGTCACGTCGTCGGGCGATGATTACGGCGCCTCGTCTATCCGTGTTCTGGAAGGTCTGGAGCCGGTGCGCATGCGTCCCGGCATGTATATTGGCGGTACCGACGAGAAAGCCCTGCACCACCTCTTTGCCGAAGTCATCGATAACTCGATGGACGAAGCGGTCGCAGGTCATGCAAACTTCATCGAAGTGCATCTCGATACCGAGGGTTTCCTGACGGTGAGCGATAACGGTCGCGGTATCCCTGTTGAAAACCATCCGCAGGTACCGGGCAAGTCCACGCTTGAAGTCATCATGACCAAGCTGCATGCGGGCGGCAAGTTCGACGGCAAGGCTTACGAGACCTCCGGCGGTCTGCATGGTGTGGGCGTGTCCGTCGTCAACGCGCTTTCCGACGTGCTGGAAGTGGAAGTCGCACGTAATCGCAAGCTCTATCGCCAGCGCTTCTCGCGGGGTATTCCGCAAGGTCCGCTGGAAGAGTTGGGCGATGTTCATAACCGACGCGGAACCCGCGTGCGCTTCCATCCGGATGCGCAGATTTTCGGCGACCATGCCAAATTCGACGCTGCCCGCATTTTCCGTATGGCGCGCTCCAAGGCCTATCTCTTTGGCGGCGTTGAAATCCGCTGGAGCTGCGATCCGGGCCTCGTGCCCGTGGGCGGCGAAATCCCTGAAAAGGCCGTCTTCCATTTTCCTGGCGGCTTGAAGGATTACCTCTCGGCCACGCTTGGCAAGGACTTTACCGTCACCCGCGAAATCTTCTCAGGCAGAACGGAAAAGACCGGCGGCCACGGTGCGCTGGAATGGGCGGTCACCTGGTATGGCGGCGACAGCCAAGTTCATTCCTATTGTAACACCATCCCGACGCCCGAAGGCGGCACACACGAAGCTGGTCTTCGCATCGCCTTGACCAAGGGCTTGAAGAACTACGCCGAGCTGACGCAGAACAAGCGCGCACGCGAGATCACCACCGATGACGTGATGATCTCGGCTGTCGGCATGCTCTCCGTCTTCATTCGCGAGCCGGAATTTGTCGGCCAGACCAAGGACAAACTCGCGACCGTCGAAGCTCAACGCATCGTCGAAAACGCGCTGCGCGATCCGTTCGATCATTATCTCACCGGCAATCCCGCAGAAGCGGCAAAGCTTCTGGAATGGGTGATCGAGCGCTGTGAGGAGCGTCTGCGCCGTCGCAAGGAAAAAGAGGTCAACCGCAAGACTGCGGTCCGCAAGTTGCGCCTGCCGGGCAAGCTCGCCGATTGTTCTCAGAACACCGCCGAAGGCGCGGAACTCTTCATCGTCGAGGGTGACTCGGCTGGTGGTTCTGCCAAGCAGGCACGCAATCGCGCCAACCAGGCCATCCTGCCACTACGCGGTAAGATCCTGAACGTCGGCAGCGCCAGCCGCGAAAAGCTCTCTGCCAACCAGCAGATCGCCGATCTCATTCAGGCGCTTGGCTGCGGCACACGCACGAAGTACCGCGACGAGGATCTCCGTTACGAACGCATCATCATCATGACCGATGCCGACGTCGACGGCGCCCATATCGCTTCTCTGCTGATCACCTTCTTCTATCAGGAAATGCCTGAACTGATCCGGGGCAGCCACCTCTATCTTGCCGTTCCGCCACTCTACAAGATCACGCAAGGGTCGAAGTCTGCCTATGCGCGTGACGACATCCATCGCGCTGAGCTGATGGAGACCGAGTTCAAGGGCCGCGGCAAGATCGAAATCAGCCGCTTCAAGGGTCTAGGCGAAATGCTGCCTGCGCAGTTGAAGGAAACCACGATGGATCCCTCCAAACGCACATTGCTGCGCGTGGAAATCGACGACGTGGATTTTGAGGGCACGCGCGAAGCGGTCGATAATCTGATGGGCACCAAGGCAGACGCCCGCTTCCGCTTCATCCAGGACAGAGCCGCCTTTGCGGAAAACCTGGATATCTGATTGGTGTAGGGGCTACAGAATCGGTCCGAGAATCAGACTCGATTTTCGGAAAACACGATGCGTAGCTTCAAAAGGTAAAGCGCCATGCGTCCAATAAGACGCACGGCGCTTTAACTGTCAAAACCGAATTGAAACTTCGGGTCAACCTCACAAAGCTCATGGTCAAGCGCTTTGGAGCGCCAACCAATCACTCCGCAGCAGCCAGAAGCTTCTTCTCACGATTGGCGCGCAACCGTTCGAAATCGTCACCGGCATGGTGCGACGAGCGTGTCAGCGGGCTGGACGAGACCATGAGGAAGCCCTTGGTATAGGCAACCGTCTCGTAGGACTTGAACTCTTCCGGGGTTACGAAGCGTTCCACCTTGTGGTGCTTGCGGGTCGGCTGCAGATACTGGCCGATGGTCAGGAAGTCGACATCGGCGCTGCGAAGATCGTCCATCAACTGCAGCACTTCGTTACGCTCTTCGCCAAGACCGACCATGATGCCGGACTTGGTGAACATGGTGGGGTCCAGTTCCTTCACCCGCTGCAACAGGCGAACGGAGTGGAAGTAGCGCGCGCCGGGACGGACCGTCAGGTAGTTGCCAGGAACGGTTTCCATGTTGTGGTTGAACACATCGGGCTTGGCCGCAACGACACGCTCCAGAGCACCCGGCTTCTTGAGGAAGTCTGGCGTCAGGATTTCGATGGTCGTGTTCGGAGACGCAGCGCGGATTGCCCAGATCACCTTTTCAAAATGCTCGGCACCACCGTCGGCGAGATCGTCGCGGTCCACCGAGGTAATGACGACGTGGCTGAGGCCCATCTGCTTGACGGCCTTGGCAACATTTTCCGGTTCGTTGAGATCGAGCGGATTGGGCTTACCGGTCGAGACGTTGCAGAAGGCGCAGGCGCGCGTGCAGATCTCGCCCATGATCATGAAGGTCGCGTGCTTCTTTTCCCAGCATTCGCCGATATTCGGACAGCCAGCCTCTTCGCACACCGTCACCAGCTTGTGGCTGCGTACAAGTTCGCGCGTCTCGTGGTAGCCCTTGGACGTGGGCGCCTTGACGCGGATCCATTCCGGCTTGCGCGCCACTTCCGTATCCGGCTTGTGTGCCTTCTCCGGATGGCGGATGCGCTTCTCTTCCGGCTGGGACATCCTGTCGAGAATAGTGACCATAAGAAACCTGCTTCTACCGCTGATAAGCGGCTCTAACGCCTGACGAGCTTGGCGAGGAATAACAGAAGGCTTGCGCCCAGGAAAGACGTGACGAAGTAGCCGAGGCGGCTGTCTTCAACAAAGACATCGAATGTACGCAACAGAGCCACTGCCACCACCGAGCCGACAATGCCGAGAACGATGTTCATGAAGATGCCAAAGCGCATATCCATGAGCTTGCCCGCGAGCCAGCCCGCAAGGCCGCCGATGATGATGGCCGCAATCCAGCCTACACTTTCCATCCGTGATCCCTTTCTTTAACCCGCCGCTTCGCCTGATGCTAGCTAAGCGATCAACCTGGCAATCAGCGTCACGATTATCGCACCCACCGTCGCGTGGATGATCTGCACCACCAGCGCATTTTCAATACCAAGCGAAATGCCGAGAGCATTGAACAGATAGCCACCGACAAATGCGCCGATCACGCCGCTCAGAAGGCATCCGATCAACCCGCCGCCACCAACGATGAGGCTGGCGAGAAAACCGGCCACCAGACCGATCAGCAGAAAAACAATCCAGGCTTCTGTTGCAATAGACATGCCGGCTCTCCTTTGACGTCGCTCCCTTCAAGAGTGGGAGCGATCAAGCCAATTATCAAGCGTTCAGGACACGTCCGTAAGCGTCCAGAACGCTCTCTTTCATCGACTCCGACAGGGTCGGATGCGGGAAGATGGTGTGCATCAGTTCTTCTTCGGTCGTCTCAAGGTTCATGGCGACAACGAAGCCCTGAATGAGCTCGGTCACTTCCGCGCCGACCATATGCGCACCGATCAGTTCGCCCGTCTTCTTGTCGAAAATGGTCTTGACCATGCCCTGATCTTCACCGAGAGCCACGGCCTTGCCATTGGCAGCAAAGGAGAAGCGACCCACGCGAATCTCGCGGCCCTGCTCTTTCGCCTTGGCTTCCGTCAGACCGACGGACGCAACCTGCGGATTGCAATAGGTGCAGCCCGGGATCTTGCTCTTGTCCATCGGGTGAACATTCGGAACTCCGGCAATCTTCTCAACGCAGATGACAGCTTCGTGCTCGGCCTTGTGTGCGAGAAGCGGACCTCCGGCAACATCACCAATGGCGTAGATGCCAGGAACACTGGTCTTGCCATAGCCATCGATGACGATGAAGCCGCGCTCGGTCTTAACGCCAGCAGCCTCAAGGCCGATATTTTCGATATTGGCCTGGACGCCAACGGCGGAAATCATCCGATCCGCTGTGATCTTCTGCGAAGAGCCGTCCTTCATCTCGACGGTCGCCGTAATCGAGTTTGCACCCTTTTCGACCTTCGCTACCTTTGCCTCGAGGTGGATCTTGATGCCCTGCTTTTCCAGCTGCTTTTTCGCGAAGGCGGAAATTTCCGCATCCTCGACCGGCATAACCTGGCTCATGATTTCCACAACGGTAACCTCGACGCCCATGGTGCGATAGAAGCTGGCGAACTCAATACCGATCGCGCCCGAACCCATGACCAGCAGCGACTTCGGCAGCTCTTCCGGCTTCATTGCTTCAAAATAGGTCCAGATCAGCTTGCCATCCGGCTCGATGCCGGGCAGCGCGCGCGGACGGGCACCGGTGGCCACGATGATATGCTTGGCGGTGTAGGTTCCCTCGCCCAGCGTGTTCTTCGGCACTGGGCCCTGCGGCTGAACCACAGGCTTGGTCGACTTGCCGACGACGATCTCACCCGGCTTGGTGATCTTGGCTTCGCCCCAGATAATATCGACCTTGTTCTTCTTGAACAGGAAGCCGACGCCATTATTCATGCGGGCAGCGATGCCGCGAGAGCGCGCGACGATCGCCTTGACGTCCGGCTTGATCGAGCCTTCCAGCGTCAGGCCGTAATCCTTCGCATGGGTGGCCGTGTGCATCACATCGGCCGTACGCAACAATGCCTTGGTGGGAATGCAGCCCCAGTTTGAGCAGATGCCCGCGAGATGTTCACGCTCGACGACGGCAACCTTCATGCCCAGCTGAGCTGCGCGAATGGCGGCAATATAACCACCTGGACCGGAGCCAATGACGATAACGTCGTAGGATTGAGCCATTCTATATCCTGCCTTTATCTTTTTGACGGCGACTTCTGCGCCGCTGCGTCAATCGAATTCACATCAAATTCCAAGCAACATGCGCACCACGGGCTCAAGCCCACGTCCCAACGCACGTGTGTTTTCAGCGTCCAGGTGAACGCCATCGAGCGGCGTCGTCACCGCAACGGAGGCCGCGTCGAAGAAGGCGCAGCCCTTGTCGTCTGCCAGATCGCGATAGAGCGAACCCATCATCTTCGACTGCTCGATGGCACCCGCATACATCGCCGCAAACATATCGTTTGCCGTTTCGCAAATATGCGGCGGCGAAACGATCAGGATCTCCGGCTCGTCATGATCCTCAAAAGACCACGCATGATGACGGACGAGACTGACCAGCCGCTCCACGCCCTTGACCGCACCGACCGCAGAGCCTGCACCGATACCGCGCTTCAGGTCGTTGGTGCCGAGCATGATGATGACGAGATCAAGCGGCGCATGGCTGTGAAGGATCGTCGGAAGCAGCGTCGCACCATTGCGGTCGCAATCCGCCAGATGATCATCATAGGCGGTGGTGCGCCCGTTCAATCCCTCGGCAATGACATTGACCTCACTGCCCAGCGCCTTCTGCAGCACGCTCGGCCAGCGATCGTCAAAGGCGTGACGCCGGAGATTCTCGGCGTCATATCCCCATGTCAGGCTGTCGCCATAGCAAAGAACGGTCTTCGTCACATCCGCCTCCATAAGGAGAAGAGCCGAAGGCTGACACCAGCATCCGGCTCGACCATTTTATCAGACCAGCATCGACATCGGGCTTTCGATGTAGCGCTTGAAGGCGGAAGCAAGCTCCGCACCAAGCGCGCCATCGATAACGCGGTGGTCGAAGGCAAAGGTCGCCGTCATCACCGTACCGACTTCGATCTTGCCGCCGCGAACGACCGGCTTTTCGACGCCAGCGCCGATCGACACGATCGAAGCCTGCGGCAGGTTGACGATCGACGTGAAGGACGAAACGCCGAACATGCCGAGGTTCGAGACGGATGTCGTCCCACCCTGGTATTCTTCGGGCTTGAGCTTCTTGTCGCGGGCACGCTTGGCGAGATCCTTGACCTCGTTGGAGATGGCCGAAAGCGACTTCTCCTCGGCCTTGCGAACAATCGGCGTGATCAGGCCATCCGGGATCGACACAGCCACACCGACATCGGCGTGCTTGTGAAGAACACGGGCTGTCGATGTCCAGGAAGCATTCGCCATCGGAACATCGCGCAGTGCAAGCGCCATGGCCTTGATGATGAAGTCGTTGACGGAGAGCTTGAAGGCCGGAACCTCGCCCTTCTCGGTCTTCTTCACCGGCGCGGACGCATTGATCTCGGCACGAAGCTTTAGCATCGCATCGAGTTCGCATTCCATAGACACCGTGTAGGACGGAACCGTCTGGGTCGACTCGGTCAGGCGTGAGGCAATCGTCTTGCGCATGCCGTCATGCGGCAGAAGCTCGTAGGAGCCTTCGGCAAACAGCTTGAGGACGCTGTCATCCGACGGACCCTTGGCAGCGGCCGGAGCCGGAGCAGCAGACGATGAAGGTGCCTGTGCCGCGGCAGGCGCAGCCTTCGCGCCACCGGAAGCAACTGCCTTTTCGACGTCAGACTTGACGATACGGCCATGCGGGCCGGAGCCGGACACAGCGGAAAGATCAAGACCGGCATCCTTTGCCATGCGGCGTGCCAATGGCGAGGCAAAAAGGCGCTCGCCGGACTTGGACACAGGTGCTGGCGTAGAAGGCGCAGCAGCCTGATCTGCAACCGGCTTGTCAGCCTTGGGTGCCGCTTCAGACTTCTCTTCCTTCGGGGCCTCGGCCTTGGCTTCCTGCTTGGGAGCTTCAGCTTTCGCCTCTGATTTGGCAGGAGCAGCATCGCCACCCTTTGCCGCTTCAGCCACGTCTTCGCCTTCGCCTGCGAGGATGGCGATCAAGGCATTCACCTTGACCGCTTCGGTGCCGGCCGGAACCACGATCTTGGCGACCGTGCCCTCGTCCACGGCTTCCACTTCCATGGTCGCCTTGTCGGTCTCGATTTCGGCAATCACGTCGCCGGGAGCAACCTTGTCGCCTTCCTTGACCAGCCACTTGGCCAGATTGCCCTCTTCCATCGTCGGAGAAAGGGCAGGCATGGTGATGTTGATAGGCATCGAAACGCCCTCCCCTTACTTGTAGCAGACGGCTTTGACAGCCTGGATGACTTCGTCAACGTTTGGCAGAGCCAGCTTCTCCAGGTTTGCGGCGTAAGGCATTGGAACGTCTTTACCGGCAATGGTCAGGATCGGTGCATCGAGATAATCGAAAGCAGCGCGCTGAACCTGGTTGGAGATGAAGTCACCGACCGATGACTGCGGGAAGCCTTCTTCGACAGTGACCAGGCGGCCGGTCTTCTTGACGGATTCGATCACCGTCGGAAGATCCATCGGGCGGATGGTGCGAAGGTCGATCAGCTCGACATCGATGCCTTCCTTTTCCAGTTCGGCGACAGCCTTGACCGCATAGGTCATGCCGATACCGAAGGATACGATGGTTGCATCCTTGCCCTTGCGGTGAATGCGCGCCTTGCCGATCGGCAGGACGAAATCATCCAGCTTCGGCACGTCGAAGCTCTGACCGTAAAGGATTTCGTTTTCGAGGAAGATGACCGGGTTCGGATCGCGGATCGCAGCCTTCAAAAGACCCTTGGCGTCGGCTGCCGTGTAAGGCATGACGACCTTGAGGCCTGGGATATGGCTGTACCATGCGGCATAGCACTGCGAGTGCTGAGCAGCCACGCGGGCAGCAGCACCCGACGGACCACGGAACACCATCGGTGCGCCCATCTGACCGCCAGACATATAGAGCGTCTTGGCAGCAGAGTTGACGATCTGGTCGATCGCCTGCATGGCGAAGTTGAAGGTCATGAATTCGACGATCGGCTTCAGGCCGGTCATGGCAGCGCCAACACCGATACCGGCAAAGCCGTGCTCGGTGATCGGCGTATCGATCACGCGCTTGGCGCCGAATTCCTGCAGGAGACCCTGGGTGATCTTGTAGGCACCCTGGTACTCGGCAACCTCTTCGCCCATGACGAAGACTTTTTCGTCGGAGCGCATTTCTTCAGCCATGGCATCGCGAAGCGCTTCGCGCACGGTCTGGCTGACGAACTCGGTGCCTTCCGGAATATCCGGATCGGCAGCAACTTCGATCTTCGGTGCAGCCGGTGCCTTCGCCGTCTCTTTCGAAGCGGATGGTTCTTCGCTGGCTTCGCGGGCCTTGCCGCCGGCGGCATCAGAACCGGAGCCTGCGGCCTCGGCCTTCGGCTCTTCCTTCTTCGGTGCAGCGGAAGACGACAGGTCTTCTGCGCTTTCGCCTTCCTGAAGGAGAACGGCAATCGCCGTATTCACCTTGACGTTTTCGGTACCGGCATCGATCAGGATCTTGCCGATGACGCCTTCATCGACGGCTTCGACTTCCATCGTCGCCTTGTCGGTTTCGATTTCTGCGATCACGTCGCCGGAGGTGACCTTGTCACCCTCTTTCTTCAACCACTTGGAAAGCGTGCCTTCCTCCATGGTGGGGGAAAGGGCGGGCATAAGAATTTCTACTGGCATTGTTTTCCCTTTCCCGATCAGAGCAGAATGTCGGTGTAAAGCTCGGATACATCCGGCTCTGGATCGTTCTGGGCAAAGTCGGCGCTGTCGGCCACGATGTCACGGACATCCTTGTCGATCGCCTTCAACTCGTCTTCGCTCGCCCAGCCCTGCTCCATGAGCCGCGCCTTGACCTGCTCGATCGGGTCATGCTCGGAGCGCATCTTCTGCACTTCGTCCTTGGAACGATACTTGGCCGGGTCAGACATGGAGTGACCGCGATAGCGGTAGGTCAGCATTTCCAGAATGATCGGACCCTTGCCGGAGCGGCAATGCTCGAGAGCTTCGTCCGCAGCAGCCTTGACGGCGCGAACGTCCATGCCATCCACCTGAACGCCGGGGATGCCGAAGCCGGAACCGCGAAGCGAATAGTTCGACTGCGCCGTGGCACGGCTGGTCGAGGTGCCCATGGCGTAGCGGTTGTTTTCGACGATGTAGATGATGGGCAGTTTCCAGAGAGCAGCCATGTTGAAGCTCTCATAGACCTGACCCTGGTTGGCCGCACCGTCACCGAAATAGGTCACCGACACATTGTCGTTGCCGCGATACTTGTTTGCGAAGGCCAGACCCGTACCGAGCGAAACCTGCGCACCGACGATGCCGTGGCCGCCGTAAAAATGCTTCTCCTTGGAGAACATATGCATCGAGCCGCCCTTACCCTTGGAAAGGCCGCCGCGACGTCCGGTCAGTTCCGCCATAACACCGCGTGGGCTCATGCCGGCAGCCAGCATATGGCCGTGGTCACGATAGGCGGTGATGACCTGATCGCCTTCCTTCTGCGACATCTGCATGCCAACGACAACGGCTTCCTGGCCGATGTAGAGGTGACAGAAACCGCCGATGAAGCCCATGCCATAAAGCTGGCCGGCCTTTTCCTCGAAGCGACGGATGAGCAGCATCTCGCGATACGCGTGGAGTTCTTCGTCCTTGCCGAAATCCGGGGCGTTCTTGCCGGTGAATTCCTTGGCAGGCGTCTTTGCCGTTGTCTTACGGCCGGATACAGACGCGTTTTTGCGCGGCGCCATTCATCCCTCCCTAGTTGAATTAGAATGGTTGGATCGGCGCGTAACATATGCAAGAAAGGTCGCCACAGCAATGCCATAAACGCATGGCACATATTCTAAGTAAACGACTGTATTTAAAAATAAATTCCATGATTAACCGAAATTAGGTTAATCACATATATCCGTTCATGATGACGATTTCGTCCGGTTTCGACATGTTCAACTGATAACGCGAAATCTCGTCGATCATATCCCGCTCAAGCGACCCATCGCTCATCAACTCCACCTGACGCTCCAGCGCCACGCGGGTCTTGACGATCTTGTCCCGCTCAGCGGTTCTGGCAATGCGCTGGCGCTCCAGGCGCTCCATGGCTTCCAGCCCGAAATCGCCATGAATGGAATGATAGCCGAAATAGGAAAGAAAGGCGACCGTGATCGCTGGAACAACAAGACGGCCGAACCGTCTTTTCTTATGATGCTTCGTCCACATACTCTAAAAACAGCCTTCAAACGCGCTACTGGAATCACAATAGCCGCATTTGCTTAACCATCCGTTGACCGTGTTTGGTTGATGCATCCTCTGGGTCATCGGGGTAGCTGACCAACAAGAATCCCCCTGCTTATTGCCCATCTGATCGTCTTATGAGATGTTGACTGGGTAACGTCCGCACGCTCCTGGAGTGATCTGGACGGTCATGTCGTTACCGGTGGGTGCACAAATTATCTAGAATCACTGCCCTCGGACGAAGCGAACTCGTCCTTCTCGTTGCAGCCCTTATGGGGCTTAGCTCGATTTCCCTCGATATCATGCTCCCTGCTCTGCCCGACATCGGTCTGGCATTGGCGGCCTCATCGTCCAATCTTGCGCAATTAGCTGTCGGCGCATTTCTCCTTGGGGCGGCAATCTCATCCTTTGTCGTCGGCCCAGTCGCTGATCATTATGGCCGCCGTCTACCGATCTTGTGTGGGCTTCTCGTGTTCGTCGCGGCCTCGCTCGTCGCGCTTTTTGCCAAGAGCCTGGAAATGATGCTTGTTCTTCGGTTCATTCAAGGAGCGGGAGTTGGCACGACTCGCCTGTCTCAAGCCATCTTGCGAGATCGCTATTCCGGAAGCGAGATGGCACGAGCCATGTCGCTCGTGTTGACGGTATTCCTCATCATGCCGGTTCTAGCGCCTCTGATGGGCCAAGCTATTTTGATGGTCGGCGGTTGGCGCGCCATCTTTTTTACAATGGCCGTATTTGGGCTTGTCGTGCTGGTCTGGACCTGGTGGAGATTGCCGGAGACGCTCTCCCCGGCGAATAGGCGGCCGCTAAGCTTCGGCTCGGTCTGGTCTGGGCTGGCTATGATTGCCGCAGACCGGAGCGCGATCGGATATGGCCTAGCCGCTATGCTGCTGCTCGGTACCCTATACGGCTTCATCGCAACTGCCCAACCGCTTTATGGTCAAGCTTATGGACTGGGAGATCACTTCGCGCTCGCCATGGCGGGAACAGCGATCGTCCAGTCAATCGCAGCCTTTGCCTGCTCGCGCCTCATTCCACGGTTCGGCTCGCAGGCTGTAGGAATGACCGGGCTCGCGACATATGTCGGCTTTGCTGCTGTCGCGTTGGTCATGCTTTATCTCGATGCGCTGCCGTTCTGGCTGCTCCTCCTCATCATTACCGCGATGATGACGATGTTCACCTGGGCAGACGCAACGCTCGGCGCCCTCTCCATGGCTAATCTCGGGAAGATTGCCGGCACGGCCGCATCGGCATTTGGTGCGATCCAGCAATTGGGTGCTACCTTGCTCGGCTCGATCATCGGCCAATGCTATGATGGAACGCCGCGTGCATTGCTCTGGGGATCGTTTCTCCTGGGGGCAATCGCGCTTGCCTCAGCGTTCTGGGCTGGAAAGTCTCCAAGACAGTGAAACGCTTTCAGGTTCGGCCACCTTGCAATGCCAACCACCGGCCCGGCGTGATGCCGAAGGCATCGCGAAAATGCCGCGTGAGGTGAGCTTGATCTGCAAAGCCTGCTTCGACTGCCGCGCCCGCCAGGCTGCTCCCCGCCAACAGCAATTGCTTTGCTCGGCTGAGTCGACGCATCACGAGATAGCGGTGCGGGCTGGTGCCAAGCAACTGCCTGAAATGCCGCGCCAAGGCATACCGGTCCAGCCCTGTAATGTCCTCGAGCGTCGCGGATCGCACGGGCTCATCACTATGGCTGAGAAGAAAATCCCGCGCCCGCAAGACGGCCGATTGCGCGACCTTGGTAACCCGTTTGCGCGGTGCTTCTGCTTCACGAGAGAGAATCGTCCCGATCCTCTGGATCGCATCATCCTTGGCAAGATCATCGGGTTCGTGATCGAGGTCCGACAGAATGTAGGCAAGCGTACGAGACAACTCGGCATTGGCGACAACGGGATCCGGCACGAATGGCAAGGAGCGAGAGTAACCGTCGATGGCGCCGATCAACTCAGGCGGCATGTAGATCATGCGATAGATCAGCCCTGCATCCGTTCCAGCAGCCCCGTCGTGAACCTCGTCCGGATGCAGCACGATCACATTTCCGGGCATGCTGAACCGCTCGACGCCGCGATAGCGAAAGGTTTGCACGCCGTGCAAGGTCAGCCCCAATGCGTAGGTGTCATGCCGATGCGGTGTAAACCCATTGCCGTGGAAGCGCACCTCGGTCCGCTCGATCCCTCTACTTTCCGCCACCACGCGCACGCCGGGCTGAAATTCCACGCACGAACGTTCAAGACCCAGCGCCCGCTGCACCGCTAGTTGCTCGATGTCCTCGATACCTTCAAAGGAGTAAGACATGTTCGACACCAAAATCGCGATCATCATTCGCGATGACCTTGCTACGTGGCAAAAGCTAAACGTCACCGCTTTTCTGACAAGCGGTATCATCGCTCAATCGCCCGCGATCATCGGCGAAGCATATCGGGATGCCGCTGATAATGTCTACAATCCGATGTCCATCCAGCCTATCGTGGTTCTGACCGCTGACCAAGAGACACTGAGAACCATCCACCGGCGAACGCTGGAGCGAAATGTCACGGCATCAGCCTACATCGAAGAGATGTTCGCAACGGGTCACGATGCGGCCAATCGAGAGGTCTTTGCTAGGTTCACTCCGGACAATGCCAAGCTCGTTGGTCTCGCGTTGCGGTCCGATAAGAAGATCGTCGACAAGATTTGCAAGGGTGCAAAGATGCATCCCTGATAACTCCCGTGAAAGTCGCCGCTCGGTGATATGCGATGATCAAGCGCGCACAGGATTCACAGGAGAAAATGCGCTCACCGCCTCGCCTTCAGCAAACGCTTCCAGATCGTTCCACCGAGATATTTGTTAAACACAACAAAATAGGCGACGATGGAGGCGAAGAAGACGATGGCCGATAGGCCATTCAGCTCGAAGCCGTTTTCCGTGCGGCCGCCCAGGATCGACGCGACGAGGAAGCCCAGCACCCAGAACGCCGTAAAAAAATCGAGGATGAAGGCCAGGACGATCCGCCAGGTGGCGGGTTGCGGGGAAGGTGATGTCTGGTCTGGCATATGCGTATCCTTCAATGATTAAAGAAATAAGGGGCAGCGTAACCGCCACCCCTTCATATTGTCTTATCAATTGGCATGAGCGCAAAACAACGCGTGCCTCAACAGCCGTCATCAAAACGGGATATCGTCATCCAGATCGTTGGAGAAGTTGCCGCCGGAGGGCTGGCCACCGCGCGACGCACCGCCGCCACGCGCGGGCTGCTGCTCGTAACCGCCACCGCTGCCCCCACCATAGGAGCCGCCGCCAGCATAATCGCCACCGCCACCAAAGTCTCCGCCACGACCACCGCCGCCGCCTTCGCCGCGACCGTCAAGCATGGTCAGCGTCGAGTTGAAACCCTGGAGAACGATTTCCGTCGAATAACGATCATTGCCGTTCTGGTCCTGCCATTTGCGGGTCTGCAGCGCGCCTTCGATGTAGAGCTTGGCGCCCTTCTTGACGTACTGCTCAACGACTTTGCAGAGGCCTTCATTGAAGACAACGACCGTGTGCCATTCGGTCTTTTCCTTGCGCTCGCCCGAATTGCGGTCACGCCAGCTTTCCGACGTCGCAATGCGCAGGTTGGCGATTGGTCGGCCATCCTGCGTGCGGCGAATTTCCGGATCAGCGCCGACATTTCCGACCAGAATAACCTTGTTTACGCTGCCAGCCATATTTATCTTCCTGTCTGCCGAACGTCATGAACGGCATTTTTCCTGTTCAAAAGTCCCGCGCACCATAGACCATCCCTCGTCGCGATGGGCAGCGAGTGGAACGACAATCCACAAGGAATGTTCTTGCCAACGGGCATAGTTGCAATATGTTCCTTTTTTGTTCTATTAAGGCGTGGTGAGTGAGTCAATCATATCCAGAAGCATTCCCAGGCGAGAACGCGCCGGGCAAGACCATATTGGAGCGTCAATCGTCTCGACACGCCGTTCCAGATGATGACATAAGAACCGATCCGTCCAAACAGCTGAAATCCAGAGCCTTGTCATGAGTGAATTGAAGACGATTTCCATCCGCGGCGCGCGCGAGCACAATCTCAAGGGCATCGACCTTGATTTGCCGCGCAATAAGCTGATCGTCATGACGGGCCTGTCCGGTTCCGGCAAGTCGTCGCTGGCCTTTGACACCATCTACGCCGAGGGGCAGCGCCGCTATGTGGAGAGCCTTTCGGCCTATGCGCGCCAGTTTCTGGAGATGATGCAGAAGCCGGATGTCGACCAGATCGAGGGTCTGTCACCGGCGATCTCCATCGAGCAGAAAACGACTTCGCGCAACCCGCGTTCGACAGTCGGCACGGTGACGGAAATCTACGACTATATGCGCCTTCTCTTCGCGCGCGTCGGCGTTCCCTATTCGCCCGTGACCGGTCTGCCGATCGAGAGCCAGACCGTGAGCCAGATGGTCGACCGCATTCTTGCGTTCGAGGAGGGCACGCGTCTCTACATTCTCGCACCCATCGTGCGCGGCCGTAAGGGCGAGTACAAGAAGGAACTCGCCGAGCTGATGAAGAAGGGCTTCCAGCGCGTCAAGGTGGATGGCCAGTTCTACGAGATTGCCGACGTTCCTGCCCTCGACAAGAAGTACAAGCACGATATCGATGTGGTGGTGGATCGCGCCGTAGTGCGTCCGGACATGGCCGCGCGCCTGGCCGACAGCCTGGAGACCTGCCTGAAGCTCGCGGACGGTCTGGCCGTTGCCGAATTTGCCGACAAGCCGCTGCCTGCGGAAGAAACGTCCGCCGGCGGTTCCGCCAACAAGTCGCTCAACGAAACGCACGAACGCGTGCTGTTTTCGGAAAAATTCGCCTGCCCGGTATCCGGCTTCACCATTCCCGAGATCGAGCCGAGGCTCTTCTCCTTCAACAACCCTTTCGGTGCCTGCCCGACCTGCGACGGTCTGGGTTCGCAGCAGAAAGTGGATGAGGCGCTGATCGTGCCGGAGCCTGCGCGCACGCTGAAAGATGGCGCTATTGCGCCGTGGGCCAAGTCCTCCTCGCCCTATTACAACCAAACGCTGGAAGCGCTTGGCAAAGCCTTCGGCTTCAAGCTCTCCAGCCGCTGGAGCGACCTGACAGATGCCGCGAAGAAGGCAATCCTGAAAGGTACCGACGAGAAGATCGAGTTCCAGTATCAGGATGGTGCCCGCTCCTACAAGACGGTGAAGAATTTCGAGGGCATCGTGCCCAACCTCGAACGCCGCTGGAAGGAAACGGACAGCGCCTGGGCGCGTGAAGAGATCGAGCGTTACATGTCGGCAGCCCCCTGCCCGGCCTGCGCCGGTTATCGCCTGAAGCCCGAAGCGCTCGCGGTCAAAATCAACACGCTGCATATCGGCGAAGTCACGCAGATGTCGATCAAGGTCGCTCGCGACTGGTTCGAAGGCCTGCCGGAAAAGCTTAACGCCAAGCAGAATGAAATCGCCGTTCGCATTCTGAAAGAAATTCGCGAACGTCTACGCTTCCTGAACGACGTCGGTCTCGATTATCTTAGCCTGTCGCGCAATTCCGGCACGTTGTCTGGCGGCGAAAGCCAGCGTATCAGGCTTGCGTCGCAGATCGGCTCCGGCCTGACCGGCGTTCTTTACGTTTTGGACGAACCGTCCATCGGCCTGCACCAGCGCGATAATGCTCGCCTGCTGGAAACGCTGAAGCATCTTCGCGATATCGGAAATACCGTCATCGTCGTCGAGCATGACGAGGACGCCATTCTCACGGCCGACTACGTGGTCGATATTGGCCCGGCTGCCGGCATCCATGGCGGCCAGGTCATTGCCGAAGGCACGCCGCAGGAAGTGATGGCCAACCCGAACTCGCTGACGGGCAAGTACCTTTCCGGCGAAATGGGCGTTCCTGTTCCAGCCGAACGGCGCAAGCCAAAGAAGGGCAAGGAGATCAAGGTCGTTGGCGCGCGTGGCAACAATCTGAAGAACGTCACAGCCTCCGTACCGCTCGGCGTCTTCACAGCTGTTACCGGCGTATCGGGTGGCGGCAAGTCCACCTTCCTGATCGAAACGCTCTACAAGTCTGCCGCACGCCGCGTCATGGGCGCGCGCGAGATTCCGGCAGAACACGATCGCATCGATGGCTTCGAATTCATCGACAAGGTCATCGACATCGACCAGTCGCCGATCGGTCGTACACCACGCTCCAACCCAGCCACCTATACCGGCGCCTTTACGCCTATTCGTGACTGGTTCGCCGGTCTGCCGGAGGCGAAAGCCCGTGGATACGCACCGGGCCGTTTCTCCTTCAACGTCAAGGGCGGGCGTTGCGAAGCCTGCCAGGGCGATGGCGTGATCAAGATCGAGATGCACTTCCTGCCGGATGTCTATGTCACCTGCGATGTCTGCCACGGCAAGCGCTACAACCGCGAGACCCTGGACGTAACCTTCAAGAGCAAGTCGATTGCCGACGTGCTGGACATGACAGTGGAAGAAGGCGTCGAGTTCTTTGCCGCCGTGCCTGCCGTGCGCGACAAGCTGCAATCGCTTTTCGATGTTGGGCTCGGCTACATCAAGGTCGGCCAGCAAGCTAATACGCTGTCAGGCGGCGAAGCGCAGCGCGTCAAGCTTGCCAAGGAGCTGTCCAAACGCTCGACCGGCCGGACACTCTATATCCTCGATGAACCGACGACCGGCCTGCATTTCCACGACGTGAAGAAGCTTCTGGAAATGCTGCATGAACTGGTCAATCAGGGCAACTCTGTCGTGGTCATCGAGCACAATCTCGAGGTCATCAAGACGGCCGACTACATCATCGATATCGGTCCCGAAGGCGGCACCGGCGGTGGTGAGGTCGTGGCTGCCGGAACTCCGGAGCAGATCGTCAAGGAGAAGCGCTCCTATACCGGTCAGTTCCTCAAGGAACTGCTGGAGCGCCATCCGGAAAAGAATATTCAGGCGGCGGAGTGATCCGCCCCCTTCACATGGCAATTTCGCGTTGATTGGAGAGACGGATGAGCAAGTCGGGAACGATCCGCGCCGGTATCGGCGGCTGGACCTTCGAGCCTTGGGAAGGCACGTTCTATCCTGAGAAGCTCACCAAGAAGCGCCAGTTGGAATATGCAAGCTCCAAGTTGAAGGCGATCGAGGTGAACGGCACCTATTATGGCAGCCAGAAACCCGCGACCTTCGCCAAGTGGGCGTCCGAGGTGCCCGATGGTTTCATTTTCTCGTTGAAGGCCAGCCGTTTTGTCACCAATCGCAAGGTTCTGGCCGAGGCAGAGGAATCGATGACGAAGTTCCTGACGCAGGGGCTGACCGAGCTTGGCGATCATCTCGGCCCGATCCTCTGGCAATTCGCGCCGACGAAGAAATTCGAGCCGGACGACTTTGCCGCCTTCCTGGCCCTATTGCCGGAAAAGCAGGACGGGTTAAAATTGCAGCATGTCGTTGAGGTGCGCAACGACAGCTTCCAGGTACCGGAATTCATCGAGTTGCTGACCAAGCACAATGTCGCTGTGGTCTGCGCCGATCATCACGACTATCCAATGCTGCCGGATGTGACGGCGGATTTCGTCTATTGCCGGCTGCAAAAGGGTGAGGACGATATAGGGACCTGCTATCCGGAGAAAGATGTGAAGGCGTGGAGCGAGCGCCTGAAGACCTATGCAGCTGGCGGCGCGTCCGACGATCTTCCGATGATCGCGCCCGACCGAAAGGCCGAGAAGACGCCGCGCGATGTTTTCGCCTTCTTCATTACCGGCGGCAAGGTCAACGCGCCGAACGGCGCGCAGCTGCTGCAGACCCTCGTCTGACCCTACGCTCGATTATGCGTCGATCGCCGCTGGCGCTCGCTCGAAGTCGATGGCGTCGAAGGCGGCGGCAATGACTTCGCAGCCGGCGCCGGGCTTTGTCGCATCGCTGGAGAGGATTTGCCGGAAGCGCCGTGCGCCGGGCAATCCCTGAAACAGACCGACCATATGTCGGGTGACGTGGTTCAGGCGGCCGCCCTTGGCAATATAATCTTCCGCATAGGCCATCATCGCGTCGCGCAAGACGCCTGGATCGAGATCGCGGGACGGCGCGCCATAGATGCGGTGATCCACCTCCGCAAGCATCGAGCTGTTATGATAGGCAGCACGCCCCAGCATGACCCCATCCATATGCTTCAAATGCTCGTCCGACTGATCGAGATCGGTAATCCCACCATTGATGCCGATGAAGAGATCGGGAAATTCCTGCTTCATGCGATAAGCCAACTGATAATCCAGCGGCGGCACTTCGCGGTTCTCCTTGGGTGACAGTCCCTGAAGCCATGCCTTGCGGGCGTGTATCCAGACGGCATCCGCCCCTGCGGCGACCATACGTGCGATGAAGTCTGGAAGAATAGCGTCCGGCTCCTGGTCATCCACGCCGATGCGGCACTTCACGGTGACAGGCACACGCGCCACGGCCTTCATCGCCTCGACGCAAGCCGCAACGGTCTCAGGCTCGCGCATCAGGCACGCGCCGAAGGTGCCGGACTGAACGCGGTCGGAGGGACAGCCGACATTGAGATTGATCTCGTCATATCCATAGTCCGAGGCAATCTTGACAGCCTCGGCAAGCTTTCCGGGATCGGAGCCGCCAAGTTGCAACGCCACGGGATGTTCTTGAGGGTGATACTCAAGCAGCTTGTCGCGCTTGCCATGAATGATGGCATCAGCCACGATCATCTCCGTATAGAGAAGCGCATGCTGCGAAAGCTGGCGATGCAGGAAGCGGCAACGCGTATCGGTCCAGTCGATCATCGGCGCGACGGCGAAGACCTTTCCTCGCGCGTAATGCGACGCGCTATCCTTGCGTTGAGAAGTCATCGTCATAATCGTCGGCCAATCCTTGATTGCCGCCTCGTCTCCTTCGCGTGACATCGACGTATCGAAGGCTCAGAGGAACGGCGTTTCGGGTCCATATAAGGCGGAATGGCTGAGCGATCTACCCGCGTCTTTTCAAATCCGCGATGCACGAAGCGGAACCCTCAATGATCGAAAAGATTTGTGAAGCACGGTGTCACAAGATTTTGAGGAGATCATGATGAGCGAGAAGAGCGACGAGAAGTCTCTCTACTGGAGCATCGTCGGCGCCGACAGCAACACCAATGCGGGTGTTGGCAGGTTGCTCGCGGTCATCGTCGCCCTCATTGTCGTAGGGGGCTGTGTCGTGTGGCTCTTATCCTGACGGCGAATATTGCAGAAAGATTGGACTGGAAATCACCTTGAAATTGCGGGACAACACCACTCCCAAGAAGGAGTGCCATTATGTCCGCAACAGTGATCCCCGCCCCCCAACCCGTTCTCCTGCCCGTCGAAGGCACGAACGAAACCTTCCCCGTGCGGCGGGTCTATTGCGTTGGGCGCAACTACGCGGACCACGCTATCGAGATGGGCCATGATCCATCCCGCGAGCCCCCCTTCTTCTTCCAGAAGAACCCGGACAACCTGCTGCCCGCTGGCCAAGACTTTCCCTACCCGGCCCTCTCTTCCAACGTTCATTACGAAGTGGAATGTGTTGTGGCACTGAAAAGCGGCGGCTCGAACATCGCGGTCGAGAACGCGCTTGATCACGTCTGGGGCTATGGTGTCGGTATCGACATGACCCGCCGCGACATGCAGGACGGACTGAAAAAGATGGGCAGATCCTGGGAAGGCGCCAAGGCCTTTGAATTCTCCGCACCGATCTCGCCACTCGTTCCGGCCTCGAAGATCGGACATCCGAACAAGGGTGCGGTGTGGCTCGATGTGAATGGCGCGCGCAAGCAATCCGGCGATCTCGATCAGATGATCTGGAAAACAGCGGAAATCATCGCCGAACTGTCGAAGGTCTTCGCGCTGGCCGCTGGCGACGTGATCATGACCGGCACGCCGGCTGGCGTCGGCCCAGTCGTCAAAGGCGATATCATGGAGTGCGGCGTGGATGGCGTCGGCACTTTGACGGTCAAGGTCGTCTGACACCCGAACAGAAATCGGAGATCCGCCTATGCCAGTCTATCGCCTCGGAACGAGAGTGCCCCACCTGCCAGCAGCGGATCGATACTGGATCGCGCCGGATGCCAATGTCATCGGCTCCGTCACCCTGGGTGACGATGTCGGCATCTGGTTCGGCGCGACGTTGCGCGGCGATAACGAGCCAATGACGGTTGGTCGCGGTACGAACATTCAGGAAGGCGTGATGGTCCACAGCGATCCAGGATTCCCCGCAACGATCGGCGAGGACTGCACCATCGGCCACCACGCTATCATCCACGGCTGCACGATCGGCAACAACACCCTGATCGGCATGGGAGCGACAATCCTGAACGGTGCGAAGATCGGCAAAAACTGCCTCGTCGGCGCCAATGCGCTCGTCACCGAGGGCAAGGAATTCCCCGACAATTCCCTGATCGTCGGTTCCCCTGCCCGCGTCGTCCGCACGCTGGATGAAAAAGCCGCCGAGGGCATCAAAAAGTCGGCAGAAAAATATGTGGCCAACTGGAAGCGCTTTGCCGAAGAACTGAAGCCTGTCTAGGCTGCCCGCATACCTCCCAGCCCGTACTTTTGAGACTAGGCCGCACAGGCCTCGCAAAGACCACGGATCTCGATCGTCGTCTTTTCAGCCTTGAACTTCTGTCCCTTGACCCAATCGCCGAGGCGATGATCGATCTCGTGATCGTGAAACTCCGTCACCTGGCCGCAGGCGTTGCAGATGGCGAAGGCCACCGTACCATGGTGATGGGTGCAGCAATCTGCGCTTGTGTGCGAGCAGGCTACGAACGCGTTCAGGCTCTCCAACCGGTGGACGAGCCCGAACTCTATCAGCTTTTCCAGCGCGCGATAAACCTGCAAGGGCGCGCGAAAGCCGCTGTCCCTCAGCTTGTCGAGGATCACATAGGCACTGAGCGGCGCCTGCGAGCGGGACAGCGCGTCGTAGACCAACGACTGGTTGCGCGTGAGGTTCTTCGCATTCGTGTTCATGTTCATCAGTTCACTCCCTGCTCGGCACTGCGCGACCGTCCCGGCACAGGCAAAAGACTCAAGACGAAAAGCAAGACGGCGGCAACGACAATCGACGGGCCGGACGGCGTGTCGTATTGCAGCGATCCCATCAGTCCGCCGATGACGGCGACGGCACCGATGAGCGACGCCAGCACCGCCATGATTTCCGGTGTCGACGAGAAGCGTCTGGCCGTTGCTGCTGGAATGATCAGCAGCGATGTGATCAGCATGATGCCGACGATCTTCATGGCGATAGCAATGACGAGCGCCATCAGCAACATGAAGAGAAGCTTCGAACGTTCCGGCCGCAGTCCTTCCGCCTCTGCCAATTCGGCATTGACCGTCGAGGCCAGAAGCGGCTTCCAGAGATAGACGATCGCCAGCAGCACAAGGATGCCGCCGCCCCAGACCATCTGAATATCGGTGACAGAGACCGCGAGAATGTCGCCGAACAGAAAGGCGACGAGATCAATCCGCACCCATGTCATGAAGGCAACGATAACGAGACCGAAGGCAAGTGCAGAATGCGACAGAATACCCAGCAGCGCATCCGCCGAGAGCGCCTGACGCCGTTGCAGCAAGAGCAACAGCAGAGACACGGCGGCGGCAACAAGAAAGACGCTGACGATCAGGTTCAGCTGAAGCAGCAGCGAGAGCGCCACACCGAGCAGCGCCGAATGCGCCATGGTATCGCCGAAATAGGCCATGCGCCGCCAGACCACGAAGCAGCCAAGCGGCCCGGCGGTCAGCGCGACGCCGACGCCTGCAAAGATGGCGCGGATGAAGAAGTCGTCAAACATGTTTCACTCCGGGCGCATGGGTGGTGTCATCGGAGTGATGATCATGGTGATGACCGCAGCCGCAGGCATCTTCTTGTTCGTCATGGGAATGATTATGAGCGTGGACATAATCATGGGTGTGATCATGCTCATGATGATGCCCGTCATCGGGATGGCAATGGTCCGTCACCGAGCCGTCGGAATGCATGACGCGTCCATCCGGCAGATGGGTGTGATCATGGTGGTGGCTATAGACTGCCAGCCCCTTGGCAGCCGCACCGCCGAAGAGGCGCATATATTCCGGGCTCTGGCTCACGGCCTGTGGTGTGCCGCGGCAGCACACATGGCCATTCAGGCAGATGACCGTATCGGTCTCCGCCATCACCACGTGCAGATCGTGCGAGATCAGGAGAATGCCGCAGCCCGTGGAATTGCGAATGGTCTTGATAAGATCATAAAGCGCAATCTCGCCGGAAAAATCCACACCCTGAACCGGCTCATCCAGAACGAGCAGATCGGGCTTGCGGGCAATCGCACGCGCCAGAAGCGCACGTTGGAACTCTCCACCCGACAGATGCTGGACCTCGGCCTTGGCGAGATGCGCAATGCCGGTGGCATTCAACGCCGCGTCGATTTCCCGTGGCGGCAGGGCTCCGGTCAGCGTCATCAGCCGCCAGACGGTCAAGGGCATCGTCCAGTCGACGGAAAGCTTTTGCGGCACATAGCCAACCTTCAGGCCAGCCAAACGCTCGACCTTTCCTTCATCCGGCTTCATCACGCCAATCGCCATCTTGGCACTCGTGGACTTGCCAGATCCGTTCGGTCCAATCAGCGTCACAATCTCGCCGCGACGGACGGAAAAGTCGACGCCGCGCACCAGCCAACGCCCGCTGCGTCTCACGCCTGCACTGGACAGGGAGACGAGATTTCCGTCGTTTTTGGCCGGAGAATGAAGCATGGGATTTTCCGATTGCGGCTGTTGCACATGGCTATGGCATACGTTATAGCGTTACGCAACTTATGTAATAACATTACACTTTGATACAAGTGGAGCATACCCTATGAAGTCACTCGCCGCCCTCCTCCTCGCCTCTGCCGCCATGATCGGCGCTTCGAATGCCATGGCCGCGCCCAATGTCGTTGTGTCGATCAAGCCGATCCACTCGCTGGTGGCAGCCATCATGGAAGGCGTCGCAGTGCCCCAGGTCATCGTCGATGGCGGTGCGTCACCCCACACCTATAGCCTCAAGCCGTCCAATGCCAAGGCGCTCGAAAATGCAGATGTTGTGTTTTGGGTCGGTGACGGACTGGAAAAGTTTCTGGAAAAGCCGCTGGAATCGCTGGCCGGAAAGGCAACAGTTATCGAACTGGACGACGCGCCCGGCATCGAAAAGCTGAGTTTCCGTGAAGGCGGCCCCTTCGAAGCCCATGACCATGGCGACCATGAAGGTCATGCCCATGCGGAGGCCGAAGGTCACGACCATGCCCATGAGGGCGACGATAAGCACGACCATGATGGGCACGATCATGAGGGGCATGATCATGCGCATGAAGGCGAAAAGGGTCACGACCACGCGCATGAGGGTGAGCACGCGCATGAGGACGGACACGACCACGGCGAATACGACATGCATCTTTGGCTGGATCCTGCCAATGCAAGGGCCATGGCGACGGAAATCGAAAAGACGCTGATGACCGCCGATCCCGCCAATGCCAAGACCTACCAGGAAAACACCAAAAAGCTGGTCGATAATCTCGACGCGCTCGACAAGGAGCTTGCGGCAACCGTCGCGCCGATCAAGGACAAGCCCTTCATCGTTTTCCATGATGCCTACCAGTATTTCGAACACCGTTACGGTGTGAAGACGGCAGGCTCCATCACCGTCAGCCCTGAAAACATGCCGGGTGCGGACCGCATCAAGCAGATCCAGGCCAAGGTCAAGGAACTCAACGCGACCTGCGTATTTGCCGAACCGCAATTCGAGCCGAAACTGGTCAACGTCGTGATCGAAGGCACCAACGCCAAATCTGGTACGCTGGACCCGGAGGCCGGCACGCTGGAAGCGGGACCCGATCTCTATTTCAAGCTGATGCGCGGCATCGCCAATTCGTTGAAGAACTGCCTGTCGTGATCTGACGGGAGACAAAGGGCGGCACGGACCGCCCTTCTTTCGAACCATCAATGTAATGTTATAACAAATGAGGTTGTGATATGAAAAAGAAGCTGCCTGTCACAGTTCTTTCCGGCTTTCTCGGAGCCGGCAAAACCACCCTTCTCAATCATATTCTCGGTAATCGCGAGGGACTGCGGGTCGCGGTGATCGTCAACGATATGAGCGAGGTCAACATCGATGCGGCTCTTGTTCGCGATGGCGGGGCAAACCTGTCGCGCACGCAGGAGCAGCTGGTCGAGATGACCAATGGCTGCATCTGTTGCACGCTGAGAGACGACCTGTTGAACGAGGTCAGGCAATTGGCTGAGCAGGATCGTTTCGATTACCTGCTGATCGAGTCCACCGGCATTGCCGAACCGCTGCCGGTTGCGGCCACATTCGACTTCCGCGACGACAAGGGTGACAGCCTGTCGGATGTCGCGCAGCTTGACACCATGGTCACCGTGGTCGATTGCGCCAATCTGCTCAAGGACTACGGCTCGGCTGACTTTCTGGCGGATCGCGGCGAAACGGCAGGCGAAGGTGACAATCGCACGCTCGTCGATCTCCTGGTCGAGCAAATTGAATTCGCCAATGTCGTGGTGCTGAACAAGGTCTCTGCCGCCAGCCCCGCAGAGCTTGATGCTGCCCGCAAAATCGTCGTCGGCCTAAATCCCGACGCCCGTCTTGTCGAGGCCGATTTCGGACAAGTCGAGTCAGCAGTGATACTCGGCACTGGCCTTTTCGATTTTGCCAAGGCGGAAACGCATCCGCTCTGGTTCAAGGAGTTGCATGGCTTCAAGGGCCACATACCGGAAACGGAAGAATACGGTATCCGCTCCTTCGTTTATCGGGCAAAGAGGCCCTTCGACCCCGCTCGCTTCCATGCCTTCATCAACCGCGACTGGCCGGGTGTCATCCGCGCCAAGGGCTTCTTCTGGCTGGCCACGCGGCCCAACCATGTTGGCGAAATCAGCCAGGCAGGAGCCTTGGTGAAAACCGGCAAGATGGGGCTCTGGTGGTCCTCCGTGCCAAAAACACGTTGGCCGGATGATCCGAGCTTCGAGAAGATGCTGGCACCTTACATAGACACTATCTGGGGAGACAGGCGACAAGAGATCGTCTTCATCGGCGCCGACCCCATGAGCGAGGCAGCACTGCGCCATGAACTCGATGCCTGCCTTGTAGACGCCAAAAGCTTTACGCCGGACGCCTGGCAGACGCTGAACGATCCATTCCCCGATTGGAACAGACAGGCAGCCTGACCCTGCAAAAGAAAGCGGGCGCTCGCTGCGCCCGCTTTCCTGTTCATTGCTTACCGTGCTGCGGCGAGGCCGATGATCAGGCCGCTGACGGCATTGATCAACAGGAACTGGTTGTCGACGCGCACCCAGCGCTCATTGCGGCGCGGTTCTCTGAGGTGATAGCGGCGATATTCACGACGGTCGACGAAGTGACGGCGCTCGGCCGGCGTCAGACGCTGACCGCGGTCCCAGCGGTGCTTCTTGATGATCACCTTCTTGGTCGTGACAGTCCGTTCGTGAACCCCACGGCGGTCATGCCCGTAGTCATGGCGACCCTGCGCCTGGGCCATCGGCGCTGCGAGAATTGTCGCAGCCAGAAAAACGGTGACGAGCTTTTTCATGGGTGTTTCCTTTCCTGTTCTGATGGGATGACCCTACCGCGCCGAGGATGAATGGAAACTGAAGCACGAAATTACAATATCGTAATGTTGACCATGGCTTAGAGGAAGAAATTAAAGTTCATGACTTCTAATGTTACGAGCAAATCGACAGTGGCCGCTCGGGCTAAATTGCCCGAGCGGTGTACTTCCCTTACTTTTTCAGTTCGGCAGATTTGGCCCAGAGGTTGATATCCGCATCGCGTGCATAGCGATCGATTTCCGCCAGTTCGTCCGCGGTGAAGTCCGGCTTCTCGAGAGCCTTCACGCAATCCTCTACCTGCTCAGGTCGGCTTGCGCCGATCAGTGCAGAGGTGATGTGACCGCCGCGCAGAACCCAGGCAATCGCCATCTGCGCCAGCGTCTGTCCACGCCGTTCGGCGATGGCGTTCAGCCCGCGTATATTCTCGATGTTGCGATCATTGAGGAAGGCAGGGTTGAGCGACTTGTTCTGGCTGGCGCGGCTCGCATCCGGCACGCCGTTCAGATACTTCGTCGTCAGCATGCCCTGTGCCAGCGGAGAGAAGACGATGGAGCCGATGCCGAGTTCTTCCAGCGTATCGACAAGGCCGTCCTCCTCGATCCAGCGGTTGATCATCGAATAGCTCGGCTGATGGATGATGCAGGGCGTGCCGAGATCTTTCAGGATCGCCGCAGCCTCACGGGTGCGCTGCGAATTATACGACGAGATGCCGACATAGAGCGCCCGGCCCGACCGCACGATGTGATCGAGCGCACCGCAGGTCTCTTCCAGTGGCGTGTCCGGATCGAAGCGGTGGGAATAGAAGATATCGACATAGTCGAGACCCATGCGCTTCAGGCTCTGGTCGCAGGACGAGATCAGATATTTGCGGCTACCCCATTCGCCATAAGGACCGGGCCACATATTGTAGCCCGCCTTGGAGGAGATGATCAGCTCATCGCGATAACCGGCAAAATCGGTTTTGAGGATTTCGCCGAAGGCGCTCTCGGCGCTGCCTGGAGGCGGACCGTAATTGTTCGCAAGATCGAAATGGGTGATGCCGAGATCGAAGGCTTTGCGGCAAATCTCCTGCTTCGTCTTGTGGGAGAAATCGTTGCCGAAATTGTGCCAGAGGCCGAGCGATATGGCCGGAAGCTTGAGGCCGGTGCGGCCGCAATGATTGTACTTCATGGATGCGTAGCGGTTTTCAGCCGGTTGCCAGGCCATGGTTTTCCTCCCTTGTGTGGAATCGCTGATCCGCCGCGAAGGCGGCGGATTGTGGTGCAGTTAGATTAGAAGATCATAGTCGGCTTTCAAGCCTGCGACTGCGAGGTGTAGAGATCGAAGAGCTTAAACGACGGCTTGCCCGTCCGCGATTTGTCGCTTGGCGAGAAGACGATGCGACGGCTTTCTCCCGCAGCCAGATCGAAGAGGTTGTCCGAATAGCGCCCGGCGATATCGGCTTCCACCATGACGAAGAGTGCAAGGCCTTGCGCCTGAACCTCCACCTCGAAGTCCCCATTGTCCAGCGCCGTCACCTGATGGCTGAGACCCGATGGCCACAGATCGAGCGCCTTGTAGGTATCTCGCGCGTGATGCCCCTCGCCCAACATGCCGTTGGAGGCGATGAAATTCCAGGAGAGCAGCGCGCCGGCTGGAATTTGATCCAGGTCGATCTCGGTCAGAACCGATGCGGCATCCGGTCCGCAGGTGCCATTGGCGGATTTCAGCGGAATCCGAACGCCATCGAGCGCCAGCGCGAAGATGTTCATGTCGATTTCGACGTCTTCCAACGTATCGTTGACCATGGAGAAGCGAACGGACTTACCGTCTTCACACGGAACGGCTGACACGGCGACCGGCTGGAAGAAGCGCCTTGCCGCATAATGAAGGGCTTTCCAGCTACCGCCATAGTCGAGGCTCGACCACGAGGCGACGGGCCAGGTGTCGTTGAGCTGCCAATAGAGCGTGCCCATGCAATGAGGTTTGAGCGAACGCCAATATTCGACGGCCGTCTTGATCGCGAGCGCCTGTTGCACCTGGCTGACATAGACGAAGTTCTCGAAGTCCTTCGGGAAGCGGAAATAGCGGAACATCGTTCCGGCAATGCGCTCATTGCCGCCCGCATTCTTCTGATGGAGCTCGATCACAGGCGACGCGATGTTCATGTCCTTGTTGTCCGCATAGGTGCGGATAATCGGCATGGACGTATAGGACTGGAAACCGAACTCCGAGCAGAACCGCGGACGCACCGTCCGATAATCGTCGAAGGATTTGTTCTCGTGCCAGACGGACCAGTAATGCATGTCGCCCGAACCATCCGCGTGCCAGGCATCGCCATAATCCAGATAGCCGGAGGCCGGGCTTGACGGCCACCAGATGGACGACGGGGCCGCTTTCTTCAGGGCACGCTCGATGGTACGGTTGAGGCGATCATAGGCGACGAGATAGCGGTCGCGATTGTTGCGCGATTCTTCGAACCAGTTCAGAGCGCCAACGAGTTCATTGTCGCCGCACCAGAGCGCGATCGAAGGATGCGAGGCCAGCCGCTTTACCTGATAGTCGACCTCAAGCTCGACGTTGTCGAGGAAGTCTTCGGTGCAAGGGTAAAGATTGCAGGCAAACATGAAATCCTGCCAGACCATCAGGCCCAACCGGTCACAAAGATCATAGAACCAGTCGGGCTCGTAGAAGCCACCGCCCCAGACGCGGATCATATTCATATTGGCTTCGACGGCCGACAGAAGCAGGTCTTCCGTCTTCTCTGCACTTGAGAGTGAAAACAGCGCGTCCGAGGGGATCCAGTTGGCACCGCGGCAGAATATCTCGCGGCCATTGATGCGAAGCGCAAAACGGCTGCCGGCCTCATCCTTGTCGGTCAGAAGCTCAACTGTGCGCAAGCCGATCTGGCGGGTCATCACCTCGTCTGGCAATTCGACGCTCAGCGTATAGAGCGCCTGCTCGCCGCTGCCTGCCGGCCACCAGAGCTTGGGATTCTCGACGAAGAACACGTGGCGGATGACAGTTTCACCGGCGGAGACGCCACAATCGAGGCGTAGCCGTTCATCGCCGAACGACAGATGCACGGGCAGGCTGGCAGGCTGAGCAGCATGAAGTGTGACTTCGACATGCAGCTCAACACCGCCACCCTTGTGATGCTGTGTGGTCGTGACATGCTCAATGCGCGCTGTCTCAAGCCGGCGCAGCATGATGTTTCCATAAAGGCCGAGTGGCGCTATCGCGATGTTCCAATCCCAGCCGAAATGGCACTGCGGTTTACGCAGAAGATTGCCATTGGGGATGGGTGAGTTGCCAGGGTGATACGGCACATAAAAAGGCTGAGCCGCCTGACGATCGGCGCCTGCCTTGATGCTTGAATGGAAATGGATGCGGATGACGTTTTCACCCGGCTGGAGAGCCGAGGACACGTCCGGTCGGTAGCGACGGAAACAATTGTCGGCTGCAAGCACCGGCACATCATTGACGAAGACGACGGCCACCGTGTCGAGATTGTTGATATCGAGATACCAGTCTGCATCGACCTCATCGACCGTAAAACGGCGCTCGATGATCCAGTCGCGATGCGCCACCCACTGCACGTCGTTCTCGTTGCGGCCAAAGTAGGGATCGGGAATGATCGATGCCTCATGGAGCGCCGTATGGACGTCACCCGGGATCGTCATGGTGGTTGCATGATCACCCTCGGCCGATGCCAGCCGCCACTGGCCCGAAAGATCGATAACGAGATCGCTTGCGTAAGTTGATGCCATTTTCACTGCCCTGCTTATTACGCAACGGCCTTGGCGTTGCGACTCCATCCACTGTCAGCAATGCGGTAAAAACGAGTCGTCGCTCCTTCCGCAGCCATGAAAAATCAGATCGAGAATTCCTCCGGGCAGAAACGTTATCGTAAAAAACTATGACCGTCACGCCCGAAAAGTTCGATCAACACACATCGGGATTTACGTCAGCCGACATCAGATATGATAAATCAAAATATGTTATAAATACCATATACTTCGAAGAATTTCTTAAGTTCATTTAGAAACCAATCAAGCCGGCGCTGGCATCCCTATGTCCAGCTATCGCGCTCCCCTATACCCACGTTTCAACCTCTCCCACGCCATCCAACCTGCATCGTTTCAGACACTCCAAGTCACAAGCCGTACCGGTTACGACACCTTGAGCTTTGCAATGGAATAAAACCGCACTACGATGCCCGTCCGGTTATGGGAGGCGGCGGCAAATGAACGATAGCACGGACATAGAAGCAGGCGGCCAAGCGCTTTCGTCCAATGAACGCCCGACGCTGAAGACCATTGCCTATATGACGGGTCTCGGCATCACTACAGTCTCCCGCGCCTTGAAAGACGCACCCGATATCGGGGCGGATACCAAGGAGCGCGTGCGGCGTGTCGCCCGCCAGATCGGTTATCAGCCAAACCGTGCCGGCGTTCGCCTCCGCACCGGCAAGACCAATGTCATTGCGCTGGTTCTCAGCGTCGATGAAGAGTTGATGGGTTTTACCTCGCAGATGGTCTTCGGCATCACCGAGGTTTTGACCAACACACCCTACCATCTGGTGGTGACACCCCACACGCATGCCAAGGACACGATGACCCCAATCCGCTACATTCTGGAGACGGGATCGGCAGACGGCGTCATCATTTCCAAGGTACGCCCGGAAGATCCCCGCGTGCGCTTGATGACCGAGCGCAACATGCCCTTTGCCACCCATGGCAGAAGCAGCATGGGCATCGACCACCCATTTCATGACTTCGATAACGAAGCCTATGTCTACGAGGCGATGAAGCGTCTGGCGCAATGCGGCAGGAAACGCGTGGCCGTGCTGCTGCCGCAAAGCCAGTTCTCCTATCACGACTTTGCCCGTCGCGGATTTGAGCGTGGATTGAAAGACTTTGGAATCACCGAATTCGCTCTGCCCAACATCAACAACGACACCCCGTTGGAAGAGCTGAAGCAGGAAACCGCACGGTTGATGAGCGGCAGCGATGTGCCGGATGGCATCGTGTCGATCAGCGGCAGTTCGACGATTGCGATCGTGGCCGGGATCGAAGCGAGTGGCAAGAAGATCGGAACGGATGTGGATATCGTGTCGAAACAATCCGCCGACTTCCTCAACTGGCTCCGACCGGAAATCCATACGATGAACGAGGATATCAAGCTGGCGGGTCGCGAACTTGCCCGTGCCGTCCTGGCACGCATCGAAGGCAGGCCGACGTCAGAACTTCAGACGATCAGCAAGCCCGTCTGGTCCAGCCATACGCCCAAGCTGTAACCACGATCGTCAGCCTGCCCTGGCCCTCGCCTCGAAAGCCTCGAATGGCCGTACTGCCGATGCCAGATCTTCGGCTATCAAGCCCGGACCAAGCCTCTGCCCCATCTCCCCATGCAACCAAACGGCCGCAGCGGCGGCTTCGAATACCGGCATCTGCTGCGCCAAAAGCGCGCCGCAGATACCGGCCAGCACATCGCCAGATCCTGCGGTTGCCAGCGATGAGGGTGCGTTGGTGTTGACGCTTGCCCGACCGTCGGGGGCTGCAATCACCGTATCGGCCCCCTTGTAGATGATGACGGCATTGCTGCATTTGGCAGCGGCTTGCGCTTTTTCGATTTTGCTTAGTGTGTCATCCGCATGAATATCTGGGAACAGTCGTGCAAACTCGCCCTCATGCGGCGTCATGATCCTCGGTGCGTCTTCGGCGAAGAGCGAGAAGAGCTTGAGAGTATCATCCTTGAAGGCCGTGATGCCATCGGCATCGAGCACGAGCGCGCGATCCTTGAGGAGCGCCACGAACGCTCTGGCTTTTTCCAGATCGCCAAAACCAGGCCCCAGAACATAAGTCCCATGGCGTTCGTCTTCAGCCCAATCCCCGAGAGCGTCTCGATCGTCGATCGGTGTCACCATCACCGCCGTGAGTGTCGCCGAAAGAACGGGGATCGCCTCTTCTGGAGCCGCGATCGTTACGATCCCGGCGCCCGCCCGCAAGCCGGACATCGCCGTCATTCGAGCAGCACCGGTCGAATGTGAAGGACCTGCGAAGACCGTCAGATGACCGCGTTTGAACTTGTGCGTCTCCACATCATCATGGACAAGATAACTCTTCCAGAGGTCGGGGGAGTTTTCCCATAGAGCTCCGACATTCGCTTCGACGATGCGTCGAGGAATACCGATATCGAACACCTCCAGCGCACCGCAAAACTCTCGTCCCGGCATCAGCACATGTCCCGGCTTCTTCGCCACGAAGGTGACTGTCCGGGCAGCCTTGAATGCAGAGCCGAGGGCAACACCCCGGCGGCCGCAGAGCCCCGAGGGAAGATCAATCGCAACGACCGGTGTTCCTGCGTGCCCCACAGCGCGAATGACCGCAGCAACTTCCGGCGGAACATCGCGCGAAAGCCCTGCCCCGAAAATCCCGTCGATGACCACATCGCCATCGCGCGGCGTAAACGCAGCGAGCGATTGATGGCCGATATCGCCCGAAACTTGGATCCACGCCTCATGAGCCTGCCTTGCAGCACCTTTGAGGTTGACCACATCGCCAAACACGAAAACCGCGACATCCGCCCCCGCGTCGCGGAGCGCGCGGGCGGCAACAAAACCGTCGCCGCCATTGTTGCCTGCTCCACAAAGCACAGCGTATCGGCGGGCTTCAGGATAGTGCCGCAATGCGCAAGCCGCGACCGATTGCCCCGCGCGCTCCATCAACGAGATGATGGAAAGCCCGCTGGCTTCAGCGGCGGCATCGATGCGGCTCATAGCAACCGGATCGACGAGACGATATTGAACGGAATGAGTCATAATTCGCACCTCATCGGAAAATGCGACGAAACGCAACCGGCGCTTTTTAAGGCAAGAAAGAAAGACTAAAAATAAGTCAAATGATCATTTTGTTAGCAACAACACGACATCGGGGCGTGTCGGCTAACGAATTGTAATTGTGGCCGCTTCCCGGGAATTCTGCCATATTTGGCGCGGTTGGTGACCATGTTGTGGAGTAAAGATGCTCAGACCGCGCGGAATTGTTCCCTTCAAGGTCAGATTTCGCAGATTTTTTATCCAAAGCGGCTTCCGATCTGGCACGATACGTGCATTCTTGTGGCGGAGCGGACAGACCGCTTTAACGGGAGAAGCGGAGAGATATTTTCTCATGAAAAAGATCGAAGCGATCATTAAGCCTTTCAAGCTCGATGAAGTGAAGGAAGCCCTTCAGGAAGTCGGACTCCAGGGAATAACGGTTACGGAAGCCAAGGGCTTTGGTCGTCAAAAAGGCCATACCGAACTTTATCGCGGCGCAGAATATGTCGTCGACTTTCTGCCGAAGGTGAAGGTCGAGGTGGTGCTTGCAGATGAAAATGCGGACGCTGTGATCGAAGCGATTCGCAATGCCGCTCAGACAGGGCGCATCGGCGACGGAAAGATTTTCGTCTCGAATGTGGAAGAAGTTATCCGTATTCGTACGGGTGAAACGGGTGTTGACGCCATTTAAAAAAAGACGAGCCGAAAAAGGCTCATGCTTCACCGGGTTGAACATTACCACTCAAGGAAAATTGCTATGACCACCGCCAATGATATCTTGAAGCAGATCAAGGACAACGATGTAAAATTCGTCGACCTGCGCTTTACAGACCCAAAGGGCAAGCTGCAGCACGTCACCATGGACGTGGCCTGTGTGGACGAGGACATGTTTGCCGATGGCGTCATGTTCGACGGCTCCTCCATCGGAGGATGGAAAGCCATCAACGAGTCCGACATGGTGCTGATGCCGGATCCGGCCACCGTTCATATGGACCCGTTCTTCGCGCAGTCCACCATGGTCATCATCTGCGATATTCTCGATCCGATCTCAGGCGAATCCTACAACCGCGACCCGCGCGGCACGGCCAAGAAGGCTGAAGCCTATCTCAAGGCATCGGGTATTGGTGACACGGTTTTCGTTGGTCCCGAGCCTGAATTCTTCGTCTTCGACGACGTGAAGTACAAGGCCGATCCCTACAACACCGGCTTCAAGCTCGACTCGTCCGAACTGCCGTCCAACGACGATACGGATTACGAGACCGGCAACCTCGGTCACCGTCCGCGCGTCAAGGGTGGCTACTTCCCAGTACCGCCGGTCGACAGCCTCCAGGATATGCGTTCCGAGATGCTGACGGTTCTTGGCGAAATGGGCGTGGTCGTTGAAAAGCACCACCACGAAGTCGCCTCTGCGCAGCACGAACTCGGCGTCAAGTTCGACACGCTGGTCTCCAGCGCCGACAAGATGCAGATCTACAAGTATGTGGTCCACCAGGTCGCAAACGCCTACGGCAAGACGGCAACCTTCATGCCGAAGCCCATCTATGGCGACAACGGTTCGGGCATGCACGTCCACCAGTCCATCTGGAAGGGCGGCAAGCCAACCTTCGCAGGCGATGAATATGCCGGCCTCTCCGAGACCTGCCTCTATTACATCGGCGGCATCATCAAGCATGCCAAGGCGATCAACGCCTTCACCAACCCGACGACCAACTCCTACAAGCGTCTGGTCCCGGGCTATGAGGCACCGGTTCTGCTCGCCTACTCGGCACGCAACCGCTCGGCATCGTGCCGCATTCCGTTCGGCTCCAACCCGAAAGCAAAGCGCGTCGAAGTCCGCTTCCCGGACCCGACCCAGAACCCCTATCTCGGCTTCGCTGCCATGCTGATGGCAGGCCTCGACGGCATCAAGAACAAGATCCATCCCGGCAAGCCGATGGACAAGGATCTTTACGACCTGCCGCCAAAGGAACTGAAGAAGATCCCAACGGTCTGCGGCAGCCTGCGCGAAGCGCTCGAAAGCCTCGACAGGGACCGCAAGTTCCTGACCGCCGGTGGCGTGTTCGACGACGACCAGATCGATGCCTTCATCGAACTGAAGATGCAGGAAGTCATGCGTTTCGAAATGACCCCACATCCGGTCGAATTCGACATGTACTACTCGGCTTAAAGGGTTGGCGTGGGGCGCTCTTCGGAACGCTTCTCTCAAACCTGTGCCATACAGGCAGGAACATATGCCCATCGAACGACTTGAGGCGCCCTGCGGGGCGCCTTTCTCTTTTCAAGGAACAGGTCGCCGATGAGTAGTCTGCTCACATGCGAAAACTGGAAATGCCCATGAGCCCCGCCCCGTCCCTCCGCCTGCGTGACTGGCTGATCTTTCTGGCCGTTCCCTTCTTCTTCTCCAGCAATGTGATATTCGGGCGCGGCATCAGCGGCGAAGTCTCACCCTTCACCACCGCCTTTCTGCGTTGGTCGCTATCCACCCTTTTCGTGCTGCCCTTCATTCTGGGCGACTGGCGCGCCTGCGTCACCTTCATCCGCAAGAAGACAATGCTCTGGTTTGTGCTCGGCGCGCTTGGCATGGCGGTGTGTGGTGGCGTTGTCTATTGGGGGCTGACAAAAACCTCGGCCGCCAACGGCACGCTGATTTATACGACATCCTCGCTCTTCATCATCATCTTCCAGCGCATCTTCCAGGCGCGACCGATCAGACGGCTTGAACTCATTGGTATGCTCATTGCCTTTGCCGGCGTGGCGGAGATCGTTCTCAAGGGAGATATCTCGCAACTATGGGCATTGAATTTCAACATTGGCGATCTCGCAATATTGAGCGGCGCCATCGCCTTCGCAATCTACTCCCTGCTGCTGCGTGATCCCGCCGCGCGCGACCTCGCATCGCTGAGCCTCTTCGGCACGATCGCTTTTTCCGGCGCCCTCGTTCTGGCGCCACTCGCTGGCATGGAAGTCTTCAACGGCGGCCTGTTACCCTCGACGCCGACGGCCTGGGCAAAGATTGGTGGTATCATTCTCTTTGCGTCGATTGCGGCCTTCTACTGCTTCACGCATACGGTCCGCGTCTTCGGACCGGTCACAGCCGGCATTACGCTTTACATGATGCCGCCAGTATCCATCGTCATGGCCGTGTTGTTTCTTGGCGAGACATTCGAACCATATCATGCGGTAGGCATTATACTTGTGACAGGAGGCGTGGTTCTCGCAACGGCACCTTTGGGAAAAATCCGCTGATAGGCGCCTGAGACCGCTACATCTTGATATTTCCGCATCATACCCCAAATTATACGGGGAAAGGATGACATGCCATGAAACAACGAAACGCAAAATTTACCATCGGCGAAGTCGTTCGCCACAAGGTGTTTCCGTTCCGCGGTGTGATATTCGACGTTGATCCCGAATACGCAAATACCGAGGAATGGTGGAACGCGATACCGGCTGAGATCCGCCCTGACCGCGACCAGCCGTTCTACCACCTGCTGGCGGAAAATGATGAGACTGAATACGTCGCATACGTCTCTGAGCAGAACCTTGTGCACGACGAGAGCGAGCAGCCTTTGCGTAATCCGAATATCACCCGCATATTCGACACCACTCCCAATGGTGAACTCAGGCCAAAGTCGGCCATGACGCACTGAGCCTGCAAGCTCCAGAAGCCAGACATGAAAAAACCGGCCTCAAACGAAGCCGGTTCTTTTTTTGATCTCTACAGATCAGATTAGTTGGCAGGCTTGGCCTTGGCGGCGTCCTGTGCTGCTTCCAGCTTCTTGCGGGCTTCTTCAGCCTTCTTCTGCATGCCTTCCTGCAGCGAACGCTGGCTTTCGGCAAGCTGAGACTGGCTGATCGGCTGGCCGTCATAAGCGCCGGTGAAGCCGTTCAGCGCAATCTTGATCGGGTTCGGCGCGCGACGGAAGTTGATCGAGGTGAAGACGACTTCGTTGCCCTTCTTCAGGCTTGCAATCATCGCATCCGTCAACTGGACTTCAGCGGTGCACTTGTCTGGAAGGCAGACGGCGTAGTCGAGCTTCTGGCCCTTGCCGCCATCGATCTGCATGACGACGCCCGGAGGCAGAAGACGTGCAGTCGGGACGGACACCTGAAGGATCTTACGGTTGACCTTGCCTTCGACGCTGATCAGGCCAACGGCGGTGATCATCTGGCCGTTCTGGGCAAGAACGATATTCTGCACGACGCAAACATCATTGTCTTCCTGCTTGCTGCAGGTCTTGAACCAGCCCAAAGGCGGAGCGCCGGCCGGAGCGGCAGCCTGCTGAGCCTGAGAAACAGCCGGTGCAGACACGGCGCCCAGAGAAAGAACGAGAGCAGACAGGGCCGCCCGGGTGAGTGTGTTTGCAGTTTGCATCATAAGAGTTCCGTCTCCTGAATTTATGCGAAGCAGCGCTTCATGTGAGCACCGCTCAACATCGCCGGTATCCGTCTGCCCGTTCCACTGTCGTTTAAATGAGGCAAATGCGTGACCCGAGTGTTTCGGGACTCCTGTTACATCCCGATCGACCTGATATCCAGCATTTCTTTTACTTTTTCCTTGTATCCGACAAGATTTCCGTGATCGGATGCCCCTGCCCGCTGTGATAGATTTGCGCGGGAATCAAACAAGACAGGCGGTTTGAGTTCAGGTCCCACGACCTTGGAATCAAGCGCCCGAATGCGACAGGATAGTGACATGCGAAGCCTTTTGGCGCTCATTCCCGCCCTTCTTATCTCCGGCATGGCGATGGCTGAACCGCTTCACGGCATTTCGATGCATGGCAAACCCGCCCTGCCGGCGGACTTCAAGAACCTTCCTTATGTCAATCCGGACGTCAAGAAGGGCGGCCGCGTCTCCTATGGCGTCGTCGGCACATTCGATGCGCTCAATCCCTTCGTTTTGAAGGGTATGCGCACCACCGCGCGCGGAGTTTGGGACCCGGAATTCGGCAATCTCCTCTATGAACCGCTGATGCAGCGCTCACATGACGAGCCGTTCACGCTATACGGCCTGCTGGCGGAAAGCGCCGAATGGGATGATGAGCGAACCTACATCCAGTTCAACCTCAATCCGAAAGCCCACTGGCAGGATGGCAAGCCCGTCACGCCGGAAGATGTGATCTTCAGCTTCAATCTCTTGAAGGAAAAAGGTCGCCCGCCTTTCGACAGCCGCCTGAACGGCGTCGCCAAGATGGAAAAAGTGGGCGAGCGCAGCGTCCGCTTTACCTTCAATGAAAAAGCCAATCGCGAGACGCCTCTGATCCTGGCGTCCTCCACGCCGATCCTGCCCGCCCACGCCATCGATGCCAAAACCTTCGAGCAGGCAGGCCTCGGGCCGGTGATCGGCTCCGGTCCCTATCGAATCAAAACCTTGCGACCTGGCGAACAGATCGTCTGGGAACGGGACAAGAATTATTGGGGCGAGGACATTCCCTCCAAGATCGGTTTCGACAATTACGACGAGATCAGCGTGACCTACTTCCTGCAGGTGACGACGATGTTCGAAGCCTTCAAGAAGGGTGATATCGACATCTATCCGGAAGGCGATGCAATCAACGGCACCTCCGACACCTCCCACTGGGGCCAGGCTTATAATTTTCCGGCGGTTCAGCGGGGCGACATCTCCAAGGATGTTTTCGAACCGGGCCTACCGTCTGGCATGTTCGGTCTGGTCTTCAACACCCGTCGACCGACGTTTGCCGACGAGAAGGTGCGCGAGGGACTGTCCTACGTTCTCGATTTCGAGTGGATGAACCGAAACATTCTCGGTGGCGCCTTCAAGCGAACCCAAAGCTACTGGCAGAACTCCAAGCTCGGTGCCTATGGAAACCCGGCCAACGAGAAGGAATTGGCGCTGCTCGGCGACGCCGCAAAGCGTCTGCCGCCGGAGATCCTGGCAGGCACCTACGAAATGCCGACGACCGACGGAACGGGCGCAGATCGCACCGTCCTGAAGAAAGCCGTCTCCAAGCTCGGCGAGGCTGGCTTGACCATCAGGAACGGCAAGATGGTGGATAAGGACGGCAGGCCGCTGAGCTTCGAGCTCATGACGCAAAACCCGGCGCAGGAGCGTATTGCGCTTGCCTATCAGCGTTCGCTGAAGCTGATCGGTGTCGATATGGCAATCCGCTCAGTGGATGACGGGCAGTATCAATCCCGCTCCAATAGCTTCGATTATGACATGATCATCCGCTCCTTCCCGTCATCCTTGTCACCAGGTGCAGAACAGATCAATCGCTGGGGCTCGGTCTCCAAAAATGCCAATGGCAGTTTCAATTATGCCGGCGTTGCGGACCCGGATGTCGACCGGATGATCGAGGCCTTGCTGCAGGCCCGTGAGACGGAAGATTTCGAGGTTGCCGTGCGCGCCTACGATCGCCTTCTGACGGCCGGCCACTATGTGATTCCGCTCTACTATATCGGTGCACAATGGGTCGCCCGCTGGAAATACATCGACCGCCCGGAGAAAACCCCGCTCACCGGGAACCAGAAGCAGACATGGTGGGACGCGCGCGCGCAGTAGAAGACTTGCACCGCTGCACCAGTGACAGTTAGTTCCCTTTTGGTAACGCCTTGTGCCGCAAGCACAGACTATCTAGATGAGGCGTTATTCAAACACAGGAAGGAACAGCACCATGCAACGCATTGTCATCGACATCGTCTCGGACATGGTGTGTCCCTGGTGCTATCTCGGAAAGGCGCGTCTTGATCTGGCCCTGGCTGAAGTTCAGGACGAAGTCAGCGTCGACATCAACTGGCGTCCATACCAGCTGAACCCGGATTATCCGCCGGAAGGCGTGGATCAGAAGGTCGAGTTGGAAAAGAAACTCGGCGGCAAGGATCGCGTCGAACAGGCCCATAAGATGCTCACCGAACTCGGTCGTGAAGTCGGTATTGCCTATGATTTCGACGCGATCAAAATCGGTCCGAACACGCTTGATGCACACCGGCTTTCGCTCTGGGCGCACGCCGAGGACCGCGCGCTTCAGGACAGAATCGTCACGGCACTGTTCAAGGCAAACTTCGAGGAAGGCCGCAATATTGGCGATCATGCCGTGCTGATTGACGTCGCCGGTGAATGCGGTATGGACCGTGAACTCGTATCCCGCCTACTGGCATCGGATGCAGATAAGGATACGATCAAGGCCGAGATTGATGCGGCGCAGCAAATGGGCGTTTCCGGCGTCCCGTTCTTTATCCTGGATCAGAAATATGCCGTTAGCGGCGCACAAACGCCTGACGTGCTTATTAATGCACTGCGGGATATTGCCAAAATGAAAGCGGAAGAGCATAGGGCAATGAACTGATCGCAGCGCCCGAAATGGCGTGAGTAACGCCTCGTCGCCGCTGCGGTTTTCGACCCAGTAATTCAGCGGTGATTTCGTGCCAGACAGTAGGTTGAAGGGCATATTGCTCGCCTTTGCCGCCTTCGCGGCCTATGCTTTCAGCGATGCGAGCGTGAAACTTATCGACGGGCAACTCCCGCCCGTCGAATCGGGGTTCTTCGGAGCGTTCTTCGGGCTGCTCGCGCTCCCCTTCATCCGCAAGCGTAACGATGCCTGGACAGATATCGTCCGCACGACGAACCGGTCTCTGTGGCTTTTGCGGTTCTTTGCCACCGGTGCCAGCACCATCGGCAGCGTCGTCGCATTTACCCATCTTGCCATGGCGGAAGCCTTTGCCCTGATCTTCCTCCTGCCCTCCTTCGTCACCATCATGTCGGTCATCTTTCTGAAGGAGCAGGTCGGCATCAAGCGGTGGTCGGCAGTCATCATCGGCTTCGCCGGCGTTCTCATCATCCTGAGACCGGGCTTCCGCGAACTATCCATCGGTCATCTCGGCGCTATTATTGGCGGGATGGGCGGAGCGATCTCCATCGTCATCTTCCGCGCGATCGGGCCACGGGAAAAGAACATCTCGCTCTATGGCGCGGGCCTGCTTGGCTGCCTTGCGGTCTGCGGCGTGTTGATGATTCCCACCTTCACGCTTCCGAACGCCGAACAGTGGCTGATGCTGGCTGGCTACGGCCTACTGGCGGCGCTCGCCAATGTCCTCATCATGTATGCCGCGCAATATGCGCCTGCAGCGGTGATCGGCCCGACGCAGTACAGCCAGATGCTCTGGGCCATCCTTTTCGGGTACCTGATCTTCGGCGACAGGATAGACGGCTGGATGCTCGTCGGCATCGCACTGATCGTGGGGTCTGGCCTACTGACGCTGATGCGCGAAAAGCAGCGTAACGTGCCGTTGCCAAACTCTGTTGCTGCATCAGATCAGAATGTAACCGCCGTTATGCTGCCGGATGAAAAAACGGAGGCGGACCGATAATCGGCCCGCCCCGTTTAAAAACACGTCATTGAAAAATTTTATTTGTTTTCGTCTTACAATATCAGCTCACATCAATAGCAATATCATTTCACATCAATCACAGACACGGACGCGATACATGTCGCCAAATCCGTCCTGACGCCATGCAACATGGCAACGGGGGTAGACGGGCTCGTAAACGACAGGGGGCGGGCCGTAATAGGTCGGTTCGGCGTAAACAGGCGTGCCGTAAACCGGCCTGTCATGCGCCGCAGACAGCAATGCGCCGCCTACGAGTGTACCAGCAATACCGGCGGCAAGGCCGCGGCCGAAATTGTTGCGTGCTTCAGCTTGGCTGGTGGTGGCAATTGTGGTGCCCGCAATTGTCAAAGCAACCAGACCAGCGGTGACAAATCTGTTCTTCAATGTCCACATAGTCCTGCTCCTAAAAATCTGTCAGCACATCGTCCTGTGCTGATGAGGATGAGACTACGCCCCGGAAGACTACCGATACATGTCCGTTTGATTAATTCCTTGTAAGGAATCTCAAGGACGCGATTTTTCTTACCTGCGTCAGGATTTCGCCAGTTCCGCAAGCTGCGTCATGATCATCGCCGCGCCTGCCAGGCGCTTTTCGGGCGTCGGCAGATCGCGGGTGAGGAACACGCTGTGGTCGGGCCTGATCTTTGCCATAGAGCCCTGCTTGGCGATGTAGCCAACGAGGGCCGCCGGGTTCGGAAACTCCTTGTTGCGGAACTGCACGACAACACCCTTCGGACCGGCATCCAGTTTCTCGACATTGGCGGTCCGGCAGAGCGACTTGACGTAAACGATCTTCAACAGATGCTGCACTTCCTTCGGCAGCGGTCCGAAACGGTCGATCATCTCCGCGCCGAAGCCGTCGATCTCGTTGAGGTCCGTCAGTTCGCCGAGGCGACGGTAAAGCCCCATGCGCAGGTGGAGATCAGGCACATAGCTTTCAGGTATCATCACGGAGGTACCGACGGAGATTTGTGGCGACCAGCCGGTGTCGATAACGTCGTCCTCGCCCTTCACCTCAGCAACCGCTTCTTCCAGCATTTGCTGGTAAAGCTCGAAACCGACTTCCTTAATATGGCCGGATTGCTCTTCGCCAAGCAGATTGCCGGCACCGCGAATATCGAGATCGTGGCTGGCAAGCTGGAAGCCGGCACCGAGAGTGTCGAGCGACTGCAGCACCTTCAACCGGCGCTCGGCCATCGTTGTCAGCACCTTGTTGACCGGCAGCGTGAAGAGCGCAAAGGCGCGAACCTTGGAACGCCCGACACGACCACGCAGCTGATAGAGCTGTGCAAGACCGAACATATCCGCGCGGTGGACGATCAGCGTATTGGCGGTCGGTACATCGAGGCCGGATTCGACGATGGTGGTGGACAGAAGAACATCATATTTGCCGTCATAGAAGGCGTTCATGATGTCTTCCAATTCACCCGCTGGCATCTGCCCATGGGCAACTGCGACCTTCAGCTCCGGCACGTCGGACTGCAGGAAGGCGTGGATATCGGCGAGATCGGCCAGACGCGGGCAGACATAGAAGCTCTGCCCGCCGCGATAATGCTCGCGCATCAATGTTTCGCGGATGACAAGCGGATCGAAAGGCGAAATAAAGGTGCGCACCGCCATGCGATCGACCGGCGGCGTGGTGATCAGCGACAGTTCACGCACACCCGTCATCGCCAACTGCAAGGTGCGGGGGATCGGCGTTGCGGACAGTGTCAGAACGTGAACGTCGCTCTTTAGCTCCTTCAGCCGCTCCTTGTGCTTGACGCCAAAATGCTGCTCTTCGTCGATGATCAGTAGGCCGAGATTGGCAAAGGTGATCCCCTGCCCCAGAAGCGCATGCGTGCCGACAACGATATCGGTCTTGCCTTCCGACACTTCTTTCTTGACGAGATTGAGCTCCTTGGCGCCGACGAGGCGCGACGCCTGCTGCACGCGGATCGGAAGCCCACGGAAACGCTCTGAGAAGGTGCGGAAATGCTGACGTGCCAGAAGCGTTGTCGGCACGACGACGGCGACCTGAACACCATTCATGGCCGCAAGGAAGGCCGCGCGCAGCGCCACTTCCGTCTTGCCGAAGCCCACATCGCCGCAGATCAGGCGGTCCATGGGCCGGCCGGCACCAAGATCGTCGCGGATCGAGTCGATGGCATTCATCTGGTCTTCGGTTTCCTCATAGGGGAAACGCGCGGCAAACTCGTCGTAGAGGCCATCGGGTGCCGTCAAAACCGGCGCCTGGCGTACAAGGCGGGCAGCAGCAATCCGGATAAGATCGCCCGCCATATCCAACAGGCGCTTCTTGAGCTTCGCCTTGCGCATCTGCCATGCGCCGCCGCCAAGCTTGTCGAGCTGGGCTTCCGCCGCGTCCGAGCCATAGCGGGATAGAAGATCGATATTCTCGACAGGTAGGAACAGCTTGGCATCGTCGGCGTAGTGCAGTTCCAGGCAGTCACGCGGTGCACCGGCGGCCTCGATGGTGCGGAGCCCGACGAAGCGACCGATACCATGTTCGGCATGAACGACGAGTGACCCTTCATCGAGTCCCGCGACTTCGGAGATGAAGTCGGCACCGCGCTTGCGGCGTTTGGAGCGGCGGACCATTCGGTCGCCAAGGATGTCCTGTTCGCCGATAATGGCGAGATTGCTCGTACCGAGGGTCGTCTCAAAACCGGCTTCGAGGCTGAGAACCGCCGATGCTGCCTCACCCTTTGCGAGTTTCTCGATCTCCTTGAGAGACGAGATCGGCCTGATTTTCTCGAGACCATGCTCGTTCAAAACCTGCAAGAGGCGGTCCAGCGACCCTTCCGACCAGCCCGTGATCAGAACCCTCCAGCCCTTGGAGCGACGCTCGGCAATGTGCTTGACTGCCAGATCAAAGACATTGACGCGGTCTTCGCTGCCACCCTCCGCCGGAGGCTTTGCCCAGCGGGGACCCACATGCGCATCGAGAGTGGCCACCGGCCTGTCGTTGGAGTCCTGCTCATTGAAGGGCGTCAGGCGCACGGCATTGACGGCGTTCAGCGTCTCATCGAAGCTCTTGCCACCGAGATAGAGCTGGCTGGGTGAAACAGGCTTGTATGGCGCGCCCTGCGTGGCACCTTTTGTCTGGCCGGAATTGCGCCGCGCCTCGAAGTAATCATGCACGAGCTTGGAGCGCTCGACAGCCGCCTCGCGCGCGTTGTGATCGGTGACGATGCGGAAGCCCTGCAGATAATCGAAAGCAGTTTCCAGCTTCTCGTAGAAGAGCGGCAGCCAGTGCTCCATGCCGGCATAACGTCGGCCTTCCGAGACAGCCTGATAAAGTGAATCGTCCCTGGTGGCAGCGCCGAAGAGTGAAAGGTAATTCTTGCGAAAGCGGCTGATCGTATCCGGCGTCAGCGTCACTTCGCTCATGGGGCTGAGATCAAGCGAGCGGGCCTGGCCAATGGTGCGCTGGCTGGCGGGATCGAAGGTACGGATGCTTTCCAGCGTATCGCCGAAGAAATCCAGACGCACCGGCTCTTCCGTGCCAGGAACGAAGACATCGAGAATACCGCCGCGCACGGCAAATTCACCGACCTCGCGAACCGTCGCAACACGGTCGAAACCGTTACGCTCCAGACGCGCGGCGATCTCTTCCATGCGGATCTGATTACCCGGCTTGGCGGAAAAAGCCAGACTCTCGATGACATCGCGCGGCGCCATCTTCTGCAGCATCGCATTGACGGTGACGAGCACGATGGCCGGATGAGGCTTCTTTTGATGCTGGATGAGACCGGAAAGCGCTGCCAGCCGGCGCGCGGAAGTATCCGCACTCGGGGACACGCGGTCGTAGGGAAGGCAGTCCCACGCAGGCAGCGTCAGAACAGGAATGTCTGGGGCGACGAACCCAAGGATTTGCTCGAGATCGGCAACGCGGTGTCCGTCAGACACGACATAGGCAACGGATGTTCCGCCGCGCGCCATATCCGCCAGGAGAAGCGCCTCCACTCCGGACGGCACATTTCCAATGGTCAGCGGCGTATCGGCCGATGCCACCAGCTTCACATCAATCCCGGCGATCATAAATCAGGCTTTCGTTGTCTCGGATGTGACCGGATCGAAGTCCGGGCGATAAGAGGCGATTTTCATGAAGAGAGGCGTCTGGAATTTTTCAGGGATCGGCAAAGCGCCCGTGACCATCTTGACGAGGTCGTTATCCTCCTCAGCCATGATCACTTCCAGCTCGTCGAGTTCCGCGTCTGAAAGATCGCCGATATTGTCTTCTGCGAACTGACCCAGAACCAGATCCATTTCGCGAATGCCGCGGTGCCAACAGCGATAGAGAATCCGCCGGCGTCTCGGTTCGAGGTCGGCACTCGTGCGCACCAGTCCAGTCATCGCAGTCACCTGTTTGTTGGAAATTCAACAAATTGTTGATTTTCGTTCTCCTATAGAACAGGACAGGAACGCTTGGGAACCGCTATTTGTGCAAATATGCGGCACAGGGCATAAAAACTGCCGGTGATAAACGCGCTTTATCGGTGTGGCGCTATTGCAATGGGGACAGCCTTCCCCGATTTTGCAGCCCATGCGTCCCGCCATACTCGATCCCCTCTTTGCCACAGTCTCTTCGCTTGCCGGCGTCGGGCCGAAGCTTGCCGATCTGTTGGCGAAACTTTTGGGCCGCGAGAACGCCGATGACACACGCGTCATCGATCTGCTGTTTCATGCGCCGTCCAACATCATCGACCGGCGTAACCGCCCGGGCATCGCGCTTGCACCGCAGGGCGCCATTGTCACCATTCAGGGACGTATCGACCGGCACCAGCCTGCACCACCCGGCAATCGCTCCGCGCCCTATCGTGTCTTTCTGCATGACGAGACAGGCGAACTGGCGCTGACCTTCTTCCGCGCACGCGGCGACTGGCTGTCAAAGGCGCTCCCTGTCGATGAAGAGGTGATGGTCAGCGGCAAGATCGACTGGTTCAACGGTCGCGCCTCCATGGTTCATCCGGATTTCATGGTGAAAGTCTCGGAGGCCGACAATCTGCCGCTGGTCGAAGCCGTCTATCCGATGACGGCCGGTCTTTCGCCCAAGATATTGAAGCGTTCCATCGATACCGCGTTGCAACGCCTTCCAGTCTTTCCCGAATGGATCGACGAGACGCTTGCCACACGCCAGAGCTTCCCGCATGTGGCCGATGCCTTCCGCGAGTTGCACGATCCACGCGACGCTGTCGATATCGATCCGCAGGCCCCTGCCCGCCGCAGGCTTGCCTATGACGAGTTCCTGGCCGGACAGCTTTCGCTGGCGCTGGTCCGCCAGAGGCTGCGGAAGGTCGCTGGTCAGCCGATCCGCGCCAAGGGAGATTATGCAGCGCGCATTCTCGCGGGCCTGCCCTTTTCGCTCACCGCAAGCCAGAACGCTGCGGTGAAGGATATTCTGACCGACATGGCGGGCGAAGACCGCATGCTCCGCCTGCTTCAGGGCGATGTCGGCGCGGGCAAGACGCTGGTTGCGCTGATGGCGATGGCAACGGCTGTGGAAGCCGGTGGCCAGGCCGTACTGATGGCGCCGACGGAAATTCTGGCGCGCCAGCATTTTGCAACGATGACGAAGTACGCGGCAGCCGCTGGCATCTCCTGCGAGGTTCTGACGGGCAGAACCAAGGGCAAGGAGCGCCGCGAGATCGAAGAGCGGATTGCCTCGGGAGAGGCGCAGATTGTCATCGGCACACACGCTCTGTTTCAGGACGGCGTGTCCTACAAGAACCTCGTTCTTGCGGTGGTGGATGAGCAGCATCGCTTCGGCGTGCATCAACGCCTTCGTCTCACCGCCAAGGGCATCACGCCGCATATGCTGGTGATGACGGCAACGCCCATTCCCCGCACGCTGGTTCTCGCCGCCTTCGGCGACATGGATGTCTCCAAGCTGACGGAAAAGCCCGCAGGCCGAAAGCCGATTCAGACCGTGACCATTCCCAATGAGCGGATCGGTGACATCGTCGACCGACTGCGCGGCGCTCTGGCGGAGGGCAAGAAGGCCTACTGGATTTGCCCTCTGGTCGAGGAATCGGAGGAATCGGATCTCATGTCGGCAGAGGAACGACATGCGGTGCTGTCACAATCCTTGCGCGCCAATATCGGCCTCATTCACGGCCGGATGAGCGGGCCTGAAAAGGATGCCGCAATGCTCGCCTTCAAAAGTGGCGAAACGCGCCTGCTTGTGGCAACCACTGTCGTCGAAGTGGGCGTGGATGTGCCGGATGCCACGATCATGGTCATCGAGCACGCCGAGCGTTTCGGTCTTGCACAGCTTCACCAGCTGCGCGGTCGTGTCGGACGTGGCGACGAGGCCTCCACCTGCATATTGCTGTACAAGGGTCCGCTCAGCGAGAACGGCAAGGCGCGGCTTTCCATCCTGCGCGATAGCGAAGACGGCTTCCTGATTGCCGAAGAGGATCTGAAGCTACGCGGCGAAGGAGAACTCCTCGGCACCCGCCAATCCGGCACGCCTGGCTTTCGCATAGCGAGCCTCGAGGCGCATGCCGATTTGCTAGAGATCGCCCGCAAGGATGCAGCCTATATGATAGAAAAAGACGCCGAGCTTGTGAGCGAGCGCGGCAAGAACCTCAGAACCCTGCTTTATCTCCATCGCAGGGATGAAGCCATCCGCTTCCTCCACGCAGGCTGATACACTCATGACAATCACACCCAACCCGCCACCGGCCTTCCAGAAGGGCTTTGCCCTGTGTTCGCCTGAAAACATTCTCCAACCGAAAACCTTCGCCAAGAGCGAGAAGAAGGCGATCGCAAAAGGCTTCAAGAAGCCCGGTCGCAAGCAGGCCTGGGCGGAGGCTCTGGAACAGGGCTGGAGCGTCAGGCTCGTCTATATGCGCCTCTTCGTGCCCGTGTTTCATTCCACCACGTCCGGCGCGCAGGAATTCCAAGAGATCGACGACGATTGATATGCGTAATAAAGAGCCGTGCCGAATGTTTTCGGCACGGCTCTCACGATGAACAGATTCAAGAAGGGAAAGCGTCCTTCGTGCGTCCAATTAGGACGCACGGCGCTTTAGCGCTTGGCAACGCCCGGCAGCGTCACGCGGAACACCTGGAACATGGTGTCCACATCCGCATCACCTTCCGCCTTGTAAGACTTCCCAACCTGGAAACCGTCCTGCGTCAGGAAGTCGTTGTCATTGGCGACGAAGAGGAAATAATCATCCGGTGCGGAAGCATCGAGGACGCTTGCAATCGACATAGCCTCCCACTTCTCTGACAGGTTGTTCTTGTCGTTCGGGGCGCCATTGTGCAGGCCGAAGCGGGCAAGGTCCTTGGCGTCGTTGAGATCGATGAAGTCGTGCAGAGCGGCTGGCTTGATGGCGCTATCCAGGACACCCTTGGGCGCAACCGGCTTCACATCGTCGAATTCGCCACCGGCGATGTCCGTCGCGCCGGAGAGATCCACGAGTTCTATTCTGCGGTAGACCGACGTATCGCCCTTCATGCCCTGACCATTGTTGCTGTCACGCGCCAGCATCAGGAATGCCTTGTCCGACAAAGCCAGGATCTCGCTCTGTGCTGCGACGAGCTTCTTGTCCTTGCCCTCGAACTTAGGCAGCGGCACGACATATTCATGCACGAGCTTCAGGTGATCGACATCGCTCGCATCATAGACCAGTGCCCGGGTGTGATCGCGGGTCGATGAGGAATCGCCGCCATCCTGACGGGTTGCCGATTGCAGAACGGCGATGAGGTATTTGCCATCCGGGGTCAGCGACATGCCTTCCAGACCCTGATTGTTCTGGCGCCCGGTTTCGGGGTCCTTCGGATCGGGCTTCTTACCGCCTTCGCCAACATTGTTGGAAGAGAAGTTGATCTCACCCTTGCGCATCGGCAGCAGCGCCTTGGGCGGCTGCGTGGCCGAGATCATCTTACCGTCGGCAGAGAAGTGATAGATATAGGGGCCGTACTCGTCGCTGATCAGGAACGAGCCGTCCGCCAGACGCACCACCGCCTCGGCATCGAGAGAGACCTTACCGGTAGAGGCAAAAGGCAGCACTGGCGTCGCGCCGATAGCCGGACGGGTACCGGCCTCAGGATCGAGGCCCGTCATGTTCTTGCCCTGCTCATCGGTCAAAAGCAGCGTATCGGCAAGCGTTGCCTGAACCCCCGTCTGCTGCTTGTCCGCAGCCACATCACCGCCCTTTGCGGGCATCAGCGTCACGTCGATCTTGTTGATGCGGGCATTGTAATCCGTCGTTCCTTCGACGTTGTAGCCACGGTCCGGCAGCAGCCAGAGAGAACCGCGATAGCCATCGCCTTCCTTCTTCCAGCTGGTGACATCGATCGCCATGCCCGAGCCGGAGCCAAAGGTTTCGCCGAACTTGTCGCGCTGGCCGGCGGGAATACGACCAACGGCGACCAAGCCCTTGCTCGCGTAGCTGACGCCGTTTGCAGCAGCGGTGGTTTCAGCCATCACGGCAGCAGGAAACATGAAGATCGATGCCGCCAGGGCGGCAGCAAGCCGGCGAGAGGCAGAGAAACGGAGTGATGTCATGGAACGGTATCCTTGAGAAAACAAAGAAAGACGAAGTCTTCGACACACCATGTAGCGCGGGCGCACCGTGTTCCGGTTCGTGAAGAAGCCTGCTCCCTGGTACCTGTCTCTAAGATCGATCCATGACACTTGCATGACGGCTGAGGTTTATGGCGTTAGCGAGCGTAGACGAGCTTTCGGTCGCCGGCCGCAAACTTTGCCTTGAGAAGGCATTCGTCATATTCGGACTGCGCGGTGGAATCGAAGACAATCCCGCCACCGACATTGAAAGTCGCGCGGCCATCGTCAAAAAGGGTGATAGTGCGGATCGCGACCGAAAACCGCATGTCACCCTTTGGGGAAATCATGCCGATCGCGCCGCAATAGACGTCGCGCGGCCCGACCTCCAGGTCATGCAATATCTCCATCGCCCGCATCTTCGGTGCTCCTGTTACCGAGCCGCAGGGAAAGAGTGCCGCAAAAATATCGGCGATCGCCATGTCCGGCAGGAGCTTTGCGCGCACATGGCTGACCATCTGGTGCACGGTCGGATAGGTCTCGATTTCGAAGAGCTTCGGCACATCCAGACTGCCGACTTGTGTGATCCGCGAAATGTCGTTGCGCAGCAGATCGACGATCATGCGGTTTTCGGCGAGCGTCTTCTCGTCCTTGCCCATAGCGGAAATGATCGCTGCGTCCTCATCAGCCGACGATCCGCGCTTGACCGTACCCTTCATAGGATGGGTCTCGATCCAGCCATCCACATCGACGGAGAAGAAGAGTTCCGGCGAGCGTGACAGAATGATAGGACCATCCAGTTGAACCAGCGCTCCGTATTTGACTGGCTGCCGCTCGATCAGAGACCAGAAGGCGAGAAGCGGATCGCCATGCCACCGACCAGTGACAAGCATGGTAAGGTTAGCCTGGTAACAATCTCCTTGGCGGAGATGCTGATGCAGTCGATTGAACCTTATCTCGTAGTCAGCAAAGGTCCATGACGCTGTGAGATCGCTCAAAAAATCGTCAGGCGCCATAAGTTTCAATGGCTTGGATGCCGCACTCGTATCACTGGATGGTGACGAAAACACACCGAAGCACAATAGCGGGCAAGCCCGATCTTGCTCTGCGAGAGGCCTTAGCTTGGGCTCGAAAAGGTATCCTGCCTCATAGGACATATAGCCGGCTAAATATTTTCCGCTTGCTCTGGCGGCCTGCATTCTTTCAAGCGCTGGAAAGACGTCGCTGGCCTCATGCGCAACGATAATCTCCTCCGGCTCCGTAAACAGCGTCACGGTGCCGGTCGTATCGTCACGAAAAAGAACGTAAGGCGCGTTCAGCATTCAGCTATCCGATGATGGTTGTCACACCGGATCGATATCGCCTTTCGCCCACATTTCAATGGTCTCCGCATAGAAATCCGGAAAGCGACCTTCTTCGATCGATTTGCGAATCCCCTGCATCAACTCCTGATAATAGGCGAGATTGTGCCAGGACAGAAGCATGCCGCCGAGCGCTTCGTTGGACCGAACCAAGTGGTGCAGATAGGCGCGCGAATAATCGCGCGATGCCGGGCAGTTGGACTGCTCATCCAACGGACGCATGTCTTCCGCGTGGCGGGCGTTGCGGATATTCACCCTGCCTCTGCGGGTAAAGGCAAGGCCATGACGACCGGATCGGGTCGGCATCACGCAATCGAACATGTCGATGCCGCGTGCCACGGATTTCAAAATATCATCCGGCGTGCCGACGCCCATCAGGTAGCGCGGCTTTTCCGTCGGCAGAACCGGCAGCGTCGTATCGAGCATGGCAAGCATCACGTCCTGCGGCTCGCCCACCGCAAGACCGCCCACGGCATAGCCCTTGAGATCGAGCTCTTTTAGCCCTTCGGCTGAGCGAATACGCAGGTCCGGCTGGTCGCCACCCTGGACGATGCCGAACATCGCCTTACCCGGCTGCTCGCCGAATGCAACCCGGCAGCGTTCCGCCCAGCGCAAGGACATTTCCATCGCGCGTTCGATTTCCTTGCGCTCGGCAGGAAGTGCCACGCATTCATCGAGCTGCATCTGGATATCCGAATCGAGCAACCCCTGGATCTCGATAGAGCGCTCCGGCGACATGTGGTGAAGCGAGCCATCGACATGGCTCTTGAACGTCACGCCCTTCTCATCCAGCTTGCGCAGGCCAGACAGCGACATCACCTGGAAGCCGCCACTGTCTGTCAGGATCGGATGCGGCCAGCGAATCAGCTCATGCAGGCCACCCAGGCGCGCCACACGTTCCGGGCCGGGCCGCAGCATCAGGTGGTAGGTGTTGCCGAGAATGATATCGGCGCCAAGCTCGCGGACCTGATCGAGGTACATGGCCTTGACGGTACCGACGGTGCCAACCGGCATGAAGGCAGGCGTGCGGATGACGCCGCGCGGCATCGCCACTTCGCCGAGACGTGCGCCGCCGCTGGTTGCTTTAAGGGTGAAGGTGAAGTTCTCGTGCATCAGACTTTCCGGAACAGCAGGCTGGAATCGCCATAGGAATAGAAGCGGTAACCGGTTTCGATGGCGTGAGCATAGGCAGCCCTCATCGTCTCTAGCCCGCAGAAGGCCGAAACCAGCATGAAGAGCGTGGATTTCGGCAGGTGAAAATTGGTCATCAAATTATCGACCGCTTTGAAGCGGTAGCCGGGCGTGATGAAGATACCGGTGGCGCCGGACCATGGACGTATCTGCCCGTCATCACCAGCCGCACTCTCGATCAGCCGCAGCGATGTGGTGCCGACACAGACGATGCGCCCGCCCCTTGCCTTCACCGCGTTCAGCTTCTGCGCGGTCTCATCCGAGACATAACCGATCTCCAGATGCATCTTGTGATCATTGGTATCATCTGCCTTGACCGGCAAGAACGTCCCCGCTCCGACATGCAGTGTGACGAAATGGCGCTCGACCCCAGCCTTATCCAGCGCGTCGAAGAGTGCCGGGGTGAAATGCAGACCCGCGGTCGGTGCGGCAACGGCGCCTTTTTCGCGGGCATAGATGGTCTGGTAATCCGTCTGGTCCTGCGCATCTTCGGCGCGTTTCGCGGCGATGTAGGGCGGCAGCGGGATATGGCCGACAGAAGCAATGGCCTCATCCAGCACAGGTCCGGAGACGTCGAAGAGCAGCGTGATTTCGCCCTCGTCGCCCTTTTCCTCGACCGTCGCTTCCAGGAAAGCGAGACCGCAGCCATTGTCGCGCTCATAGCCGAAGCGGATGCGGTCGCCTGCCTTGATGCGCTTGCCCGGCCGCGCAAAGGCCTTCCATCGGCTGGCGTCGGCACGCATGTGAAGCGTTGCCGAAACCGGTGTCTCCTGCGCGCCATCGCGCAACCGCACACCTTCGAGTTGGGCAGGAATGACCCGCGTATCGTTGAAAACCAAGGCATCGCCGGGCTTCAGGAAGCTCGGAAGATCGAAAACCTGATGATCGGTCATGCGATCCGTATTGGGATCCACGACAAGCAGGCGCGCACTATCGCGCGGACTGGCTGGGCGCAGCGCAATATTCTCCTCGGGGAGATCGAAATCGAACAGGTCAACGCGCATGAAGGGCTCTTATCAAGTGTCTCGATCGGCTCGCATTGCCCTGCCAGATGGGCAGCGAAACGAGCAGAATATCAAAACCCGCCTCGCAGAGACTGCCGGCGGGTCATGGTTGGCAAAAATGCAGCCGTGCTGCACTCGGCAAACGTCATCCCGCCCTGCCAGTCAGCAAGGCGGGAGACTTCACATTGGTCAGGCGGCAGATGCCAGACGGATCGACACGATCGAATCGGGATCCTTGACGGGCTCGCCCTTCTTGATCTTGTCGATGGCGTCCATGCCCTCGATCACCTGGCCCCAGACGGTGTACTGCTTGTTGAGCCACGGAGAATCCGTAAAGCAGATGAAGAACTGCGAGTTGGCGGAATTCGGGCTCTGCGAGCGAGCCATGGAGCAGGTGCCTCGGACATGCGGAATGGCAGAGAATTCAGCCTTCAGGTCTGGCTTCTCGGAGCCGCCCATGCCGGCACGCGCCGGGTTGAAATCGGCAGAACTCTTCTTGCCGAACTTCACGTCACCGGTCTGCGCCATGAAGTCGGCGATCACGCGGTGAAAAACAACGCCGTCATAAGCCTGCTCGGACACCAGTTCCTTGATGCGAGCCACGTGGCCAGGAGCGACGTCCGGCAGAAGCTGGATGACAACCTTACCGGTCGTCGTTTCCATGATGAGGGTGTTTTCCGGATCCTTGATCTCGGCCATGTTATCTCTCCTTGCTAGGGGTAGGCTTGAGGGGGCAGAACGCCCGTTTGACGTGAACTTCCCGACGTTACTTCTTCGTCACCGTCACCTTGACCATACGGTCAGGGTCGGAGACTTCACCGTTTCCGCCGGCGCCACGCTTGATCTTGTCGACGAACTCCATGCCCGAGACGACCTTGCCGACCACGGTATACTGGCCGTTGAGGAAGGGTCCCTGGTCGAACATGATGAAGAACTGCGAATTTGCGGAGTTGGGATTTTGCGAACGGGCCATGCCGACCGTGCCACGCTCGAAGGGAACCTTGGAGAATTCGGCTGGGATATCGGGCAGGTCGGAACCGCCGGTGCCTGCGCGGCGCGCATCAAAGCCCTTGTTCATGTTGCCATACTGCACGTCGCCGGTCTGCGCCATGAAGCCATCGATGACACGATGGAAAGCAACGCCATCATAGGCGCCCTTCTTGGCAAGAGCCTCGATCTGCGCCACATGCTTCGGCGCGACGTCCGGCATAAGCTGGATGACGACCGGGCCGTCTTTCAACTGGATGGTCAGAAGATCGGCAGCAGACGCGATCGTGCTTGCGGCAATCGCGCTGACGAACATGGCGCCTGCAAAGGCAAACTTCAGCAATTTCATTCGGACTGGCTCCACCTATGTGCCGAAACTAGCGTTTCAGCTTTGTGTTAAGGGCTTCAAGCACGACTTTGGGCACGAAGGCCTCGACATTGCCGCCCATGGCTGCGATCTGACGGACCAATGTGGCGGTAATGGGCCGGGACGCGGTTCCCGCGGGTAAGAACACCGTCTGGATATCCGACGCCATTTGCCGGTTCATGCCTGCCATCTGCATTTCATAATCGAGATCGGTTCCGTCTCTCAGGCCTCGAACGAGAAGTGTCGCGCCGTGCTCCCTGGCCGCATCGACAACGAGATTGCTGAAGGAAACGACCTTCAGCCGGTCTTTCGCTGCAGGCAGCACATTGTTCAGGGATTGGCGGATCAGATCGGCCCGTTCATCAAAGCTGAACATCGGCACCTTGCCCGGATGAACGCCGATGGCGACGATCACGTCAGACGCAACATTCAATGACTGGATGAGAACATCCAGATGTCCGTTGGTCATCGGATCGAAAGATCCGGGATAAAAGGCAATCGTCATACCGCTCTCGATACTTCCGTCTTTGTGGGCCTTTTGTCACGTCAGCATCGCATCTGCAAGACTGATGCAGTCAAACGTCAGGTGAATAGCGGATGAATACAGCATTCAGCGCAGCTTCAAAGCGATGCTCTATAACGTCAAGCATCGATAGCGCACCGGGCCCGACGCCCAAGTGGAGATGGAAATGCTGGCATTCATGGTGATCCTCACAGTCGCCACGTCCTTTGTGGTCGAGCAGGTCTTTATGGATTGACGTGGACTGCCAATTTTCTGAACGCCAGATGAACGCGACATTCAAGGAAGCTTCAGAGGCGCAATGCTAATCGATTTTTAACAGTATTTCGGAACCCGACTCGATGTCAGGCGTTCAGTTCGCAGGCAAAGGAACAATCACATGTTTGCAAAAGAAAATCGGTCTACCTCAGCGAAGATCGGCGTCATCAGCACTGCCTGGACAATGCTTCTCATCGCGATGGTTGCAACAACGTTCAGCCTCTATGCGCAGAAGCCACAGCAACAGGAAGCAAGCTTCCCTCAGCTGACATCTCGCTACCAGTACACGAACTACTATTGATCCATCGGGGAAACTCGAACAGACCGGAGTAACAAATGATGATCACCGTTTTGACAGTCCTATCCGCTTTGATAAGCGTCATGTTCGTCGCATCGGTGGTCTCGGTTGTTTCCGAACTTCGGAAAGAGGACGAGGAGTTCAAGGAAGTGATGGAACGCAGCAAGGCGTTCTGATCAGCAACCAATCACTTTGTAACTGTCATGGAAAGCCGTCTCACACGAGGCGGCTTTTTTTAATGTCTGCACGCAAGCGCACCGTGATCGAATCGGTAGTGACAGCGTGACTATAGGCGCCTGTCTGCAGCCCAAACCACGTCGCGATCTCAGATTCGCTCATACGCTTTGGGTCCTTGTTTTATCGCATGTCGTTATTGCAAAACCGCTGCGCACTCTTGGTTGGCCCACTCGTTAACGGCAAAAGCGCCCCGTCCAATTCAAGAGGCAGCCAGTCTGTAGACTTTGGGTGGCGTGGTTCAGTTCGCACAATCAGTTGACTCGTCCGCACCAACAGAACTGCTTCCATTTACCAATAAAACGCTCTAAGGAACCCCGATAGACCCGGCATAACGGGCGCATAGTGTGAGGTTTGCATAACGATGCTCGATTCCCTGAGAAACGCTTCCAGAACCCTGGCGGCAAAGCTGCTCCTTCTTCTTCTTGTCGTTTCGTTCGGCATCTGGGGTGTGTCGGCATCACTCGTCTCAAGCAATTCTCACGCCGTGATGACCGTTGGCGATCAGACAGTGACGCCCAACCAGTTTCGCTTCGCCTATCAGCGGCAGATGGCAGAGATCGGCCAGCAGTTCGGCACTCGCCTGACAACGGAACAAGCAAGAGCCTTCGGCATCGATCGTCAGGTCTTCACTCAGCTTGCAGCCGGAGCATCTCTCGATCAACTGGCTGAAAACATGAAACTCGGCCTTTCCGAGGACCGCTTGGTCAACCTCATCGCCGAAGATCCCGCTTTCAAGTCTCCTGGGGGCCAGTTCGACCGCCAGCTCTTCAGCCAGCGTCTGCGCGGCGCCGGCTTCAACGAAGACGATTATGTCAAGGAACGCAGCAAGGTCGCTGTCCGCAGCCAGATTGTCGACGCCATCTCGGATGGTTTTACACCACCGCAGGTTCTGGTCGATGCGTTGAAGCAGTATCGTAACGAACAGCGCTCCATAGAATATCTACTGCTGTCCAACGCCAATATCGATCCGGTCAAGGCACCCGCAGACGACGTGCTCGCCGCATGGTTCGAAAGCCACAAGGCGCAGTACCGCGCGCCTGAGTATCGCAAGTTCACCTATGTAAAGCTTGAGCCCTCCGATATCGCCAACCAGAGCGCCATCACCGATGCCCAGGTTGCTGACTACTACGAGAAGAACAAGGACAAGTTCCGCACTGCCGGCCGTCGCACCGTCGAGCAACTGGTCTTCCCGAACAAGGAAATGGCCGAGGCCGCCGCAACGCAGATCCGCGCAGGCACGACGACCTATGATCAGGTCGTCAAGGACCAGGGCAGGCAGCCGGCCGACGTGCTTCTTGGTGAGTTCACCAAGGAAACCATGCCCGACCCCTCCATCGCTGATGCCGTGTTTGCCGTTCAGAAAGACGGAGGCATTTCACCTGTGATCGACGGTGCGTTTGGCCCCGTCATCCTGCGCGTCACCGGCATCAAGGGTGACAGCATGAAGACGCTGGATGAGGCCAAGGAAGAGATTCGCACGGAACTTGCCACCGCCAATGCTGCGGAACAATTGAACAGCGTGCACGACCGCTATGAAGATCTGCGTGGCGGCGGCTCCCCGCTTGCCGATGCCGCAACCCAGTTGAACCTGAAGCCGGTGACGATCAACGCCATCGACGCCAACGGTGAAGACGACAAGGGTAATCCGGTCGAGGGCCTGCCCACCCCTGCCCTGTTGACGGAAGTTTTCAAGACGGAGCCCGGCACGGAGGCGCCCGCCGTCAATATTGGCCGTGAAGGCTATGTCTGGTTCGACGTCGATCAGATCATCCCGCCGCGTGACCGTACGCTGGATGAAGTTCGCGACCGCGTCGTCGCCGACTGGACCGCAGAACAGCAGCGCAATGCTTTGACCGCCAAGGCAGAAGAGTTGAAGAACCGCGTCGAGAAGGGCGATTCCTTGCAGACGATCGCAAGCGACATGGGGCTGGCCGTCGAAACCAAGATGGGTCTGCGCCGCAATAGCGACGACGCTCTCTTTGGCCAACAGGCGGTTTCGGCAGTCTTTGCTGGAGCTGAGGGCCTTGTCGGCACGGCCGTCAACGCCGATGGCTCGGCCCGCATCCTGTTCAAGGTGACCGAAGTCAACACCAATGCGCCTGCCGATGCGCTGAACAATGACGATCGTCAGATCACCGCCATGGCAAAGGCCGCTGGCGACGACATGCTCGATCAGATGGTCACTCGTCTTCAGAATGATTACGGTGTCAGCATCAATCAGGCTCTCGCAGATCAGGCGATGACTGCATACTGATAGACTAGGGGACGGGACATGGCCGAACTGAAGCCGCTGATTGCCAAGGTGGCGAATGGCGAAAGTCTGAACCGGGAGGAGGCCCGCCAGGCCTTCGACATTCTGATGTCCGGCGAGGCCACGCCGTCCCAGATCGGCGGTTTTCTCATGGCGCTGCGTGTGCGCGGCGAAACCGTCGATGAAATCGTTGGCGCCGTTTCTTCGATGCGCGCGCGCATGCTGCCCGTGTCCGCTCCTGAGCATGCTGTGGATATCGTCGGAACAGGCGGCGATGGTCTTGGCACCTATAACATTTCGACTCTCGCCGCGATCATCGTTGCAGGCACAGGCCTTCCAGTGGCAAAGCATGGCAACAAGGCGCTCAGCTCGAAATCCGGTACCGCGGACGCCCTTTCAGCCCTCGGTGTGAAACTCGACATCGGTCCTGAGCTGATCAGCCGCTGCATCAATGAAGCCGGGCTTGGCTTCATGTTCGCGCAACTGCACCACTCCGCCATGCGCCATGTCGGCCCGACCCGGGTCGAACTCGGCACCCGGACGATTTTCAACCTGCTTGGCCCTCTCTCGAACCCCGCAGGCGCGAAACGTCAGTTGCTCGGCGTCTTTTCACCGCGGTGGCTGCAGCCGATTGCCGAAGTACTGCGCGATCTCGGCTCGGAATCGATCTGGGTCGTCCACGGCGACGGTATGGATGAGATCACCACAACGGGTGTGACCCATGTCGCGGCGCTCGAAAATGGCAAGATCCGCACATTCGACCTGACGCCAAAGGATTTTGGAGTTTCTTCCGCGACCATTGACGACTTGAAGGGCGGAGACGGCATCTTCAATGCCAAGGCGCTTCGCGGTGTTCTCTCCGGTCATAAAAATGCCTATCGCGATGTCTCTCTTTGCAATGCGGCAGCAGCACTCGTCGTTGCCGGCAAAGCCGAAACGCTGAGCGAAGGCATGAAGATTGCCAGCGCCTCGCTGGATGAAGGCAAGGCTGCGGCAGCGCTCGACAGGCTGGTTGCAGTCTCCAACGAAGAGTAAGGCGAAGATGAGCGATATTCTCAGAAAGATCGAAGCCTATAAGCGCGAGGAAATCGCAGCCGCAAAGGCAAAGGTTTCTCTTGCCGATCTGAAGGCCATGGCGGCAGATCAGACCGCCCCTCGCGGTTTCTATAATGCGCTGAAGCGCAAGCAGACTGAAGGCGTCTTTGGCCTGATCGCCGAGATCAAGAAAGCAAGCCCCTCCAAGGGTCTTATCCGTCCTGATTTCGATCCACCGTCGCTCGCGAAAGCCTATGAAGCCGGAGGTGCGGCCTGCCTATCGGTCCTGACAGATACGCCAAGCTTCCAGGGCGCGCCCGAATTCCTGACCGCCGCCCGCAATGCCTGCGCCCTGCCCGCTCTGCGCAAGGATTTCATGTTCGAAACCTATCAGGTGCATGAAGCGCGCGCCTGGGGCGCAGACTGCATCCTGCTGATCATGGCATCCCTTTCCGACGACGAGGCAAAACGTCTTGAGGACGAGGCCTTTGCGCTTGGTATGGACGTGCTGATCGAAGTGCATGACGAAGAGGAAACAGAGCGTGCGCTGAAGCTTGCCTCACCCATGCTCGGCGTGAACAACCGCAACCTGCGGACCTTCGAGGTCAGCCTCGAAAACAGTGAGCGCCTGGCAAAGCTCGTCCCATCCGACAAGCTTTTGGTCGGCGAAAGCGGCATCTTCACCCATGAGGATTGCCTGCGGCTGAAGACATGCAATATCAGCACCTTCCTGGTGGGCGAAAGCCTGATGCGCAAAGACGACGTCACGGCTGCGACGCGGGCACTTCTCACAGGCCAGAGCGGCGTTCTGGCCGCGGAATGAGCACCCAGAAACTTACCCATATCGGTGCCTCCGGCGAAGCCCACATGGTCGATGTCGGCGACAAGCTCGACACGGTCAGAACCGCGATTGCCGAAGGGTTCGTCAGAATGAAGCCGGAGACGTTGGCCTTGATCCGCGAGGGCAACGCCAAGAAGGGTGACGTGATCGGCACCGCGCGTCTCGCAGGCATCATGGCCGCCAAGCAGACGTCCAACCTCATCCCGCTTTGCCACCCGCTGATGCTGACCAAAGTGTCGGTCGATATCTCCGAAGATGCCGCCCTGCCCGGCTTGAGAGTTCAGGCAACCGTAAAGCTTTCCGGCAAGACCGGCGTTGAGATGGAAGCGCTGACTGCCGTCTCCATTGCTTGCCTGACGATCTACGACATGGCGAAGGCCGCCGACAAGGGCATGGAGATCGGCTCTATCAGGCTCCTGGAAAAAAGCGGCGGCAAGTCTGGCGACTACAAGGCGTGAGACCGCAGACGGGGTTCTCCATGATCGTCATGGGTAAGCAGCAAGGTCTTTATCCGAGCCACCGAAGAGGACGACCATGAAACCCCTTCTCCCCGTCGCCGACGCCCTTCAAAGCCTGCTGGATGCCGCACAGCCCGTTTCCACGGTCGAACGCATTGGTCTCGCTGCCGCAGCTGACAGGGTGCTCGCCTTCGACCTTAAGGCGCAGATCACACAGCCGCCGTTCAACGCCTCGGCCATGGACGGCTACGCGCTGCGCGCCGCTGACGCGCCAGCAATCGGCTCTGAATTGACGGTGATCGGCACAGCCTCTGCCGGACATGCCTTCGAGGGCAAGGTCGGAGCGCGTGAGGCAGTCCGCATCTTTACCGGGGCGCCCGTGCCGGAGGGCGCCGACAGCGTACTCATCCAGGAAGACGCAGAGGTTTTAGACGACAACCGCATCCGCACCGCCTTCAATGTCACTCAGGGGCGACACATTCGACCCCGCGGGCAAGATTTCATGCGCGATGAAACCGTACTCGATGCCGGTACGCGCTTGAGTTTCGCCGATCTGACCGTCGCGGCCGCGATGAACCATGCCGAGCTTGCCGTCTATCGCAAGCCTCTGGTTGCGATCCTGGCCACCGGCGATGAACTCGTCCCACCCGGCGGAGAACCGCAGGTCGCGCAAATCATCGCGTCGAACACATTCGGTGTCGCCGCCCTCGCCCGCCAGGCTGGCGCAGATATTCTGGATCTCGGTATCGTTCAGGATGACGATAGACTGATCCGTGCGGCAATCGGCAACGCCATCGCTGCCGAAGCCGATGTTCTCGTGACACTCGGCGGGGCATCGGTTGGCGATCACGACCTCGTCCAAGCGGCACTGAAGTCAGAAGGCATGGCGCTGGACTTCTGGCGCATTGCCATGCGACCCGGCAAGCCGCTCATGGTGGGGAGTATCGGTCCGATGCAGGTGTTGGGCCTGCCTGGAAACCCGGTCGCGAGCCTTGTCTGCAGCCTGCTGTTCCTGAAACCCCTGATCCACACGCTTGGCCACCAAGCGCCGCGTGCCCGCGAGATCACCGTCAGGACGGCCACAGCCCTCAAAGCCAATGACGTGCGCCAGGATTATCTCCGCGCCCGCTTTGTCGGTGAGGAAGATGGCAGGCCGATTGCGGAGGCCTTCACGAAGCAGGACTCGTCGATGATGAAGATTATGGCAAAATCCGACTGCCTCATCATCCGCCCGCCCCATGCGCCTGAACTGCCCGCTGGCGCAGAGTGCAAGGCCATTCGATTGAGAGACTGACCACCGGCTTGAACAGAAGCGTGAGCGCTCCGCGTCGTTTTAGACCAGGAGTCCCCAAAATCTCTCTCACTCTGAAAATATCATGGACGCCCGGTTCAAACACCGGGTCCCCCAAAGGAGACGTCGAGATCTCCCCCAAACGTCGAAGGGCTCCGCGCGAACAGAGCCCCCTCGTTTTATTTCACCTAAGCACCACGCCTTAAGCGCGCAGTACCGCATTGTCGGGATCAAACGGGCTTTCGCCGACGACTTCCGCATCATAGAGATCGCCAAGGATCTTGATTTTCAGCTTGGTGCCGATCGTCGCATAGTCAGGCGCAAGCATCGCAAGTGCTACGGACTTGCCGATACGCCAGCCGAAGCCGCCGCTCGTTGCGCGGCCAGCGACTTCACCTGCGTCGTTCAGAATAGCTTCCGAACCACGTGCGTCGACGGTGGTGTTACCGCTGACGATCAGCGTAGAGAAGATCCAGGGCAGACCCTTCTCCTTGCCAGCTACAACCGCATCGCGGCCGATGAACTGCTTCTCTGGTTTGATGAAGCGGTCGAGACCCGACGAATAGGCGTTGTACTCGACGGAGAGTTCACGGCCCATGTTGCGGTAGGATTTCTCAAGCGACATGGACACCATGGCGCGAATGCCGAAGGGCTTGATGCCGAATTCGGCACCAGCCTCCATCAGACGATCGAAGATGTAGTTCTGCATTTCAATCGGGTGATGCAGTTCCCATCCGAGTTCACCGACGAAGTTGACGCGCAGCGCATGCGCGGTCGCCACGCCGACCGAGATTTCCTTGGCGGTCAACCATGGGAAGTCCTTGTTTTCGAGGCTGGTGCGCGTGAGCTTCTTCAGCACCTCCCTCGACTTCGGACCGGCCAGAGCCAGAACGCCGTATTTCTGCGTGATCGGCTGGAGAGTGACGGAGCCATCCGTTGGCGCAAGACGGCGAAGCGTGTCGTGATCGACAGATTCCAGGCCACCGGCAGAAACCAGGTAGAACCGGCCCGGTGCCCATTCATAGACGGTGAACTCGGCCTTCACGCCGCCATTCGGCGTTAGAAGATGCGTCAGCGCAATACGGCCACGCTTCTTCGGAATGGCATTGGCCAGGATGGATTCGAGCCAGGCGCGCGCGCCAGGGCCGGAGACTTCCATCTTGGCGAAGGCCGACATATCGAGAACGCCGACATTCTGGTTGACGTTCTTCACCTCGTTGCCGACGTGCTCGAAATAGTTGGAGCGGCGGAACGACCACTTCTCGACAATACGGCCGTCTTCCAGCGCTGGCGCGTGATTGTGGTTGGTGATGACGTCGGCACCAACGCCGAGCTCTTCTTCCTTCAGCGCATAGCCTTCCGGAGCATACCAGTTGGCACGCTCCCAGCCATAGACGGACCCGAAGACACCGCCGAGCTTCTTCAGGCGATCGTAAATAGGCGTCGTCTTCAGCGGACGGGCAGCGGAGCGCTCCTCATCCGGGTAGTGCATGGTGAAGACGTTGGCATAGGCTTCTTCGTTCTTGGCAATCAGATAGCCTTCGGTCGCGTAAGGGCCGAAGCGGCGCGGATCGACGCCGGTGAGGTCGAGCGTCGGTTCGCCGTCGACGATCCATTCCGCCAGCTGCCAGCCGGCACCGCCGGCCGCGGTGATGCCGAAGGAGTGACCTTCGTTCAGCCAGAAATTCTTGAGGCCTGGAGCCGGTCCAACGATCGGGTTGCCATCCGGCGTGTAGGCGATCGCGCCATTATAGACCTTCTTGATGCCGACTTCGCCGAAGGCTGGAACGCGCGCGATGGCGCTTTCGATATGCGGCATCAGACGGTCAAGCTCTTCCTGGAAGAGTTCATATTCGCTGTCGGCCGAAGGACCGTCGACATAACAGACCGGCGCGCCGACCTCATAGGGGCCGAGGATCAGACCACCGGCCTCCTCGCGCATATACCATGCGCTGTCCGACTCGCGCAGAACGCCCATTTCAGGCAGACCCTGCTTGCGACGCTCCAGAATGTCCGGATGCGGCTCGGTCACAATGTACTGGTGCTCGACAGGAATGACCGGAATATTGATGCCGACCATTTCGCCCGTCTTGCGCGCAAACGAGCCCGTACAGGAGATGACGTGCTCGGCGATGATTTCGCCCTTGTCGGTCGTCACCTTCCAGTGACCGTCTTCCGTCTGCTCGATGGCGGTCACGGTGGTGTTTCTATAGATCGTCGCACCCTTGTCGCGCGCGCCCTTTGCCAGTGCCTGGGTCAGATCCGCCGGCTGGATATAGCCATCGTCCGGATGCTGGATTGCGCCGAGCAGACCGTCGGTCTCGCAGAGCGGCCAGACTTCCTTTACCTCTTCCGGCGTCAGAAGCTTGACGTTGACACCGATGGTTTCAGCAATGCCGGTATAATACATGTATTCGTCCCAGCGATCCTTCGTGCGGGCGAGACGAATATTGGAAACCTTGGAGAAGCCGACATTCATGCCGGTCTCCTGCTGCAGCTCTTCGTAGAACTTGACCGAGTATTTGTGGATCTGACCAACCGAATAGCTCATGTTGAACAGCGGAAGCAGGCCAGCGGCATGCCACGTGGAGCCGGATGTCAGCTCCTTGCGCTCGATCAGAACAGAATCGGTCCAGCCCTTCTTGGCGAGATGGTAGAGCGTCGAAACGCCGACAACGCCACCACCGATAACCACTGCCCGCGCATTTGTCTTCATAGTCATAGTTCCCCTTGAGGCATGTCATCCGCATGAACGCGGCTTTTTCCGAACCTATGGCGCAGACTATGCAATGTCGCATCGTCGCCCAAACGCCTGATTACGACATGCAAAAGGCTCGCCGCGACGGCAAGCCTTTTGACGATTTTCATGTAACGCGAATGCTCATTTTCGCTGCTTCGCGGCTGGTGCTTTCGGCTCCTCCGCCTTTACCTCTGAGAGTTTTTCTTCCTCGCCTTGCGGCTTGGAAACCTCGGACTTCGCCGCCTCTTGCTTTGGCGCAGCCGCGGCGCCGGTATGGGAGACGACGGCCTTGTCGCCCTCCTCCGAAAGAAGTGCCGCGAGGATTTGCGGGTTTGTCTCGCCTTCCATGTGAATGTTCAGATTGCGCTGCGGCATCGGGATGCTGATGCCTTCTTCACGGAAACGCTTCAGAATCTCCATCCGCAGATTGTTCTTGACGGTCAGCCCATGGGAGAGATCGGCAAGGTGGAAGCGGAGTTCGAAGTCGAGCGAGAAATCACCGAAGCGCAGGAATTCCACGTGCGGCTCGGGGTTTCTCAACACCGGCGTCTGCTTCTTCACCAGTTCCAGCAGGATATCCATGACCTTCTGCGGATCGGTTTCATAGGCAACCGACACCGGAATTTCGGCACGCTGGATGCGGTTTCGGTGCGTCCAGTTACCGACGGACGAGTTGATGAATTCCGAATTCGGCACGATGATTGATTGCCCCCGGAAGGTCTCGATCTCGGTCGCGCGCACCGACAGCCGCTTGACGGTGCCCTCGACTGCGCCAGTCACCACCCAGTCACCCACCTTGAACGGGCGCTCGACCAGCAGGATCAGACCGGACACAAAGTTCGAGACGATGTTCTGCAGGCCAAAACCGATACCAACCGAGAGGGCTGAAGCCACGAGTGCCAGGCTGGAAAGATCAAGACCGGCCGAGGAGATGCCGAAGATCGCCGCAACGACGATGCCGAGATAGCCGATACCAGTGCCGACCGAGTTTCGAACGCCGGCATCCACCTGACCGCGCGCCATGACGTTGCGATCGAGCCATTTCTGAAACCAGCGCGTCACCGCGTAACCGACGATGAAGACCAGAATGCCGCTAAAGATGCTGATGAGCGAAATCGACGTATTGCCGACCTTGAAACCCGTCAGCAGGCTATATGCCCAGTTCTCGATGTCGCCGGGCTGAAAGCCCCAGGAGAAGAGAACCAGCGGTATGCCGAAGGCAAGCGCGATGGCGTAGATGCCGAGACCAGCGGCGAGGCCGGCCTGGTCGAGCGCCACCGGTCCAAGCCCAAAGCGCCGTCCGAGATAACGACCGGCCAGCGTTTCGCCGAAAGCGCCCTGACGCGAGATCGCTTTGCCGGACAGAATACCGATATAGACGGTGGCCACCACAGCGCCTGTTGCAATGACCTGTGTCGCGAGGAAGCGCGCAAGCCCCACATAGCCTGTCAGGCAAGCACCGATGAGCAACAGGCCACCCACACGCAGCAGAATGGCAAGCCAGCGCGGCATGCGCTTGTGGCCGCTCTCGGCGTCCTCGCCCTCGCCTATGACCGGCTTGAGGAACGAAAGGGCAAGTAAGATGACCCCGATGATGATCGAGGCCACGAAGCTCTTTGCCACGGTCAAGATCAGAGGGGAATTCAGCGTCTCGCTGATGGTGCTGAACAGGTAATCCAGACCATTGACGATCGCCATGATCAACATGGCGGACGAGATGGTATGCGCGCCGCTATTGGAGACATGCAGGAGGCGCCATTCCGGCTGCGTCGGCGCAAAGATCGCATAGGTCAGGCGCGAGACGAAATACACAAACGCGATGACCGACATCGCGACATAGACGATCGGCGCAATATCCGGCCGCAAGACGCCGAAATTATCCAGAAAGAAGCCCGAGGTGACCATGAACAGGAAGACCGACATGGATTGCACCGTCGTTGACCAGAAGGCGACGGACAAGCGACGCAGATAGGATGGCTCACCTGAAAAGGCCCGCCGCTCCATGCGGTGTCCGAGAAGGCGGTACCCGCCGACCAGGAACAGAAGAGCTGCCAGAACCGAAAGCGAGACGGCACCGAACATCGAAAGCCGTTTGTAATTCCAGACGAAGACCGACCAGCCAGTCAGCGAGCTGCTGAGCGTCGAGACCTCGTCGATGAACTCCCGGCCCGCTTCGGCCAGCACGGGCAGAGAAATCTCCGTGCGCTTGAACAGCGTGGCGGCAAACAGCGCGCGGCGAATGGAGGTGATGTTGTTCGACAGGGATGTGGCGCGCCCGGCAACAGCCTCGGCATCGCCCAGCACAGCGTTAATCTGCGACTTCTCCGAGTTCAGCCTGTTGCGCTCGTCGGTCACAACGCTGGCTTCCGGCGGCGCGCCCTCCTTGGGCGGCTCGCCGAGGGAGGTGATGCGACCGTTGATCTCATCCAGCCGCGCACGCAGAGTGGAGACGACGCTGTTGACGGAGGTCGACAGATCATCCGCCTTACCCTTGAGATCGACGAGCCGGGTATCGTCTCTGCCTCCATCCTCCAATTGACGGGTGATATCGGAAAGTGTGGCCTTGTACTTATCGAGTTCCTTCGTCGACCGCTCCACGACCGGCATGGTTGCAGCAGCCGGTGCCTGGGCAGGGTCTTGCTGCGCAAAAGCGAAGGAGGACAGCAGCATGCAGATCAGCGGAAGCAGAAGCAGAGAACGCAGCCATTTGTTCTCACTCATAGAAAACGTCATCAAACCTACCCTTTTGCTTCTGCCGAATCTTCTGGCCTTCATAATCGCCGTATAAGGCAATTCAACAGCAGCATCATACTCAAGCCGTGGAACTTCTTTTCGTCTCAACCATTAAAGTGCGCACAAGCAAATAGTGTCCATAGATGGAGGGTAATCATGGAATCAGCAGGTATCGGTTGGCTCGCAGCAATCATTATCGGTGGCATCGCCGGTTGGCTCGCAGAGCAGTTCATGAAGAGCAATATGGGTGTTTTGATGAACATCATTCTCGGGATCGTCGGCGCAGTGATCGCCAACGCCATCCTGTCGGTGTTCGGAATCGTTTTGGGCGGCTGGATTGGATACTTGATCGCTGGCTTCATCGGCGCCTGCATCCTGATCGCCGTGGCGCGAGCAATAAGACGCTAGGTCGCCAAAAAAATCTCTGATGAAAGAAGCCCGGATTTCCGGGCTTTTTTCTGAAAATGATATGCCACTCAAAAGAAAAATCGGAATATTTCATCATTGGCGCTAGACAAGGGAAATGAACCCCTTTATACGCCCCCTCACACCGCCACACGGTGCCGGTCGGGTGATTAGCTCAGTTGGTAGAGCAGCTGACTCTTAATCAGCGGGTCGTAGGTTCGAGCCCTACATCACCCACCATTTTCTCTTCGCAAGTGTCTGACGTTTCAGACAATTTTGCAAAACCTTTCGATAAATAAGACGAAGTTTCAGGCGCGTTGCAGACAGTTTCTGTTCGCGCTGTTCGTTCTTGCACTCTTCCTCCCCCACGCATCGTGAGAACGACAACTGTCGGCCCAATGCAACGTCACACGGCGGATCATCCGCACGCCGCCAACATCGTCACCGTACGATAGAGGAAGTCAGAACGTGCGCGAAGGCACGCAGCGTTCGGTTCGATATGATGACCCAACGACCCAATGTCTAACTGCCAGCGGCTTTCGATGTCCGTGATGAAATGAGAGCCGTTCAAGGCGCTGCGCCTTAAACATCGGCGAAGAACCGCTGTGACTCAACGCAAGTCGCGCTCGCGAACATGGACCTAAGCGCAAGGAGCGAATCTGAAAGATCGCGACAGGCTTCACATCTCGATCGTGTTGGAGATGGAAAAGACATTGGCACTTCTATGCACGAAATCCCGTCCCGTTGCGCTGATGACTTTGAGAAAGTTGCTGGAATTTGCCTGGCGCGGGAGCAACCAGTCATGCGTTTCTATGATCATCAGGGGAAATTTTTGGAGCCAACCGGTATTTGCCGAAAACAGGTCATCTTCGAAACCTTCAATGTCGATTTTGATGATGAAGGGCACATACTGATCGTAATCGGATAGGAGGCTCCCTATTGATGTAACGGGGATGTCACCCGTGCCATCCGGCTCGCGAGTCATCCTGAAGGCGTTGTTATCGCAATGCGGATCAGCAATCGTCACGAGGCCATCTACCGAGCCAACCGCCTTGTTGACCGCGATGACGTTGTTCAGCGAGGCGCAGTTTTTTCTAATCATCTCGACATTATTACGCTCGGGCTCAACAGCCACGAGCTTTGCGGCTGGAAACTCTCGAGCAAAAAATAAGGCGGAACAGCCAATATTGGCGCCGCAGTCGATGATCAAAGGAGTTTTATTTTGGGAGAGGGTTCGCTCATAAAACGCCACCAACTCGTCGTAGCGGCTCAGAAAGCGCAATTCGTAATCACTGTCGGTAAAAACCTGATCCGCGGTGATCGAATCGATGTGATCTCGAACCGACACGTACAAAAACCGCTTGGTTTGCTTATCGTAGAACGGGATCTTTCCCCGTTCAAAAGGTGATAGGCGAACAAATCTTCTATTCGCTATAACAAAGTTTCTGACAACATAGATCAGAAATCGAATATATCTCTTCAAAATTGCCCCCTGAGAAACCGCTTGCTGACCTGAACAAGACAATTGCTCCTTAAACTTCTTCTGGAAATTGACTTAACGACCCACCTATAGCCTAAGCTGACAACGAATATTCGAATAACAGGATTTAAGGTTACCACGGCTGGGCACGTGTCCCGCCGCTCCAAAAATTGCTGTCCGTAAAGGTCAAAAGACTGCAGTCGCCGACCGACCGATAACTAGCAGTTATTCTTCAGCCAGTGAGGCTGCCACTCGCACCGTCAGCGCATTACGTAAGGCTGCCTTCCGCCACTGCGCCGAGAAATATGACGCATTCAGCAAGAAAATATCCGAGCCACACCAGCTTCTTCTCTGATGTCCGCAAAGACGTCTTATTCTTATCCATACTCCGCCAACATGAGACTGTTTACCAATATCGTGTTGTTGCTTGCGGGCGTTGCGGGAACCGGCTTCGTCTCCTTCTTTGTGGCAAGGACTGTCGTGCAGACCGCCACCTTCGGCACCTGCTTTGATGGCGGATGTGGATATGCCGCTGTATTTCTTGCTTTTCCGCTCGCCTGGTTCGTCACCTTCGCGCTCTATGTGATGGCCCTTCTCATTTGGCGAAAGCGCCCCTTTCGACAAAGCAGGGGCGACGCATAACCTGCTGCCCGAGGTTGACAGAATCTCTAATATAAAAGACTGTCCGTCGCGCTGGGGGATTCGTGGCTTGATATCGCTTGACGTCGTTACGACGTTGAGCTTCAAAAGCTTGTGAATTTCACGCATGTCCCTACATCGGGCAGTGGGATATGCGCCAGAATGGAGTGCTGAATGCGCGCTTTGATCAATCCACCGTCGCTCAAGATCGACACTATGGATTACCAGGCTGAATGCCAGTTCGCTCTCGAGCCTTCCATCAATGGACTGCTTGAGGTTGCCGAAAGTGCGGGCTGGGATCGTCAACACGCAGCTCTTGCTATTGTTGCGCTGGCAAGCGGTCGCCTGTCCGAAGACAGTTTCTTGGAAGACCGCGCCCTCTCCTGAAATGGAAAGTTGCAGTGTGAAAGATGAAAGGTCCGGCCAGACGCCGGGCCTTTTTCTTTTTCACCTCGAACGGTCGGGTTCGAAGTCGCGACCTTTACTCATCGTCGCCGCTTCGCAAACGATATCCTAATTCTCACATTGATCCCGGCCTCCATTTGGGCATACGCGTCCACGAATCGGAATCCCTTGACAATCCTGGCTCGAAATGAGAACATAAAGGGAACAAACAGGAGTTCACGATGACGACGTCAGAGAGATCCATTGAGCAGGCACTCGCTCTTGTTGCTCAATCCAGAAATTTGAGAGAACGTGCTGAAGCGCGTCGCCGCGATTTGCGTCGCAAGACGGAGATGATTGCCAAGCCACTTTACATTCTCAAAAAGAATGGCGGTCGGCAGCTTTCTCTGAAGCTCGACTCCTAGGAGACGCTCGGAGACGCGTGGGCCGTGAAAGGTTGTGCGTGGGATAGGCAGCGATATCTTGTCTTGAGAGAGACGCAAGCGATCGCAGTTTGATGTGGTGCCCGCCGAGAGCTGGAGCCAATTAATAGCCCCACACATAAAAATCCCGCGCCAAATGTCTTTGGACGCGGGATGTATCAAGCACGATGCGTAGATCAAAGAAGCCAGAAGCGTCCTTTGGGCGTCCTACAGGACGCACGGCGCTGTAATAAGGCGTATCACTGCATCCGCGCCAATGCGCTCTCAGGAGAGGCAACAACGGCGGTTTCCACATTGCCTGGCAGCCTGTCCATTTTTCTCAAAACCAGGACTGGTTTCTGAGCGGGCTCGGTTGGCGGCGCGATGCTTGCCGTCTTGAACTCCCGGTCGACGCCTGGAGCGGCGGCCGTTGTTTCGATGCCCTTTACACATTCTGCGAACGCTGCGCCTGCGGAAACGACCATGGCAGCGGCGATGATGAGAACTTTCTTCATGTCATTCCCCTTCGCTATCTCTATGGCGTTCCGGCTACCGGTCATCGGCAGCGTCAAGTCACGCCAGGTTTCGACTAAGTCTTTGCCAGTTTAGACGCACTCTTAAGACCCCTGCGGAAGATCATTGCCACATAGGTACCTGTAAGAGGGACGATAATGGGTTTGTATGTGGTAATGGAGGCCTTGTTCGCGGCCTCAAGAATTCTTCGGCGACCAGAAGTACCTTGCGAGGTCATGTTACAATCTCCATTGTGCTGAAAGAACGGGGAGAGTTTGCTTTTGTTCCGGCCTTCGCGGGTCGGTTGTTAATAATTATGGCGCGAATGCGAATCAGGCTGCCTCTGGCGGCTCGGGCCGTGCCGCGAAGGGCCCGCGCAAAGAGGCCGGTAACCGCTTGCGCCTCGAAAGAGCTTGTCCATCAGGTGTCTCTTCATGTACCAGAGATCATCAATCGGGATGGCCGCATGTCGCGTTCAGTGCATAAAATTTCCTTCGTCGCTTCGTCCGCAGACCACGCGCAGGCCGCGAGAGAAGAATTGATCCGCGAATATGGCAATGCCTCGTTCGACGAAGCGGATGTGATCGTTGCGCTCGGTGGCGATGGCTTCATGCTCCAGGTCTTGAATGAGACGATGAATCTTGGAAAGCGTGTCTACGGCATGAACCGCGGCTCCGTCGGTTTCCTGATGAACGATTACAGGCTGGGGCGGCTGCATGAACGCATCGCGGTGGCCACCGGCAATGATTTCCATCCACTCAGAATGACGACGGTGGACGAGGACGGCAACGAAGTCTCCGCCCTTGCGATGAACGAGGTCAGCCTCTTTCGCCAGTCTCACCAGGCAGCAAAGCTTCGTGTCGACATCGACGGCAAGACGCGGTTGGAGGAATTGATCTGCGACGGCGTGATGGTGGCGACGCCCGCTGGCTCTACGGCTTACAACTTTTCAGCCCATGGCCCGATCCTGCCGCTGGAATCCCCGCTTCTTGCGCTGACACCTGTCAGCCCCTTCCGCCCGCGGCGGTGGCGCGGCGCACTCCTGCCCAATAAGGTGACCGTCGACATCCACGTTCAAGAAGGCGAAAAGCGCCCAGTAAACGCCGTTGCCGATCACCGCGAGGTGAAATCCGTGCGCAGCGTCAAGATCGCGCTTTCGCAGGATCGGACGGCCAGAATTCTCTCTGATCCGGATCGCTCCTGGTCGGACCGAATTCTCGCCGAACAGTTCACCAACTGATGAAGGACATGACCATGAAAGCCCTCCTTGCCGCGGCCCTATTGCTTGGTAGCGTCAGTCAGGCCTTCTCGCAGATGCCGGGCATTGATGCGCTGCCCGTGTCGACCATCTTTGTTACCAGCAACGGCATGTGGGAACGCGAGGCCGTGGAGGACACAGCAAAGTCCTCACAGACGACGGATACGGGCGCGTCGACGCGTCCAGAGCCCACGCGCGGCTATTACAAGGTCGTCGCCATGCGCCAGCCGGATGGCACAGCTAAAATCTATCTCCAGCAGATCGCCTATACTGCAGATGGCCCTTCCCTCGTCGAGACCCTCGAGCTTGAAGAATTCACGCAGATGAAGGCCTATGTGACGGATATCCGCCCTGAAAGCTCGGCCGGCGCGTCCAGTCTTCCCGGTCTATTCGTCACCGTCCATCTGAAGACCGACCCGGCTCAAAAGGAGCCGGACGCATGGACCATTCTCATCGATGAGTTGGGCGACATGAAAATCGAGAAAGCGTCGAACTAGACCTAAGGCGCCGTGCCTCGGCGTCTCTTCCTCAAACGGGCTGGCAAGAGCATCAGCACAGCTAGATAGCTATTCTCGCCCCCACCCTCTCCGGCGTGCCTCAAATCTCGTCTGCCCGACTCAGCATCGCGCCAAAGTGATGCTTCCAGAGACGAGCACCAAGCGCGCCCGTTCGGTCGAGACTAGATCCCACCGTCAGCCAGGGCAGCAGCGTGGGAGAGAGCCCCGCATCGAAGAAGGTAAAGCCGGCGGCGAGGACACAGGTATCCGCCTGTATCCCGCAAACGAGAACCCGATCGAGCTGCAGCGACAGAAGATAATCGACAGCTTCCCTCGGCGGTGCATAGCCATATTTGATGAAGACCCGGTCCGCCGCCACAAGCGACTCGTCATTCTTGCCGGGCGTCCACCCCAGTTGCCGTTCGAAAGGCGTGATGCTCTCATCATGCCGCTCGACGCTCGCTATGCTCGGCATCCTGATGGCGAGTGTTGCGATCTCCTCGACAAGGCGTGGCGGCGGATTGAAGCTCGGTTGCACATCGACAATATAGAGAGCCTGTTTCACCGCAATCTCCTCAAGCCTAGAATGGCACTAAAGCTTTTTCAATCGACACATAGGCCCGAAAATCGAGTCTGATTTTCGGGCCGATGCTGTAAATGAAAAACCTCCCGCAGCAAGCGCCACGGGAGGTTCTGTTATCGAAATTGGTGCGGCCGCCATCAATCGATGTCGGAGACTTCCACGCCGGCCCCGCCGCTGATGCGGTGAGCAAGGGCTGCCTCCATGAATTCGTTCAGATCGCCATCGAGGACGCTGCTTGGCGAGGTGCTTTCCACGCCAGTGCGCAGGTCCTTGACCAGCTGATACGGTTGCAGAACGTAAGAGCGGATCTGATGACCCCAGCCAATATCCGTCTTGGACGCGGCCTGCGCATTGGCAGCCTCTTCGCGCTTCTGCAACTCCAGCTCATATAGGCGCGAGCGTAGCATTTCCCACGCTTTGGCGCGGTTCTTGTGCTGCGAGCGCTCCTGCTGGCAGGCAACCGCAATACCGGTCGGGATATGCGTGATACGCACCGCCGAGTCAGTCGTGTTGACGTGCTGACCGCCCGCACCGGACGAGCGATAGGTATCGATGCGGCAATCGCTTTCGTTGATGTCGATCTGGATCGAGTCGTCTACGACGGGATAAACCCAGATGGACGAGAACGACGTATGACGACGGGCATTGCTGTCATAGGGCGAGATGCGCACCAGGCGGTGAACACCGGATTCGGTCTTCATCCAGCCGAAGGCATTGTGGCCCTTCACCAGAATGGTCGCAGACTTGATGCCGGCCTCTTCGCCGTCATGCACTTCAAGAACTTCCACCTTGAAGCCCTGACGCTCGGCCCAGCGGGTATACATGCGCAAAAGCATGCTCGCCCAGTCCTGGCTTTCCGTACCGCCGGCGCCTGAATGCACTTCGACATAGGTGTCGTTGGAATCGGCTTCGCCAGAAAGCATGGCTTCCACCTGACGGCGGTTTGCTTCGCTGCGCAGCGCCTTCAGCGCCTCTTCGGCCTCGCGCACGATTTCCTCGTCGCCTTCGGCCTCACCCATCTCGATCAATTCGATATTGTCGTTGACCTGCTGCTCGAGCGATCGGACACCATTGATGGATTCATCCAGTTGCTGGCGTTCGCGCATCAGCTTCTGCGCTTCGCCGGCATCGTTCCAGAGGTTCGGATCCTCTGCCTTGTTGTTCAACCAGTCCAGTCGTCTTATCGCCTGGTCCCAGTCAAAGATGCCTCCTCAGCAGGCTTATGGCCTGCTTGATTTCGTCGACTACGTTTACGATTTCATTGCGCATTTCGCAGATTCTTCGCCTTCTTGAAAAACTGCTTGGGTGAATAAATGCGAGGGGCGCGGATGTAAAGACCCGCGCCCCTCGCCTCGTGTTGATTTGATTTAGTAGAGGCCGCCGCCGCCGCCAGTGATGGCCTGCTGCGCCTGCGGGGACTCCCGCAAAATGTCTTCCTGAGACATGTTGCCATCCATACCGATGACATTGAAGCTCGATGCAGGACCGGTACCAGGCTTGAAGGCTTCCATGATCGTGTCAGGCTCGCCTTCCATCGCCGCCATGCCCGTCTTGCGGTTGACAGCGACGAAATTCATGCCGTTCGGTACGATGAACTTGCTGTGCGGCAGATGCTTTGCTGCCTGGGAAATGAACTCGCCGAAGATCGGTGCTGCGAGCGAACCGCCGGTGCCGCCACGGCCGAGAGGTGCCGGGCTATCGAAGCCGATGTAAAGCCCTGCCACGAGATCCGGCGTGTAACCGACGAACCAGGCATCCTTCTCGTCATTGGTGGTACCGGTCTTGCCAGCAACAGGCAGATCAACCTTGATCTTACCGGCAGCCGTACCGCGCTGAACGACGCCTTCCATCATGGACGTGACCTGATAAGCGGTCATCGGGTCGAGAACCTGTTCGCGCTTGTCGACAATGGTCGGCTCGTTCTGGTTCTGCCACACCGTCGCATTACAGCCTTCGCAGGCGCGGTCCTCGTGACGGAAGATAGTCTTGCCGTAGCGGTCCTGAATACGGTCGATCACGGTCGGCTTGATCTGCTTGCCGCCATTGGCAATCACGGAATAGGCCGAGACCATGCGCATGACGGTGGTTTCGCCCGAACCGAGCGACATGGCGAGCAGCGGCGGCATCTTGTCGTAGATACCGAAGCTGTCGGCATATTCCGCCACCAGGTTCATGCCCATGTCCTGCGCCAGACGCACCGTCATCAGGTTGCGAGACTTTTCGATGCCGAGACGAAGCGTGGACGGACCTGCGACCTCGCCACCGTAGTTCTGCGGCCGCCAGACTTCACCACCGGAAACAACCTCAAGCGGCGCATCCATGACGACCGAAGCCGGCGTATAGCCATTGTCGAGCGCTGCCGCGTAGATGAACGGCTTGAAGGACGAACCGGGCTGACGCATGGCCTGCGTCGCGCGGTTAAATTCAGACTGCGCGTAGGAAAAGCCGCCGACGATCGCAAGAACACGACCAGTATGCGGATCCATCACCACCATGCCGCCCTGCACTTTCGGCGGCTGGCGAAGGCGGTAGGAATTACCCTGGCCAGAGATTTGCTCGACATAGACGACATCGCCGGCCTTCAGCACGCCAGCCGGAGACTTGGCCGTGCTGCGCTGCCCCTTGGAGTCGCGATAAGCCCATTTCATATCGTCCGGCTTGATCCGGCCGCGCGCATTTTTATCGCCAGCATCGCTGTCCGCGTCCGGACGAAGACCGACATCAACGCCATCCGCCGCTGCGGCCAGCACCACGGCCATGCGCCACTCGGGCACATCACGCAAAGGCTTCAACTTGGAAAGCGCCGCTGCCCAGTCGCCGTTGATGTCGATCTGATCGATTGGGCCATGGAAACCGCGGCGCTCATCATAATCGATGAGACCATCCTGTAGCGCCTTGCGCGCTTCCATCTGGATTTCCGGATCGAACGACGTGCGCACGGAAAGACCGCCCTTGAGCAGCTTGTCTGCGCCGAACTGATCGACGATCTGGCGGCGCACTTCTTCGGCGAAATAATCCGAACCGGCAAGCTGTGGACCACCGCGGCGAACGTTCACACCTAGCGGCTGCTGCTTGGCCTCTTCGGCATCCGCCTTGGTGATGTAGCCGTTCTCGGCCATGCGATCGATCACCCAGTTGCGGCGTTCGACAGCGGCCTTCTCGCGACGGAACGGATGGTAGTTCGCCGGACCCTTCGGCAGCGCTGCGAGATAGGCCGTCTCGGCAATAGTCAGTTCGGTAACGGACTTGTTGAAATAGGTCAGCGAGGCGCTGGCAATACCGTAGGAATTCAGCCCGAAGAAGATTTCGTTGAGGTAAAGCTCTAGAATCTTGTCCTTGCTGTATGCCTGCTCGATGCGGAATGAAAGAATGGCTTCCTTCGCCTTGCGCTCCATCGTCTGCTCGTTCGTCAGCAGGAAGTTCTTCGCCACCTGCTGGGTGATGGTCGAGCCGCCCTGCGTCGGGCCGCCCGTCACATAGGCAAGGGCCGCACGCGCAAAGCCGGTCACGTCGATGCCGGGATGCTGATAGAAATTCTTGTCTTCCGCCGAAAGGAATGCGGCCTTGACGCGATCCGGGATAGCCTGGATCGGCAGGAACAGGCGTCGCTGTTCGGCATATTCCGTCATCAGCGCGCCATTGCCGGCGTGAACGCGGGTCGTCACTGGCGGCTCGTAGCTGTTCAGAACCGCATAGTCAGGCAGATCCTTCGTGATCGTTACCAGGTAAAGGGCAACGCCAGCCGCGACCACGAGAAAAAGCGTGCTCGCCAAGCCGAAGAAATATCCAATCAGTCTGATCATATGAGGCTACCGATACTTCGAATCGCACTTTGCACCTGCCCGTAGGCGCGCAATTTTACATGTAGCGTGCCGTTTTGCACACCGCTTAACCGATGACAAGTCGGGGATTAAGCATTCCCGCTCATGTTATCGAGAGATAGTGTCCGCGCAATCGCAAGCGAGTCCCGCTCTGCTGCCGAATCCTGATGCCGAGTAACGCGTTGAATGTGAGTAAAATAGGGCTTTGCCCATCAAATGCGAATGCGGAGCGATCAAGTTGCTCCGCTTTTTGACGACCGTCGCAAAAGCATCACAGCACTTATAGCTCAGCCGCCATTGGCTAGAGCCTGGGCGCGATACTTGGTCACCGCCTCGGCCAGACGTTCAGCCACCTTGTCGCGCCAACTTTCATCGAGAAGCAGCTTTTCATCCTCCGGATTAGAGAGAAAACCGAGTTCCAAGAGCACCGACGGCACATCATGGGCGCGCAGCACCTGGAAACCGGCATAACGATGCGGATTGTTGATCAGACCCACCTGCCCCTCGAAGGAGGAAACGATGTTTTCCGCAAGCGTCACGGAGAAGGCCTGCGTCTCCCGTCGCGTCAAATCGAGCAGGATATCGGCCACTTCCGGCTGCGCATTGGAGACCGTCACACCTGCGATCTGGTCGGAGAGGTTTTCACGCTCCGCAAGATTCTGCGCCATGCGGTCCGATGCGCGGTCTGAGATCGTATAAACCGTCGCGCCCCGGATGCCTTTCTGGCTCAGCGTGTCCGCATGAACGGAAATGAAAAGATTGGCGCTGTGCTGGCGCGCAATCGTTACGCGTTCGGAAAGCGCCAGGAACGTGTCGTCATCGCGCGTCAGAAAGGCCTTGATTCCAGGCAGACGGTTGAGACGATCTGTCAGTTGCTTGGCGAAAGAAAGCGTGATGACCTTTTCATCCGTGCCGCTGACGCCGCCCTTCGCGCCCGCATCGATACCGCCATGGCCGGCATCCACGGCAATGACGAAATCGGACTGGCGCGGCGAGGTCTGGATGATATCGGGTGTAACCGATGCGGTGGTCGCCGGTGCGAGCGCCTGCCAATCCTGGTTCTTCAAAAGATCGGCGAATTTCTGTTTGGACGCGATTTCGGTGTCGAGAACGAAGCGGAAGATTTTGCCGCCTTCTTCGGGCTGAACCTTGGCGATGGCCACCTGAACAGGTTTCTTTGCGGTCAACACCAGACGCGCGCTCCCCTCGCCCATGCTACCGAAGCGGATGTCGCTGAAAAGCCCGGTCGCCTTCAGATCGTTTGTGGGAAAGGCAAAGCTGACAGCGGGCAAGTCCACCACGATCCGCGCTGGCGAATCGAGATAGTGCACCTCGAATTCAGGCTCAGCGTTGAAATCGAGCACGACGCGTGTACGCGCCTCGTCGCCGATGATGCGAGCGGCGTTCGCAACGAGCTGAGGCGCCGCATGAGCCTGTTCGCCTGCGACAAAAGCAAGGAACAGGACGGGGAAAGCTGCTCGCGCATAACGAGTGATTCGCGAAAACAAAGCTCGCCTAGTTGATGTCCCTGCCGCCCGCGCCTGAGTTTTCATGGTCGCCAATATCTTTTAAGTTTTATGTCGTTTATGCGAAAATCATCGGCTTCTCAGCCGAAATTGCCGTCTTCCCCTGATGAAGATGGCCTTATTCGCGCTTGGCTGCAACATTCGCAAGCCTTGATGAAGCATTTCTTAACCGCGAAATTCCATCAATGATATGACATATTTAGCCTGCCTATTGCTATTATGACGGAGAAACCATACAACACGATTGAGGGTTAAAAATGTTGACGGGATAGATTCCCGCCGGCTGCCAATCGAGAATGACTCTGGCGCTGAATTTCGGGCAATCATCTGCCGTCGCTTCATTTTTATCCTGAAACTGGATCAATCCGGCTGTGGCCGGAGACATACCCGGTGGCATGCCACCGCTCGCTCTGAGGAGAGCATTTTCATCGGACTCTCAGGAGTCTATTTATTATAGTCGTTCTCGCTTGGCCAATGATGTCGTTGCAGCAGCTTTCATACGAACCGGATACAGGGAGCAGGCAAGTTGCCTTGCACGTTGTCCGGATGCTGCCAGTTTACATGCGTCGGGCGGAACACTTCATTTCCGGCACACCCTTGGAAAAAGATGAAAGGCCTGTCCCTGCGGCGGGCCTATTCTCGTATATGACAAGGCTGCGCCGAGGAGCACAGCTTACATGGCAGACAAAATGCTTATCGACGCCTCCCACGAAGAGGAGACGCGCGTAGTCGTTGTTCGTGGAAATCGCATTGAAGAATTCGATTTCGAGTCCGAACATAAAAAACAGATACGCGGCAATATCTATCTGGCGAAGGTGACACGCGTCGAACCGTCGCTTCAGGCAGCCTTCGTGGATTACGGCGGCAACCGCCATGGATTTTTGGCCTTTGCCGAAATTCACCCCGACTATTACCAGATTCCGCTGGCCGATCGGCAGGCGCTTCTAAAGGCGGAAGCCGAAGAGCATCGCCGTGGCGATGACTTCGAACCGGCTGACGCCCCTAACGAACCCGCAGTCGATCTTTCCAAGGCCGACCAGCCGGATATCGGCATTGTGCCGACATCTGAGGAGAAGGCTGAAGACACAGCTGCTTCCGAACAGGTCGTAGCCTCCGAGGAAACCGTCGCTATTACGGAAGAAGCGGTTGCCGAAGAGCAGCCTGCGGAAGAAGAAAAGCCGAAGAAGCGCACGCGCCGTCCCCGCGCAAAGAAGAAAACCGAGGCTGAAGAGGCTACGGCCGAAGCGTCTGCCGATGAAGCCGCCGACGAGGATGGCTCCAAGGGCGGCGAAATGGCAGCCATGGTCGACACCGACTCGATTTCCGAAGACGTTGAGCGTGTCGGCGATGACGATGATGATGACGACGACGATCATCATGAGAAGGAAGTCATCGAGTCGGTCGGCGCCGAAGACGCGATGGAAGAAGTTCCAGACCGCGCCATGCGCAAGCCGCGCAAGCAGTACCGCATTCAGGAAGTCATCAAGCGTCGCCAGATCCTGCTCGTTCAGGTTGCCAAGGAAGAGCGTGGTAACAAGGGCGCAGCACTGACGACCTATCTGTCACTCGCCGGACGTTACTCCGTTCTGATGCCGAACACGGCACGTGGCGGCGGTATTTCCCGCAAGATCACCCAGCCAGCCGACCGCAAGCGCCTGAAGGAGATTGCCCGCGATCTCGAAGTGCCGAACGGCATGGGCGTTATTCTGCGCACCGCCGGTGCCAACCGCACCCGCGTCGAAATCAAGCGCGACTTCGAATATCTGATGCGTCTGTGGGAGAACGTTCGCACGCTGACGCTGAACTCCACAGCACCTTGCCTCGTGTACGAGGAAGGCTCGCTGATCAAGCGTTCGATCCGCGATCTCTACAACAAGGACATCAGCGAGATCATCGTGTCCGGTGAAGAAGGTTATCGTGAAGCGAAAGACTTCATGAAGATGCTGATGCCGAGCCACGCCAAGGTGGTTCAGCCCTACCGCGACATTCATCCGATCTTCTCGCGCTCCGGCATCGAAGCGCAGCTCGACCGCATGCTTCAGCCGCAGGTTACGCTGAAATCCGGTGGCTATCTGATCATCAATCAGACCGAAGCCCTGGTTTCGATCGACGTGAACTCCGGTCGCTCGACCCGCGAACATTCGATCGAAGAGACGGCACTCGCAACCAATCTCGAGGCTGCGGAAGAAGTCGCCCGTCAGCTTCGCCTGCGTGACCTTGCTGGTCTGGTCGTCATCGACTTCATCGACATGGAAGAAAAGCGGAACAACCGCTCTGTCGAAAAGAAGCTGAAGGATTGCCTCAAGAACGACCGCGCTCGCATTCAGGTTGGCCGTATTTCGCATTTCGGCCTTCTGGAAATGTCGCGCCAGCGCATCCGCGCTTCGGTTCTCGAATCCACCACTCAGATCTGCTCGCATTGCGGTGGCACGGGCCATGTGCGCTCGGAATCCTCCATCGCGCTGCACGTGCTGCGTGGTGTCGAAGAATACCTGCTGCGCAACACGACGCACAACATCACGGTGCGCACGACGCCTGAAACGGCGCTCTACCTGCTCAACCACAAGCGTGGCACCATTGTTGATTATGAAGAACGCTTCGGCGTTTCGATCATCATCGCGGCGGACGCCAGCGTCGGTGCTCAGCACTTCGCCATCGACCGTGGTGAAGCCGTCGAAAATCCGGTGAAAATCGAAAACCTTCTGCAGGCTCTCCCGACCTTCGAGGAAGACGAAGACGATATCGTCATCGAAGCCGAGGAGGACGAAGAAGACGAAGAAGAAGTCGTAGCGAAGGCGCAGACTAGCGAGCCACGCCAGCCCCAGGCTGAAAATGGTGAAGACGGCAAGCGCAAGCGCAAGCGTCGTCGTCGCCGTCGTGGCAAGGGCAACGGCCAGAACGGCGACGTTCAGGCAGATGCCAATGACGACGCATCCGGCGAAGGCGATGAGGAAGATGGCGACGACGCCACCGAAGATCAGGCTGACGCCACAGAGCCACGCGCTGAAGGCGACAATGCCGGTCAGGACGAAGGCAAGCGCAAGCGCCGTCGTCGTGGCAAGCGTGGCGGCCGTCGCAACCGTGACGAAAATGGCAACCTGCTGGACGCCGAAAATGGCGACGGTGATCAGGGCGATGCCGATGACGGCGTTGACGATGGCGACGTAGCGGATGCAGCCGAAGGCGTAGAGCCGGCGGCCGCTGTCGAGGCTGAAACGCCGCAGGTTGAAGAGGCCGAAAAGCCGAAGAAGCCCCGTCGCACCCGCAAGGCCAAGGAGAAGGCTGAAACGGTTGTCGAGGCAACGGTTGAAGCGGAAGCACCGGTCGTTGCGGCACCAGTGGCGGACGCCGCCCCTGCTCCGCAGGAAGAAGCGCCCGCTGACGTAGCGCCTGCTGCGCCAACCCCTGCTCCGCAGGCTGCTGAAGCTGCCGTTGAGGCGACGCAAGAGGAAGCGGACGATGCTGCAAAGCCGACCCGCGCCAACCGCGGCGATAACGTTTCATCGTCCGAACCGGTCGTTACCTCCTCCGGCAAGAACGACAGCCCCGATGGCGAAGAGCCAAAGCCCCGCAAGGGCGGCTGGTGGCAGCGCAAGGGTTTCTTCTAAGCCCTGAACTACAGCTATGAGAATCAAGACCCCGAGATTGGATGTCCAGTCTCGGGGTTTTCGTTTTCTGTTCGAAGATAATGGTGGGCACGTGTCGCGATCATCCAGATTGGCTCCCACGCTTTGACACCGTATTCGTCGCGAGACATCATCGCCGCATTGGCGACAACTTGAGCAGGATTGGTCACAGAATGAGCGCTGCAAATTCGTTTCTTGGGCTCCCTCCAGAACTCGCAGACGGCAGTCCCGCACGCATGGTAGTCTTCGGCGTGGCACATGGCAGCGCCTATCCGGATCAAGACAGCAGTGGTCATGAAACAGCGGCCGATCAGATCAGAGCGGCAAGCCAGGAAGATGCTCCGTTGATCGCGCACTGGGATTTCGATCTCGGTGGCCCACTCTTCAACGGCGGTCCGATAAACTGCATCGATGTTGGCAACATCAAAACTGTGATGCGTGACAATGAAGGCAATCGACATCGCATAGAAGCGAAGACGCAAGAGATCCTGGCCTCGAATGCTGTTCCCATCCTCATCGGCGGCGACTGCTCCGTCACCTTTCCGTTTCTTACTGCGTTCGAGACCTCGGGACCTGTCTGGGTCTTGCAGATCGACGCGCATATCGACTGGCGCGACGAGATTGAGGGAGAACGCTACGGATATTCAAGCTCCATGCGCCGAGCGAGCGAGATGGCGCACGTGGTCGGCATGGTGCAGGTCGGACTTCGAAGTGTCGGTAGCGCGAGGAAAGCCGATGTCGATGCGGCACGAGGCTACGGAAGCCACTTTGTTACGGCGAGAGAAATTCACGCTGACGGCGTGGCTGCGGCTCTTCGTGCTATTCCAGAGGATGCTCAAGTCGTCATCACGCTTGACTGCGACAGCCTCGATCCAAGTATCATGCCGGGCGTCGCCGCAAGAACGCCGGGCGGTCTCACCTACACCCAGATTATCGATCTGATTTCTGGTGTTGCCGGCAAGGCGAAAATCGCCGGGTTTAACCTCGTCGAGTTTTACCCGCCCGCCGACATTGACGGGTTATCGGCCCTCACAGCGTCCCGCGTACTCGTCAACACGATCGGAGCGGTGATCCGCCAGATCTGAGGCACTATCATCGTAGCAGTAAAATCCTGAGCCTTTGGAATTGTACCGAACGCTTGAAAACTCAGTACTCTGTTTTCAAAAAGACTCAAGGCCGGCACACCTTGATCCTTTAGCCGACAAGAGGTGGATCAAGCCGCGCAAAGCCTGCCTGTTGCCGATAGGGAAAATGGGGATAGGGAGCGGACACGGCACTGGCTTGATCGAGAGCTGCAATTTGCTCACGTGTTAGGCTCCAACCGACCGCGCCGAGATTGTCCTTGAGTTGAGCTTCGTTTCTAGCACCAGTGCTTCATACTTCAATCACGTGCTGGCACCCAAAGTGCCACAGTTCATAGCTCTCTATCCTGCTGTCACTCTGGACATCTCGCTCACCGATACATTGGTTGATCTCTTGGCGGAGCGCACCGACATAGCCATTCGAACAGGGCCCTTGAAAACATCCAGCCTGATTGCTCGCAAGCTGGAAGAAACGGCTCGGACAATTGTGGCCGCTCCATCTTATCTCGAACAATATGGCCAACCACGTCATGTGGCGGACCTGAAAAGCCACAACTTGCTGGGTTTCAGCTATGTACGGTCAGAGCCGGGCTGGATGCTTAGCGAAGATCATCACTCCGTCGTGGTGCCAGTGGCCGGACATGTCCAGATCAGCGATGGAGAAGGCGTTCGAAGGCTCGCTGTGGCAGGTGCTGGCCTGGCCATGCTGGCTGACTTTACAGTGCGCAACGACGTCGCTGCCGGACGACTTGCGCCGGTCCTGTCTCACTGCAACACGGGAGACACAGAGGTCTTTTACGCAGTCTATATTGGGGAAGGAGGCCCGCTCCCTGCGCGCATCAGAGTCGTCTTGGATTTTCTGTCCGAACATGGAAAAGTTCGATGATCACCAACAAGCTGGATAATGGAAATCGCGTGCAGCTGCGGCAAAGCAGCAGGCCTATCGTTTGCCCATCTTCATCCTGATCGTTTGCAGCAAGATCGCAGCACCCTGCTCCCCTGGGGGGATTTCCGTCTGTAGCCTTTTCTGCACCAGCTCAAACCCCTCCAGCATGGCGCGGCGCTGAATGGTATCTGACGACAATCTCTCGGCACAGCGCAACATGGAGCCTGAACGGACCACTTCATTGAAGTATTCCGGCACCAAGGCATAATCGGCGATCAAATTGGGGAGCGCGCCGGTCCAAGTCTTCACCCGCTTGCTCAGCATGGTGAAAATCCAGTCGGTCTTGTAAACAGAAACCACCGGAACATGGCAGAGCGCAAGTTCCAGGATGACTGTGCCGGAAGCCGCGATCGCCGCATCCGCCTCGGCAAAACAACGCCACTTGAACGCCGTGTCGGTGCCGATCTCCGGTCGGATCGCCTCAGGCCAGGCGGCGGCAAGTTCCCTGATTCGCTGCTCCTGTCGCGGCACTGTCGGCAGTAGGAACCGCGTTGGCCCGTTCCGCTCCACGAATGCGCTAGCAGCCTGCTCGAACGGCTCCATCAGGCGTGTCGTTTCTGTCGAGCGCGAGCCCGGCAGAAGAAGGATCGTCCGTGCATCACCGGCAGCCGGCACAGGACGCAAAGCACGTTGTGCGCGCACCGCCAGAACGTCCGGATCGACACTGAGGCGGTGTCCGACAAAGGTTGTCGCCGGCCCGCCAAGGCGCTGCATTGCCTCCGGTTCGAAAGGCAACAGTGCCAGCACATGATCGACATAGGAAAGCATCGCCGTCGCACGGTACTCTTTCCACGCCCAGACGCTGGGGCAAACGTAGTTCACCACCGGTAGGTCTGGCAGTGCCTTTCGCACGCGCTTTGCAACACGGTGGGTGAAATCGGGACTGTCGATGATCAGCAGTGCATCCGGCTGGTAGGCGATGATGGCATTCGCCGTTTCCTTGATGCGGGAAATCAGTTGCGGCAGTTTCTTCAGAACCTGGGTGAAGCCCATGATCGACAATTCGGAGTAGTCGAACAGAGAGTTCAGGCCCTCAGCCGTCAGCTGTTCACCGCCAACACCAAAGAGCTCCACCTGCCCCGGATATTGTGTCTTGAGCGCACGAACAAGGTCAGCGCCCAAGAGATCGCCGGAGACTTCACCGGCCACGACAGCAAGTTTCAGCACGCCTTCCTTCACATCATGTCTCCCTCAAGCGCGGTGTCGATGCCGCAAACGAACAGGCCCGCCGCATCGGCAGCTCTCAACATCGCGTCACGATCGAGAACAAACGCCCTGCCCGCCTCAATGGCTATTCCGGCAAGACCGGCCTTCGCCGCGTTCTCGACAGTGGAAGGGCCTATGGTGGGAAGATCGGCGCGAATATCCTGTTGCGGTTTGCAGAGCTTGACGAGAACGCCCTTGCGGCGCTGCGAGATGCGTCCGGCAGCACGAAGGGCAGCAACCCGCTCCAGCATGCCATCAGTCCCCTCAACGCCTTCCAGCGCAACGATGCGTCCACCGACGGAAACAGCCCCTTGTCCGACATCCAGCACGCCAAGCGCCAACGCCGCTTGAGCCGCTTTTGCGATGTCTCTACGATCCTCATCACTTGGCTTGATCTTGCCGAGCGGGCCGGTGGTTGCAAGAAGTCCAGGCGCAATTTCATGCGCGCCGATGACGCGAGCGCCCTGCGCTTCGATCAGGCCAATCACCATTTGCAGTACGGTGTCGTCACCACCCGACAAAAGCGTGCGGATGATCGACGGCATTTTGGCGATCATCTTCAGGTTCGGGCGGATTTCCCGCCATTCGGGACGGCGCGCCACGCCACCGGAAAGAACCACGCGATCGATGCCATGCGCACTGAGAAGCAGGCCCAGGCCTTTGACATCGCCGACACTGATCGAGGCATTTTCGAACTCTGACCAATCGAGATCGGCTTCGTTCTTCAAGCGGATGATCAGCGGGTCCTCTCCCGCCGATCGTGCGGCAAGCGCCACATAAAGGGGAAGAGAACCACTGCCGGCGATGATCGCCAGACGCTGGTCACCCATCGCCAACGCGCTACTTGCCGCGGTTCGGCGAAGAGATCGCCCGGTCATTGGCCGCCGCGATGAAATCGATGATCTCAAGCGCTTGTGGGCATTCCAGATAGTCTTCGCGAATGGCGGCCGCATTGGCGCGCACATTGCCTTCGCTCTCGAAGATCTGCTTGTAGGCCCGGCGGACGGTGTGGATATCGGCCCGCTCAATGCCTGCACGCGTCATGCCGACTACGTTAAGCCCACTCAAGATGCCGGGATTGCCATTCAGCATTCCATAGGGAATGACATCGTAGCTGACAGCCGAAAGCCCGCCGATGAAGGCCTGGCGACCGATGCGGGTGAACTGGTGCACCGCGCAGCCGCCGCCGAGAATAGCCTTGTCCTCGATGCGCACATGGCCGGCAAGCATGACATTGTTCGACAGGATGATCTCGCTGCCAAGAATGCAATCGTGCGCCACATGCGAATTGGCGAGAAAGAGGTTGTCATCGCCGACAACCGTTCTGCCGCCGCCATCCGAGCTGCCCGTATTGATCGTCACGCCTTCACGGATCGTGCAGCGCGCGCCGATATCGAGTGTCGTTTCGGAACCGTCGTGACGGATCGCCTGCGGCTGACCGCCGATGACCGCCATGGGGTGGATGACGGTCCCCTCACCCACCACCGTACGACCGGTCACCACTGCATGGTTCAACAGCTTGACGCCATCGCGCAAACTCACCTTCGCGCCGACATGAGCGAACGCGCCGATCTCGACATTCTCGCCGATAATCGCGCCATCCTCCACGACGGCCATGGGGTGGATCTTGGCTGAGGCCGCAACCGCGCTCATTGCTGATCCTCTGGGATCATCATCGCGCCGACATCCGCCTCGGCAACGAGAGAGCCATCGACCTTGGCCTCGCAGTGGAACTTCCAGACATTGCCGCGCTGACGCTGCTTGACGACATGGATTTCCAGTCGGTCACCAGGCACGACGGGCTTGCGGAAGCGCGCATTGTCGATCGTCATGAAATAGACGAGATATCCACCGCCATCTTTGTTACGAGCGCAGATCGCACCTGCCGTCTGCGCCATCGCCTCTACGATCAAAACGCCAGGCATGATCGGACGGTCAGGAAAATGACCGGTGAAATGCGGCTCGTTGACCGTCACATTCTTGATGCCGATCGCAGAATTATCGCCGTCAATGTCGATGATCTTGTCGATCAGCAAAAAGGGATAACGATGCGGCAGCAGCTTCATCACCTCAAGGATGTCAGCCGCGCCAAGCGTCGTTTTCGTCTCTTCAGACATTCTTGTCTCCTGTTTTCCTATCGCGTTCTTCTGCGCGGGCGAGAATATCGGCCATATCACGCAGGAAATGTTTTATCGGGCGCGCCGGCGTCCCACCGACCTTCGCGCCTGCCGGCACGTCTGACACCACACCGCTCATGGCCGCGATCTGTGCACCGTCACCAATGGTGATATGGCCGTTGATCCCAGCCGCGCCGCCAATCATCACGCCGTCGCCAATGCGCGTGCTTCCGGCGATGCCGACCTTGCTGACGATACCGCAATGACGACCGATGCGGACATTATGGCCAATCTGGACCTGGTTATCGATCTTCGTGCCTTCGCCGATCACGGTATCATCCATCGTCCCGCGATCGACCGTGGTATTCGCGCCGATCTCGACATGGTCTTGAATGATCACACGACCGATCTGGACGATCTTGATCATGCCGCGCGGTCCAGGTGCATAGCCGAAACCATCCTGGCCGATACGCACACCGTTGTGGATAATGACGCCATTTCCGATAAGAGCCGAGAGAACGCTCGCGCCGCCGGCAATCGTACAGTCACGCCCGATCTGAACCTCAGCACCTATGATAGCGCCGGGTCCAATCCGCGTGCCGGAACCGATGTGAACGTTCGCTCCTATAACGGCGAATGGCTCAACGATGACGCCGGCTTCGAGCTTTGCGGTGGGATCGACATGCGCCGAAGCCGATATCCCCGTCTCTCCAGGCGTGACGGCGGAAGGGCGCATGGCTGAGGGGTGCAGAAGCTCACCGGCCTGCGCAAAGATCGTGTGCGGGTTCTTGCAGATGAGAGCAGGAATATGATCCGGAACGATGCTTTTCAGCGACTCGTCACAGATGACGGCGGCCGCATCACATGTCAGCAACTCATCCCGGTTCTTGCGAGACAGGATATAGCAGAGCTGGTCCTGCTTGGCGCGCGAGACGGGCGCAATCGACCTCACCAATCGATCGCCAAAGGCCTCATCAGACAGTTCCGCCCCAAGACGGACCGCGATCTCTTTCAATCGCAGGCCTTCGTGGGGCGGAAAAAAAGCATTGTAGTCCATCAAACGGATACTCCAGAACATTCAAACTCGCAGTTCTGGACTGCCGATATCAGAAAGTGTTGGACATGCCAAACCGGAAACGCTGTTCCTCGTCGTAGCTTTCCTTGGCAATCGGAACAGCGTAGTCGACGCGCAGCGGACCGAACGGAGACGCCCACATGATGCCGATACCGGCAGATGCACGGATCGAGCTATCGTCCTGAACGCCAGCCGAATTCGCAACCTTGTTGCCATAGAGCGTGCCGGCATCGACGAAGCCAGCAAGACGCAGGCCAACATCTTCCGGAACGAGCGGCATAGGTGCGGTGACTTCAGCCGAAGCCGCGAAGTAAGTTGTGCCGCCGATCGCGTCGGAGCCGATACGCGGACCGATACCATCGTTCTTGAAGCCACGGATCACACGGCCACCGATCTTGAACTGATCGAAGACGTAGAGATTGTCACCCGTTGGAACGACGTAACCGGCCTGACCTGTCAGCGAGCCAATGATGTCATATTCATCCGACAGCGAATGGTAGTAACGGACCTTACCGTAGATCTTGTAGTATTCGGAATCGCCACCGAGACCTGCAAACTCGTTGGTCAATGCAGCCTGCCAGCCTTCGCGTGGCATGTTGCGGTCGTCCAGCGTGTTGTAGTTCAGCGTGTTCGAAATAATCGACTGACTCCAATCACCACCTGCGATCAGGTCACGATAAGGAGCGGCAAGATTTGCTGGATTGTTCCAGTCGCCCTTACCGTCATAGCTGAACTGCTTATAGGTGTATTTGAAAGTCGTACCGAGGTTTTCCGTAATCGGCGCGGTCACGCGGAGCGAGAAACCCTGTTCGTCGTAATTGTAGAACTCTTCCTTGCTGCTCTGGCTCTTGAAGATGTCAAAACCAGCTGCAAGACGATAGCCGAGGAAGTATGGTTCGGTGAAGGACAGCGTGTAGCTACGCGCGTCATCCTGACCGGCACCAGCTGCAACGCGGATGTACTGACCGCGACCGAGGAAGTTCTTTTCTTCGATCGAGGCTTCCAGCAGCGCGCCGTCGTTCTGTGAGTAACCCGCACCGATACCGAAGGAGCCTGTCGGCTGATCTTCGACATCCACAACGATCACGACGCGGTCAGGAGCGCTACCCTGCGAGGTGCTGATGTTGACCTTGGAGAAGTAACCAAGCGCTTCGAGACGGCGTTTAGCAGCGCTGATCACCGTCTGGTTGAACGCGTCACCTTCGCTGATGTCGAACTCGCGACGAATGACGTAGTCACGTGTACGTGTGTTACCACGGATTTCGATGCGCTCGACGTAAGCGCGCTCGCCCTGATCGACGATGTAGGTCAAGCCAATCGTGTTGCCAGCCAGGTCGCGGTCACCGCGCGGCGTCACACGGGCAAAAGGATAACCTTCCGCCGCAACGCGCTTGGAAATCGCTTCCATGCTCTGCTGCACTTCCTTGGCGCTGTAGTAAGAGCCGGACTTCGTGTAGACAAGGCCCTGGAGCTGCGAGCCATCAATGCCAGGCACCGTGGATTCAACGGCCACATTGCCGAAGTCGTAACGCTGGCCTTCGTCCACCGTAATGGTGACAGTGTACTCGTTGGTCGCCTCGTCGAGGACGGCATTCGAGGACACGACGCGGAAATCGGCGTAGCCACGGTTGTAGTAGAACTGGCGCAGCGACTCTTCGTCGGCGCGCAGCTTGTCTTCATTGTAGACGTCCTTGCGTGTCAGGAACGACAGCATGTTGGACTTCTTGGTGTTGATGACGGCAGCCAGACGCCCATCGCTGTAGGCATTGTTACCGACGAAGTCGATGCGCGCGATCTTGGTGCGCTCACCTTCATTGATCTGGAAAGCAAGGTTGACGCGACCCTGACCAACCGGCACGACCTGGGTCGTAACCTGCACGTCGCTGCGGCCGATATTTGCGTAGGCTTCCTTGATGCGAGCGATATCCGCCGTCACAATCGTCTGATCATACGGGCCGAGAGACTGCGTCTGGACGATCGCCTGAAGCTTGTCGTCCTTGATCTTACGGTTGCCGTTGAAGACCACCTGATTGACGAGGTTGTTCTCGCTCACCGTCACCACGAGGGCATTGCCTGCCACGCGCATGCTGACGTTGGAGAAATAGCCCGTTGCGTAAAGACGCTTTACCGATTCATCGATATCGGAATTGGAAAAATTGCGACCGGGAGCGATCGTAATGTTGGAACGAACAGCATCCGCACCGGAGCGTTCAGCACCGCGAACATCGATTCTGCTGACGACAGCTGCATTGGCAACACCGGCAGAAGCAAGCACCCCCAAAGCTGCAATCGAAGAAACACCAGCAGACAGCGCAACCGCCGATACCGCGTTCAAAAACTTTGAACCAGCCTTCATTTCAAATCTTACCTTTTCCCGTTGTCCCTCAGCGGGCGGAACCCGACTCCGGCCATCTGCGTCGTTTTACCTGCTTTTCCTCTACAAGCAAGCCCGACCGTTAATTTCTGTTTACTTCGCAAGCCACCGTGGCCCAATCGCCACTTTGGCTTCAAAACAAGGTAAACGCCCTCTTAAAAAAACAGCTCGAAACGCCCCTTTAGCCGATCAAGCTGCTGATATCGTTCCAAGTCGCAAAAACCATCAGGCTGAAAATCATCGCCAGGCCGATGCGGAATGCAACCTCCTGTGCGCCCGACCCGACCGGTCTGCCGCGCACCGCCTCTATCGCATAAAACACCAGATGGCCGCCGTCCAGAATGGGAACGGGCATCAAGTTCAGTAGTCCAATGGAAATTGAAAGAACGGCGGCAAGCTGGATCAGCGCGCCGACGCCAAGCGTTGCCACCTGCCCCGATGCCTGCGCCACACGCACCGGTCCGCCCAGCTGATCGGCATTCATCCGTCCCGTGACGAGGTTGCCGATATAGTTGAACGTTCCCGTAATGACATGGCCGGTTTCCCGCACCCCCTCAACCAGCGCCTCCACCGGCGTGTAGCTCACATGGCGGAAATTGCCCCGCGTCTGGTCGGTGGTGATGCCGATGATCCCAAGCTCGATTTTGTTGCCGAACTGGTCCGTCGTTTCCGTGCGTGTCGGCACCATAGGCAGCGACAGATCGCGGCCATCTCTCTCCACGGTGACATTGATCTGCGTGCCTGGACGGATGGAAACATAGCGACGGACGTCTTCAAACGTCTGCACCTTTTCCCCGTCTATCGCGATCAGACGGTCACCCGGCAGAATACCAGCCGTCTGGGCAGCGCTGTCAGGACGCACCTCAGACACGACAGGATCGGAAATCATCCGGCCATAGATCGTGAAGAGCACCGTGAAGATCAGGATCGCCAGGATGAAGTTGGCTATGGGGCCTGCAGCGACGGTCGCCGCCCGTTTCCAGAGCTTGGCACCAGCGAGCGTGTGCGACCTCTCTTCCAGCGTCAGCCCGGAAAGGCCATCGCTGTCCGGCTTGCTGGAGACATCCTCATCGCCGAAGAATTTGACGTAGCCGCCAAGTGGCACGGCCGAGATCTTCCAGCGCGTCCCACGTTTGTCGGTAAAACCGATCAATTCCGGGCCGAAGCCCACGGAAAATGCAGTGGAGCGAATGCCACACCAGCGCCCAACGAGGTAGTGCCCCATCTCATGGACGAAGACCAGCAGCGAGATCACGAGGATAAATGGCACCATATAACCGGTCAGAAAATTAACCGCAGCCATCACAGTGTCCATATTATTCCCGATTCCCTATGTCGCGTCTCTCGTCATCTATCTGCTCAGATCAGAAGCCGAGCAAGATACCATCGCCCGATCCTGGCACATCACCGGTTACTGCCGCGTGAACCACTGCAATCAGGAATACGGTAAAGCAGGCGAAAACAAGACCGTCAACCCGGTCCATGAACCCGCCATGGCCTGGGATGAGATTACTGGAATCCTTCACTCCGAACCTGCGCTTGATGAAGGATTCGAACAGGTCGCCGATCTGGCTGAAAATGGAGAGCGCCAGCGCCAGCAACAATACCGTCAGCGAGATGCTTCCATGATAGGCAAGCGTGACGGCGCCACCCGCAACCAGGCCGAAAAACGTACCCCCGGCAGCGCCGGACCAGGTCTTGCCCGGCGAGATCGAAGGCGCAAGCTTTGGACCACCGATCGCGCGGCCGACGAAATAAGCCAGAATATCCGTTGCCCAGACGATCGCGAAGACAAAGAGCATGGCCACAAGGCCGGTTGATTCTTCGCCGCGAATGGCCGCAAGCGAAATGCCGCTCAGCGCCGAATAGACGATCCCGCCAACGAGCCACCAGTTTGGACCGCGAAGAATCGGAAACAGCGCTGCGGTGATGGCAAAACCGGAAAGCAGCGGGAGATCGAGAGAGCTCTCACCAAAGATCGTGTTGCCGCTCATCACGGCAACAGAGAACCAGCCCCAGGCATAACCCGTCGGATTGGTGTCGGAGAGCTTGGTGATCGTGCTCCACTCATAATAAATGAGGAGCGACAGAAGGCCGGCGATGGCGCGGAACATGATCCCGCCATACCAGGTCGCAGTCAGGATGACCGCGGCCATCACGATGCCCGAAATGATCCGCAGCTTTAATTCGCGGCTCATCAGGCGCCTGCCATCGCAACTTGAGTGGACAGGCCACCAAAGCGACGATCTCTCGTCATATACTGATCGATCGCAGCCACGAGAGTCTGGCGATTGAAATCAGGCCAGTAGTCGGGAATGAACAGGAATTCGGAATAGGCCGCTTGCCACAACAGGAAGTTCGACAGACGCTCCTCACCGCTGGTGCGGATAATGAGGTCAGGATCAGGAATGCCTGCCGTGTCCAGACGCGCGGAAATCGCGTCTGGCGTGATCGCAGACGCATCGATCCGACCCTCGGCAACATCGCGGGCCAGCGACGCAGCTGCGCGCGCAATTTCATCCCGCGCACCGTAGTTGAACGCTATGATGAGTGTGAGCGCCGTGTTGTCGCGCGTCGTCTGCTCTGCCTCTTCCAGCAGAGCGCGGATATCATCCTTGAGCCCGACCCTGTCGCCAATCACGCGAACGCGCACATTCTCCTTGTGAAGCTCGGCCAGGTCGCGGCGAATAAAAGCCTTGAGGAGACCGAGAAGATCTGAAACCTCCGATTGCGGCCGGCGCCAGTTTTCCGAAGAAAACGCAAAGAGTGTCAGATATTTCAAGCCGCATTCGCCCGCAGTCCGAACGGTCTCACGCACGGCCTCCACGCCCCGCCGATGGCCCATGATGCGCGGCAAGCCGCGTTGCTTGGCCCAGCGACCGTTACCATCCATGATGATGGCGACATGTTCAGGCAACAGGGAAGGTGCGGTTTCCGACATCTCAATCCATTCAGGCAGTGCGGAGTTCAACAAGCTAAATCAATGCGAGGCTCGGCGATACGCCAATTATACCTGCATGATTTCCTTTTCTTTCTCAGCGAGCAAGCGATCAATTTCAGAAATCGTGTCGTCCGTCATCTTCTGAACTTTGTCAGACTTGCCACGGCTTTCATCCTGACCGATGTCACCGTCCTTTTCGGCCTTTTTTAGACCTTCCATGCCGTCACGACGAACATGGCGAATGGCAACCTTGGACTTTTCGGCGTAGTCGTGAGCAACCTTGACGAGCGACTTTCGGCGCTCTTCGTTGAGTTCAGGCAATGGGATACGCAGGTTCTGGCCATCGACGATCGGATTGAGACCGAGATTGGACTCGCGAATAGCGCGGTCCACAGCGCCGACCATGGACTTGTCCCAGATGTTCACACCGAGCATGCGCGGCTCGGGAACGGTGATGTTGGCAACCTGCGAAAGCGGCACGCGAGAACCATAGGCGTCGACCGTGACGGGATCGAGAATGTTGGCAGAGGCGCGTCCGGTCCGCAGCGATGCAATGTCGCTCTTGAACGCGTTGATGGCACCGTCCATGCGCCGCTTGATGTCATTGAGGTCAACACCACTCATCTTGATACTCCATTTCGTTCTGGCCTTGGCGGCCCATTATCTTGACCGGCGCCTTTCGAGCCGCCGGTGATTATGCGTCGTGCACGATGGTCTTGAGACCGCCGCCCGTCAATATTTGGGCGAATCCGCCCTTCTCATGGATCGAGAACACAATGATCGGAATATGGTTTTCGCGCGCAAGCGCAACCGCTGCCACGTCCATCACGGCAAGCCCCTTGGCCAGCACTTCGGAATGGGTCAATTCGTCGAAGCGGGTTGCGGCCGGATCCTTCTTCGGATCAGCCGAATAGATGCCATCGACCTGCGTTCCCTTGAAGATGGCTTCCGCACCCATTTCGGCGGCGCGAAGGGCTGCGGCGGAATCGGTGGTGAAGAACGGGTTGCCGGTACCACCAGCGAAGATCACCACCCTGCCCTGCGACAGATGATGGATGGCAGCGCGCTGCGAGAAGCTCTCGCAGATTTCCGGCATAGCGATGGCAGAGAGAACAACCGTATCGATCTGCAGCTTGCGCAGAGAGGTTGCAAGCGCCAGCGCATTGATGACGGTCGCCAGCATGCCCATGTGGTCGCCGGTCACGCGATCGCCGCCCTTGGAAGCAACGGCCACACCGCGGAAGATATTCCCGCCGCCGACAACGACGCCAACTTCGACGCCCATGGCCCGCGCTTCGGCAATATCGGAGGCAATACGGTCAGCGACGGCGACATCGATGCCGAACCCCTGATCGCCCATGAGGGCTTCGCCGGACGCCTTGAGCAGAACACGTTTATAGAGCGGCTTGGAAGACATCATGACTCCTTTAAGCAGGTCGCGCAAAGATCCGGGATCGGCTTTGCAGCAATGGCAGGCGAAACATAAAAAGTCCGGAGCTGCAAGAACATCTGCAAACTTTTTCCGGGCAATGCGAATTGTAACCGGAACGCGGATACACGAAGGGCACCGCGTTGTCACGCGATGCCCCGGAGTTTTCCAATATTTGGGTAAAGGGATCAGCCCTTTGCGACAGCTGCAACTTCTGCAGCGAAATCGCTTTCTTCCTTCTCGATGCCTTCGCCGAGAAGCAGGCGAGCCATGCCGACAACTTCGATCTTGGCGCCGGCTTCCTTTTCGGCTTCCTTGATAGCAGCCTCAACCGTCAGGTCGGGATTGATAACGAAAGCCTGGGACAGGAGAGCAACTTCTTCGAAGAACTTGCGCATGCGGCCATCGACCATCTTTTCGATGATGGCTTCCGGCTTGCCGGATTCGCGAGCCTGTTCGATGAAGACGTTGCGTTCGCGTTCTGCAACAGCAGCATCGACTTCTTCGGCGCGGATAGCAAGCGGGTTGGTCGCAGCAACGTGCATGGCAACCTGGCGACCGATCGAGGTCAGAACGGCCTTGTCGCCTACGGACTTCAGGGCAACCAGAACACCGAGCTTGCCGATGCCATCGCCAGCTGCGTTGTGGACGTAGGTCGCAACAACGCCGTGCTCGACTTCTAGCAGAGCGGCGCGACGCAGAGCCATGTTTTCACCGATCGTGGCGATTGCGTCCTTGATGGTGTCGGCAACCGACTTGCCGGTTGCCGGATAGGTCGCAGCAGCGATCGCGTCGACAGAACCATTGGTCGTCAGCGCAACCGAAGCAACGCCACGGACGATGTCCTGGAAGGCGTCGTTACGGGCAACGAAGTCGGTTTCGGAGTTGATTTCAACGACGACAGCCTTGTGGCCGGCAGACGCGATACCGATGAGACCTTCAGCAGCGGTACGGCCCGACTTCTTGTCAGCCTTGGCGATACCCTTGGCGCGCAGCCAGTCGATTGCCGCTTCCATGTCGCCGTTGGTTTCAGCCAGCGCCTTTTTGCAATCCATCATGCCTGCGCCAGACTTTTCGCGCAGTTCCTTTACCATTGCGGCGGTGATTTCGCTCATTGTGTGCCTCTTGTCGGTTCGGTCGGTCACGGCAGTCTTGCCAGGCCGAAATCGGATTGTGGGAACGAATGTACCCGGAACTGTGACAGGCTGATGAAACAGCCGCCACGAAACTTGAGAAACCAGCCGCTGTTCCCGTTGGCGCCGATCGCTGGATCGACGGGGTGCTGCGGCTTGAAACGAACAAGGCCGTCGAACGTGCAGTCCAGAACGGCCTTGTCTTATCCTGATGGAAAAGGCGGCGCGATCGCGCCGCCGAAAGGCCAATATCAGGCGTTGGCTTCGTCTTCGAGAGCAGGCTCGACCGGAGCTTCTTCGGAAGCGCCGAGGTCACGGCCGGAAGCGCCCTGCTGACGTGCGATACCGTCGATGGCAGCGCGGGCAATCAGATCGCAGTAAAGCGAAATGGCGCGCGAAGCGTCGTCGTTACCCGGGATCGGGAAATCGATGTGGTCCGGATCGCAGTTGGAGTCGATGATGGCGACAACCGGAATGCCAAGACGCTTGGCTTCTTCGATCGCGATCTTTTCCTTGTTGGTGTCGATGATGAACATCAGGTCCGGAACGCCACCCATATCGCGGATACCGCCGAGAGCCTTTTCAAGCTTTTCGCGCTCGCGCTCAAGGTTCAGACGCTCCTTCTTGGAGTAGCCGGAAGCATCCGAGTTCAGAATTTCGTCGACCTTGCGAAGACGCTGGATCGAGTTCGAAATCGTCTTCCAGTTGGTCATCATGCCGCCGAGCCAACGCGAGTTGACATAGTACTGAGCGGAGCGCTTTGCGCTGTCTGCGATGATTTCGGAAGCCTGACGCTTCGTACCAACGAACAGAACGCGGCCACCACGAGCAACGGTGTCGGAAACGACCTGAAGCGCGCGCGACAGCATCGGAACGGTCTGAGCCAGGTCGATGATGTGGATGTTGTTACGATCGCCAAAAATGTACGGCTTCATCTTCGGGTTCCAGCGGTGTGTCTGGTGGCCGAAGTGAACACCAGCTTCCAGAAGCTGGCGCATAGAAAAATCGGGCAATGCCATGCCTTGTTACTCCTTTTCCGGTTGAACCCCCGCGAAGCGAACAGCACCGTTTGACCGGTACCACCGGGCGGAATGAACCGGATTTCTCCCGGAACACCCCAAGCTTCGCGTGTGGAATGGTGTGCCGCATACAGCGGCCTTCGCCAAATTGCAAGCACGCGGCGTCAAAAAACGCCGATATCGTCACATTTCAGCGTACAGGCGGCGCTTCACACGTCTCAGGCTTGAGAACATCGAGCTTGGCCAGCTTGCCTGTCAGAACGAAGTCGCCGTAATCCATCGTCAGATCTCGGGTGATTCCGTTCTCGTAAAGCTTGAATGACATGCGATAGATCGGCAGAGAATCCGTCCCGGTCTTGTCGTTGTAATAGGCGATGGTCACCGGCCAGAATGGTGCCTTGGCGAAATCGCCGGCAACACTCGCTTCGGCGTCGCCATCCTTCGGTGCCTGCTGCTTGCCAACCAGCGTCGATGTGATCAGGCTCTCATCGCCGTCATCCGAGCCATCGAACACGCGCGACTCGAAGATGCGCTTGCCGAGCTTGGCGTTTTCGATGACCTGATACATGTGCTCGGTCGGAAATTCGCCAGGAACAAGATCGATTTCCCGCGGATCGGGCTTCGTCAAATCCACCTTCATCTTGCCATCGACGTCTGCGGCAGAGCCGATGACTTCCTTGTCGAGCTTGTCATCGGTGAAGGATTTGGTCTCGAAGGTGAATTTCTTCGAGACGGCATCTTCGAATGTCGTGGTCTGTTGATCGGTCATCCGCACCGCATCGCCGGTATTGATCTGCGTGACGAAACGGAAATCGGTCTTGTAACCCTTGCAGGACGAGCCGGTGAACTCATAGACCATGCGTCCGGTCATGCCCTCGATGCCGGAGCGATCCGACGCATCCTTGAGTTCGAGATCGTAGACGGCGCGGTGGGAGATCAGATTGGGAACGCTGGCAGGCACGGCACTTGCGATGCACGGCATGAGGCCCACGCCAGCGGCAAGAACGAGAGCGAGGTTCCTGACGATCATTCAATAACTCCTGTTGGACTCATCGCTCATACTGTACAAGCAACCGTCCGGCTTTTCGACATCATGACCTGAATGCCGGATTTTTGAAAGATTTACAACCAAAGCGGAAACGGAAAAATGTCAGACGCCATCGAAGCTCGCCTCAAGGAACTCGGATACACTCTTCCCGCCGCAGCAGCCCCTGCTGCCAACTATGTTCCCTTCACGATCAGCGGCAATCTGCTTTATATTTCCGGACAACTGCCGATGGAATCCGGCAAGATTGCGGTGACGGGCCATGTCGGTCGCGATGTCGATGTCGCAACCGCGCAAAAGGCGGCCGAGCTTTGCGCCGTCAACATTCTGGCGCAAGTCAAGGCAGCCTTGAACGGCGATCTCTCCAAGGTGCGCCGCGTGCTGAAGCTCAACGGCTTCGTCGCCTCCGTCCCGGAATTCACCGAGCAGCACCTCGTCATCAACGGTGCATCGAACCTCATTGCCAATGTCCTGGGTGATGCCGGAAAGCATGCACGTGCCGCCGTCGGCATGGCGTCGCTTCCGTTCAACGCCGCCGTCGAAATCGATGCCATCGTGGAAATCGACGCATGACATTGAAACTATCCTGGCTGACGGCCCAACCCGTCGCCCATCGTGGCTATCACGATCTCAATAAGGCGGTTTGGGAAAACACGCTCTCGGCTTTTACCCGCGCCATCGAAGCTGGCTATGCCATCGAATGCGATGTGCAGCTGGCGGCCGATAGCGTTCCCGTAGTCTTTCACGATGACGAGATGACCCGCCTCACCGGCATCAAAGGCGATGTGCGTGAGCGCACATCTGCCGAACTTGGGATGCTGTCGATCGGGCAGACCAAGGATCGCGTTCCGACACTGAAGCAACTGTTGAAGCTCTGCGCCGGCAAGGTGCCGCTCGTTATCGAGCTCAAGGGACGTGAGGGCGAAGGCGTCGATGACGGCTTCGCCGAAGCGGTTCTGGAAGAGCTGGAGGGCTATCAGGGCCATGTGGCACTGATGAGCTTCGATCATCATCTCCTAAAGGATTTGAAGGCGGCACGCTCTCCCTGGCCGTTGGGTCTGACCGCAGAAGGCGCCGATCCGGAAGATTTCTTCAAGCACGATGAAGCGATGCAGATCGGCCTCGATTTCATCTCCTACTTCTGGGGTCACCTGCCCAACAGCTTCATCGAAGCGCAGAGAAAACTTGGCGTCCCGGTGATTACCTGGACCGTGCGGGATGAAAATGCCTTGGAGAAGTCCTATACATATGCTGACCAGATAACGTTCGAGGGGTTTGTCCCCAACAGCAAGGACCAGTCAGCCACCGCATGAGCGACGAATACACCATTCGCGTTGCACAGTCCTTCAAGGACATCGCTCCGGAAAGCTGGAACAGCCTTTCCGGAGCATCCAGACTACCGTCGGCCACGCCATACAATCCCTTCATTTCGCACGCCTTTCTGTCCGCGCTGGAAGAGTCCGGATCGGCCACGGCAAAGACCGGCTGGCTCGGCCAGCATCTCTTGCTGGAGCGCAGCGACGGGAGATTGATGGGGGCGGTTCCTGGCTACCTCAAGAACCACAGCCGCGGCGAATATGTCTTCGACCAGGGATGGGCGGACGCGTTCGAACGCGCAGGCGGCCGATATTATCCCAAGCTTCAATGCTCGGTTCCCTTCACGCCTGCGACGGGTCCGCGCCTGTTGACGACGGGACTGGACGCTGCGGCCCTCCAGCAGGTCCTCGCCTCAGGTCTCCAGCAGGTGACAGAGAAGCTCGGCATCTCTTCGGCACATGTGACCTTTGCAAATGAAGAAGAGATTGAAGCCCTGGAGGATGAGGGTTTTCTGCATCGCACCGATCAGCAGTTTCATTTTATCAATGAAGGCTATCGTGATCACAGCGATTTCCTCGACGCCCTGTCATCGCGCAAGCGCAAGACCCTGAAGAAGGAACGACGTTCAGCGCTGGAAAACGGTATCGAGATCGACTGGCTGACCGGCAGCGATTTGACCGAAGATATCTGGGATCAGTTCTTCACCTTCTACATGGATACCGGCAGCCGCAAATGGGGCAAGCCTTACCTCACCCGCGCCTTCTACTCCCTGATCGGCGAGCGCATGGCAGACGATATCCTGCTGGTGATGGCAAAGCGTGAGGGTAAATATATTGCCGGCGCCATCAACTTCATCGGCGGCGACGCATTGTACGGCAGGCACTGGGGCTGCATCGAGGACCATCCCTTCCTGCATTTTGAAGTCTGCTACCATCAGGCGATCGATTTTGCGCTTTCGAAGGGCTTGAAGCGTGTGGAGGCCGGCGCTCAGGGCGAGCATAAGCTGGCACGCGGCTACACACCGGTGACCACTCATTCCGCTCATTACATTGCCCATCCCGGCCTTCGCCACGCCATCGCCGATTATCTGGAGCGGGAACGCAGCGAAGTCGAACAGATCAACGACTATCTTGAAGACCATAGCCCGTTTCGCAAAGGCGAACGGCAGGAAGACGACGACTAAAGTTTTGAGGGAGCAGCCCGTGACAGCCTACGATGACAACAACATCTTCGCAAAAATCCTCCGGGGTGAAATCCCGTGCGTCAAGGTCTACGAAGACGACCATACACTGGCCTTCATGGACGTGATGCCCCAGGCCCCGGGTCACCTGCTGGTGATCCCGAAGACCGGCTCGCGCAATATTCTCGATGCCGATCCAGACGTGCTGACAAAGACGATCCCCGTCGTCCAGAAGCTCGCCGTCGCCGCCAAGGAAGCCTTCGATGCTGATGGCATCTACGTAGCGCAGTTCAACGAGCCCGCCGCTGGCCAGACGGTGTTCCACCTGCACTTCCACATCGTACCGCGCAAGGACGGAGAGCCTTTGAAGCCCCATAGCGGCGCGATGGCGGATTTGGAGATGCTGAAGGCTCACGCAGAGAAGATCAAACAGGCCCTGTAAGGCGCGCTCCCGACCCGTCGACCGTCGAGAACAAATACCGCATCGCTGACACAAAAAACCCGCCGAGGCCATCGGCGGGTTTTCTATTATTAGGGCCTATGGAAAGCCCCCAAAATATCACAGCTCAAATCAGCTGCGAAGAATGGAGCGGCCAGCGTAAGCAGCCTGCGGACCCAGCATCTCTTCGATACGGATCAGCTGGTTGTACTTCGCCAGACGGTCGGAGCGCGACAGCGAGCCGGTCTTGATCTGACCGCAGTTGGTGGCAACCGCGAGATCGGCAATCGTGGAGTCTTCCGTTTCACCCGAACGGTGAGACATGACCGCCGTGTAGCGTGCCTTGTGCGCCGTCTCGACAGCGTCGAGCGTCTCGGTCAGAGAACCGATCTGGTTGACCTTGACGAGGATGGAGTTGGCAACGCCCATCTTGATGCCGTCACGCAGACGCGCGGAGTTGGTAACGAAGAGGTCGTCGCCGACGAGCTGTACCTTGGAGCCGATCTTGTCAGTCAGGTACTTCCAGCCTTCCCAATCGTCTTCTGCCATGCCGTCTTCGATGGAAATGATCGGGTACTTGCCCGCGAGTTCCGCGAGGTAATCAGCCATGGCTTCCGGCTCGAGCGTGCGGCCTTCGCCTTCCATCTCGTACTTGCCGTTCTTGAAGAACTCGGTCGAGGCGCAGTCGAGAGCAAGAGCGACGTCATCGCCCGGCTTGTAGCCTGCCTTTTCAACCGACTTCATGATGAAGTCCAGCGCTTCCGGCGCGCTCTTCAGGCCTGGCGCGAAACCGCCTTCGTCGCCGACATTGGTGTTGTGACCCTGCGCTGCCAGTTCCTTCTTCAGCACATGGAAGATTTCAGCGCCGATGCGCACCGCGTCACGAATGCTTTCCGCGCCGACTGGCATGATCATGAATTCCTGGAAATCGATCGGGTTGTCGGCATGCGCGCCGCCATTGATGATGTTCATCATCGGAACGGGCAGCAGGTGGGCGTTCGGGCCACCGACATACCGATAGAGTGGCAGGCCGGTTGTTTCGGCAGCAGCCTTGGCAACGGCCAGAGATACGCCGAGGATGGCGTTTGCGCCGAGGCGAGACTTGTTCGGCGTCCCATCAAGCGCAATCAGCGTCTGGTCGATGTGGATCTGGCTTTCGGCGTCGAAGCCGCCAAGCGCATCAAAGATCTCGGTGTTGACGGCCTCGACGGCCTTTTCAACGCCCTTGCCGCCATAGCGCTGTCCGCCATCGCGCAGCTCGACTGCCTCGTGAGCGCCGGTGGATGCGCCCGATGGAACGGCAGCGCGACCGAAGGAGCCGTCTTCGAGGTACACGTCGACCTCGACCGTGGGGTTGCCACGGCTATCGAGGATTTCGCGTGCGATGATGTCGGTAATGGCTGTCATGGTCTCTCCCTTGGGACTGGAACAGATGAATTTCAGTCGCTTGTCTTAGAGCGCATCGGCAAAACTGTGAAGCCGTTTTCGAGCCGGACGGCGGATAAGCGATTCTGAAAAGTGTGAAAGGTCATTGCAACTTCGCTGTAGACGAAGCGTGAGAAATTACAATGACGACGCCCAGCATCAGGCGTCGCCCAACCTATAAAAATCGATTAGGCCAAAATCAGGCGGCCTTGGCGATAGCGTCAAACGCCAGAAGCTTCTCCAGAAGCTTCGGCATATCCTTCAGATGAACCATGTTGGGGCCGTCGGAAGGGGCATTGTCCGGGTCTTCATGGGTCTCGACAAACAGTCCGGCAATGCCGACGGCCACGGCTGCGCGCGACAATGTCTCGACGAATTCGCGCTGACCACCCGTCGACCCACCCTGCCCGCCTGGCTGCTGCACGGAATGCGTCGCATCGAACACCACCGGCGCACCGAGCGAGGCCATAATCGGCAACGAGCGCATGTCGGAGACAAGCGTGTTATAGCCGAAAGATGCGCCGCGTTCGCAGAGCAGAACGTTCGGATTGCCGCTCTCGTTGAGCTTTGCCAGCACGTTCTTCATGTCCCAGGGCGCCAGGAACTGGCCTTTCTTCACATTGATCACGCGACCGGTCTTTGCGGCGGCGATCAGAAGATCGGTCTGGCGACTGAGGAAGGCCGGGATTTGCAGGACATCGACGGTTTCGGCGACAATGGCGCACTGCTCTTCCGTATGGATGTCGGTCAGGACAGGGAAGCCATATTCCTTCTTGAGATCGGCAAAGATCTCCATGGCCTTGTCGAGACCGATGCCACGCTGTCCGGAGAGCGATGTGCGGTTGGCCTTGTCGAAGGATGACTTATAGACAAGCCCGATGCCGAGCTTGCCGCAAAGCTCATGCAGCGTGCCGGCAATCATGAAAGCGTGGTCGCGGCTTTCCATCTGGCACGGACCGGCGATCAGCGAAAACCGCTCTGTGTTGGAGAAGGCGACAGCGCCTTTGCCTTCGCCAGCGACCACTTTCAAATTGTTCTTCAAAGTCATCTCATTCCTCACGACACATGCGCCGGACATCGCCGGCAACCGCTTAATTTGCGATGTTGCACAGGCATTAGCAGCAAGCGCGCCATGTGTCACGAGATGAGGGAGCACCAACCGCTTGCCCTTTAGCCGGCATTCGCCTTCCGGACGACATCGGGATTGGCCTCGGAAGACTGCACGAACGGCCCGACTGCGCGCACCGCGTCGGAAAATCCAGCACTTCCCTTCAGCCCTTCCAATTCTTCGGGCTTGAAGCCTTGAGTCAGCAACATGCGATAAACGTTCTCGCTGTTCTCACCACCGGCGGAAACCCAAGCCGGTAGCGATGCCTCCCAGGCCTTCTTCTCACGCTGGTTTCGGTCGGCAACGATTGCAAGCTTGATCAGTCCACCGATCGGAATGGGAATGCCGTTCACCGCAAGATCGGGGATGAAGCTCGCCGGATGAACGCCGCCAAGCGCGTGATTTTTCAGGATCCGTGCACAGTTATTGTCGCGCGTCGGCTCCTTGTTCTGCGAAACGCGCTTCTGATTGAGTTGAACGATGAGCTTGCAATTGGCCATCGTCGTGTTCAGCAGCAACCGGTCATACTCCTTGCGCTTCAAAGCTTCCGGTGAATTGGGATCGAGGGTCTGGCAACCGGCCAGCGCAATCAGCATTCCGATAAGGGTAAATCTAACGAGCTTCATAAAAATGTCCCTGCCCCGAAAAAACGCTGCAAGGCAGCGCCGTAGAGCTACGATAACTTTGTTGATAATGCTTCGAATGGCTTGGCCTTCATACCACAGGATGACCGGATCGTGTGATCCTCGAAGCAGCTTGTAGATACCCGCAAAAATGAAATCATCAACCTGGAGAGGAAAAAGACGCCCAACACCGTAAAGAAGCTATGAACTTCTACCATTGCGCGGATAACAGGACTGCGAATTGATGAGGCGGAGACGTTTGCGGAATTTTAAGGGATTGCAGAACACATATGGAACATATAGTGTTCGTTCTGTATTTGTTTCGCGAATCTTCGCCACGTATTCCAAGGGTTTTCTTCATGCTCACGCGCAAACAGCAGGAACTGCTTCTTTTCATTCATGAGCGAATGAAAGAGTCCGGCGTGCCGCCATCTTTCGATGAGATGAAAGATGCCCTCGACCTCGCCTCGAAATCCGGCATCCATCGGCTGATTACCGCTTTGGAAGAACGCGGCTTCATCCGCCGCTTGCCGAACAGGGCAAGAGCCCTGGAAGTCATCAAGCTTCCGGAAGCCTATTCCGCACCCGCACAGAAGCCGCCGCGCGGTTTTTCGCCAAGCGTGATCGAGGGCAGCCTCGGAAAAGCCAAACCGCCTGAGCCGGCTCCCGCGCCGAAGCCAGCAAACGATCAGATCTCCTCCGCTGTCACCGTTCCTGTGATGGGACGCATCGCCGCCGGTGTGCCGATCTCCGCTATCCAGAACAACACCCACGATGTTGTCGTACCCGTCGATATGCTGGGCACGGGCGAGCATTATGCGCTTGAGGTCAAGGGTGACTCGATGATCGAGGCTGGCATCTTCGATGGTGACACCGTCATCATCCGCAACGGCAGCACCGCCAACCCCGGCGATATCATCGTCGCACTGGTGGATGATGAAGAAGCCACCTTGAAGCGCTTCCGCCGCAAGGGTGCTTCCATCGCCCTGGAGGCCGCGAACCCAGCCTATGAGACCCGCATCTTCGGACCGGATCGGGTAAAGATTCAGGGCAAGCTGGTCGGTCTCATTCGTCGCTATCACTGAGCGAACGATAGTCGGCTCAGACTGGCTGCCTGTGCTCTTGCAGAGGCAAGACGCGCAGACCTCGTTGGCAGATGCGGCGATGTGCTGCCTCTGATCGCGCCGAGGTCTCGACGCTGGTTCTCTTCGTCTTCGTCTTCGTCTTCGTCTTTCTCGTTATCCTCATTCTCGATCCGAGGATGAGGAAAAGATTGGCGGATGGTCGGGTGCATGCCGATCATGGCCTTCGAACGGCGGCAATCTTTCAGTGCCACCGACAAGCGCCCTCGCCCGTCGCTTCTAAGAGCAGGACTTACAGACGCGGCTAATCCACCTCGCGGCTACCATCCGACAAGGTGGACAGTCTCACCGCCCCTTTTCCGTTCTGCCTGTCGATTCCCGGTCCCGCTCATATTGGCGCAATGCCGGGAAATCCGGCAGCCAAGCCTCACGGCGGACCGTCCAAAGCTCGTAGGTCGGCTCGAACTGATCTGGTGAATCCAGAGAACCGAGATTGACCTCGATTTCGTCGTCGCTTTTTCCGAAGACCGGCGATCCGCAGTTGGGACAGAAGAAGCGGCCATTATAGCTGCGTATTTCTCCTTCGATGGTCACGGCATCCTGCGGGAAGATGGCGGATGCGTGGAAGAGCGCGCCGTGGTGCTTGCGACAATCCATGCAGTGACAAATCCCGATACGATAGGGCTCACCGACTATCGAAAGCCTCACGCTGCCGCAGGCACAACCGCCAGATTTCATGTTCATCTCGACCGCTCCATTTGCTTGACGCCTTCCCATCAAACCGCGACGAACCGATGAAGTTCATTCTGCTTCTGTTTTCGGAAAGGTGAGAGCGGCGAACGCATCAATTCATATGATATCTGACATGACAGACTCGGCCTGTATGTCCTCTCGCTCATGCGTTAGGACGATGGACAGAGAAATAACATTCGCACTTTTGCACCGCATGGACGCTTTTGCTGATCGCATGCGATTCAAGTGGCCGTATCACCAGAAGGAGACAACATGTACGATCTTTACATCGCCAACAAGAACTACTCCTCCTGGTCTCTCCGGCCTTGGGTGCTGATGCGGACATTGGAGATTCCCTTCAAAGAGAATCTCGTCCCGTTCAACGATCCCGATCCCAAGCATGGCTTCACGCACTTCTCCCCCACAGGCAAGGTGCCCTGCCTCGTGGATGGCGATGTCACCATCTGGGACTCGCTTGCAATCATCGAGTACCTGGCGGAACGGCATGATGGTGTTTGGGCTGAGGATGCCAAAGCGCGGGCTTGGTCGCGCTCGGCATCCGCGGAGATGCATTCCGGCTTCCAATCGCTGCGCAATCTACACCCGATGAGTGTAGGTTTGCGGATCAGACCGGTTCCGGCAACCGAGGCGCTCCGCAAGGATATCGCGCGTATCGACGCGCTATGGCAGCAGGGCCTCGACACCTTCGGCGGGCCGTTTCTGGCCGGCATCAATTTCACCGCCGTCGACGCGTTCTTCTGCCCCGTCGCGTTTCGCTTCCAGACTTACGGCACAGCACTCTCGCCAGCGGCGGAGGCTTACAAGACCCAACTCCTTGGCTTGCCGGCGATCAGGGAGTGGGAGGAGGCAGCGATCCGGGAGCCGTGGCGCGACTTGGAGCATGAAGAGGAAGCGCGGGCGTCTGGCGAGATTATCGAAGACCGCCGCTCCGCAGCAGATTGAAGCAAAAGACTTACTGCCCGGCCGCCAGCATCGTCTCGATATGCGGCGGCATCGCGCCGTCGGAGGTCTTGCTGCGCCAGTCATAGGCGCGGTGAATCGACCAGGGTCTGGCAACGTCTTGCATCGCCGCGCGCGCAGTTGCGACGGGCGCTCCGGCCTCATTCAACCAGAGTTCCAGCGAGCCTGTCTTTCGCAATGTTGTGGCGCTGATCAGCAGCGCGCCCGAGCGACAGTTTGAAAACGGCACGAAACGCGACGTCACGACGATGTCCGCCAGATCGCAGGCTGTACCGGTCAACGCCGTATTAGAAATGACCGCGACTTTGACGCCGCTCTGATGACGTCCAGCACACCAGGCATTTTTCTGGCAAGAGAAGCCATTCGTCCGCTCGAAAGCCAGAATCATCTTGTCGCGAGCTTCTTGCTTCTGCTGATCGGTGAGAACAGCCGGGCGGCGTGACCTTGGCTCTGCCGTGTCCTCGCGCTCACCCGCCTTGTCGTCATCCAGCATGACAGGGGCCACATGCTTATCCGGCAGCGGCACCGCCCTCGCCCACTGCTCAACCACGAAACCCTTCGCCTGGCGCTTGGTCGTCGCAACGAATTGATCCGTGCGAAATGCGACGAGGACACCATCCTCGTAGATCAATAAATCCGGCTTTGCTTTGTTCTGCTCAAGCGGCACCAGAAGGAGACCAGCCAGAATCAGGGGAAGCCCCAAGAGCGCGAGGTGGGTCCGTAGCAAGGTGAGAAGAAGAAATCCGACCGTCGAGACGGCCAGAAACCATGGGTGCTGCCGCCCGATCGTGGCATCTCCGCCCCAACTGGAGACGGTGTTGGCAATGTCGATCACCATCGCCATGCCGTAACCCATCAGCTTCAGGAAGGGTGCATCCAGGCCAAAAGGCATGAGAAGCATGGCAATCAGTGCAGACGGCATGACGATGATCGACATGACGGGCATTGCGGCAAGATTGGCGGCCAGTCCGTAGGTGGTGATGCGGTGGAAATGCTCGATCGAGTAGATCGCAGTCGAGACACCCCCAATCAACGAGGTGATGACGACACCGCCGATCACGGCACTCGCTTTCGACGAGGCCACGATCCATAAGGGCGGGCGCGCGATGAAGAGGCGCTCACGATTGGCCCGGCATCTGCTCCAGAAGGAATAGGCCGCAACCAGTGCCAGCGTTGCGGCAAAGGACATCTGGAAACTCGGACCCATGATTTCATGTGGCGAAACCGCGATGATGACGATTGCGGCAAGGGCGACATTGCGCAGACTGATCGACGGCCGGTTGACGAGAACAGCTGCCAGCATGATCGACATCATCAACCATGCCCGCTCGGCAGAGACGGCAAAGCCTGAAATCAGATAATAGGCGAATGTCATCAACAGCGCGGCAAAGGCGGAGATCTTCTTGACGGGATAGCGCTGCGAAAACCCTGGAAACAGGCTGAACACCATACGCATACCGACGAAGAAGATGCCCGATGCCAGTGCCATGTTTAGCCCGGAAATGGCAACGATATGGGCGAGCCCCGACACGCGCAAAGCTTCCATCGTCTCGCTGGAGATCGCGCGCCGCTCATCCGTGATGATCGAAGCCGCAAAAGCACCCGCATCGCCGCCAATGACGCTGCGGATTCGTTCGGCAATAGCGGAGCGCAGTGCGTAGAGCCGCGAACCCGCTGTTTCGAGCCAGCCCGCTTCGTCCGTCGTTGCGGCCTGCGTCGGTAGAGCCTTTGGCGCGCTGTAGAAAAATCCTGTCGCACCGATCCCATCGAAATACGCGGAAAAGGCAAAGTCGTTGAGGCCCGGCAATGCCGGCCCGGATGGTGGCGAAAGGCGCGCCTTGCCGGTGATGCCTGAACCGACAGCGATCGGTTGTCCGCGACTGCGCGAGAGGACGGATATCCGATTTGGCAGACGTGTCAGCGAAGGTCCACTCGTCGAAGTCAGGGCGATCGTGTAGCGCCAGTAGCCCTTGGCATCCACCTCCCGCCGCTCCACTTTGCCGGTGATTGTCGTCGTCACGGCACTGTCCAAGACTGTGGTCCCAACGCGGCGCGTCTCCCAATTTGCCAGCAACATGCCGAGCAGCAGAAGTGCAAGCGTTGCCAACACGAAGGACAGTGCGTTCTGTCGGTGCCGCGTGATGATGGCGACCGGGATGACGCAAAGGCCAAACACAAGCAGAACGACATCGGATGGCGGAGAGGCGAGAGAAAACCACAGTGCCGCGCCCGCGCCGACCAGCACGGGGATGAAAAGGAAGTCCTGCCGGTATTGAAGCTCCTCGGTGACGCAACGCGATAAGGTCGATTGCAATCGCTGCGCAAAGCCTTGAGGCGCAGGACTCGGTGGAGCAAAGAGTAGGACATCCGTATTGGTAAGAGCAGCGGGCGCATTGATGCCGTCGAGCTCCACCTTCACAGGCGTGCCCGTCTCCAGCAAGCGGAACTGCTGCCGTTCCCCGTAGTCGTTCAAGTGCCGCCCCTCGGTCCCTTAGGGCCAATTTGCAGCCTTGCGATTCGGATTGCAATCCAGCGCGCAGATTAAGGAAGCATTGACTTAAAACGAAACAGTAAAGTGGCAAAACCGATCAGAACGGCTTATTCCAATTCTGCGATGCACAATTTGCCTTTTGGATAGCTTGGCATCGTCGCGCGGATCATATAGCTAAATCCGTGACGCTTAATTGGCCGATGCGTCAACCCGCATCGCCTGCATATTCGGAGGTATGGTATGACGGAAAAAAGCGCTACAGTGACCCTCGGCGACAAGACGGTCGATCTTCCTGTACGAGAAGGTACGATTGGCCCGCGCGTCGTCGATATCGGCACCCTGTACAAACACACCGGCTCCTTCACCTACGACCCCGGTTTCACCTCGACCGCTTCGTGCGAATCCAAAATCACCTATATCGATGGTGACGAAGGCGTTCTGCTGCACCGCGGTTATCCGATCGAGCAGCTTGCCGAACAGGGCGACTTCCTCGAGACCTGCTACCTGCTGCTTTACGGCGAACTGCCGACGACCGCGCAGAAGAAGGACTTCGACACCCGTGTGACGCGTCACACCATGGTGCATGAACAGATGAGCCGCTTCTTCACCGGCTATCGTCGCGACGCCCACCCAATGGCTGTCATGTGCGGTACGGTCGGCGCCCTCTCCGCCTTCTACCACGACTCGACCGACATCACCGATCCGCACCAGCGCATGGTCGCGTCTCTGCGCATGATCGCCAAGATGCCGACGATCGCGGCCATGGCCTACAAGTACCATATCGGCCAGCCCTTCGTTTACCCAAAGAACGATCTCGATTACGCATCGAACTTCCTGCACATGTGCTTTGCCGTTCCGTGCGAAGAGTACAAGGTGGACCCGGTTCTGGCCCGCGCCATGGATCGCATCTTCATCCTTCACGCCGACCATGAGCAGAACGCGTCCACCTCGACCGTTCGCCTGGCCGGTTCCTCGGGCGCAAACCCGTTCGCATGTATCGCAGCCGGCATCGCCTGCCTCTGGGGCCCCGCCCATGGCGGCGCCAACGAAGCAGCGCTCAACATGCTGAACGAGATCGGCACCGTCGATCGTATTCCTGAATACATCGCACGCGCCAAGGACAAGAACGATCCGTTCCGCCTTATGGGCTTTGGCCACCGCGTCTACAAGAACTACGACCCGCGCGCCAAGATCATGCAGAAGACGATGTACGAAGTGCTGGAAGCGACCGGCAACTCCGACGATCCGATCATGCAGGTTGCGCTCGAACTGGAAAAGATCGCCCTTTCGGATCCTTACTTTGTCGAGAAGAAGCTCTACCCGAATGTCGACTTCTACTCCGGCATCACGCTGAAGGCGCTCGGCTTCCCCACGACCATGTTCACCGTTCTCTTCGCTCTTGCCCGCACCGTCGGCTGGATCGCCCAGTGGAACGAAATGATCGAAGATCCGCAGCAGCGTATCGGTCGTCCGCGCCAGCTCTACACCGGCGCTGCAAAGCGCGACTACGTTCCGGTTTCCAAGCGCTAGTCCGCGGCCGAGACATCCAGACAAAAAAAGCGTCTCTTTCGAGGCGCTTTTTTATGCGCAGTTTTTTCGGCGATCCATCCTCGCGATACCCGAAGACTTGAAGCAAAAGCCGCTTCCGCTTATATCGTCCTTGCGAGGACGACCTCGGCCATGGCGGCGACAGCATTCGGGACGGCCCGATTTGGTTATCTCGGGAGTTTCCCATGCGCAGCATAGGCGATCGTATCCGCCACGCTCTCAGCTTTGAAATTATTGGCCTCGCTTTGGTCATTCCACTCGGCACTGTCGTCTTTGCCATGCCGATGAGCGACATCGGCATCGTCGGCGTCGTCAGCGCCACCGTCGCGACGGCGTGGAATTATCTCTACAATCTCGGCTTCGACCACACCCTGCAGCGCCTGCGCGGCACCACGCTCAAGACACCGGCGATCCGTGTGGCTCACGCGGTTCTGTTTGAGCTTGGACTTCTGATCGTACTGATGCCGTTCATTGCATGGTATCTCGGCATCGGCCTGATCCACGCACTGATCATGGACATCTCGTTTGCACTCTTCTACGTCGTCTACGCCTTTGTCTTCAACTGGGCCTATGACGCGATCTTCCCACTGCCGGAATGGCAGAAGGAAGCAGCAGCCGAGTAAGGCTACCAGATTAAACCCACAGGTGATCGCAAAGAAAAACGCCGCGCATCGAATGATGTCGCGGCGTTTGATTTTACATCGTGGATGGCGATCAGAGCGCCTTCAACGTCCAGGCCACAATCTCGCGAGAGGCAGCCGCAAACGCCGAATCGAGTGCTTTGACGAAATTGGCGTTGCCGGAACCGCTCACGCGCGCGCTTGCACGGAACACGTCCTGTGCCCGAACGGTGCCGTTGCGATCGTTCAGCAACTGTACCGAAATCTCGATGTTGGCGACATTGTTCTTGGTGTCGACCTCGAAGGCGCGAATATCGGTGACGACCTGATAGTCGATCGCCAGACCCTGCCCCGGACGCCCAACACCGCCGAGGCGGCCCGTATCCTGGAAGGCTTCAACCAGCTTCGACTGCACCATGCGCGGCAGGCGGTCGCTCCACTGCGAGTTCGCAAGATACTGCACTTCCGAGTTGGAAAGCCGTACCACGATGTTCTCGCTATCGAGCGCCTTCAGCGCGGTCGGTTCCGCGACCAGAAGCTGGCGTCCCTTGAGGGATCGTGCCTGCGTCACCGGCGCGGGTGAAACGGAAAGATCGAACGTATCGTTCTTAGCGCCACCGCCGCAGCCTGCCAGGATCGCACCAAGCAAGGGCAGCATCACAGCAAACTTCGTGGAGACCGCGGATATTTTCCGCCGTGGTATCTGCAAAATCATGAAACCAGGAACCTCCATCAACGCCGTGTCCGGCCATCATATTGTTTTACATTTTCGCCGCCGAAGATCAGGCGCTGCGGATCGCGATCGAAATTGGTGATCGTATTGTTGAGATTGTTGACCGTATCACGGGTGCTGCTGATCAGCGCCTGGAGATCCCTCAGGCCCGAATTCGAGAAGCGAGTGAGGTTGTCGGCAATCGGGCCAATACGTCCGTTGAGATTGTCCGCAACCGCCTTGAAGGAGTTGAGAGTCTCACGGGCCTTGGCAAAAAGCGAATCCGCGTCATCGGTTCCCAGCATGCCGTCCACTTTCGCCAGAATGCCGTCGACGCGGCTCGACGCCATGTTCAGCTTGCGAGACATGTCGGTGAAGTCGGCAATTGCTTGATCGATATCCTGACGGCGCGTTCCAACGTCATCGGCGATCTGGCGGAAGGTGGAAATCGCCTGGCGAGCGTCGGCGGTCGCTGCCGACACATCTTCAACCGTATTGCTCACCTTCGCGGTATCGACCGAAGCCAGAAGCTCATCGGCGCGCTTCAACACGTTTTGAGCGTCCGAACTTGCCTGTTCGAAGTTACGCGAGGTGCGCTGCACGTTCTCCATAACCGCTTGAATGCCGCTGGAAGAGGCCGCCACGTCGGACGTCACCTTGTCGACATTGGTAAGAATGGAGTCGATCTTCTGCGAATCCACCGCCTTGACCAGATCTTCAACGGCCGTCAGCGTTCCATCGAGGCGAACCGAAACCGACTGAACGGTTGTCGACAATGAGCTCAGGCTCTCGAGGAAGTTTTCGATGCCATCGGAGTTGGAGGCGAGCGCTGCAGAGAATTTCTCGGCATTGCGAACGGTTTCCGTCAGCGGTCCACGCGCATCCTGCACGAAGCCCTGCAGCTCTCCGATCGCACCATCCGCGCGCTTCAGAATCTTGTCGGCGGTCGCAAGCAGGTTCGTCACACTGGACAAATCAGCCGTCAGCTCAGCCGGCACGCCGGTTTCGAAGGACTTCTGGAGAATGCGTTCCTCATTGCTGCGCCCACCCGAGAGCTCCACATAGGCAGCGCCCGTCAGGCCCTGGATTTCCAGAACCGCGCGAGTGGACGGGAAGACCGGGGCATCCGCCTGCACTTCCGTATAGGCAATCGAGTAAGCGGGATCCTGCTGATCGATCGAAAGACCACGAACCGTACCGACCGGTATGCCGTTGAACCGTACCGGCGAGCCGACAGACAGACCATTGGCCGACCCTGGAATACGGATCGTCAGCTGTGCCACTGGCCCGCCGCGTCCGAACTCGGCCATCCAGTAAACGAAGCCGAATGCCGCCGCGACCACGATGAGCGTAAAAATACCGACAATGGTGTAATTCGCCTTGGTTTCCATGCCTATCCGTTACTCCCCGGAATCTGTTGCGTGCCATCCGGAAGGACGACGGCGCGAGCCCGCTTTCCGCGGAAATATGATTGGACCCAGGGATCGTCGTTATTGAACATATCCTCGAGTGTACCTTCGACTGCCACCTTCTTGTTGCCGAGAACGGCAATGCGGTCGCAGACTGAAAACAGGCTGTCGAGATCGTGGGTCACCATGTAGACGGTCAAACCCATCGAATCACGCAAGCGCGCAATCAGCATATCAAACTCTGCAGCCCCGATCGGATCGAGACCAGATGTCGGCTCGTCCAGGAAGACGAGGTCCGGATCGAGCGCCAGAGCGCGCGCCAATGCTGCGCGCTTGATCATGCCGCCTGAAAGTTCGGACGGAAACTTGTCGCCGGCATCCGGCTTCAAACCCACCATTTCGATCTTCAAGGCCGCGAGCTCATCCATCAGCTTTTGCGGCAGATCGAGATATTCGCGCATCGGCAGCTGAATATTCTCTTTCACAGTCAGACCGGAGAAGAGAGCGCCCTGCTGGAAGAGCACACCAAGACGCGTGTCCAACGCCATGCGTTCTTCGTCCGAGGCCTTGTCATAGTCAGTCCCAAGGATCTTGATCGAACCGCCCTGGCGCGGCAAGAGCCGCAGCACCGTGCGCATCAGCACCGATTTACCGGCACCGGACGGACCGATAAAGCCCAGAATTTCACCGCGATAGACATCGAGATCGAGATTGTCGAGCACGAGCTTGTCGCCAAAGCCGACAGTCACGCCCTCCACCGAAAGCACGACTTCGCGATCGGTCTTGCTGTCTCTTTTGTCCTCGACTGCTTGTCCTTGATCCACAGCCCTCTCCTTAAAAATCGATGGCTGAATAGAAGATGGCGAAAAGCGCATCGACGAGGATCACGACAAAGATCGACTTGACCACCGAGGCCGTCACGTGTTGACCAAGCGATTCCGCGCTCCCGCCAACCTTCATTCCCTCGACGGATGCCACAATGCCGATGATCAGGGCCATGAACGGCGCCTTGATCATGCCGGACGCGATCGTCGAACCTTCCACGGCACTATGAAGCCGCGAGAGAAACACCTCAAACGTGATACCCGAATAAATAAGCGAGACGATCGCAGCGCCGAACAATGCCGAAAAATTGGCGATGATGGTGAGAAGCGGCAAGGCGATGGTGAGCGCCACCAGACGCGGGAAGACCAGGACGCCGACAGGGTTGAGGCCGATGACCTTGAGCGCATCGATTTCCTCGCGCATCTTCATCGAACCGATTTCGGCGGTAATCGCGCTGCCGGACCGGCCAGCGATCATAATAGCCGTCAGGAGAACGCCGATCTCACGCAATTGGAGAATGCCGACGAGGTCGACCACAAAAACTTCCGCGCCGAAATATCTGAGCTGGAACGCGCCCTGCTGCGCGATGATCGCACCGATGAGGAACGACATCAGCGTAATGATGGGCACCGCGCGCACGCCCATGTGATCGACCTGGTTGACGATGGCGGCAGGCGACACGCCGCGCCCTCGGCCGAGCTTCATCTGCGCGCCACGAACGGCAGAGCCCAAAATAAACATGCCGGCCATAAAGTCGGACCCTGCCTGGACGACATTCCGTCCGACGGGCTCGAAGATGCGGCTTAAAATACCCTGTTTTTGTGTATCCTTCGGCGGCAGCGGCGCTTCATCGGGAAGCGAGGTGATGATCTCCTCGACCTTCTCATTGCCCTCGAAGCTCACATTCGAGCCGGACTTCTCCAGGCGGCTTCTCAGGCTGTGGAGGATCCATGCACCGGTCGTATCGATATGGTCGATACCTGACAGGTCGATCGTGATGGGCCCGGATGCACCCGATTTTTCGATCTTGTCGAGTTCTGGCAGAACGGGAGAGATGTTCGCGTTGCGCCAGGAACCGGAGAGCACGTAGCGCGCGCCGCCGCGCTCCGCGTTCTCATCCGGCGAGATTGCAGCCTGTTCCACCCGCTTGCCTGGTTCCTGTTCTTGCATATTTCTCCGCGTGAATGCAGCTTACTGAAAGATTCTCTTAACGATTCATATCTTTTGCCGGACCAGCAAGCCACAGCGGTGCACCGTAAATGGATACATATTTTGCAGGTTCCATGGTTTTACCCCCAACTATAGGGCAATTTTGATGAGCCGTTACCTCGAAGCCACAGCGCAAATCTTCCCGGTTGCAGGAAGCTTCACCATTTCGCGGGGAAGCCGCACAGAAATCCATGTGGTGACCTGCACGATTTCCTACGATGGCGTTCAAGGTCAGGGAGAGTGCGTCCCCTACGCGCGCTATGGAGAAACGATCGAAGGCGTCCTGGCAGATATTGACGCAGCCGCGAAGGCAATCGCTTCGGGGCTCGACCGGGAGCATCTTCAGCAGGCCATGAAGCCGGGTGCTGCGCGCAACGCCGTCGACTGCGCCTTATGGGATCTGGAAGCGAAGCTCTCCGGGAGACCCGCCTTTGCTCATTTTCTGCCGTCTGCTCCAAAACCCTTGATGACGGCCTACACGATTTCGCTCGCCGATGCGCAGACGATGGCGGCGAAGACAAGGGAAAACGCCCACCGTCCGCTCTTGAAGATAAAGACGGGAACAGAGGACGACGAAGAGCGCCTACGCGCCGTTCGTGCGGCAGCACCAGATGCCGCAATCATCGTCGATGCCAATGAGGGATGGCGTGAAGACAATATCGAGCATCACATGGCCGTTGCCGCGGAGCTCGGGATCTCCTTGATCGAGCAGCCTCTCCCAGCCGGCAACGATGCGTTTCTGGCGACGATTAAGCGACCCGTGGCAATCTGCGCGGATGAGAGCGTCCACCTCACAAGAGACCTTGCATCCCTTCGCGATCGTTACGATGCGATCAACATCAAGCTCGACAAGACAGGTGGCCTTACCGAGGCCTTGGTGATGAAGCAGGAAGCCGAGCGTCTCGGCTATCAGATCATGGTGGGGTGCATGCTGGGAACGTCGCTTGCCATGGCACCCGCTGTGCTACTGGCGCAAGACGTGGCCTTTGCCGATCTTGATGGCCCGCTACTCCTGGCGCGAGACCGGGAGCCGGGCCTTGTCTATGACGGTTCGCTCGTTCATCCGCCACAGCCGGAGCTGTGGGGATAAAGACATCCTCAGGCCGCTTTTGTATCAACGAGCTTGGGAAACATCACCGGCTCCAGCTGGCGCACCGTTGGCTCTTCCGCGCTATCGCTGGTCTGCATCCAGGTGATCAGCTCGAACGAGCCGTCAAGGTTTTCGACAATGGCCGTGCAGCTTTCCACCCAGTCGCCGGTATTGATGTAGCGAATACCGTCGATATCCTCCACCACCGCATGGTGAATATGGCCGCAGATCACGCCATCCACCTTGTTGCGCCGGGCCTCATCGGCCACCACACGCTGGAACTCGCCGATGAAGTTGACGGCATGCTTTACCTGGAGTTTCGCCCAGGCGGAAAAAGACCAGTAAGGCAGGCCGATACGGCGGCGAACCGCCGCGATCGCGACGTTGACGGCAATCGCCGCATCGTAGGCCCAGTCACCAAGGTAAGCGAGAAGGCGTGCATTGCGCACGACGACGTCGAACTCGTCGCCATGCAGCACGAGATATTTCTTGCCGTCCGCTGCCTCATGGATCATGCGCTCGGCCACTTCGATGCCGCCGAAATGCGTGCCGGGAAATTCGCGTAAGAATTCGTCGTGATTTCCGGGGATGTAGACGATGCGCGCGCCCTTGCGTGCCTTGCGTAAAAGCTTCTGCACCACGTCGTTGCAGCCCTGCGGCCAGTACCAGCTGCGGCGAAGGCGCCAACCATCGATGATATCACCAACGAGCACGATCGTGTCCGCTTCGTGATACTTCAGAAAGTCCAGCAGAAAATCCGTCTTGGCCGCTTTCGAGCCAAGATGCACGTCGGAAATGAAAAGCGTCCTGAAGTGTCTGGTTTCGGTCTGCGTGGCCATGGTCTCGTCCCCTCGTCTCATGAAAGGCGTTTGGAAATCTTTCACCCTTGGGAAAACCAGACTCGTGTTTCAGCAAGATGACAAAGCGGCACTTCCATGGTCTGACGCTGGTCTTTTTGCGAATATCGCCTTTCTCGCTTTTGCATGCCACCCGCCAAATAAACGGCTGTACGGTCGAACTGTTTGCTGTATGCAAAGACCTTCGTGACAATTGAAATAAAGCGGTGAAAAAGATGAGTTCTCAGGACAAGGGCACGACGCAAAACAAGAGCAGCAATGCGGATCTGGATGAGCAGGCGCTCTTCTACCATCGCTATCCTCGCCCGGGTAAACTTGAGATCCAGGCGTCCAAGCCGCTCGGCAACCAGCGCGACCTGGCGCTCGCCTATTCACCGGGTGTCGCCGCCCCCTGCCTTGCCATTCATGAAAATCCGGAAACGGCGGCGCAATATACTGCACGCGCAAACCTTGTGGCTGTGATTTCCAACGGCACCGCCGTTCTCGGTCTCGGCAATATTGGCCCGCTGGCGTCGAAGCCGGTCATGGAAGGCAAAGCCGTCCTCTTCAAGAAATTCGCCAATATCGACGTCTTCGATATCGAAATCGACGCGCCCGGCATCAACGATATGGTCTCCACCATTTCGGCACTCGAGCCCACCTTCGGCGGCATCAATCTCGAAGACATCAAGGCGCCCGAATGTTTCGAAGTCGAGCGCCAGCTGCGCGCCAAGATGAACATCCCGGTCTTCCACGACGATCAGCACGGAACAGCAATCATCGTTGCCGCAGCCGTCACCAATGCGCTGGAACTCGCCGGCAAGGCCTTGTCGGACGTCAAGATCGTCGCATCCGGTGCCGGTGCAGCGGCTCTCGCCTGCCTCAACCTGCTGGTGGAGATGGGCGCTAAGCGCGAAAACATCTGGGTCCACGACATTGAAGGCCTCGTCTATGATGGCCGCAACACGTTGATGGACGAATGGAAGGAAATCTACGCGCAGAAGACCGACAAGCGCGTCCTGGCCGAATCCATCGAGGGCGCAGACGTCTTCCTCGGTCTCTCGGCCGCAGGCGTTCTTAAGCCCGAGCTTCTGGCAAAGATGGCGGAAAAGCCATTGATCCTGGCACTGGCGAACCCCAAGCCTGAAATCATGCCGGAAGAAGCACGCGCTGCACGCCCGGATGCAATGATCTGCACGGGTCGCTCGGACTTCCCGAACCAGGTCAACAACGTTCTCTGCTTCCCTTACATCTTCCGCGGTGCGCTCGATTGCGGCGCAACCAGCATCAATGAAGAGATGAAGATGGCGGCGGTCCGCGCGATTGCCGAACTGGCGCGCGAGGAAGTCTCCGAAGTCGCTGCCAAGGCCTATAGCGAAGAGACGCCGGTCTTCGGCCCGAACTACCTGATCCCCTCGCCTTTCGATCCACGCCTCATCCTGCGCATTGCGCCCGCCGTCGCGCGCGCTGCCGCCGCAAGTGGCGTCGCATCGCGACCCATCACCGATTTCGATGCCTATCTCGATCAGTTGAACCGCTTCGTCTGGCGTTCCGGCTTCATCATGAAGCCGATCTTCAACAGTGCCAAGAGCGCAGAAAAGAAGCGTATCATCTTTGCCGAAGGCGAAGACGAGCGCGTGCTGCGCGCCGCTCAGGTACTTTTGGAAGAAGGCACCGGCATCCCGATCCTTATCGGTCGTCCGCAGATCATCGAAACGCGCCTGAAGCGCTTCGGCCTGCGCATTCGCCCGAATACCGATTTCGCCGTGGTCAACCCGGAAGACGATCCACGCTACCGCGACTATGTCGATGACTACTTCGCGCTGGTCGGCCGTGCCGGCATCAACCCGGAAGCGGCACGCACGATCGTTCGTACCAACACCACCGTCATCGGCGCGCTCTCCGTCAAGCGCGGTGAGGCCGATGCCCTGATCTGCGGTCTGGAAGGTCGGTTTGACCGTCACCTGCGCGATGTCAACCAGATCATCGGCAAGCGCGAAGGTGTTCAGTCGTTCGGCGGCCTCAGCCTACTGATTACCCAGCGTGGCGCGCTCTTCATGACCGATACCTTCGTCAATTACGACCCGAGCTCGGAAGACGTCGCAGAAATGGCGATCCTTGCCGCGAAGGAAATCAAGCGTTTCGGCATCACCCCGAAGATCGCGCTCGCAAGCCATTCGAACTTCGGTTCGCGTGATTCCGTCAGCGCCCGAAAGATGCGCGCAGCCCTTCAACTCGTTCGCGACAGGGCGCCTCATTTGGAAATCGACGGCGAAATGCAGGGTGGTTCGGCGCTGTCGGAAATGTTGCGCAAGCGCGCCATGCCCAACAGCGCTTTGTCCGGTGAGGCGAACCTCTTGGTCTTCCCGAACCTGGACTCGGCCAATATTTCCCTCGGCGTCGTGCGCACCATGACGGAAGGTCTGCATGTCGGGCCGATCCTGCTTGGCACTGCCCTGCCCGCACATATCCTGTCGCCCACCGTCACTTCGCGCGGCGTGGTCAACATGGCAGCGCTTGCCGCCGTCCAGGCATCGCACCCTTCGATGTGATGGCCTGTGTTTAGAGCATGGTCCAAGCAAAATTGTGCAGCGGTTTTGCGATGACACCACGCGGCGAAACAAGGACCTAAATCGTAAGGAGCGAATCTGGACGATCGCGACACGCTTCAAGCCTGACGTTATTGCGTCACTTCGAATTAACGCAATTTTGAAACTGCTGTTGCCGCATTGCGGCACAGCCCTATGCTATCCTGAACTTAATCCTGCCGCGAGCGTTGGTGATTGATGTTGAAAGGGATGCCGACTGAATGCTGACGGGCCTGCAGAAAACGAATGGGCGCCCGGCGCCGCGCCGCAACCGTCTCATCGGTTCCCTATTGGCCGCCCTCCTCGTCGCACCCGTTGCCGTACAGGCGCAGGACATCTGCGAAACCCTCGAAGCACAGCTGAGACAACCGGCAGAGTCCACTGAGGTTATCGGCACCACAGCGCAGGTCCGGCAATTTGCCAATGCGCTGGCACAGCAGAACCTCGTGATCCGCCGTATCAAGAACGATCTGCGAAGCTACGGCTGCTCATCGGGTAGCGTGACTGTCTATGGAAATCCCAATGCGCAAATCTGCGGTGATATCGCGGATGCACTGGCGCAAGCGGAAGCCGAACGGGACATGATCGCTGAAGACCGCAATCGTATGCTTGCGAGCCGTCGCACCGAAGCCGCCGACCGGTGGGATCGGATCATGGCAGCGCTGGATGCGGAGGGCTGCCTCGACCGTCGGCCACCCGATTACGCATCGACGGACCCAGGCCTGGATGCCCAGCCCCGTGGCTACACCGACCCCTTCAATGACAATCAAAGGGACATTGGCAATTACGGCCCGACACCAGATATGCCGGCCGAGGGTGGCTTGAGGACGCTTTGCGTGCGCACTTGCGACGGAGCCTTCTTCCCCATATCCTCCAATGCGACGCCGATGGATTTCAGTGCTCAAGCTGCCCAGTGCGAGCGGATGTGCCCGGGCACCGAGACGGAACTCTTCTACCATTCCATGGTGGGGCAAGAGAGTTCCGATATGGTCTCGGCCAAGACCGGCCAGCCATACAAGTCGATGCCAACCGCTTTTGCCTATCGCAACGGCTCACCCTCGACGCGCTCACCATCATGTTCCTGCAACATGGCGGCCTATCATCAGGAGATGAGGAAGCAGGAAGAGCAAGCGAGAGCGCCACAATCCTCTCCCGATCAATCCTATTCCGGCATCACCCGGATCCCTGCCCCGAAGACGGAAAACCCCACACCAGCGTCGCCCGAACCCGCTCCGCAGGTCGAGGCCAAGGCATCCCCCGTCCCTGAAAGAGAATACGATCCGAAGAACAGCAAGGTGCGCATCGTCGGCCCACAGTTTCTGCCGGAAGAGACAAGTCGCATCGACCTGAAAAATCCTGCCTTGAAAGGGGCACAGCCTCAGCAGGAATAAAACCGCTGCGGCAAACCGATAACGCATGGCGCAGCGGTGGATTACGCTTGGTCTCGAAAGCGTGTCGCAATCTTTGGGATTCGCTTATTACGCTTTCGCTCTTCGTTTTCTCGCACGTCGTTATCGCAAAACCGCTGCACACTTTTGCGTGGACCATGCTTTAGAACCGAGGAAACCAGGGCGGCACCAGCGGCTGGCCAAGCATCGGTTCGCGCACCGGAAGGCCGGCATCCCGCCGAAGCCGATCGCTGAGATGAGTGGCATGGTTTCTCGTCTGCCGATGCTTCATTGCACCCAGAACTGCCGCCCTCAGTGTGGCCCAGGCACCGAAGCGGCGAACCAACTCGTCGACGGTCCTGGAAAGATCATTTACACTCAAAGATTGTTGTTTAGACATAGGTCATCCGTCCCGGCGCAAGATAGCAACCAGGTCCTCTTGTGATGGAAAAAGGCGTGCGGAAACGTTCTGCGCAGCAACAGACTGCGAGGTCAAAAGACTATCGACACACCGTGATGTATAGTGAAAACGCCTGCAAAGGCAGGGAAAAGCTTAGATAGCGATTCCACGTCGGTATGCGCGAAGCATCATTCCGGACATCGCCGGAGCTACGGACATAACCATACCAGAGAGGCAAAAATGCTTAAATGTAGTCATCTAACGCCTCCTGTTTCTTGAGTTGCGGGCCCGATTTTTTTGACACATCTTCGATTCGCCCGCAAGAGGTTCAATCTCGAATTGCATCAATGAGCTTTCATCAGTGCAAAAATGTCACAATGGACTTAGAACGCCGTGCGTTTAACCGGGCGCACAAAGGACGCGTTATCTTCTTTGATCGACGCGTCCTACTTCCTGAGCTCGGCGCTCAGTCTTGCTCGATCTTCAAACCAAAGCCCTGCATCAGTCTTCTCGTCGTGAAATCCGGCTGACCTGAGGTAAAGATCGCGAAATCAAAACCCTCAGGATGCTCGGCACCCTGTAGCACCTCGACCTTGCGGCGTGCCTGCCGGGCAATTGCCTCTGCCGGATCGAGCCAGTCTACCGGCCACGGCGCGAGCCTGCGGAACACATTCGCCATGAACGGATAATGCGTACAGGCAAGCACCACGATGTCGGTGCGCCGGCCCTGATCCTCGATGAAGCACGGCGAAATTTCGGCCAGCACGGCATCATCCGAGACGCTCTCACCCCTGATCCAGCTTTCTGCCATGCGCGCCAGATTTTCCGAGCCGACGAGGCGCACGTGACATTGCGAGGCGAAAGACTGGATGAGGTCGCGCGTATAGGCCCGCTTCACCGTACCAGGCGTCGCCAGCACAGACACAAGGCCTGAGCGGGTGCGTTCCGCCGCGGGCTTGATGGCGGGTACCGTTCCGACGAAGGTCATGTCGGGAAAAGCGGCCCGCAGGTCAGCACCGGCGAGCGTGAAAGCCGTATTGCAGGCGATGATGCAGATTTCCGGTTGGTAGGTGTCGAGCAATTGGGCAAACAGCGACAGTATGCGCTGGCGCAACCCATCCTCTTCCCATCCGCCATAAGGGAAACCCGCATCGTCTGCGACATAGATGAAGCCACGCTCGGGCATCAAAACCCGCGCCTCGCGCAAGACCGTCAACCCGCCGATGCCGGAATCGAAGACGAGAACCGGCTTTGAGACGGGAAGATCAGTCGTTGTCGCCAGAGCCATTCGTCGGTGTCCCCTCGCCTTCGGCGCTTTTCTCTGTCCGTTTCGGCCAGCGGCGCGGAAACGCGTCCAGCGACTTGATCACGCCGCGAAACACGCTGATCTCCTGCTCCGTAAATCCCCGTCGTGACAGAACAGCGCGCAGATTGTCGACCATTTTGGGCTTTTTTTCAGCCGGGTGGAAATATCCACGCGCATCCAGCGCCTCTTCGATCTGGTCGAACAGGCCGAAAACCTGTTCCTTGGTGGAAGGACGTTGCTGCACCGACTGGAACGCAGTCTCGGCAAGGTCCTCCATGCCGGATTTCATCCACTCATAAGACATCAACAGCACAGCCTGTGCGATGTTGAGCGATGCGAAGGCCGGGTTGACGGGGAACGTCACGATCTCGTCGGCCAGCGCCACTTCCTCGTTCGTCAGGCCCCAGCGCTCGCGACCGAACATGATGCCGGTCCTTTCGCCTGCCTTGAACTTGGCGCGCAGGGTTTCGGTCGCAGTGACAGGCGCGCGCACCGGCTTGAAGCCGTAACGCTCGCGTGCCGTCGTCGCATAGACGAAGTTTAGATCGCGAACCGCATCCTCCAGCGTTTCGTAGACCTTGGTGGCATCAATGACATGATCGGCCTTGGAGGCGGCCGCGCGTGCTTTCTCGCTCGGCCAGCCATCGCGCGGATTGACCAGACGCAGCTCTGCCAGCCCGAAATTCGCCATGGCGCGTGCTACCATACCGATATTTTCGCCAAGCTGAGGCTCGACCAGAATGATCGCCGGGCCTTCGGCAATGAGTTCAAGATCGCTGTTTGTACCTGCCATAGTCGCCTTCCAATTTTTAGGCTTCACTGGCACAGTTTTCCGCGCAAATCAAAGGCAAGGCGTGTGTTACGCGCGGCTTATTCGCCCTTGATGATGTTTGCCATCTCTTGCTGCACGGAATCGCGGCCCTCATCGCCAACACGATGAATGTCATTGATGACCGGCTTGCCGTCTTCTTCGATCACATCGAAATTGACCTGATCGACGGTCGCCTTCATCTCGGCCTCATCCATGCAGGCCCAGAGCTTGAACTTGACGGTGACGTCGCTCACGCCATCCTTGGGCGGCGCTGCCGAGATGTTGACGTCCTGCAGCGGGCAGCCGTCCTGCGAATTGGTGACCACGTCGTAACCGAAGGGGTCGCCCTTCTCGCCTGCCTCTGCCTCATAGGCGGGCTTCTTCGAGGCTTCGCGATATTGGGCGATGAACGCCTTGCTGAAGAGCGTCGTCAGCAGATCTTCGTCGAAAATATACTTCCAGTCATCGGCCTCGCCGGACCAGTTCTTCACCGTAATATCCATGACCTTCTTCACCGGCTCGGTGGGATCGGCGGCAAAGGCGCTGGAGGAAAGGAATAGTGCGGCAATGGCGAGCAGAACTTTCTGCATGATGACGTCCTGAAACTTCAGCTTACCCAACGTAAGCGATTCGCCTGAATCTAATCCGCGAATGTGTTTTGGCAATCCGGTAACAAGGCTTTTAGAAAGGCCAAAAAAGCTGACCGATGGCTTTGCCTCTGCCGCTCGCAATGCTATAGCGCCACGGGATATTGACCCTTATGGCGCTCGATTGGGCGCAACCGTTCTCGAAGGTGAGGAATTCATGACAAAGATCAAGGTAGCCAATCCGGTCGTCGATCTCGACGGCGACGAAATGACCCGTATCATCTGGCAGCTCATCAAGGACAAGCTGATCCTGCCATACCTCGATCTCGATATCGAATATTACGATCTTTCCGTTGAAAACCGCGACGCTACCAACGACCAGGTAACCGTTGATGCGGCACACGCCATCAAGAAGCATGGCGTCGGCATCAAGTGCGCGACCATCACGCCGGACGAAGCCCGCGTGGAAGAATTCAACCTCAAGCAGATGTGGAAGAGCCCGAACGGCACGATCCGCAACATTCTGGGCGGCGTCATCTTCCGCGAGCCGATCATCTGCAAGAACGTTCCGCGCCTGGTTCCAGGCTGGACCCAGCCGATCGTTGTCGGCCGTCACGCTTTCGGCGACCAGTACAAGGCAACCGATTTCAAGTTCCCCGGCAAGGGCAAGCTGACAATCAAGTTCGTTGGCGAAGATGGCCAGGTCATCGAGAAGGACGTGTTCGACGCTCCGAGCGCTGGCGTGGCTCTTGCCATGTACAACCTCGACGATTCCATCCGCGAATTCGCCCGTGCATCGATGAACTACGGCCTGATGCGCAAGTGGCCGGTTTACCTCTCCACGAAGAACACCATCCTGAAGGCCTATGACGGTCGCTTCAAGGACATCTTCGAAGAAGTCTACCAGAGCGAATTCAAGGCGCAGTTCGACGAAGCCGGCATCACCTACGAGCACCGCCTCATCGACGACATGGTCGCTTCCGCGCTGAAGTGGTCCGGCGGCTACATCTGGGCCTGCAAGAACTATGACGGCGACGTTCAGTCGGATACCGTGGCACAGGGCTTCGGCTCGCTCGGCCTGATGACCTCGGTTCTCCTGTCTCCGGATGGCCGCACGGTCGAAGCAGAAGCGGCGCACGGCACGGTGACGCGCCACTACCGCCAGCACCAGAAGGGTCAGGAAACCTCGACCAACTCGATCGCATCGATCTTCGCATGGACCCGTGGCCTCGCCCACCGCGCCAAGCTGGACGACAATGCTGAACTGGCAAAGTTCGCCACGACGCTTGAAACCGTCTGCGTCGACACCGTCGAAGCCGGCTACATGACCAAGGACCTCGCGCTCCTCATCGGTCCGGATCAGCCTTGGCTCTCCACCACCGCTTTCCTCGACAAGATCGACGAAAACCTCAAGAAGGCCATGGCTGCCTGATCGGCATCTAACCCTTTAGAGACCTTCGAAAACCCGGCCTTCGCGCCGGGTTTTCTTTTGCCCCCAATCGATGTCTTGATTAGGTCATGCTGCCGGAGCAAACTCTGCTCAACAAGGGAGAGAGACATGAGCGATCTGACATTCTACACCCATCCCATGTCACGCGGACGCATCATCCGCTGGATGCTGGAGGAAGTGGGCGCATCTTACGACACCAGAATTATCGGCTTCGACAGCGACATGAAGGCTGGCGAGTACAAGGCGATCAATCCTATGGGCAAGGTGCCCGCGATCAAACACGGCGACGTCGTCGTGACGGAATGCGCAGCCATCTGCGCCTATCTGGCCGACGCCTTTCCGGAAAAGGGTCTTGCCCCTCCGACCAACCATCGTGGCCTTTACTATCGCTGGCTCTTCTTTGCGGCCGGACCTCTGGAAATGGGTGTCAGCAACCGCGCAATGGGTCTTGTGATTCCGGAAGACAAGTATCGCATGGCCGGATGCGGACGCTTCGAAGACCTGATGGACACCCTCGAGTACGCCGTGACGCAGAACCCTTTCATTGCTGGCGACAGCTTCACCGCCGCCGACGTCTATGTGGGCTCGCATATTGGATGGGGTCTGCAATTCGGTTCGATCGAGAAGCGCAAGTCCTTCGCCGATTATCTCGGTCGCCTCGGTCAGCGCCCGGCTTTCCTGCGTGCTCAGGAGATCGACGATTCCATCATAAAAAAAATGCAGACAGCCTGACGTCGCAGCGTCTTTGGCGCATCTCATTCTATCAAAAGATGCGTCAGACAACCCTCAAAACCTACCTAGGATTGATCTAAGCCATTGTGAATGTTGTAGAATTTTGTTGTAGGCCATATAAATTATTAACTCGTTGTGTAGTAAACCATCACATTGCCATTCACCCGGCCTGCGAACGCAGTAAACGGCTGCTGCGTTTGCTCTGATGCAGTGCCTTCCTAAAAGGGGCGACTGTAATGATGACTGTGCTGGGATGCATCGTCTACGAACACAACATCTGGCTCGTGCTTGTGGCAGTGATACTCTGCGGCACCGGTTCGTGGGTGACATCCCGGCTTTTCAGTAAAACGACGACCGCGACCGGGAAGCAGCGCATCGGCTGGCAGGCCATGACGGCGCTTTCTGCAGGCGTGGCGATCTGGTGCACACATTTCGTCGCCATGCTTGGCTATGACGCAGGCGTGCCCATCGGCTTCGATTTGTCGTTGACGGTTGCTTCGCTTTCGGTCGTCCTGTTCGGCAATGCGATCGGTTTTGCCGTGGCAGTCAGCAACCGTCATCCCATCATGCCCGCCTTGGGCGGCGCGATCGTCGGTCTCGCCATTTCCACAATGCACTATACCGGTATGATGGCTTACCGGGTTCAGGGGATCGTATCCTGGGACAGGACTTACCTCGTCGCCTCGATCGTTCTTTCCGTAGGTCTTTCATCGGCTGCGCTGCATTTTGGCATGCGCAAAGGCAGCAACGTCATGGCCGTGGTCCTCACGCTTGCAATTGCCGTCTTGCACTTCACAGGAATGACTGCATTCCAGGTCGAACCGATGTATGTCGATGGATCCTTCTCCAACCCGGACTCGCTCTGGACGCTGGCCATCGCGATTTCCGGCATGGCTTTCGTCATCGTTGCCTGCGGTCTGGTGAGCTACCTCATAGACAATGGCACACGCGCCGAGACCATAGCGCATCTTCGTCAAATGGCGTTATACGACGCGCTAACCGGCCTTCCCAATCGCGCCAACTTCAACGAGAGGCTGGAGGAAGAGCTCGCGCTCGCCGATGCGCAAAAGGGCCGGCTAGCCATGATCGGCATCGATCTCAACCGGTTCAAGGAGATCAACGACACCCGTGGCCACCATGTCGGCGATGACGTGTTGACCGACCTTGGTCTGCGGCTCAAGAATTTGGTTCGGGAGGACAAGGGCGAGTTCGTTGCCCGCGTTGGCGGAGATGAGTTCGCCGCTCTATTCCGTATTCAGGACGACCAAATGGTCGGCATAAACCGATTTCTGAAACGTCTTGAAATGGTGATGTTCACTCCGATCAATATCGACGAAGCCCAAATTGTTGCTGGCGCAAGCTTCGGTGTCGCCCTCTACCCCGACGACGCAACCACTAAGGAAACGCTTGTCAGTAACGCGGACCTCGCCATGTACCGCGCCAAGTCGCAGCTCACCGAAAAGCGTGTCTGCTTCTATGAGGCGGGCATGGACAAGGCCGTCAAAGCAAGGCGCTGCATGGCGGCTGATTTGCGCAAGGCACTCTCCCGCGATGAACTCTCGATCCACTACCAGGTACAGACCTCCGTTTCGACTGGCGAGATCACGGGCTACGAAGCACTGCTGCGGTGGCACCATCCGGAACGTGGTTTCATCCCGCCATCAGATTTCATTCCGCTGGCGGAGGAAACCGGCCTTATCCTGCAACTTGGCGAGTGGGTGCTGCGCACCGCATGCGCAGCCGCGGCCTCCTGGGAGCCAGCCTGCAAGGTTGCCGTCAACCTCTCTGCCGTTCAGTTTGCAGCCGGCGATCTGCCGAAGCTCGTCATGAGCATCCTTCTCGAAACCGGTCTCCCTCCGCATCGACTGGAGCTTGAACTTACCGAGACCGCCATCCTGAAGGATCGCGAGCGTGCCTTTCACATGCTTCGCCAAATCAAATCCTATGGAGTTTCCATTGCGCTGGACGACTTCGGCGTTGGCTATTCTTCGATAGACACGCTGCGGTCTTTCCCTTTCAGCAAGATCAAGCTCGACCGCTCCTTCATCGACGAAAGCCACAGCAGTCAGGAAGCGCTGACCATTATCCGCACAGTCTTGGCTCTCGGCAAGGGCCTTAAAATTCCGGTATTGGCGGAAGGGGTGGAAACAAGGGAACAGCTCTCCCTTCTGGAATCGGAAGGATGCGGGGAAGCACAGGGCTACCTGCTCGGCCGGCCGGCGTCACTTGATCAGATTCTTGCGACGGGCCGCTTGCGTATCATCGAGCGACCGCTCCCTTTGCCGAGAACGGTCATTCATGACCCTTTCGGCCTATCTGAAGTTGCTGTTGGAAGGACAGGCACAGACAGTTGAAATCTGGCGAAGGCTGGAAGACTGTCTGTTATCCGACATGATGCGGAGCTGGCTCTCAGAAACACAATGGGCGTAGCAAACCCGAATTAAGACGCCGCCCCTGCGCCCTCATTCGCGGTATCGCCAAAGACCTCCTCGAAGGCCTCCCGCAGGAAGACATCCACATCGTTGATCATCACCAAGAGGCCGAGATCGACGAGGCTGGTGACGCCGTATTGAGTGATGCCGCAGGGGACGATGCCGCCGAAGTGGGTCAGGTCGGGATCGACATTAATCGACAGGCCATGAAAGCTCACCCACTTGCGCAGGCGAATGCCGAGCGCTGCGATCTTGTCCTCCGACATGGAGCCATCCGGCAGCAGTGGCTTTTCCGGCCGGCGAACCCACACGCCGACCCGATCTTCACGCCGCTCGCCCTTGACGTTCATCTTGTCGAGCGTGCGGATGATGACCTCCTCCAGTGCCGCCACATAGGCGCGCACATCCTGGCGTCTGCGCTTGAGATCGAGCATCACATAGACCACCCGCTGGCCTGGGCCATGATAGGTGTACTCCCCGCCCCGTCCGGTTGCGAAGACGGGAAAGCGGTCCGGCTCGATCAGGTCCGACGAATCGGCACTCGTGCCCGCCGTGTAAAGCGGTGGATGCTCCAGGAGCCATACAAGCTCGTCCGCTTCGCCGGCAGCGATGGCTGCGACCTCACGCTCCATCTCCTCGATCGCCTGCTCGTAGGGCACCAGCCCGTCAGAGATTCGCCAGCGTACGGCAGGAGAACCGGCGCTCGGGTACATCGTGGAGGTAAGATCGGTGCGTGTGAGCATGAAAATGTCCTTTCCACAGCCTTCTGGCAGAATGAAATAGAGGCTGCAAGCCCAGCGTTTGCGGGCTTCTTCCATATAGGAAGGCAAAGGCCTGTTTTTAATTTCAAAAAACTGTCACGGCGCTCTTGTGCACCCAAAATCCTTTTGCTACATGCACCCCCGTCGGCGCAAGTCGACCCTACCACGATGCGGTCGTGGCGGAATTGGTAGACGCGCAGCGTTGAGGTCGCTGTGGGGCAACCCGTGGAAGTTCGAGTCTTCTCGACCGCACCAAAAGAAAAACCCGCTTCGGCGGGTTTTTCTTTGTCTTCAGTTATCTAAGCGAATTCCCTGAAGCTTCCGTGTGAGCGATTTGCGATCCGTTCAATGGATAGGGATGTTTCGCTTATCCGCCTCTTCCTTGATGATATCCTCGACCAGTTCGCGTTTCAGCGACGGATTTCCCAGCAGATAATCATCGGCAATTTCAAAGATGGATTTCGGGCTTTCGGTGCGGCTGAGCGTATCGAGATCCTGCGCGATCTGCTCCCGAAGTTCTGCATAATTTTCCATGGTCGTCTCCTTTGTTAAGGAGACAATGCGGATGGCATCGCACCGGTTCCTAAAGCACGATGCGTAGATCAAAGAAGACAGAGCGTCATTTGTGCCTCCAATAGGACGCACGGATCTCCAAGCCAAAAAAAACCCTCCCGCGAGGGAGGGTCAGGTTGGAGAAGACAGCATCATGCGGGTAGCCTGTCAGCTGCCAAGCCATCGAACCGTCATAGATACATTCAGTTCCCCTGCGTCGTCACCCAGCGCACGATGATCGGACTGCAACGCGGATGCGGTTGGACGGTTACGACGCTCTGAAGCGGCCTGTGAGAGCGAAACAAAACACGTCGACGTCTCATCCTGCCCTCCACCACAAACGCACGACGACGCAATCACTCGAAAGCTACCAGTACGCTATCACGCTGTCATTATAGCGTCGTGAACCCATGACTGAAACAAAGAGGGCCGGAACCTCATCTTCGAAGTTCCGGCCCTTGAATGTCAGCAATCAAACGCAGGGCAGCTCAGCTGCTTTCCCACGACGTTGAACAAGATCAGCTCGCGAGCGACGCTGCAACTGCTTCAATGGCTTCATCAGCCTTCGATCCATCGGGGCCACCAGCCTGCGCCATATCCGGACGTCCACCGCCACCCTTGCCGCCGAGAGCAGCCGACGCCGTACGCACCAGATCGACCGCGCTGAAACGCGACGTCAGGTCTTCGGTGACCGCTGCAACGGCACTGGCCTTTCCGTCCTCGGATACGGCAATCAGCAGCACCACGCCAGAGCCCAGATTGGTCTTGGCATCGTCTGCGAGACCCTTCAGATCCTTGGCGTCGATGCCGGACATGGCCTTTGCCATGAACTTCACGCCAGCGACCTCTCTGGTATCGCCGGCCGAGCCTTCCGCCGAACCGCCGCCCATGGCGAGCTTGCGGCGAGCGTCAGCCAGTTCGCGCTCCAGCTTCTTGCGCTCATCCAGCAGACCCTCGACGCGCGAGATAACATCGCCTGGCTGCACGCGCAGCGACGAGGCAAGTGTTTTCACCCGGTCATCCTGCTCCGCAAGATAGGCAAGCGCACCCGGTCCCGTGACCGCTTCAACGCGGCGCACGCCCGCACCAACGGCACTTTCGCCAAGAATACGCACGAGGCCAATCTGTCCCGTAGCGGAGACATGCGTACCGCCACAAAGTTCGACTGAATAAGGCCGGTTGGCCTTGGCGCCATGGATACCGGTGCCCATGGAGACGACGCGCACTTCATCGCCATATTTTTCGCCAAAGAGCGCCATCGCGCCTTCTGCAATCGCATCGTCCACGCTCATCAAGCGCGTGACGACCGGCGAGTTCTGGAGAATGATCTCGTTCGCCATCTCCTCGACGACCTTGAGCTCTTCCGCCGTCATCGGCTTTGGATGCGACACGTCGAAGCGCAGACGTTCCGGTGCCACAAGCGAGCCCTTCTGGGCCACATGGGTTCCGAGAACCTCGCGAAGCGCTTCGTGCAGCAGGTGGGTTGCGGAGTGGTTGGCACGCAGGCGCGATCGGCGATCATGATCGACCGTCAATTGAACGGCGTCGCCGAGCTTCACGCCGCCCTTGGCGACCTTGCCGATATGGACGAAGAGACCCTCGCCCTTCTTCTGCGTATCGGTGACCGTGACGCTGCCATTGTCGGAGGAGATGACACCGGTGTCGCCCATCTGACCGCCGGACTCTCCGTAGAACGGCGTCTGGTTGACGACGATCTGGACAGTCTCGCCTTCGGCTGCAGCGTCGACCGACTTGCCATCCTTGACGATCGCCTGAACCACACCCTCGGCGGTCTCGGTGTCGTAGCCAAGAAACTCGGTCGCGCCGAACTTTTCCTTCAGCTCGAACCAGACGGTCTCGGTTGCCTTGTCGCCGGAACCGGCCCAGTGCGAGCGGGCCTCCGCCTTCTGGCGTTCCATGGCATCGGTGAAGCCGGCAATGTCCACGCCGATTTCGCGGGCGCGTAGTGCGTCCTGGGTCAGATCGAGCGGGAAGCCATAGGTATCGTAAAGCTTGAAGGCGGTTTCGCCGTCCAGCATGCCGCCCTTGGAAAGGTCGGACGTGGCGTCGGACAGAAGCGAAAGACCACGCTCCAGCGTCTTGCGGAAGCGGGTTTCTTCGAGCTTCAGCGTCTCGGAGATCAAGGCTTCGGCGCGCACGAGTTCCGGATAGGCGCGGCCCATCTGCTGGACAAGCGTCGGCAGAAGTTTCCAGATCAACGGTTCCTTGGAGCCCAGAAGCTCGGAATGACGCATGGCGCGACGCATGATGCGGCGCAGAACGTAACCGCGGCCTTCATTCGACGGCAGAACGCCATCGGCAATCAGAAATGCGGAAGAACGCAGGTGATCGGCAATCACGCGGTGGCTCGCGCGCTTCTCGCCTTCAGCCGGAACGCCGGTCGCTTCGACGGAGGCCGAGATCAGCGCGCGGAAAAGGTCGGTATCGTAGTTGTCATGCTTGCCCTGCAGCAATGCAGAGATGCGCTCAAGGCCCATGCCCGTGTCGATGGATGGACGCGGCAGGTTGATGCGCTCTTCCTTCGTCACCTGCTCATACTGCATGAAGACGAGGTTCCAGATTTCGATGAACCGGTCGCCATCCTCATCGGCAGAGCCGGGAGGTCCGCCCCATATGTGATCGCCGTGGTCGTAGAAGATTTCCGAGCAAGGACCGCAAGGACCGGTGTCGCCCATGGCCCAGAAGTTATCGCTCGTCGGAATGCGGATGATGCGATCATCGGAAAAACCGGCAATCCTCTTCCAAAGGTCGAAAGCTTCGTCATCGGTATGATAGACCGTCACCAGAAGACGGTTCTTGTCGATGCCGAATTCCTTGGTGATCAGGTTCCAGGCGTGCGTGATCGCCTCTTCCTTGAAATAGTCACCGAACGAAAAGTTGCCGAGCATTTCGAAGAAGGTGTGGTGGCGCGCGGTGTAACCGACATTGTCGAGGTCGTTATGCTTGCCGCCCGCGCGAACGCACTTTTGCGACGAAGCGGCCTTCGAATAAGGACGGCTCTCAAGACCGGTGAAGACGTTCTTGAACTGGACCATACCCGCATTGGTGAACATCAGGGTCGGGTCGTTGCGCGGCACCAGCGGGCTGGATGGCACAATTTCATGGCCGTTCTTCTTGAAGTAGTCGAGGAAAGTCGACCGGATTTCATTCACACCGCTCATACGAAGTCCTTCATTGCCACGCTCACGCAGCGATAATAAAAAAGTCACAGGCTTTTATCGTCCGCCACCCTGCCTGTCCAGCCAAAGAGCGCCGGGCTCTGCCAGAATGAGGCAGCAAAATGACGAAGGCCGCGCGACGGGATCGCACGACCTTGGATCAATCAACGATGGGCAACGATGCCGGCGAAAGCCCGGCAGCGTTTAATCATGCGTCCGGTTCTACACCATCCGCATCGGCTTCGGGTCCGCCGTTCTCAAGGAACCGATCGGCGATCAGGCCGGCATTCTGACGAAGCGCCATTTCGATTTCGTTGGCGACAGCGGGATTGTCGCGCAGGAAAGACTTGGCGTTTTCACGCCCCTGCCCCAGCCTCTGGCTGTTATAGGAGAACCAGGCACCAGACTTCTCGACGATGCCGGCCTTCACGCCGAGATCCACAAGTTCGCCCGTCTTGGAAACGCCTTCGCCATACATGATGTCGAACTCGACCTGCTTGAAGGGAGGGGCCATCTTGTTCTTGACGACCTTGACGCGCGTCTGGTTACCAACAACCTCTTCACGCTCCTTGACCGAGCCGATACGGCGGATGTCGAGACGAACCGAGGCGTAGAACTTCAGCGCGTTGCCGCCCGTCGTCGTTTCCGGCGAACCGAACATCACACCGATCTTCATGCGGATCTGGTTGATAAAGATCACCATGGTCTTCGACTTGGAAATGGATGCGGTCAGCTTGCGCAGCGCCTGGCTCATCAGACGGGCCTGGAGACCCGGCAGGCTGTCGCCCATCTCACCTTCGATTTCAGCACGTGGTGTCAGAGCAGCGACGGAGTCGACCACCAGTACGTCCACGGCACCGGAGCGCACCAGCGTGTCGGTAATTTCAAGCGCCTGCTCGCCCGTGTCGGGCTGCGAAATCAGAAGGTTGTGAAGATCGACGCCAAGCTTGCGGGCATAGACCGGATCGAGCGCGTGCTCGGCGTCCACGAAGGCGCAGATGCCGCCCTTCTTCTGGGCTTCTGCAATGGTCTGCAGTGCCAGGGTCGTTTTACCCGAGCTTTCCGGCCCGTAAATTTCAACGATACGCCCCTTCGGCAGACCGCCGATGCCGAGCGCAATATCAAGGCTGAGAGATCCCGTCGAAACGGTCTCGACCTCGATGACGTTTTCATTGGAACCGAGCTTCATGATCGATCCCTTGCCGAACGAACGTTCGATCTGGGAGAGCGCCGCTTCCAGTGCCTTGCTTTTATCCACCGAATTGTCCTCTACAAGACGCAAAGAATTTTGTGCCATCTGAACCACCTTTAGGTTATTGAAGCCGCACAGGCAACGAAGCAGTGTGTAGACTGTATGTACTCTTTTTGTTCTCATTCCACAACAGCGCATCAGCCCGTTGAAAACAAATAACGATAAGCCGTTCGTTCTGCTTTTGTTTTTCTTTGTTGAAGGATTTTCCACTGCCAAGGGGTCAGTTGGAAAGAGCCGAAAAACACCGAATCGGATTTGGCAGTTTGTCGCGTGAAGAAGGATTGGCCAGCGTGAAGAAAATACTCGTTCTGGGCGGCGCGCATATCGACCGGCGCGGCATGATCGAGACGGAAACGGTGCAAGGCGCGAGCAACCCCGGTTCCTGGATGGAGGAGGCCGGCGGCGGCGGTTTCAATGCGGCCCGTAACCTTTCCCGGCTGGGATTCCAGGTGAGGCTCATCGCGCCGCGTGGCGGTGACGGCAATGGTGCGACGGTTGCCGCAGCAGCGCGGGATGCAGGGGTCGAGGATACGCCTTTCACCTTCCTAGACCGCAGCACCCCAAGTTACACGGCAATCCTGGAGCGCGACGGCAATCTGGTCATCGCCATTGCCGATATGGATCTCTACAAGCTCTTCACGCCGCGTCGCCTCAAAGTGCGCGCCGTGCGCGAAGCGATCAAGACCACCGACATCATTCTTTGCGATGCTAACCTGCCTGAGGATACGCTGAGCGCGATCGGCATGGCGGCGCGTGCCTGCGAAAAGCGTCTCGCCGCCATTGCCATTTCGCCAGCCAAAGTCGTGCGTATGAAGCCCGCATTGGCCGAGATCGACATGCTGTTCATGAACGAAGCAGAAGCGCGCGCGCTGACAGGCCAGACTGTCACCGACGTGAGACAATGGCCGACTTTGCTAAGAGAGGCCGGCCTACGCGGCGGCGTCATCACCAGTGGCGCCAAACGCGTCGTCGCCTTTGACCATAACGGCACCGCCGTGCTGACACCACCGTTGATCGAGGATGTTAAAGATGTGACCGGTGCGGGCGACGCCATGGCATCCGGCTACCTGTCGGCCATTGCCAGCGGCAAACCCATCACCGAAGCCTTGCGCCATGGTGCCGCCGCAGCTGCCATTACCGTCCAGTCTTCTTTTGCAACGGCCAGTGAATTGAATGCGGAGACGCTTGCCGCCGCACTGGCGCTTGTGCCGCAGGCTGAAATGGTGTGAAGAGATCGCTTAATTAAACTGGAAGAGACCATGACCAAGACCACCTCCCCGCTCCTGCCGATCGTCTATTCGGAAGAAGTTGCCGCCGCCAAGCAGCGCGGCGCGCCGATCGTTGCGCTTGAATCCACGATCATCACCCACGGCATGCCCTATCCGGGCAATATCCGCATGGCTGAAGGCGTGGAGAAACTGATCCGCGACAATGGCGCGGTTCCGGCCACCATTGCCGTCATTCACGGCACGCTGCATATCGGTCTCGAAAAGGATCAGTTGGAAGCGCTGGCACAGACCAAGGATGCCATGAAGGTCTCACGCGCCGACATCGCTTTCGCGATTGCCGAGCGTCGGACAGGTGCAACCACGGTTGCCGCCACCATGATTGCGGCTGAACATGCCGGGATCAAGGTCTTCGCGACCGGCGGAATCGGCGGCGTACACCGTGGGGCGGAAGAAAGCTTCGACATCTCGGCCGACCTGACCGAGCTTGCACGCACCGGCGTCATCGTCGTCTGCGCTGGCGCTAAGGCGATCCTCGATGTGCCGAAGACGCTTGAAGTTCTGGAAACCAACGGCGTTCCGGTCGTTACCTACGGCTCGCAAGAATTCCCGGCCTTCTGGTCGCGCGCGTCGGGCCTCAAGAGCCCGCTGACGCTCAACAGCCCCGCCGCAATTGCCAACTTCCAGACCACCCGCGAACAGTTCGGCCTCGAAGGTGGCATGCTGATCGCCAACCCGGTGCCGGAAGAAGACGAAATCGGCCGTGAAGAGATGGAGATCTACATCGAGCGCGCGCTTTCGGCAGCCGAGGAAGACAACATCACCGGCAAGGCGGTCACGCCCTATCTGCTGGCAAAGATTTTCGAGATCACCGAAGGGCGCAGCCTCGACACCAATATCTCGCTCGTGCGCAACAATGCCCGCCTCGCAGCCGAGATCGCCGTCGCACTCGTCTGAATAACTGCGAAGACACAAGAAAAGGCCCGGAAGCTGATGGCTTCCGGGCCTTCTTATTGACCGGTAGGAATTTTAGTTCTGCGCGACCGGGCGCACCAGCGGCGTGATGCGGCGGATGGTAACGCGACGGTTCTCCTGGTTCGGACCAAGCGTTTGGACCTTCAGGTAGCGCTCGCCATAGCCCTGCGTCGTCAGGTTTTCCGGCGGGATGCCGTAAACTTCGGTCAAGACCTTGGCGACCGACTCTGCGCGTTCGTCAGAGAGAACAAGGTTGCTTTCATCCGAACCCACGGCATCGGTATGGCCTTCGATCAAGAAGGTTTCAGCCGGGTTCTTTTCCAGCACCTTGTTCATCGCATCGGCAACCTTGCGCAGCGAGCGTGCCTGGCTCATGGGAATTTCGGCACTGCCGGTCGCAAAGGTGATGGTGTCAAGGTCGATACGACGCACCATGTCACGCACACGAGCCGAGTAGCGGACCTCATCCATGGAGTAAACGCGCTGGACGGGCTCTACCGGAGGCTGTTCCAGGAAGCGATAATAGTCGCGGTCATCGTCGGACGACGTATCGATGATATATTCGTTGACGGGGATGCGCAGACGCAGTGGCGGCAGGTCGAGACCAGGGTCGCGATAGACGTATTCGCGGTCAGGTTCATCGGCCAGCTCCGGTGCGTAGAACAGCACATATTCGCGACCGCGGGCGTCGATACGGGACCGCTGAATGACGTCACCATAGCGATTGCGGATCGTCACCACCTGCGTTCCGTCGGATCGCTCGATCGTTTCGCGGTAGCGATCGTCAGGAAGGCGCTCATAATAGGGCTTCGCGCCTTCGCTGACGAAGCGGTCGTCATCACTGCCACGCACAACGACGCGGTCACCGAACTGCAGGAACACGCGGTCGCCCATGTCGCGGTCGCGCGGCATGTCGCGGGGACGCCATTCGCGCACACCGTCGGGACGGTCGAACTGCGGACGGCGGTCGATGCGCTCACCCTGGATATTGGTGATGTTCTGAATATTGATCTGCGGTGCGGGCTGTCCGTCACGGCGTCCACCCGCCTGGGCTTCGGCATCCGAGGTCGGAACCTTGAAGTCCTGCCCCTGCTCGCGTTCACGACGACGCTGTTCGCGAAGCTGCTCGTTGCCGCTGCGATAGACTTCCTTGTCGCTGTCGAGAACGGCAGCTCCCTTGTCCACGGGCAGCACGACGGTATCAGCCGACTTGGACGGGTCCTTGGCTATCGCGCGGGCCTTGTCCAGCTGTTCCTTGGTCGTCGTAGGCGCTTCTGTCTGAGGCGCTGCGACCTGGGCTGGAACCGGCTCACCGGCTGGTGCCTGGCCAGTCGCTGCGCCGTCAAGCGGTGCTGCTGGCGCACCCGGAACAGGGGCCGGCGCAGGTTCGCCGTTTTGCGCGCGCGGCGGGCGTGGCTGCTCGGATGGCTGCTGGCCTGGGGCCGGGTTCGGCTGCTCTGTCGGTGCAGGAGCGCGACCAGGTGTCGGCGGTTCCGCAGGCACCGGTGCGGCGCCCTCGGCAGGTTCTGGAGCTGCCGGACGCTTTGCAGGCTTCGCAGGCTTTTCCGGTGCAGCTTCATTGGCTGCGGGTTCATTCGCAGGCTTAGCGGCCGGGGCTTCGGGCTTTGCTGCCGGCGCGTCCGGCTTCGGCGGCTGCTTGCCTTCGGCTTCAGGCTGCGCTTCGGCAGCGGGCTTGCGGCGCGGGCGTTCCTGCTGCTGCTCGGGATCGGCCTGTGGCGCGGCTTCGGGAGCAGCGTCGCGGCGCGGACGCTCTGGACGTGCCTGGCCTTCGGCTTCAGGCTGAGCCTCTGCGGCGGGCTTGCGGCGCGGACGTTCCTGCTGCTGCTCAGGCTCGGCCTGCGGCGCTGACTCTGGAGCGGCTTCACGGCGTGGGCGCTCTGGGCGTGCTTCACCTTCTGGCGCTGCTTCGCGGCGTGGACGCTCCTGTGGCTGCTCGGCCTGCGGTTCAGGTGCTGCTTCGCGCTTCGGACGCTGCGGGGCTTCCTCACGCTTCTGCTCAGGCTCGCGCTTCGGCTCAGCCTGGGGCTCGCCCTGCTGCTCGCGCTGGCGGCGCTTCAACAATTCTTCTTCTGGGTTCGGCGGCGCTTCGGCCTGCGCAAGAATGATGGCTCCGTTGCCGTTGGAAAGGGTTCCCTGTTGCTCAACCTGCGCCATCGGCGCTGCATGCGCAACGGTGGCCACAAGAGCCGGCTCGACTGCAATGGCAATCGACATCAGGGGAAAAACGACCCCGGTCATCAATTTATTCTTATTCAGCATGGCGCTTCCTCATCTGCCGTCTTCATTTGCGTCTGCCCTGCGGCATTGGGGCACAGTCTGCACATCGTGGCGCTAAACAACGCCCGGCATGCCGTCTTGTTCCAATGATGAAGATGCCGGCCTGTACGGGGAATGAACAAATAAAGGCATTTTCTGGGAGGACTGCCATGATTGAAAGAACTGGCTTATGGCAACAGCCGCCATGCCCATCACATCGCAACGACGGCGGAGATGAACCCGCCGTCGTCCAGCGCAAATTTCAAGCCGTTCTTCGCCGCGCTGACGGCGCAGGTCCAACCGGTTGGTCATCTGGAACGCCAAACTGGACGTTGCGCTTTTCATATCCGAACCCGGCCAGCAGGGCGACCGCGCAGGCAACGACAACGGCAACGCTGAACAGCGCCAGAGCGTACTCCCCCTGCCAGTGGGCGGCCAGTGTAGTCTGCAGGGTTGCGTTGCCAGAGGCCAGCAGGTTTCCAAGCTGGTAGGCAAAGCCTGGGAATGTGCCACGCACTTCGTCCGGCGAGAGTTCGTTCAAGTGAACGGGGATAACGCCCCATGCACCCTGGACGAAGAACTGCAGCACGAAAGCACCGATGGCAAGCAGGACGGCGCCGGGAGCATAAACCCAGAACCAAGCGGCCGGAATGGCCAGAAGCGCAGCAATCACAATTGCCTTTCGGCGGCCAATTCGTTGCGAAAGAGCGCCGAAGAACAGACCACCGCAAATCGCCCCGATGTTGTAAACGATCGCAATGGCGCCTGTGGTGTGGCTGTCATAACCCCGCTGCGTTTCCAGGAAGGTTGGGTAGATGTCCTGCGTGCCGTGGCTGAGGAAATTGAACGCCGTCATCAGGATCACAGTCCAGATGAAGAGTGGAGTATTCTTCTTCAAGACAGTCATGAATGGTTGCTGAGGTCGGCTCTTGCGTTGAAGGAACGCGGGGGATTCCTCGACGCTGCGCCGGATGTAGAGAACGATCAGCGCGGGCAGAGCGCCGACGAAGAACATGCCTCTCCAGCCAATGATCGGGTAGAGCAGAAAGAAGACGATCGATGCCAGCAAGTAGCCAGCCGGGTAGCCCGCCTGGAGCAGGCCGGAGACGAAGCCACGCGCTTGCGGCGGCACCGTTTCCATGGTCAGTGACGCGCCGACACCCCATTCGCCGCCCATGGCGATGCCATAGAGCAGACGCAGGACGATGAACATCGTAAGCCCGGTCGAGAAGCCGGAGAGAAGCTCAAGGGCCGAATAAAGAAGGACGTCGACCATGAGCGTGATGCGGCGACCGTAACGGTCGGATGCAAGGCCAAAGATGAGCGCGCCGATCGGCCGCATGGCAAGCGTCAGGAAAATTGCGATCGAGACCGCAGGGATGCTTGTATTGAACTCCTTCGCGATATCCTTGATGACAAAAACAAGGATGAAGAAATCGAAGGCGTCGAGAGTCCAGCCGAGGAAGCTGGCGATGACGGTGTTGCGCTGCGCAGGTGTGAGCGCCTGAATGCTGTGCGTGATACCCATGAAAATTCCTCCTGGAGGTGGAGGCGGAGGCCGAAAATCGGGAACCGTCGTCTGAAAAAAATGAATTGTCGCCTGAAATTATAAGGCTTCCTTACTACGCATAAGCGCCATATTTTGTTCCCTGAATTTTAAGCATGTGGCGGCAATTCAAATCGATTTATTGAGGAGGCTGTCGCAGCGCAAAACAATGATGTTGCATTTTTTTTGCAACGGGATGAGTATCCCGGCAAGCATCCGCAACCGGCCTCGACCGCGCGCGGAGTGCCAAAATCTTCACGCACGCAGAACATAAATGAGGCGTGCGTCGTATCGCCGAAAGAGAGGATCTAAATGCTGAACCCCACCCGTCTGTTTGCTGCAGCTTCCATTGCAGCCTTGTCGCTGTTTGCTGGCTCCGCCATGGCGCAGGACAAGATCGTCATCGGCACGGAAGGCGCCTATCCGCCATTCAACGTTCTGGAGGCTGACGGAAAGCTGACCGGCTTCGATATCGATATCGCCAAGGCGCTCTGCGAACAGATGAAGGCCGAATGCACCTTCGTCACCAATGACTGGGACGGTATCATTCCGGCCCTTCAGGCGAAGAAATTCGACGCCATCGTTGCCTCCATGTCGATCACGCCTGAGCGCCTTGAAAAGGTGGACTTCTCCGAGAAGTACTACAACACGCCTCCGGCGATCGCCGTACCGAAGGACTCGCCGATCAAGTCCGTTGAGGACCTGAAGGGCAAGACAATCGGCGCGCAGGGCTCCACCACGCACGCCAACTATGCTGAAAAGCACCTGGCTGATTCCGAGCTGAAGCTCTATCCAACGGCTGACGAGTACAAGCTCGACATCACCAATGGCCGCATCGATGGCGTCATCGACGATATCGTGGTTCTGTCGCAGTGGGTGAAGTCGGACGCTGGCGCATGCTGCAAGATCCTGACGGCTATGCCTGTCGATGAACAGATCAACGGCAAGGGCGCGGGCATTGCCGTTCGCAAGGGCGACAAGGCTCTCGCCGACAAGTTCAGTGCGGCGATCAAGGCCATCCGCGCCAATGGCAAGTACAAAGAGATCAACGACAAGTACTTCGATTTCGACGTCTACGGCCAGTAAGCCTGTTTCTCATGTTGAAATATCGTGGCGGGAGGGTTGCCCTTCCGCCATTTTTGTTTGAGAACACCTTCATAAAACAAATATGAAAGCGGCGCAGACCGCGGGGGAAGTTGGCATGAGCGGAGTGTTTTCCGCCATAGGTTCGTTCTGGACCTATCTCACATATCTGTTCGACCCGTTCTGTGGTCCGGTCGGTATCTTCTCACTCTTTGGCAACGGCACCCTTCTCGCCTGTGGCGATGGCTGGGGCGACGAAATTGCGTTCGGTGTGAAGGTGACAATTTCCGTGGCCCTCGCCACGCTTCCCGTCGGGCTGTTCCTGGGTTTCCTGATCGCGCTAGCCGCGCAATCGCAGGAGAAATCCCTCCGTCTCGCCGTCGGCATCTACACCACGATCTTCCGTGGTCTACCCGAGCTCCTGACCCTCTTCATCGTCTATTACGGCATGCAGATCCTGCTCCAGACGATCGGCGGTTATCTCGGCTTTACCGGCCCCATCGAGATCAACGCCTTCGTTGCGGGCATGATTGCGCTTTCGGTCGTCTTCTCGTCCTACTCGTCCGAAGTGCTGCTATCTGCGTTTCGCGCCATTCCCAAGGGGCAATATGAGGCGGGTGATGCGCTTGGCCTGTCGCGCGGCCGCACCATGGTTCTCATCATCATCCCGCAGCTCGTGCGTATCGCCCTTCCCGGCATGACGAATCTCTGGGTCATTCTGTTGAAGGACACGTCCTACGTCTCGATCATTGGGTTGGCGGATATCGTGCGCCAGACCGGTATCGCCGCACGGGTGACCAAGGATGCGTTTCTGTTTTACGGCATTGCCTGCCTGCTCTACCTCATTCTCGCTCTCATTTCCTCGATAGGCATTGGCTATATCGACCGCTGGGCGCGCCGCTCGGAGGTGCAGAGATGAGCCATATCGACCATTTGATTGAGGCAAGACCCGCACCACCCGCTCCTGCGCGGCGTTTCTCATTCGCGCGGATCGCGGGCTATGTCATCGTCACTCTCTGGGCCATGCTGTTCGTCGGTCTGGTGCTTTCGCTAATCCTGGACTGGGACCCGGATAAGATCGCGCGCTATGGCTGGCGCTATATCGATGGATTGTGGACGACGGTCAGCCTCGTCGGCCTTGCTTTGATCCTTGGCGCTGTCCTGTCTGCTCCGATTGCTTTCGCCCGCATGTCGAAGAATAGGATCGTAAGCGCCATTGCGTTCGCCTATGTCTATCTCTTTCGCAGCACGCCACTTCTGGCGCAGCTTTTCCTCATCTATTACGGCCTCGGTGGCTTTCGTACCGAGCTTGAGGCCGTCGGCCTGTGGTGGTTCTTCCGCGACGCGTGGTATTGTGGGCTTCTTTCATTGACGCTGAACACCGCCGCCTATCAGGCCGAGATCCTGCGCGGCGCAGTCCAAAGCGTTCCGCGAGGCCAGCATGAGGGCGCCGCATCGCTTGGCATTTCCAAGCCGGTGACATTCTGGAAGGTCGTTCTGCCGCAGGCATTGATCGTGGCGCTTCGCCCCTACGGCAACGAAATCATTCTGATGATCAAAGGCTCGGCGGTCGTTTCCATCGTCACTGTCTTCGACCTGATGGGTCAGACCCGATACGCCTATTCCCGCACATTCGACTTCCAGGCCTATCTCTGGGCAGCGATCTTCTACCTCTCGATGGTGGAAATCCTGCGCCATGTCTGGGCAGGCGTGGAAGCGCGGTTGACACGCCACCTTAAGCGATGAGAGATTGGCAGCACTCACAGGGGCAGGATGCTAACACACTGAGAAATATAAATAATTTGTGACATCTCGGTTTCTTGGCAAGCTTTGATTAACCATGTCATGTTCCCATTGTCGATGACACCTCGGTGTGTCGGCGATCAATAGAATGGGAACAGCCACATGAACCAAGACATGGAAATGATGCTGAAAGGCTATGGTCTCACCACAGCCGAAATCCTTTATCGCATGCCGGATCACCCTTCCGTCCTTCAGAGCTATCTCTGGCAGAACTATGATCTCGCACCCGACTTTCCGGAAATGCACGGCTTCCTGAAATTCTGGCAGGAAAAGCTGGACGGCCCACTGCACTCGGTGCGCTACGTCCACCGCAAGCTGATATCGGCCCAGGAATGGCGCTCGTTGAAGGGCGAATTCATCCTGCACTGACATAAATGTCCGCACGGATGTGCCTTCGGCGTCGAACAGGACCGTGAAACAAAACATTGCGCGCAAAAGCGTTGCGGCTTAATCAGGCTTCCAACGAAGCGGAGCCTGATGAACGCCATGACCAAGAACGCCAAGATCGATGAAGAGGCTCTTGCAGAAGCCTATAACCGCGCGCTCGCGCTCGAAAAGGCGGGTGATATCGACGCCGCGGTGAAGGCTTACGAAGAGGTTCTTGCAATCGATCCCGAAGATCATGGCGGTGCCGCCGTGCGCATCGCATCGATGGGAAGAGGCGAAGCGCCGCCCAAGGCACCGGACGCCTATGTCGAAACGCTCTTCGATCAGCACGCGGAAGCCTTTGAAGACATTCTGGTCGAACAGCTTGGCTATGCCGCCCCAATGATGGTGCGTCAGCGATTGCAGACGCTTGAACTCGGTCCCTTCAAGCGCATGCTCGATCTTGGTTGCGGCACCGGCCTCACAGGCGAAGCGCTTCGAGACATGGCCGACGACATCACCGGCATAGACATCTCCGAAAACATGGTTGAAATCGCCCATGAAAAGGATGTCTACGAGACGCTCTACGTCGCCGAAGTCGAGGATTTCCTCGAAGACAATGACGACGAAGCTTTCGATCTGATCACCGCAACGGACGTGCTGCCCTATCTCGGCGCCCTCGAACCGTTGTTCTTCGGAGCCGCAGAAAACATGGTGAAAGGCGGCATCTTGGTCTTTTCGTCAGAGACCCTCCCCGACGATAAAATGGCTGGCAGACCCTACATCGTCGGCGCGCATCAGCGTTTTGCCCACGCGGAAACCTACGTGCGCGAACGCCTGACCGCGACGGGCTTTGATGTGATCGAGGTCACCGACATCAACGTGCGCATGCAGGATGGCGAGCCGACACCCGGCCATCTGGTCATCGCGAAGTTCAAGGGCTGAGCGTGTCTCTACTCATTCCCGCGATCAGCGCGGGAATGAGTATCAGTTGAAACGGCCGATCACTCTTCGCCAGACTTTGGATTGTCCAGGATCATGTAATCGAGCGGCAGTTCCGTCGTGTACTTGATCTGCTCCATGGCAAATACCGATGACACGTCGCGAATTTCGATCTTGGCGATCATCCGCTTGTAGAAGGCATCATAAGCAGCGATATCCGGTACGACGACGCGCAACAGATAATCCACGTCACCGCTCATACGGTAGAATTCGACCACTTCCGGAAACTCGGAAACAACCTCCGAAAAGCGCTTCAGCCACTCGATGGAGTGAGACGCGGTGCGGATGGAAACGAAAACCGTGACCTTGGTATTGACCTTCGCCGCATCCAGAATCGCCACGCGACGACGGATGACGCCATCCTCTTCCATCTTCTGAATACGCCGCCAACAGGGCGTCGTGGAAAGCCCGACCTTCTTTGCAAGGTCGGCAACAGCCAGTGTGGAATCCTCTTGCAGAATACGCAGAATTTTACGGTCGAGACGGTCCAATCTTCTCTCCTACGGAATTATTTTCCTCTATTTACACTAAAAAAAACGAAGAAAAAGAAATTTGTTTCATCGCGTGAGAATTTCCACATGCTGACGGAGGGTCGGCAGTATCTCCTGCTCGAACCAAGGGTTCTTTCGCAACCAGGAGGTATTGCGCCAACTCGGATGCGGTAGAGGCAGCACGGGAATGCCCGTATTGGTTTGCAGATAGTTTCGCCAGTTCTGCACAGTTTCCGTCATGCTTTTCTTGCGGCGGCCGCCAAGATGATAGGCTTGCGCATATTGGCCAATCGCCAGCACAAGCTCGATCTGGGGCATGGCGGACATCGCCTCATCGCGCCAGCGCGGTGCGCATTCCCGCCGGGGCGGCAGGTCGCTGCCGCGCTCGTCATATCCGGGAAAGCAAGAGCCCATCGGCACAATGGCGAACCGATCCGCATCGTAAAACATGTCCCGGTCGACATTCAGCCACGTGCGCAGTCGGTCGCCGGAGGCATCATTGAATGGCAGACCGCTTTCATGCACACGAAGTCCAGGCGCCTGCCCGGCAATCAAGATTTTAGCCTTGGCCGAGATGACAGCGACCGGTCTGGGCTCATGCGGCAACCGGTCGCCTTCGCCCTTCAGCGGCGTGTCCCGGCAGATCCGACATCGCGCGATGCTGTCGCGCAATCGCTCGATCAATGCCTCCTGGATATCCCCCTCCACAGTCACGCTCATGTCACCAGCCGAAGGCATGGCGCAGCACCGTCAAAGGCCCTGCCCGCGGCGCATCGGCTTCCATTGTCTTCTGCTCCCGTCGCCAGTCCCTGGGGTTTTCGAATGCTCCACTCCAGAGGCCAAGCTTTTCCTCCCGCGCATGGTCCTCCTCCTTGGCGTAGAGGAAATATTCCGTGGTCACAGCCAGACCTTCAGAGACGATGAGGCTGCCCAGGTCTGCACCATTGACGGAACAGCGGACGAGAAAACGGGAATACCGATCTTTGCTACCGCCGGCACACTCGACCTCGCTTGTCTCCAGAACCTCTCTGACGAAATCCTTAGCCGCATGTCCACATGCCCAGGTTCCATCACCCGCTCCGCAATCCTGACGAAGCTCAGGCGCATCGATCCCGACCAACCGATAACGGGAAGCACCGAGCGCAAGCGTATCTCCGTCAATCGCGACGAAGCTACCGGAGAACTGCCGATCATTGAGACCATCGACCTTCGCCATGATCAAGGCCCCCAGAACGATCAGCAAAAGCAGAATGATTCCGTCCTTCACCGGAGAAAATCTCCTGCCTGACTTTCGTCTCATATCCCAACAAACCCTTTGCAGAAATGGCAAACAAATCCTTTCGCGGCAGCATCTTCTTAAGACTTTACCGGTAACGTGCAAACATCTCGCATCGGTTTCGTTCAGTAGATGAGTAAAAGCGCCAGCAACATAGCCGACAAGAACATCGTCGATCGGTCTCGCACGCGGCGTAACAAAGCCGTGTTCGATGCTGTGAAGTCGACGCGCGAGCGGCTGCAATATGGCGGTGTCGGCACCGTGGCCTTCGAGTGCGAAATGCTGCAGATGCATATCGCAGAGACGCTGTACGGCGCAACCATCATGCCGCTCTTCATCCTGCTGGCAACCGGCATCGGCGTCTACATTACCCGCGACATCGAGATTGTTGGCTGGACCCTTCTGGCGCTGAGCGGCCACGCCCTCGCGCTGATCTTTGCCCGCAAGGCTCAAAAGCAGACCATCACGCCCGCAAACGTCAACCGCTGGGTCAGCACATTCCTTGCCGTGCAGATCATCATTGGCCTGATCTGGGCGCTTTTTGCTGGCTACCCGATGGGTGCCAAGGACGCGGCCTTGCCGATGTTCTACAAAGGCGCCACGCTGCTCATCGCGCTTTCCATCACCGCCATGTCCAACTTCATGTTGCGGCGGGCGATCTTGATGACTTTTCTTCCAGTGCTGATGGCACTGGGCATCAATGCCGCCACCTCGCAGGATCCGATGGCAATCGGCATGGCGCTGATGTTTTTCATGGCCATGCTGTTTTGCCATTACATCACCAGGCGTCTGCACAATTCCAGCATCAAGCTCCTGTCTTTCCAGTCAGAAAAGGACGACCTGATCGCCGAGCTGGAAGTGGCAAAGTCCATGTCGGACGAGGCAAGGCGCCGGGCTGAGGAAGCCAATCTCGCGAAGTCCCGCTTTCTGGCATCCATGTCGCATGAGCTGCGCACACCGCTCAACGCCATCCTCGGCTTTTCCGAAGTCATGGCATCGGAAATCCTCGGGCCGCTCAACAACCCGCTCTACAAGGAATATTCAGGCGATATCCACCGCTCCGGCCAGCACCTGCTTGATCTGATCAACGAGATTCTCGATCTTTCGCGTATCGAGGCAGGCCGGTACGAGTTGCAGGAAGAGGCCGTCTCACTCCTAGAGATCGCCGAAGACTGCGTCGGCATGATACAGCTGCGCGCACGCGGCAAGAATATCCGCATCGTCCAGCAGTTCGAGCGCAGCCTGCCGAGCGTGTGGGCGGATGAAAAGGCGCTCCGCCAAGTGATCCTCAACCTCCTGTCCAATGCCGTCAAATTCACTCCGCAGGGCGGCGAGATTTCAATCAAGGCCGGTTGGACCGCGCGTGGCGGCCAATATGTCTCGATCAAGGACAATGGTCCGGGCATTCCGGAAGAAGAAATTCCAGTGGTGCTCTCTGCCTTCGGCCAGGGATCGATTGCGATCAAGAGTGCAGAGCAAGGGACAGGTCTTGGCCTGCCGATCGTTCAGGCCATTCTCTCGAAGCATGATGGTCAGTTCGTGCTGAAATCGAAACTGCGCGAGGGGACGGAAACAATCGCGATCCTGCCGGCCAAGCGTATCCTGCAAACCGTGCCCGCCGTTGAAGACGTGCAGGCGGTGCAGCCACGCAAGCGGTCTTTTGCCTGAATCAGAGCGCGCTGACGCTGAAGAACACCGTTGAAATCAACGAGTAGAGAACAAAACCGCCATTGGCGAGCAGAAGGCAGAAGACCGCAAAGGAACCCAGATCCTTGGCGTTGCGGGCAGCGCTGGAAAACTCCGGCGAAACGCGATCGACGATTTCCTCGATCGCCGTATTGAGCGCTTCCACACAGAAAAGCAGCAGCATCAGCAGGATGAAGATCAGATCATGCACCAGAGGTGCGTTGATGGCTGCCAGGAAAACAAGTCCTGCACCCAAGGCAATCACTTCATGACGAAACGCCGCCTCTTGCCAGAGGCGCTGAAGCCCTTGCAGCGAATAGCGTGCGGCGGCAAGCAGATGGCGAAAGCCGGTTTCCTTGCGGAAGACTGGCTCTGACACTGGGCTCTTGGGAAGGTTGTCCATCATCGCCTCAATGGTGCGCAGCACCGGTATCGACGCCGGCCTGCGCAAAGGTCGCCATGCCGGAGTGGCAGGCAGCAGCAGCCTTGACGATACCGGCTGCAAGTGCAGCACCGGTTCCCTCACCAAGACGCATGCCAAGTGCGAGAAGTGGCGTTTTGCCCAGCCGCTCCACCGCCGCCATGTGGCCCGGCTCGCCGGACACATGGCCGATCAGGCAGTGATCGAGGGCCGCGGGGTTTGCGGCTTTCAGAAGAGCGGCAGCGGCGGTTGCCACATAGCCGTCGATCAGGACAGGTATCTTTTCCACACGGGCTGCCAGGATCGCGCCGGCCATGGCGGCGATTTCGCGACCGCCCAGTCTGCGCATAATTTCCAGTGGGTCGGAGAGATGATCCTTGTGGAACTCCACGGCCGCCTTCACAGCGGCGATCTTCCGCTCCATGACTTCACCTTGAGAGCCCGTGCCAGGACCGGTCCACTCTTCAGCCGTACCGCCATAAAGCGCCAGATTGATGGCAGCAGCAATCGTCGTGTTACCGATGCCCATTTCCCCGATGCAGAGAAGATCGGTACCGCCTGCGATCGCTTCCATACCGAAGGCCATGGTGGCGGCGCAATCCCGCTCGGAGAGTGCTGCCTCGCAGGTGATGTCACCGGTTGGGTAATCGAGGGCAAGGTCGAAAATCTTGAGACCGAGATCGTGGGTTACGCAGATCTGGTTGATCGCGGCACCGCCTGCCGCGAAGTTCTCCACCATCTGCTGCGTCACGGAGGATGGATAAGGCGTCACGCCGTTGCGGGTCACACCGTGGTTGCCGGCAAAAATCGCGACAAGCGGACGGTTGACGGCGGGTGCGCGACCCGACCAGGCGGCAAGCCACATGGCAATCTCTTCCAGACGACCCAGCGAACCGGCAGGCTTGGTCAACTGCGCATTGCGCTCCTTGGCGGCAACCAGCGCGTACGTATCCGGTCCCGGCAGGTCACGCAAAAGAACACGAAAATCGTCGAAAGGCAGGCCGCTCACGCTCATGGTATCGATCTTTCTCTCATGCCGAAGACTTGTGTTTTCCGGCAAATCGGTCTTTGTTGCGCCTCTCATAATCGGGGACGGGCAGAGGGACAACCTCTAAAGCATGCGGCGCAAACCAAGGACACGGTTTTGCGATACTATGACGCTCGTCGACAGCGCAACATTGGTCTTTCGAAATGCGGGAGAGCGGATTGATCCTGGACGGTTTTCTGACACGGGTCATGCACGCACTCAGCTTTCTCAGTCGCATCCCTGTCCATGACAGCTTCTTTCAAGGTCGCAAGGTAGACATGCTGGCCGCCACCGGTGTCTTCCCCATAGCCGGGGTGCTGATCGCCCTGCCATCCGCCATTCTCGTCTCCGTCCTCTATCACGCGCACGCCGACCCGTTGCTGACCGCGACATTGGCTTTGGCGGTTGCTACGGCTCTCACAGGCGCCTTGCATGAGGACGGGCTGGCAGACACCGCGGATGGTTTTGGCGGCGGGGCGGACAAGGAGCGGTCCCTCACCATCATGAAGGACAGCCGCCTCGGAAGTTATGGCGCCATCGCGCTGATCCTTTCCTTCATGGTGAGAGTTGCGGCCATTGCCGTCCTGATCCGCGAGCTGCCATGGCCTGCAAGTGCGTCCTCCCTGATCGCCGTGGCAAGCTTCAGCCGTGCCATGATGGTGTGCCACTGGCATGGTCTTCCACCTGCCCGCCAAGCTGGCGTCGCAGCCTCCATTGGCCAGCCAGGACCAATCGATCGAAACCACGCTCTTGCCTACGGCATCGGCATCGCCTGCGTGGTGCTGTTTTTGTCATACACCATAGTCGCCGCAATCGTCGCGATCGCCGCCTCTTTCGCGGCCACGCACCTCTTCAAACACCTGTGCCTCCGCAAGATCGACGGGCATACCGGCGATACGATTGGCGCAACACAGCAAATCACCGAGATCGTGATGCTGGTCGCTCTTGCTCTCCTTGCCTAAAGAACAGATATGAAAACGATGGAAACACCTTGCATTCACGTCTGCCAGCTCAGCCCTGAAGGTCTTTGCACCGGTTGCCACCGGACAATCGCTGAAATCACCGGCTGGAGCGGCTTTACCGCCGCTGAAAGGCACAGGATCATGAGTGAGTTACACAGACGCAGGACCACGAAGGCGACAGGAATGGAGAATGCATGAACAGGCTGACTTTGGTTCTTCTCATCCTTGGCATCGGTTTGGCACTTCTCTTGATCAACAACAGCAGCGGACAGACCTTCGGCATCGAAAATGATCGATTCGCCAGCGCGCTCTATCTGACGCCGATTGCCGTTCTTCTAGCGGCCGGCATTCTGGCAGGCAGTCGCGGCAACCTGCCTACGGTGCTTCGACAACTGGCCATCTGGCTCGTCATCATCTTGGGGCTGGCCGCAGGTTATCTTTACCGGGGAGACCTGCAGCGTTTCGGCGACAGGCTGATGGCAGGCCTCATTCCCGGTCGCGCCGTGGTGACGACGACATCCGACGGTGTCCAGGAAGTCATCCTCAGCAAATCCATGGGCGGCCATTTCGAGGCCGATGCCACGATCAACGGTGTCTCTGTCCATATGCTGGTGGATACCGGTGCAAGCTCCGTCGTCCTATCCAATGCCGACGCCGAGGCAATCGGCATCAATCCGGACAATCTGAATTATACCGTCTCGGTGATGACTGCCAATGGACGCACATCGGCAGCCCCCGTGCGTCTTTCGGAGATCGGGGTCGGTCCGATTGTTCGGCGCAATGTCCCTGCCCTCGTAGCGCAGAAGGGTCAGCTGGATCAAAGCCTGCTCGGCATGACCTTCCTCTCGACCCTCGGATCGTTGCAGATGCAGACAGACCAGCTGACGCTCAGAGATCGGTAAGGCCGGTCAGTTGCGCAGCTTGTAACCCGTCCTGAACATCCAGCTGACGATGGCGAGGCACACGGTCAAAAACCCGATGATCATCACGATGCTGATCAGCGGATTGACGTCGGCGATCTCGTAGAAGCTCCAGCGAAAGCCACTGATCAGATAAAGCACCGGATTGAAATGGCTAACCGTCTGCCAGAAGGGCGGCAGCATGTTGATCGAGTAGAAGCTGCCGCCGAGGAAGGTCAAGGGCGGAACAACCAGCATCGGAATGAGGTTGAGCTGCTCGAAATTCGACGCCCACATACCGATGATGAAGCCGAACAGGCTGAAGCTGACGGCCGTCAGCACGAAGAACAGGACCATCATGAACGGATGGGCAATCGAAATATCGACAAAGAAGGACGCCGTGATCAGGATGATGGTACCGATCATCAGACCTTTGGTCGCCGCTGCTCCGACATAGCCTGCCAATATCTCCGTCATCGAGATCGGGGCGGAGAGAATTTCATAAACGGTGCCGGTGAATTTCGGGAAGTAGATGCCGAAGGAGCCGTTGCTGACGCACTGCGTCAGCAGGGTCAGCATGATGAGGCCCGGCGTAATGAAGGCCCCATAGGAAACGCCCTCGACCTCCTGGATGCGCGAGCCGATCGCGGTGCCGAAGACGATGAAATAGAGCGATGTCGAGATGACCGGCGAGATCACGCTTTGCAAAAGCGTGCGGCGCGTGCGTGCCATTTCGAAAAGGTAGATGGACTTGATGGCTTCGAAATTCATTTCTGTCCTCCTACCAATGCGACGAAAATATCCTCGAGCGAGCTCTGCCGTGTCGAGATATCCTTGAAATGAATGCCCTCACCGGCAAGCGCTGACAAAAGCTCGGCGATCCGCCCCTGCTCTCCATTGCCGTCATACTCATAGGTCAGGCAGGTACCCTCTTCGGAGAGTTGCAGATGGAAAGGCGACAGGCTTTCGGGAAGCGTGGTGACCGGCGTCGTGAGTTCCAGTGAAAGCTGCTTGCGGCCCAGCTTGCGCATCAGCGCAGTCTTTTCTTCCACCAACAGAAGTTCGCCGCCATTGATCACCCCGACGCGATCGGCGATTTCCTCGGCCTCTTCGATGTAATGGGTGGTCAGAATGATGGTGACGCCAGCGGACCGCAGCTCTTCGACAACCTTCCACATGTCGCGCCGCAGCGCCACATCGACACCGGCCGTCGGCTCGTCGAGAAACAGAACCTTCGGCTCATGCGCCAGCGCCTTGGCGATCAGCACGCGGCGCTTCATGCCACCGGAAAGCTCACGCAGCATGTTGTCCTTCTTGTCCCAGAGCGACAGGGATTTCAAAACGCGCTCGATCAGTTGAGGGTCTTTACGATAGCCATGCAATCCGCGGGAAAACGACACCGTGTTCCACACCGTCTCGAACTGGTCGGTCGTCAATTCCTGTGGCACGAGCCCGATCAAAGCGCGTGTCTTGCGAAAATCCTTGACGACATCACTGCCGCCGACGAGCACGCTGCCCTCGCCCGGATTGACGAGACCACAGATGATCGAAATCAACGTCGTCTTGCCGGCACCATTGGGGCCTAACAACGCGAGGATCTCGCCCTCGTAGATATCAAGGGTGACGCCTTTCAGCGCCTGAAAGCCGTTGGCGTAAGATTTCGTCAGATTGCGGATGGAAACGATGGGTTTGCGGGAAGGCGTCATGAATGATCTTTCGGCACGTTCTTGAACTGCTCATATAAAGCATTTCCAGCAAAAGTGTTGTCCGTTTTGCATCCGGAAAGGGATCAAGACAAAAAGTCAGCTGGAGAGAGCGGAAACACCACACGTCGGTTGCAGTTCCGCAAATTTCACCAACGGCCTCATCTTCCTATCGTCCCTGTCATGAAGATGTGATGCTGATGTCGTAGAAACCGGCATGACGGGTAGCGGACTGTTCACCACAGGGCGCCCGTCCGGTTTTCAGCACCGCTCGACATTTTGAGACATACGGCAGTCATATTGAAAAACATTATTTTGGGCAGAGGCTACCCCCGCACTCTGCTCTGTTTTTTTGGCCCTATTTTTGGGCAGTCGACATCCACCATCCGATCGAAGAGCAAGGCCATCAATCGCAGTGGCGATAACCGGACTTGCGTGTGCGCAGATCGAAGTGGAAGTGGTTCCAATGGTTGGGGTCGCTACCCGGTCCGAGCACGGTGGAGAAATACTTGCAGCTGTCGGAGCGAACGGCCTTGAGCAAGCCTTTCTCACGGAAGGCAAAGAAGCTCTTCTTGCGAACGTCGATCTCCTTGCCGTTCTTCAGCGTGATCGTTCCAATGTCGATGGCGTTACCGCGCGCATGCTCAGACCAGGGGTTGCTCGCCCTGGAATTCATCTTGCGGCAGGAGTAGCCACCCATCGGGGTGATGCGGCCGACGCCGGAAAAGTAACGGAAGCGAGAAGACGGCACGAGTTCGAACTTCACCCATTTGGCGAAGGCAAGCGTCACTTGGCAGTTCAGCTTCACAGCCGGTCGGATCGCAACGCCACTGTCGAGACCGCTAAGCTCTATCGGGTAATCGATACCGCAGGTCGGACCATCGGCAATGCGCGCAACATCGCGGAAGGCGACACCCAATCTGCGAAGCTCGGTGCGACAGGCCACTTCGGAGGGTGGCATCATGCCGGGCGGCTGCGACATGCGCCGCTCCTGCGCCGGATTGTCCGGCATCAGCATCGCCACCTCTTCCACGGGCTGCGCCTGACGCTGACCGCTTGGCGGCGCCGGAATAAGGCGGGATTGATTGGCAAGCCCACGCGGTGCTTGCGGTGGCTGAGAAGCGGCACTGTCAGGAGCGGACACCTGCATATCCTGTTCCTCCGCAAGGCTCCGTCCCGGCGCCACGCCCAGTCCTGCATCCATGTTCACGCCCTCGTCACCCTCCGCCATCTGCGACGGCATGTGGGTTGACTGCGGCTGAACGGGCGCAAGGCGGCTCGCCTGCGCATCGAGCGTCGAGTAGCCCTGCCCGCTGGAGCTTAGCAGCGGATCACGCGATACCGGCGCCTCCGGCAGCGGCTGCGACAGGGCGGAATGGTCGTTGAAGGGAAGATCCTGGCTGACAGGTGCGGGCGGCGCACTGTAATTCTGCCGGCTGGAGGAGCGAATGGAACTGACGCGTGTCGCGCCATCGACCTCAGCGGGGGGCACAAGCCCCTCCGCTGAGCACGACACGATCACCGCCGACATTGTCATCAACGCCGCAAGACGACGCGGAAGGGAAACATACGCCATACCAGAACCTGTACCTTCAGCGACCGCAACACGCAGCGATCAGATCAAATTCTAAAGAAATCTGGTAAACGAACCCTTTGTGTCGACGCAAAGAAAGTGACCGACAAAGGCTTGTATGTTCTGAAACGAAACAGCAGGCTCCCGAAATCCGCACACTCGTAGCTGCGACCGAAGCGTTGCATCCATATGCGAAAACGAAAAGGGCGCCGCAAGCGACGCCCCTCTATCGGTATGGAAGCGAAAGTCACGCCGCCCGCGACATTGAGCTTCCAGCAGAAAAGCTTCCAAGCTGGAACCGCGCCAGCAGCGAATGCAGCTTGCGGCTCTCTTCTGCCAGCGTCTCGCTCGCCGCCGTGGTTTCCTCCACCATTGCGGCATTCTGCTGGGTCATCTGATCCATATGGTTGACGGAGGTGTTGATCTCCTGCAGTCCCGTCGCCTGCTCACGCGCAGCCGTGGCAATCGAGTTCACGTGGCCGTCGACGCGATTGACCAGCGAGACGATCTCCTCCAGTGCTTCTCCGGTGGAGCGAACCAGTGTCACACCGCCACTCACCTGCTCTGCCGAGCTGTTGATCAGCGTCTTGATTTCCTTTGCAGCATTGGCGGAACGCTGAGCAAGTTCTCGAACCTCCTGCGCCACGACGGCAAAGCCACGACCGGCCTCACCGGCACGTGCGGCTTCGACACCAGCGTTCAAGGCGAGCAGGTTTGTCTGGAAAGCGATTTCATCGATGACGACGATGATCTGACCGATCTTGCGGGAAGACTCCTCGATCCGGTTCATGGCCTCCACTGCGCTGCGGACGATATCACCGGAGCGACCCGCGCTTTGCTTCGTCTCCGTTACCATCTGCCGCGCCTCGTTTGCGCGCTCGGAGGCTGTGCGAACCGTTGCCGTGATCTCATCGAGTGCAGCTGCGGTCTCTTCCAAGGCCGCTGCCTGCTGTTCGGTACGGCGGGAAAGATTACCCGTCGCCTCGCTGATATCGGAGGCGCTGGCGTTGACGACATCACTGCTGCGCGAAATCGTTGCGATCACGTCCCGAAGGACGCCAACGGCGCTGTTGAAGTCGGCGCGCAGCTTGTCATATTCGGCACCCACCTGCCCCACCTGAACGGTAAGATCACCGCGCGCGAGGTTTTCCATAGCCTGGCCGAGCGAGTCCATGGAATGGGCTTGGCGCTCGGAGGCGGAGCGAAGCACGTCCTCGCTTTCCCGGCGCGTATTCTCGATCGCCTTCTGTTGCTCGGCTTCGCGAAGCTGCAACTGACTGCGCTCATTGACGGAGTTGCGAAGAACGAGCAGCGTCTTGGCCATGGCGCCGATCTCGTTGCGACGTTCGACGAACGGCACCTCCGCCTCGGCGTTTCCATCAGCGATACTCGACATGCTCGTCTTCAGCTTGCCGATCGGGCCTGATACGCTGCGCACAACCGCGGTGGCGACGGCAAGAACGACGAGCGCGCTGATCAGGCAAATGCCGACATAGAGGGTTGCCTCGCGCCAGAACATGGCGTTCAGATCGTCAACATAGACACCTGTGCCGACGATCCAGCCCCAGGGGGCAAAGCCTTCAACATAAGAGAACTTGCCCACAGGATCAGGCGCGCCGGGCTTCGGCCATTGATAATCAACAAAGCCCTTCCCGCTTGCCTTCACGGTATTGACGAATTCGACAAAGAGGAACTTGCCGTTCGGATCCTTATTCTTTGTCAGATCGGCACCGTTCAGCTCCGGCTTCACCGGATGCATGACCATTTTCGGACCCATATCGTTGATCCAGAAATAGCCATTGCCATTGTCATAGCGCATCGCCGAAATAGAAGCCTTCGCCTGTTGCTGAGCGACCTCCCGGGTCAGCGTCCCGCTCTGCTCCAGACGATAATATTGATCGAGAATGCCGACAGCCGAATGCGTCAACGCTTCCAGCCCCGCCTTGCGCTCCCTCTCCATCCCGCCATAGCCACCGAACAGGCTTGACGTCAGCGCCGCCGCCAGTATCGCCAGAAACAACGCGACCAGCGCATAAAGCCGCGTGGAAATGGTGAGATGTTTCATACGTCAAATTCCCCCGAATGTGATCAATTATTGGTAATCTTAAAAAATTGACAAAAGCATAAGGTGCACGCAGTGGTAGGTGGAAATACAATTTGGAAGGTAACGGCTCAGCCAACACGTTTGAGATATCAGCGTACTGTTTGTAGCTCGCAGTAGCTTTGGGAGTTTGCCTTCCACAAGCCTAAAAAAGTTCGCACAGAATACACATCAAGTAATTTCGAATTAAGAAATCAGAATCATGATCTCTGCGCCGAATAAAACGACGAGATCGATATGCCAAAACCTAATTTTCGCTACACCCACTACGATCTCAAGGAGATCCGTACTGGTACCATTATTGAAGTATCTCTCAACGCGGTCGCCAACGTACGCTTGATGACGGCCGGAAATTTCCAAAGATTCACAGAGCTTCTGGATTTCAAATATGTCGGCGGCGTTGCGCGAAAATCACCGCTGCGTCTGGCGATCCCCGAAACCGGCCATTGGCATGTCATCGTCGATGGTGAAGGTCACAATGGCTTGGCGGAGTCGTCTGTGAAGATGCTGCCGGCAAACCCGGCCGCCGCCCAGCGCAAGAGCGCCTGATCAACCGTCCAGCAGGACCCAGAAGCGAAGCGCAGACAGCCAGCCCCAAAGCTGGTCTTGCGCTTCAGCGAGGGTTGCGTTCCCGTCTCAGCTTAGACCACCAATCCAGGCGCTTGCGAATGTCGCGTTCAAAACCCCGGTCGGGCGGATCGTAGAAGGTAGTGCGCCCCATCTTTTCCGGGAAGTAATCCTGGCCTGAGAAGGCATCTGGTTCGTCGTGATCATAGCGATAGCCATCACCATAACCCTCGCCCTTCATCAGCTTGGTCGGCGCATTGAGAATATGCTTGGGAGGCAGCAGCGATCCGTTCTCCTTGGCCGCCCGCATCGCGCTCTTGTAGGCCGTATAGACCGCATTGGATTTCGGCGCCGTTGCCAGATAGACGCAGGCATGCGCCAGCGCCAGTTCCCCTTCCGGCGAGCCGAGATAATCATAAGCATCTTTTGCCGCATTGCAGATGACGAGCGCCTGCGGGTCGGCAAGCCCGATATCTTCGACTGCCATACGCACCAGGCGTCTGCCGAGATAAAGCGGATCTTCGCCGGCATCGAGCATCCGCGCCAGATAATAAAGCGCTGCATCGGGATCGGAGCCGCGCACCGACTTATGCAGTGCGGAGATCAGATTATAATGCCCGTCCTGGCCCTTGTCATAGACCGGCGCCCGACGCTGAACGATGCGGGTCAGCGCTTCCGTATCGAACACCTCGCCTTCCCGCGCCGCACGCCAGACTTCCTCGGCGAGCGTCAGCACGGCGCGACCGTCACCATCGGCCATGCGAAGCAGGGAGAGCCGCGCGTCTTCGTCGAGCGGCAGCGGCTTGGCTTCCGCCTCCTCGGCGCGATTCAAAAGCTCAATCAGGCTCTCTTCGTCATGCGGCTTGAAGGTCAGAACGCGGGCACGCGATAGCAAAGCCGCATTCAGTTCAAAGGACGGGTTTTCGGTCGTTGCACCGACAAGGATGATGGTCCCATCTTCCATCACCGGCAAAAAGCTGTCCTGCTGAGCCCGGTTGAAGCGATGGATTTCGTCGACGAAGAGCAGCGTTTGCCGCCCGTTCATCCGCCGCGTCCTCGCAGCTTCGAACACCTTCTTCAAGTCGGCCACGCCGGAGAAGATTGCGGAAATCTGCTCGAAGGCGAGACCGGCTTCACCCGAAAGTAGCCGCGCGACGGTCGTCTTGCCGGTGCCCGGCGGCCCCCAGAAGATCATCGAGCCCAGTGAACCGCTTTCGATCATACGGCGCAGAACACCCTCTTCGCCCGTCAGATGCGACTGACCCGTGACCTGTGCGATCGTGGTCGGCCGCAGCCTGTCTGCCAGAGGCCGCCGGTTGGCGACCTCCGCTGGAATCTGAGGTGCAAATAGGTCTCCGCTCATCGCAGGAACTGCCGCAGGCGCTGACCATCGCGAATGATCTCAAGACGCCAGAAGCCCGGATCATCGTGCAGCGCTTCCTCCATCTGGGCACTGGAGGTGATATCGGAACCATTCAACGACACGATGATATCCTTTGGCTGGAAGCCGACACGCGAAGCGGGCGAACCGCGCGCGACATCGACGATCACGACACCGGAGGGTGTTCCAACCATACGCAACTCATCGGCAAGCTTCGGCGAAAGATTGGCGACGGTGGCACCGGCAAATGGATTGCGACCCTCCAGCAGGCGCTCGTCACGCGGTGCCGTTTCCGGCGCAGTATCGAGCGCGATGGTGACGGTCTTTTCCTTGCCCTTGTCGATGAGTGCGATCTTGGCGGATTTGCCGATACCTGCCGTCGTCAGGCGATAACCCAACGCATCCGGATGCTCCACCTCGATGCCGTTCACGGCAGTGACCACCTGGCCAGGCTCGATGCCCGCCTTTTCCGCAGGGCCACCCTTCACAACGCTGACGACGAGTGCGCCGCGCGCGCGCTTCAGCCCAAGAGCTTCCGCGACTTCGGAGGTAACAGGATCGAATGTTGCACCGACATATGGCCGCTGAAAGCTCTTGTCGCCCTTTTCAGCCGCGGCCAGGAACACCTTGACCAGGTTTGCAGGGATGGCAAAGCCAATACCGTTGGAGCCACCGCCGCGCGAAAAGATCGCCGTATTGATGCCGATCAGCTCGCCGTTCATGTTCATCAGTGCGCCACCGGAGTTGCCGGGATTGATCGAGGCATCCGTCTGGATGAAGAAGCCGAAATCGCCTTGCGTCACCTGATTGCGCGCCAAGGCTGAGACGATACCGCTGGTGACGGTCTGGCCCACACCGAACGGGTTACCGATGGCGAGCACCAGATCGCCGACTTCCGTGGCGTCCGAATTGCCAAGCGGCAGCACGGGGAACTGTTCCTTTGCATCGATCTGCAGCACCGCGAGATCGACACGGTCGTCCTTCAACAAAACCTTGGAGGGAAATTCACGACCATCTGCCAGCGCGACCTTGATATCGTCGGCGCCTTCGATGACGTGGTTGTTCGTCACCACCAGCCCGCTGGCCGAAACGATCACGCCGGAGCCCAGCGAAGATTGCTTTTCCGTGCGGTTCGGCAATTGCTGGCCAAAAAACTGTTCAAAGAACGGGTCGCCGGCAAAGGGCGAGGCACGGCGCTGGACGATGCGCTCGGCATAGACGTTCACCACGGCACCGGATGTGCGCTTGACCAGCGGAGCAAAGGACAGCTGCATGTCCATGCGGCTGGCCGGCACCGCTTTAGCGTCCTGCGCCTGCGCACCCAAGGGCGCAAGAAGCAACGCAGCAAGAAAGCCGTGGGCCATGAATTTCAACACGCGCTGCATGTGATTCCTCATCTTCATCAATAGGATGCAGTTATAGCGTCTCAGCCTATAAATCAAAGGGCGGCAATATCATGACGCACGGCTTTACAAGCGAGCGCTTTACTTTCTTTGGAACTGGTTTCGATGTCTGAGAATTGAACCGCCAAGATATGATGAAAGATGAGACAGAAAAATGCAGTTTCGAAAACACGCTCTGGCCCTGTTTATTGTTTGCGCCTCCTATTCGCATGGATCGCCCGTCGGAGCCGCAAGCTTCGATTGCAGCAAGACTGATCTCGCGGCAGATGAGAAGACCATCTGCGAGAACCGCGCCCTGAATGATCAGGACGTGAAAATGGCCACCACTTTCGACATTCTCACGCAGCTCATGGCCATGGGGTCTCGTGATGCACTGAAAACCGAACAGAGCGAATGGCTGAAGCGTCGCCAGACCTGTGAAGCGGATGTCGCCTGCCTGACCAAGGCTTATGACGAGCGCATGGTCAAGCTTGGCGAAGCATTCCAGAGCATCAACCGCCCACTCTAACTCGCCGTGATGATATTCGTCATCAAACCATGCAACGCATCCCGGTAACCGGTCCACGCCGAGGGCGCATCTTCCCGGGACGTCATGACCACAGAGAGCTTTTTCGACGGCACGATATAGAGCATCTGCCCGCCATAGCCCCAGGCGTAGAAGACGTTCTCTCCCGCCATCTCCTTGATGAACCAGCAATAGCCATAACCGTCGCCATTGAATACCGAGTTCGTTCTCTGCGTCCAGGACTGGTCGATCCATGATTGCGAGAGGATGCGCTCGCCATTGGCGGTAACGCCACCACGCCTATACAATTCTCCAAAGGACAAGAGCGAACGCGCGGTCATCGCCATCTGATTACCGCCCAGATAAATGCCCTGCGGATCACGTTCCCAGCTGCCGATGGCAAACCCATCGAGCGGCTTGAACCAGTCTCGGGCAAGCGCCAGCGTCGGGCGGCCGGAGGCTTTGGTCAAAATGGCCGAGAGGAGATGCGTCGAGGCCGTCGAATAGAGCATGCCACCGCCCGGCTCGCCATCGAAGCCCGAGCCGAGAGCCGTGCTAACCCAGTTGCGGCTCGCGACCCAGCGTCCGTAATTCGGACCGGACATGCGTGCGAGACCAGACTGCATCGAAAGCAGATTGCCGATCGTGACGCGTTCCAGTCGCGGATCGGAGTTCGCGGGAAAGTCGGCTCTCAGTACGGAGGCGATCGGCTGATCGGCACCCTCTAAAATCTTGCGATCGATTGCCATGCCAACAAGTGCCGAGACGATCGACTTGGACGCGGACTTGATATTGGTCGATCCGGTGAGCGATGAACCATTATAGGCGCGCGAGGCGACCTCCTCACCATCGAGGCTGACGATCACCGCCTTCAGCGTCTGGAGAGAACCCGCACCTTCCAGGATGGGATTGAATTTGGCGCCTGTGCCTGATGATTGAGCGCGAACCGCTGTGGCAAAAGGCAGGGAGGCGAGGAGTGCGAGTGCTGTGCGACGTTTCATGTTTACCTAGGTAAGCGCTGCCACGATCAAAGGAAGCAGCATCACCACCTTGTGACTCGCACAGCTTCGATCGCGAAAAGGATTCTCGAAACAATGTGTTTCAGCACTTTCCTGAATCAAAATCTCAACGCCCTGATTCATTTTTTGAAGAAACACGAACGCTATTCCTCGTAGATCATCTTCCGGGTCATCCCACCATCCAGCACCAGAACCTGACCCGTCATGAAGCCAGCACTCGTCAGATAGAGCACACCGTCGGCAATATCCTTTGGCCTGCCAACGCGCCCTACCGGATGCTGCGCATGGTCCTTTTTGCGGAGATCGGCTTCATCAGTCACCCAACCCGGCGCGATCGCATTGACGCGTATCTTTGGCCCGAGACTGGCGGCCAGCGCATGGGTCAAGGCAACAAGCCCACCCTTGGACGCGGCATAGGCCTCGGTTTCCGGCTCGGACATGAAAGCGCGCGTCGAGACCATATTGACGATTGTGGCACCCTCGCCCATCAGCGGCACGGCGGACCTTGTCATCAGGAAGGCGCCCGTCAAATGGCTATCGGTGACCTTGCGCCAGTCGGCAAGCGACAGCTCATGGATCGGCCCATTCACCGGGCTTGCAATTCCGGCGTTGTTGACGAGCAGTTCAAGGCCTTTCCAGCCAAGCTGATCGAAGGCGGCAAGCACTGAGGTCTCATTTCCCACGTCACACAGAATGTTGCGCGCCGCTGTCTTGGTGTCCTTGATGTCGAAGCACGCAACGGTCCAGCCGTCGTCCAACAAAGCCTCGATAATTCCCGTCCCGATCAAGCCACCGCCGCCGGTCACAACTGCCCGCTTCATGATTTTCTCCCTAGCAATTCATGCGGCAACGTTTCCGATTGGCTGGTTGTTCCGATGCTGAAAGAAGGGTTGCGTCGACGAACGTCTCACGCATGATGAGGTCCATGAGCAAGGTCGCCACCTATCCTGTCGTGCTGACGTCGAGACGGCTCCTGCTGCGGCCGCTGAAAATTGCGGACGCTACAGGGCTCGCGCGGATCACAAACGATCCACTTGTCACACGCAATCTACTTAAAACCGCAATGCCTTTTACCACCGCCGATGCAAGAGAACTGATCTTACGAGCCCGAAAAAAGAAGAGCCCGGTTTGGGCCATCGACACCGGTCAACTCGTCGGTCTGATCGGCCTTGCGGGTGAATTCGGCTATTGGCTAGGCCGCAGCGCTTGGGGCAGAGGCTTTGCCTCTGAGGCAGCACGTCTTGTCATCAACCATGCTTTCGAGTGCCTGGAGATCGACACGCTTCATGCCAGCCCGATCGCGGACAACAAAGCATCTCGTCATCTGCTGGAAAAGCTGGGGTTTGAAAGGAACGGCGTCGCCAGAGCCTTTTGCTGTCAGCGTAGCAAGGTCGTGCCCCTTATCCGTTACAAGCTTAAGCGGCTGACATGGGAAAAAGCTCAAAGCCGCGACCGAAGATGAAGGTGAAGTCTCAGCCCTTATCCAGAAGCGGCATGGTGATCAGGACCTGATTCAATCTCATAACCAAACCTCCCAATCCTTTGAAGAAAATGAAAAAACGCCCGTGTCAGGGCGTTTTCTTTTTAAACAAGATCATGCTGAGACCGGGAGAAAACTCACTCCGGCAGAATGCGAACAGCACCCTTATCTGCACTGGATGCAAAGGCGGCATAGGCCTTCAGCGCGGTGGTGACGTTGCGCTTGCGGAACTCCGCCGGCTTCCAGCCAAGCTGGTCCTGCTCTGCGCGACGGGCCGCAAGTTCGGCGTCCGAAACCTTGAGGTTGATCGTGCGGTTGGGGATGTCGATCTCGATGGGATCGCCCTGACGTACGAGGCCGATGGCGCCGCCCTGGGCCGCTTCCGGAGAGGCGTGACCGATGGAGAGGCCTGACGTGCCGCCGGAGAAACGACCATCGGTGATCAAGGCGCAGGCTTTGCCGAGACCCTTGGATTTCAGATAGCTCGTCGGATAGAGCATTTCCTGCATGCCGGGGCCGCCCTTCGGGCCTTCGTAACGGATGACGACGACATCGCCCGCCTTGACCTCGTTGGAGAGAATGCCCTTCACCGCAGCGTCCTGGCTTTCATAGACGACAGCGCTGCCATTGAACTTTAAGATGCTCTCGTCCACGCCAGCCGTCTTTACGATGCAGCCATCCAGCGCAATGTTGCCGTAAAGAACGGCAAGGCCGCCGTCCTTCGAGAAGGGCTTTTCGACTGAGCGGATAACGCCGTTTTCGCTGTCGGTATCGAGATCGTCCCAGCGCGAAGACTGGCTGAAGGCAACCTGGGTCGGCACGCCACCAGGTGCCGCCTTGAAGAACTCGCGTACTGTTTCGGAATTGGTGCGGGTAATATCCCAGCGGTCGATGGCGTCACCCAGCGTGGGCTCATGAACAGTATGGCAATCGCGATTGATAAGACCGCCGCGGTCGAGTTCACCGAGAATACGCATGATGCCGCCGGCGCGGTGCACGTCTTCCATGTGCACGTCCTGCTTGGCAGGCGCGACCTTGGAGAGGCAAGGAACCTTGCGCGAAAGCCGGTCGATGTCTTCCATCGTAAATTCGATGCCGCCTTCATGCGCCGCTGCCAGAATATGCAGAACCGTATTGGTGGAGCCGCCCATGGCGATATCGAGCGACATGGCGTTCTCGAATGCAGCCTTGGAAGCGATGGTGCGCGGCAGCACAGTCTCGTCATCCTGCTCGTAATAGCGACGCGCCAGATCGACGATCAGGTGACCGGCTTCAACGAAGAGACGCTTGCGATCGGAGTGGGTCGCGAGCGTCGAGCCGTTGCCGGGCAGAGACAGGCCGAGCGCCTCCGTCAAGCAGTTCATCGAGTTGGCCGTGAACATGCCCGAGCACGAACCGCAGGTCGGACAGGCGGAGCGCTCGATGATCTTCACGTCTTCATCGGAAACCTTGTCATCGGCAGCCGCGACCATGGCATCGACCAGATCGAGCGCAACGGTCTTGCCATGCAGAACGACCTTACCGGCTTCCATCGGGCCGCCGGAAACAAACACCGCAGGAATGTTGAGACGCATCGCGGCATTCAGCATGCCGGGCGTGATCTTGTCGCAGTTGGAGATGCAAACCATAGCATCGGCGCAATGCGCATTGACCATATATTCGACCGAGTCCGCGATGATCTCGCGCGACGGCAGCGAATAGAGCATGCCATCGTGACCCATGGCGATACCATCATCCACGGCGATCGTATTGAATTCCTTGGCAACACCACCAGCCGCCTCGATCTCGCGTGCGACGAGCTGACCAAGATCCTTCAGGTGAACGTGACCGGGCACGAACTGCGTGAAGGAGTTCACCACCGCAATGATCGGCTTACCGAAATCGCCATCCTTCATGCCGGTGGCGCGCCAAAGGCCACGCGCACCCGCCATGTTGCGGCCATGGGTTGTCGTTCTGGAGCGATAGACAGGCATCTCGTTATTCCTCGGTTCTCTCAAACTCGCGGGCATATCTCCCAGGCACATCGAAGCGCCCTACCCGCTTAAAATCTGACGCGTCTTCTACTCCATTCGCAAACTCCTGTCACTGTCACCTTGCCGCAAAACAGTACGGTGCGGTACGGTACGCCAATTCAGTTGTTTCTCACCTGTAATCAGCGTGATACGTTGCGTCACACGCATAGGTGCCAGTTGACGCGACTGTCTGTGAGGACGATCCAGGGTTGGGGATTTCAATGATCGCGATGCTTCTGCGGACACTCAGAATAGCACCAGCATCGCTGTTGGCGTTGCCCTGCTTGTCCCAGGCAGCCGAAGTAAAAGTCCAACAGGTTCAGGTAGCAGTTCTCCTTGACGCCTCCAATGAGCCGCTCATCGCGACAGCAGCCTGCGAAAGCGGCAGGAACTGCGCCATCATTTCGGAACCAAAGCTCGGCATTACGGTGGGTATCGAGTTAGGTCAGGCAAACGGTATCGACGCAAACACACTGACCGTTGCCTGCGCGTCGCCCTGCTCGTTCCATACAGGTCAAGCGCGTATCGCCTTTAGGGGCCAGGAAACCTTCAATCTTTTCGAGGGCGAGTCCCCCGGCGTCATGCACTATCTCGTCCAGCGCCCGAGGAAAAAAATCGGCGAAATCTCCGTCATTACAGTACCCAGCGAACCAATCCTTCGTCCACCTATCTGACCAGAATCTAGACCTTGTTTTACAAAGAAGGGCGCTCGCTCGTCATAGCAGACGAACATATCGCATCGCGTTTTCACTTTCGCGCGATTAAGTGAACCGACGCCTGTTGTTTGCCGTAAACCAGGATCATATCATATGGACCTGCCTCATCATGCACGTCCGGTGCAGCACCTGTTTCTCAGGAGATTTCGATGCCCGTCTATCGCCCACCCCGTATCGCCTCCAGCGAAATCACGCCGCGCGATGTTTATCTCTCCAGGCGTCGCTTTCTCGGCACGGCGGCGGGGCTCGCAGCCATTGGCCTGACGGGTCGCGAGGCGGTCGCAGCGCCCCTGACGGCGAAGCCGGGCGCCTACAAGCTGGATGAACAACTGACGCCGCTTGATGCCGTCACCAGCTACAACAACTTCTATGAATTCGGCGTCGGCAAATCCGACCCGAAAGAAAACTCCGGCAAGTTCAAACCGACGCCCTGGACCGTGAAGGTCGACGGTCTTGTTGGCAAGCCAAAAGAGTTCGGGCTCGAAGAGCTGATGAAGTTCGACCTTGAGGAACGTCCTTACCGCATGCGCTGCGTCGAAGGCTGGTCGATGGCGATCCCGTGGATCGGCTTCCCCCTGGCAAGCCTTCTCGACAAGGTAGAGCCGCTTGGCAGTGCAAAATTCGTTTCCTTCGAGACCGTCGTTCGCCCCGATGAGATGCCGGGTCAAAGCGGGCTTTTCCAGCCGCTCAACTGGCCCTATGTCGAAGGCCTACGCCTCGACGAGGCCCGTCATCCCCTCACCATTCTGGCTGTCGGCCTCTATGGCGAGACGTTGCTGAACCAGAACGGCGCGCCGATCCGCCTCGTGGTTCCCTGGAAATACGGTTTCAAGGGCATCAAGTCGATCGTGCGCATTTCGCTGGTCGAGAAACAGCCCGAAACCACGTGGAAAAACTCCAACGCGCGGGAATACGGCTTCTATTCCAACGTCAATCCTAACGTCGATCATCCCCGCTGGAGCCAGGCCACCGAGCAGCGCATCGGCGAAGGCGGCTTCTTCAGCGTCAAGAACCGGCCGACGCTGATGTTCAACGGCTATGAAGACGTTGCTAGCCTCTATACCGGCTTGGACTTGAAGGCGAATTATTGACATGGCATTCGCCCTGCCCCTGCCCTCATTGCCCAAACGCTACCAGCCCGCCGCCATCTGGGCACTCTACATTCTCGGCCTCTGTCCCGGCCTCTGGTATTTTTACCTGGCCGCGACAGGTGGGCTTGGCTTTAATCCCGTCAAGGATTTCGAGCATCTTCTGGGCATCTGGGCTCTGCGCTTCCTCTGCCTCGGGCTGCTGGTGACCCCACTGCGCGATCTGTTCAACATCAACCTGATTGCCTATCGACGCGCCCTCGGCCTCTTGGCTTTCTATTATGTGCTGGCGCACTTTGCGGTCTATTTGACGCTCGATCGCGGTTTGGTCTTCAGCTCCATCATCGGCGATGTTCTGAGACGCCCCTACATCATGTTCGGCATGGCGGGACTGGCGATGCTTCTGCCCTTGGCATTAACCTCGAACCGTTGGTCGATCCGCAAGCTCGGCTCGCGATGGAACACGCTCCATAAGCTCGCCTATCCGGTGCTCATCGTCGCCGTTCTTCACTTCGTTCTGGCGCGCAAGAGCCTGACCTTGGAACCGGCTGTCTACATCACCCTCACGATCCTGCTCCTCGGCTATCGCCTGATCCGGCCAACCATCATGGCGCGGCGCAGAGCCCGCAGAGCCGCTACCGCTTCGCGAACTGCCGCGCGATAGCGGCAGCCATTCCGATACCGGCGAAATAGCAAAGGATATTCCACGGCGAGAACACGCGGCCAAGCAGCAAGGTGCCGGTCGGCGTGTCGCGGAATGTATCCAGCGCCGGGAAATGCACCAATCTCAACAACTCCACAGCGATAGCGAAGCAGCATGTGGCGGCGACGATGAAAAGCTGCGTCCTGTGGTTCACGAATAGCAGCGCCGACAGGAGATAGACCATCGCGCCCCACAACACCGAACCGCCATATTTGACGATGAGGAATGGCAGTCCGATCGTGTATCCGTAACGCCGCAGCGCCAGTCCCGCCAGAATGACAAGGATAAGGCCTGACAGGATCAGCACTCGGGACGCATAAAATTTGCCGCTATCGATCATCATCATCCTGCCTTACGTCGATTCCCTCACCCATTTCGCGACGCCGGTAAACAGGAGCATAGACCTTGGTATCCGATACAATGTTTCCGGCGACCCGTCTGTCATTCCTTGATCATTATCTTTGCGACGCGCGGCCTTGGGGAGGCTTGAGCGGCATCAGGCGCTTTGCCGTTGAATTCCTCTACTTCGGTATCAAGAATGCCAGAGCCTGCCTATTTGCCGGGCTGTTCTTCCTGTCCATCTTTCTGGTGCCGCGGGCCGGCCTCTTCGGCCTGCCGCGCTACGACGTTCTCCTCGTCATTGCGTTGACGATCCAGATCTTCATGATCTGGAGCAAGCTCGAGACGCTCGATGAGGCGAAGGCGATCTTCCTGTTTCATATCGTCGGCTTCGCGCTGGAATTGTTCAAGACATCCGGCACCATCCAGTCATGGTCCTACCAGGACTTCGCTTACAGCAAAGTCTTTGGTGTGCCTCTGTTTTCCGGCTTTATGTACGCGGCCGTCGGCAGCTACATCATTCAAGCGTGGCGGCTATTCGATTTGAGAATTCGCCATCATCCCCCTTACTGGATGGCAACGCTGATCGCGCTTGCGATCTACGCCAACTTCTTCACACACCACTATATTGGCGACTATCGCTGGTACATCGCCGCCTGCGCGCTGGGCCTTTATGCCCGCACCACAGTGACCTACCGCCCCTATGACAGGGATCGTGAGATGCCACTGCTTCTTTCCTTCATCCTCATCGGCTTCTTCGTTTGGCTGGCGGAAAACATCTCTACCTTCTTTGCCATCTGGAGCTACCCCAACCAACTCGGCGCATGGTCCGCAGTGAGCCTCGGCAAATGGAGTTCATGGTCGCTGCTCGTCATCATGACCTTCACCATCGTCTGCCATTTGAAGCATATCAAACACAGAATCTTCATCCCGGAGTAGAGACCGACTATAAACACACCTAAAGGTTTGGTTTCACTCCCAAAAATCGTACGAGAAACCACAATTTACAGACTTTCAGATGAGGCCTATTTTCAAGTCTTATGCCGGATAACGGCCGCCGACATGACGTCGTGAAGATCTGCGTGATGACCACGAAACGTTCTGCCTCTCTTGAAAGGAACCGGCGTTGCGTATTGGTATCTTCATTCTTCTGGCAAGCCTGTCCAGCACTCCGGCTTTAGCCGCCTCCACCGTCAAGCCTGGCCCCTCCCAGACGGATTACATGTTCCAGTGTGGAGCGACCTTCATCATCAACGCCCACGCGTTGCAGGATGGTCCAAAATCCGCCAAGGCGAGAGCGCAGGCGCAGGCTTACGAAAGCAGGTTCAACAAACTCGCTGCGATGGCGGAAGCGTCTTTCGAAGAGAACAGAATGTCGAAGTCGGAAGCCCGGACCTACCTGCAGAAGCACGTCGACACGATGTCCGCGATCTTTGCCAAAGACCCCGACTCCATGAAGCGCTTCGTCACGCTTTGCGACGCGCGTTTCCCGGAAAAACAGTAGGCCGGTCAAACCCTCTCATGGACGGACGCCGGAGTATCTCGCAATGGCGTCATTCGCACAACGAAGGTGCGCCGTTCGAGCAACACCCATAGGATGTTGCGGCGTTGTCCCGAAGCAGCAACGAGCAGAACTGATAGCGAGAGGCGTCAGCCTACACCCGCCGACGTCGTTTAACCGTATAGCCAGAGAAAACCACGTCCGGAAAAATCGATCGGCATTTTCGACCACTATTGGGCAAGAAAGCCGCGACGCTTCAAAGTGTCCCTGCACTAGCCTGTGTCGGCCGATACAAACCGCGTTGGTGTCACAGTGCTGGCCACACCGCGACTTGAGACATCAATGCATGAACCGGTAGGTTCTGACAGCATCGGCCCGAAAATCGAAATCGATTTTCGCAAAGCACGATGCTTAGATCAAAGAAGATGGACCGTCCTTTGGTCGTCCAATAGGGCGCATCACGCTCTAGACATTTCGACACCGGTCATCCAACCGCTTCCCCACCATGCCGGACCACCAGCACGACCATACAAGAACGCAAAAAAGCCGGGTGATCGCTCACCCGGCTTCTCAAGTCTTGATGCTTAAGCGTGAAGCTTATGCAGCTTCGGCAGCAGCCGTCTCAGCAGCAACGCGAGCCTTGTCGGCTGCGCCCTTGGCGTCAACGTCGCGCTCGACGAATTCAACGACAGCCATAGCCGCGTTGTCGCCCTGACGGAAGCCAGCCTTCATGATGCGGATGTAGCCGCCGTTACGGTTTGCGTAACGAGCTGCAATCGCGTCAAAGAGCTTACGGACAGCGTCCTGGTCCTTGATCTGCGAGATGGCCTGACGACGAGCGTGCAGGTCGCCGCGCTTGCCGAGCGTAACCAGCTTTTCTACGATCGGGCGAATTTCCTTCGCCTTCGGCAGAGTGGTGACGATCTGCTCATGGGTGATGAGCGAAGCCGCCATGTTGGCAAACATTGCCTTGCGGTGGCTGGCGGTTCTATTGAGCTTGCGGCCTGAATTTCCGTGGCGCATTGCTATTCTCCTTTAGTGCAGGTTCCCTATCCGGTCCTGCCGTTTCCTGGCACATGCAGACGAGTGGTCTGCTGTTTGACGGGGAAAGGCAGTCTTTGAGGGCCTGCCTTTTCTTTGTTAGTACTGGTCTTCGTAACGCTTAGCGAGATCTTCGATGTTCTCTGGTGGCCATGCGGGCACTTCCATGCCGAGATGCAGACCCATGGAAGCGAGAACTTCCTTGATTTCGTTGAGCGACTTGCGACCGAAGTTCGGCGTGCGAAGCATTTCGGCTTCGGTCTTCTGGATCAGGTCGCCGATATAGACGATGTTGTCGTTCTTCAGGCAGTTTGCCGAACGAACGGACAGCTCGAGCTCGTCGACCTTCTTGAGAAGTGCCGGGTTGAACGCCAGTTCCGTAACCGATTCTTCTTCTGCTTCCTTCTGCGGCTCGTCGAAGTTGACGAACACGCCAAGTTGGTCCTGAAGAATACGAGCGGCGAAGGCAACGGCGTCTTCGCCGGAAACCGAACCGTTGGTCTCGATCGTCATGATCAGCTTGTCATAGTCGAGAACCTGACCTTCACGGGTGTTTTCCACCTTGTAGGACACTTTCTTGACCGGAGAATAAAGGCTGTCCACAGGGATGAGGCCAATCGGGGCATCTTCCGCGCGGTTACGCTCTGCAGGCACATAGCCCTTGCCGTTGTTGACGGTGAATTCCATGCGGATTTCAGCGCCGTCGTCGAGCGTGCAGATGACATGGTCGGGGTTCAGGATCTCGATGTCGCCAACCGTCTGGATATCGCCAGCGGTAACGGCACCAGGGCCCTGCTTGCGCACGACCATGCGCTTGGAGTCATCGCCGTCCATCTTGATGGCGATTTCCTTGATGTTGAGCACGATATCCGTCACATCTTCCCGAACGCCGGGGATGGAGGAGAACTCGTGCAGGACGCCGTCGATCTGCACGGCAGTCACAGCGGCGCCACGCAGAGACGACAGGAGCACGCGACGCAGCGCGTTGCCGAGCGTCAGACCGAAACCACGCTCCAGCGGCTCGGCAACAAGCGTTGCCTTGGTGCGGCTGGAGGACGTGAACTCGACCTTGTTCGGCTTGATCAGTTCCTGCCAATTCTTTTGAATCATCTTTAAACCTTCCGTTCGCCGCCACCATCCAATCGTGGCGGACCGAGCATGATCACCGAGAGGAACCGCAAAGGTTCATCGGAGGGTTTCAAGCGTAAGCACACCGGCCACGCCGGCAACCACACGCCGATTACGCGAAAATTCCGCCAAACCGATGGAAAGGCGGAACCTCCAGACAGAACGCGTTAGACGCGGCGCTTCTTGCGCGGGCGGCAACCGTTGTGCGGGATCGGCGTCACGTCGCGGATGGAAGTGATGAGGAAACCGGCAGCCTGCAGAGCGCGAAGCGCGGACTCACGACCCGAACCCGGACCGCAAACCTCGACCTCAAGCGACTTCATGCCGTGTTCCTGAGCCTTCTTGGCGCAATCTTCAGCAGCGATCTGGGCAGCGAACGGTGTCGACTTACGCGAACCCTTGAAGCCCTTGGCACCAGCAGACGACCAGGCAATCGCGTTGCCCTGTGCGTCGGTGATGGTGATCATCGTGTTGTTGAAGGTCGAGTTGACGTGCGCTACACCCGACGTGATATTTTTGCGTTCGCGACGGCGTACGCGTGCGGCTTCCTTGGCCATGATAGTCCTTTCATTGATCTCTTCACCGCCGTAACACCAGCGGCTACACCGGCGCGCCGCCCGCTTGCGGGCATTGCGCCAAACTCAGAAAGGCTGGCGCGGTTCGCACCAGCCTCCTCTTCCGCATAAACGGAAAATTACTTCTTCTTGCCCGCGATGGCCTTCGCTGGACCCTTACGGGTACGAGCGTTGGTGTGCGTGCGCTGACCGCGAACCGGAAGGCCACGGCGGTGGCGCAGGCCACGGTAGCAACCGAGGTCCATGAGGCGCTTGATGTTCATCGCGGTTTCGCGACGAAGATCGCCTTCGACCTGGTAATCGCGGTCGATGGTTTCGCGGATCTGAAGGACTTCAGCGTCCGTCAGCTGATGAACGCGCTTGTCGGCCGAGAGACCAACCTTGTTCATGATTTCCTGCGCGAATTTCGGACCGATCCCGTGAATATAGGTCAAAGCGATAACAACGCGCTTAGCCGTCGGGATGTTGACGCCAGCGATACGTGCCACGTCTATTCTCCTTGCGTTCCAGTTGCCATCCGGCAAGTGGTGCTTCCATTTGAGCGGCACGATGCTGCCGCCAGTTCAAATTCCTGTTCGTCACAAGTCAAAACGACCGAACCCGGACTTTCCTTCCCTAAAGGAAAATCCGCGCCAGTCGCTTGGGTTGTCGCGAGTTGGCGCGGTGTTTAACGGAATCGGTTCAAAAAAGCAACCGGCCCCGCCAAGATTCTTTAGATCCGCGCAGCAGAGGCCGCCGGGCTGTTGTCTTTTTCCAGGGCGCCAGCGATTGCGGCGGTCACCGCATCCACATCGGCCATGCCGTCCAACACGACGAGCTCGCCCTGCTCGCGGTAATATTCGGAAAGCGGCGCAGTCTTCTCACGATACTCGGAGAGGCGCTTGCGGAAGGCTTCCGGATTGTCGTCCGACCGAACGGTTCCGCCAGCAGCGATCGTCTCAGCCACACGATTCTCGATTCGGCGCACCAGCGCCTCTTCGTCGACCTTGAGCTCGATGACCGCATCCAGCTGAATGTTCTTCTGCTGAAGATTCTCACTCAGAGCCTTGGCCTGCGGTACCGTCCGCGGGTAGCCATCGAGAATGAAGCCGTTCGCACAGTCAGCCTGCTCGATCCGTTCGGACACGATCTGGTTGACGATATCGTCCGACACGAGACCACCGGCATCCATCACCGCCTTGGCGCGCTTGCCGATGTCCGTTCCAGCAGTCACAGCCGCACGCAGCATATCGCCGGTGGAAAGCTGCGGAATGCCGTACTTGTCCGTCAGACGCTTGGCCTGTGTTCCCTTGCCTGCACCTGGCGGTCCCAAAAATATCAGTCTCATCGTCCCCTCTTTCCTCCACGCAGTTTCGATTTCTTGATCAGCCCCTCATATTGCTGAGCAATCAGGTGGCCCTGGATTTGCGCAACAGTATCCAGAGTTACACTGACTACGATCAAAAGCGAAGTACCACCAAGGGCTAACGGTATGCCTGTACGGGCAATAAGTGTCTCAGGAAGGATACAGACGAAGACAAGATAAATGGCGCCGACAACCGTGATGCGTGTCAGCACGTAGTCAATGTACTCTGCGGTGCGCTCGCCGGGGCGAATGCCGGGAATGAAGCCGCCATGCTTCTTCAGATTGTCCGCCGTGTCCTTTGGATTGAACACGATCGCCGTGTAGAAGAAGGCAAAGAATGCAATCAGCAGGCCGTAGAACAGCATGAAGAGCGGCTGGCCGTGCTGGAGAGACGCAATGATCGTCGTCGCCCAGGAAGGAAGGTTGGTGCTGTTGGTAAAGCCCGCAGCCGTTGCCGGCAGGAGCAGCAGCGAGGACGCGAAGATCGCAGGGATAACACCCGCAGTGTTCAGCTTCAGCGGCAGGTGCGAGGTGTCGCCCTGGAACATGCGGTTGCCGACCTGACGCTTCGGATATTGGATCAGAAGCCGGCGCTGGGCGCGTTCGACGAAGACGATCAACGCAATTACCAGGATGGCCACGATGACCACGGTGAGAATCAGCGTCGTGGACAGCGCGCCAGTGCGGCCAAGCTCCAGCGTACCGGCCAAAGCCTTCGGCAGACCTGCAGCGATACCCGCAAAGATGATCAGCGAAATACCGTTACCGATACCGCGCGAGGTGATCTGCTCGCCAAGCCACATCAGGAACATTGTGCCGCCAAGCAGCGTGAGGACCGTGGAAACGCGGAAGAACAGACCTGGATCGACAACGAGGCCAGCACCGCTCTCGAGCCCGACGGAAATGCCGTAGGCCTGCAGCGTACCGAGCAGCACCGTGCCATAGCGCGTGTACTGGTTGATGATCTTGCGGCCAGCTTCGCCTTCCTTCTTCAATGATTCCAGCGACGGCACGACCGATGTCATCAGCTGAACGATGATCGAAGCGGAGATGTAGGGCATGATGCCGAGCGCGAAGATCGCCATGCGCTCGACAGCGCCGCCCGCAAACATGTTGAAGAGACCGAGAATGCCGTTCGCCTGACCGCGAAATGCCTGGGCATAGGCTTCCGGGTTCAGACCGGGAAGCGGAATATGCGTACCGAGGCGATAGACGAGAAGTGCGGCAAGGGTAAACCAGAGGCGCTTTTTCAGATCTTCAGCCTTGGCGAAGGTCGAAAAATTCAGGTTTGAGGCCAGTTGTTCCGCTGCTGAAGCCATAAAATTCTCCGCATGACCCTATCCAGCAGCACGGTGAACGGCGTCTCCGGCAGGGTCCATAAAGATACTGGTTCAAAAACCGGGCTTCGGACGGAAAGCGACTGTAACGTCGCAATCATGCCTCACCCTTGTTTTCGTATGTCCTATCCCCTCCCCCTACCGAGTTCAAGGTCAAAGGGAGTTCAAGGACTGTGAGGCACTCACTTGCGCTGCACGCTGCGGCATTTTGAGCGCGAGACATGCGAGATCGCAATGAGTCGCTGCGCATTTCCGTCAAATCGATTAGATTTTCAAAGACTTACGTAGCGTAAAGAGAAACGCCCGGGGCGAAACACCCCGGGCGTTCAGAGATCATATATTACTCGGAAGCTTCCGGCGCAACAACGAGGAGCTTGATGGAGCCACCAGCCTTCTCGATTTTTTCAAGCGCAGGCTTGGAAGCGCCGGCGACTTCGAAAGCCACCTTTGCCGTCAGCTCACCGTCGGCCAGGATGCGTACGCCGTCCTTCGGACGACGGATCACGCCAGCAGCCTTGAGAGCAGCGGCATCAACCGTTGCCTTGGCGTCGAGCTTGCCGGCATCGATCGCAGCCTGAACGCGGCCGAGCGAAACGGTCACGTATTCGGAAGCGAAGATGTTGGTGAAGCCGCGCTTCGGCAGACGACGGTAGATTGGCATCTGACCGCCTTCGAAGCCGTTGATGGCAACGCCCGAACGAGCCTTCTGACCCTTGACGCCGCGACCACCGGTCTTGCCCTTGCCGGAGCCGATACCGCGACCTACGCGGATACGGTCCTTGGTGGCGCCTTCGTTGTCTCTGATTTCATTGAGTTTCATGATAGGTTCCTCCGTCTCACTTCTCGTCTACGACGCGAACGAGATGCTGGACCGCACGAATCATGCCACGAACAGAAGGCGTATCTTCCAGCGTGCGCTGACGGTGCATCTTGTTAAGACCCAGGCCGATCAGCGTCTGACGCTGGATCTCCGGGCGGCGATTTGGGCTGCCGATCTGTTCGACCGTAACAGTCTTCTTGGCTTCAGTAGTGCTCTTGGCCATGATCCAGATCCTTACTCTTCAGAAGCGACGCCGGATGCGACGCGACGTGACTGAAGGGTTGCATACTTGAGACCGCGCTGAGCAGCGATGTCCTTCGGATGAACCTGATGCTTCAGAGCGTCGAACGTTGCACGGACCATGTTGTACGGGTTCGAAGAGCCCGTGGACTTGGCAACAACGTCGTGAACACCGAGCGTTTCGAAAACAGCGCGCATTGGGCCACCGGCGATGATACCGGTACCAGCCTTGGCGGAGCGCAGCAGAACCTTGCCGGCGCCATGGCGACCGTTAACGTCGTGGTGCAGCGTGCGGCCATCGCGCAGCGGAACGAAGATCAGATCGCGCTTGGCAGCTTCAGTTGCCTTGCGGATTGCTTCTGGAACTTCACGAGCCTTGCCGTGACCAAAGCCAACGCGGCCCTTCTGGTCGCCGACGACGACGAGAGCTGCGAAGCCGAAACGACGGCCACCCTTAACAACCTTAGCAACGCGGTTGATAGCGACCAGCTTGTCGACGAATTCGCTATCGCGCTCTTCGCGGTTCTGGCGATCGTCGCGAGAACCTCTTTTTTCCTGTGCCATTGTCCTTTTCCTTTTTCTTTTCCGGTATCGAACGGCAAACGAAAGTAGGCCCTCCGGCTCCATTTCTGAAGTCCGGTTGGCCCGGTGAAAATCCACCCGGTGCGACATGCGCCCGGGTGGATAAAGTCTTAGAAGTTCAGACCGCCTTCGCGGGCAGCATCTGCCAAGGCCTTTACACGGCCGTGATAGATGAATGCGCCACGGTCGAATACGACATCCTTGACGCCAGCCTTGCCAGCGCGCTCGGCAACCAGCTTGCCAACGACGGCAGCAGCCGCAACGTCAGCGCCGGTCTTCAGCGACGAGCGCAGATCAGCTTCGAGCGTGGAGGCAGACGCGAGCGTCTTGCCTGCAACATCATCGATGATCTGAGCGTAGATGTTCTTCGACGAGCGATGAACCGACAGGCGCGGGCGACCGTTAGCAACCGCCTTGAGCTGGCGGCGTACACGGTTCGCACGACGTGCAAGTGCTTCTTTCCTGCTAGCCATTTCGCGAGTTCCTTACTTCTTCTTGCCTTCTTTGCGGACGATCCGTTCTTCAGCGTACTTGACGCCTTTGCCCTTGTAGGGCTCGGGACCACGGTATTCGCGGATTTCCGCGGCAACCTGACCGACCTGCTGCTTGTTGATGCCGGAAACGATGATTTCCGTCGGCTTCGGCACGGCGATGGTGATACCCTGCGGCGGCTCGTAAACGACGTCATGCGAGAAACCGAGAGCCAACTGCAGGTTCTTGCCCTGCATGGCGGCACGGTAACCGACGCCGTTGATTTCGAGCTTGCGCTCGTAGCCATCCTTCACACCCTTGAAGATGTTCTCGATCATCGTGCGGGACATGCCCCACTTGGAACGAGCTTCCTTGGTGTTGTTGGACGGCTGTACCGAAACGCCGTTGTCTTCCAGCTTGAGCTGGATATCGTCATTTGCGACGAAGAACAGTTCGCCCTTCGGACCCTTGGCAGTAATCTTCTGGCCTTCAACGTTGGCCGTCACACCTGCGGGAACCTGAACGGGCTTTTTACCGATACGAGACATATTTCTATCCTGTCTGTCCGTTACGGAGATCCTTACTCGGCCTTAGAAGACCGAGCAGAGAACCTCGCCACCAACGTTCTGTTCGCGAGCCTGGTGATCGGCCATCACACCCTTCGGGGTCGAAAGGATGGTGATGCCGAGGCCGTTCGCGACCTGCGGAATGGACTTGACCGAGACATAAACTCGGCGGCCCGGCTTGGATACGCGGCCGATCTCACGGATCACCGACGCACCTTCGTAGTACTTCAGCTCGATGGTGAATTCGGACTTGCCGTTTTCAAAATCGACCTTGGAATAACCGCGGATGTAGCCTTCAGCCTGCAGCACGTCGAGAACGCGTGCGCGGAGGCTGGAAGCAGGTGTGCTAACCGAAGACTTGCGACGGGAAGCACCATTGCGGATGCGGGTGAGCATATCACCCAAAGGATCAGTCATGGTCATGTGCCCGTCTCCTTACCAGCTCGACTTGACAATGCCCGGCACCTTGCCGGAATTGCCCAGCTCACGAAGCGCAATACGCGACATCTTGAGCTTGCGATAGAACGCGCGCGGACGGCCCGTTACTTCGCAGCGGTTGCGGATACGCGTCTTCGAGCCGTCACGCGGCAGCGAAGCGAGCTTCAGAGTTGCCTGGAACCGCTCTTCGATCGGAAGGGACTGGTTCATGACGATGGCCTTGAGGGCGGCACGCTTGCCGGCCTGGGAGGCAACTGTCTTGCGGCGGCGCTTGTTCTTTTCAACTGCGCTTGTTTTCGCCATATCGGAGTTCCTTTTCTACGCTCGTCGTTACGGTTACTGACGGAACGGGAAGTTGAACTCTGTCAAAAGAGCCCGTGCTTCGTCGTCGGTCGGCGCCGTCGTGCAAACGATGATGTCCATGCCCCACATCTGATCAACCTTGTCGTAGTTGATTTCTGGGAACACAATGTGCTCCTTGATGCCCATGGCGAAGTTGCCACGGCCGTCAAAGCTCTTCGGGTTCAGGCCCCGGAAGTCGCGAACGCGCGGAAGCGCGATGTTGACCAGACGATCAAGGAATTCGTACATGCGTGCGCCACGAAGAGTAACCTTCGCACCGATTGGCATGCCTTCGCGAACCTTGAAGCCAGCAATCGAGTTGCGGGCGCGGGTTACGACCGGCTTCTGACCTGCAATAGCAGCCAGATCGCCTGCAGCAACCGTGGGCTTCTTGGAGTCGGCAGTCGCCTCACCCACACCCATGTTGATCACGATCTTGTCCAGCTTCGGGATCATCATGACGTTAGCGTAGGAGAACTTCTCCTGCATGGCGCCGCGGATACGGTTTACGTATTCCGTTTTGAGACGCGGTTCGTACTTGGTCTCAGCCATCGATGACTTCTCCCGAACGCTTGGCCACACGGACCTTCTTGCCTTCTACAACCTTGAAGCCAACGCGAGTCGGCTTGCCATCCTTATCGGCGATGGCAATGTTGGAGATGTGCAAGGATGCTTCCTTGTTGATAATGCCGGCTTCCTGGCTCTGGGTCTGGCGCTGGTGACGCTTCACCATGTTGACGCCACGCACAACAGCACGGTCTTCCTTCGGCATTACCTGGATTACTTCGCCGGTACGGCCCTTGTCCTTACCGGTCAATACGACAACTTTGTCGCCTTTACGAATCTTCTGCATCGCTCGTGCTCCTTACAGTACTTCTGGAGCCAGCGAGATGATCTTCATGTGGTTCTTGCCGCGAAGCTCGCGAGGAACCGGTCCGAAGATACGGGTGCCGATCGGCTCTTTCTTGTTGTCGATAAGAACAGCTGCGTTGTTATCGAAACGGATGACGCTGCCGTCGGCGCGGCGGATGTCCTTGGCGGTACGCACAACAACCGCCTTCATCACGTCGCCCTTCTTGACGCGGCCGCGCGGAATAGCTTCCTTGATGGAAACGACGATAATGTCGCCCACGGAAGCGTACTTGCGCTTGGAGCCGCCCAGCACCTTGATGCACATGACACGACGTGCGCCGGAATTATCCGCCACGTCGAGGTTTGTTTGCATCTGAATCATGTCAGGTCGCCTTCTTGTTGTTACCGGACCGGTTGGGCATACATCATGGATGCTGCCCCCTGTTCCAGCTTATGAAATCTCTGTCTTTGCGCGGAAGAAATCTTGCCAGGGTGGTTTCCCAAAGGGACCTTCCGTGCGCATCAAAGCAAAAGACGCTCGGGTTACGAGCGTCCTTGCGCTGCTTCATACAGATTTTCGCGCCAAGTGCAAGACACCTGGCGCGATTCCGTTGAAATTAAGCGTGAGCGGCAACAACCGTCCAGCGCTTATCCTTGGAGATCGGTGCGCATTCCTCAATGGAAACCACATCGCCGACCTTGTACTGGTTGTTTTCGTCGTGCGCCTTGTACTTCTTAGAACGACGAACGGTCTTCTGCAGCAACGGGTGAGCGAATCGGCGCTCAACACGGACTACGACAGTCTTCTCGTTCTTGTCGGATACAACGACGCCCTGGAGAATGCGTTTAGGCATAGTATTCTTCCTTAGGCCTTGGCTTCTGCGGCCTTTTGGGCAGCAATGGTTTTGATCCGGGCGATGTCCTTACGGACTTCGTTGATGCGCGAGGACTTTTCCAGCTGGCCGGTGGCCTTCTGGAAACGCAGGTTGAACTGTTCCTTCTTCAGGTCAGCCAACTTGTCCTTGAGCTGGTCGGCGCTGAGGCCGCGAATATCTTCGGCTTTCATTTGCCTTGCTCCTTACTCTGCGATGCGCTGTACGAAGCGCGTCTTGACCGAGAGCTTGGCAGCGCCGAGACGAAGCGCCTCGCGGGCGATCTCCTCGGAAACACCGTCGATCTCGAACATCATACGACCGGGCTTGACCTTGCATGCCCAGTAATCAACCGAACCCTTGCCCTTACCCATACGAACTTCGGTCGGCTTAGCCGTAACCGGAGTATCGGGGAATACACGGATCCAAACGCGACCTGCGCGCTTCATGTAACGCGTGATCGCGCGGCGGGCCGCTTCGATCTCGCGTGCATTCACGCGGTTCGGTTCCTGCGACTTCAAGCCGAATTCACCGAATGCCAGGTCAAAGCCGCCCTTGGCAACGCCCTTGATGCGTCCCTTGAACTGCTTGCGGTACTTTGTACGCTTTGGCTGCAACATTTTCTTACTTCTCCGAGCTTATCTTTCGCCAGCGTCAATCAAGCGTTTTCGCGACGACGATCGTTGCGATCGCCACGCTCACGGCTTGCAGGACCCTGAGCATCGCCTTCGAGCGCACGACGCTCGGAAGCCATAGGATCGTGCTCAAGGATTTCGCCCTTGAAGATCCAGACCTTGATGCCGCAGATGCCGAATGCGGTTTCGGCTTCAGCCGTACCGTAGTCGATGTCTGCACGCAGCGTGTGAAGCGGAACGCGGCCTTCGCGGTACCATTCGGTACGAGCGATTTCCGCGCCGCCGAGACGGCCTGCGCAGGTGATCTTGATGCCTTCTGCGCCAAGGCGCAGAGCGGACTGTACGGCGCGCTTCATGGCGCGACGGAAAGCCACGCGGCGTTCCAGCTGCTGGGCAATCGACTGTGCAACGAGCGTTGCGTCGACTTCCGGCTTGCGCACTTCAACGATGTTGAGGTGCGTTTCGGAGCTGGTCATCTCGGAGATCTTCTTGCGAAGCTTCTCGATGTCAGCACCCTTCTTGCCGATGATGAGGCCCGGACGAGCGGAGTGGATCGTAACGCGGCACTTCTTGTGTGGGCGCTCGATAACGACCTTTGCAATACCGGCCTGCTTCAGTTCCTTCACGAGGTAGGCACGGATAGCGAGGTCTTCATGCAGGAGGTTGCCGTACTCGGAAGTGTCAGCGTACCAACGGCTGTCCCACGTACGGTTGATGCCCAGGCGGAAGCCGATTGGATTGATTTTCTGACCCATTATGCGGCCTCCCCTTTTTCCTCGGCTTCACGAACAACGATCGTGAGGTGCGAGAACGGCTTTTCGATGCGCGATGCACGACCACGGCCACGAGCGTGGAAACGCTTCATGGTGATGGACTTGCCAACATAGGCCTCGGCGACGACGAGAGCGTCGACGTCGAGGTCATGGTTGTTTTCGGCGTTCGCGATAGCCGATTCCAGCGTCTTCTTGACGGTGGAAGCGATACGCTTGCGCGAGAACTCGAGCTCGGCGAGAGCGCGATCAACCTTCTTGCCACGGATAAGAGCGGCAACCAGGTTCAGTTTCTGGGGGCTGACGCGAAGCGTACGGGCAACGGCCTGAGCCTCGTTGTCCTTCAGCCGGCGTTCGGTCTTAGCCTTCGCCATGATTACTTCCTCTTTGCCTTCTTGTCCGCGCCATGACCGTAATAGGTCCGGGTCGGAGAGAATTCACCGAACTTGTGACCGACCATGTCTTCGTTGACAGAGACGGGCACATGCTTGCTGCCGTTGTAAACGCCGAAGGTCAGACCAACGAACTGCGGCAGGATCGTGGAGCGACGGCTCCAGATCTTGATTACTTCACTGCGTCCGCCTGCGCGCACCTTCTCAGCCTTAGCGAGAAGATAGCCGTCAACAAACGGACCTTTCCATACTGAACGAGCCACTTGAGACTTCCTCTCTTACTTCTTGCGCTGATGGCGCGAACGCATGATGAACTTGTCAGTCGACTTGTTCGAGCGGGTACGCTTGCCCTTGGTAGGCTTGCCCCATGGCGTCACAGGATGACGACCACCGGACGTGCGACCTTCACCACCACCGTGCGGGTGGTCGACCGGGTTCATGACAACGCCGCGAACATGCGGACGCTTGCCGCGCCAACGCGAACGACCGGCCTTGCCGTCGTTGATGTTGCCGTGGTCAGCGTTGGAAACAGCGCCGATCGATGCCAGGCAGGAGCCATGCACCAAACGCTGTTCACCGGAGTTGAGACGCAGGATCGCCATACCGGCATCGCGGCCAACGAGCTGTGCATAGGTACCGGCGGAGCGAGCGATCTGACCGCCCTTGCCCGGCTTCATCTCGACGTTATGGATGATCGAGCCGACCGGAATGAACTGCAGCGGCATGGTGTTGCCGGGCTTTACGTCCACTGCCTTGTCGGAGGCGATCACCTTGTCACCGGCAGCAAGACGCTGTGGCGCGAGAATGTAAGCCTGTTCGCCGTCCGTGTATGTCACGAGCGCGATGAATGCGGTGCGGTTAGGGTCATATTCCAGACGTTCAACCGTACCTTCAACGTCGAACTTACGACGCTTGAAGTCAACCAGACGGTAGGTCCGCTTGTGACCGCCGCCCTGGAAACGAACGGTGATCCGGCCCTGGTTGTTACGGCCACCCTTCGAGCTGAGGCCCTGTGTAAGAGCCTTTACCGGCTTGCCCTTGTAGAGCGAAGCGCGGTCCACAATAACCAGCTGACGCTGGCTAGGTGTGGTCGGATTGAAACTTTTCAATGCCATTGTATTTGTTCCCTTTTGGGTCTTTGCCCGCTTGGGCCTAACCTTTAGAGTCCGGTGGACACGTCGATGGATTGACCTTCAGCAAGTGTCACGATCGCCTTCTTGACGTCCTTCTGCTTGCCAGCGAATCCACGGAAACGGCGCGTCTTACCCTTGCGGATAAGCGTGTTCACACCCGTGACCTTGACGCCGAAGAGAGCTTCCACGGCAGCCTTGATTTCAGGCTTGGAAGCGTCCTTGGCGACGTTGAATACGACCTGGTTCTGTTCGGATACCAGCGTCGACTTTTCCGTGATCGAGGGAGATACGATCACATCGTAGTGGCGAAGATCCGTCATTTGAACCGCTCCTCCAGAGCCTCTACAGCAGCCTTGGAAAGCACGAGCTTGCCACGGCGCAGGATGTCGTAAACATTGATGCCCTGTACCGGCAGAACGTCCACATTCGGAATGTTCTGAGCTGCGAGCTTGAAGTTGCCATCAAGTTCTGCGCCGCCAATAACGAGAGCGTTGGTCAGGCCGAGCGAAGCGAAGTTGCCCAGCAGAGCCTTTGTCTTTGCGTCCGATGCAATCAGCTGATCGACGATGATCAGTTCTTCAGCCTTTGCCTTTGCAGACAGGGCGAGACGCAGGCCGAGCGCGCGAACCTTCTTGGGAAGGTCGTGAGCGTGGCTGCGAACGACTGGGCCGTGGGCCTTGCCGCCGCCGCGGAACTGCGGTGCGCGAGCCGAATGGTGACGAGCGCGGCCCGTACCCTTCTGCTTGTACATCTTTGCACCCGTGCGGGAAACTTCCGAACGGTTCTTGGTCTTGTGCGTGCCCTGCTGCTTCTTAGCAAGCTGCCAGCGCACAACGCGGGCCAGGATGTCCTGGCGTGGATCGAGGCCGAAGATTGCGTCCGACAGGGCTACCTTGCCGGCGTCTTTTCCCTCGAGGGTTGTGACGTTCAATTCCATGATAAGGCTCCCTTACTTCGCAGCCGACTTGACGGCGTCGCGGACGATGATCCAGGAACCCTTGGAACCGGGAACGGCGCCCTTCACGAGGATCAAACCGCGATCCTCATCGGTCGAAACCACTTCCAGATTCTGGGTGGTGACGCGGGTCTGGCCCATATGACCAGCCATGCGCTTACCCTTCCACACGCGACCAGGATCCTGGTTGGAACCCGTCGAACCGTGCGCACGGTGAGAGATCGAGTTACCGTGCGATGCGCGGCCACCACCGAAGTTGTGACGCTTCATCGAACCGGCAAAACCCTTACCGATCGTTGTTCCGGTGACGTCGACCAGTTGGCCGGCTTGAAAATGATTTGCGGTCAGTGTTGCACCGACGTCGATCAGGTTCTCGCTGGAGACCTTGAATTCGACGAGCTTTGCTTTCGGCTCGACATTGGCAGCAGCAAAATGGCCGCGAAGCGCCTTTGTCGTGTTCTTGACCTTGGACTGGCCGGCACCGAGCTGAACTGCGGTATAGCCATTCTTGTCTTCCGTACGCTGGGCAACGACTTGTACGTTGTCCATACGCAGGACCGTTACGGGAATATGCTCACCAGCGTCGTTGTAGACGCGGGTCATTCCCACTTTCTGTGCAATCACACCTGAACGCATTGGTTCAATCCTCTTGCGAGCCTTGAAGGGAAAACCCTTGCTCGGCCTTTGTTAGGGAGTTCCCTTCGACATCTCACGATGTTTCCGGTCTCCGGATTGGAAGACGTTGGATTGCTCCACGTACCTTCCTTGTTATATCGGCCCTTACTTTCGCAAGGTCAGGCCGAGGTCTTAGAGCTTGATTTCCACGTCAACGCCAGCAGCGAGGTCGAGCTTCATCAGCGCGTCAACAGTCTGCGGGGTGGGGTCAACGATGTCGAGAAGACGCTTGTGCGTCCGCATTTCGAACTGCTCACGGCTCTTCTTGTCCACGTGGGGAGAGCGGTTAACAGTAAATTTTTCAATGCGGGTCGGCAGCGGAACCGGGCCGCGAACGCTGGCGCCGGTGCGCTTGGCGGTCGACACGATTTCACGGGTGGAGGCATCGAGGATCCGGTGGTCAAACGCCTTGAGGCGGATACGGATATTCTGGCCGTTCATTCGTCTTGTCCTTGTTCTTTATTATTGATTTCCGCACGCGGAAATACATGAACCTAGTTAATCGTGGCGCCGCAGATTTTCAAAAATCGAGAGGAATGCGAAGGGCGCACCCCAATCATTTCAGTAGTCTGTATTGCGAAATCACCCAGCTTCGCAACGCATTGCGAATCCAGCGGTGAACGTGAGTGCGCGTTTACGCGCTTTCACCGAAATTTTCAAGCACTAAAAGTGCAGCGCCGATACGCTTTTTCATCAAACAACTGACGGCGGTGTGTTTGCACCGCCGTCAATTAGAATTTCAGACGTCGAGATTCCCCGACGATCGAGGCAACGATGCCGACGCCGCCTGCAGATCGCGCTTGCGCGCCATTTGCAATCTTAAGTGCCGTCGGCAAGCTTACGGCATCGTCGGTCGTCGATTACTCGATGATCGAGGCAACGATGCCGGCGCCGACGGTACGGCCGCCTTCGCGGATCGCGAAGCGCAGCTTTTCTTCCATCGCGATCGGAACGATCAGCTCGACTTCAACCGTGACGTTGTCGCCAGGCATAACCATTTCCGTGCCTTCTGGAAGCGAAACGATACCGGTAACGTCAGTCGTACGGAAATAGAACTGCGGACGGTAGTTCGTGAAGAACGGCGTATGACGGCCGCCTTCTTCCTTCGTCAGGATGTAGGCTTCTGCCATGAACTTCTTGTGCGGCTTGACCGAACCTGGCTTGCAAAGGATCTGACCACGCTCAACGCCATCGCGCTGTACGCCACGAACCAGTGCACCGATGTTGTCGCCAGCCTGGCCCTGATCGAGCAGCTTGCGGAACATTTCAACGCCGGTAACAGTCGTCTTCGACGTCGCACGAATGCCGACGATTTCGACTTCTTCACCAACCTTGACGATACCACGCTCAACGCGGCCGGTCACAACCGTACCACGACCAGAGATCGAGAACACGTCTTCGATCGGCATCAGGAACGGCTGGTCGATCGGACGCTCAGGCGTCGGGATGTAGGCGTCAACCTGAGCCATCAGCTCGCGGATGGCGTCTTCGCCGATCTTCTTGTCGGAATCTTCAAGAGCAGCAAGTGCCGAACCCTTGACGATCGGAATGTCGTCGCCTGGGAAGTCGTAGGACGACAGAAGTTCGCGAACTTCAAGCTCGACGAGCTCCAGAAGTTCTGCGTCGTCAACCTGGTCGACCTTGTTGAGGAACACGACGATCGCCGGAACGCCGACCTGGCGAGCAAGCAGGATGTGCTCGCGCGTCTGCGGCATCGGGCCGTCAGCAGCAGAGCAAACCAGGATCGCGCCGTCCATCTGCGCAGCACCGGTGATCATGTTCTTCACGTAGTCGGCGTGGCCGGGGCAGTCAACGTGAGCGTAGTGACGGTTCGGCGTCTCATACTCAACGTGTGCCGTCGAAATCGTGATACCACGAGCCTTCTCTTCAGGAGCCGCGTCGATCTGGTCGTACGCCTTGAACTCGCCGAAGTACTTCGTGATCGCGGCAGTCAAAGACGTCTTGCCGTGGTCAACGTGACCGATCGTGCCGATGTTGACGTGCGGCTTATTCCGCTCAAACTTGCTCTTTGCCATTAGTGGCTCTCCATCTTGTCCCTAAGCGGGAATAAACTCTAAATCTCGTTTGGGGCGTACCCCGATCACTTCTGACCGGAGTACTTTGCCTGGATGTCGGCAGCAACGTTGCTTGGAACCGGCGCATAGTGATCGAAGGTCATCGAGTACTGTGCACGGCCCTGAGACATCGAACGAAGGTTGTCGACGTACTTGAACATGTTGGCCAGCGGAACGTGAGCGCTGATCACGATGGTGATGCCACGCGACTCCTGACCCTGGATCTGACCGCGACGCGAGTTCAGATCGCCGATCACGTCACCGACGTAATCTTCAGGGGTCACGACTTCGACCTTCATCATCGGCTCGAGAAGCTGTGCGCCAGCCTTCTTTGCTGCTTCACGGAAGCAGGCACGCGATGCGATTTCGAACGCCAGAACAGACGAGTCAACATCGTGGTAAGCACCATCGATGAGAGTTGCCTTGACACCCAGCATCGGGAAGCCAGCCAGAGGACCGGAAGACAGAACGCTTTCGATACCCTTCTGAACGCCTGGGATGTATTCCTTCGGAACAGCACCACCAACGATCTTGGACTCGAACTTGAAGTCTTCGCCGTCTGGGTTCGGTTCGAAGATGATCTTGACACGAGCGAACTGACCGGTACCACCGGACTGCTTCTTGTGGGTGTAATCTTCTTCGTGCAGCTTCGTGATCGTTTCGCGGTAAGCAACCTGCGGAGCACCGACGGTGGCTTCAACCTTGAACTCGCGACGCATACGGTCGACGAGAATGTCCAGGTGAAGTTCGCCCATGCCAGCAATGATCGTCTGACCGGATTCTTCGTCCGTCTTGACGCGGAACGAAGGATCTTCAGCAGCCAGGCGGTTGAGCGCGAGGCCCATCTTTTCCTGGTCGCCCTTGGTCTTCGGTTCGATCGCGATCTGGATGACCGGCTCAGGGAATTCCATGCGCTCGAGGATAACCGGCTTCAACGGATCGCAAAGCGTGTCGCCCGTCGTGGTTTCCTTGAGGCCAGCCAGAGCAACGATGTCGCCTGCAAAGGCTTCTTCGATGTCTTCACGGCTGTTGGAGTGCATCTGAAGCATACGGCCGACGCGCTCGCGCTTGTCCTTGACCGTGTTGATGACAGATGTGCCCTTTTCGAGCTTGCCCGAGTAGATACGTGCGAAGGTGAGCGAACCGACGAAGGGGTCGTTCATGATCTTGAACGCGAGCATGGAAAGCGGCTCGGAGTCGTCAGCGTGACGCTCGATTTCAGCTTCCGTCTTGAAGTCGATGCCCTTGATCGCCGGAATGTCCAGCGGAGAAGGCAGGTAGTCGACAACAGCGTCGAGAAGCGGCTGTACGCCCTTGTTCTTGAACGCGGTACCGCAGAACATCGGGTGGAACTTCACGTCGATGGTGCCGCGGCGAACGAGCGAACGGATCTTCTCGTTGTCCGGGTAGTTGCCTTCGAGGTAGGCTTCCATCGCTTCTTCGTCGATCTCTACAACAGTCTCGATCAGCTTTTCGCGATATTCTTCAGCCTTGGCCTTCATGTCTTCCGGAATTTCGACGACGTCCCACTGGGCGCCGAGCGATTCATCACGCCAGATCAGAGCATTCATCTCGATCAGGTCGATAACGCCCTTGAATTCCGTTTCAGCGCCGATCGGCAGCTGCATGACGACGGCAGTGGCACCGAGGCGGGTCTTGATCATTTCTACCGAGCGGTAGAAGTCAGCGCCCGTCTTGTCCATCTTGTTGCAGAAGATCATACGCGGAACGTTGTACTTCTCTGCCTGACGCCAGACGGTTTCCGTCTGCGGCTCAACACCGGCGTTGGCATCGAGCAGCGCGATAGCGCCGTCGAGAACGCGCAGAGAACGCTCGACTTCGATGGTGAAGTCGACGTGGCCGGGGGTGTCGATGATGTTGAAACGACGCATCTTGCCATCGCGACCCTTCCAGAAGGTCGTGGTCGCAGCAGAGGTGATCGTGATGCCACGCTCCTGCTCCTGCTCCATCCAGTCCATCGTGGCTGCGCCATCGTGAACTTCACCGATCTTGTGCGACTTACCGGTGTAATAGAGGATACGCTCGGTGGTGGTCGTCTTACCGGCGTCGATATGCGCCATGATACCGAAGTTACGGTAATCTTCGATTTTATATTCGCGAGCCATAATGGACTGCCTTTCGATCTTCGACCGTTGAGATTACCAGCGGTAGTGCGAGAATGCGCGGTTAGCATCAGCCATCTTGTGCGTGTCTTCACGCTTCTTGACAGCAGATCCGCGGTTGTTCGCAGCGTCCATGAGTTCGCCGGAGAGGCGATCGACCATGGTCGTTTCGTTGCGCTTGCGCGCAGCAGCGATCAGCCAACGGATGGCGAGAGCCTGGCGGCGCTCCGGACGAACGTCGACCGGAACCTGGTATGTCGCACCACCAACGCGGCGAGAACGGACTTCAACATGCGGGGCGACGTTGTCGAGAGCGGAATGGAACACGCCAAGCGGCTCCTGCTTCGTCTTGCCCTGCACGGCGTCGAACGCGCCGTAAACGATGCTTTCGGCAACAGACTTCTTGCCGTGAAGCATGATGGCATTCATGAACTTGGTGACGACCAGATCGCCGAACTTCGGGTCCGGATTGATCTCACGCTTTTCTGCACTATGGCGACGGGACATACTCTTTGTCTCTCATATGTTATTGACGCTAAACCACGCGGAGAACCTCGCGCAGCGCCGAATTGTTATTGCCGAATTACTTCGGACGCTTTGCACCATACTTCGAACGGCGCTGCTTGCGGTTCTTGACGCCCTGGGTATCGAGAACACCGCGGATGATGTGGTAACGAACGCCCGGCAAGTCCTTGACGCGGCCGCCACGGATCATGACAACGGAGTGCTCCTGAAGGTTGTGACCTTCACCAGGAATGTAACCGATGACTTCGAAGCCGTTGGTGAGGCGGATCTTGGCAACCTTACGAAGAGCCGAGTTCGGCTTCTTTGGGGTCGTCGTGTAAACGCGGGTGCAAACGCCACGCTTCTGTGGGTTTTCCTGCAGAGCAGGAACCTTATTGCGCTTTACCTGTGCCTGACGCGGCTTACGGATCAGCTGGTTTACGGTAGGCATATAACCATCCCTTGCAAAAACTACTTTAGCCACCCTTTCGGGTGGCGGCTACGCCGTTTCCGGCAACGAAGCACGCATATCCTCATGCGCAAAACGTGGCCCGATCCGGTTTCCACGGATGGACCACCAAGAGCAGAGGACGTAAAGACATACGTCTTGCGTGCAACAATCGTGTCTCGTACGTGTTTTGGACCCCTGTTTGAAGTGATCTCCAGGACGAGTCGTCCCAGATGGCCAGACTTCACATCGGCTCCGATGGCGGGCGTACTACTGTCTTAACCCGCTGTCGTCAAGGGTAAATCCGAATTTTGTCCCCGCGCGGCAGGCGTGAACGCCTTGCATTACGGGATATTGAAAGCCTTTTATCACAAAGCCCCTTCCCTCACCATTGTTTTTCACCTTCCGCCCTTTGGCTTTTCACAAAAGCCGTCTATTGATTCCCTGAAGCACCGCCTGTCCCACGATCAGGGCCCTGCTGGTTGCAACATGTGGCAGGCGTGGAGGTTAGATGGATTGGCCTCAGGCACCTCCTCCACCAAAGACAAAAGGAATCGCGTCATGATCACCGAACCCGACAACGACAATGGACGCGACGAGGCTATGGTCTTCGTCATCATCGGCAAGGCCTATGAGCGCGAAGGCGAAGACGGCATCGACATCCACGTCATCCTTCAGGCGCCGGACGACGACACCGCCGTGCGCGAAGCCTTGAATGCGCTGTCGGAAGAAGGCTTCCTCGAAGCCGACCTAGACCAGATCGGCATGATCACCGAAGTACCGGACGAAGAACCGCATGCGTCTGCCTATCAGGGCGCGCTGGAAGGCGAAGTCTCAATTATCCGCTTTGCTTGAATTGAGCGGGGCGCGCAACACCGCGCCCCTTTTCTCTCTGCCTGCACTCAAATGACGCTTCGCAGCATCATCTCCAGACCGAGCAAGACCAGCATCACCAAAAAGCAGCGCTTGAAGGTCGCCGGGTTGAACGCCTTTCTGAGCCGTTGTCCAGCCACCATGCCGAGCAGCGCCGGCAAGACGGCCAGAGCCGACAGGCCCGCCTCTCCCACTTGAAATGCGCCGTGCGAGACGAGCCCGATCGTCAGTGCAATCGTGGAGACGGTGAAAGCCAGGCCGAGAGCCTGAACCAGATCGTCCTTTTCAAAGCCAAGCGATTGCAGATACGGAACGGCAGGAATGACGAACACGCCCGTTGCGCCGGTAATCAGTCCCGTCATGATCCCCACCAGAGGCGAAAGCCACGGCTCATGCGCAGGCTGAACGCGATTGGGTTTAGCCAGCAGCGTGTAGATCGCATAGATGGTCAGCGCCGCACCGAGTGCGAGCGTGCTCCATCCAGCGCCCTCACCCGTCAACATCGAGGCCGTGGCAACCGTGCCGACCAGAACCCCCGCCATCATCGTCCACAGACGGCGCAAGATCGGCATCACATTCATGCCGGCCATCAACTGCCACACATTGGTGAGCAATGATGGAACGATTAGCAGCGATGCGGCGGCCAATGGAGATAGCAATCCACCGAGGATTCCCATCGCAACAGTCGGGAGGCCCATCCCTGTCACGCCCTTGACGAGACCAGCAGAGAAGAAGGTGGCTGCAATGACAAACAATATCGAAACGGAGTAGTCGCTCATTGCTTCGTCATAGCCCAGGCTCCAGCTTCCACAATGCGGCATTGCCTTAACCAGCCTTCGGCTGGACCGAAGGCTGATTTATCCGTAAGCTTCTCTTTATGCGCTTTGACCTCACCGATCTTCGCCTGTTCCTTGCCGTTGCCGACGCTGGCAGCATCACCCGCGGCGCGCAGGAGATCGGACTCTCTCTGGCTGCAGCAAGCGACCGGTTGCGCGAGATGGAGCTTGCGGGCGGCGTTTCACTGTTGGAAAGAGGTTGGCGCGGCATCCGGCTGACGGAAGCTGGCGAGACGCTTTCCCATCACGCCCGCCAGATCATCGGCCACGTTGCGCTGATGCGCGCCGATCTCGGTCAATTCGCCAAGGGCCTGCGGGCAACGATCCGCATGGCCGCCAATACGGCGGCCATGGTGGACACCCTGCCGCAGCGCCTGACACCATGGCTAGCGGACCATCCGCAGGTCGATATCGATCTTCGCGAACGTCAAAGCCATGAGATTGCCCGCAGCGTCACGGCAGGCTTTGCCGATATCGGTATCTTATCCGACGTCGCAGCACACGAGGCGCTTGTTTTCAAACCCTTCGCTACCAGTCAACTCGCCATTGTCGGCGCCAAGTCTCACAGGCTGGCAAACGAAAAGCAGGTCCGCTTCGAGAGCCTGACCAACGACTATTTCATCGGGCTGAAGGACGGAGCCTTGCAGGCCCATATCGAGGCCCAGGCGGAAAAGATCGGCGCGCGTTTGCGCTACCGTATCAGCCTGCGCACCTTCGAAAGCATCTGCCATGCCGCAAGCGCCGGCCTCGGCATCGCCATCGTCCCATCCACCATCGCTCATCATTGCAAACGCAGTTACCCCTTGTCCGTCACGCCGTTGGCGGACGCATGGGCGCGACGCAATCTCGTGGTCTGTATTGTCAGGGACGCAGAGCAGACGCCGCTGGTCCGAGACCTGTTCGAGCATCTGGCCGCATGAAGCGCAAAGACGCGACAGCACCGATTTGAAAATCAGTGCCGATTTTCTCAAAGCACGATGCGTAGAGTCTAGGAGATGGAACATCCTTGTGCATCCGAGATGACCCACGGCGCTCTATCGATCCAACTGGATGACTCTATCCGGCGAAAGCGCCCTCACGAACGCCTCATCGTGACTGACGGCCAGGATGGCTCCGTCATAGGCTGCCAGAGCCGCCTCAAGCGCTGCGATCCCATCCAGGTCGAGATGATTGGTCGGCTCGTCGAGGATCAGCAGTTGCGGCGGTGTCACGGCGCCAAGCGTGCAGGCGAGCCCCGCCCGCAAGCGTTCGCCGCCACTCAAATTGGCGGCCTTGCGTAACGCATCGTCCGCGCGAAATTTGAACCGGGCGAGAGCCGCATAAGCCTCTTCATCGAGCGCGGATGCGTGCGTCCGGCGGAAATTCTCAAGCAAGGTCAGATCATCGCGAATAGACTGGACATGCTGGTCCAAAACGGCAAACGGCACCCGCATGTCCACCACGCCCTCGAATGGTGCCATCTCGCCACAGATCATCTTCAGCAGTGTGGTCTTCCCGCTTCCATTCGGTCCTGTAAGCACGACGCGTTCCGGCCCGGTGATGGAAAAGGAGAGGCCGCGGATGACGGGCTGCGATCGATCGTATCCGCCGGTGACGCCGTCGAGCCGCAAGACGATCCTGCCCGCGACTAGGCCGGTTGAGGGGATGTCCATCCGGATCGGCTGAAGCACCTCTATTCGGGACCGTGCGGACGATAGCGCTGCCTCCGCCGCCTCACGTCGAGCGTCGCGCAAGCGCGTGCCTGCTGCACCGGACGCTTCAGCCCGACCCTTCGCGGCATCCATCAATATCTTCGGCTGATCGCCTCTGCTCCGGCTCTTTGCCCCGGCACTGTCCTTGCGTGCCTTCCGCTCGGCTGCTTGCTGCGCGCGTTGCGCCGCCTCACGACCTGCCCTTTCCGCATGCGAGAGGTCATGTGTCGCGGCATCCAGTTCCAATTGCTTGAGCGCACGATATGCGCTGTAATTCCCGCCATAACGGGACATGCCGAGCGTCGTCAGTTCGGCGATCGCATCCATCTCTTCCAGCAATTCACGATCATGGCTGACGACGATGGCGCCGCGCCGCCAGTGACGCACAAGCTCGATCACCATGTCCCGCCCTGCCCGGTCGAGGTTGTTGGTCGGCTCGTCAAGCAGAAGAAAATCCGGCTCGGCCATGGTGATCGCCGCGAGTGCCGCCCGCACGCGCTGCCCGCCTGAAAGCGTGGCAAGCGGCGTATCTGGAGCCGCGCGAAGACCGTAGTGCTCGAGCGCCGCCTCCATCCTGGCGCCAGCCGTCCAGTCCGCTTCGGCCAGTTCGTCGACACTCGCCTGCCCCGCGGCCGCACGGTCGAGCAGCGCCAGCGCCTCCCGCAAACCGAAGAGGTCCGCAAGCGTCGCGTCGGGCCGCGTTATCCCGTTCTGGCGCATCAGCGCAACCGTGCCGGACACGGCGACGCGACCGGCATAGGGCATCACGTCGCCGGCGATCACGTGCAAAAGCGTCGTTTTGCCCACGCCGTTGCGCCCGACAAGCCCGATGCGCTCACAGGTAAAACTGAAGTCGATGTTGGTGAAAAGCGGTTTGCCGTCAGATTTGATGCAGGACAGACCGGAAAGAGAAATCGACGAAGCCATGGGACAGAACATCTCGCTGCAGAACCAAGGGGAAAGTGGTTGCGAGTGTCAAATCCATCGTCGTCATGTCTCCTCTATTGAAGTGCCCTCAAGATAGGGCCGTTAACCCGATCGTTCAAGTCACATCAATTTGCGCGCCCTCCAAGGAGGAATCCGGCGATCTCCGGCCACCGTGCAAAAACAAAAAACGCCCGGATTGCTCCGGGCGTTTGTATCTCCACGAGCGAGACCCTCTCACGAGGTGCCTGCGCTGACTGCCTTACTCGGCAGCCGGTGCCTTGTCCGTCATGTCCTGCAGCATCTGGTTTGCGGAAGCAGAGCCAGTGCTCTTCTTGCGCTCCTCAATGATGAGGTCGTCGCGGGTCGTCGCGATGCGGCGGATCTGCGTCATGGTGCCGCCGGTACCAGCCGGGATGAGGCGGCCGACGATGACGTTTTCCTTGAGGCCCTGCAGCGTGTCCGTCTTGCCGGCAATTGCAGCTTCCGTGAGAACCTTTGTGGTTTCCTGGAACGAAGCAGCCGAGATGAAGGACGGCGTCTGCAGCGATGCCTTGGTGATACCGAGAAGAACCGGTTCGCCATAGGCAGGCTTCTTGCCTTCTTCGATCAGGCGATCGTTGTTGTCTTCCATCTCGATGCGGTCGACGTTGTCGCCCACGATGTACTGGCTGTCGCCGGCATCCGTGATCTCAACCTTCTGCAGCATCTGACGAACGATGACTTCGATGTGCTTGTCGTTGATGACAACGCCCTGCAGACGATAGACTTCCTGGATTTCGTTCACGAGGTAGGAAGCGAGTGCTTCCACGCCCTTGATCGCCAGAATGTCGTGCGGTGCCGGGTTGCCGTCGAGAATGTACTCGCCCTTCTCGATGTAGTCGCCTTCCTGAAGATGGAAGGGCTTGCCCTTCGGGATCAGGTACTCGACTGGCTCGACGCCGTCTTCCGCAGGCTCGATCTGAACACGGCGCTTGTTCTTGTAGTCGCGGCCGAGACGGATCGTACCATCGATTTCAGCGATGATAGCGTGATCCTTCGGACGACGCGCTTCGAAGAGTTCGGCAACGCGCGGCAGACCACCGGTGATGTCCTTGGTCTTGGCGCTTTCCAGCGGCGAACGTGCAAGCACGTCACCCTGGAAGACCTTCTGACCAGGCTCGACCGACAGAATGGCATCCACGGAGAGCTGGAAGCGGGCTTCGCCGCCACGAGACAGCTTGGCAACTGCGCCGGACGCATCCTTGATCACGATCGAAGGCTTCAGATCCGAACCACGTGGTGTCGAACGCCAGTCGATAACCTGACGCTTGGTGATACCGGTGGATTCGTCGGTCGCTTCGAGAACGGAGAGACCATCGACCAGATCTTCGAAGTGAACAGTACCTTCCACTTCCGTCATCATTGGACGGGTGTAAGGGTCCCACTCTGCCAGACGCTGACCGCGCTTGACCTTGTCGCCATCATCCACGAACAGCTTCGAACCGTAGGCGACGCGCTGCGAAGAACGCTCGACGCCACGCTCATCGAGAATGGTAACCGACATGTTGCGGCCCATGGCGATGAGAACACCTTCCGACGAGCGGAGGATGTTGCGGTTCTTGATCTGGATCGTGCCTTCGTAGGACGCTTCCAGGAACGACTGGTCGACCACGTTGGCCGTACCACCAAGGTGGAACGTACGCATGGTCAACTGCGTGCCTGGCTCACCGATCGACTGAGCGGCGATAACGCCCACGGCTTCGCCCATGTTGACAGGCGTACCGCGTGCAAGGTCACGACCGTAGCAGACGCCGCAGACGCCAACCTGGATTTCGCAGGTCAAAGCCGAACGGATACGAACGGACTGGATGCCAGCCTTTTCGATAACGGCAACGTCGGCTTCATCGATCAGCGTGCCGGCCTTGACGATGTTCTCGCCAGTAACCGGGTTGTCGATGTCGTCGAGCGATGTACGACCGAGAATACGGGCGCCGAGCGAAGCAACGACCTGACCGGCATCGACGATGGCAGTCATGGTGAGGCCCTTGTCGGTGCCGCAATCACGAGAGTTGACGATGCAGTCCTGCGCAACGTCGACGAGACGACGTGTCAGGTAACCGGAGTTCGCCGTCTTCAAGGCGGTGTCTGCAAGACCCTTACGGGCACCGTGGGTCGAGTTGAAGTACTCGTTAACGGTCAGGCCTTCTTTGAAGTTCGAGATGATCGGCGTTTCGATGATCTCGCCCGATGGCTTGGCCATAAGGCCGCGCATACCACCAAGCTGACGCATCTGGTTCGGTGAACCACGGGCACCCGAGTGGCTCATCATGTAGATGGAGTTCATCGGCTTTTGACGACCGGTTTCCTCGTCGAACTCAACAGCCTTAATGCGGGCCATCATTTCTTCGGCGACCTTTTCAGTCGCCTTGCCCCAGGCGTCGACAACCTTGTTGTACTTTTCGCCCTGGGTGATGAGGCCGTCATTGTACTGCTGCTCGTATTCCTTCACCAGGGATTCGGTATCGCCAACGATCTTTGCCTTGGTGTCCGGAATGATCATGTCGTCCTTGCCGAACGAAATGCCGGCGCGGCAAGCATGGGTGAAGCCGAGCTGCATGATGCGGTCACAGAAAATGACCGTGTCCTTCTGGCCGCAATGACGGTAGACCGTGTCGATCATCTTGGAGATGTTCTTCTTGGTCATTTCCTGGTTGCAGGTCTCGAAAGGCACGTTGACGTTCTTCGGCAGAAGTTCGCCGATGATCATGCGTCCAGGCGTCGTTTCGTAGATCTTGGACACCAACTTGCCGTCGGCATCCATGGTCTTGAAGCGGCCACGGATCTTGGCATGCAGCGTCACGACCTTGTTTTCCAGAGCATGATGCAGTTCGCCCATGTCGGAGAAGGCCATGCCTTCGCCTGGCTCGCGCTCATTCATGATCGAGAGGTAGTAAAGGCCGAGAACCATGTCCTGCGAAGGAACGATGATCGGTGCGCCGTTTGCCGGGTGCAGAATGTTGTTGGTCGACATCATCAGCACGCGTGCTTCCAGCTGCGCTTCAAGCGACAGCGGAACGTGCACGGCCATCTGGTCACCGTCGAAGTCGGCGTTGAACGCCGTGCAGACGAGCGGATGCAGCTGAATGGCCTTGCCTTCGACCAGCGTGGGTTCGAAAGCCTGGATGCCCAGACGGTGCAGCGTCGGTGCGCGGTTCAGAAGAACCGGATGCTCGCGAATGACCTCGTCGAGGATATCCCAGACTTCCGGCTTTTCCTTTTCAACCAGCTTCTTGGCCTGCTTGACGGTGGAGGAGTAACCCTTGGCGTCAAGGCGGGCATAGATGAACGGCTTGAACAGCTCGAGCGCCATCTTCTTCGGCAGGCCGCACTGATGCAGCTTCAGTTCCGGACCGGTCACGATAACCGAACGGCCGGAATAGTCGACGCGCTTGCCGAGAAGGTTCTGGCGGAAGCGGCCCTGCTTGCCCTTGAGCATGTCGGACAGCGACTTCAGCGGACGCTTGTTGGCACCCGTGATGACACGGCCACGACGGCCGTTGTCGAACAGCGCATCAACGGATTCCTGCAACATACGCTTTTCGTTGCGGATGATGATGCCCGGTGCGCGAAGCTCGATCAGGCGCTTCAGACGGTTGTTACGGTTGATGACGCGACGATAGAGATCGTTGAGGTCAGACGTCGCAAAGCGACCGCCATCCAGCGGAACCAGCGGACGCAGGTCCGGCGGGATGACCGGAACGACCTTCATGATCATCCATTCCGGACGGTTGCCGGATTCCATGAAGTTCTCGACGATCTTCAGGCGCTTCATCAGCTTCTTCTGCTTGAGATCCGAGGTGGTCTCAGCAAGATCGGAACGCAGATCGCCGGCGATCTTTTCGAGGTTCATCGAAGCGAGCATTTCATAGATCGCTTCAGCACCAATCATGGCCGTGAACTGGTCTTCACCGAATTCATCGACGGCAATCATGTACTCTTCTTCGGACAGAAGCTGGTTCTGCTTCATCGAAGTCAGGCCTGGCTCGGTCACGATGTAGTTTTCGAAGTAGAGAACGCGCTCTACATCCTTCAGCGTCATGTCGAGAAGCGTCGAGATACGCGAAGGCAGCGACTTCAGGAACCAGATATGGGCAACGGGAGCAGCAAGCTCGATATGGCCCATGCGCTCACGACGAACGCGCGACAGCGTCACTTCCACGCCGCACTTTTCGCAGATGATGCCCTTGTACTTCATGCGCTTGTACTTACCGCACAGGCACTCATAGTCCTTGATCGGTCCGAAAATGCGCGCGCAGAACAGGCCATCACGCTCAGGCTTGAACGTACGGTAGTTGATGGTTTCAGGCTTCTTGATCTCGCCGTAAGACCACGACAGGATTTTTTCCGGCGAAGCGATCGAAATCCGGATGGAATCGAAATGCTGCGCGGGCACCTGCGGGTTGAAAAGATTCATGACCTCTTGGTTCATGCCTTGTCTCCTTAAGGGGATGGAGCCCCTTGCTTGCATCTGGCGCGATCTTTCCCGGGCTGACCGGCCAGTGCTTCAAACATGGATCTATCCGCAAAATGCGGCGAAAGTGTCCGCCCACGAACACGCATCCGTGAGCGAAGCTGGCAGGCGCTCGTTTCGAAGCGCCTGCCTTTTCTGATCTTATTCCGCCGCGTCAGGCAGCTGATCGGCAGCCTGCTGCTCTTCGAGCTTGGAGTTCTCCAGCTCGACGGAGAGACCCAGAGACCGCATTTCCTTGACGAGAACGTTGAAGCTCTCCGGAATACCGGCTTCGAAGGTGTCGTCGCCACGGACGATCGCTTCGTAAACCTTGGTGCGGCCCGCCACGTCGTCCGACTTGACGGTGAGCATTTCCTGCAGCGTGTAGGCGGCGCCGTAAGCTTCCAGAGCCCAGACTTCCATTTCCCCGAAGCGCTGACCGCCGAACTGCGCCTTGCCGCCCAGTGGCTGCTGGGTAACGAGCGAGTAAGGACCGATCGAGCGAGCGTGTATCTTGTCGTCGACAAGGTGGTTCAGCTTGATCATGTACATGTAGCCGACAGTCACCTTGCGGTCGAAAGCCTCACCCGTACGTCCGTCATAGAGAACCGACTGACCGGACTCATTCAGACCGGCGCGCTTCAGCATGGAAGCAACGTCAGGCTCATGCGCTCCGTCGAAGACCGGCGTTGCGATGGAGACGCCCTTGCGGGACTGTTCTGCCAGGCGCAGCAGCGCATCGTCGTCAAAGGATGATACTTCATCCTTTGCTTCGGAGGCGTAGACTTCCGTCAGTTCCTTCTTCAGGTCGGTGATGTCCATCGTCTTGCGATACTCGTCGAGCAGATCGCCGATCTTCTTGCCCATACCGGCGCAAGCCCATGCGAGGTGCGTTTCGAGAATCTGACCGACGTTCATGCGCGAAGGCACGCCCAGCGGGTTCAAGCAGATGTCGACATGCGTACCGTCTTCCAGGAACGGCATGTCTTCGACAGGCACGATACGCGAGACAACGCCCTTGTTACCGTGACGGCCAGCCATCTTGTCGCCCGGCTGGATCTTGCGCTTCACAGCAACGAAGACCTTGACCATCTTCATGACGCCCGGAGGCATTTCGTCGCCGCGCTGGACCTTCTCGACCTTGTCCATGAAGCGCTGTTCAAGGCGCGACTTGGACTCGTCGTACTGACCACGCAGAGCTTCGATCTCGGACTGAACCTTCTCGTCCTCGACCGCGAACATCCACCACTGCGAGCGGGGATATTCGGAGACGACGGCGTTGGAAAGTTCAACGCCCTTCTTGAAGCCCTTCGGACCGGCAATCGAAACCTGACCGCGCAGCATGTCGACCAGACGGCCATAGACGTTACGGTCCAGGATGGCCTGTTCGTCGTCGCGGTCCTTGGCAAGGCGCTCGATTTCCTCGCGCTCGATAGCCATTGCACGTTCGTCCTTTTCGACGCCGTGACGGTTGAACACGCGAACTTCGACGACCGTACCGAACGTGCCCGGAGGCATGCGCATGGAGGTGTCGCGAACGTCGGAAGCCTTTTCACCGAAGATGGCGCGCAGAAGCTTTTCTTCCGGCGTCATCGGGCTTTCGCCCTTCGGCGTGATCTTGCCGACGAGGATATCGCCAGGCTGAACTTCCGCACCGATGTAGACGATACCGGCTTCGTCGAGGTTCTTCAGCGCTTCTTCCGAAACGTTCGGGATGTCGCGCGTGATTTCTTCCGGACCAAGCTTGGTGTCGCGGGCCATCACTTCGAATTCTTCGATGTGGATGGAGGTGAACACGTCGTCGGAGACGATGCGCTCGGACATCAGGATCGAGTCTTCGTAGTTGTAGCCGTTCCACGGCATGAACGCGACGAGCGCATTGCGGCCAAGTGCCAGGTCACCGAGATCGGTCGAAGGACCGTCCGCGATGATGTCGCCCTTGTTCAGAACGTCGCCGACGGAAACCAGCGGACGCTGGTTGACGCAGGTGTTCTGGTTGGAACGCTGGAACTTCTGCAGGCGGTAGATGTCAACACCGGACTTGCCAGCATCGAGATCTTCCGTTGCGCGGATAACGATACGGGTCGCATCCACCTGGTCGACCACGCCGCCACGACGGGCTGCGATAGCAGCGCCGGAGTCACGGGCAACGATCGGCTCCATGCCGGTACCGACGAACGGTGCTTCGGCGCGCAGGAGCGGAACGGCCTGACGCTGCATGTTCGAGCCCATCAGAGCGCGGTTGGCGTCGTCGTTCTCCAGGAACGGAATGAGAGCCGCGGCGACCGAAACCAGCTGCTTCGGCGAAACGTCCATCAGGTTGATGTTGTCACGCGGGGCCAGCATAACTTCGCCCGCATGACGGCAAACCACGAATTCTTCCGTGAATGCGCCTTCAGCGTCGAGCTCGGCATTGGCCTGTGCAACGTAATACTTCGCCTCTTCCATTGCGGAGAGGTAGATCACGTCGGTGGTGACCTTGCCGTCCACGATCTTGCGGTACGGACTTTCGATGAAGCCGTACTTGTTGACGCGGGCAAAGGTCGCCAGGCTGTTGATCAGACCGATGTTCGGGCCTTCCGGCGTTTCGATCGGGCAAATACGGCCGTAGTGGGTCGGGTGAACGTCGCGGACTTCGAAGCCTGCGCGCTCGCGGGTCAGACCGCCCGGTCCAAGAGCCGAAAGACGGCGCTTGTGGGTGATTTCCGAAAGCGGGTTCACCTGGTCCATAAACTGCGACAGCTGCGAGGAACCGAAGAATTCACGAACGGCAGCAGCTGCCGGCTTCGCATTGATCAGATCCTGCGGCATCACGGTGTCGATTTCGATCGAGGACATACGTTCCTTGATCGCGCGTTCCATGCGCAGAAGACCCAGACGATACTGGTTCTCCATCAACTCACCGACGGAACGAACACGGCGGTTGCCGAGGTTGTCGATGTCGTCGATTTCGCCCTTGCCGTCGCGCAGCTCGACCAGCATCTTGACCACGGCCAGGATGTCGTCCTTGCGCAGCGTGCGCACGGTGTCTTCCACGTCGAGATCGAGACGCATGTTCATCTTGACGCGACCGACGGCAGAAAGGTCGTAACGCTCGGAGTCGAAGAACAGCGAGTTGAACATGGCTTCCGCAGAATCCATGGTCGGCGGTTCACCTGGACGCATCACGCGGTAGATATCGAACAGAGCGTCCTGACGGTTCTCGTTCTTGTCTGCAGCAAGCGTGTTGCGGATATAAGCGCCAACATTGACGTGATCGATGTTGAGGACGGAGATCTCGTCGAAGCCATGGCCGAGAATGACGGTCAGCGACTTGTCGTCGATTTCGTCGCCGGCTTCGAGATAGATTTCACCCGTCTCGTAGTTGACGATGTCTTCGGCAAGGAAGTTGCCGTACAGGTCTTCGTCGCTGGCCTTGAGGGCCTTCAGGCCCTTGTCCGTCAGCTGACGCAGCAGGCGCGGGGTCAGCTTCTTGCCACCTTCAACAACGACTTCGCCGGTATCGGCGTCGATCATGTCGGTGATGACCTTGGCGTTCTTCAGCGTCTCGGGCTGGAAAGGAATGCGCCAGCCGTCAGCTTCGCGAGTGTAAGTCGCCTTGGTGTAGAACGTCGACAGGATTTCTTCGCCATCCATGCCAAGCGCCATGAGCAGCGACGTGACGGGAAGCTTGCGGCGACGGTCGATACGAGCGAACACGACATCCTTGGCGTCGAATTCGATATCGAGCCAGGAACCGCGATAAGGGATGACGCGCGCAGCAAAGAGCAGCTTGCCGGAAGAGTGGCTCTTGCCCTTGTCATGGTCGAAGAAGACGCCCGGCGAACGGTGCATCTGAGACACGATAACGCGCTCGGTACCGTTGACGATGAACGTGCCGTTATTGGTCATGAGCGGCATGTCGCCCATGTAGACGGACTGTTCCTTGATGTCCTTGATGGACTTCGCGCCTGTATCCTCGTCGATATCGAACACGATGAGGCGCAGCGTCACCTTGAGCGGCGCTGCGTAGGTCAGATCGCGCTGACGGCATTCCTCGACGTCGAACTTCGGTGCCTCGAATTCGTAAGATACGAATTCCAGCATGGACGCGCCGGAGAAGTCGGTGATCGGGAATACGGATTTGAATACGGCATTCAATCCCTCGTCGGGACGTCCGCCCTTGGGCTCGTCAACCATGAGGAATTGGTCATACGAAGCCTTCTGAACCTCGATGAGGTTCGGCATTTCCGCTACTTCTGGAATTCTGCCGAAAAACTTGCGTACGCGCCTACGACCGTTAAACGAAAGGGTCTGAGCCATCGTCGCTCCTTTAAAATTGCATCCGGGCCTGCAACGGACGGGAACCGATGGCCAGTCGACCCCGTCGAATAATGGGTAAAATCAATCTCGTTCCACTTCCCGGATCGATCAGGCCGGATTGCCTGATGAGCCGGTTCGGAACCATTCTCTTGAAGAACCCATTACCCAAGATCCGTTTTCAGGCGGTTCTTGGGTAATCGGTTTCAAACAGAGCGACAACGGGAGAAGGATTTTCCTTCTCCCGCCAGCAATCGCAAGATTACTTAACGTCGACCTTAGCGCCGGCGTCTTCGAGCTTCTTCTTGAGGTCAGCAGCTTCAGCCTTGGAAACAGCTTCCTTGACAGGCTTCGGAGCGCCTTCAACGAGGTCCTTAGCTTCCTTCAGGCCGAGGCCGGTGATAGCGCGGACTTCCTTGATGACGTTGATCTTGTTGGCGCCAGCGTCAACCAGGATAACGTCGAACTCGGTCTTTTCTTCTTCAGGAGCAGCAGCAGCAGCACCGCCGCCAGCAGCAGCAACTGCTACAGGAGCAGCAGCCGAAACGCCCCACTTCTCTTCGAGCAGCTTGGAAAGCTCAGCAGCTTCCAGAACGGTCAGCGAGGAGAGGTCTTCTACGATCTTTGCGAGATCAGCCATTTTTCAGTTCCTTTAATTCGGTTCGAACCGGTTTGAATATTTACAGCGAAAAACCGCCTTAAGCGGCTTCGTCCTTCTTGGAGTAAGCCGAGAACACACGAGCAAGCTGGCTTGCCGGTGCTGCCACAACCGTTGCGATGCGCGTTGCCGGGGCATTGAGAAGGCCCAGCAGCTTTGCACGCAGCTCGTCCAGCGAAGGCAGGGTCGCAAGCGACTTGACTGCATCTGCTGTCAGCGTGGTTGCGCCCATGGCGCCGCCCAGTACAACGACCTTGTCGTTGGTCTTGGCGAAGTCCATGACGACTTTCGGAGCAATCATAGGGTCAGTGCTGTATGCAATCAGCGTCTGTCCCTTGAAGAGATCTGACATCCCTTCCGACTCCGTACCCTGAAGAGCGATCTTGGCCAGGCGGTTCTTCGCGACCTTGACGGTGCCGCCAGCAGCACGCATTTTCGAACGAAAATCGTTCATCTGCGCAACTGTGACACCAGCATAGTGGGCCACGACAACTGAACCGGAAGCCTTGAAGACTTCGTTCAGCTCCGTGACGAATTCGCGTTTTTCCGCTCTTTCCACTGTCTGTCTCCAGTAGATGACTACACATTGAATGTGCACCCATCGGGTTTGCCTTTGCCTCAAGGAATTTCGTTGCCGAAATCCCAAGCGACGCTTGAGGATCCTGTCCCCCGCTCTGTCGCCGCAAACGGCTTCAGGCACAGGCACATCAGGTTCGAACCGGATTATTTAGCATCGTCTCGATGCGAAAATCCGGGCTCTTACCCGTCTCATGCAGGTTGAATGATTAAGGCCAATATCCCGAAAGATACCGACCACCTGCAATCTCGGACAGGAATTCCGGGTTGCCCCGGAAATTTCCGGCCCTTGCGAGCCGGAAATCTGTGTTGCCGCGCCTCATTACGAAGCGCGGCGAATGGATTAGGCCGTAACCGACGAAGGGTCGATCTTGAAGCCTGGGCCCATGGTGGAGGAGATGGCTACGCGCTTGACGTAGTTGCCCTTTGCACCCGTAGGCTTGGCCTTGATGACGGCGTCAGCAAAAGCCTTGATGTTTTCTTCCAGCGCCTTGGCATCGAACGAAGCCTTGCCAACGCCAGCGTGAACGATACCGGCCTTTTCGACGCGGAACTCGACAGCGCCGCCCTTGGAAGCCTTGACGGCACCAGCGACATCCATCGTAACCGTACCGACCTTCGGGTTCGGCATCATGCCGCGCGGGCCGAGAACCTTGCCGAGACGACCGACGAGCGGCATCATGTCAGGGGTGGCGATAACGCGGTCGAAATCGATCTTGCCGCCCTGAACCGTTTCCAGCAGGTCTTCGGCACCAACGATGTCTGCACCAGCAGCCTTGGCTTCGTCAGCCTTGGCGCCACGAGCAAAGACAGCAACGCGAACGTCGCGGCCTGTGCCGTTCGGCAGGTTGACAACGCCACGAACCATCTGGTCGGCGTGACGCGGGTCAACGCCGAGGTTCATTGCAACTTCGATGGTTTCGTCGAACTTGGCGACAGCCCGTTCCTTAACCATCGAAATGGCATCGGTCAGGCCGTAGAGCTTGTTCGGGTCAACACCTTCACGGATCTTCTGTACGCGCTTTGCAAGCTTAGCCATGATCAACCTACCACTTCCAGGCCCATGGCGCGGGCGGAGCCCTCAACCATTGCCATTGCGCCTTCGATATCGGCTGCGTTCAGATCCTTCATCTTGGCTTCTGCGATCGTCTTGACCTGAGCCTTGGTGATGGAGCCGACCTTGGCGCCCTTGCCAGGCGTCTTGGAACCGGAGGTGATCTTAGCTTCCTTCTTCAGCCAATAGGTCATCGGCGGCTGCTTCATTGCGAAGGTGAAGGACTTGTCCTGGTAATAGGTGATGACGACCGGGATCGGCATACCCTTTTCCATTTCCTGCGTGGCGGCATTGAACGCCTTGCAGAATTCCATGATGTTAATGCCACGCTGACCAAGCGCAGGTCCGATTGGCGGGGACGGGTTGGCCGATCCTGCCTTTACCTGCAACTTGAGCTGGCCTGCAACTTTCTTAGCCATTTCTCTCTGCCTTTCAAATCGAACCGGTTGCCCGGCCCATATGCCGGAAAATCCGGCGGCTGCGGTTGCGTGGTTCGATCCCTGCCCCGGCTAAGAGCCAGACGATCTTCCACGCGTTCTGCGACCATGGTCGCATTCCATCAGGCTTTTAAAGCAACAACTTGCTCGACATTCCTGATGTATCTGGTGAAGGGCACGAAAGCCCCTCGAAACCTGATCAGACCTTTTCGACCTGATTGTACTCCAGTTCCACCGGAGTAGCGCGACCGAAGATCGAGACTTCGACCTTAAGGCGCGAGCGCTCTTCATCGACGTCCTGAACAACACCGTTGAACGATGCAAACGGACCGTCGGAGACGCGAACCTGCTCGCCGATTTCGAACGATACCGAAGACTTCGGACGCTCGACACCCTCCTGAACCTGACCGAGAATACGGTCGGCCTCGGAGTCGGGGATCGGAACCGGCTTGTTGTCGGAACCGAGGAAGCCGGTGACTTTCGGCGTATTCTTGATGAGGTGATAGGCCTCATCCGTCAGGTTGGCGCGCACAAGCACGTAACCTGGAAAGAACTTACGTTCGCTATCGACCTTGCGACCGCGACGCACCTCGACCACCTTTTCAGTCGGAACGAGGATTCTCTCGAACAAATGGTCCAGACCCTTCTGGCGAACCTTTTCTTCGATCGATTCAGCCACCTTCTTCTCGAAATTCGAGTAGGCCTGAACGATATACCAACGCGCTGCCATTATAGTTCTCCGTTCGATTCGTTAGCGGCCGACGTTCAGCACGAGGCTGAGCAACCAGCCGATGAGCTGATCTGCCGCAAAGAAGAACAGAGCCGCAAAAATGACCATAACCAGCACCATTGCCGTGGAAATCATGGTCTCGCGGCGCGATGGCCATGTGATCTTCGACGCTTCGGCGCGCACCTGCTGCAGAAACGTAAACGGATTGGTTTTGGATGCCATTGACTGCCCACGCAATTACGGCGCGTAAAGCCGATACTAATCAGCCCCACGCACCGCGTGTCTGTTTTGACCCTACATAAACGCCGATTCCCATTTTAACAAGAGGAAATCGACATTCGGCGAATTCGCCGGATAACCGGCACCCCATCCGCCATGCAGCGAAGTTGCGCGCTTGCGAGTGAGGAAGTGGCAGGGGCAGAGGGGCTCGAACCCCCGACCTGCGGTTTTGGAGACCGCCGCTCTACCAACTGAGCTATACCCCTTTAAGACCAGCCCAGACTCAGCTTTACGCCTCGCCCGTGCGGTGTGCGCCTCCTTTAAGGCGATGCGCCAAGATTGGCAAGGGTATTTTTGCTTTTTTCCTCGATCCCACGATCCACAGGCAGGCTCAGGAAGAAGACGTGTGAAAACGCGCCGTCGCATGCGTATAATTTGAATTACTAAAATATTAACAGAGTATTTACAAAATATAAACGCGCTTGGACAGAAATTTTTGAATATCGGCGTGAACCAAACCGAGTATTGCCTCGTTATGGCATCGTCTTGTTACGTCTGTCTTTAGGCCGCGAGACAAACGTCGCTCGAATGAGTTGTAGCGGCGCTTCAGATTTTATTCTGCTGCAGGAAGATATGATGGCTTCCCGCGCGCTTTCCGGCGGTGCGGGTGTCCAGTCATGCTGGTCGGTCGCATTAGTGCTCCTCGTTCATCTGCGGCTAAGAGACATGATAAATCAACTGCAACATATGAAGACCTCTCTCAAGATCACGATCACCTTCGCGATCCTCATCGTTGTCGCGGCAACGGTCAGCTTTCTTAATTATCGCAGCATTCATTTCATCGACAAGACGAATGGCTGGATCCAACACACCAATGAAGTCTACCGGGCGACGAACAGCATTCTCGTTGCTATCGTCAATCAGGAAACGGGATTGCGCGGCTATCTCATCGCCGGCAAGGACGAGTTCCTCGATCCCTATCGTGGCGGGATCAAGGACTACGAAGCTGGACTAGCCAAGGTAAAGGAATTGACCGCGGACAACCCCGTCCAGCAGCAAAGGCTTGCGGCACTTGACGAACAGGCCAAGGCTTGGCGCACAAACATTGCAGAAAAAGAGATTGCGCTGATGCGCAATGCGGCCACCGCCGAGGAGGCAAGAGCGCTCGAGGCTCAAGGTGCGGGCAAATCTTACATGGACAATATCCGCAGCACCATTGGGGCCATTCAGGAAACTGAGCGAGCCCTGATGACGACACGAAACGCAGAGGGCGATGCGGCGGTTACCAATTCAGACTGGGTGAACCTTGCCGGTCTGATCGGCCTTACGGGTTTCGCTCTGTTTGGTGGCTTCGCTCTCTATCGGGGCATTGCCGAACCCGTTGGCAGTTCCACGGCTGTTATGCGTAAGCTCGCCGAAGGCGATCTCGACGTGGATGTCCCCTTCACCGAACTGAAGAACGAGCTCGGCGAGATGGCGCGTGCTGTCGAGGTCTTCAAGCAGAACGCCATCAAGGTGCGTGAGATGAACGCCCAGGAGGCAGCGCTGCAGGCAAAGAGCGCAGATCTGCAATCCAATATCGGTGAGGTGGTCTCGGCAGCAGTAGCCGGCGACTTCACCAAGCGCATCACCAAGAACTACAACAATGTCGATCTCGACAGGTTCGCAGCTCAGGTCAACGAGTTGGTCGCCTCCGTCGATCGCGGTGTTGCAGAAACCCGCCGCGTCATCTCCGCCCTTTCGGACGGCGATCTGACGGCTGGCATGCATGGTGACTTCCAGGGTGCGTTTGCTGAACTGCGAGACAATGTCAACCACACCATGGCAAACCTTCGCCACCTTCTCGGTCAGGTTCGCGTCGCAATCGAAACCATCAATGGTGGCGCAGGCGAGATGCGCACAGCCTCCGGCGAGTTGTCCAAGCGCACCGAGCAGCAGGCTGCCTCTCTCGAAGAGACCTCCGCGGCGCTCGAAGAAATCACCGCAGCGGTGAAGAACTCCACCGAACGCGCCACCGAGGCCAGCCATATGGTCGACGAGGCACGCCGTTCGACCGAACAGTCCAGCGCCGTGGTGCAGAATGCTGTCTCCGCCATGGGCCGCATCGAACAGGCGTCTGGTGAGATTGGCCAGATCATCAACGTTATCGATGAGATTGCCTTCCAGACAAATCTGCTGGCGCTCAACGCGGGCGTCGAAGCGGCGCGCGCTGGCGACGCCGGCAAGGGCTTTGCCGTCGTCGCTCAGGAGGTGCGCGAGCTGGCGCAACGCTCCGCCAACGCTGCGAAGGAAATAAAGACGCTGATCTCCCGCTCCGGCGATGAGGTTCAGTCTGGCGTCAAGCTGGTTACGGCGACGGGCGAAGCCCTCGGTCAGATCCAGAATCATGTGGTCAAGATCAACGAGCACGTCCACTCGATCGCCACCGCAGCTCGGGAGCAGTCCACTGGACTGTCGGAGGTCAACACCGCCGTCAACCATATGGACCAGATGACGCAGCAGAATGCCGCCATGGTGGAGGAGTCGACGGCCTCGTCCAATCGTCTGGCCGATGAGGCATCCAACCTCGCCCGCCTCATCACCCGCTTCAAGCTGGACGATACGGCCCCTGCCCTGCGCGCCGCATCGCACGATGCAACGCCGGTCCTTTCTCCCGCCCGCGCTCTGAGCGGCAGGTTGACCAAAGCGTTTGGCGGAAGAACAGCTGTTGCTGCTGCTCCAGGTCAGTGGGAAGAGTTCTGAAAACGATAGTAGCAACGCTGGTCCGCAACAAAGCGGACTGGCGGTGCTGACAGAATGGGTTTTTCGACAAACGCCCGGTGGCCCTCCCACCGGGCGTTTTTGTTTGAATGCAAAGTGCGACGCGGATGGCGATGGGGATGGTCAGCCGTCACATCCGGTAGTGACAGATGCCAAGTACCCCAAAAAGCAAAAGCCCCGCTGTCGCCAGCGGGGCTTTGTCAAATCCCTTGCGGGAAAAGATTACTCGATGATCGAAGCAACGATGCCGGCGCCGACGGTACGGCCGCCTTCGCGGATCGCGAAGCGCAGCTTTTCTTCCATCGCGATCGGAACGATCAGCTCGACTTCAACCGTGACGTTGTCGCCAGGCATAACCATTTCCGTGCCTTCTGGAAGCGAAACGATACCGGTAACGTCAGTCGTACGGAAATAGAACTGCGGACGGTAGTTCGTGAAGAACGGCGTATGACGGCCGCCTTCTTCCTTCGTCAGGATGTAGGCTTCTGCCATGAACTTCTTGTGCGGCTTGACCGAACCTGGCTTGCAAAGGATCTGACCACGCTCAACGCCATCGCGCTGTACGCCACGAACCAGTGCACCGATGTTGTCGCCAGCCTGGCCCTGATCGAGCAGCTTGCGGAACATTTCAACGCCGGTAACAGTCGTCTTCGACGTCGCACGAATGCCGACGATTTCGACTTCTTCACCAACCTTGACGATACCACGCTCAACGCGGCCGGTCACAACCGTACCACGACCAGAGATCGAGAACACGTCTTCGATCGGCATCAGGAACGGCTGGTCGATCGGACGCTCAGGCGTCGGGATGTAGGCGTCAACCTGAGCCATCAGCTCGCGGATGGCGTCTTCGCCGATCTTCTTGTCGGAATCTTCAAGAGCAGCAAGTGCCGAACCCTTGACGATCGGAATGTCGTCGCCTGGGAAGTCGTAGGACGACAGAAGTTCGCGAACTTCAAGCTCGACGAGCTCCAGAAGTTCTGCGTCGTCAACCTGGTCGACCTTGTTGAGGAACACGACGATCGCCGGAACGCCGACCTGGCGAGCAAGCAGGATGTGCTCGCGCGTCTGCGGCATCGGGCCGTCAGCAGCAGAGCAAACCAGGATCGCGCCGTCCATCTGCGCAGCACCGGTGATCATGTTCTTCACGTAGTCGGCGTGGCCGGGGCAGTCAACGTGAGCGTAGTGACGGTTCGGCGTCTCATACTCAACGTGTGCCGTCGAAATCGTGATACCACGAGCCTTCTCTTCAGGAGCCGCGTCGATCTGGTCGTACGCCTTGAACTCGCCGAAGTACTTCGTGATCGCGGCAGTCAAAGACGTCTTGCCGTGGTCAACGTGACCGATCGTGCCGATGTTGACGTGCGGCTTATTCCGCTCAAACTTGCTCTTTGCCATGTGAATTGCTTCCTGTGAACGTGAAGTAGTTTTCCCGGCGAACCGGTTTGGTGTCGCCGTTTAAGGCTTTGTAACCGAATGCGCAAGACTTAATTGTCGACGCGTGGAATCGGCAGCCAAAAGCAGCGCGATTGCCGGCATATGGGGATGTTTCACCGCGTTATCAACCACTTTAAGGAGCCCGTGACGCGGCTGAAGGTCCGTTACTCTTTACCTCGATCCAATTCCTGTCATATTGCCAGCCGAAATCGCCAGGGGGAAACGGCGATTGAAACACGCTCTAGCGCTCTTCACACATCACTTCGGCGTCGCTTTTCGCGCGGCCCTTTGCCTACGCTTCGGGATATAGAATGGAAATCTTTACAGCAGCTGGCTTCACCGCCTTTCTACAGGTCATCGCGATCGACCTGGTTCTCGCAGGTGATAACGCCATCGTCATCGGTCTGGCCGCCGCAGGCCTTCCCGCTCATCTGCGCCGCAAGGCGATCCTCGTCGGCATCATCGCCGCAACCGTGCTGCGCATCGCCTTTGCGGCGCTGACAGTTCAGTTGCTTGCAATCGTCGGCCTCCAGCTTTTCGGCGGGCTCCTGCTCGTCTGGGTGTGCTGGAAGATGTGGAGCGAACTTCGCGAACAAAACGCGTCTGCAGGAGACACGGTCACCGATGCGGAAGCCGATCTGACCAAGGGTCACAAGACGTTCTTCCAGGCCGCAACCCAGATCGTCATTGCCGACGTCTCCATGTCGCTGGACAACGTTCTGGCCGTTGCCGGTGCCGCACAGGACCACGTGACTGTCCTCATCATCGGCCTCGTCGTGTCGATCGCGCTGATGGGCCTTGCCGCCAACTTCGTTGCCAAGCTGCTCCACCGCTATCGCTGGATCTCCTATGTCGGCCTCGCCGTCATCGTCTACGTCGCACTCAACATGCTCTATCATGGCGCTGTCGAAGTCTGGCCTTACGTCCAGCCCTACTTCAGCTAAGCGAGCAGGACCGCTCTCTTAATAATAAGGAGCCCGAAACCGAATCTTTCGGGCTTCTCATCTCCATCGAAAGCGAAGGATACCAGGACTGTATCCGCCAAGTTGATTCTTCGCGGCCGCGTAAAGCGGCTCTAAAACAAGCCAAAGAACTCGCCTGTCCCTTCTGGTGATTGCCGTCAGCTTCACGCAAGCATAGAAGACCACTACTTTAGACATAACGAATAACCAAAAGGATGTCTGAACCCATGGCCTATGACTGGTCCGGCGGCCGCACACGGCGCTCTCGACAGTTAAAGATTGGCGCAGCACTCACCTTCATGCTGTTGGCCGCATTGGTTGCGCAGTTCGTCTACTACACCGCGAGCTAAACCCCCGAAGAAAATGCTGCGGCCTTCGGCAAGACCGCAGCCCATCCCAGCCAGACGTACGTTTGTCCAAGCGCTCGAAAGAGCCTTCTATATCCTGGCAGTGCCGCAGTTCCTGCACCCGAACAGCACATATCGAGCAGCACGTCTAATCCCAAAGCCTCTGCACCTGCCGAAGCAGCTAGGGAGACGTCGAGTCACACACTCTCCTCACATTTCCTCAGGCCTTGAAATTTCAGGAGGATAGACCCCACTCGGGGCGCTCCACCGTGACCTCTTCGAAGTCAGGCATGGATGACAGGCTGCGAAGGGTTGAGATCATCCGGTCAGTGCAGCGGTCAGCAGCCACGTCAGTTCATGGTGCGGATCGTCATCTAAACTGACTTCACCGAAATCGCGATCGGCGGTCGGTGATTCTGCGGTGGTCGCTGATCCAGTCTCACAGAGAGACGAGGAATCAGGCAGACGATGTCTCGAGATTGAAGATCGAATCGCAGAACGCCTCAACGCAAAACATTGAAGTCAAACGCACGTATTTTGGGGAAGCATGTTTGGAGCGGGTAGCGGGAATCGAACCCGCGTATTCAGCTTGGAAGGCTGCTGCTCTACCATTGAGCTATACCCGCGGCGGTGATTTCGATCCGTGCAGAATGGTGGAGGGAGTTGGATTTGAACCAACGTAGGCTGAGCCAACGGATTTACAGTCCGTCCCCTTTAACCACTCGGGCATCCCTCCAGTATTCTGCGAGGATCAAGCGACCAAGCTTAGTCCAGATGTCCGTTCGGCGCTGCGCCGTTCGTCGTCTGTGGCCGCGTATATGACGGCCCTTCATCGTTCTGTCAACACGATGCGTGTCGAAATTTCAGGAAAAAATTCGAGCAGTGTCAAAGCCCTGTGGATGGCGCCAGCTCATGCGGTGGGGACTGGTGCGGATGACCCGGCAGCGATATAAGGCGACATGAGCAAAGACGATCCCAACGATAAATCCACCCGCGACACGCACTATGCCAACCTCCGACGCGCGGTGCGCGACGGTAAGCGTGAGCGCGGAGAAATCCCCACGCCGCCGCAGCAAAAGCGCCGCAACAAGGGCGCAGACGACTGGAAGCCGCCGCAGCTTGGCGCCGACCAGGTCTATCTCTACGGCCTGCATACGGTGCGTGCCGCCCTTGCCAATAAGGAACGGCAGATCATCAAGCTGTCCGTGACGCAAAACGCGTTCGCACGACTGGAAATCGGCGAAGCCGCCGCCCAGCCCTTCCCGGTCGAGATGGTTGCGCCGCAGGACATCGATAAGGTCCTTGGTCCTGACGCCATCCACCAGGGCGTGATGCTGGAAACCCGGCCGCTGCCGGTGCGCAAGCTTTCGGCGCTGAAGGACAGCCCGCTGATCCTGGTTCTCGATCAGGTCACCGATCCGCACAATGTCGGCGCCATCATGCGCTCGGCCGTCGCCTTTAACGCTGGGGCCCTGATCACCACCATGCGCCACAGCCCGACCGAATCCGGCGTGCTGGCAAAATCCGCCTCCGGCGCGCTGGAAATGATCCCCTATATCCAGATCACCAATCTCGCCGATGCGCTGGGTGAACTGCACAAGCTCGGCTTCACCTCCATCGGCCTCGACTCCGAAGGCCCCGCCCCCATCGAGCAGGCCTTCAGCGGCGACAAGATTGCCTTGGTTCTGGGCGCCGAAGGCAAAGGCCTGCGCCAGAAGACGCGCGAAACGGTCACGCATCTGGCGCGCCTCGACATGCCCGGCGAAATCAAGTCGCTGAACGTCTCGAATGCGGCTGCCATTGCGCTTTATGCAACGCGGCAGTTTTTGGCGAAGGCATAGGGCCATCGCGTGATTCACAAGAACTCAGATATCCATGGAGAGACAACCCAATGAACCAAGCCCCCAAGCCCACCGGTGAACTGACGCTTCGCACGCTGGCCATGCCGGCCGATGCCAACCCGGCAGGGGATATTTTTGGGGGCTGGGTCATGTCTCAGATGGACTTGGCAAGCGGCATTCGTGCTGCCGAACGGGCGCGCTGTCGCGTAGTGACGGCGGCGGTGAAGGAAATGGCCTTCGAGCTTCCCGTCAAGATCGGTGACACGCTGTCCATCTATACCGATATCACTCGCACCGGACGTACCTCGATCACCCTTTGCGTCGAGGCATGGGCGCAGCGCTCACGTTACGACAAGCTGGAGAAAGTCACGGCTGGCACCTTCATCATGGTTGCCATGGATGAAAACGGCACGCCAACACCGCTTCCGCCGCTGAATTCGGTCGAAACTATCGAGGTCTGAGACCCACTGCCCCCCTGACCATTTTGGAATAGCCACGGGATAGCTCGATCTCGCCTCCCGGCACGCCTTAGCAGCCCATTGCCGATCTTCGCATCTTCCTTTCGGAGACTCGCTATCGAGCCCGAAGGGACGATGTTTTCAATTCGCCTTATCTCCCAATCATAGCTCATTGACAGAGAATTAGCCTTTGCTATGTTGCAGTGCAGCGACGTGGAGAGCCTGATGACGGACACAGTGACGCGACCGACCCTGTCGGAACGAACCGATGCAAAAATACGAGAAGTTCTGACCGGACAGCGGCGCGGTGTCGGCTCGCTGCTGCTCTTTGCTGGACCGGCTGTCGTTGCCTCAATCGCCTATATGGATCCCGGCAATTTCGCGACGAACATCCAGGCGGGCTCCGGCTATGGCTATTCGCTGCTATGGGTCGTTCTGATGGCGAATCTGATCGCCATGATGTTCCAGGCCCTGTCGGCCAAACTCGGCATCGTCACCGGACGCAATCTGGCGGAGATGTGCCACGACCAGTTCTCCACACCGGTCAGGATCGTCATGTGGATCGTCAGCGAAATCGCAGCCATGGCGACCGATCTGGCGGAGTTCCTTGGCGGTGCGATCGGTCTGTCGTTGCTCTTCGGCATGCCGCTGCTTGCCGGCATGGCGGTCACGGCCGTCGTCACCTATGGTATTCTTCTTTTCGATGGGCGCGGTTTCCGCCCCATGGAGCTGGTCATCGGGGCTTTGGTCTCCGTCATCGGCATTTGCTATGTCATCGAGATGTTCATCGCACCGGTTGACTGGGCCGCAGCCGGTCTTGGCGTGATTACCCCCTCCATGCCGGATGCAGCGGCGCTGACGATCTCGGTCGGCATTATCGGAGCGACGGTCATGCCCCACGCGCTCTATCTCCATTCCGGCCTCACACAGCATCGTGCCACGGCCCGCAACGACGCCGAGCGAAAGACACTCATGCGCTTTTCCAACTGGGAATGCGTCATCGCCCTTGCCGTCGCAGGGATGGTCAACATGGCGATGGTGATCATGGCGGCGGCGGCTTTCCATGCCGGCCATACGGATGTCGCCGAGATCGAAACGGCCTATCACACGCTCACGCCATTGCTGGGCGGTGCTGCGGCAACGGTATTTCTCATTTCGCTGATGGCGTCGGGCATGTCGTCTTCCGCCGTCGGCACCATGGCGGGGCAGATGATCATGCAAGGTTTCGTCGGTTTCCATATCCCAATCTGGCTGCGCCGCCTTGTTACCATGCTGCCGGCATTTGTCGTCGTGCTGATGGGCGTCAACACCACCGATGCGCTGATCTACAGTCAGGTCGTGCTGTCCTTCGCCCTGCCGATTCCAATGATCGCGCTCGTCATGTTCACCCGCAATCCCGCGATCATGGGCAACTTCGCCAACAAGTGGTTGCTCGACATCGCAGCGATCGTAGGCACCGTCATCATCCTGTGCCTTAACGCAGTGCTGCTGCTTCAGACCTTCGGCGTTCCGGTCCCAGGCCTGGGCTGAGAGCATTTCATCAATACTCTGGAAATTCACAGGCTATATGAGATGATCATAAAGCATCTCGCGCAAAAGTGTGCAGCGGTTTTGCGATGACGAGATGCGACAGAACAAAGAACGGAAGCGTAAGGCGCGAATCTGAAGGATCGCGACACGCTTCAAAGCATGTCGCGCAAAAGTGCTCACCGGTTTTGCGATAAGGACACGCGACAAAACAAAGAACGGAAGCGTGAAGAGTCTCGACCGATGAAGCAGCCTACCTTCAACGAAAGCCGACTGTCTTCCACCGGGGTGGAAACGCATGCCGAAGCTTTTCAGAAAAGCCGGGAGGCACGTCGCAGCGAACTCATGGAAGACTATGTCGAGCTGATCGCTGACCTGATCGAGCATTCCGGTGAGGCACGTCAGATCGATATTGCCCAACGTCTCGGCGTCAAGCAGCCAACCGCCGCCAAGATGCTGAAGCGCCTCGCTGAAGAAGGACTGATCACGCAGCGGCGCTATCGCGGCATCTTCCTCACCGAAGAGGGCCAGCAATTGGCCGAGCAGACGAGACGGCGCCACGAGATCGTCGAAGCGTTCCTATGCCGGCTTGGTGTCGATCCGGACACGGCACGGGCCGATGCCGAAGGAATTGAGCACCACGTCAGCGAAAAGACGTTGAAGGCGTTCCAACGCTTTCTCGAAAAAGAGTAGAGACCCCTGATCCTATAGAACACCGCTCATATCTTGAGGTAAGCCGACGATCTGTCGAAAGACAGTCCCGGAAAAATACCATTGGTCAGGGCTTCGCTACCGACATCGAACTGACGATAGAGCATGGCGGCAGCAACTTCGCGCACGTCGCCCGTCGGCATCAGGTCGCGATCGTCCAGCAACTTGCCGTCACCGAGGCCCGGCCATTTGCCAAGAACACGACCGCCCTGAATGCCGCCGCCTGCGAGAATGGCGACGCCGCCCGTGCCATGGTCGGTTCCACCAGTTCCATTCTCCCTCGCCGTGCGGCCAAATTCCGTCATTGCAAGGACCGTTGTCTTCTTCCACACATCGGGCCCAAGCGCATCTTTCAGCGTCGTCAATGCAATGGTCAGGTCCTTCACCGTGCGGGCGAATTGCGCCTTCTGTCCCGCATGCGTGTCCCAGCCATCGACAGAAAAGCTGGCGATGCGGTAGTCCTCGCGCAGCATGCCGCCAGCAAGCTTGGCAATATCACGAATGCCCTGCCCGCGCTTCTCATCCTGAAACAATTGCTCGGCCGCCATATCGGTGCGCAGCGCTTCGGCCAGCACCCGGCTGAACTCTGCGTCATTGGCATAGAGCCGCTTGAAGAAACCGACTTCATCGGCCGCCATGGTCATGTTGGAACTGGAGGCCCAGACATCCGCCTCGTTCGGCCCCGACAGAATGAGCTCCATCGATGTGTTGATATCGATTGCCTTGCGATCTTCGGATCGAGGGATGGCAGACAGCGCCCGGTTCAGCCATCCGGTGCGTTCGCCGTGCACCGCCTCCGCGCCGCTTTCGAGCATGTCCTGCCCATCGAAATGGCTGCGCTGGTCGCGATAGGGCGTCGACACCGCATGGACGAAGGCCAACTCCTTCGCCTGCCACATCGGCATCAGCGCCTCTGCCGCAGGGTTCAGGCCGAAATGCCCGTCGAGATCGATCAGACCGTCATCGGGCTTCAGCGCCAATGTCGGGCGAAATTGGGCAAAGGCGGGGTCGCCATAGGGCTGCACCAGATCGAGCCCGTCCATTGCACCGCGCAGAACGATCGTCACGAAGCGGTTTTCGCCCGGCATTGCGGCAAAGCTGACCGGAGAGAAGGCGGGCACAGCCGCCGCACAGCAAGCGGTCATCAAGAAGCCGCGGCGGCTCAACATCATATCCTGAGAGAAGGCCATGTCCTATCTCCTGTTGAATTCGGGGGAAGACAGCGCCAGCGTCAAACCGCTGACCCTGTTTGGCGCCTGTCCAACCACACGGATCGTGTCGTCGCGCGCCTGATCGGCCAGCGACACTTCAAGAAGCTTTTTCGGCTCCATATCCTTGCCGAGCGCGCCGGATGCCTTACGCGCCCACAGAATGCGTTCGCTCATCTGGCTGGGCGAAAGCCACGAGGCAACGCCCTCCTCGAAGCCCGCGGGGCTCGGGGGCTGCCACACCGGCTGGCCCATGCGGCGAAGGGCTGCCACGGTCAGCGTCCGGGCAAGACTGGCCTTCGGCTTTGGCAATTGCGCCGGATCGGAAGGCATCGCCGTTTTCATATCTGTTGGCGGCTTCTCCATCGCCATCTGCGCGCCATCGCCTTGCATGGCAGGTGCCATGTCATCGCTTGCGCTCTTCAATGCCTGCTGCGCTGCAGCCGCCACCGGAGTATCGAAGGGCGTGTAGCTATCGTCACCATCCGGAGACATGCGCTCACGCCAGTTCTTCCTGGTGATGCCAAAAGCGCGAAGTCCGGAGACGACATAGTCGAAAGGCAGCTTCATCTTGGCACCTGGCTCCTGCCAGGCGCGCGGATGGTTGAGCATGGCGGCATAGACCTTCGCCAGATTGCCGTCGCTCGCCTTCCACTCTTTGACCATCGCGGCGATCACATCCGGCGGCGGATTGTCGGCGATGAAGTGGGCCACGAGTTTGCGGCAGATATGCTGCGCCGTTTCCGGTCGGCTTGCCAGATCATCCAGCATGACGAGACAGTCATCAGCCGACCTGGGGTCGCCACCGTAGTTGACGCCGAGCACCTTGATCTCTCCCGGTTCTGCCATGCGGGGGCGAAACATCATCTCGTAATGATCGTCCACGGTCATGCCCGTCAGCACCAGCGCCGCAGAGCGCACATCGGTCTGCGTATAGCCGCTGCCGGCGCCCATGGTGTGCAGCTCGATCAGCTCGCGCCCGAGATTTTCATTCAGACCCTTCTTCCGATTTGTCGCCGCTGCCGACTGCGGGCCAGTCGATTGCGACTGATCGAGATAGATCAGCATAGCCGGATGCAGAACCGATGCCTGCAACAGATCGCGAAACGATCCCGCAAGATGCGGGCGAATGGCTTCGACCTCGTAGAGCGGCGTGATCATTCGCATCGGGAAGGATTTGTGCGCATTGACGGAGAAATGGTCGAACCAGAAGGCGGCCAGCCGCTCGTGAAACCCATAGGGTGAGAAGGCCGCCTGAAGCACCCGGGCAAGACTATCGCGCTGAAAGCTCTGCTCGGCCTTGCGCTGCAATTGCTGGCGCGCCGCGCGATCAGTCTCGGCATCATTGTTTTTCTTGGCGATCTTCAGCGCCTCAAACCCCTTGGCGAGGTCGTCAACTCTTTGCCGCGCATCGAAAGCACCGCCGATGGGAAAGAAGCTTTCCTTCAAAGGCGCATCCACGAGCTGCACCAGCAGATCGTCCGTGTTTCGGCTGAGTATCTGGTCCGGCGCAAGACCGTAACCATAGCGGATCGCCGCCATCGTTGGAGAAAACGGAGCCATGCCTGCCACTCCTGCCAACTATCGAGAGCAGCAGAATCCCCGTCAATTCGGGCAAAAAACGTGCAGAACGGCGGCATTTTGCCGACATGGACAATTTGTAATCCGTGCCAAGGCAGTAGCATTGGCGCAGGATTGCTCAACGACGCATTCGGCCTGAAGAGACCTGCCCCTCACCGTCTACTTAGACAAAACACCGCGCGCCGATACTATTGTCACCTGCGCCGCGCAGTGAATCGACAACGGTGACGTTGGAACTAGAAGCGGTTTCAGGGGTGAGGCTCACAGGTTGAATGCGGCTTGACCAGACTTCGGCGAAGGTGGAGAATCGCTGAAGCGAGGGCGCAAGGGCGGTCCAAACAGCGCGATCAACAACAAGGCGAAGAAGCGCAACGCGATGGCAGTGAAGTTCGGTCTCTTGTGCCTAGCGGCAAAACTAACTTTTTTTTCCCTCGCCTACGCGGATAACGTTACGTGCCCGCCATCAATCAAGCCGAGCAATCCGATCAATCAAAGGGATTATCGGGGTCGCGAGCTATCCAAAGAATACTTCTTCAACGCGTCAGGAACTTGGCTCAAAGTGCCGCTGGGCCACCTAAGCCCGTGGTATGGTGCCCCTTTGGAGGACATCACGCCCGCAACGCCGGGTGCTAGTGAAAAGCGTATGGGTACAGGGATCAGCTACGCCTTCTGGATGCCGACATTGCGCTGGCCAGAAAGGGACACGCTCTCAATAGCGTCCTCGCGCTTCTGCGAGAATGGAAGGAAGATGCCGGAGGATGGCGAGTTCATCGTCATTGCTTCAATCGAAAACCCATGGTTGCCTCTTTCCACGTCTCCACTGAGAGACCGTCTCCCAGCGGAGCGCCTTGAAAACACCAAGAAGAACCTCGGTGCCGAGTTCTCTGGCACGAAATATGACCTCAATTACTATGACGGATCAGAGGAAGCACCATTTGATCACTTTTTCTCCGGCAGCGAGCCGTCGGTAATCTTGCAGTGCGCTAAGGCCGAGCGCGTGCCAAACCCTATCTGTTTCGGTCACGTGTGGTGGAGTATGGAAAACCTCGGCCTAACTGTGCAATTTTCCCTCTTAGACCTACCCCGATGGCGCGAAAATATCGACGCGGCCTACGAACTCGCTCATCGCTGGCGCAAAGCGGCGAATAATGGAATGGTGGCAGAATGAAAGTCCGGCACGACTCAAAAAGGGGACGTTCCGCTTTCCTCACTCTCCCTGTTCTTTATCTATTATTGGTAGGTCCGCTCGCTGGGTGCACCGATAAGGCAAGACTGGCAGAGTCATGTGGTACGATTTGGAATGACGCCTGGCGAAAGGCCAAGCAGGGTGACCCTGCCGCACTAGAAAGACTCTCAAGCGAGTTCTTAATCGGTCTCTTGGATCCACTTGGACCCGACCCCCGCAGTGGCAGGTCCGCCAAAAAACAGTCTCATGCGCTGGTTCTAGCCATCTACGCTGCCGACCGCAGCGCTAAGATGAACCTGGACATAATAGTGCGCGAGTTCGCCGCACAACCCGATCCCATCTACATCGATGTAACCAGCGGCCGGATCACTTACAAACGTCTGTCAGAGAGCGGCAAGTCTCGCGAGCTGCTTCGCCTCTGCCGGAATGGTGATACCCAAAGATGCGTTGCAGCAGTCAAACGGAGTGATCTCATTCCATCACCTGATCGATATGCGAGCGCAATCGATCGCGAACTTCAGACTAAACCTGTGTCATGTTTCCGCCCCTACATATAATAGTAAGGAAGCCAAGGGGCGCTTGATGTCTGACGGATTTGGCGTGGCTAGCCGACATTAACCCGTCCGCACGAGGCCTGAGACACGTATTCCCCTGCCGCCTTTGTCGCAGTGACATCGTGGCGAAACTGTGCCACTGGATTTGCCATGAAGCTTATTCGCAGGATCATGCAGGATCGCAGTTCGGCTGGCGCTGTCGCAGTGCTGGCCCTGCTGCTTTTTCTGCTGCAAGGCCTTGCGAATGGCGTTGCCCATGGCAGCATGGCGGCCACGGTCCTTGCCGCCGATGACATCATCTGCGCCGCTCATATGCCGGATGCCGGTACGCAGAAGCAGTCGCCTGCGGAGAAGCTCGCCAATAGCTGCTGCGGCACACTCTGCCGCCTTGCCTCCACATCTTTTACCGCCCTGCTCGCAAGCCCGACCGAGATTGCCGGGCGCATCGTTCCGCATGTTCACGTCACCTTGTGGCGCTGGACTGAAAACAAGATCGCTTCGCCGCCGACGCGCGAGCAGCAGCCACGCGGCCCTCCCTCTTTGTCTCACGCATGATCCGGCGGGCTTCTCCCGAACAGGGGAAGGCGCGGAGCACAATCAGCCTCCTTGCTGGCTACGGGCGTATCGCGCCGAAATTGCCTCAAATGCTCACGGCGATTTTTGCGATCCGACCTCTGTGTTGAAATCTCCAGCGGGTACGTCGCCGACAGGATAGATGCGACTGCCTGCACCGTTTGCGGAGCCAATAATGTCCATCAGCACCACTTCTGTGGGTGACCGCGTGAGCGCGCCCTCATCGCTCAATCTTTATCGCGCCGTCTGGCGCTGGCATTTTTACGCCGGTCTCTTCGTCCTGCCATTCATGATCACGCTCGCCATCACCGGCGGGCTTTACCTCTTCAAGGATGAGCTGGATAACGCCATCCATGCCAACCTGAAACGGGTGGACGTGGTGGAGAACACCACCGCTGCCCTGCCCTCCACCATCATCGCCAACGCTGTGGCTGCTGTACCCGGCACCGCCGTCAAACTCACCAAACCCGCCGATCCCGGTGCGTCGACAGAGGTCACCATCAGCACGCCGGAGGGCAAGCGCGCCGTCTATGTGAATGGCTACACAGGAGAAGTCCTTGGCTCCCTGCCGGATCGCGGCACCGTCATGTGGACGATCCGCACCCTCCACAGCCTCAAATATTTCGGCACCTATGCCCGCTATCTGATCGAGATCGCCGCAGGCTGGTCAATCCTGCTGGTTGCCACCGGCATCTATCTCTGGTGGCCGCGCAACCAGACCGGCGGCGTGGTGTCGGTTCGCGGAACGCCGAAGAAGCGGGTCTTCTGGCGGGATATGCACGCCGTTACCGGCATCTTCGTCGGCTCCTTCATCGTCTTCCTCGCCATCACCGGCATGCCGTGGTCGGGCGTCTGGGGCGCGAAGGTCAATGAATGGGCCAATGGCAACAATTTCGGTTATCCGGCAGGCGTGCGTGTCGATGTGCCGATGTCGGGCAATCGGCTCAACGATGTGTCGAAAACCTCATGGTCGCTGGAGCAGGCAAAGATACCGACCTCCGAAGGTCACGACCATGGTCAGCACATGGAGCCCTCGCCCGCCATGCCCATGGATCACACGGCCATGAACCACGATCAGGTCAACCAGATGCCAGCCCCCATCGGCATCGACAAGGCCGTCGCCCGCTTCGATGAACTCGGCCTCGCTGCCGGTTATGCCGTGGCGCTCCCGACGAAGCCGGAGGGCGTCTATAGCGGATCGGTTTACCCTGATGACCTTTCCAACCAGCGGGTCATCCATCTGGATCAATATAGCGGGAAGCCACTGATCGACATGCGCTACGCCGATTACGGGCCGCTTGGCCGCGGGCTGGAATGGGGCATCAATGTGCATATGGGCCAGCAGTTCGGCCTTGCGAACCAGATCGTACTGGCGCTTGCCTGCCTCGCCATCATCCTGCTCGCCGTGTCCGGCGGCGTCATGTGGTGGAAGCGCCGCCCGAAGGGCTCGCTCGGTGTTCCACCCATGCCGCAAAGCAAAGGCACACTTTACGGGCTTGCCGCAATGCTCGCAGTGGGCGGGATCATCTTCCCGCTGGTCGGCGCGAGCCTGATCGTCATGCTTCTCTTGGATCTCGCGGTCCAGAAACTCGGACAGCGAAGAAAAACCGCCTCAGCATCCTGAACCGACACCGGCTTGAGTGACGACTGATATGCGTCATCCGAGCCGATAGGCCTTGCAGACACGATCTTCCGTCGTGCGATAGGTGCGAAACCCGATGGCTTCGTAATAGGCCTGCCCCATATCATTATCGGCGCCAATACTGGCGTCGATATCCTTGAGACCGAACGCCTCCGCAGCCTCGAGCGTTGCCCTGAACAGCGCCTTACCGGCACCCTTTCGCGCCGCGAACGGGCTGACATGCGTGCCGATAATGCCCCAGCCTTCCGCCACGCCGTATGGATTGCCGGCAGCGGTGGCGAGCCTCAGCGACTGGAAGCCGAGAATGCGCCCGTCCTCATCGATGGCGACCGTACAGGCGATCCGGTCGGGATCCAAAATATAGGTGTTCGTGACAGTCTCGACATCCGTCGGCGTCTTGCGCAGCCCCGCCGCAAAAATCTCGTTCTGCACCGCCGCCATTCCCTCGGCATCGTCTATCGTTGCGGGACGGGTGATCATGGCACTACCTCTTTTCTGCAAGCTTATGGACCTGTGCGCGCGGGCGCGTTCCGAAGACGACCGCCAGAGCAAGCACGGATTGCTCGTGCGCAAGCCGACATATGGCATGAAGCGCTGGTAAAAGGAAAAAGGAAAAGCCAGGATCGGGAGGTGCTTGCAGTCGGATGGCGACACGTCCCAATGCGGTTGTCTTAAGGTGTACCACCCTTCTTGCTTGGTGGCGGTCGCCTGTTCCGATTTGAGATGTCTGCTTTGTGCATCTTTGAACAAAGCGGAACACAAATGTGACGCACCTCAAAAAGGTGCTTCAAAGCCGCAGAAAACGCGGAAGCCAGCATCTTGTTCCAACAGGGTATCGTTGCCTTTTTGTACTCATTTTTTCACGCGCACCTCTTCCTTTTGGGGTTTAAGCGCTCCATATTCTGCCCATGGCCAGATCACCGAAAAAATCCTCCGAAAGCTCCCGCTCCAATGGTTTTGAAGAGATGCCCCAAGCGTCCTTCGAAGGCGCTCCCCTCTCCGGCTCTGTTGCCGATTGGGTGAAGCAGCTGGAAGCGGAAGCCGAAGCGACGTCCGTGGAGACCCAGCGCGAAGTTGCGTCCAAGGCAGGCAAGCACCGTAAGAAGATCGAGATCGAAGCGCGCAAGGAAGCGGAAAAGGCTGCCGCCAAGGCAAGCAAGATGCCGACGGCGTCCAAGACCTCGCGCGGCGTTTCCATCGGCGGCTCATCCGATCCGAAGACGCGCGCCGCCGCTGGCCTCAACCCGGTGGCCGGCATGGATGTCTCGCTGGAAGACGCCAAGTCGCTGGCGCCCGGTGCGGTGACGGCCACGGTGGACGCGCTCTCCAAGCTGATCGAAAGCGGCAATCCGCTGTTCAAGGACGGCAAGCTGTGGACGCCGCACCGTCCTGTCCGCCCGCCGAAATCCGAAGGCGGCATCGCCATCGAAATGGTCACGGAGTACAAGCCCTCCGGTGACCAGCCCACCGCGATCGCCGATCTGGTGGAGGGCATCAATTCCGGCGACCGCTCTCAGGTGCTGCTCGGCGTCACCGGCTCGGGCAAGACCTTCACCATGGCCAAGGTCATCGAGGCGACGCAGCGCCCGGCGGTCATCCTGGCGCCGAACAAGACGCTGGCCGCGCAGCTCTATTCCGAGTTCAAGAACTTCTTCCCCAACAACGCGGTCGAGTACTTCGTCTCCTACTACGACTACTACCAGCCGGAAGCCTATGTCCCGCGCTCCGACACCTATATCGAGAAGGAATCCTCGATCAACGAGCAGATCGACCGGATGCGCCACGCCGCCACCCGCGCCATTCTGGAACGAGACGACTGTATCATCGTCGCCTCCGTCTCCTGCATTTACGGTATCGGTTCGGTGGAAACCTACACCGCCATGACCTTCCAGATGCAGGTGGGCGACAAGCTGGACCAGCGCCAACTGCTGGCCGATCTCGTGGCACAGCAATACAAGCGGCGCGACATGGATTTCCAGCGCGGCTCCTTCCGCGTGCGCGGCGATACGATCGAGCTTTTCCCCGCCCACTTGGAAGATGCCGCCTGGCGCATTTCCATGTGGGGAGACGAAATCGAGAGCATCACCGAATTCGATCCGCTGACCGGCCAGAAGACCGGCGATCTGCAATCGGTGAAGATCTATGCCAACTCGCACTATGTGACCCCTCGTCCGACGCTGAACGGCGCAATCAAGTCGATCAAGGAAGAGTTGAAGCATCGTCTGGCCGAGTTGGAAAAGGCGGGCCGTCTTTTGGAAGCGCAGCGCCTGGAACAGCGCACCCGCTATGATATCGAAATGCTGGAAGCTACCGGCTCCTGCAACGGCATCGAAAACTATTCGCGCTACCTGACGGGCCGCACCCCCGGCGAGCCGCCGCCGACCCTGTTCGAATATATTCCGGACAATGCCCTGATCTTCATCGACGAATCCCACGTCACCATTCCGCAGATCGGCGGCATGTATCGGGGCGACTTCCGCCGCAAGGCGACGCTGGCCGAATACGGCTTCCGCCTGCCCTCCTGCATGGACAACCGCCCACTGCGCTTCGAGGAGTGGGACGCCATGCGTCCGCAGACGGTCTCCGTCTCCGCCACGCCCGGCGGCTGGGAGTTGGAACAATCCGGCGGCGTCTTTGCAGAACAGGTCATCCGCCCGACGGGTCTTATCGATCCGCCGGTGGAAGTGCGCTCCGCACGCTCGCAGGTGGACGACGTTCTCGGCGAAATCCGCGAGACCGCCGCCAAGGGCTACCGCACGCTCTGCACCGTGCTGACCAAGCGCATGGCGGAAGACCTGACCGAATATCTGCATGAACAGGGCGTTCGTGTGCGCTACATGCACTCGGACATCGACACGCTCGAGCGTATCGAAATTATCCGCGACCTGCGTCTCGGCGCCTTCGACGTGCTGGTGGGCATCAACCTGTTGCGCGAAGGTCTGGACATTCCAGAATGCGCCTTCGTTGCCATTCTGGATGCGGACAAGGAAGGCTTCCTGCGTTCCGAAACCTCGCTCGTCCAAACGATCGGCCGCGCCGCGCGTAACGTCGATGGCAAGGTCATCCTCTATGCGGACAACATCACCGGTTCGATGAAGCGGGCGATGGAAGAGACAAGCCGCCGCCGTGAAAAGCAGATGGCCTATAATGAAGAACACGGTATCACGCCGGAATCGGTCAAGGCGAAGATCTCCGATATTCTTGATTCGGTTTATGAACGCGACCACGTAAGGGCTGATATTTCTGGCGTTTCTGGCAAGGGCTTCGCCGATGGCGGCCACCTCGTCGGCAACAATCTCCAGGCGCATCTCAACGCCATGGAAAAACAGATGCGCGATGCCGCAGCCGATCTCGACTTCGAGAAGGCCGCTCGCCTGCGCGACGAAATCAAGCGCCTCAAAGCCGCCGAACTCGCCGCGATGGATGATCCCATTGCGAAAGACGAGGCAAGATCCCAAGAGAGCGGAAACAGGTCCAGAAAAACTGGATCGAGTGCCAGCCGCGGGTCGATCTCCCCTGTTGAGGGGCAGATGTCCGGCAGCACAGAGGGGGACAACCCGAGCACCCCGGAAAAATCCCTCTTCGCCAAACCCTCGCTGGACGACATGGGCCCTGGCACAGACATGGTGAAGCCGCTCTTCCGCAAGAACACGCTGGATGAAATGACCGTCGGCCGCACGGAAAAACCCGTCCGCGGCGCGACGCCGGAAAAACCGACAACCGAATCCGGCAAACGCTTTTCGCCGCTTCTGGAAGGTCAGCCGGAACGCGCAACCGGCGACAAGGACGATCCACGCCCGCTCAAACGCGGCAAGGTCGGCGTCGGCTCCTATGAAGACCCCGGCGAACAAAAGCGCAAGGGCCGCACCAAGGGCAAGACGGGCAGACCCGGGCAATAGTCCACACGCGGACAGAACGCGGGAACTTTCAAGCGCGCGACGGCATTCCCGTTGCGCGCAATGAAACGGAAGGAGAAGCGCCATGCGGCTGCACCACCTTGCTCTTTCGGCCCTGGCTCTCACCTGCTTCGCCTCACCCGCCCTCGCCGGCGCACTGACCGACGCCACCTTTCACAGCAATGCGCTGAACGCCGATCTCCCGGTGAACATCTATCGCCCGGATGGCGGACCGCCGGAAAATGGCTGGCCGGTGCTTTATCTGCTGCACGGCCATGATGGCGACCAGAACAGCTGGCGCGATCTTGGCAATATCGAAAAGACGCTGGACGGAATGATCGCCGCCGGCACGATCCGCCCGCTGGTCGTCGTCATGCCGGGCGTAAAGAACAGCTGGTATGTCGATTCCGCCGCCGTTGATGGCCCCGGCGATTACGAAACCGCTCTCACCGGCGATCTGCGCGTCCATGTCGAAAAGACGTTACCGGTGCGCAAGGACAGGCAAGGCCGCGCCATTGCAGGCCTCTCCATGGGCGGCTTCGGCGCGCTGCACCTGGCCTACGCCCACGAAGACCTCTACGCTGCAGTCGCCAGCCTGTCGGGCGCCATATGGCAGAATGTTCCCGCCTCCGATCTCGACAAGACCCCGGCGGAGTTGAAACTCATTCAGGACAGCGCCTTCTTCCACCGCGTCGATCGCACCACCGTCACAAGCGGCATCGTCCTGCCCTCCACCGGCGACCACTTCTCCGGCGCTTTCGGCACGCCCTTCGATGCAAGACTTTTCAACGAAAAGAACATCTTCACCCTCGTCGCCCAGCACATCGCCGAGTCCCAGGACCTCCCGGCCACCTACCTGACCGTGGGAGACGACGACGGCTTCTACCTCTGGCGCGGCGCAGTCGCCCTTCACGAAACGCTACAAGCCGACAATCGCAAATCGGAATTGCGCATTACCGATGGCGATCACGTTTGGTCGCTGTGGAAGGTGTCTATTGTCGATGCGTTGAAGTTTGTGGATGGTGAACTTTCGAAGTAGCTGCTCAACGAAGCGCTGTGAATTAGACCTTTTCTTTGTTCAGCTAGGGCATTTTAGTCCCAATTTTTTTGACCGCTATGTCCAGGCCATCTTGGATCATCGTCCTAGTAAAGTATCTGTATCGACGTGTTTGAGAGGAAAAAATTGCGTTCATGCCCACAAATGCACGGCTCGCGCGACGTGCATACTTTACGAACGTCCATGTCTCGTATCCTTTGTCTTGGTGATAGGTAACATCCTGCAGAATTGTCTTCTCAAGCTGATGAGAGGGATAATTCGCTCTGATCCATATCTCTCCTTTGTCGCGATAGCGTTTAACGAAGAAGAAGGCGTGCCCATAAGCTTGCTTTTTCATTTTCCGCCAAGCGTTTGACATCGTAGCGTTTCTTATCTTTACTCGACGCCCGTCGTATTCAAAACCCAGATATTCAAGTCCGTTCTTCGAGGAAGAGCCATAAACGTGACGGAAATCGATAGCACCTAGTGTGCTCGAAAACTCGCAGATACAAACTTTTTTATCCTGAATTCTCAGTCGACGTCCATGAAGTTGAATCTGATCCTGCAAATAATTTTTTGCTTCGTGAGAAGCTGACATCGATGTTTTTGGAAGAACAATGATGATGTCATCAGAGTATCTCCGATAGATGCCACCTCTCTGCATTGCCCACCGATTGATGTCTTCGTCGAAATCGATCAGATAAAAATTTGCAATTAAATCCGAAATCGGCGTGCCTTGAGGAATACCGAAATCAAAACCATTTTTTTGAATTAGACTAGGTTTGGTCGGACTGGCCCCAGCTACTAACTCGCGAAATTGCTTCGGTGAGCAGAGCTGTTTATTACCAGTTTTTCGAAGGTGATCTATCTTACGTCGCCTACGAAGCTTCCTAGTATTTGCAGAAGTGTCGCGCTCACGTAGCTCTAAACGGGTCGCGACCTTTTCGTAATCTACCACAGAGTATTTGGTGACCGCTGTTAAAACAGCTGTATGGTCTTTAGGAAGGAGTTCACCAACAAGCATCGCCCATTGCTTCAAGATGTTAGCGTGATCAAGGCTCTCAAAGTATGACTTGATGTCGACAACGGTAACTATGCAGTCACCGATGTTTTTGACACAAGCAAAAACATCGCGGGATATCTCGATATTACTCTTCGCGTGTCCAGCAGTGTCGATAAGGCGGCGGTACGCAACCGGTACCTCTGTGAGTTCTCGCTTACGGAGTTCCTCCTCGTAAAGTTCGGCTAGAAGTGATCGATAGCGCGCATATATAATCGCATCTAAGTGGGCAGCGTATCGCAGTGGCCTGACTTTGATCTTCTTCGGAGCCCCTTTCTCCCTGAACCTCGTCCAACTCTCGTAAAACCGTATCAGGGGAAAGAATGAGTGCTTAGAAACTAGCGCAGGATCATTGGCTATTCGAGTAGCAAGTTTAGAGTCGATAAATCGATCAAAATGAAAATAATGCTTTAGGTCTTTATCTTGCGGCTCCCAATAGGGACCGAGTGGAGGCAACAACTCCAACAGGCATGGATAGTATTATTGCCTCCGCCGATGCAGCATGGCATTCGCGCCACTCAAGTCCTTTATAAACGACTTGGTGTATACTGTCATCAAGGCCATGTCCGTTGCCGGCATGTTCCGGAAGCGCTTCGAAAGCCAAGCTGCCATAGGAGTCATTCCCATGATCGCATTGATCTTAACCGCCTTCCCGATTGACAGTGTAAACACTAGACTCACACGTTACTGTGATCCGGGATCGGATTACTCCTCTCTTCCGTCTGGGAACCCCCATGATGCTTATATTGCATCTAGCTTATTCTCTTTCAAGTCGTGGTAGTACGCTACGCAACCAATTCCACAAATTATTGCTCGCAAGACCGCTGGAACCAAAATCGCCCCCACCCGTTCTTCCCCCGAACAAAATGTTCAGCATACAAAAGGGAAGAAACATTCATGAAAAACAAGGTTTTCGCACTCGCTGCCGTTGCAGCTCTGACCTCCTCCGTCGCTTTCGCCCAGACTGCTGCACCTGCCGCTCCGGCTGCAACTGCACCAGCCGCTGCTGGCGCTGATGCGATGATGTCTGGTCCAGGTTTCACCATGGGTACGAAGCCAGCTGGCCCGCTGAAGTTTGTCAACGTGCAGAAGACCGACCTGACCGCTGATCAGCTCGAAGGCATGAACATCTACAATGCCCAAAACGAAGAGATCGGCGAAATCGAAGACGTGGTCATCGGCGACGGCAAGGCCGTCATCGGTATCGTCGCCAGCGTCGGCGGCTTCCTCGGCATCAATGAGAGCTATGTCGTTCTCGACCCGACCTCCGTTGCCATCAACAACGACAATGGCACGTGGAAGGCTCACGTCGACACCACCAAGGAAGCGCTGCAGAACGCGCCGAAGCTGGACTACGACAAGCTCGACGATTGATTGATCGCACGCGCCCTCGGGCGATCGATCAACGGCCCCTGCGCTCTACGCGCAGGGGCCTTTTTCATGCGCGGTTGAGGCATCGAGTATGACGTGATGATCGCGTTCCATGCATTGCGGCGTACCCGTTGTTTCGGGCTTCCGTGGAGCGAGATCAGCTCGAGAGTCACATGCGGTGTGCGAGAGCAAACCACGTAAAGCGTCGGCCCGAAAATCGGACTCGATTTTCAGAAAACACGATGCGTCGATTCAAAAGAAACGCGTTCTTTGTGCCTCCAATCGGACGCACGGCACTTTAGCACCAAGCGCATCCGCAAGCCGCTTGCCCGCTGACCATCACTTCGCTTATCGTCCCGTGCATGATCAACAGGACTTTCCGCTTGCCCAGTTTCCGCCCCCTCGCCGCCCTTGCGGGCTTTTTCCTGGCATCTCTGATACCCATGGCGGCGCAAGCCCAAACCGCGAACTGGCAACCCTCCGAACAGATCAAGACCTATGCCATATCCGGCAGTTCCGGCATCGAGCTCTATCGATCCATCGGCGAACGTGGGCCACAGGCCGGTGTCCAGGCCGTTGCCCACACGACCTTCAAGCTAACCTGGCGGCGCGATTACCGCCCACAGCCGGACGGCGCCTGCATATTGGCGACCGCGCGACCCAACCTGACGATCATCTACACATGGCCCAAGGCACCGGCGAAACTGCCAGCGGATGTTGCGGCCAGCTGGCAGCGCTTCATTGCCGGCGTGGAAAAACACGAACGCGTGCATGGCGAGCATATTCTCGACATGGTGAAGAAGATCGAGGCCTATAGCGTCGGCCTGCGAGCGGAAGACGACCCGAAGTGCCAGAAGGTGCGCGCCGTCTTACAGCAGCGGCTGAAGGAGCTTTCCGACGAGCAGCGCCAGCGCGGGCGGGATTTCGACAAGGTCGAACTCACCAATGGCGGTGCGGTGCATCAGCTCATTCTCGCACTGGTCAACGGTCCCTGAGGAACGTCCGGCGTAGGCCGGTCATGTTTCAAATCTGAACATGAATCGCAGACCGCAGGCATCCATGTGGCTGGACATGGCACCACTGCGCTTGAGCGAACGACGTTACTCCGCCGCCTCGCCCTTCAGCACCGGCTCGGCCAAGATCGCCCGTTCCAGTTCATAGGAATAGCCTTCCAGCATCGTATAGGCCTGTTCGATGACCTCGATCTGGTGCTCGGCGTTGCGGATCGCTTCGGCAAGCGACTGGCTGCGCGCGCGCAGCATGGAGCCAAGCACATCCGTTTCCGGCTTCATGCCAAGCCGGTCCATGTGCTTGCGCACGCGGGTGCGATGGCGTTCGAGCTCGAGAATATGGAAGCGGCTCTTGAGAATATCGTCGGTCAGCTTGCGCCGCATGGCCGCAACGGGATCGAAACTGCCCGGCTCACGCTCATCAAGAATGAACTCGTTCACCAGCGTTTCCAGCATCAACAGGCCCTTCAGATCCTTAGGATCGGCCAGTTGCGGATCATAGCCGGTATCGTCGAACACCTTGCGTCGCACCGGGTCCTTCAACAGATCATAGGCCAGTTGCAGCTTGGCGAACTGGTCGGCATCCCCGCCGCTGTCCGGATGGGCATTCTTCGCCGCCTTGCGATAGGCAGCCTTGATCGCAGCCTCATCGGCCTCGCGCTCAACACCCAGCAAAACATAAGGATCGATCACCGAAACACCTGTACTCGCATTACCGAAATCCGCCTTTGCGGGTGATACCACGCATAAGGGCTGGCGGGATCATACGCAATTTTCACCAGCCACGGCACCCCTCGCCTGTGGTTTTGAACGTAAAACGCCAAATCCACCGAAGAGCGTGCGGTAACTGAAACGGCGCGCCGAAGCCCATCACCCGCAAATTTGTCCGGCGCGTGACCATGATAGGCGAAGGAGGGACAAAATTGTGGAAAGCCCGGCAATAAAGAAATCAGGGGCAACGGGAACGGCGACGCAAGGATGAAGTCTGATGGGCCAAATTGCAGACGCTCATTCGAAAACACTGGCAGGCACGCGCTTTTTGCCTCGCATGGTCGCCCAGATAGAAAGCCCGATCCCGACAAACAGCGTTTCCATAAAGGTCCCGGCGGGCGCAATCTGGTACGCGAATACGGTGATGGTGCTGACAAAACAGATGGCGATCGCCAGCACCGAACATAGGAGAATCACGAGGAAACGGAGCCATCCCGCATAGCGGTGCATCGCGATACGCTTTGACAGCTGAAAAGGCAGCAGCCAGCAGGCCAGGTAAATCATTCCCCAAACGATCACGAAAGCGGCTTCGAACATTCTCTTCCTCCAGGCGACGACAGCGCGGCCTATTCTATGCCTGCGATTGAAACATCCGGCCAGAGGCGTACGAGGAATTGCCGAGTTCGGCCTCTCTTTCGTTGAACTCGCGGATGGCGTGCAGCACGCCAGACCGCCAAATGCGAGAAAATGCCAAGTCAGCCGGATATGCCTTTCTGGCTCGGGTTCTGTCGCTTATTTGCAATCCCCTGGCACAACGGAATAGGCATCGGCGCCACCGTCCCATGTGTACGAATAGACAATCTTGGTTGCTCGGCCCGCGTCTAAATCCGGCTTCCAGATCTGGCAAAGCCCTTGCAAGTTCTTTTGCTTCACCGCGGAGACTTTGAAGTCTGGCGGGATGGCACCAACCAATCTGAATCGGTACTCGACACCACCAGGTACGATTTTCGTAGCCTCGTGGATGGTGAAGTCATCAAGCTTTTTCGGCAGGCCATCGTTTAAAGCCGCGTTCTGAATCGCGGGTTTAATTAGATTGCTTGTCAGGGGGACAGAAACCGCAACCGCAATCCCAGCCACGTACCTCCACGCATTCGTAAACCCCCATCGCTTCAGAATCACACCGAGCAGACCACCAACCAGTCCAAAGAGGGCGCCGAAAATTGCGCTCAATGCAATGCTCGGCAAACCCGCAAGAAAAACCAGAAATTCGCCCATCACTCAGCCCTCATGAGATGAGTGACGATAGGGCATATGAAGAGACAATGAAAGGATCCCTCGCCTGGGCGATGGGCGTGAGCGAGGCCGAAGTGTCGAAGCAAGCGCTGCTCTTATCGGCGCCGTAATAGTGGCTCTGCAGCGTGCCTATCCCGAGCGCGCACGACAGCAAAATGAATGCAGGATGATTCGTTTTCCTGTTGCATGTCGCAGTCCATGTTGCGTGCAACAGCCGTGGGCAGACGCCAACGCCCCGCAAACGTAGAGGTCTGCTTTGCAACACAATGCGACATATTTTAGGGAAGAAGCGGCTCCAAGCCTTTGATTTTACTGGTGCCCCCGGCAGGGTTCGAACCCGCGACCCCCTGATTACAAATCAGGTGCTCTACCAACTGAGCTACAAGGGCAAACCAGTGCCGCCGAATTATCAGATTCCCCCTCTATGTAAAGAAGAAATTTGTTCGTCCGGTCAAAAAGGGAAGCGCTCTGTTTGATAGATGGGCCGGACAAACCTTCTCACCCAAAAGAGCCTCCACCGGTTCTCCAGGCAAAAAGCTTGCGCTGCTGAAAAAAGTGTGGCTCTGAAAACCGCACTGAGGCTGAGCATCAGCCGGAACGAACAGGAGCATGACGATGAGCGAATTGACGGTAGCGGACGCGACAGATCGCATTTACGAATCGCTGCGCGCAGACAATGCCGATATCGATCTGCACATCGCCAACCTGAAGGCGGCGCTGAAGCACGAGGGCTTGAAGGAGGCGACCTTCGACGCATCCAAGCTTTCGCACAACAACCGCTCCGGGCGGAAGTTGATGCAGGCCTATTTCCGCCAGCGCGGCGTGACGGTGAAGTTCGAAGGCGTGTAAAGCGCCTTACGCTCGCTCGTCACTGCCTGCAACCTCAAGGTCCCGATGATCGGGTTCGGCCCGGACATCCATAAGCCGTTATGTTCGCTGCGGGGATGATGCAGATAACGCGACCTCATTTCGAAATCGCCCTTCAACAACTTGGCATCCTGAAAGCCTTGATAGCCTACGACCCCAGGGTCGCCGGGACGCCGCCTCTGGGCGTTGAGACAGAGAAGAGCGATATCGACATTCTCTGCCATGCGCCGGACCCCAACGCGTTTTTGACGGATGTTCAGAACGCTTACGGCACGATGAGCGACCTGCGGATATGGCAGTGGATATCCAAAGACCGGCCGATCATCGTGATGTTTCATGCGCATGGCTGGGACTTCGAGATCTTCGCAAGCCCGCAGCCGGTTGCGCTCCAAAATGGCTGGCGCCACTTCGAGATCGAAAGACGGCTTCTTGCTATCGGCGGTCAGAGTTTCAAAGAGGCGATCAAGCTTTTGCGGCAACAGGGGCTGAAGACTGAGCCGGCTTTCTGGTCGGCCCTGAAACAATCCGGCGATCCCTATACAGGCCTGCTGTCGCTCGAGGCCGAAACGGACGATGCGCTTCGCGAGAAACTGGCTCGCTTAGGCTTCGGCCGAGGCTATTGTGTTTCAGACAACTAGAGCTTTTACCGATCGCTGAATATCCAAAGGCGAATGCCTGCGGGTCGCCTCACCCCAAATCCAGCGTCATCACCACCGGGCAGTGGTCCGATGCCTTCGGCCGATCCCAGCCGGTGCGTGGATAGCGCTCCACCTCATGCCCTGGCGGGAAGACGGTGCGGTAAGGCTGCCCGCCGCGAATGATTTCCGGCACGCGTGCCGCATTCCGCTCGGCAAGGCTTTGCGACAGTAGGATGTAGTCCAACTGGCAAAGATGCTGCTCCTGCGGGCCTCTGGAATGATACAGCGTCCAGCGATCCATCACGTCACGGCGCTGCATGGGGTTGATGGCAAAGCCATCCTTGGTCAGGAGATCGAGCGCGCTGCGCGCCTCCGTCACCGGCGTGAAGCTGTGGCCGGTCCGGCGGTTGCCGGCGATGACGACTCGCTCCTGATAATCGTTCATGTCGCCGCAGATGGCGAAATTGCTGTGGCGTACCTGATCCAGACCGAAGCGATTCTCGATGATGCGACGGATCGCGCGCACTTCCGCCTCACGGATCGGCATGGTGCCAAGCCGCGCATCGGTGGACTCGCGGGCATTGCTCATGGATTTCAGGTGGGTGACGAAGAGAGAGAAAGGCTTGCCGCCGATCTTCAGCTCAAGCTCCAGGCAATCGCGCTTGAAGATCTTGTCATCGATGGCATTGGTCAGCGCCAGTTCGTCGTTGAACAGGTCGAGATTGCGATAGGTGAGTGCTGCATGGCTGCGAATATCGACAAGCTCGATCTTCTCGCCATCCAGCGTCTCGTCACGCATGACCACCGCTACATCGATGCCACGGCTGTCATTGCCTTCCACGAGATATTTGTGGCGATAGCCATTGCCGACCATGCGGTAGAGATAGCCATATTCGAAGGCCTGCAGGGCCGCCATGTTATCGACTTCCTGCAGGCAAAGGATGTCGGCATCCGCATCGGCAATGGCGAGTGCCGAAAGCTGGCGCGTGTCATCGGTCGAAGCCAGCATGCGCGCACTTTCCAGCGCATTATAGGTCGCCTCGTCGCGCACATCGAAGAGCTGCATGGCTCGATCCCGACGGGTCTGGTTGCGAAACCCGGTGAAATCGAACCGGGTCATCAGGTTCTCGATATTGAAGGTGGCAAGCCGCAGCGACATGAATCATTCCCGAATGAATGCCCAACTTAGTCGCTTCTGACTGGAAGCCAAGTGACCCGCGTTATAATCGCCAGGCCGAGCGGATAGCGATGGGATAGATCGCCCCGAGGGCTGCGGGCTCCCGAGAATAGGCACGCAGTGCCTGCCCATCCGGCAAGGTGAGGCGCAGCGCATAGCGCTCGCCCTCATACAAAATGCTGCTCACCCGGCAGGCGATACCCTCGGCGTCTTGGAGCACGTCCTGCGGGCGGACAAGAATATCACCTGCCGGAGATATCCCCTCTTCAGCCTGCATGGCTGTTTTCAGCATCTCCCAATCCAGCGCCCGCGGCGCAGCCTCCGGGAGCTTGAGCGAGACAATGGCGCCCTGCCCCACCAGCGATCCGACGAGCCGTCCTTCCGGTCGTGCGTAAAGCTCCGCCGGAGGCGCCATCTGCAACAGCCTGCCTTCCGACATCACTGCAACATCTGTCGCAAGCGCCATGGCTTCGGCCTGATCATGCGTCACATAAACCATCGTCGCGCCGGAGGTAGCGTGAAACTCGCGAAATGTCTCTTCCATCTCCTGGCGCAGATGCCGGTCGAGATTGGCAAGCGGCTCGTCCAGAAGCACGACGTCGGGTTCGGTCACAAGGCAGCGCGCAAGCGCGACGCGCTGACGCTGCCCGCCCGAAAGCTCCGATGGGCGACGCTCGGCGTAAGCGTCGAGCCGCACGGTTGCCAGCGCGTCCATCACCTTGCGGCGATAGCGCTCGCCTGTAATGCCGCGCACCTTCAGCGGATAGCCGGTATTTTCCGCCACCGTCATATGCGGCCATAATGCGTAGGACTGGAAGACCATCGCCATGTTGCGCCGCTCCGGCGGCACCATGCTGCCAGCATCCGCCAGCACCCGCTCGCCGAGAAGGATCGCCCCGTCGCTCGGCTGTTCGAAGCCTGCGATCATCCGCAGCACCGTCGTCTTGCCGCAGCCGGAAGGACCAAGCAGCGCCAGAAAGCCGCCTTCGCGGATCGTCATCGACACATCATCGACCGCAGGCTTGCCACCACCAAAGCTTTTCGACAGGCGGTTGAGGATCAGTTTCGCCAAGGCACAACTCCCTTCGGCAGCTTGCGGCCGAGCAGTTCAAGCAGCAGCATCAGCACGATCACCATCGCCACCACCAGCACCGAGAGCGCCGAGGCGAGATCGAAACTGCCGCTGTCATCGAGATTATAAATCACCACGCCGAGGGTCTGCGTGCCCGCAGACCAGAGCAGCGCGGAGACGGTCAATTCATTGCAGGCAATCAGAAAGACCAGAATGACGGAGGCGCCCGCAGCGGGGCCGACGAGCGGCAGGATGATATCCTTCATCCGTCTCCAGAAACCGGCCCCCGAAAGCCTTGCCGCCTCTTCCAGCACCGGATCGAACTGGGTGAAGGCACTGACCATCGGCTTGAGGCTCACGGCGAAGAAGGAGGAGAAATAGGCCAGCAGAATGATCCACAGCGTGCCGTAAAGCGTGATGCCGACAAGCGGGATCGGGGCCGCGAACAGCAACACATAGGACACGGAAATGACCACGCCCGGCAGCGCATAGGGAATATCCACCAACGCTGACAGCAGGAACATGAACCGGCTTTTGCCACGCACAAGGAAATAGGCCGTCAGCACAGTCACCAGCAGGAGACACAAGGAGGTGACTGTCGCCAGAAAAAGCGAATTGATGAAGGCCGTGCGGGTCACGGCCTGCCGAAACAGGATTTCCTCATACGCATGGATCGTCGCCGTGTTCAGCGTCAGCGGCACACCGTAGGCCGGAGCAAGTGAGCTTGCGACGAGCGCCGTCAAAGGCGCGACGAGAATGATGAGGATGGAGAGCCACAGAAGGGCCTCGACGATCAGACGCCATGTCCCAAGCTGGAAGGTGGCCGCCTTGCCGGAAAGCCCGATGATGCGATAATCGCGCCCCTTCATAGCCCGTTCCTGGATTGCGAGGCCGAGAACCGAGATGATCGCGATCATGCCGGACAGCATGGCGATATCGCCAAAGGTGCTGCTACCGAAACTGGAGAAGCGGCTGTAGATCAGCGTCGGCAGGGTGAAGATCGACGCGGGTATGCCGAGAATGGCCGATATGCCGAAGTTGCCGACACCGGAGACAAAGGCAATCGCGGCACCGGCAATCAGCCCCGGCATGGAGAGCGGCAGGATGATATCCTTGAGCACCCGCCAGGAGGAAGCACCCGAGAGCTTCGCCGCCTCGATCCCGTCCTGCGGCAGCGCCAGCAATCCGGACCGCAGCGAGAGATAGACGAGCGGCGCGTGCTGGACGCCAAGCAGCAGCGAAATGCCGAAGATCGAATAGAGCGGCTGGACAGAGCCGAGCGGCGGCGCCAGACCGATTGCCTTCAACAGCGTGCTGGAAGGCCCGGTCATCCCGATCCAGGAGAGCGCCGTCACCTGCGGCGGGATCATCATCGGCAGCATGAAGAGGAAGCTCAGCAGAGACTTGCCGCGGATATTGCAAAGCGTCAGCGCCAGCGCAAAACCGCCGCCAATCGCGAGCGAGATCAGCATGCCAAAGAATGAGGTGGAGAGCGTGTTGACCACGGCCTGCCACAAAGCCGGATCGCTCAGCAACGGCCACATGTCACCCTTGAGTGACGAGATGATGCCGGTATAGGCCAGTCGCCCCAGCGGCAATGCGCTGAGCATAAAGACGACCGTGACGACAAAAGGAAACAGCCAGCGTGGCTGGCTGCTTACATGAGTTGAAGAGGCTGGCATAAAGAAGGATCAGCCCTTGGAGCCGCCGAAGATATCGGAAAAGGTCTTGAGGTCCTTTTCGGAATTCTTCAGCGCTTCTGCCGGGTTCAGCGGCAGCACCTTGATCTGGTCGCGGGCGGGGAAGCCAGCCGGCAGAGCGACATCGTTGCGCGCAGGAATATAGCCCAGCTTGACGAAGCCTTCCTGTCCCTTGGTGGAAAGCACATAGTCAACGAACTTCTTGGCCGCATCCGCATGCTTGGTGTGGGCAAGGATGCCAACCGGCTCGGTCACGGCAGACACACCTTCGCTCGGGAAGACGAACTCGATCGGCGCGCCCTTGGCCTTTTCACGGATCGGCATGTAATCGACAACGACGCCATAAGCCTTCTCGCCAGACGCGACGGATTTCAGAACCGCGCCGTTGCCACCAGCAGCAATCGCGCCATTGTCCTTCAGCGCCTTGTAGTAATCCCAGCCAAGGCCCGGAACGGCGGCAAGCGTCTGCGCATGGATCAGGGCCGCACCGGAGGTGAGCGGGCTCGGCATGGTCACGAGGCCCTTGGCTTCCGGCTTCTCAAGGTCTTTCCAGCTCGTCGGCTTCATCGCGGCTTGCGTGTTATACATGATGCCGGTGGTGATGAGCTTGGTGGAGTAATAATAGCCGTCCGCATCGAACAGCGTGGCGTCATAATGGGCCGCTTCCGGCGACTTGTAGGCCATCAGCTGTCCGGCCTGCTTCATGCGTTCCAGCGTCACGGTATCGGCGATCAACAGAACGTCGGCAACCGGATTGCCCGCCTCGATCTCGGCCATCAGCTTCGCCATGATCTTCGGCGTTCCGTCGCGCACCCACTCGACATCGATACCGGGATTGGCGGCCTTGAAGCCATCGACGGTCGCTTGGGCATCCTCATTTGGCTGGCTGGTGTAGAGCACCAGATCGGCAGCATTTGCGCTGCCCATGAGAAGACCGAGCGACACGATGGCAGTGAAGGCTGAAAGAAGCGTTTTCATGAGTGCGGTCCCTGTTTGAAGCTGGGACCGCTAAAACACACCTGCATAACATGTATGTGACAGACAGGATTTGACTGTCACATTCGGGGTTAAAGCGTAACCTTTCCTTCGATCAAAGTCGTCACCTGCCCGCCGACCCAGATGTCGTCGCCGATCTTGTCGACGCTGACGCGCCCTGCCCGACCAAGAGCAGTCCCTTGGCTGGCGACATAGCGATCAGGCGCCACACCAGCGCCGATCAGCCACTGCGCAAGGCCAGCATTGAGGCTACCGGTCACCGGATCTTCGCCACCTTCAAAGAAGGCTCGCACTTCGAAGTCCGCATCGATCCCGTCCTCCGCTTTGCAGCGCGCGACGACACCGACTTTGAAGCCACCGATTGCAGAGAAATTCGGCTTGATGGCAAGAACATCGGCGCGGCTCTTTAGAAGCAGCGACACCCAACCCGGACCATTATCCGTCCAGCTTGCATCCAGGATCACCTCAGGCGTGAGCCCCAGTGCCGCTGCGACCTGCGAAATAGATGTTGGATCGACCGCGCCGAACTTTCGCAACGGCGGAGCCGCAAAAGCTAGCCTTTCGCCGGTGATCCTAATCTTGATCAGACCTGCCTCGCATTGCTGCACGATCTCGTCTTTGCCGGTCTGCCCGGAATGCGAACGATAGACATGGCAGGTGCCGAGTGTGGGATGACCGGCAAAGGGCAACTCGCCCACCGGCGTAAAAATCCGCACGCGGTAGTCCGCACCCTCAACCGTCGGCTTCATCAGGAAGGTCGTCTCGCTGAGATTGGTCCAGTTGGCAAATGCAGCCATCTCCTCGTCCGACCAGCCGTCGGCATCGCAGACCACAGCAAGCGGATTGCCCTTCAGGGGTTTGGCGGAAAAGACATCGACTTGATGGAAGGGGTAGGTTCTGGCCATGGCGCATATCCTTCAAATGGAAAGCGGACGTGTTGCATGATGCGTGGCACCAGCGCAAAGATCCTTAAGATGATGGAGCGAAGGCTCGCTTCGAATGCTGGCCGCTCTTAAAGTCGGCCAGCATCAGTCTGTCATCGTGAGAAGGGACAGCGCCCTTCCCTGACCTCACACGATCGGCATCGTCGCTCTGGTCGTGGTCTCGGCATTGGCGATCAGGCGGCCGAGGCGCTTGATCCCCTCGTCGATCATCTGCTCGTTGGCGCAGGAGAAGCTGATGCGCAGCGTGTTGCTGCCCGAACCATCGGCAAAGAAGGCCTTACCTGGAACGAAGGCCACGCGCTCGCTGGAGAGCGATTGCGCCAGAAGCTCCGCACCGTCGAGACCTTCCGGCAGCGTCACCCAGACGAACATGCCGCCTTCCGGCTTCGTCCAGCGTGCCGTCTTCGGCATGTATTTGTCGAGCGCGGTCAGCATGGCATCGCGACGTGCGCTATAGGCAGCCTTGATCTTGGCGACCTGACCGTCGAAACCGCGGGATGCGACATGCTCGATCGCCATCTGGTTGATGGTGGAGGAATGCAGGTCGGCAGCCTGCTTCATCAGAACCAGCTTGCGGATGACAGGCATCGCAGCAACGACGAAGCCGACGCGAAGGCCCGGCGCCAGCGTCTTGGAGAAGCTGCCGGAATAGATGGTACGGGTTTTTTCGATGCCGCCATTGCGCTCGATGTCCAGCGCCATGATCGGTGTAACAGGCTGACCGTCGAAACGCAGGTTCTGATAGGCCCCATCTTCGATGACCGCGATATCGAGCTCATCGGCGAGTTCCAGCAGTTTCTTGCGACCTGCCAGATCGACTGTCTCACCCGTCGGGTTGGAGAAATCGGCAGAAAGATAGGCGAACTTGACCGAACCACCCGCCTTGGTCGCGTTGTCGCGATAGGTCTCAGGCGTGCGATTGCCGCCCGGGTTCAGCTGGTCGTAGTTCGGCTCATAGGCGTTGAAGGCAGACAGCGCGCCGAGATAGGTCGGCCATGTGACCAGTGCCGTATCGTTCGGCGACAGGAACAGCTTGCCGAGATAATCCAGCGCCTGCTGCGAACCGGACGTAATGAAGACGTTATCGACCGAGCATTCGATGCCGATCTTCGCCATGTCCTTGACGATCCATTCGCGCAGCGGCTTGTAGCCTTCGCTCACCGAATACTGCAGCGCTGAATTGACCTGGGGGCCGGAGAAGATGTCCGCATAGGCTTCCTTGAATTCCGCATCGGGAAACAGTGCCGGATCGGGAATACCGCCCGCAAAGGAAATGATGTCCGGTTGGTCCAGAAGCTTGAGAAGTTCCCGGATTTCGGACGCTTTCATCCGCGACGAGCGGGTGGCGAAGATTTGTTCCCAATCGAGCATGGGTCTGTTTCCTCATATTTCGTTTTATGACGCAAACATGTACAAAAACATCGATAGGTCAGCAATACTGACTTATCAGTTTTCGGTACGGTTTTTCGAGATTTTTTGCGTCCTCTCCCAAGTTGCGGACTTCCCATACAATCTCTTCGACGACTTCACAATCTGCTCGGCAATGGATTGACGGGCGGCAAATTTAAGGATGGATTGCGCCCCGATTGATTTGCTGTCCGGAGGAGACGAAATGCTCAAGAATATCCACCCTGCGCTGAACGCCGATGTACTGCACGCGCTGCGCGCCATGGGCCACGCCGACACGCTCGTCGTGACCGACACCAACTTCCCATCCGACAGCATTGCCCAGCACACCGCCGTCGGCCAAGTGCTGCGTATGGAAAACCTAACCTCCGCCCAGGCGATCAAGGCGATCCTCTCGGTCTTCCCGCTCGACACACCGCTGCAGCCCTCTGTCGGCCGCATGGAAGTCATGGGCGCACCGGATCAAATCGAGCCGGTTCAGCGCGAAGTCCAGGCTGAGATCGACGCTGCCGAAGGCAAGTCGGCACCGATGTACGGCATTGAGCGCTTTGCGTTCTACGAAAAGGCCAAGGACGCTTATTGCGTCATCACCACGGGTGAGCTCCGCTTCTACGGCTGCTTCATTCTGACCAAGGGCGTTATCTATCCCGCGGCGTGATTTGACCGCGAACGCAGCGTGAACTGAGAATTCCGGCTTAGCGAACCGTTAGGCCTGGGGCAGTTCTCGCTCAATCAGATCACCGTTCTCGAGTTGCGCGATGGACTCGCGCAGTCTTTTTCTATTGGCTTCACTGGACAACAGGTGGGATGTTTCATCCAGATTGACGCCAACGGGCGTCCCCCCTTCCAGCTTTCGCGTGCTATCCTGATCAGGCACAGAGGATGATGCGTCGTGTTCATGCATGATATCGCCCTTCCCAATTCCCGCACATGGAACCAGCTTTCTTTGATATCAGCAAGAAAAAGGGCGCGGAAGTTTCCCTCCGCGCCCTCGCATTTTCCGTGTGCTTGGCCTGACAGCGCAGGCTCCAAACCGTCTTAGTTGACAGCCTTGTCGACCAGCTTGTTCTTGCCGATCCAGGGCATCATGCCGCGCAGCTTCGCGCCGACTTCTTCGATCTGGTGAACGTCGTTCATGCGACGGATACCCTTGAAGCGGGCAGCACCCGAACGGTATTCCTGCATCCAGTCAGAGGTGAACTTGCCGGTCTGGATGTCGTGCAGAACGCGCTTCATTTCAGCCTTGGTTTCGGCAGTGATGATGCGCGGACCGGTGACGTATTCGCCCCACTCGGCCGTGTTGGAGATCGAGTAGTTCATGTTGGCGATACCGCCTTCATAGATCAGGTCGACGATCAGCTTCACTTCGTGCAGGCACTCGAAATAGGCCATTTCAGGCGCGTAGCCACCTTCGACCAGCGTTTCGAAACCGGCGCGGATCAGCTCGACGAGACCGCCGCACAGAACGACCTGTTCGCCGAAGAGGTCGGTTTCACACTCTTCCTTGAAGTTGGTTTCGATGATGCCGGAGCGACCGCCGCCAACGCCACAGGCGTAGGAGAGTGCAACTTCAAGAGCGTTGCCGGACGCGTTCTGGTGAACGGCCACGAGGCAAGGAACGCCGCCGCCCTTCTGGTATTCGCCGCGAACCGTATGGCCTGGGCCCTTCGGTGCGATCATGACGACGTCGACCGAAGCCTTCGGCTCGATGAGGCCGAAGTGAACGTTGAGGCCGTGGGCAAAAGCAATCGCAGCGCCATCGCGGATGTTGCCGGCAATTTCAGCCTTGTAGATGTCGGCCTGGAGTTCGTCAGGCGTTGCCATCATCAACAGGTCGGCCCACTTGGCAGCTTCGGCAACGGTCATGACCTTGAAGCCGTCGGCTTCTGCCTTCTTGATGGTCGGCGAACCGGCCTTCAGAGCAATAACGACGTTGTTGGAGCCGCTGTCCTTCAGGTTCAGCGCATGCGCGCGGCCCTGCGAACCGTAACCGACGATGGCGACATTCTTCGCCTTGATGAGATTGAGATCGGCATCACGATCGTAATAAACGCGCATTTCTTGGTCCTTCCCTATTCAAAACCAGATGATTGAACCGGAACTCAGGCGGTTTTGCCGCCCTTTTCCGAATGTACCTTTTCCGTCCCGTAAAGCGTCAGGAAGGCGGCAACCGCCTTCCTCGCCCGGGCAGAAAAATCCTTGGTCTGCGCCTCACCGAGCAGCATGCGCACATGCAGATCGGAAACGATCAGGCCGTAAAAACTGCGATAGGCATCTTCCAGATCGTCAAAGCGCAGGTAGCCGCAACGGCGACCGGCTTCGATCAAACCACGGGCACGCTTGTCGATCTGACGGCGACCACGTTCCAGCAGAAGATTGCCGAGCTTCGAGCCATCGCGGCTCGCTTGCCCGATGGCCAGACGGTTGAGCGCCAGCGACACGTCGCCAGCCAGAACGTCGAGCAGATCATGGGCAAAGACTTCGAGGTGATCGACAAGCTGCGGCGCGGTGACGCGATCGCCAGCCTTTTCAAAGGTGCGAACCTTGCTCTGCTGGAAGCTGATCATGGCTGCCAAAAGACCGTCGCGGTCGCCAAACCACTTGTAGAGGCTTTCCTTGGAGCAATTGGCAGCGCGTGCCAGACCGGACGTCGTCAGCGCTTTTTCTCCACCCTCGACCAGAAGACGCAATGCCTGCTCCAGAACGGCGTTCTGTCGCGGCGAAAATTCCTGCGCTGTGATCGGATCGGTCCCCACCTTGTCCACTCCACTCTCAATTATGTACCGTACGGTACGGTTCGAGCGACATTTAAGCGGAGCGCTTCTCAGGGTCAAGAGGATTTTTGAACCCATGGTGCGAATTGACGCGCCGCAATATAAGGTCCGCTGAAATCTATAGATGGAACAAAGTGTTACGCAGTGGTGTCGAACGTCACGCGCGCCTGCTTCACCGCATCATGATGATCGAGCGCCCAATTGATGACCTGCGACAAAGGCAGATAGAGAGATCGTCCCAGCGGTGTCATGCTATATTCCACGCTGGGCGGCTTGGTCGGAAACACCTCGCGGTGAATATAGCCATCACGTTGCAGATCACGTAGCGTCTGGGTCAGCATACGTTGTGAGATATCGGGCACCATGCGCCGCAATTCACCGAAGCGATAGGGGCGCTCGGCGAGCGCCTGCAACAGCAGCGTCGACCATTTACCGCCGATATGATTGAGCAGATCGCGCACGGGGCAATTGTCGAAATCGAGATTGGCGAAATCTGGGAGAGGCGCTGAGACCTGCGCGGAAGCACTCGCTGCTGTCGGCTTCAACCGTGAAACTGTCGCGCCCATGGCGGTGGTTCCCTTCTGGTAACTTAGGGCGTCAGAAATGCCTTCTTTACAGCAACGGGTCAATTCTTATTTTAGAGCTACTCTCTTTTTGAGACCAACAAAGGACAGACATTATGAGCAAGATTCTCGTGACCGGCGCCTCTGGTCATCTCGGCCAGTCTATCATCCGTCATCTGCTGGAAACCTATGAGGTTCCAGCGGCCAGCATCGTTGCCGCCAGCCGCGATACGAGCAAGCTCGCCGGTCTCGCCGCAAAGGGTGTGGAGACACGCGCTGCCGATTTCGACGATGCATCCTCGCTTGAGAAGGCATTCCAGGGGATCGACACGCTACTCATCATTTCCACCGACGCTCTTGCCGTTCCAGGCCAGCGCCTGAAGCAGCACAAGGCAGCCGTTGCCGCCGCGATCAAGGCCGGCGTCAAGCATCTTGCCTACACGTCGATGCCGAACCCGGACAAATCGCTCGTCACCTTTGCCCCTGACCATCTGGGAACGGAAGAGGCCGTCAAGGCAAGCGGTCTGCCCTACACGATCATCCGAAACGCCTGGTATCTCGACAATTACCTTCACGGCATGCCGCATAATCTGGCAGGTGGTCAGTGGTTCACGGCGTCGGGCAACGGCAAGGTCTCCAACATCTCGCGGGACGACTGCGCCCGCGCAGCCGCAGCCGCCCTCGCCAAGAGCAAGGCGGAAAACAAGACCTACACGCTGACGGGACCGGAACTGCTCAATGCAGACCAGATTGCCGCCCTCGTCTCCGAGGCAACCGGCAAGCCGCTCACAGCGGTCAAGGTCTCACCCGAAGACCTTCAGAAGGGCATCGAAGGTGCTGGCCTTCCCGGTTTTGTCGCTGCAATGCTGGCCTCGGCGGATGCCAATATCGCAGCCGGCAATTTCGAAATCCTGACCAATGACTACGAAACGCTGACGGGCAAGAAGCCGCAGACCTCCGCGGAGTTCTTCAAGGCCCACAAAGCCGCTCTGATCGGCTAACCCTTTTAGCCACTCATACTCCGGCGCAGAGCCGGGGTATGGGAAGCCGGGTCACTCTGCAGCAGTGCTCATGCTCTCACGCGACGCTTCCACATCGCGCGCTGGCGACAGTCCATAGACGCGGGCATATTCCCGGCTGAACTGCGATGGGCTCTGGTAACCCACCCGGTGACTGGCGGTGCCCGCGTCTAGCCGTTCCAACAGCATCAGTCGGCGCGCCTCGTGGAGACGCAACTGCTTCTGATACTGCACCGGCGTCATCGCCGTCACCGCCTTGAAATGCTGGTGGAAGGAAGAGACGCTCATGCCGACCCGTTCTGCCACATCCTCGATACGGATCGGGCGGGCGTAGTTCTCACGAAGCCATGCGATTGCACGGGCAATCCGGTTGCCATGGCTGTCTGCCGCCAGAATGCTCATCAACTGTCCACCTGCAGGACCTGTCAGAATGCGGTAGAGAATCTCCTGCTCGATCAAAGGCGCCATGGCAGGAATATCGGCTGGACGATCGAGCAAGCGCAAAAGCCGCGTCGTCGCATCCAGAAGCTCGGGCGTTGCGGCATTCACCACGATGCCACGCTGGCGGAGAACGGCCGTTGGCGGGCGGGCGATCTGCGCCCGGCTCATCACGTCGAGAAGCTTCTCACTGTTGATCGCAATCGAAATGCAAAAATGCGGCACCTCGTGGCTTGCCTCCACCACACGCCACGCCACCGGCAGATCGAAGGAGGTCAGCAGGTAATCCCCTGCCCCGTAATTGATGGTGTCGGTGCCGAGTTGTAGGCTCTTGGCGCCCTGAATGACCATGGCGAAACAGGGATGATAGCTGCCGTGGCAAGGCGCACTCGGGCTTGAGCGTTTGCTGAGCCGCAAGGCATCGATGTCGGTCGTCACTTCCCCCTCGGCCTTGGAATAGCGGGCAACAATCGAGACGATTTCCTGATAAGGGCTGAAAGGCAGCGTCATGGGCGAAAACCTTGGGGCAAACGGCAATTCCGTTGAGACATATCTAAAATGCCTTCCCCTCTTCGCAAAGAGGGCGCACCGCAAATTTGTAGAATTATGCAAGAAGCTCGGAGGATCGCTCTAACGCTCTTTCGTGTTCCGGGCGCATGATCGACCATCCCATTTCCCAGTTGAAAGGAACTTCAGATGGCCACTGCAAGAGGTTATGCTGCAACAGACGCATCCAAGCCGCTTACGCCGTTCACCTTCGAACGCCGCGAGCCGAACGAGGACGATGTCGTCATCGACATCAAATATGCAGGCATCTGCCATTCGGACATCCATACCGTTCGCAACGAATGGAAGAATGCGGTGTATCCGATCGTCCCCGGTCACGAGATTGCTGGTGTCGTGACGGCCGTCGGCTCCAAGGTCACCCGCTTCAAGGTTGGCGATCACGTCGGTGTCGGCTGCTTCGTCGATAGCTGCGTTGGCTGCGCAAGCCGTGACGTCGACAACGAGCAATACATGCCGGGCCTCGTCCAGACCTACAACTCGGTCGAGCGTGATGGCAAGACGGCGACCCAGGGCGGTTACTCCGACCACATCGTCGTCAAGGAAGGCTACGTCCTGTCCATCCCGGGCAACCTGCCGCTCGACGCGTCTGCCCCACTGCTGTGCGCCGGTATCACACTTTATTCGCCCCTCAAGCACTGGAATGCCGGTCCCGGCAAGAAGGTCGCCATCGTCGGCATGGGCGGTCTTGGCCACATGGGCGTGAAGATCGGTGCTGCCATGGGCGCGGATGTCACCGTGCTATCTCAGTCGCTTTCCAAGAAGGAAGACGGCATGAAGCTCGGTGCAAAGGATTACTACGCGACAAGCGATGCCTCGACCTTCGAGAAGCTCGCCGGCACCTTCGATCTCATCATCTGCACCGTATCGGCAGAAATCGACTGGAACGCCTATCTCGGCCTGCTCAAGGTCAATGGCTCCATGGTGGTAGTCGGGGCGCCCGAAAACGCGATTCCCGTCCATGCCTTCTCACTGATCCCAGGCCGCAAGAGCCTGTCCGGCTCGATGATCGGTTCGATCAAGGAAACCCAGGAAATGCTGGATTTCTGCGGTGAACACAACATCGTCTCCGAGATCGAGAAGATCGACATCAAGGACGTCAACGAAGCCTATGAGCGCGTGCTGAAGAGCGATGTGCGCTACCGCTTCGTCATCGACATGGCGACGCTCGACGCCTGATCCAAGCGTCACAGCACGTAGACAAATCCGAGGCGGGACCTGATCAGGACCCGCCTCTTTTCGTTAGAGAGCCTTTCCCACAGGCTGCGCCTCATCCTTCAGCGTGTCACGCTGGGTAATCAAACGCGCACTGTGCTGGCCGCTGAGGTAGATCCACAGCCAACTCCAGGCGACGGCAAGCCTCGAGCGTGTGCCGATGAGGAAGTAGATATGGGCAAGGCCCCATATCCACCAGGCGATGACGCCCTTCAGCTTGATTTTGCCGAAATCGATGACCGCAGCTCGCTTGCCGATCGTGGCAAGGTTCCCCTTATGCACATATTTGAACGGCGCGGGCTCCGCCTTCCCCGTCAGTCGCGCCTTGATGACCTTGGCGACATGGTCTCCCTGTTGCTTGGCCGCAGGCGCGATGCCAGGCACCGTCTTGCCGTCTGCCTGCTGAACGGATGCCGTATCGCCGATGACGAAGATGTTCGGGTCCTCTGGAATGTGGAGATGAGGACCAACCTCGGTGCGCCCGGCGCGGTCCGCCTTGACACCGAGCCATTGCGCAGCCGGAGAGGCCTGTACGCCAGCACCCCAGATGATGGTCCGTGCGGGAATGAAATGATCGCCGACCTTGACGCCCTCTTCGGTGCAATCCGAGACGGGCGTTCCGAGCATCACTTCGACGCCGAGTTTGTCCAGCGCGCGTTTGCTGTACTCCGATAGCTCCTCGGTGAAAGCAGGCAGCACGCGCTTGCCCGCCTCGACGAGGATGATGCGCGTCTTGCGCGTATCGATATTGCGAAACTCCGGCGGCAGAACCTTCTTGGCAAGATCGGCGATCATGCCCGCCATTTCGACGCCAGTGGGACCCGCGCCGATGACGACGAAGGTGAGATAGGCCTGCTTGACCTCCTCCGTCTTCTCCAACTCGGCGCGCTCGAAGGCAAGAAGCAACCGCCTGCGGATGGTCGTCGCATCCTCCAAGGTCTTCAGACCAGGGGCATGTTTTTCCCAGGCGTCATTGCCGAAATAGGCGTGGCGCGCACCGGTCGCGAGCACCAGCGTATCGAAGGAGACCGTCTCACCATGGGTCAGATGAACGGTGCGATTGGTCCGATCAACGCCCGATACCTCGGCAAGCATGGTCGAGACTTCCGGCCTGTCGCGAAACAGGTGGCGGATGGGCCAGGCGATCTCCGATGTCGAGAGTGCCGTCGTTGCGACCTGATAAAGAAGCGGCTGAAAAAGATGGTGGTTGCGGCGATCGATCAGGGTGATCCGTGTCGGCACACCCTTCAGACCATGGACAGTTTGTAGACCGCCGAAGCCTCCCCCAACGACGACGACATGATGTTCCTGCATAAGACTTGCCCTCATTACAATCAGAAAATCAAACCGCGCAGGTTGTACGCGGTTTCATTGTAGGGGCAAAAATTGACGTGAGTTATGAAATAGCCTGACCGCAGGCCCGGCAAAAACGCCGAACCGTTTCGGCCATGCCGTATTCGAGAGCATCCGCCGTCAGGCCGTGGCCGATCGATGCCTCAGCGAGATGAGGAATGCGCTTCACCAGCGCCGGAAGATTGTCCACGGTAAGATCGTGTCCGGCATTGACGTCAAGTCCGAATTCCTTCGCAAAATCAGCCGTCTGTCCGAGTTTTTCAATCCAACGTTCAGCCGCTTCCGGGTCATCGTAGCAGCCGCCATAGGGACCGGTGTAAAGCTCGATCCGCGCAGCGCCCGTGGCTGCTGCCATTTCCATCACGGAACGGTCGGCATCGCCATCGGCGAAGAGGGAAACCCGCATGCCGCCTGCTTTAAGACGAGAGGTGACATGCTTGAGAAAATCACCATGCTTGCGAAAATCCCAACCATGATCGGAGGTCGCCTGCGATGGGTCGTCCGGTACCAGCGTCACCTGCTCCGGCTCATTTTCTTCGCAGAGCAGAAGGAAATCCTCGGTGGGATAGCCTTCCATGTTGAACTCGGCTTGCGGAAACTCGTCATCGATCAACGCCCGAAGCAGCGGCAGGTCCAGAAAGCGGATGTGGCGCTGGTCCGGTCGTGGATGAACCGTCAGTCCGCTAGCCCCCGCCTGCAGCGCGATACGTCCGAATGACGCCACATCCGGCCAGGGCAAGTCGCGCCGGTTACGCAGCATGGCAATCGCGTTCAAATTGACAGACAGTTTGGTCGGCATTTCATTCCCCGGCGTTCATGGTGAAGGGCGCTGCATGACGACCCCGATCGGACGTCATCTCTCCCCTTATCGCATCATTTTGCAAGCCACCAAAAAAAATCGAAATTTTCGTGGAACCATCTTCGCGCGCGCGCATTTTCGCCCCTAAGGATCGGGGACCGACATGACGCAATCATTTTCATTAGAAGACTCTCATATCGATTTGAGTTTAGACGCCGCTTTCGCTACTGATATGGGCGCAGCCGCCATGCCGGAGCTGGATGTCCGGGATATGACCATGCCGGGCCAGGATGGCCGCGATACGGTCGTTCTCACCACCGGGTCATGGAGCAGAAAATCCATGAAGAAGGTAACCGAGACAACCGCAGCGCCGGGATCCAAAATCTCAAAGGGCTTTCTACCGGACGTCAAGGTCCCATCGTCCCTCCCACCCGAGCCCGTCGTCATCGCAGACATGGCAAATCTGTTCGGGGTCACGCACAGAACTCTGCATTTTTATGAAGAGAAGAAAATCCTCTCCTCCCGCCGCATGGGGCTGATGCGCATCTATTCGCACCAGGACGTTCGCCGCATGGCCGTCATCAACCTGCTGCGCGATATCGGCGTGGCAGTTGCGGTCATTCAGGAGATTATGGGCAGGCTTGATCATGCACCCTCCCAGGAAGCAGCAGACGACATTTTCCAGACTGCGCTTGAAACCCGCAAGCGCGAATTGACGCTGGAGATTTCCACCGTTCATCGCCAGATCGACCAGATCAGCAACCTGATGGACGTGTCCGACGAGACCTATCCCGAGCCTGTCTACGACACGGTTTCCAATCTGACGGAGCAGGAAAAGTACTGCCTCGAATTGATGGCGGAAGGCTATTCATCGACACGCCTCAGCCGCACCCTCGGCATGTCGGCAGATGAGCTGAGCGGGCTGGAAGAAGGCCTTCTTGGAAAGTTCGGCGTCAACAACCGCTTTCAGGTGGTCGCAAAAGCGCTGACAATGGGCATCATCGAGCACTGAAACGCACTGATAAGCCCAACAAAACCTACCGGACGATGGTCAGTGTCTCCGCCGCGCGGGTCACCGCGGTGTAAAGCCAGCGTTCGCGCGTGTCGCGAAACGCGTAGCTCTCATCGAAGAGCACGACATTGTTCCACTGCGAACCCTGCGCCTTGTGCACCGTCAGCGCATAGCCGTAGTCGAACTCGTCATAGCGCTTGCGCGTCGACCACGGAATTTCCGTATCCGTCTCCTCGAAGGCCGCTTTAAGCAATTTGATCTTCGCCGCACCGCGATCCATATCGTCGTCTTCCGGCCTGATCATCAGATTGATGCCCGGCTTGACCGTCTCCCGAGACGAACTCATCACCTGCCAGAGAGACCCATTGAGCAGACCCTTGGCCGGGTCGTTGCGCAGGCATACCAACTTGTCGCCGGATTGCGGGTATTCCGCCGAAAAGCCCTTCAACTCGCGAAGCCGCTGATTGTACCGCTTGCGCGTCCGGTTCGTTCCGACCAGAACCTGATCCGCGTCCAGCACCAAAGACTGGGTGACCTCAGACTTGGAAATCACCTGGGCAGTGCCGTAGTCGCCACGCATGATCTCGCGTCCCTCTCGCACATCCATGGCAAGCTGGATAATCGGGTTGTCCTTCGCCTGACGATGGATTTCCGACAGCAGATAATCCGGCTCCTGCTCGGTGAAGTAACCACCGCCTGAAACCGGCGGCAACTGCCCGGGATCGCCCAGCACCAAAACGGGCGTGCCGAAGCTCATCAGGTCCTTGCCGAGTTGCTCATCCACCATCGAGCATTCATCGATGATGATGAGCGCGGCCTTGGCAAGCGGGCTTTGGCGATTGATGGTGAACATCGGCGCAATCGATGTCTTGCCGGTTTCCTCGTCTTCGACGGCTTCCTCGCCACGCGGCCGGTAAATAAGCGAGTGGATGGTGCGGGCATTGGAAGCGCCACGCGAACGCAGAACCTGTGCGGCCTTGCCGGTGAAGGCGGCAAACAGTACCTCGCCATCGACATGCTCGGCAAAGTGCTTGGCGAGCGTGGTCTTGCCCGTGCCGGCATAGCCGAAGAGACGGAATACCGGCGAACGGCCTTCCTTCAACCAGCGCGAAACAGCCTTGAGGGCTTCATCCTGTTGCGGAGAAAATTGCATCCATCCTCTTCGCAGGATTCGAGCCGCAAGCGCAACAGAAAAAGAACGAAAGAAGAATGTTCCGCCCGGAAGGGCCGGGAAGACGCAACTGGCGGAGGCAGGCAATGGCATCCCACGTCACATTTGATTAGATAGATGCATGAAGATATTGATTCTTGGTGCAAGCGGCTTCATCGGCTCGGACATTCTTCGCAGGTTGCACAATGACGGCCATGTCGTCACCGGTCTGGCGCGCAACACCATCACGGCCCGCCGGAAATTCCCTCTCGCCAACTGGATCGATGGTGATCTTGCGCGGATGAAGGATGCCGACAGTTGGACAGAACTGGTGGCGGACCATGAGGTCATCGTCAATTGCGCAGGTGCACTTCAAGATGGTCTGGCAGACAATCTCTCCGCCACGCAGCTGGACGCGATGCTGGCGCTCTATGAAGCCTGCATTCTGGCACGCGGCAGGCTCATCGTTCAAATTTCGGCGCAAACCTCCGGTACCGCTGCAAACCTGCCGTTCCTGGCGACCAAACGCGGCGCCGACGAAGCCCTTGCTGCGAGTGGTTTGCCACACGTCATCTTCCGCCCAGCCCTCGTCATCGGTCGCAACGCCCATGGCGGCACGGCACTCATTCGGGCACTCGCCGGTCTTCCCCGCGTCGTTCCTCTCGCGCATGCGGAGAGCCCCGTTCGCGTGGTCTCGGTCAACGATGTCGCCTCGGCGGTATCGCGCGCCGTCAGTGGCCATATCGCGCCGGGAAGCGACCTGCACCTGGCAGCCGATGAGACTGTGACGCTGAAAGACCTCGTCGCGCTCCATCGCCAGTGGCTCGGCCTCCCACCTGCTAGGTTTCTCTCCCTCTCACCCGCCATTGCCAAGCCTGTCAGCGTGTTGGCGGATATTGCAGGCTATCTCGGCTGGCGCTCGCCGCTTCGATCCACGGCCATGGCGGTGATGTCGGAAGGCGTGTCGACCCAGGCGCAGACAAACACGCTCTCGGTCGCAACGGCCGCCGAGACGCTGGCCCGCCATCCATCCGCCGTGCAGGACCTCTGGTTCGCTCGCCTCTATCTGCTGAAACCGATCGTCATTCTCTGCCTGTCGCTCTTCTGGCTGCTGTCCGGCCTCGTTCCGCTGGCAAATCTCGAGGGTGCTGCAAGCCACTTCCAAACCTTTCTGCCACCCTCTGCGGCCACCGCCCTCACACTTGCAACCTGTGTACTCGACATCGGCCTCGGCCTTGCCGTCCTGATCAAGCGCTTTTCCAGAAGAGCCATGCAAGGAATGCTGGTGGTGACCGCACTCTATCTTCTTGGTGCAGCGGTCTTTGAGCCGTCGCTCTGGCTCGATCCGCTCGGGCCACTTATGAAGGTGCTGCCATCGATCGTTCTCACTCTGGCGGCGCTGGCGACGCTGGAAGAACGGTAGGCGCATGACGCTGGAAGACATGCTCCGCCTCGCTCATGTCATCGGCGCCACGGTGCTGCTCGGAACCGGGGCGGGCATCGCCTTCTTCATGGTCATGGCGCGTCGGAGCGAGAACCCGACTCTGATTGCCCATGTTGCAGAAACGGTGGTGATTGCCGATACGATCTTCACGGCAACAGCTGCCATCCTTCAACCGATCACCGGCTATCTTCTGGCACGCCTGATAGGCTGGCCGCTGACGCAGGGGTGGATCTGGCTCTCGCTCCTACTCTACGTCTTCGTCGGCCTCTTCTGGCTTCCGGTTGTCTGGATTCAGATCAGGCTGCGCGATATTGCCAGGGCCTCGGCAGATGCCGGTTCGGCTCTTCCGCCTCAATGGTTCAAACTGTACCGAATCTGGTTTGCCTGCGGCTTCCCGGCCTTCTTCGCTGTCATCGCGATCGTTTGGCTGATGCTGACGAAGCCCGATCTTCCTTTCGGAATTGGATGAAGCGAGAGGCTTAGCCGGCCCTTGAGCTTCACTTCAACATCGGCCAGAGGCTGAGCACCAACAGCACCGCCATGGTGATGTTGAACCATTTCAACCGCGCCGGAACGGAGAGCCATTCGCGCAGCACAGAGCCGAACCCCGCCCATGTCGAAACGCTCGGAAGGTTCACAGCCGCAAAGGCAAGACCGACAAGCAGGACCGTCAGCATATACTGGCTCTCATCCGTGTAGGTCGCCATTGCGGCGACGGCCATCACCCACGCTTTCGGGTTGACCCACTGAAACGCAGCCGCACCGAAAAATGTCATGGGCCTGGCACCGACCTTTCCGTCACCCAGGCTGCGAGACGTTCCAATCTTCCAAGCAATCCAGACGAGATAGGCGCCGCCGGCAAATTTCAAAGCGGTGTAGAGCACCGGGATCGAGTGCAGCAGCGCGCCTAGTCCAAGCCCCACGCCGATCAGCAACGACAGGAAACCCACGCCAATACCAAGCATGTGCGGAATAGTCCGGCGAAAGCCGAAATTCACACCGGACGCAAACAGCATCATATTGTTCGGCCCTGGCGTGATCGATGTGGTGAATGCAAATACCAGAAGCGCGATGAAAGTCTCGATCGTCATGAATATCCCCTTGAAGCGTCATCCTATTCACCAGCCAGGGGGAAAACCAGTAATCGGCACGAATGGCATGTCGCACAAGTTTTGATGGATCGAGAGAGATCGCTTCTGGTTTATTATCTGAGAAACATAGGAGGAGGCCTTCATGTATGACGATATCCCAACGCTGACCTTACCCTCGGGGAGAGACATTCCCGCTCTCGGCATCGGCACCTGGAACATGGGCGAGAGCCACGCCGAAGAGGCCCAGGAGGTGGCAAGCATCCGCAAAGCAGTCGAGCTCGGCATGATGGTTGTCGATACGGCGGAAATGTATGCCGACGGGCGATCGGAAGAGATCGTTGGGAAGGCAATTGCGGATCTGCGCGATGAGGTATTCCTCGTCAGCAAAGTCTATCCCTTCAACGCCAATGCGACGGGAACGATCGAAGCCTGCGAACGCAGCCTGAAGCGTCTCGGTGTCGATCACCTGGATCTCTACCTTCTCCACTGGCGTGGCTCCCACCCACTGGAGGAAACGGTCGCGGCATTTGAAAAGCTCAAGCAGTCGGGGAAGATCAGGGACTGGGGCGTGTCGAATTTCGATACGGACGACATGGAGGAATTGTTCGAGGTTGAGAACGGTCGCAACTGCGCGGTCAACCAAGTCCTTTACAACCTGTCCAGGCGTGGCGTGGAATATGACCTCCTGCCCTGGTGCCAGGAGAAGAGCCTGCCACTCATGGCCTATTCCCCCATCGAACAGGGCCGCATTCTCAACAATCAGGAGCTGATCCGCATCGCGAAGGCCTACCAGGCGACACCGGCTCAGGTGGCACTCGCCTTCCTTCTGGAACGTGACGGCGTGCTTGCCATCCCCAAAAGCGCCAAGCCGGAACGCGTCGAAGAAAATCGCGGCGCGACCGATCTCGATATCAGCGATGAGGACTGGGCATCGCTCGATGCTGCTTTTCCGCCGCCGACAAGAAAGACGTCGCTAGCGATGTTGTGATTCCATTTCATCGGCTTAACGCCGTTTTCGGATTCAGTTTCTGAGGCTCGCAGCATAGAGACGAAACAAAAAAGCCGGGTGTTCTTGACGCCCGGCTTCATCATTTGAACCTGTCTTTTGGGTGTTCTCAGAACTCTTCCCAGTCCTGCTTGACGGCTGCATTGCCGTTGAAGGCGGTTGCAAGCTTGCGACCAAGCGCGCGGGCGGGGGACGCTGCCGGACGTTCGGCAGGTGTTGCGGCTCGGATCGGCGCTTCGAAGGTGGCAGACAGCTTGAACTGACCGAGAAGCTGGTTCAGCGAAGAGGCTTCGCGGGCGAGACCATGGCTGGCTGCCGTCGTCTCTTCCACCATCGCCGCATTCTTCTGCGTGTCCTGGTCCATCTGGTTCACAGCCGTGTTGATCTGCTGCAGACCGGAGGACTGCTCCTGTGCCGCTTCCACGATCGCCATGACGTGGCGGTTGATCTCCTGCACTTCAGCCACGATGGTTTCCAGCGCACGGCCGGTCTCGCCAACAAGCTCAACGCCTTCCTGAACCTGAGTGTTGGAGGTGGAGATCAGACCCTTGATGTCCTTGGCGGCACTGGCAGAACGCTGTGCCAGTTCACGCACTTCCTGGGCAACGACAGCAAAGCCCTTGCCCGCTTCACCGGCACGGGCAGCTTCGACACCGGCATTCAGCGCCAGAAGGTTGGTCTGGAAGGCGATCTCATCGATGACGCTGATGATGTTGGAAATCTCACCCGACGACTTTTCGATCCGCTCCATGGCAACGACAGCCTTGCGAACGACCTCACCCGATTGTTCGGCACCGGTGCGGGCCTTGGCAACCAGATGACCGGCTTCCTGGGCACGACGGGTGGAGTCCTTCACCGTGGTGGTGATTTCTTCCAGCGCCGCTGCGGTTTCTTCGACCGATGCCGCCTGCTGTTCGGTGCGCTTGGCAAGATCGTCTGCCGCGGCACGGATTTCGTTTGCCCCGGCATCGATGCCACGGGCATTCTCGGCCACGCGGGTCAGAGCGGATTGAAGCTTCTCGGCAGAAGCGTTGAAGTTCTCGCGAACCGTATCGAGATGGGCAACGAAAGGCTGGCTGATACGGTAAGAGACATCGCCATCCGACAGGCGTGACAACCCGTTGGCGAGATTTTCGACGGCAAACTGCGTGTCTGCGGCTTCCCTGGCCTTCTGCTCGTCGCGGGCAATGCGCTCTTTCTCCGACAGGCTGCGATTGGCATCTGCTTCCTGTTCCAGACGGATGCGCTCAAGTGCATTCTCGCGGAAGACGGCAACGGCTTGCGCCATCTGACCAACCTCGTCCTTGCGGTTGACACCGTCGATCTCTTCGCGCGTCTCACCACCGGCGAGAGAGACCATGCGTGTGGAAAGCCGAGCGATCGGGCCGGTAATTCCGCGGGACGATACCAGCAATGAGATGGCTACAGCGGATGAGAACAGCAACCCGAGCGTAATAAGAGAGTAAAGTATGGTGGAATTGGTGAGGGCAGACAGAGTGTTAGACTGATCAACGACCTCCTTCAGAGAATTCTCATTCAACGCCCGGATATCGGCTCGCCAATCGGCAATTTGCGCGTTGACGTCAGTCAGCTTACGGCGAGCGGTCAGGAAATCGCCATTCTTCATCATCACCCAGACTTCATCAGTGGCCTTCACGATGGCGCGTGCCCGATCGGTGATGCCAGACAGGGAGGAGTTGATTTCTGGAAGAAGCTTAGGCGCTGCCTCAAGCCTGGCAAAAAGCGCACCAACGTCTTTCTTGTAATCATCCTGGATTTCGGCTGGCTTACGGCCTTGCTCCGCTTGCAATAAACCAAGCGTCGTATCGTAACCTAGGGCCACAAGAGATGTATTTGCACGAAATAGCTCAGTCGTGGCGGCGCTATTCTTTGAAATGAGGTCGGAATAGGCGGTGTCGGCATTCTTGTAGTTGATAGCAACAGCGCCCACACCACCCAGACCAACCAGGGAAACCGGGAGTATCAGGCTCAGTATCTTGGTGCGAATTTTTGCGTTGTCGAAAAACGACATTTGTCCTCGCTTAAATCAGGCTGCAGATGACAATAGCGACCGCCAACCGATACCCCTCCGAGGCCACGGATCATTGCTTTGTCTATCATGATGAAACGCACCGTCATGGCGCGAAGAACGGCCGCTACTATGCGAAAGAACAAATGTATAAAAGTTTAATCGACCCGCGTTGCGCCAAAAATTTCAAAAAAAACCGTTATGCATCATAAGCTTACGTAACGTGAGGAGCATCGGCGCAACAGCAGCAGGTCCTCGCCTGCCCTACATTCACACCAGAGCTCTGCCCTCCATATTTACACCGGAAGATGTTAGGGCGCACGGCGACAGGTCGTTCTCGAGCGATGCGCCTCCACATGACAGACAGGCACTTAGGCGCATCACGCTCCGACTGGCGAGGCAACAAGCAAAAAAGAAGGCCCCACGAAGTGGGACCTTCCTCAGCATTCGATCGAAAATCAAAAGAGCTTACATACCCTCCGGACCGCGGTTCATCGCCGCAATGCCGGTACGGCAAATCTCGATCAGGCCGAGCGGCTTGATGATCGAAACGAACTGATCGATCTTGGAGGACTTGCCGGTGATCTCGAAAATGAAGTGATCGAGCGTCGCATCCACCACCTTGGCATGGAAGGCATCCGCAAGTCGCAATGTCTCCGCGCGATCTTCGCCGCGTCCTGCAACCTTGATAAGGGCCACTTCGCGTTCGATTGGACGCTCCTGCCCGGCCTGGCGGGCACGCACCGTCAGATCCACCACGCGGTGAACCGGAACGATCCGCTCAAGCTGCGCCTTGATCTGCTCCAGGACACCGGGCGTACCGCGCGTCACGATGGTAATGCGCGACAGATGCGCCTCATGCTCGGTCTCCGAAACCGTCAGGCTCTCAATATTGTAGCCACGGCCAGAAAACAGGCCGATTACGCGAGCGAGGACGCCCGGCTCGTTGTTGACGAGAACGGAAAGCGTGTGGTTTTCAACCATCGCCGTTTCCGTCTGGATGAAGTATGCGGAGCCGGTGGGCTGTAGGTGTGCGTTCATGTCTTTATCCTCTTCCCACGCTTAGACGAGCTGGCGGCCCTTGGCATCGATGGCATTGGCGACGGCTTCGTCCGTTGCTTCATCCGGCAGCAGCATCTCGTTATGTGCCTTACCAGACGGGATCATCGGGAAGCAATTGGCGAGATTGGCAACGCGGCAATCGAAGATCACCGGCCTCTTCACCGCAATCATCTCGGCAATCTTGTCATCCAGCTCCTTCGGATCGTCGCAATACATGCCGACGGCGCCATAGGCTTCCGCCAGCTTGACGAAATCCGGCATCGCTTCGGTATAGGAGTTCGACAGACGGTTGCCGTGCAGCAGCTGCTGCCACTGGCGGACCATGCCCATATACTGGTTGTTCAGAATGAAGATCTTGACCGGCAGATTGTACTGGATGGCGCAGGACATTTCCTGAATGCACATCTGGATCGAGGCGTCACCGGCAACATCGATAACCAGCGCATCCGGATGAGCGACCTGAACGCCGATGGCGGCCGGGAAGCCGTAACCCATCGTGCCGAGGCCACCGGAGGTCATCCAGCGGTTCGGCTGTTCGAAGCCGAGGAACTGTGCCGCCCACATCTGGTGCTGGCCGACTTCGGTGGTGATGTAGGTATCATGCCCCTTGGTCGCTTCCGACAGACGCTCCAGCGCATATTGCGGCATGATGACGTCGTTGGAACTCTTGTAGGCAAACGAATTGCGCGCCCGCCAGCGTGCGATCTGGCTGTGCCACTCCGCCGTCTGCGCCTTTTCAGGCTTGACAGGCAGTGCCCGCCACAGCCGAACCATATCTTCCAGAACACGACCGACATCGCCGATGATCGGAACGTCGACGCGAACATTCTTGTTGATCGAGGACGGATCGATATCGATGTGGATCTTCTTGGAGTTGGGCGAAAAGGCATTCAGACGGCCGGTAATACGGTCGTCGAAACGCGCGCCGATACAGACCATGACGTCACAATCATGCATGGTCATGTTGGCTTCGTAAGAACCATGCATGCCGAGCATGCCCAGCCACTTGTCCCCGGAGGCCGGATAGGAGCCGAGACCCATCAGGGTGGACGTGATCGGGAAGCCGGTCAGCTCGACCAGCTCGCGCAGGAGGCGCGTGGCTTCCGGACCGGAATTGACGACACCCCCGCCGGTATAGAAAACCGGGCGTCTCGCCTTCGACATCAGTTCGATCGCCGCGTGGATGGCGTTCAAATCACCCTGAATCTTCGGCGTATAGCTCTTCTGCTGAATGGCAGCGGATGGCGGCGTATAGGTGCCGGTGGCGAACTGGATATCTTTCGGAACGTCGACGACGACAGGGCCCGGGCGACCCGTCTGAGCGATGCGGAAGGCCTCATGAATGATGCCCGCCAGCTCGTTGACGTCCTTGACCAGCCAGTTGTGCTTGGTGCAGGGGCGCGTAATGCCGACGGTATCGCATTCCTGGAAGGCATCGGAGCCGATCAGCGTGGTGGGAACCTGGCCGGAAATGCAAACGAGTGGAATGCTGTCCATCAGCGCATCCTGCAACGGCGTAACCGCATTCGTCGCACCTGGACCGGACGTAACAAGCATGACGCCAACCTTGCCGGTAGAGCGTGCGTAACCTTCCGCAGCATGGCCAGCACCCTGTTCGTGACGAACCAGGATGTGCTGGATTTCTTCCTGCTGGAAAATCTCGTCATAGATCGGGAGAACTGCACCGCCCGGATAGCCGAAAATATGCTCGACGCCATTGTCCTTGAGCGCGCGCAAAACGATTTCCGCGCCGGTCATGCGATTGCTGTTGTCCGTAGTATCCTTATCCGTCATTGCCTGTTCCATCCCGATTTGGCTTTTGGATATCGCTGGGCGTGACCGCCCAAGTGGAGACATAAAAAAAGGCTCCTAGAGGAGCCTCGTTCAGCGCATGGGTGCTTTCGCCGGATGGTTACACCATCCTGCCCATGCGCCGTCCCACCACGATAAGTACGTTAAGATTTTTCATGGAGCGGAGTGTTAGACAGAAACCGGATTGGCGTCAACGCAAAATGCCGAGAAAATGCACCGGTTCTTAACTTTATTGCCGCGGACCGCCCGCCAACGCAATAAAAATACGCAGGCATTACACCACTTGTTAAAGCCACAAGGTCTATAACCTGCCGACAAGAAAAAGACGGCCTTGTGAAGACATCGGCATCGACCTGGCAGGGACAACACGTGTTTAACGAAGATCTGCAGACATCGGCGAAAGCTGGAAATCACGACCGCCGCGACGCTCAGACAGCGGGCAACCGCATGCTCGGGCGCGTGATCTTCTGCAGCGGCTCGAAAGCCAGAATCTCCGTCACCACCGATAGCGCCAATCCAAGCTTTGCTCAGTTGTGGTCGGTCGGGCGCCTCATCTCCATCGATCTCGGTGAAACCCGTGTCGCGGCCCTCACCTATGCCATGAATGTCGATGGCCCGCTCTGGTCCGAACGCGAACCGAACACGCTGCTCATCGATGTCGAACTGCTCGGTGAAATCTACTCGACGCCCGAAGGCATCGAACAATTTACAAGCGGCATTACCCGTTATCCGTATCTCGGCGCCATCGCGCACCGCATCCGCTCAAGCGACCTCGTCCGCATCTATGAAAATAGCGCGAGAGGCAGCTGCATCATCGGTCATCTGAGCCAGGATCAGAGCGTCGATGCCATCGTCAATATTCCGGAAATGCTCTCCAAGCACTTCGCAGTGGTCGGCTCCACCGGCGTCGGCAAAACGACAGCCGTCACTCTGCTTCTCAACAAAGCCATCGAGAAGGACCCCAAGCTGCGGGTGCTGGTCCTCGATCCGCATAATGAATTTGCCGCGGCCTTTCCCAACACCTCCGTTGTCATCGATACCGATACGCTGGATCTGCCCTTCTGGCTGATGAAGCTCGAAGAGTTCACCGAAGTGTTGTTTCGTGGGCAAGAGCCGCCTGCCGACGAATTGGATGTCCTGCGCGATCTCATCCCGGAAGCCAAGCGCGCTTTCCGCGGAACCGACGCGTCGACCATGCGTCGTGCCTCGGAAAAAACCGCGCTGACCGCCGACACGCCTGTCCCATACCGTATTGCCGATCTTCTGGCGCTGATAGACGAGCGCATCGGACGGCTGGAGGGGCGTGGAGAAAAGCCTGTCCTTCGCACCCTCAAGCTGCGCATCATGGCGGCGATCAACGATCCGCGCTACCACTTCATGTTCTCCAACAGCACCATCAGTGACACGATCATGGAGACGGTGGCGCATATCTTCCGCGTACCGGGAGATGGCAAGCCGATTTCGGTATTCCAGCTCGCCGGCATCCCGTCTGAAGTCGTCAACTCCGTCGCCTCGGTTCTCTGCCGTATGGCCTTCGAACTGGCGCTTTGGGGTCAAGGCTCGATCCATACGCTGGTGGTCTGCGAAGAGGCGCACCGCTACGTTCCGGCCAATCCGGGACTTGGCTTCTTCCCAACGCGCCAGGCCATCGCCCGCATCGCCAAGGAAGGCCGCAAATACGGCGTCTCGCTTGGCATCATCACACAGCGCCCCGGTGAACTCGACCAGACGATCCTGTCGCAGTGCTCTACGGTCTTTGCCATGCGCCTGTCCAACGACAACGACCAGGAGATCATCCGCTCGGCGATTTCGAACTCATCGACGTCGACGATCAGCTTCCTGTCCTCGCTTGGCAATGGCGAAGCGATTGCCTTCGGCGAAGCGATCAACGTACCGATGCGTATGCGCTTCAACCGGCTGCCGCCACACATGCTGCCAAAGGCAAATGGCATCATCAGCCACCACCATGAAGATGTGCCGGACAATGTGGACCTGCGCTCCATCGTCAAAAGGATGCGCGCAATCTCGGGCCCGGATATCTCCGGCTTCAGGCAAAGCTATGAGGCGACGGTTGCCAAGGATGTCGGCGAGATCGAGATGGGGGGCTGGACCTATGACTCGTCCGAGACCAACGGCGGCGACTGCGAACCCTACCGACCCGACATGCTTCCGCGTATCAACAAAGCCACAACACCGAAGCCGGAACCAGAGCCACCACTCTCTCAAGCGCCGGACACCACCCGCCCGTTCTTCACCAATGAGACGCGCTCTTCCATTCGCGAGACCTTGCTGAAGAAACCTCTGGGAAGCCTCTACAAGAAGGACTGAAGCATGGTCCACGCAAAACTGTGCAGCGGTTTTGCGACAACGACATGCGACACAACAGAGACTATAGCGCAGGAAGCAAATCTGAGAGATCGCGAGACGCTCTCTCTTCTTTGATCGACGCATCCTGCTTTCCGAAAATCGACACCGACTTACGGGCCGATGCGGTAAGAGGCTCACGGGATGATGCGCTGCCAGTCCGGCCCCATCTGATTGCGAAACCAGGTCATTTGCCGCTTGGCATATTGACGGGTCGCCGCTGCGGCTTTCTCGATGACCTCGGCCTCACTCATGCGACCGTCCAGCATCTCGGCAATCTGCGACACGCCGATCGCCTTCATGGCAGTCGAGTCCGCGGGAAGCGCAAGAGCAAGAAGCGCCTTGACCTCCTCAACGGCACCGCTTTGCATCATGCCGGCAAAACGGCGGTTGATGCGATCATGCAAAACGCTGCGCTCCGGCAGAACCACGATCTTGCGCGCACGTTCGGGATTGACGATCATCGGACCCGTCGCCGTTTGAAACGACCGGATTGATTGCCCGGTCGTCTCCAAAACCTCCAGCGCGCGCACGATCCGTTGGCCATCCGTCGGTGTCAGCGTCCCTGCCATCTCCGGATCTCGCGCTTCCAGTTCGCGGTAGAGAGCAGCGCTTCCCTCGTCCAACAGCCGCTGCCGATACCCTTCCCTTATATCCGCAGGGATCGTCGGCATGTCCGACAACCCGCCGGTCAATGCCTTGAAGTAGAGCCCGGTGCCTCCCACAATCACAGGGAGCTGCCCCTTTCCCCTTACCTCATCGAGACGTGACGTTATGTCCCGCAACCATTCACCTGTCGAATAGAGCGCGTTGGCGGGGACGTGACCGTAAAGATAATGCGGCACCCCCTCCATCTCCTCCACCGAAGGCCGGGCCGTCAGCACCTGCAATGTGTCGTAAACCTGCATGCTGTCTGCATTGATGACGACGCCGCCGTGTTCGCGCGCAAGACGAAGCGCAAGCGCGGACTTGCCGCTTGCCGTCGGGCCGGTTATCAGGATCGCATCGAATGGTTCATCAAGGTTTTTCATCATGGCTTTCGTTGCCACGCTTATCGCCAATCCGTCAAATCCTGTTCTTGCCGCAGCCCTTGGGGAAACTGCGGCGCAGGCCGTTGGCGCCTCCGGGCTCTATTGGCTGGCAGACGGTATTGCCTGCGATATCGTGCTGCCGCAAGGCGCCGATACGGAAGCCGCGCACAAGACGCTGTCCTCCACGATAGCCGGCCTGCCGATCGATATCGTCATTCAGGATCAGGATACACGCCGCAAGAAAATCCTGATCGCCGATATGGATTCCACCATGATCGGCCAGGAATGCATTGATGAACTGGCTGCCGAAGTCGGATTGAAGGACAAGGTCTCGGCGATCACCGCGCGTGCAATGAATGGCGAGATCGCTTTCGAGCCCGCACTGCGCGAGCGCGTCGCGCTGCTGAAGGGCCTGCCCGTCTCTGTCATCGATGAGGTGATCGAAAAACGCATCACGCTGACCCCAGGTGGCAAGGAACTCGTGGCGACGATGAGGGCGAAGGGCTACTATACCGCGCTCGTTTCCGGTGGCTTCACCGTGTTCACGACACGCGTCGCGGACATGATCGGTTTCCAGGAAAATCGTGCCAACATTCTGGGTGAGCAGGACGGACAACTGGACGGCACCGTGGCCGAACCCATCCTCGGCAAGCAGGCCAAGGTCGACGCCCTGATCGATATTGCCGACACGCTTGGTATCTCACCGGATGACGCGCTGGCCGTTGGCGATGGCGCAAACGATCTCGGCATGCTTCACCTTGCCGGCAGCGGCGTGGCACTCCATGCCAAGCCCGCCGTCGCAGCCGAAGCGAAGATCCGCATCGATCATGGCGATCTGACCGCCCTTCTTTATCTCCAGGGCTATCGCAAATCGGATTTCGTTACCGCATGATCATCCACGGCACACCGCGCCTCATCCTGCGCGACTGGAAGGACAGCGACCGCGCCCTCTTCCGCGAGATCAATGCCGATCCCGAGGTGATGGAGTTCTTTGCCGTTCGTCGAAGCGATGAAGAATCCGACGCCATGATGGAGCGGATCAACGCCATGATCCACGCCACCGGCTTCGGTTTCTATGCAATGGAAAATCGCGAGACCGGCGAGCCTATGGGCTTTTGCGGCGTCGCCCCCGTCACGGTCGACGACGTCTTTGCGCCCGGCACCATGGAAATCGGCTGGCGGCTTGCCACCCGATACTGGGGAAAGGGCTATGTGACCGAGGCGGCGAAAGCGCTGCTGGCCATGGCATTCGACGACAAGCGTCTTACCGAGATCGTCTCTTTCGCCGTCCACAACAACCATCGCTCCACCGCGGTGATGAAGCGCATAGGCCTGAAGCGTGACCCCTCACGTGATTTCGATCATCCGCGCGTGCCGGAAGACACACATCCGCATCTTAGGCCCCACGTCACCTACGCGCTGACGCTGGAGGAATGGCGGGCGCGATAACATCCCATGCCGCTGCCGAACATTTCATTTGACCGCGGCATTACCACCATCGGCATACAGGGCGGATCCGGCAACGAAGCTCGCCATCGGACTTGCCAAGAAAAGCGCTGCCTGCGCCAATTCCTCAGGGTTTGCGATGCGCTTCATCGCGTGAAGACCGGCGGCCCATTCTTTTTGTGCGTCGTCTCCAGCCATTGCCGTATCCACGCCACCGGGCAGCAGGGCATTGGCGCGAATGCCTTTCACAGCATAGTCGGCGGTCAGACCTTTCACCAGTCCCATGAGCGCCGCCTTTGCCGCGCCATAGGCGGCCATTCCGGGCAGGCCAACACTCGTGCCGACAAAGCTGGAGGTGAAGACAATCGCCCCGCCGCCGCGCGCCAACATCAATGGCACCTGGAAACGGGCACCGAGAAAGGCTGAGGTCAGATTGGCGTTCAATGTGTGATGCCATTCTTCGAGCGAGAGTTCGGCAAGCGGCTTGATCGCGCCCACAGCGCCTGCATTGTTGACGGCAATATCAAGACCACCGAACCGATCCGCCGCCTGAACCAATCGCTCATGGGTCTGCGCAAGTCCGACATCGCCGACCACCGCATGCACCCGGCCGCCCAGATCGGCAATTGTTTCGGCAACCTCATTCAGCGCCCGCTCGCCACGCGCATTGATGACGACCGCAGCACCTTCTGTGGCGAAGAGCAGCGCGGTCGCCCGGCCAATACCGGATGATGCGCCAGTGATAATTGCGACTTTGTTATTCAGCAGTGTCACAGCCTTGGGCCTCCATTTAATGAAGGCCAAGGGTTAGAGGGCAGCTTGATTGACAGCCACCCGTTTCATGCACTTGCGCTAATGCAGGCCAAAGACGTGCAGCAGCTCCTCGCGCTGGCGAACGAAGGCAGCTGAACTCCGATCACGCGGGCGCGGAAGATCGACATCGATCAATCGTGGCGCAGCACCCTTTTCACGCGGCAGGATCAGAATCCGGTCAGCAAGATAGATCGCCTCTTCGAGATCATGCGTCACGAGAACCGTGGTCACGTCTTCCTCCCGCCAGATCCTCGCCAACTCCTGCTGCATGCCGATCTTCGTCATCGCATCCAGCGCGCCGAGCGGCTCGTCCAGAAGCAGGATTTCCGGCTGGACGGCGAGAGCGCGCGCAATGCCTACACGTTGCGCCATGCCGCCGGAGAGCTGCCGCGGATAGGCACTTTCGAACTGCTGCAGGCCCACGAGGTTGATGTAGCGACGGGCGCGGCTGCGTGCTTCTTCCCGGCTCAATCCTTGCGTCTCGAGCCCAAAGGCAACATTGTCTAGCACGGTCAACCAGGGCAGAAGCCGCGGCTCCTGAAAAATCACCGCCCTCTCACGACCGACGCCACGCACTGCGTTTCCATCGATCAGCACATCACCACGATCGGCCTCTTCAAGCCCAGCCAGCACCCTCAGCAGCGTCGTCTTGCCGGAGCCACTGGCACCGACGATCGCCAGGCTCTCGCCGGATCGGATCGTCAGATTCAGGTCTTTCAGCACCTGGAACGGCTTGCCATTCAACTGGTAGGATTTGGAGAGGTGGCGGATCGCCACCTCTCCCCGTAGAGATTGCACGGCACTCATCACATCACCTCAATTGCTGGCGGTCGCGGTTTCAGGCGAATAGAGGATCTTCTCCGTCACGAGCTGGCCCTGCTCTACCTTGCCTTCGCGCGTCAGCACGTCGATCCAGAACTGCAGGTCGCGATCGACAGCCTTGCCGCCGGGACGGACGCCATAACCGAGGAAATATTTCGCCAGTTCGGGATTTTCGCCGCGCTCTTCCAGGGCCTTGGCGAATATTGCCTTGGTTTCCTCCGGATGTTCGCGCGCGTAATCAAGCGCGCGTTGAGACTGTTCGACGAATGTCTTTGCCGCTTCTGGATGCGCCTTGATGAAATCGCGGCGCAAGACCACGAAGCCGCCGGCAATATCGCCGAGAACATCCGTGTCATCGAAAACCGGCCTGATACCGCCATGCGTCTTTGCTAGCCCTTCGAAGGTCGTCTGCCAGTAGCCGAAGGCAGCAATATCCACCTGGTTGGAGCGAAGCACTTGCTCCAGCTGCGGTCCCGGCACGACCACCGGCTTTGCCGCATCGACCGGCAGACCCTGCGAATGCAGCGCCTCGCGGATCGTATAGTCCAGATGGGCGCCAAGCGTATTCACTGCAATCGTCTTGCCTGCGATGTCCTTGATAGATTTGATCGGGCTATCCTCGAGAACGTAGAAGACCGACTGAACCTGATCGTTGATGCCGTTCGATGGATAGGCGGCGACGAAGTCGTTTCCGCCGGCAATCGAGTTCAACACGGCGGATGTCGCAGCGCTGCCGATTTCGACATCGCCGGAAGCAAGGGCAAAGAGCGAAGCCGGACCGCCTTGGGCATAGCCGACATTTTCAAAGCTTACACCGGTGCCTTTGAAATAGCCGAGCTTTTCGGCAAGCTCATGCGCGGCAAGACCGCCCTGGCTCGCGAGATAGCGCAGCTTCACCTCTTCCGCCGAAGCGATGTTGGTCAGGCCGAAAAGGATGGCTGCCGAGAGCAGCAGCTTGCGGGAATGGAAGGTCATGGTCTTATCCTTTGAATTTGCAAAAACGGGGATCGATGCGTGGATCAATGGGACGGCGCAGACCAGCGGCAAAGCTTGCGCTGGAGCAGCACGAGCCCGGCATTGGCCGCGAGCCCGAGAAGCGCCAGAAGAAGGATCGACGCATACATCAGCGGAATCTGGAAATTGTACTGGGCATTCATCACCTGGAAGCCGACACCCTTATTCGCACCGATCATCTCGGCAGCGATGAGCAGAAGGAGCGCGGTGGTGGCGGAAAGACGCAAGCCGACGAAAATCGCCGGAACGGAAGCAGGCAACACCACACGACGGAAAATCGCGATCGGTCCTACGCCATAGGTGCGCGCCATTTCGATCAGCTTGCGATCCACTTCCTTCACGCCGCCAATGGTGGACAGCAGGATCGGAAAGAGCGTTGCCCAGAAGATGACGAAGACCTTGGATGCTTCACCCAGCCCCAGCATCAGAATGAAGACAGGATAGAGGGCGAGCGCCGAGGTCTGGCGGAAGAATTGCAGCAGCGGGTCGAGCGCGCGCTCAACGGCCGCCACTTGCCCCATGAAAAGGCCGAGCGGAATGCCGATGGCGACGGCCGCCGCAAAGGCAATGCCGGATCTCTGGAGGCTGATCGCGATATCATCGATCAGCGCCCCGCCGACAATGCCCTTCCACAGAGCGGCGACGATGGTGTCGAGCCGTGGAAAGACCGCCGGGTTGATCCACCCCTGCGTGCTCGAAATTTGCCAGGCTGCCAGAAAGGCAAGCACCAGCCCGTAGCGGGCGAGGAACGGCGCGACATAGCGGTTCGCCACCTGTAGAGCGACGGGCGTTCGCTTCTCGCCCCGATAATCCAGAACCCCTGAATGCGTGGACTTTACCTCGTCATAGGACATGATCACACCTCACTCCGCTGCCTGGGCAACTGGCTGCTCTACGGACCAGCGATTGACGGGATAGGGCAGGCCGAGATTCTCGCGAAGCGTGGTGCCTTCGTATTCGGTCCTGAAGAGGCCGCGACGCTGCAGCTCTGGAATAACGAGATCGACGAAATCGTCGAGCGCTGTCGGAAGCCATGGCGGCAGGATATTGAAACCGTCGGCGGCTTCGTTCTCGAACCACTCCTGCAGCGTGTCGACGATGGTTTCCGGCGTGCCGACGATCGTGAAGTGACCACGTGCAGAAGCGACCCACTGATAGAGTTGGCGGATGGTGAAGTTGTTCTCGTCGGCAATCTGACGCAGCAGCGCCTGCCGGCTCTTCATCCCTTCCGTCAGTGGCGCGACAGGGAGCGGTCCATCGAGATCGTAGCCTTTGAGGTCCAGCGTACCGCCCGTCAGACCGTTCAAAAGACCGACGCCGTCCTCTTCGAGGATGAGCGAGGTCAGCCGTTCATATTTCTCCTGCGCTTCCGCCAGGGTTCTTCCCACGAAGGGCGACACGCCCGGCATGACGAGAATATGGTTTGGATCGCGGCCGAGACGGCGAGCGCGCGTCTTGATGTCGCGATAAAACTCCTGGGCCGTCTCGAGATGCTGGTGGGCGGTAAAGATCACCTCGGCGGTTGCGGCCGCCAGATCGCGACCATCTTCGGACTGACCCGCCTGAACGATAACAGGGTGCCCCTGCGGCGAGCGCGGCACGTTCAGCGGACCGCGCACCTGAAAATGCTCGCCGCGATGATTGGTCTCGTGCAGCTTGGACTTGTCGTAGAAGACGCCGCTTTCGACATCGCGGACAAAAGCATCATCCTCGAAACTGTCCCACAGCGCCTTGACGACATCCACATGCTCGGCAGCGCGCTTGTAGCGGCTGGCATGGGGCAGTTGGGTGTCCAGATTGAAGTTCTGTGCGGCGGGATCGCCAGTGGTCGTCACCACGTTCCACCCTGCCCTGCCGCCGGAAATCAGATCCAGAGACGCAAACTTGCGCGCGGTCAGATAGGGCTCTTCATAGGTGGTTGACGAGGTAGCGATGAAGCCGAGGTTCTTGGTGAAGGGCGCGAGTGCCGAAAAAAGCGTCGTCGGTTCGAAACCCGCCACCCTTGCATTGCCACCTTCCCGCGCCCCACCAAAGCCGACAGCCAGATTGTCTGCCAGGAAATAGGCGTCGAACAATCCGCGTTCGGCGGTTTGCGCCAGCTGCTTATGAAACTCGAAGCTCACCGCGCCATCCACCGGCTGATCGGGATGACGCCATGATGCGATATGCTGTCCACCGCCCGGCAGGAATGCGCCCAGTCTAATCTTGCGTGCCATTGGTTCCTCGCTTTGAAGCTTTGCCGCGTCTGCCTTCAGGCAGAGAAGCGACCATCCAGCTGCAGCACCCGTTCACCACGTGCCGCTTGAGAAGAACCCTACATTGTCTACTATTTTTATATAGAAAGGAGATTGCTCTGTTGCGCATCCTGAGCAAAAATATTTCTGTTCTTGAGCGCAGAGGCAGAACGAGCGCAAAATATGTTCGGCAATGGAGGAGCTCATGCAACTCCGTGTCAACGGCGTGGCAGCCAACCTCAAGACAAAAAAGGCCGGAACATCATATCCGATGTTCCGGCCTTCAATTTGTAAGCCGCCAACAAAAAAGACGGCCGGTATAATTCAAGCTCACCAAGCACAACGCTTGGCGTGGAGCCGACTATTCCAGCGGTATCGCGACAAAACGCAGATTGCCTTGCGCGTCGGCAATCATCATATGCGCATTCTTGCGTCCAGCAGACTTCAGGCCATTGACGCGCACCATCACGTCGCCGGGGACTTCCATGAAATCCTGGCCGACTTCGACGATCACATCGCCCGCCTTGACGCCCTTCTGCTCTGCAATGGAACCGGGCGCAACGCTTGCCACATAGACGCCCTCGACGCTTTCGGCCACGCCCTTCTCGGTCTTCAACTCGTCGGTGAGCGTCACGAGGTTCATGCCGAGCACCGTCTGCGCTGCCTCGCGTGTATCGGGCGCCTGCTGCTCGGTTTCGCCGTTCTTCTGCTCAGGCGCGGTCATTTCGCCACCCTCACCATCTTCAGGCATGGCGTCGTCGCTGCCAGCGCCGGGCTGCTGATCTTCGGCACTATCCTGCAACTGACCGAGCTTGACCTTGACCGTCTCCTCCTTGCCGTCGCGTAGCACAACGACATCGACTTCCTTGCCCACCGGGCTCTCGGCCACGATCCGCGGCAGGTCGCGCATCTCCTGGATCGGCTTGCCATCGAAATTCAGCACCACATCACCCGGCTTGATCGGCCCGTTCTCAACCGGTCCGCCCTTCACAACGCCTGAAATCAGCGCGCCCTTGGCGGTATCCATGCCAAGGCTGGAGGCAATATCGTCGGTGACGGGCTGAACGCGCACGCCAAGCCAGCCGCGGCGGGTTTCGCCGAACTCGATCAGCTGCTGCACGATGTTTTGCGCAAGCTCGGTTGGTACGGCAAAGCCGATACCGATCGAGCCACCGCTCGGCGAAATGATCGCCGTATTGATGCCGATGACTTCACCCTTCATGTTGAAGAGCGGACCACCGGAGTTGCCCTTGTTGATGGCGGCATCAGTCTGAATGAAGTTGTCATAGGGACCGGCATTGATGTTGCGGCCGCGGGCTGAGACCACACCGACGGTCAGCGAGCCACCGAGGCCGAAAGGATTGCCGATCGCCATCACCCAATCGCCGATGCGCATGGTGCGGGAATCGCCGAACTTCACCGCCTTCAGCGGCGCTTTCGGCTCGACCTTCAGAACGGACAAGTCCGTCTTAGTATCGGTGCCCACGAGCTTGGCCTTGAGCTTGGTACCATTGGGGAAGATCACCTCGATATCGTCAGCGCCTTCGATGACGTGATTGTTGGTGACGACGTAACCGGCCGGATCGATGACGAAGCCGGAGCCGAGCGAATTGACCTTCTCCCCGCTCTCGGGCTTCTGGTTGTCAAAATAGTCCTTGAAGAACTCCTGGAATGGCGAACCATCCGGGATACGCGGTGGCGTCGGACCCTTGCCCTCCGCCTTCACGCTTTGCGATGTCGAAATATTCACCACCGCATCGAGAAGCGGCGCGGCGAGATCAGCCACGGAAGCTGGACCGTTGGTCTGCGCCATCGCACCCACAGGCACAGCCACACCACCGGTCACAATGGCAAAGGCGGCCAGACCGGCAACGCTGCTGCGGAAGGGCGAAAATCGGGTCACGGGCATCAAGCGTCCTCGCATCTGCAAATAGTAGCCTCAAGCTTTAGTAGCCAAGCATAAGGCGGAATGATGAAGTGTGAAAAACCTTTTCGTGAAGAGCACGCGAATCTTCGCGCTCCTTCCACTGCAAATGAAGGCCTATCGTAAAGCCACGACCATCACACGTATTTTCTTCCATAAGAAAAGGCCGCTCGTGGCGGCCTTTTCAAACTCATATATCCAACAATCAGTTCGCTGGCGCCTGTGCCGGCGCCGTGGGAGGCGCTGGCGGAACTGCAGGTGCTGCACCCTGCGGCTGCGTGCCGTTGATGTTGTTGAAATAGCGGAAGAAGGTCGAATCTGGTGAAAGAACCAGGGTCGTACCGTTACCCGTCAGCGCGTTGGTATAGGCGGTCATCGAGCGGTAGAACTCGAAGAAGGCCGGGTCACGCTGGAAGGCTTCACCGAAGATGCGGTTCCGTTCGGCATCACCCTCACCGCGCAGCACTTCGGACTGGCGCTGAGCGTCGGATTCGAGCTCGACGACCTGACGATCGGCGATAGCGCGACGACGCTGGCCTTCCTCGTTACCGCGGGCGCGGATCAGTTCGGCTTCCGCCAGACGCTCAGACTTCATGCGCTCGAAGGTCTGCTGTGAGACCTCCTGCGTCAGGTCCGTACGACGGATGCGGACGTCGACAATGCTGATACCGAGCGACTCGGCGTCAGGACGCAGATCGTCGCGCACTTCCTGCATCATCGATGCGCGGGCATCCGACAGCGCGGATTCGAAGCCACGCAGACCGTAGACCCGGCGAAGCGATGCATCGAGACGCGTGCGCAGACGCGTTTCAGCAGAGAGCTGATCGCCCGACACGGTTTCGCGGAAGCGACGTGCATCGGTGATGCGATAGACCACGAAAGCATCGACTTCGTAGAACTTGCCGCCCGAAACCTGAACACGAATGTTGTCGTGGTCGAAGCGCAGCGCGCGGTTTTCGATATACTGAACGCGATCGGCATCCATGAAGGCGAATGGCAGCTTGAAGTATAGGCCCGGCTGCGTCTTCACATCCTGGATCTGGCCGAAGCGGACGACGATTGCCTGCTGCCGCTCATTCACGACGAAGACCGAGGAGTAGACGAGGAAGAACAGGATCGCGAGGCCAACGAGAATTGCCGTAAGACGATTGCTCATATCAGTTGCCTCCCTGCTGTGCTGCGCCGGTATTGCCGCGCATCATTTCATTCAGAGGCAGATATGGCACCACGCCCTGCTTTTCATCGATGATGATCTTGTTCGAACCCTTGAGGACCTGCTCCATCGTTTCGATGAACATGCGCTCGCGAGTCACTTCCGGTGCCGTTTGGTACTGGTCGTAGATCGAGATGAAGCGCTGAGCCTCACCCTGAGATTCGTTGACGACACGGCTCTTGTAAGCGTTCGCCTCTTCGACGATCTGGGCTGCCTGACCGCGTGCCGCACCAAGCTTCTGGTTGGCATACTGGTTGGCTTCCTGCACGAAACGATCTTCATCCTGCTCGGCACGCTGCACTTCATCGAAGGCATCGGCGACTTCGCGCGGCGGTGCCGCATCCTCGATCGCAACCGCATTGATGGAGATACCGGCACCGTAGCTGTCCATCGTCGCCTGGATGATGGAGCGAACATCGGCGGCAATCGCCTGACGATTGTCACGGAAAATATCCTGCGCCGGACGGCGACCAACGACTTCGCGCATCGCGCTTTCAGACACCTGCTGAAGGGTTTCAGCCGGCGTATCGACGTTGAAGAGATAGGATTTCGGATCGGAGACCGTATAGAGAACCGAGAACTGGACGTTGACGATATTCTGGTCGCCAGTCAGCATCACGCCGGTGGCAGCCGACGACGACGTCGCGCGTGCACCGATGTTCTGTTGCTGCTCGGTCACCTTGACGATCTCGACAGTCTCGATCGGCCAGAAGTGATAATGCAGACCGGGCATCGACACCTCGTTCTTCGGCTTGCCGAAACGAAGTTCTACGCCGCGCTCGTCCGGCTGGACGGTGTAGATGGACTGAATGCCGATAAAGGCAAGAACCACGAGAACAAGGATGGCCACGACGCCACCATTGAAGCCGCCCGGCAGCATGCGCTTGAAGCGATCCTGACTGCGACGGATGATTTCTTCCAGATCGGGCGGGCCGCCATTGCCGTTACCGCCGCCTCCGCCTCCGCCACCGCCGCGTGGCCGGTTTGGCCCTTGTCCCCAAGGTCCACCCTGGTTGTTTCCTCCGCCGCCGCCACTATTACCGCCGCCGCCGCCCCAAGGGCCACCGCCGCCATTCTGATTGCTCCAGGGCATTCATACCTCTTTGTTATAAAAACTTTCCCGCTCCCTCTCCAACGCGCTTTTGCGATGCCGGCGGGAATATCGTCCTCGTTATAAGAAGGCGAAGCGTCTGTTTCAACGCAGGGGCGGTAACTTAGTACCAGATAGACCCAAATAGTTCACTTTGCCGCACCGTGGCGCTGATAGGTTGCGAAACGCACGGCGTAATCGTCTTTTTCCCCAGCTGGCAGGGCAGTTTCGTCGGTTTTCTCAAAAACGGCCGGATCGATTTCCGGGAAAAACGTGTCGCCATCCAGTTCAACCTCCACATGGGTGACGGAAAGTTGATCGGCGAAGGGCATAGCCTGGCGGTACATTTCGCCTCCACCGGCCACATAAACCGCCTCCACACCAAGCTCTCGAGCTTTGGATTTTGCTCGAGACAGCGCTTCCTCTAGCGAGGAAACGACCTCCACGCCATCGGGGCGATAATCCGGGTTGCGGCTGATGATGATATGTGGACGACCGGGCAACGGCCGCTCGCCGACGGAGAGAAACGTCTTGCGCCCCATGATCATCGGCTTGCCCATGGTCTCAGCCTTGAAGCGCTTGAGATCGGAAGACAGCTTCCAGGGCATGTCCAGCTCGCGCCCGATAACATTGTTGCGGGACACGGCAGCGATCAGAATGATGCGGGGTTCACTCATACCGCAATCGGCGCCTTGATGCTTGAATCAGCTTCGTAGTTCTCCAGCGTAAAGTCTTCGAACTTAAAGGTAAACAGATCCCGCACGTCCGGATTGAGCCGCATGGTCGGCAAGGCCTTCGGCGTCCGCGTCATCTGCAGCTTTGCCTGTTCGAAGTGGTTCGCATAGATATGGGCGTCACCCAGCGTATGAACGAAATCACCAGGCTTCAAACCCGTGACCTGCGCCACCATCAGCGTCAACAGGGCGTAGGAGGCAATGTTGAACGGCACGCCAAGGAAGATGTCGGCCGAGCGCTGGTAGAGCTGGCAGGAGAGCTTGCCATCCGAAACATAGAACTGGAACAGGCAGTGGCATGGCGGAAGCGCCATCTCGTCCACCAGCGCCGGATTCCAGGCCGAAACGATGTGACGGCGCGAATTGGGATTGGTCTTCAGGCCTTCGATCAAAAGCTGGATCTGGTCGATATGGCGACCATCCGGTGCGGGCCACGAGCGCCACTGCGCGCCGTAGACAGGCCCAAGATCGCCCTTCTCATCGGCCCATTCGTCCCAGATGCTCACGCCGTGTTCCTTGAGATAGGCAATGTTCGTGTCGCCATTCAGGAACCACAGCAGCTCATGGATGATGGAGCGCAGATGAAGCTTCTTGGTGGTCAGCACCGGGAAGCCTTCTGAAAGATCGAAACGCATCTGGTAGCCGAAGACAGAGCGGGTGCCCGTACCGGTGCGATCGCCACGATCGCTGCCCGTTTCCATCACATGCCGAAGAAGATCGAGATATTGCTTCATGTCGTTCCGCCACCGAGTCTCTATGGGGTTGTTATACCCCTTCCCGGCAGCGGAACCAATCGATAGAGGGGCGAAATCCCCAAAAGCTTTGGGCGGCTAGACTGTCTCCAGCTTTCCGAGATGCTTGGCCACGAGGTAGTAGAAGGTCACACGGGATTTGCTGCGGTCTGCTGCCATCGCCTTGGCGGTTGCGTCGATCGCGGCATCCGCCTCTGCGCCATCGACGCCGAGCTTCTTGGCGCACCATCCGCTCTTGACCCGCGCAAGCTCCTCAGGGTCCGACGACGACACCAGCGCCGAGTCGCGATTGCGAAGTGCAATACCCAAATATTTGACGATCTTATTCACCACACCTTCATCGGCATCGGCATCGTACTTCTTCACATCTGCAAGATAGTCCGTCATGTCCTCATCCTCCATGTTGAGCAGCCGGATCGCATCCACGGCCACTTCAGGGAGAAGATGTGCCAAGCCTGCAACCGCGTCAAGAATCTCATGCAACCGTCTGCGTGTCAGTCCTTTACCGAAATGTCACAAGGCCTCTTTCCTCAGCGCGCGGAAATGCCTATATGACCTCTGCCGGATGCAAATCCGGCTATGGCGATAAACGGTCGATGGAATAAACCTATTGGACCCGGGGGCGGTACCCGGCGCCTCCACCAAAAACCGGCGGCTTCTTGAGAAAAGGCCGGCTTTTGATGGGGGCGAAATAGGATCGACAAGGGCGTAAAGATCGAACTTTTGCTCGGCATGATACCGCCGTTATCGGGTCACAAGTGTAGTTGCAAATGACAACAACGCTAAGGAATACGCTCTCGCTGCCTAATGGCGGTGCGGGAATTCCGCTCTAAGTCCTTACGGTTAGCCCCGTAAGGCGGGGTTCGGAGGTACCTGGCAACAGAAACCTCCACCTTCTCCCCTCTCTTGAAATTCGCTATATGGTGCGCCTGACTCGCTTCTGGTACGCTTGAGATCGCGCATATATTTGCCGCGGTTGAAGGCTAAAACATGCTGCAGGCGATGAAGGCTTTTTCGTTGCTGCGCACTAAGACATTGCGTATACTCAGGTAAAAGACGTTCGAATAAGGAAAGACAGGACCGTATGGGGCAGGATCATATCCGTTACGACATTCTCGCACAGGATGCCCTTCGCGGCGTTATCCGCAAGGTTCTGAGCGAGGTTGCGGCCACTGGCCGGCTGCCGGGCGATCACCACTTCTTCATCACGTTCCTGACCGGCGCGCCGGGTGTGCGGATTTCGCAGCATCTCAAGGCGAAGTATGCCGAGCAGATGACGATCGTCATTCAGCATCAGTTCTGGGACCTGAAGGTGACCGAGACCCTTTTCGAGATCGGTCTGTCCTTCTCCGACACGCCTGAAAAGCTCGTCATCCCCTTCAACGCCATCCGTGGCTTCTACGACCCGTCGGTCAACTTCGAACTCGAATTCGACGTGCCTTTGGCCGAAGAGGAAGAAGTTCAGGAGGCGGAAATCACTGCCTATCCTGCACCCGCTGAGGCCAAGGTTCAGCCTTCTGAAGAGAAGAAGACGGACGAAGAAAAGAAGGCCGGCTCGGTCGTATCCCTGGATGCTTTCCGCAAGAACAAGTAAGGCGCTGGCGCTGTCCTCAACGCGGTGCTGACCAATGAGAGGGCCTCATGACGGGTGATGTCGTCAACCTGCGCCAGTTTCGCAAGCAGAAGGTGCGCTCCGAAAAGGAAAAACAGGCGGAGCAAAACCGCCTGTCATTCGGCAGAACGAAATCCGAAAAGTCTCTGACGACAGCCTTGAATGACAAGGCTGAGCGCCAGCTCGATCAGGGCAAGCTCGATCGTCAGGATGGCGAGTCCGAATAGGGCCTGCAGCCAAGATCATCGCCCACCTCACAGCAACGTTCCTCCAAACGCTTTGCCGCCTTCAATTCTTAAACTCGGGTCTACAGCATCGGCCCGAAAATCGGACTCGATTTTCGGAAGGCACGACGCGTCGATGCAGAAACGCAAGGCGCTTTAAGCACCTGGTTCATTGAAGGCAGTATGCTGCCTGCCCTCTTGATCGCGAAGCTCTGGTGCCTTCTGCTAGGGCGCGTATGGGGCCGAGCTTCTCACCACACACCAAAGCACGCATCCCACCCGACATTCCGGATCGTGTCGACGGCATCGGACTTTTTTTCGGCCTCTCTTTCGATATCGCTCATCCTGCATGAGAAGTGGTGGAACCGAGGACACATAACAACGTTATCGAACGCAAGCTCCTATACATTTCATGGACTTGCAGGCAGAAAATGAATCAGATTGGCACCCTCTTGAATCGGCTTGGAAAGCAGCGACCTTGATACGCAAGCACTCCACGACTCTTCATGGTCACCGCACAAGCATCTCATTGGAGGATGCGTTTTGGGACGAACTCCGCGCCATAGCGGAAAAGCGAAAGATGAGCTTCGCGTCCCTGTTGGCGGAGATAGACGACAACAGATCGGAAAGCAGCAACCTGTCATCTGCGCTTAGGGTCTATGTTCTGATCTGGCTCAAGAGCCAGAAGTAGACGAGCCACCCCACTTCGCCCAACACTGACGCGTGTCAGCAGGCGTCACCTCCTTATTGAGGTGGGGATGCGTTCGACGGATCGGAAAACTGCCTGATCACATCCTGCGTCGGCGGAATTCTCAGCGTCGGTGTTGCCTCAGGTGTCTTCTGCTGGCGCTGCAACCGCTCCTGCTGCTCCTTCTCTGCCTGCAGACGCTCCTGCGCCAAAACCCGCAGCCGCTCCTCCTCCGCCTTTCTTGCTCTTTCTTCCGCCTCTGCCCGTTCCTTTGCCGCCTGCCGCTCCGCCGCCTGGAAGCGATAAAGCGCAACCTCGCGTCGTAGCCGCTGTTTTTCCAGAACGCTCGCCTGTAGCGCTTCCACACGGCGGCGCTCCTTTTCGAAGGCGCGAAGAGAGAGATAGCCGGTGAGACCGGAAACATCTGTCGTCAAAGCTGGCTTTGCCAGAGGACCGACATAGTTCAGCCGGATGGAAGGCGTGGCGCCGGCAAGCTCCTCGATGCCCGGCTTGTAGTCGAGCTCGAGACCTCCGGTCAGTGTTTCATCGGCAATGTTCAGCGACAGATCGCCTTTGAGTAACAACTGGTCTGTGGATGCCGTGACATTCTGCATCTTCAGGCTACCATCGCTGATGGTGAACGGCATGGAGATCTGACCCAGCGTCACGTCGCCTTGCCAGAGTTGCTGATCCACCAATGGCCGAACTTTTGCCGCGTCGATATTGCCCTGCAGGCCAGCAGCCGCCTGAAGCCAGGGCTGGAAGGCATTCGGGTTGATGCCACGCAGAACCAGATCATTGGTGCGGATTTCACCTGAGCCGCTGGCGGATGTCAGCAATTCGCGGACACTCTTGCCGGTTGCTTCGGCCGTCAGATCAGCCGCATAGCGACCCGTCGCCACCGGACTGTTACCGCTCTTCCAGATGATGCCTTCCGGATTGGCCCCGGAGATGGCGAGCTTGGTACGGAAGATTCCAGCCCCCTCGCCCGTCGCCATCGCCATTCTTCCGGACAGTTTGCCGCCCATCCAGTCGCCCGCGATATTATCGAGCGACAGCGTGCCGTTTCCATGGGTCATCGAGAAGGACGATCCGGTAACGGTGCCGAAGGGGCCAACCTCGAATTTCGCCGCCTTGACGGACAGTGCCGCCTCGATCTTCGGGAAGGACGGAAGCGCGACCGGCTTGGCGTTCAGCCCGCCACTTTCCGGATCGATGACCGGTCCATACATCGCGTCGCCCAGCCACGCCATATCGACGCTCGCAAGCGAGACATCGCCCGTCACCTTGTAAGGCGCGGCGCGCGATAGTGCGACATTGCCGGAAAAGGCGTTGCCGCCGGCCTGGCCAGTCAGATTGGCAAAAGTGGCCTTTTCCTTATCGACGGAAAGCTTGGCATTCGCCTTGGTCGACATCCCGCCACCAAGCTGCGGCAAGCCAACGGCGTTCATGATAAGATAAGGCTCGATATCCGCGCTTTCGAGCGCGAGATCGGCGCTGCCTTCACCGAAGGTCTCAGGCGCGAGCGAAAAGCTGCCGCCGGCGGTAAAGTGGGTGCGTTCCGTCGAGAAACGGAAATCCGTCTGCATCGCGGAGCCAAGGCTGCCATTGAGCTTGACCGAAAGCAGACCTTCGCCATCGGCATCGAAGGGCAGCGGATCAAGCCCCGCCTGGCCGAAGAGGATCGCAGTCGACTGGTTCTTGAGAACCGCTTCCAGCGTCAGCGCGGTATCGTCCGTGATCGAGAAGAAGTCCGGCAGCTTGGCAACCGCCGAGAGACGGCTGCCATTGATCGTGCCGGAGACGGCAGCATTGGCACCGCCACTGTTGCTATCGACGGAAAGATCGACGGTGACATCCGAATTGGCGTACCAGGGCGCGCTTCTCACCAGACGATCCAGCAGCGGATGATGCGGCAGTTTCTGGCGGATCAGTTCAAGCACCGGCTGCATGTCTGCGGCGCGCAGATTGACGGTGCCCTTGCCGCCATATTTCAGCAGCGTTCCTTGTAGCTGTCCCTTGGCATGCACCTCGGCACCGGCAATGTCACCGGCCGTCATCGTATCGAGCGAGAGAACGCCGTCCGACACCGTAAAGGCGGTCTCGACCTTGTTCGCAGTTACACCCGCCATGTTGAAGCGGTCGGCCTTGAACTTCGCATTGATCCGCTCATCGAAGACGGAGGCGCCATTCGGATCGCCAAGCACAAGGCTCCCAAGCGCCTTCAGCGCGTCGAGATCGATCTCATCGCCGGCAAGATCGACATCGATGCTTGCCCCCTTATCCGTCGTCTGACGCAGCAGGCTGCCGCGCAGAGATGCCCGGCCGATGGCAAGTTCGAGATCGTTGAAGCGCTGAGCCTTGGTCGTCAGCGAGACCTTGGATGAGAAGCCGGCAGCGTTGAGCTGGCGAATGGCCGGATCGACGCTGCCCGTCAGCCAATTGGCAAGGCCGGACGGCTGGTTGGAAGCCACCAGAAGATCGCCATTAAAGGCGGGGCCGTCCGTCAGCGTCAGCGAGCCCTTGGCCTCGAACTGTGTGCGGCCTGGCAGCACGGCAACGGCATTCACCACCTGCCACCCTGCCCCGTCCGGTCGCACATCGAGCCGAATATCGCGAATGGTTGTGTCGTCGGAGATGAGTGCGGGCAGACTGATGCTGGCCTTACCCGGCACCTGCGGCACCGGAATGCGCGCAATCAGATCGGCAAAAGCCTCGATACGCTGCCGCACCGACACTGTCGGTACGCGGGATGTCTTGCCGCTGGACGGGACCGGAACCGGTGTCAAGCGGTTGAAATCGATCTGCTGCCCGTCGGCGGTCAGCAGGAATTCGGGCGCCGCACCCGTATCGAGCGTGGCTTCGCCGGTGACGATATAGGGATTATCGATGGCGCCCAGCTCCATGCGGTAGCTTGGAATGCGAAGGCGCCCGTTGGTCAGTTCGAAGCTGCCGCGTGTGCGTGGGGCGGAGAAGATCGACTGATCCTGCTTCTGCTGCGCTTTTTGCTGTTGATTGTCGTCACGGCGGAAATTGAAGGCGAAGGAGCCGCTATAGACAGGGCGGCCAGCCGTCGCGCCGATGCCGCCATCGAGATCGATCTCGACGGGATACTCATCCGGCTGCAGCCGCAGGCGAAGTCCCATGCGGCCGACGGTTGGATCCGGCTCGCCGCTTGAAAGCGAAAACGATCCGGCGTGGCCATCAATCGCGGCCCGGCCTTCTGCCCGCCACGGGCCAGCCAGTGATTTCGCCGACATCGCCGCATTCAGCCCGGTGATGGTGCGGTTGCGACCGGATTGCTCGTCGATGAACTCTATCTGCCCGTCTTCGATGTTGACGCTTTCAAGCACCACGGTGCGGGCCGGAATCTCGACGCGACCACCACGCATCCAGTCCAGCGTGCCATCCTTCAGCAGCCGGATTTTCGCTTTTGGCTCTTCGATACGCATATCGAAAATGCGCGCTTCTCCTGAGAGAAACGGCGCGAGTTCGGCATCCATGGAAAAACGTGCCACCTGAATGAGGGGCGAGCCATCGGCGTCGGTGCCTGCTCTGACGTCATGCAATGTCACCGATGGAAACGGTAGAAGCCGGGCTTCGACCGGTCCGTGGACAACGACCTTCTTGCCCAGAATGCGGCTTGCCTGATCCTCGAAGTCGCGACGGAAGTCGGTCCAGTCGATGAAATAGGGAATCAGAAGCGCCGCAAAGAGCGCCACAACCAGCAGTCCGCCCAGAAAAACCAATATGCGTCCGAGCACGACCCGTCGTCTCCCATAATCACCGCTGAAAACTAGCGGTTTTTCGCCCTAGGGCAAGCATCATTTGGTCGAAAGCCCTTTGCTCTCTAACCAGATCAAAGACGAAAGAGCTTGCCCGGATTGAAAATATTATCCGGATCAAGAGACCGCTTGATGGCGCGCATCGTATCGAGTGCGGGACCGGCCTCTTCTTCCAGAAAACTCATCTTACCCTGCCCCACGCCGTGTTCTCCGGTGCAGGTACCATCCATGGACAGCGCACGACGATTGAGCCGCGCCACAAAGGCTTCGGTTTTCGCCACACTGTCTGGATCCTTGCCGTCGAAAAGCACGAGAACATGGAAGTTGCCATCGCCCGCATGCCCGACGATCGGCGCCAGCATATTGTTTTCCATGATGTCGCGCTGCGTTTCCACGACGCAATCGGCAAGGCGGGAGATCGGAACGCAGACATCGGTCGAAAGGCCGTCGAGATGCGGCGCGAGCGCACGCGATGCCCAATAGGCATCATGGCGGGCTTTCCACAGCTTGTTGCGCTCCTGCGCGTCACCGGTCCATTTGAAATCCGTGCTGCCGAACTCGGCAACAATTTCGGCAAATTGCTGCGATTGCAACGCAGTCGTTTCTTCCGTCCCGTGAAATTCGACGAAGAGCGTCGGCTTCTCCTCGTATCCAAGACCGGAATAGGCGTTGCAGGCACGGATCTGGACCTCGTCCAGCAGCTCGATACGAGCCACCGGAATACCGATCTGGATCGTCATGATCACCGCATCGCAGGCAACCTTGATCGTTTCGAAAGTGCAGACACCGCCGGCGATCTTCTCCGGAATGCCCTGAAGACGAAGCGTAACGGATGTGAGCACACCGAGTGTGCCCTCCGCACCGACGAAAAGCCGCGTCAGATCGTAGCCGGCAGAGGATTTGCGAGCCCGCCTGCCGGTACGGATTTCCTCACCATTGGCAGTGACAGCGGTAACGGCCAGAACATTATCCTTCATCGTCCCATAGCGCACCGCGTTCGTGCCGGATGCGCGCGTCGATGCCATTCCGCCAATCGACGCATTGGCGCCCGGATCGATCGGAAAGAAAAGCCCGGTATCGCGCAGATAGGTGTTCAGCTGCTCGCGGTTGACACCGGGCTCCACCGTCACGTCCAAATCCTCGGCATTGACCTCGATGATGCGGTTCATCCGGCTGAAATCGATGGAAATGCCACCGGATGGCGCGTTGACCTGGCCCTCCAGCGAAGAACCTATGCCGAAGGGAATGACCGGCACCTTGTGCTCCGCGCAGGCGTTCACCACCGTCTTCACGTCATCGGCGGTTTCAACGAAGGCAACACCATCGGGAAGCTGGGTCGTCAGATAGGTCGTGGTGTGGGCGTGCTGTTCGCGGAAAGACTGGCCCGTCTGGAATTTTTCGCCGAGATCGCGCTTCAGCATCGTCAGAACAGCGGCAATGCCAGCCTCGTTTCGTGTTCCCGATACGACATCCTTCAAAGCCATGACATGCTCCACCACGCTGCAAGTTTTTAGCCCGCGTCGCGCGCGGGCCACGGCGTGGTATGTGACAAGGCTCTCACTTTGTCCAGCGCGGGCTTTGCGACTGTCCGGTGTTTGACGCCAAATCATTCCGCGGCGAGAAGTGGCTTTTCCTCCTCCAGGGCGCGGCGGCGAATGGCGGTCTCCAGTTCGCGATGCAGACGAATTTCTTCATCCGCCTGCGGCTTGGCGAAGCGCGCCAGGAGCAGGTACGAAACCGGGGTGATGTAGAGCGTCACCAGCGTCGCAAAGCCGAGACCACCGACGATGACCCAACCCAGCGCGATACGGGCTTCAGCACCCGCACCCTGTGCCAGCACCAGCGGCACACCGCCGAGAATGGTGGCGATCATCGTCATCATCACCGGGCGCAGGCGGATGCTGCAAGCCTTCTCGATGGCTTCGCGCACGCTCGCGCCCTGATCACGCAGATGGTTGGCGAATTCCACGATCAGAATGCCGTTCTTCGCCATCACACCGACCAGAAGCACGAGGCCGATCTGACTGTAGACATTGAGGCTTGATCCGGTAACGAGCAGCGCGATTACCGCGCAGGCAAGACCGAGCGGCACCGTCGTCATGATGATCAACGAACTCAGGACACTTTCGAACTGCGCTGCCAGCACCAGGAAGATGATCGCAATGGCAAAGCCGAAGGTCAGCAACATGCCGCTGGAATTTTCCTGAAGCGTGGCGGCTTCACCGAGCGGGATCAGCCGGGCACCGGATGGCATGATCTGGCCCGCGAGTTCATTGACCTTGGCAACCGCATCACCCAGCGAAACACCCTCGCGCAGGTTGGCGGAGAAGCCAACCGATGGCAGCTGCTGCTCGCGGTTCAACTGCGGCGCAACCGCATTTTCCTTCAGTGAAGCAATCACTGACATCGGCACGATCTTGCCGTCGTCTGTCTTCAAGAAAATGTTCTCAAGATCCGTCGGATCGTTGATCGGCCGGGTGGAGGCAAGAAGACGAACAGGGATCGCGTCGCCATTCACAAAGACGTCGACGATGGAGCGGCCTTCGAGAAGCGACTGCATGGCGCGCGACAGTCCGGTAATGTCTATGCCGAGATCGGATGCCCGTTCACGATCGATGGAAACGGAAAGCTGGGCCTGGTTCGGCTCATTATCGAAGCGCGGCGTGTCGAACATGCCGGTTTCTTCCATCGACAACAGCAGCTTTTGCGTGGACTCGGTCAGCGCCTGATAGTTGGAGCCGACCATCGCCATGCTGAGACCATTGCCCGCGCCGCGAATGCGCAGGCTGTTCGGCTGCTGCGCCGTGCCGCGAAGCGCCGGCACCTTTTGCGCGGCGGCATTGATATCCTGAGCGATCTGGTTCTGCGTGCGGTCACGATCCGCCCATGGTGCCAGCGTCAGCACCATGAAGCCCGTATTGGACGAGCCATTCATCCCGGTGATCGAATAGACGTTACGGATTTCCCCGCTTTCGCGCAGCGGCATCAGGTTCTCTTCGATGCGCTGCAACTGATCGCGCGTATATTCCAGGCTGACGCCCTGCGGCGCAGTCACCCGCAGGAAGATCGACGAGCGGTCCTCGCGCGGCGTCAATTCGTTCTGCACGATGCCAAAGGCCACCCAGGAGACCCCTGCAAAGGCAATCGACACGACGATGACGATCAGCGGATTGTTGAGACAGCTCGACAGCGTGTTCTTGTAGGTGCTGGCGAAGAGGTTGCCGAACCATGCAAGCGGACCGGTCTTATGCTCGACAGTCTTCTTCAACATGCGTGATGCGAGCATCGGGCAGAGGGTCAGCGCCACAATCGAGGACAAGCCAACGGCAAAGGCCAGCACGAAGCCGAACTCACGGAACAGGCCGCCCAACTGGCCGGGCAGGAAGGACAGCGGAATGAAGACAGCGGCAAGCGTCGCGGTCGTCGCGAGAACCGCGAAGAACACCTCTTGCGTCCCAAGCACGGCGGCGGCACGCGGCCCCATGCCTTCGGCTCTGCGGCGCACGATGTTTTCCAGAACCACGATCGCATCATCCACCACAAGACCCGTCGCCAACACGATGGCAAGCAGCGTCAGGATGTTGATGGAAAAGCCAACCATGTAGATGGCCACCAGCGTGCCGATCAGCGCGACCGGCATGGTGATGGCTGGAATAAGCGTGGCGCGCCAGTCGCGCAAGAAGAGATAGAGAACCACGACGACGATCAGTGCGGAAAGACCAAGCGCCAGTTCCACCTCGTGAAGCGCGCCTTCGATGAAGACCGCATCGTCGCTGGTAACGACGATCCGTGTGCCCTCCGGCAGGTTCGGCGTCATCGCATCGACAGCCGCCTTGACGCCGGTCGAGATATTCAGCGTGTTGGACTGTGCCTGACGGATCACACCAAGGCCGACGCCCTGCACGCCGTTGGAACGCAGAGAGGTACTTTCATCATCTGCGCCAAGCTGCACGCTCGCCACATCGCGAAGACGCACCTTGTCCTTAATCAGCAGATTTTCGAATTCGGCAGGTGTTGTGAGATTGGCGGTAGCGCGCACCACGATGTCCTGCGTGGAGCTTTTCAGCGAGCCCGCCGGAACGTCCAGTGCTGCGGTTGCCAGCGCGTTGGATACATCGGTTACGGTAAGACCACGGCTTGCGAGCGCTGCCTGATCGAGATCGATCCGGAACACCTTCTCCTGGTCGCCGTAAAGCTCCACATCGGCAACGCCATCGACGGCAGCCAGACGGTCGACAACCTCATCCTCGACAAGCTTTGTCAGGTCTTCCATGCTGAGCGTGGAGGACGTGACAGCAAGACGCATGATCGGCTGGCTGTCGGAATCGGCCTTGATGATCTGCGGTTCATCGGCATCTTCCGGCATTTGATTGGTGACACGTCCGATCGCGTCGCGCACATCATTGGCGGCAACTGCGAGATCGATATTGTCGCCAAATTCCAGCGTCACACGGCTGGTACCAAACTGTGACGCCGACGAGATGGACTTGACCCCACTGACACGGGCGACAGCACCTTCGATCGTCTGCGTCACCTCCTGGTCGATCGTCTGCGGCGATGCGCCGTCATAGGTCGTGCGCACGGAGATGACCGGACGGTCCACATCCGGCAATTCACGGACCTCTACGCCGACAAGGGCCGCCAATCCGGCGACCACCAGCAACGTGTTGATCACCGCAGCAAGGATCGGCCGTCTTACGAAGAGCGCGGTAAAGGCAAGCTTCGAGTCTTGCCCTGCGGGCGGCGTCTGTCCAGTTGATGAACCGCTCATTGGCTGGCGACCTCCGGTGCTTTCGGTTCGTTGCCGATGCGCACAGCGCCGCCCTCACGCACGCGCTGCAGACCTTCCGTCACCAGGAGGTCATTGGGCGAAAGCTCGGCCTTCACCAGAACAGCGTCAGGGTTGCGCTGCACCACCTGAACGCGGACCTTGTTCGACTTGTTGTCCTTCACGCGCCACACATAGGAACCGTCGGCATCCCACTGCACGGCCAGCGGATCGACCGATGGATAGGTTTCGCCTTCGAACTTCATGGTGACGCTAAACGACATGCCGGCGCGCAGCTCATCCTTGGCGTTATCGAAAACGGCGCGCACACGAACGGTGCGGCTTGCTTCGTCCACGCGATTGTCGACCGCCTCCACCTGGCCCGTGAAGGTTTCACCCGGGCGGGCAATCGAGGTCGCTTCCACCGGCATGCCGACCTTGATCGCCGTGGCAAATCGTTCCGGTGCCCAGAAGTTGACGAGAATCTTCGAGCGATCGTCAATGCTGACGATGCTGGTCTGTGTCGTGGCATTATCGCCGACATTGATGGCGACGATGCCGGCAATGCCGTCGATCGGCGCGACGATATTGCGCCGTTTCAGATTGAGCTCGGCGGTGCTGACCGCAAGCTTGGCAGACTCCTCGGCAATCTGCGCGTCGAGAACATCGAGACGGGCCACCGACTGAAGATTTTTGTAAGAAGACGACTTTTCAACCGCACTTTTGAGCGACACCTGCGCCTTGTCGCGCTCGATCAGTTGCTCGTCATCATCAAGCCTCGCCAGCACATCGCCCTTCTTCACCTTCTGACCGGACGACACGAGGATCTCGGAAATCAATCCGGACGCCTGAGGTGTCACGACGACGGTCTGGATCGCCTCACCGTTGCCGATGGCATTGAGGCGATCGTTAACTGTGCCGGTCTTGGCAGGCGCGGTAATCACCAGCGTGGCATTGCTGCGCCCGCCCCCGCCACCTTGGCCTGCGGGTCTGGACGAAGCACTGGCGGCATTGTTTGCGGCAGGCTCTCCCATCGCGACGATGCCAGCCTTCGCCAGCAGGTTCTGCCCTGTGGACGAATTGAACGCCCACAAAAAGAAACCAGCCCCGACGACCGCCAGACTGACACCAACCTGCTTCCAAACCCGCATGCAATTCTCCGTGTGATCCATCCACAACCGCAGCCGTGCCGCAGCGCGGACAGGCAGGCGAATGATTTGGGGCAGTATCTTTGCTGCTGCTTAACAACGCAACGCAACATTTCGTTTCTTACCGAATTGTAATTTGCGAAAATTTTGCGGCAAGACATCGAAAAATCACCGATATACTTTATCGCCAGTTGTAATTCCGCTTTGAAACCGTCCTCGGCTCAGCATCGCACGCACATGGCAGAGAGGCCGCGGGCATGCATAAAACTGGCATTTTGCCTTCTATTGGTCGCGATCACCGTGAATACGGGAATAAAAGCAGAACGACGTTCTAGCGTTTATATCCCGAATCACTACATTGAGCCGCATGAGCAATAGTTTCGACGATATGCCGTTCTTCGACGAAGAACCAAACGAGCCGCGCCGTCCGGCCCCAAACGCAGCTCCCGCCCCCGGTGGCCTGGGCATTGCCGCGCGCGCCATGGCGGCGCGCGATCAGGCGCGTGGCACGCCCGATTATCTCTCCGGTCTCAATCCGGAGCAGCGGGAGGCGGTCGAAACGGTGGATGGTCCAGTGCTGGTTCTCGCCGGTGCCGGCACCGGCAAGACCCGCGTGCTGACGACACGCATCGCCCACATTCTCGCAACCAACAAGGCCTATCCAAGCCAGATCCTCGCCGTGACCTTCACCAACAAGGCCGCGCGCGAAATGAAGGAACGTATCGGCGTTCTTGTCGGCGGTGCGGTCGAAGGCATGCCATGGCTTGGCACCTTCCACTCCATCGGCGTCAAGCTTCTGCGTCGGCACGCCGAACTCGTCGGGCTGAAATCGGACTTCACGATTCTCGATACCGATGACGTGGTGCGGCTCATCAAGCAGTTGATCCAGGCCGAAGGTCTGGACGACAAGCGCTGGCCGGCCAAGCAGTTCGCCGGGATGATCGACAACTGGAAGAACAAGGGGCTGACACCGCCCGATATTCCAGAAGGCGACAGCCGCGCCTTTGCCAATGGCAAGGGACGCGAGCTTTATGCAGCCTATCAGGCAAGACTAAAGACGCTGAACGCCTGCGACTTCGGCGATCTTCTCCTGCACCCGATCACCATATTCCGCCGCCATGGCGATATCCTCAAGGATTATCACCAGCGCTTCCGCTACATTCTGGTGGACGAGTATCAGGATACCAACACCTGCCAATATATGTGGCTGCGGCTTCTGGCACAGCGCGCAAAGGGCGAGCCGCAAAACGTCTGCTGCGTTGGCGACGACGATCAGTCCATCTATGGCTGGCGCGGTGCCGAAGTGGACAATATCCTGCGCTTCGACAAGGATTTTCCCGGCTCCAAGGTCATCAAGCTCGAGCGCAACTATCGCTCCACCGAACATATTCTCGGCGCCGCCGGTCACCTGATCGCCCATAATGAAGGTCGCTTGGGCAAGACGCTCTTCACCGATCGCGTCGACCCGAACGACGAAAAGGTCGTGGTGCATGCTGCGTGGGATTCCGAAGAGGAAGCCCGTGCCGTCGGCGAAGAGATCGAGGCGCTTCAACGCAACACGAAGCACAATCTCAACGACATGGCGATCCTCGTTCGCGCCTCGTTCCAGATGCGAGAATTCGAAGATCGCTTCGTCACGCTTGGTCTCAACTACCGCGTCATCGGCGGCCCGCGCTTCTATGAGCGCATGGAAATCCGCGATGCCATGGCCTATTTCCGCCTCGTCTGCCAACCGGCGGACGATCTGGCCTTCGAGCGTATCGTCAACACGCCGAAGCGCGGGCTTGGCGACACGACCATTCGCACGCTGCATGACTATGCCCGCGCCCGCGATATCCCCATGCTGGCGGCCGCCGCAGATATTATCGAGACCGACGAGTTGAAGCCCAGGGCGCGCAAGGCGCTCTTCGATGTGGTGCAGGATTTTCGCCGTTGGCAAGGGCTGCTGGAAAACACCGAACATACGGTGCTCGCGGAACAGATCCTGGATGAAAGCGGCTACACCGCCATGTGGCAGGCCGACAAGACCGCAGAAGCGCCGGGACGCCTTGAAAACCTGAAGGAACTCATTCGCTCGATGGACTCCTTCGAGAGCATGCGCGGCTTCCTGGAGCATGTGGCGCTCGTCATGGATGCCGAGCAGAATGAAGAGCTCGATGCCGTCTCGATCATGACATTGCACTCCGCCAAGGGCCTGGAATTCGAAACCGTCTTCCTGCCCGGATGGGAAGAAGGTCTGTTCCCACATCAGCGCTCTCTGGATGAGGGCGGACGCTCCGGTCTGGAGGAAGAACGACGCCTTGCCTATGTCGGCATTACCCGCGCCAAGCGCCGCTGCCACATCTGGTTCGTCTCCAACCGCCGTATACACGGTCTCTGGCAATCCACCCTGCCCTCACGCTTTCTGGATGAGCTGCCGGCATCCCATGTCGAAGTCACGGCATCAGAAAGCAGCTATGGTGGCTATGGCGGTCGCGGCGGCTACGGCCAGTCCCGCTTCGACAAGGCCGAACCCTTTGCCAATAATTACGCCACGCCCGGCTGGAAGCGCGCTCAAGCCAACAGGTCGGATGCGACGCGCGACAACTGGGGCAGCCGGTCTGGACACGCGGTAGAGCGGATCGGCTATGGTGAGAGCGGTCCGCGTGCCCGGACCATCGATGGAGAGCTGGTTGCGAAGTCGGTGGCCGATGCGCCCTCGAAATTTGCGGTCGGAGATCGCGTCTTCCATATCAAGTTCGGAAACGGCAATGTCGCGACCGTCGAAGGCAACAAGCTGACGATCGATTTCGACCGAGCGGGCCAGAAACGCGTGCTCGACGGCTTCGTGGAAAAGGCCTGATTCCCAAACATAAAGAAGCCGCGCCAGCTTAAAGAAGATAAGCGTGCCTCATGCGCCCAAAAAAGGCGCGCTGCCCCCTAAGTTTTCACCTCGTATTTTTGAGTAACTGCCAGCTTCGACTATTCCCCTCGGGGCGATTCTCAGCAATAACCACATGGTTTCGCAGAGTCGTCCTCCTGAGGTTAAATTGCATATATTCGAGAATTCTAATTCAATACTTGCAGTTTACCTCATCAACATGGCCAATGCACAGCAACGCAAGCAGGCCATGATCGACAAGCTCTCAGGCATCGGGCTCACGGCAGAGCGTGTCGAAGCGGTCGATGGCAGAGCCCTGACATTTCCGATCCCGGAATTCAGCGAGCTTTCCTACAAGCTCATGCACGGTCGGCGGACCTGTCCTCCGGAAATCGGCTGCTATCTGAGCCACGTGGAATGCGCACGCCGGCTGCTGCGAAGCGCGGCCGAGTTTGCGCTGATCCTCGAGGACGATGTGGTCTTCAAGCAGGGTTTCATGGAATCGGTCGAGGCGGCAATCGATCATCGAAACGATTGGGATATTCTGCGGCTGTCGACAGTCAGCCACGGGAAAAAACATGCCTTCCGCAAGCTGACGGCTGATCGCTCCTTGAGCATAGCTCTGACTCGCGAAAAAGGCTCGGGTGCCTATATCGTCAATCGCAAAGCGGCCAAGTGGATCGCAGAAAAGCTGGTCCCGATGCGGCTGGCCTATGATATCGCCTATGATCTGGAATATCTGGCAGGCCTCAAGTCGGCCTTCATCTATCCTCTCTGCGCCTCGCAGGATGCAGACAACACCAGCTCTATTCAAAGCGTCGCTCGCGCTTACAAGCTGCCCCGCTGGCGGTACTTCACCGTCCTGCCCTTCCGCGCATATCTGGAGGTGACCCGCTTCGTGTTCAGAGGGGCGAGGCTTGTTTTGGGCTATGCGGGAAATATGCGCACGCCGCGCGCACTGCCATCTGCAAAGAGGAAGAGTGATTCTTCGGGCACATCAGTGTCGACCCACCCGGCCTCCTACGACCCGGCACCGGTTCACGCGGTCGTCTCGCCCGGCGTAAACCCGATCAGGTAAACTGCAGCAACGATAGCGGCGATGATAAAGATCGAGATGACGAAGATCGTCATCCGGCTTAGTGGTTTACGTGTCGTTTTCTTCATGCGCAAACAACAGCTTTGCGCTGATTTTGTTCCCTAAAACATCGGAAGCACGATTACGTCGTCTCAAAAGAGATGAAGCGTCCCTTGTGTGTAGAAATGGACGCGTGGCGCTGCGGTGATTCCTCACCCATCACTGCAAATGGCCGGACCCATCAACGCATTTCGTTTTGTTTTTATGCAGTAAAGTTCTAAAGCCAGATGAGTTCTTCAGGGCCATTCTCAAACAGACAAAGTTTCCCATGACGCCGACACGTTCCAATCCGCTTCACCTGGCGGCCGCTTTCGCCAGCGGCGGTCTTTTGACCTTGATGGTGCATTTCAACGGAATGCTCGCTCATTATGGCAATGCGCTGTTTTCCTCCTGGACGGCTCACGCCACAGGAACGGTCGCGGCAATCATCGTCATGGGGCTGCTCTACCGCAAACCGGAGCCGGGACAGCCGGCAAAACCCAAGGCACCCCTCTGGGCCTATATGGGCGGTATGATCGGCGCTGTCCTGGTCATGCTGACCTCCACAGCGGTGAATTCGCCTCTGGCCCTCTCGGGCACGATCGCCCTTGGACTGGCTGGGCAGGTCATCTTCAGCCTCGCGGCGGATTTCTGGGGACTGTTCGGCTTTCCCAAGCGTCGCCCACAGGGACAGGACATTCTCGCAATCGCCCTCATCCTCGGCGGCAGCGCTCTTATCATTCTGGTCGGGAGAGCGACATGATCGTCTGGATCGCAATGGCCTTTGTCGGCGGCGTCTTCGTTTCGCTCAGCCGCCAGATCAATGGCCGCCTCAGCCTGTCCACGTCACCGCTAACCGCATCCTTCTGGAATCACTTTGTCGGATTGGTCGTGCTGACGCTGGTGGGACTTGCCATTGGCGGTCTTTTCCCGCCAGGTGCGAGTGATGCGCCATGGTACGCCTTTATCGGCGGGCCGATCGGCGTTGTCTTCATCGCCTCCGGCAGCTGGCTGATCGCGCGCATCGGTGCCGTCAACACGGCACTCCTCGTCATCAGCGGCCAGATGGTCTCAGGCGTCGTCTTGGATTTCTTCAGCGACCAGCCGCCGAAAATCTGGGCGACTGCGCTCGGCGTTATCTTCATTCTCGGCGGCATGGTACTGACCCAACGCCGCCGTTAAATCTGGTCCGCGACCTCAGCTCTTGCCGAACAGGCTGCCGAACAATGTCTTACCGCCGCTCTTTCCACTGCTGCTGGCTGCGACAGCGGAAGGACGACCGTTCAGCTTCGGCACAACGATGAGACGCTTCACCTCACCGCGCTTGAAGGCCGCCAGGAACTTTGGATATTCCTTGAAGACGACGCAGCCATTCGATTCACCGCGCTTTGCCAGCATATAGGTATGCGCCAGAAGCCCGTTACGGCCATGCGGATTGACGCCGCTTTCTGGCGTCAGGCGAATGGCTTCCACGCCGTGGAAGAGCGATTCGCGCATGGTCAGGCGGTAGCTTGACGGCGGCGTCGCGCCGCGCATCTTGACGTGGACGAAATCGGGATTGTCACGCATCTTGCCGATACCCGAATGGGCCTCAAGCTTCTCGCCGCTTGGAAGATGCACGACACCTGCAGAAATATCATAGATGGCGGTGCCATTGCCGCGATCCGGCCACGGAACGACGGCGTCCATTTTCGTTTCGCGCATCGGATTGTCGGGCCGCGCGAAGGCAACCATCGTCGATGTCGCGGGCTGCTGCACCGGTGGTCTAGCGGGCGTCGGAACGGTCGCTTGCGCAGCGATCTCCTTCTCGACGACAGATGGGCTGGCAGGACGCGGTGCCGGCTCGACCTCGAAAGCTTTTGCGATCTCCGGGCGGAAATTCGGGAGCGGGACGGTCTCCGGCAGAAGATCGATCTCTTCATCGGCCTTCGCCTGCGGGCGTCCGAGTGCTGCTTCAAACGCAGGATGCTCTTTTGCTTCCTGCGTTTCCAGCATCGCGGTCTCAGGCCCGCGTCCAAGCGCTGAATCGACGATCGCCGATGGGCGAAGCGCTGCCAGCTCCTTGACGGTCGCCTGGCCTTGAGCGTCGATGGCCGCTGCCGTGCCGAAGCGCGCTGCAAAGAGCTTGGCATTGAGATGGTGCTCTGCTGCCAGGCGCGTCATCTTCTGGTGGCCTTCGGGATTGGCCGAAAGGCGCGAGAACTTATGGACGTGAATGGTGGGCTGCACGTCATCGGGCGCCTCGCCCACGGGCCGATCCAGCTGAGCCAGCAGCATCTTGTCAAAACGTTGAGTGCCATGCGACGCCTGCGCCATACCATGCAGCGAAGCAAAAGCCGCCACAGCACAGACGCTGGCAAGGATCCCGCCGCCCAGAAGAGCGGAGAGGCCGCCTGACGACAGGCCAGCACGTTTTTTTGCATGGGCTGCACCGCGCATGGGCACGCCCTGATAGGTCACGACTGATGACGCCATGATACTCGTTACTCGAACCGTTTACGCAAAACCGGCTTATCGCCGGCGACTTGGCGTTGGCCTCGATCGTCAGATGCGAATCGCACCATCCTCGAAGCGAACAGGTTCGAAGCATGCCGAATTATGGTAACCAAAGTCTTTACGAGTCCCCTGAAAACGCTGTCCCTAAAAGCGCAAGCCATGTTCATGCAGGTAAGATCCGATGTTCGCGCCCCATTGTTTTTCGGGCGTCGAAACCGAAGAGCAAGGCTGTCCGTGCAGCACCCATATGGCTGAGTCGGCGTCCCCTCTTCTGGGCAAAGCCTGTATCTTTCGACTTTGCCTAAAATGCGGCGATGGCGGCGGCCTCGGTCATCCCGTCGTTTTCATTTTGACGAAAACCTTCTAAGCTCGGCCACAAGCGATTGACTTGAAGGAACGACAAATGAAGGCGCTGCTGCTGATCGACATCCAGAACGGCTTTTGCCCCGGCGGAAATCTTCCTGTGGCCGATGGCGACAAGATCGTGCCGATTGCCAATGCGCTGATCGAAAATGGTGGTTACGACCTGATCGTCGCCTCGCAGGATTGGCACCCCGCCAATCATGGCAGCTTCGCATCTCAACACCCCGGTAAGCAGCCTTTCGAGATGGGCGAACTGTCGGGCAAGCCGCAGGTCATGTGGCCGGATCACTGCGTTCAGGAAACGCCGGATGCGGACTTCCATCCAGATCTCAATACTCAAGCCTTCGATCACGTCCAGCAAAAGGGCGAGAACCCAGCCGTCGATAGCTACTCGGCCTTCCGCGATAACGATCAGTCGGCAACAACGGGCCTTGCCGATTACCTCAATCGCCAGGGCGTAACTGTTCTGGATATTTGCGGGCTTGCAACGGATTACTGCGTCAGTTTCTCCGCACTCGATGCGCGCGACATGCTGCCGGATGTGAAAGTGCGCTTCATCGAAGATGCCAGCCGCGGAATCGACCCGGAAGGCATCAAGGCCGCGATTGCCGCCATGCGCGCCAAGGGCATTGCGGTGGTCAACAGCAGCGATATTCTGAAAGCTTAGAGCGTTTCCTTGCTAAATAGAAACAGTTCTGTTGGTTCAAACGGGATCGACTGATTGTCCGGGCGGCGCGTGCCGTAGCCAAAGCATACGGCCAAGCCGTCCGGGCAAGCAGGTGGCCCGTTTCAACCAACCCGAAGGGCCGGGCATCTTTCCGCCAGGCTCAAAGGCGATCGGCTCGACCGTACCCTTGGGTATGCCCTTCGCCAATCGCCTTTGCCCTGACGAAAACCTGCTCCGGCAGAACGTTTCTATTTAGCAAGGAAACGCTCTACCCCCTTTCAGCGGCCGTTCAATGGCTGCTCCAGCACGTCGATATCAGCAGCCGCGTCGTCCATTCGACGTGAGATCACGGCCTGCGCGTCCCGCAGTCCCTGATTGTAGAATGCCGGACCGATCACCTCCGCCACGTGGTCCAGCAACATCTCGCATTGCAGCCCGCTGACATCGAAATCCAGCTCATTCACCAGATAATCCTGGACTGCCTTGGCCAGCTCTGCTTTCTGCTGCTTGTCGATTTTCAGTTCCAAGATGCGGCCCTCCTCTTGCCGATCGTGCAAAGCATAAAGCGACTGTGCGACAACGATATGCGGCAGAACAAAAAGTGGAAGGGTAAGCCAAGCTTCAAATAAATCAATCAAGCTATTCCTTATTTTTGTTTGTGCGCATACGCCCGAGACTGTAGGAGACGAACATCCCATGTTCTCCGGTACAGGACCGGCTACCCCATGACACAGTCACCCTTCAGGTCGGGCATCCGCCTTGGCCTCCCCGTTGCCCTTGCCGTCTTGCCCTTCGGCGCGCTGTTTGGTGCCGTCGCCATCGACAACGGCATGACCATCTATGAAGCGACGCTGATGAGCGGCATCATCTATGCCGGGGCCAGCCAGCTGGTCGGCATTGAGCTTTTCAATCAAAATCTGCCTGCATGGCTCGTGGTGCTGTCGATCTTTGCCGTCAACTTCCGGCATGTGCTTTATTCCGCCGCTATGGTCCGCATCGTCCCGGAATGGTCCTTTGCCCGCAAAGCCATCGGCTTCTTCTTCCTGGTCGATCCGCAATTTGCCGAATCCGTCCGGCAGAAGGAAATGCATGGCGAGGTGCGTTATTCGCTCTATATGGGCTACGCCTTCGTCGTCTATGCGCTGTGGATGATCTCCACCGTCGTCGGCGCCTCGCTCGGCAATCTTGTCGGCGATCCAAAAGCCCTTGGCTTCGACGTGCTGCTGCCGATCTATTTCATGGGCATGGTGCTCGGCTTTCGCAAGCGCAACAGCTTCTACCCTGTCATGCTGGCAAGCGCGATCGGCGCGATCGCTTCCTTCCACTTCGTCGGCTCGCCCTGGCATGTCAGCATCGGCGCGATGACCGGTATCATCATCGCCGTCATCCTGCCGCCTGCAAAGAGTGACCCCGTCGAAGAGCCCGAGGTGCAGACCCCATGAGCGAGTTCTTCCACCTCCAGACACTGATCATCATCGTTGCCGGTGCTGTTGCGACCTACCTCACCCGCGTCGGCGGTTACGTGCTGATGACGCGAATGAAATCCATCCCGCCGCGCGTGGAAGCCGGGTTGAATGCCGTCCCCGTCGCCGTTCTGACGACGCTCGTGGCACCCGCCTTTTTCGAAGGCGGGTATGATGTGAAGCTCGGCTTGATCGTCGCGTTGATCGTCGGTCTGCGCTTCCCCGGCCTGATCATGCTCTTCGCCGGCTGGGCGCTGGTCGTGGCGCTCCGGCATTTTCAGCTCTCATGAATTGAAAATGCCGTCACAGGCTCATATCAAAGGGCTTCGGTCGCAGCCACCAGCCACTGCTTTACATTCTCATCGCTGATCAGCGGCATCAGCTTCTCGCGTGTCTTGGCGTGATAGTCGTTCAGCCAGGTGCGCTCGTCTTCTGTCAGCAGCGCAACGACAATGAGTCTGCGGTCGATCGGGCACCAAGTCAGCGTCTCGAAGGAGAGCATCGGCTGATCACCGCCTTCGATTGCCTCGGCCTCTCGCACATAGATCAGGTTCTCGATGCGGATGCCGAAAGCGCCGGGACGGTAATAGCCAGGCTCGTTGGACAGGATCATCCCCGGCAGGATCTCCTGCTGCGACACGCGTGAAATGCGCTGCGGACCTTCGTGCACTGACAGATAGGAGCCGACTCCGTGGCCGGTTCCGTGGCCGTAATCGGCGCCCGCCCTCCAAAGCGCGATGCGCGCCAGCGGATCGAGATCGCATCCGCGCGTTCCTTTCGGAAACTTCGCGTCGCTGATGGCGATAACGCCCTTCAGCACCAGCGTGAAGAACCGCTTCTGCTCGTCTGGCACATTGCCGATGGCGACGGTACGCGTGATATCGGTGGTGCCGTTCACATATTGCGCACCGGAGTCCACCAGGAACATCTCGCCATCCTGCAGGCGGCGGTCGCTATCGGTGGTCACGCGGTAATGGATGATTGCGGCATTCGGGCCGGAGCCGGAAATCGTATCGAAGGAAACGTCCTTCAGCGGGTTCTGCATCGCTTCGCCAAGGCGCGCCCGTGCCTGCTCCAGCTTCGTTACCGCCTGGATTTCGCTGACGGTACCGGGCTGCTGGCTATCGAGCCATGCCAGATATTCCACCATCGCCGCGCCATCTTGAACATGAGCGGCAGCGGAACCGGCCAGTTCCGCTTCGTTCTTGCAGGCACGCGGCAGCTTGACGGGGTCGATCGCCTCGATAACCGTGCCGCCATTGTCCTTGATGACACGCGTCAGCGCCACAGGCACCACGTCGGCATCCACTAGGATCGACTCGCCCTTCTCGGCAAGCCCGCGAAGGGTCGGCTCGATTTCTGTCGGCGCGTGACGCTTCACGAGGTCATTGAGATACGCTTTCACCTCACCGTTCAATTTCCGCTCATCCACAAACAGATCGGCTGTTCCATCGGCATGGATAATCGCGCGAGCCAGCGGATGCGGCGTGTGCGGCACGTCGTTGCCGCGGATGTTGAAGATCCACGCAATCGACGATGGATCGGTCACGAGAACCGCATCCGCCTTGCGACCTTTCACATCCTCGGCAATGTTGTCGATCTTCTGCCGCGCGGGCGTGCCGCTAAAGGCGTCCGGCTGGATCGTGACAGGCTCCAGAGGCTCCGCAGGGCGCCCTTCCCACAGAGGATCGAGCGGGTTGGCAGCCAGCAGCACGACGGAGCCACCCTTCTCGGCAAGAGCCTTTTCCAGCCGCAGCAGCTCTGCGCTCGTATGGAGCCAGGGGTCGATACCGAGACGGAATCCGCTCGGCGCATGCTCACCCAGCCACTTTGCTGGCGGAGCGCCGACCAGATCGCCGCCGGTAAACACCGCCGGGTCAACCTGTGACGCAAGCTGCGTCGTATAGCGCCCATCGACAAACACGATGGCTTGCGACCGCATCACCAGCACCACACCGGCAGAACCGGTAAAACCCGTCAACCATGCCATCCGCTCGGCACATTCCGGTACGTACTCACCTTGATATTCATCGGCGCGGGGAATGAGAAACCCGTCTATGCCGAGCGCATCGAAGGTCGAGCGCAACGCCTCCACGCGGGCCTTGCCGAATTGCGGAGTGGACTTGTTGTCAAAGGACTGGAACATGGCATGCTTTCTGGATTGTCCAGAGCGCCGTGCGTCTTATTGGACGCACAAAGGACGCTCTATCTTTTGGAATCTACGCATCTTTGGCCGACAATAGCGCGGCAGCCTCTCGCAGGTCCAGATCAAAGCGAACGCCATCCCACGGCGCCTCCATCCGCCCAATAGTTAGGCAGATCGCGCAAATCTGAAGGGCGATCACGCTGAGGATTGCATTTAACGCATAGCACGAATGTCGAAGCGGCTATGGCGTCCGGAGCTGCACTGTCTTAAATTCCAAAGCGTCGAAGGGGCAACAAAAACCCCGCAGAACAAGGATGTCCAACATGTCGAAGTCGATCTTTCGCACCGCTTTTGAACGCGTCGTCGAAGCCCGTCAGCGGCAGGCAGACCGTTATGTCAGCAGCGCAATGCTGAACCTGGACGACACCACCATTGCCGCTTTCGGCACCACGCGCGAAGAACTGCGTCGCAAGGCGAAATCCACTTACGTATTCTGATCGTGAGGCGAGCTTCCTCCCGGCTCGCTGAACAAGGAATACGTTTATCCGCTTGAGCCTCTCCTCCCAAGGCTCGCGGATTCGGTCGGCAGGACCGATTGAAAAGGCGGCGCGCAAGCGTCGCCTTTTTCATGTCGTCAGAGCATGTCGCGACGAAGATGGATCGTGACCCAACCGTTGCGCCAGATGGTGCGAATGTGGCTTAGCTTCATGCCGTTATAGGCCGACAGAACCTTCCAGCGCTGGGTGCTAAGAATACCCGAGAGTATGACCGTGCCGCCGGGCGCCAGATGCGCCACGAGTTGCGGCGCCATCTTGATCAGTGGACGTGCCAAAATATTGGCGATGATGAGATCGAATGGCCCATGACGGCGGAAGGAATCCGAGTGGAAACCGGGCGCTGTCTCGAAGGCAATGCCGGAGACGATACCGTTCAACTTCGCATTCTCCTTGGCGACACGCGTGGCGATCGGATCGATATCGGTGGCCAGTACCGGCACCTTGCGCATCTTTGCCGTCGCAATTGCCAAAACACCGCTGCCGGTGCCGAGATCCAGCGCGTTGCGGATTGTGCGCGAACGCAGCACGTCCTCGATCATCTCCAGGCAGCCTGACGTGGTGCCGTGATGCCCCGTGCCGAAAGCCTGACCGGCCTCGATTTCGATGGCCAGATCGTTTGGACGAACCTTGTCCCGGTCATGCGAACCATGCACCAGGAAGCGCCCTGCCCGCACGGGCTTCAGTCCTTCCAGCGACTTGGCGATCCAGTCGACATCGGGAATGACTTCGCGCTCGATTGTGAGGTGCGGAAAGGAAGCCTGCAACAGCGTCTGAAAGCGCTCGGTGATCTCGTCTTCCTGCTCCAGAAGCAAGTAGATCGATGCTTCCCAGATATCGCGCTTCTCATCGACCTCGGTGGTCGCGATCGCGATATCTTCCTCGCCGAAGACTTCCGACATCACATCAAGCACGTCGCCTGCCTGAACTTCGGTTGTGGTGACATAGAGACGGATTTCACTCACGACAGACGCTTTCCCTAAGGCATGTTGCGCAATCCCGGTAAGCGGTCTTGCGATGATGACATGCAACGAAACGAGGGCTTCAAGCAAGAGGACCAATCGCCACACGCTTCAGCTGGTTGAAGCGTCAGCCTTTGCCACAAAACACGCGGCAATCCAATGGAGCGGAAGGTGTTTCTTACGCCGACGTGTCAGGACTTGACGAGATTTTGCAGCTTCTGAACGGCCACATCAGGATTTTCGCCGTAGGCAATGGTGCCGCCGAAGGAACCGTCCGGGCGAAGCAGGATCACCGAAGCCGTATGGTCCATCGTGTAATCGCCATTCGGGTCCTTCTCATCGACTGGCACCTTCTTGGCATAGATGCGATAACCCTTCAGCGTTTCGGCGATCTTGTCCGGTGCGCCGGTAATCCCAGTAATCCGCTTGGACACGTTGGAGATATACTGGTTCATCACCTCGGGCGTGTCGCGTTCGGGATCAACCGAAACGAAATAGGCTTGCAGCTTGTCGCCCGCCGGGTCGACCTTCTCCATCCAGCCATTCAGTTCGAACAGCGTGGTAGGGCAGACTTCAGGGCAATGGGTGAAGCCGAAGAACAGCGCTGTCGGCTTGCCCTGAAACGCTTTCTCGGTGATCGGCTGACCGTTCTGGGCAACGAGCTGGAAGGGCGTGCCATAGGCTTCTTCCACCATCTGCTCACGGCTTTTGGTCAATTCCATCGTCAACCAGCCCATGACGCCCAAGAGAACGACGACGGCACCCCAGAGCGCGAGACGGATCGATTTCATGCTGTTCCTCACCATGCGATAATTGGCGGCAGGCGCCCTATGCGAGTGATAGCCAAGCCATTGAGGTTGCGCAAATCAAGAACGGCTGGAAAGCGCAACCGCGCTCTTTTGTCTCAATACCTTAATATTCCACAGTTTCGAGAGCCGCCTGTCAGAAGCACCAGGCGATGCCATTCTGCACAGACGCAATAAAGATATCGGTGCCGTGTCGAAGCCAGCCGTCAAAGGTGGCGATCACGCCGAAAAGAACAGCACCCGTGGCAAGAGCCGCTAGCAGAAGCTTGCCGGAGTGGGACAATAATGCGCTCATCTTCCTACCTTACTCCACAGCGACCCCAAGGAGAAGCGCGGACCGTCCTGGATCGTGAGCTTTCACATCCGTTAGTGAAAGTTTAAACGATTCTTGCCATCATCGTCGCCAGCGGTCCGCGCAAGCGCACGACATGATGTCACCGGATTTCACCTGGACGCCGCATTCATCCTTCCCAGCACACGGCCCGCCAGAGAGCCGCCAGGACAAGCAACGACCATGTCGAACGCCATCAAACAATCCGGCGCATACCTCGAAATCGTTTCCTTCCATCTCGGCGATCAGGAATTCTGCATCGACATCATGGCGATCCGCGAAATCCGCGGTTGGGCGCCGGTGACCCCGATGCCGCACACACCGCCCTACGTTCTCGGCCTCATCAACCTTCGCGGTGCGGTGATCCCGGTTATCGACATGGCATGCCGACTCGGCATGAAGATGACCGAACCCTCCGAGCGTTCCGCGATCATCGTTACAGACATCGGCGGCAAGCTGGTCGGCCTTCTGGTCGAACAGGTTTCCGACATGATGACCATCCGTTCCGAAGACCTCCAGCCCGCCCCGGAAATCATTCCGGAAGAGCAGCGCAATTTCTGCCGCGGCATCGTGGCGCTGGAAAAGAGCATGGTTTGCTTCCTCAACCTCGATACGGTCATTGCCGACGAATTGTCGCGCGAAGCCGCATAACGTCAAGCATTTTGGATTTTCCCACAACGGCGGGCCTCGGGTCCGCCGTTTTTCGTTGGGCGACTTCCTGTATACCCACCCGTACCTACAGTCTGTTCAAGAATTGTGATTGGTCTGCCGAAAAGGGTAATTTCGAGAACCGGAGCGCAGCGAACTTCGCTACGTGCGCACCGGAAACGCAGAAATTACCACTTGCAGGCGACCAAACGCGATTATTGGATAGAATGTTATGGCTTGCCGTTCTTCCACGTCACGGTCTGCCCATAGAGCGGCACGGTCGAGATCGCCATCTTCGCCGAACCGTCCGTCAGTTCGCGCGTATGGACCAAGTAGACCAGCGTGTCGTTGGTCTTATCGTAAATCCGGTTGACCACCATTTTCTTCCAGACCAGCGACATGCCCTGGCGGAAGACCTCTTCGCCGCCCTTTGAGAGATCGATATCGCCCACTTCAACCGGCCCTGTCTGGCTGCAGGAAATGGCGTTGTTCGATGGGTCTTCGAACCAGTTGCCGTTCTTGAGGCGATCAATCACGCCGCGCTCGAAATAGGTGATGTGGCAGGTAACACCCTTCACCTTGGGATCGGCGATGGCTTCCACGACGATATCATTGCCGGTCCAGTCGACACCGACCTTGCCCACCACCTGCGCCAATGCGCCAAGTGGGAAAAGTGCCAGTCCAGCAACCAGTGCCACTCGAAGTTTCTGTGATGTCATCGCCTTTACCTCCATGTCTGAGACAACAGATAGGATGGCGCGTCAGCGTAACAAGATCGGCGTGTTAGCGTTTTCTCATCGTGCAGGGCTCATAACCCATCGCGTGCAGGCGCCCGGCCACCATGCCGATCTTCGCCGGTATGTCGCGCACATGCTGCAAGGCCAGCGACTTCGCAGCGGCAATGGCCGCGGAGGCGCAGACCACGGCATCTTCCGCGGCATTGTGGTGGACAAAACGAAGCTGCAAGTGATGGGCGATGATGTTGAGCTTATGCGACGGCAGCGACGGCCAGACGCGCTGTGCCATCTTCACGCTGCAGAAGTAAGAGAGCGACGGATAGCTCTGGCGGTACTTGTCGAAGCTCGCGCGCATGACGCTGAAGTCAAAGGCCGCGTTATGGGCAATCATCGTCGCTTCACGAAACTCGTCGACGAACTCGTCCATGACCTCGGGAAATTCAGGCGCATCTTCCACATCGGTCGGGCGAATTCCATGCACCGCAATGTTGAAGTGGGAAAATCGCATGTCCTTCGGTCGAATCAGCCGCTCTTCCACCCGCGTGATCACGCCATCCTCGATCCATGCCAGCCCGACGGAACAGGCGCTGCCACGCTCTTCATTGGCGGTTTCAAAATCGATGGCGATTGTTTTCAAGAGGCGATTCCCGGTGCGTTGCAAACGGCATAGAACAAAATGGCTTGGAAATGAACCACCAGGCAAGAAACGGGTGGGAACGACAACCTCCCCAGCTTAGAACCCGATAACGCGATGGGGGTGATCGAGATGAGCGTACACAGCCGAATGAATGCAACGGAATGGGCAATGCTGGTCGCGCTGTCCATCCTCTGGGGCGGCTCCTTCTTCTTTGTCGGCATCGCGGTCAAGGAACTGCCACCGATCACCATCGTCACGCTGCGGGTCACCATCGCCGCGCTCGCGCTTCTCACTGTCTGCCGTGTCCTCGGCTACAGCCTGCCACGAAAGCCGGAGGTGCTGCGCGCGTTCCTGATCATGGGCCTCCTCAACAACATTATCCCCTTCTCCTTGATCGTCTGGGGGCAGACCCATATTGCCAGCGGCGTCGCCTCTATCCTCAACGCCACGACGCCGCTCTTCACCGTGCTTGTCGCCCATATGATGACGACGGATGAGAAGCTCAGCGCCAACAAGCTTGCTGGCGTCATCATCGGTTTTGTCGGCGTCGCGACCATGATCGGCCCTGCGGCACTCACAGGTGAGCGCTCGAGCCTCTGGGGTCAGCTTGCCATCCTCGGTGCTGCCATCTCCTACGCCTTCGCCGGCATTTTCGGACGGCGTTTCAAGGCCATGGGCGTGCCGCCTCTGGTAACCGCCACAGGCCAGATTTCCGCTTCAAGCCTCGTTCTCATTCCCGTTGCACTCCTTGTCGACAAGCCCTGGACGCTTACCATGCCGAGCGGCGAAACATGGGCCGCCCTCTTCGGCATTGCGCTTCTTTCCACCGCACTCGCCTATCTCATCTTCTTCCGCATTCTCTCTTCGGCGGGCGCGACGAACCTAGCACTCGTTACCTTTCTCATTCCGGTCAGCGCCATTGTCCTCGGCTCGCTGGTCCTGGGAGAACAGCTGGCCCTGAAGCACCTCATCGGCATGGCAATGATCGCCGCCGGTCTTGTCGCCATCGACGGGCGGCTGTTGCACCGCAAGTCCTTCAAGACTTGACAGCATCGACCGGCCACCGCATCCTGCGGTAATGATCGCAAAGACCAACACAATGATGCTTACCGTGGGTACCACCGGCGCGCCGGTGGACGGTGGAGCCTTGTGTGGAGCCTTTTCGCGATAGGTCTCGCGATCATTCCACCGAAGCCCTGCCGAAGCAGCAGGGCAACAGAATGCACCTGCTCTTCCGATTGAAAGGAAACAGCATGTCGCAATCCCAGGAACCACCCTCACCCGCCGATTTTTCCCTCGATGACGTCATCATCCGTGGTTTCCGTCCGGATGATGCGGAAGCCTTGACAGAAGTCCTGAACATGCCGGGCGTCCGCTACGGTACCCTTCGCCAGCCGTTTCAGAGCGTTGCTCATACTCGCCGATATATGGAATCCCTTACACCAGCCGATATCATGATCGTTGCTGAATGGCGCGGTCGACTGATCGGCAATGCTGGCCTCCACGCGGAGCGGGGTCGCAGGCGCCATGCCGCTTCGTTAGGGCTCGGCATCCATGACGACTTTACCGGCAAGGGGCTTGGAACGCTCTTCATCAAAACCCTACTGGACGCGGCCGATAACTGGCACGATCTCAAACGGATCGAACTCAACGTCTTCACCGACAACGCGCCCGCCATCCGGCTTTACGAGAAGTTCGGTTTCGAGAAGGAAGGCACGATGCGGCAATACGCTCTTCGAAATGGCGTCTATGCCGACTGCTATCTGATGGCGAGGCTTCGTTAAGACCCACTGTGCTCCAGGTGGTCCGCCACCACGTCGCGAATGGTCCAGCGTGGCCATTCGCAAGTTGCAGCTTCAGAGCGAGAGGGCCTTCGGGTCGTCGCTCGCAAGCAGGCGCGCCATTGCTTCGGTGATGGTGAGGTCGTTATAGGGCTTGGAAAAGAAGCGGCTTCCGACCGGTAGCATGCTTTCTTCGACGATGGCTGCACCGGAAGCGACAATCAGTTTCAAGGGTGGCCACCGATCGCGGATGTAGTGGGACAGTTTGATGCCGTCCATCGTCCCTGGCATCTGGACATCGGTGAATACGAGATCGATGTCTTCGCGCCCTTCGAGAACGCGGATCGCCTCGTCGGCGTCGCCAGCCTCCAGCGCTTCGTAACCCGCCGACAAGACGAGATCGACTGCGCTCATGCGGATTATCGTATTGTCTTCCACGATCAGGACGACGGATTTGCCGTTCTTCATTGTTCACTCGCTGTATGAGAATGGCTGCAGTTCTGCAGCCCTGGGCTTTTCCAGAACCGATGCATCCCTATGCCGCCGGCGAAAAGTCGGTCCGAAGGCCTGACCTTTCCGTATGCCTGATCGTCACGACTGTGCCTGGAGAAGCATCGCTTACCGTCAATTCACCTTCGAGATTCTTGACGAGTGCCTCGACGATACCGGTGCCTAACCCGGCCTTGGGCGCTTCTTTACCGATAGGCATTCCAATTCCGTCGTCGGAGATAGAAAGGGTCCAGTCCTTGCCCGAAGATAGATAGTTGATCTCGATCGTTCCGTTCCGATCGTCGCTGAAGGCATGCTTCAGCGCGTTGATCACGAGTTCGGTAACGAGCAGACCCAGACTGATAGAGACATCCGCCGGGACAGTACTGTCTTCGACTGTCACCTGGATCGACAGCCGCTCGGGGTCCGCGATCATCGATGCGCCGAGACTTTGGCAAAGCTGCGTGAAATAGGCACGCAGCGCAACGCTGCCGCCGGCAGAGGTGGAGAGCTGACGCTGCAGGGCTGCAATCGACATGATGCGGTGACGGGCGTCATGGAGATGCCCGCGGACCTCCTCCGACTGAACGCGACGCGCACTCTGCATCAGGACGCTGGCAATGATCTGCAGGCTGTTGGCGACCCTGTGCTGGACTTCTTGCAGAAGGATGGCCTTGTCGCGAACCAGATCGTCTTTCAGGCGAGCCTCAGCGCGCATGTCGGTCACGTCGGTGATGGCGACAAGCAGGCGAATATGCTCAAGGTCGCCGTCGTCGAGCTTTCTCGCATTGATGACCAACTGTCGTGTCTTCTGGTCCGGTCGCTTCAGATCGATCTGATAGGCATCGATTCTAACACTGCCGGTAATCGTCGCCGTCAATAAGGAGTCGAGCCTGGGCATCGCCCATTCCCCGTGCCCGAGTTCGCCGAGGCGCTTGCCTGTGACGGAGGCCGGGGCAATCTCGAATGCTCGGCAGAAGGATGCGCTCGCTGCGATGATCCTCAGATCATCGGACAGAAAAAGCAGCGGTTCGTTGGACGATGTTACCACGGCAAGTGTGCTTGCCGCTTCGAAATGCACTGTTGGTGTCTGTGTCATAGAGAGGCCCCCGAGGGCCGAAGACTCACGGCGCAAGTCATGACTCGGCAGGTGCGTCGAACAGCTGGTAAGCCAAGTTCGACTTGGCATCGTAACACGCCTTGTCCGTGGGCTTGCATCAATTCTGCCGGCGGAAGAGATGGGGCACGAGCCGTTTAGCCCATCTATGCCGATTGCTATCTGATGGCCAGGCTTCGTTAAGACCTACTGTGCTCCAGGTGGTCCGCCATCACGTCGCGAATGGTCCTGCGTGACCATTCGCTCAGTGTCGCGTCTCGTCCCCGCTCTGCCGCAAGCACGATCATCGCCTTCCACAGCGCCCAGCCGCGACCGCGTTGCCATGTCTCAGCATCGAGGGGAAGCGCCTGCCTGAAAACGGCGCGGCTTTGGGCATCGAGCACATTCCAGGCTATGATGAGATCGGAAGCGGGATCGCCAACACCTGAACTGCCAAAGTCAATGACGGCAGAGAGCCTGCCGTCCTGCATCAAAAGATTGCCCTCGGCGAGGTCGCCATGCACCCAGACCGGCCTGCCCTGCCAGTGGCTTTTGAGAGCGCCCTCCCATATCTCCCGCGCGAGGCCTGCATCCACCTCATCGCTCACCGCCTCAATCGCGGCCCGCGCTTCCGCGTCATAGACCAGCAGTGAACCGCCGCGGTGGAAATTGTGTGCGCCCGCAGGCGGCCCGTCGCTGGCATCGACGGCATGGAGCACGCTCAGGAATGCCGCGACATCACGGGCCAGTTGCACCAGATCAGTACCGGGCAATTGCAGCGCCAGTGGCTCACCGTCCAGCCAGCGATAAACGGACCATGGAAAGGAATAGCCCTGCGATGGCTTGCCCTTTGCCAGTGGCTCCGGGATGGGCAGCGGCAGGCGCTTTGCCAAATATGGCAGCCAGCGATGCTCCTTTTCCACCTGAGGAACGTAGCCCGCAGCGCTCGGCAGGCGCACCAGCATCGCCTCGCCCAAACGGAAGCTGCGATTGTCCCAGCCACTATGGCGCACAGGACTGACCGGTTGGTCGGCCCATTGCGGAAACTGCTCGGCAATCAGCCGCACCACTGTCTCGATCGATACATCCAGCCGATCGCTCATAAGGCCCCCTAAGTCTTTAGCCAGACCGCCCGGATGACGTCAGCATCGTCACCCGCCGATCAAAGCCAACCACTCATCCTCATCCATGGTCTGCACGCCAAGCTCGCGCGCTTTGTCGAGCTTCGATCCGGCACCGGGACCCGCCACGACAATATCCGTCTTCTTCGACACCGAGCCTGCGACCTTGGCGCCAAGGCTTTCCGCCCGCGCCTTGGCCTCGTCGCGGGTGAATTTTTCCAGCGAGCCGGTGAAGACCACCGTCTTTCCAGCAACGGGGCTTCCCTCCGTCGATGGCTTATCCGCCTCCTTCGGGCGAAGCTCCTTCATCAACCGGTCGATGACATCGAGATTGCGGGGCTCCTTGTAGAATTCCACAATGGCGCGCGCCACCACTTCACCGATGCCATCGATGCTGTTCAGTTCGTTCCAGGCGTCGCCGGACGAATCAGCGGCAGCCTTCATCGACTCCTCGAAATGCGCATAGGTGCCATAGCTGCGGGCCAAAAGCTTCGCGGTCGTTTCCCCCACGTGGCGAATGCCGAGCGCAAAGATCAGCCGGTGCAGATCGATTTCGCGGCGAGCATCGATGGCATCGAACAGCTTCTTGACGCTGACCTTGCCGAAACCATCGATATTCTCAAGCCTGGTGAGGTGGCTCTGCTCCTGCCGTTCTTTCAGCGTAAAGATATCGGGAGCGGTCTTGATCGACAGCGCGGGATCTTCGCTCTCGAAGAAGAACTCGATCTGCTTGGTGCCGAGCCCCTCAATGTCAAAGGCATTGCGCGAGACGAAGTGTTTGAGATGCTCCACCGCCTGCGCCCGGCAGACAAAGCCGCCGGTGCAGCGTGTGACCGAGTCGAGCTTGCCGGTCTTTTCATTGCGCTCGCGCACCGCATGGCTGCCGCAGACAGGGCACTTTTTCGGAAACTCATAAGGCTTCAGATTGTCGGGTCGCCGTTCCAGAACGACATCCAGAACCTGCGGAATGACATCGCCAGCGCGCTGGACGATGACGGTGTCGCCAATGCGGATATCGTGATCCTCGGGGCGGATACGCTCACCGTGATTGCCGATCCCCTCGATGTAATCAGCATTGTGCAGCGTGGCATTCGTCACCACCACACCGCCAACGGTAATCGGCGTCAGCCGCGCAACGGGCGTCAGCGCGCCGGTACGACCGACCTGAATGTCGATCGCCTCGACGGTGGTGAAAGCCTGCTCGGCAGGAAATTTATGCGCCGTTGCCCAGCGGGGGCTGCGCGAGCGAAAGCCGAGACGTTCCTGCAGATCAAGCTCATCAACCTTGTAGACGACGCCGTCGATGTCGTAATCGAGGTCCGGTCTGGCAACACCGATTTCATGATAGTGTTCAAGCAGTTGCTGGGCGGAGGTGAATCTCTTCATCAACGGGTTGACGGGAAAACCCCAGTCGCGGAACTTTTCGACAATGCCATGCTGCGTGTCTGAAATGCGCGTCGGCTGACCGCCGTTGGAGACCTCGCCCAGCGCATAGGCGAAAAACTTCAGCTTGCGCCGTGCGGTGACATTCGGATCGAGCTGGCGCAACGATCCGGACGCCGTGTTGCGCGGATTGACGTAGGTCTGCTTGCCCTCCGCCTCCATCTGCGCATTCAGCGCCAGAAAGTCGCTCTTGGCCATATAGACTTCGCCACGCACTTCCACCACTTCCGGAACCCCAGCGGGAAGCTCGTTTGGGATTTCCTTGATGGTGCGGATATTGGCGGTGACATTCTCACCCGTCGTGCCATCGCCACGCGTCGCCGCCGTCACCAGTTTGCCCCGTTCATAGCGAATGGACATGGAAAGCCCATCGATTTTCGGCTCGGCGGTGAAGGCAATCGAATCATCCGGCAGTCGCCCGAGGAAGCGGTAGACCGAGGCGACAAAGTCGGCGACATCCTCATCCGAAAAGGTGTTGTCGAGTGAGAGCATCGGGCGCGCATGGACGATGGGCGCAAAAGTCGGCAGCGGCGCAAAGCCCACTTTTTTCGATGGGCTGTCGGCGCGCACCAGTGCCGGGAAAGCCGCCTCGATCGCATCGTTGCGCCGTTTCAGCGCATCATACTCTGCGTCCGAAACCTCCGGCTGATCCTTGCCGTGATAGAGCGCATCGTGCCGCGCAATTTCCGCCGCGAGAAATGCAAGCTCGGAAGACGCTTCAAGCTCGGTCAGGTTTTCGACGGGTGTCTGGTCGTTCGACATGGCGGCCTCATTCGGGAATCTGCCTGAGCTTTTATCCAATTATTGGAGCAGGCGAAACGGCCCCTTTTCATCAGGACGGAATCGATTACTCTGAACACCCGGATAATGCCTCTGTTCCGGAGCCGCCCATGGACATGACGACCCTGATTGCCTTTGCCGCTGCCTTCTTCGTCTTCGCAGCCAGTCCCGGCCCCGACAATATGACCATCGTTGCGCGAACCATCACCCATGGCGCGCCCTCCGGCATCGCCTATGGGCTTGGTACCGTTGCAGGCATTCTTATCTTTCTTACGCTGGCCGCCTTCGGTCTGTCGCTGATCGCGCAGGAAATGGGCGTTGCCATGACGGTTCTACGCTATGGCGGTGCGGCCTATCTGATCTGGATGGGGGTGAAGATGTGGACTGCACCGGCGGTCGTGCCGCAGCTTCAGCCCGTGAGCGAGAGACGTGGTCTTTTCTCCATCTTCCTCACCGGCTTCGTCCTCAATCTCGGCAATCCGAAAATGCCGCTCTTCTATGTCGCGCTCCTGCCCAATATCGTCGGTGCATCGCTGACCGTCGATCATCTGGCAGCGCTCGCCGCCGTCATTCTTTGCGTCGAGGTTGTGGTGATCGGCGGGCACGTGCTGCTTGCTGTGAGAGCACGAAAGCTGCTGCGCTCGGAACGCATCGTTCGCCGCGTCAACCGCGTGGCGGGCGGAGTGATGATCGGCTCCGGCGTGGCTGTTGCGGCCAGCCGCTGAAAAGGGCGAAGCGATCATGGTCGTCAAAAGGATCATCGCCAATATCTCCACCCCGGACGTCAAAGCCGCCCAAGCCTTTTATGGCGATATCCTCGGCCTCGACCTCGTCATGGACCATGGCTGGATCGTCACCTTCGCAGCGCCCATAATCGAGGTGCGACCTCAAGTGAGCATCGCGACGCAAGGCGGATCAGGAACCCCCGTCCCGGATTTGTCGATTGAGGTTGACGATCTTGAGGAGGTGCTTCGGCGTGTGAAAGCGGCAGGCCTGAAGCTCGAATATGGCCCTGCCCATGAGCCGTGGGGCGTGAGGCGCTTCTACCTCCGTGATCCCTTCGGCCGGCTGATCAATATCCTGTCTCACGAAGAAGAGGGTTGAGAGCGCCCTCGAACCGTACGTTTTTGTACACAGATATAGCATCTTCTTCACACGAATACTTAAGACTACCCGGCTAGATTGTCCGCAAAAATCACGGAGAAAAGGCGGACATGTCGACAAAATGTGAAGGTTGCCGCGACGGCAAAGAACTCGACTTCCCATTCTCGATGGCATTTCAGCCTATCTTCGACGTCAACACCGGCGTCGTGTTTGCCAATGAAGCGCTAGTGCGTGGCCCAAATGGCGAGGGTGCGGGAACGGTTCTGTCAAAGGTCGACGAGAGCAACCGATATACGTTCGATCAGCAATGCCGGGTCAAGGCAATTGAGCTTGCCGCGCGGCTATTCGATCCGACGGACACCACCAAGCTCTCCATCAACTTCATGCCGAACGCCGTCTATGAGCCGCGCGCCTGCATCCGCCTGACACTGGCAACCGCCATGAAGACCGGCTTCCCGCTGAACCGCATCATTTTCGAGTTCACCGAAACCGAAAAGCTGGACTCGGTGCATGTGCTGAACATCCTGCGCACCTACCGGGACATCGGCTTCATGACAGCGATCGACGATTTTGGCGCAGGCTATTCCGGCCTCAACCTTCTCACTCATTTCCAGCCCGATATCGTCAAGCTCGACATGGACCTGATCCGCGGCATCGACCGCGATCCGGTAAGACGCGTGATCCTGCGCAACACGCTGAACATGCTGGCCGATCTGAACATCACACCACTTTGCGAGGGCGTCGAAACAGCTGACGAACTTTCAGCACTCCGCGACCTTGGCGTCAACCTGATGCAGGGATATCTCCTGGCAAAGCCCGCCTTCGAATCCATAACCGTGCCCAGCACGATCGCGGATGTGCTGGCGCCTGCCGCATAATCTTAAAGAAAGCGTCGATCGAGGGCTCAGTCCTGCGCGGCCAGCAGCCGCGCAGCGGCCGCCCTCGCCTCATCCGTCACCGATGCACCGGCGAGCATCCGCGCAATCTCTTCGGTGCGATGTTCCTGCTGCATGGTCGCAACGCGGGTGGCGATCCGCTCGGTGCCATCGCCTGCCGGCCCCTTGGCGATCAGCAGATGGGTTGAGGCACGTGCCGCCACCTGTGGCGCATGGGTCACCGACAAGACCTGAACTGTCTTTGATAGCCGCTTCAGCCGCTGGCCAATGGCATCCGCCACGGCACCGCCCACGCCCGTGTCGATTTCATCAAAGACCAGTGTCGGTGCAGAACCGCGATCGGCAAGAGCCACTTTCAACGCCAGCAGGAAGCGTGAAAGCTCGCCGCCGGACGCCACCTTCATGATCGGACCGGGTCGGGTGCCGGGGTTGGTCTGAACGTGGAATTCTACCACATCGATACCGTCTGCCGTCGCCGACGACGCATCGCTTGTGACCTCCACGGTGAAACGCGCCCGCTCCAGCTTCAAGGCCGGAAGTTCGGCCATCACCGCGTCTGACAGCGCCGCCGCCGCATTGCGCCGCTTGTCGGAGAGCGACAGCGCCGCTCGGTCGAAATCGGCCTTCACGACGCCAAGCTGCGCTTCGAGCTTCGCCAGCTTTTCTTCGCCGGCATCCAGGTCGGCAAGATCCGTCACCATGCGCTCGGCCAGCGCTGGGAGATCGCTTACGGGAACGGAATATTTGCGGCCTGCAGCGCGAAGCGCAAAGAGACGCTCTTCGACGCGCTCCAGCTCGCGCGGGTCGAACTCCGTCCGGCGAAGCGCCGCTTCCACTTCCATCTGCGCATTGGAAAGATTGTCGAGCGCGGCGTCGAGCAGTTGCACGGTGTCTTCGAGCAGACCCGGAGCCTCATGGCTCTTGCGCTCCAGCCGCCGCATCATCGAGGCGATGATCGGCACAGGCGAGGCATTGCCGTTCAGGAATTCGCTGGCCTCGGCGATATCGCCGGCAATGCGTTCGGATTTCTGCATCACAGAACGGCGTTCCGCCAGTTCCTCCTCCTCGCCATCGCGGGGAGAAAGCGCTTCCAACTCTTCGACGGACGAGCGCAGATAATCCGCCTCGCGGGCAGCCGCCTCCACCTTGGCGCGGTGCACCTTCAAGCCGCGCTCGGCGTCCTTCCAGGTGCGGTAGAGGCCTTGAACGGAGACAACCTCATCGCTGAGGCCTGCAAAGGCATCGAGAAGCGCACGGTGCGCATTGGTGTCCACCAGCGCCCGATCGTCATGCTGCCCGTGAATTTCCACAAGATGCTGGCCAAGCTGGCGCATCATCTGCACCGATACGGCCTGATCGTTCACATAGGCCTTGGTGCGCCCATCGGCGGATTGCACGCGACGAAAGATCAGATCGCCATCATCGTCGAGACCGTTTTCGCGCAGCAGCAGGCGCGCAGGATGATCCATGCCAACTTCGAAGGTGGCCGTCACCTGCCCCTTATCTTCGCCATGGCGCACGAGACCGCCATCGCCACGCCCACCAAGGGCAAGCGACAGGCTATCGAGAAGAATGGATTTACCGGCGCCGGTTTCGCCGGTCAGCACGGAGAGGCCGGCCTCGAACCCAAGGTCGAGCCGTTCGATCAGAACGATGTCGCGGATCGAAAGCTGGACCAGCATGGGAACGCCTTTGCCTTAGGCTCCGATCAGCTTCTTGCCGGCGCGGGAAATCCAGGATTCGCGGTTTTCACGCGGCTCCAGACCCTGGCCCTTCAAGAGCTTGTAGGAATCGGCATACCATTGGCTGTCCGGGTAGTTGTTGCCGAGAACGGCAGCGGCCGTCTGGGCTTCATCCACCAGTCCCATGGCGTAATAGGCTTCTGTGAGACGTGCGAGCGCCTCTTCGATCTGGTTGGTGTTCTGGTACTGCTCCACGACGATGCGGAAGCGGGACACAGCAGCCAGATATTCCTTGCGCTCTAGGTAATAGCGACCGACCTGCATTTCGCGACCGGCAAGCTGGTCGCGTGCAAAGCGAATCTTCGCCTGCGCATCGGCGACATATTCCGAATTCGGATAGTCGTTGACCACCTTGCTCATCGCTTCGATGGTACGCTGCGCGGCGCGCTGGTCCTGCGTCACGTCGGCGATCTGCTTGGAGTAAGCAAGACCGATCATGTACTGAACGTAGGCTGCGTCTTTGGCGCGCGGATATTGCTTGAGGAAGCGCTGACCGGATGTGATCGCTGCTTCGTTCTTGTTCTGGCGCGTGGCGATGAAGGTGTTCATCACCAGAGCCTTCTGGCCCCACTCTGTGAACGGGTACTGCTTGTCGATCGCGGTGAACTTGCGACCGGCTTCCGTCATGTTGCCCTTGTTCATATTGGCAAGCGCCTGGCGGTAAAGCACATCCGGCGGATCGGTTTCAACGCCGAGCTTGGTAATGTCGATATCGGGATCGGACTGGCAGGCAGTGACCAGCGTTCCGGCGCCAAGCAGCATCAGCGATACGAGCCCAACCCGCACCGTTCCATTCATTGCACCAGACCCTACACGCTTCATTCGACAGTTCCCACTTCCCGCGTCACTACAGAGCTTAGGCTTTCGCAGGCGGTTCTAGCCGCAAAAGCACCAGCAGGGCAACGCAATGATGACGCATTAACGCATTTTTATGGCAGGCTCACGCATGAAACGCGATAATCCCGGCCTCCACCCTTGCAACTCCTATTAGAGCGTTTCCTTATTAAATGGAAGCGTTCTGCCGGAGCAGATTTCCATTGCGCCGAAGGTGATTGTCGAAGAGCGTACCCACAGGTACAGAAAAGCCGCTCACCTTTGCCACGGCAAACAATTCCCGTCAAAACGCCTTCACCTCAAGAAACTCTCTGACGATTATCATCGCTTTTGCCAGCCTTCCAGCTGGCAACGCCACCGCCCTTCGGCAGCACTCGATCACGCCTCAGCACGGACAAAAGAAAAAAGGCTGCCTGGAGGACAGCCTTTATGAAAAGTCGAATAGAATTATGATCTTATGCGGACCAGGGCGCAAATTCCGGCTGGTTGATCGCCACGAATTCACGCGCACGAACGACCGGCTGACGCGCGGCAGGCGCCTCGACGATCTCATAGGCGGTCGGGTCGCTCAAAAGCGCCTTCAGCGCGTTCGCATTGACCTTGTGACCGCCGCGATAGGAGCGGTAGCAGCCGATGAATTGTGCGCCGGCCAGCGCCAGATCGCCAACGGCGTCGAGCGTCTTGTGACGAACGAACTCTTCCTTCTCGTAGCGCAGGCCTTCCATATTGATGACCGTATGGTCGTCGGAGATGACAACCGAATTTTCCAGCGAGGAGCCGAGCGCGTAACCGGCAGCCCACAGGCGCTCCACATCACGCATGAAGCCAAAGGTGCGAGCACGCGAAAGCTCGTTCTTGAACGTCTCAGCCGTCAGGTCGCCCTTCCAGGTCTGGCGACCGATCAGCGGCGTATCGAAATCGATTTCGACTTCGAAGCGCGTACCATCATACGGACGGAACTCCGCCCAGGATGCGCCAGCATCGATACGAACCGGCTTGATGACGCGGATGTAGCGGCGCTTTACGCCGAGATTGACGATGCCAACCGATTCGATCGCTTCGATGAACGGTGCGGAGCTGCCATCCATGATCGGCACTTCCGGACCGTCGACCTCAACGATCAGGTTGTCGATGCCCATGGCGTAGATGCCTGCCATGACATGTTCGACGGTAGCAACGGACTGTGCGGGCGAACGGCCGATCACGGTGCAAAGATCGGTGTTGCCGACATTGGCAGAAACCGCCTTCACTTCCACCACGGTACCATTCTCCAGCGTGCGGCTGAAGACGATGCCGGTACCGGCTTCCGCCGGCTGAAACGTCATGGAAGCCGGGTTGCCCGAATGCACGCCGATACCCTTGAGTTGAACAGGGTTGGCGATAGTTGTCTGAAAACCGAGCAATCCGATGGTCATGCGTATCAAGCCTTTTCATGTGACCCCGCCAGAAATGCCGGCTTGGTCCGAAGTCAAAAGAGGGGAAATGATGCGCTCACGGAGACGTTATTTCCCATTCCCATGTTCTTACATACGCACACTGCAGCGCCATCACAAATCACTGTTGATTTCGCTTTGTTACAGACTCAAGCATTTGAAAGAATTGAGAGAAGCACCCTTGCACCGAGGCAGTGAAACACAAATACCCGGGCCTTTCAGACCCGGGTATTCGCTTAACGCAGAATCGCCTGATCGGTTCACCGACCGGCTATCCGATCAGTTCGACTGACGGCGCAGGAAGGCCGGAATTTCGAGCTGATCGTCTTCGTGATGGCTGGAAGAAGCCGGCGACTGGCGACCGTGGTCATCCAGGTTGCCGCGACGCGGTGCGTACATGCTCGCTTCCGGAGACATCGGACGGCGCTGCTGCGGAGCAAGGCTCGGAGCATCCATCATGTCGGAAGGAACAGTTTCTTCTTCATCGCGACGGCCGAGCGAATTTGTAATTCGCTTCAGCAGACCCATCGGGCCGCGCTCTTCAGGCGCTGCGTGAGCAACCTGTGCACGGTGATCCATTTCAGCCTTCACCACTGGCGGAAAGTCCTCGACCTTTGGCATGCGAACCGGCTCCGGCTGGCGCGCGACAGGAGCTGGTTCATGATAAACCTGAGCCTGTGGCTGTGCCATGCGCGGAGCCGGCGCTGCGACCTGCTCCGGAGCGTGGTATACAGGTGCCGGAGCAGCCTGAACCGGTGCTGCGGGGCGAGCAACGACCGGCGATTCGGCCGGAGCAGATGCGAACAGCTTGCTCTGTGGGCGGAACTCGGCTTCTGCCTGTGCCTGGCGCAACTGCTGTTCAGCAGCGGCCAGAGCCAGTTCGCGCTCCATATCGACTTCCGCAGCGCGGATGGTCTGAGCAATCGGATCTACGGACTTTGGTGCCTGCATAACTGGGGCAGGCTGAACTGCGGCCGGAGCGGATGCAACGGCCGCGGAGGGACGGATAACGGGCTTTGCTGCTGCAGCGGCGGCTGCACGCATTTCGGCGATGTTCTTTTCCATCTGGCCCGGTACACGGTCGATGCCGGTGGCAACGACGGAAACGCGGATGAGGCCTTCGAGCGCTTCGTCGAAAGTCGCGCCGAGGATGATGTTGGCATCCGGATCGACTTCTTCGCGAATACGCGTTGCAGCTTCGTCGACTTCGAAGAGGGTCAGGTCGCGACCACCGGTGATGGAGATCAGGAGGCCCTGTGCACCCTTCATCGAGGTTTCGTCGAGCAGCGGGTTGGCAATAGCCGCTTCCGCAGCCTGCATTGCGCGGCCTTCGCCGGACGCTTCACCCGTACCCATCATTGCGCGGCCCATTTCGCGCATGACCGAGCGAACGTCGGCGAAGTCGAGGTTGATGAGACCTTCCTTCACCATCAGATCGGTGATGCAGGCAACGCCGGAATAGAGAACCTGGTCGGCCATTGCGAAGGCATCGGCGAAGGTCGTCTTGTCGTTGGCAATGCGGAAGAGGTTCTGGTTCGGAATGACGATCAGCGTATCGACAGACTTCTGCAGCTCTTCGATGCCCTGTTCGGCCAGACGCATGCGGCGTCCACCTTCAAAATGGAACGGCTTGGTAACAACGCCGACCGTCAGGATGCCCTTGTTGCGGGCAGCCTGTGCAACGACCGGAGCCGCACCCGTGCCCGTGCCGCCGCCCATGCCAGCGGTGACGAAGCACATGTGGGTGCCGTTCAGGTGGTCGATGATTTCATCGATGCACTCTTCGGCAGCAGCGCGACCGACTTCCGGCTGCGAGCCAGCGCCGAGACCTTCGGTGACGTTGACGCCGAGCTGGATCACCCGGTCGGCCTTCGTCATCGTCAGGGCCTGCGCGTCAGTGTTGGCGACGACGAAATCGACGCCCTGCAGACCTGCCGTGATCATGTTATTGACAGCGTTACCGCCACCGCCGCCAACACCGAAAACGGTGATGCGTGGCTTCAGCTCGGTGATATCCGGCTTTTGCAGCTGTATCGTCATTTTACCATTCCTTCTTTTGATGGCCGGCAACGCCCCGCTGGCCAATTTCTTTGAACTTCACTCATTCCTCTTCCGTGATACGCAGGAAAAGGATCAGAAACTTTCTTTCAGCCACTGCCCCACACGGGCGATCCGCCCGCTGCCCATTCCAAACGGCGAGAACATTCCGCTCTGCGCCGCGTGAATTTCAATGTCCGCGATCTGCGGATAGATCATCAATCCGCAAGCCGTGGAAAAGGCCGGGCCCTTGGCCGCAACCGGCAGGCCCGCCACGCCCATCGGACGACCGATGCGCACATTGCGAGCCAGAATGCGACGCGCCGTTTCCGGCAGACCGGTGAGCTGGCTTGCGCCACCCGTCAGCACCACGCGCTTGCCCACGATCGGGCTGAAACCGGACTTCTGGATACGGTCGCGGATCAGTTCGAGCGTCTCTTCGATACGAGCGCGAATGATGCGACTGACCAGTGCCTTCGAAACCTGCGATGGCTGATCGCGATCATCCTCGCCGATCGGCGGAACGGCGATCATCTCGCGATCGTCCACGCCACCATTGGCAAGCGAGGAACCGTGAACGACCTTCAGACGCTCGGCGTCCTCGATGCGCGTGGAAAGACCACGTGCGAGGTCGGTGGTGACGTGATGACCGCCAAGACCGATAGCATCCGTGTGAACCAGGCGACCTTCGGCGAAAACCGAAATCGTCGTGGTGCCGCCGCCCATGTCGATGGCAGCGCAACCGAGTTCGACTTCGTCATCCACGAGTGCCGCAAGACCGCTGGCATAGGGAGTGGCAACAATGCCTTCGACCGACAGGTGTGCGCGGTTGATGCAGAGCTCGAGGTTCTTCAGCGCCGTGCGCTCAGCAGTGACAACATGCATGTCCACGCCAAGCAGGTCGCCATACATGGAAAGCGGATCGCGAATGCCACGCTCGCCATCCAGAGAATAGCCCGTCGGTAGAGAATGCAGGATCGCGCGATCCTGGCGCAGCGACTGCTGGCTTGCGGCAATCAGGACCTTGCGCAGATCGCCGGCTTCCACTTCCTGGCCGCCGAGATCGATGGAGGCAGTGTAGATATCGCTTGCCAGACGGCCAGCCGACACATTGACGATCAGGCTGTCGACTGTCAGGCCCGCCATGCGCTCGGCCGCATCGACGGCAAGACGAATGACGCCTTCCAGCGCATCGAGATCGGCGATCACACCGGATTTCACGCCACGCGAGCGCTGATGACCAATGCCGATCACATCCACCTTATGGGTGCGACCGGGCAGAACTTCACTCTCCTGACGCGGGGTCAGGCGGCCGATCATGCAGACCACCTTGGTGGAGCCGATATCGAGAACCGAAACCACATGGTTGCGCTTCGACGACAAGGGCTTCAGGCGCGGAAGACCGAACTGAGAAGAACCGAATAAGCTCATGTGCTCTTCTCCGCTTTCTTGAGGGCTTTGCTGCGGGCGTCAACGGCAGTCTGGCGACGCTCGGCCGCACCTTCCGTCAACTGCACCGTGGTGCGGTCGGAAAGGCGCAGGTCAACTGCTGCGACATCGCGCGAGAGGATTTTTTGCTCCATGTCGAGGCGAGCAAGAAGCTGCAGCGCCTTCGGCACATTTTCTTCCGGCAACTTGACGACGATCCCGTTGTCGAGATGCAAATCCCACCGGCGACCGGCGACGCGCACATAAGCGCGAACGCGGTTGCGGATTTCCGGCCAGTCGGCCAACTCGTCGACGAAACCTGCGGCACCCGTTTCGGCGTCACGACCGACGAACAGCGGCAAGCCGGCATATTTGTTGTCCCGCAACGGCGCGATCACGCTGCCGCTCTTTTCGATCAGCGAGAGTTCCGAACCGTGCTGCCAGATGCCGAAAGCCTGGCGCTCCTTCAGACGAACTTCGATCGTCTTCGGATAGACCTTGCGCACTTCGACATCTTCGACCCAGGGAAGCTCGGTCAGCTTCTTGCGGGCTGCATTGACGTCAAGCGCGATCAGCGACGTCGCGCCATCGAGACCGAGAAGCTGAAAGACTTCGATCTCCGACGTCTGCAGATTGCCGGAGACTTTCACGTCTTCGACGGCAAAACCGGCAGCAGAGGTCGTCGCCTGAGCGACCAGTTCCGTGTGGCCACCAAGCGACATGCCATAGAGACCAACGGCAGAGAAAAATACCAGCGTCGATGCCGTACCGGTGTGAGCCGGAATGTGAATGCGCCCCGTCGCAAGGCTGGCGCAAAAACGGAACACACGACGCAGCGGACGCGGAAGGACGAGGCGATCGTCCGCACTGACCGATGCGCTGTTCGCACGTTTTTTAGCTGTCGATCTTTTGCCGTTTACCGCAAGCACGACGCGTCCTCCACCATCCACCGGACAAGCTCACCAAAGGAACGGCCCTGATGAGCCGCCATTTCGGGCACGAGGGAGGTTGGCGTCATGCCCGGCTGGGTATTGATTTCCAGCCAGATAAGTTCGCCATCTTCTGAGAAACGGTCGTCGTAGCGAAAATCCGAACGGCTCACGCCACGGCAGCCAATCACCTGATGCGCCATGACTGCCAATGATTGGATTTTTTGGTAAATATTCGGTGAAATTTCCGCCGGGATGACATGCTTTGAGCCACCCTTGGCGTATTTCGCGTCGTAATCGTAAAAATTATGGCCGAGCGGCACCACTTCCGTGACACCGAGAGCTTCGCCATTCATCACGCCGCAGGTCATTTCACGGCCATGAACATAGCGCTCGACCATGACCGAATCACCATAACGCCATTCGGTCGAGCCCAGCACTTGCGGAGGATGAGATTGATCTTCCTTGACGATGACGACACCGAAGCTCGAGCCTTCGCGGACCGGCTTGACGACGTAAGGCGTCGCCATCGGATGCTCTGAACCGATATCGAAACGGTTCATCAGCTTTTCAGCAGCGACAGGAATGCCAGCGGCAGCGGCAATCTTCTTGGACTGCGACTTGTTCATCGCCAGAGAAGACGCCGCGACACCCGAATGCGTATAGGGAATTTCCAGATATTCCAAAATGCCCTGGATCGTACCGTCTTCACCGAATGGACCATGCAGCGCATTGAAGGCGACATCGGGCCTGATATCCGCAAGAACGGCAGCGATGTTACGGTCGACATCCACACGCGTGACCTTATAGCCCTCGCCTTCCAGCGCGGACGCGCAAGCCTCTCCCGACGAGAGGCTGACCGGCCGCTCCGCAGAAAACCCACCCATAAGAACAGCTACGTGCTTGCCGCTCATAAAAACCTCTAACACCTGAAATTTCAGACGAGGCACCGGAACCGGAATGGTTCGCGATTCTCTCGCCCGACCCGTACGAGACACTTAAACGTCATTAAGGTTAACGAAGCGTTTACTTTCCTTAACCGAGACGGCCCGCGATGCGATTTTTGTTAAAGAATCACATGAGGCACGGATTCCTTCCTTGGAATCAGAGTGTTGCGGTCGATGCAAGATTCAGAATTTCAACCGGACCAAATAAAATCGTTGCGCGGAGTTTGAGCATCGGCATCGAAAGCAAGATCGATTCGTTAAGATCGCCGGCTTGTCCCCAGGGTTTTTGACACCGCCTCGCGACACCGTTCGTCACGCCGATCACGGGCAAACGACAATCCGGTTGAAGTCGCCACGAACGGAAACACCCTGCCTTCCCTCGTATTTTTTGCTGCTTATTGCGCTTTAAGCGTTTCAAAGGATCGAAAATTGCGTTAACGCAACCGCAGCCTCTTGAAGGTCATAAGTCCTACTTAACAATGGAACGAATATAATGACTGACGCGATATCGCCTGTATCGCCGACAGCTGACAAGCCGAACGATGTAAAGACAAATTCGCCTGCACGAGTTCTCACTGCCAGCCTGGTCGGCACGACCATCGAATTCTTCGATTTCTACGTTTATGCGACCGCAGCCGTGCTCGTGTTTCCGACGCTGTTCTTCCCCAACAGCGATCCGATGACGGCGCTGCTTGCATCCTTCGCTACCTTCTCGATCGCCTTCTTTGCCCGTCCGCTCGGCGCGCTGGTGTTCGGCCATTACGGTGACCGCGTCGGCCGCAAGACAACGCTCGTTGCGGCTCTTCTGACGATGGGCATTTCCACCGTCGTGATCGGCCTTCTGCCATCTTATGAGACCGCCGGCGTTCTCGCTCCGCTGCTGCTTGCACTGTGCCGTTTCGGTCAGGGCTTCGGCCTCGGCGGCGAATGGGGCGGTGCCGTTCTTCTGGCAACGGAAAACGCGCCTCCTGGCAAACGCAACTGGTACGCAATGTTCCCGCAGCTTGGCGCACCGGTCGGTCTCTTCCTGTCCTCCGGCATCTTCTGGCTGCTGCTGCATGTCATGTCGAATGAAGCGCTGATCTCCTGGGGCTGGCGTATTCCGTTCATCGCCTCGACGCTGCTGATCGCCGTTGGTCTGTGGGTCCGTTTCTCCATCTCGGAAACACCTGCCTTCCAGAAGGCCATCGACAAGCATGAGCGCGTTGCGGTGCCTGCCAAGGAGATCTTCACCAAGTACAAGCGCAGCCTGTTCCTCGGCACCTTCGTAGCACTCGTCACCTTCGTGCTGTTCTACATCGCAACCGCCTGGCTGCTGTCCTACAACGTCAAGGTTCTGAAGATCCCCTTCCTCGACGCGCTGGAAATCCAGATTCTCAGCGCCGTCGTCTTCGGCATCTTCATTCCGCTGACCGGCATCGTCGGTGACAAGGTCGGTCGTCGCCTGTCGCTGATCGTCATCACGGTCCTGATTGCTGCCTTCTCCTTCCTGCTTCCGGTTCTGCTGGGCGGCGGTGAAGCAGGCGTTGCGATCTTCGCGGCTTCTGCGATGGCGCTTATGGGCATGACCTATGCGCTGATCGGTGCAGCACTCGCGGCACCCTTCCCCACCAGCGTGCGCTACACCGGCGCATCGCTGACCTTCAACTTCGCAGGCATCGTCGGCGCCTCGCTCGCTCCTTACATCGCGACGTGGCTGCAGACGACTTACGGCATGGCAGCCGTCGGCTACTATCTGGGCCTTGCTGCCGTCATCACGCTGATCTGCATCCTCGCCTCCGGCAAGGACGAAGTATAAGCGATCCGGATAAGGGCGGCGCATCATCATCGATAGTGCGCCGCTTGAAGCCTGAATCAAGCTCACAAAAAAGCCCGCGAAGTTTCTGACTTCGCGGGCTTTTCTTTGATTGCTAATGACGGCGCCTATGCGCCGAGAAACGGCTCGACTTCCCGGCCTGGCATGAAAAGCCCAAGGCGCTTGATTTCCCATTCCAGCCGAATGCCGGAATTTTCGAAGACCCGCTTGCGCACGGCTTCACCGAGATATTCGAGATCGTAGCCCGTCGCGTGGCCGGTATTGATCATGAAGTTGCAATGCAGCGACGACATCTGTGCGCCGCCGATCACCATGCCGCGACCACCCGCCTCGTCGATCAGTTCCCAGGCGGAATGACCTTCCGGGTTCTTGAAGGTGGAGCCGCCCGTCTGTTCGCGGATCGGCTGAACCGTCTCGCGGTGATGACGCACAGCGTCCATGTCGGCGCGGATCTTCGCACGGTCTTCCGGATAGCCCTCAAACAGCGCACCGGTGAAGATCAGATCCTTGTCCGCGCCCGAGTGGCGGTAGCTATACTGCATATCGGCATTGGAGAGCACATGGCTGTTGCCCTTTCGATCCAATGCGTAGACTTCGACAACGCGATCGCGGGTCTCGCCACCATTGGCGCCGGCATTCATGCGCAGCGCACCGCCGATGGAGCCTGGAATGCCGTAGTAGAAATGGAAGCCGCCAATGCTGTTGTCCATTGCCATGGCAGCGATATGCTTGTCCGGGCAGATGGCACCGGCCTTGATGCGGTTCTCACCCGCAAGCTCCACCTGACCGAAACCCTTGGCGGACAGACGTACGACCACGCCTGGAATGCCGCCATCACGCACGAGCAAGTTGGAACCGACACCAACGACTGTCAGCGGAACATCGTCCGGCAGAAGCTTGAGGAAGGTGATGAGATCATCCGTATCGTGGGGCTGGAACATCAATTCCGCAAGACCACCGGCCCTGAACCACGTCACGCGGTCCATTGGCGAGTCCGGCGTCACACGTCCTCTTAGTTCCTTTACTCCGTCGCCGAGCCTTCCCAGCAACTTTACCCCATCCACCTGTCTCATGCAGACTTTCCTGAAATGCTATCCAATTCCGAGGGCAGCGCCGCCGCCCACTGCGTAATATTACCAGCCCCCAAGAGAACCACGAAATCACCCGGATTCGCAATGGCTGCGACCGTCTTTGCCAGATCGTCGCGCGAGGCGAGGTATCGGGCATCGCGATGTCCCGCAGCTCTGGTTGCGGAAACCAGCGTCTCGGAGTTCACGCCCTCGATGGCATCTTCACCCGCAGCATAAACCGGAGCAAGAAGAATCGTGTCCGCATCGTTGAAGCAATGGGCGAAATCCTCGAAAAGGCTCGACAGGCGCGTAAAGCGGTGAGGCTGATGCACGGCGATGATACGGCCCTGGCAGGCCTCACGTGCGGCCTTCAACACCGCCTTGATTTCCACCGGATGATGACCGTAATCGTCGAAGACCTGAACGCCGTTGGATTCCCCCGTCAGCGTGAAGCGACGCTTGACCCCACCGAAGGAGCCGAGCCCCTTCTTGATATCGGCCTCTGAAATGCCAAGGCGGTTGGCAACGGCGATCGCCGCCGTGGCGTTCGAGATATTGTGACGGCCGGGCATCGGCAGGACGAGATCCTTGAAGGAAAACACCTTGCCCGTGCGGCGACGGCGGATCTCCACGTCGAAGATGGACTTTGTCCCGTCGATGCGGACATTGGAGAAGCGCACATCGGCCTGCGGGTTCTCACCATAGGTGATGACCTTGCGGTCCTCGATCTTGCCGACCAGAGTCTGTACTTCTGGATGGTCGAGGCACATGACGCCGAAGCCATAGAATGGCACGTTTTCCACGAATTGGCGGAAGGCTTCGCGAACGGCTTCGAAATTGCCGTAATGGTCGAGATGCTCCGGGTCGATATTGGTCACGACCGCCACATCGGCGGGAAGCTTCAGGAAGGTGCCATCGGACTCATCGGCCTCCACCACCATCCACTCACCCTCGCCCATGCGGGCATTGGTGCCATAGGCGTTGATGATGCCGCCATTGATGACGGTCGGATCGAGATTGCCGGCTTCCAAGAGCGTCGCCACCATGGAGGTCGTCGTGGTCTTGCCATGCGTCCCGCCAATGGCGATCGCATTGCGAAAGCGCATCAGTTCGGCCAGCATTTCGGCCCGGCGAACGATCGGCAGGTGCTTTTCGCGCGCCGCAACCAGTTCCGGATTGTTCTTCTTGATGGCGGTCGACACGACGACCACTTCCGCATCACCCAGGTTCTCGGCCTTGTGACCGACGAAAACCTCGATACCCTTGTCACGCAGACGCTGCACATTGGCGCTGTCCGCCTGATCGGACCCTTGGACGCGATGGCCGAGATTGTGCAGCACCTCGGCAATGCCGCTCATGCCGATGCCGCCAATTCCGATGAAATGGACAAGACCGATGGCTTTCGGCATCTTCATGGATGCACTCCTTCATTCTTCGATTTGAATTGCTGAACGCTTGTCCCTGCGGCAATCGCCTCGACAAGATCGGCAAGGCGCTTGGCGGCATCCGGCTTGCCGGTTGCCTTGGCGGCAGCGGCAGTCTTCTCCAGTCGCGCCGGGTCGTTCATCGCATCCGCCAGCAGAGCAGAAAGTGCTTTTGGCGAAAGCTCGGGCTGCTTGATGACGCTGGCACCGCCTGCGGCAGAAAGAGCCGCCGCATTGGCCGCCTGATCGTGATCGAGAGCGTGCGGATAGGGAACGAGCACCGAAGGCCGTCCGATCACGGAAAGCTCAGAGACGGTCGAAGCGCCGGATCGGCTGATCACCAGATCGGCTTGCGCAATCCGTTCGGCCATATCGCCAAAGAAGGGCGAGATATCCGCCTTCACGCCAAGCTTCTTATAGGATTCGACAACGCTGTCCTTGTCCTCGACGCGCGCCTGCTGGGTCAGTTTGATGCGGTTGCGCAGATCGTTGGGCAAAAGGCAGATCGCCGCCGGAACGGCTGCCGAGAAAAACTGCGCGCCCTGGCTTCCGCCAAACACCACGAGGTTGAAATCTTCACCCGCCTGAGATGGCGTATAGGCAATCTCGGCAGCAGACAGCACCGCAGGGCGAACAGGGTTGCCCGTCATGACGATCTTGTCACCGAACTCGCCCTGGTTCTCCGGCAGGAAGCCCCCGGCGATCGCCTTAACCCGCTTCGCCAGCGCCTTGTTGGCGCGGCCCATGACGGCATTTTGTTCATGCAGCAGCGAAGGAACACCCATGCCGGTCGAGGCGAGAAGCGGCGGCACTGTCGGATAGCCGCCGAAACCAACGACAGCAACCGGCTTCAAGCGCGTCATCAGCTTGCGCGCAGAGCGAAGACCGGTCCAGAGCGTGGCAAGCGCCTTGATGACGCGGATCGGGTTCTTCGAGCCGATCGTCGCAGACGGCACGACGTGAATTTCGTCGGCAGGAAATTTGCCCGCATAGCGCTCGGCACGGCTGTCGGTCACCAGATGCACGGAGTAACCGCGCGCCTTCAACTCATAGGCAAGTGCCTCCGCCGGAAAAACATGGCCGCCGGTTCCACCGGCGGCAAGCAAAACGATACCCTTGCTCATCACTCTTTTACTCCGCAGGAAGACCCGCGCCGACGCGGAAGAAGCTGCGCTCCTGTGCGCGCTTCTCGGGCCTGTGTCGTGTCAGCGCCAGCAGGAAGCCAGCCGTCACGCATATCGCCATCATCGAAGAACCGCCATAGGAAATCAGCGGCAGCGTCATGCCCTTGGCCGGCATGAGTTCGAGATTAACGCCGATATTGATCATCGACTGGATACCGATCTGGAGAACCAGACCAGCCACCGCAAAGCGGACGAAATCGTCCTTTTCCTTGAAGGCGTGGCTTAAGCCGCGCAGCACGATGAAGGCGAAGATCGCAACCAGGGCCATGCAGAAGACGATGCCGAACTCTTCCGCAGCAACGGAGAAGATGAAGTCGGTATGGCTATCGGGAATGATGCGCTTGACGATGCCTTCACCCGGTCCCTGGCCGAACCAGTCGCCGCGAATGATCGCTTCACGCGCCGTGTCCACCTGGAACGTGTCGCCCTCACCCGTCCAGAAACGGTCGATACGACCCGCAACGTGCGGCAGCATCAGATAGGCGGTGACGATGCCGCCGACGCCAAGACCGCCAAGCATGATGATCCAGAACCACGGCACACCAGCCATGAAGAACATGCCGCCCCAAACGACGGATGTCAGAATCGTCTGCCCGAAGTCCGGCTGTGCAATCAGAAGGGCTGCAACAATGCCGAAGGTGATGATGGCGAAAAGATTGCCAGGAATTTCCGGATGACGAGCGCGCTCGGCAAAAAGCCAGGCGCAGACGATGACGAAGGCCGGCTTCATAAATTCGGATGGCTGGATGGAAAAGCTGCCGATTGAAATCCAGCGGCGAGCACCCTTGACCTCGATGCCGAAGAACAGAGCGAAGATCATCATCAGCAGTGAGGCGATCAACAGCACGATGGCGACGCGCCGCACCTGGCGCGGCGACAGAAACGACAGACCGATCATGATCGCCAGCGACGGGACGATGAACATCGCCTGGCGCTCGACGAAGAAGAAGCTGTTGAGACCGATGCGCTCGGCAACTGCGGGGGACGCAGCAAAGGACAACATCAGGCCAATGCCGATGAGAGCAATGAAGGCCGCCAGGAAAAAGCGGTCGATTGTCCAGAACCACTCCGCGACTGGACCGCGGTCAGTACGGCTTACCATGTCTTCAGTGCTCCTTTTGCACTTCCACCAGCATCGTCACACCATCGAGTGCAGCGACGTGGGAAACGAACGAATCACCACGTATTTCAAAATTCTTATATTGATCGAAACTTGCGCAAGCCGGGGAAAGCACCACGACATTGCCGCTCGCACCATCGGCAAGGGCATCGGTCGCGGCATGCTGTACCGCCTTGTCCAGCGTACCGGAGATCTCGTAAGGCACCGCCTCACCCAGCGTCGCAGCAAATTCCGCCGCCGCCTCGCCGATCAGATAGGCCTTGGCGATGTGGGGAAAGAGCGGTGACAGGCTGGTGATGCCGCCGGCCTTGGGCAAGCCGCCGGCAATCCAGTAAATCCGGTCGTAGCTCGAGAGCGCCGGTGCCGAAGCGTCTGCATTGGTCGCCTTGCTGTCATTAATGAAGGTGACATTGCCACGCCGCCCAACGGGCTGCATGCGATGCTTCAGGCCCGGGAACGATGTCAACCCTGCCCTCACCTCATCTTCGGAGATGCCGACCGCCAGGCAAGCCGCGATCGCAGCGGCCGCGTTCTGGGCATTGTGGCTGCCGCGCAGCGTCTGGATGCCGTCAAGATCGACGAGCAGCGACGACGTGCCACCCGCGGCCTTCATGATCCGGCTGCCTTCGGCATAAAGCCCCTCCGCCACGACATTGCGCTTGGAGATCCGCGTGACGTTCACGCCAGCACGTTCTATGCGATCGGCAATCAGCGTGCAGTAGCTATCATCGACACCGACGATGGCGGTATCGCTTCCTGCAACCAGACGCTCCTTCACATCGGCATAATGCTGCATCGTGCCGTGGCGATCGAGATGATCCGGCGTCAGGTTGAGCAGAATACCAGCGGTCGGGTTCAATGTCGGAGCGAGATCGATCTGATAGGACGAGCACTCGACGACATAGAAGCGTTCTGCTTTCGGCGGGTCGAGGCTGAGAACAGCCGTGCCGATATTGCCGCCAAGCTGTGTGTCGCGACCTGCCGATTTCAGAATATGCGCAATCAATGCCGTCGTGGTGGATTTGCCATTGGTGCCGGTGATGGCAATGAATGGGCAATTCGACGCATGCGCGCGGCGTTCGCGAACGAAAAGCTCGATATCGCCGATTACCTCGACGTCCGCCGCCTTGGCAAGATCCACAGACCAGTGCGGCTTCGGATGTGTCAACGGCACGCCCGGCGCCAGCACGAAAACGGCAAGCTTCGACCAGTCCAGCGTGCGCAGGTCAGCAGTCGGAATACCCTCGCTTTGCGCCTTAGCAACACTGTCAGGGTTGTCATCAAAGGCAACGACATCGGCGCCGCCGGCGACCAGGGCCTTGGCGGTCACGAGGCCGGAGCCACCAAGACCAAAGAGAGCAACCTTCTTGTCCGCAAGTGAGGTGACGGGGATCATCACTTACCTCAGCTTCAGTGTCGCGAGGCCGAGCATGGCCAGACCGACGGAGATGATCCAGAAGCGGATGACCACTTGGCTTTCCGTCCAGCCCTTCTTTTCGAAATGGTGGTGGATCGGCGCCATCAGAAACACGCGCCGTCCGGTGCGCTTGAACCAGAAGACCTGGATGATGACCGAGAGCGTCTCCATGACGAACAGACCCCCGACGATCACCATCACGATCTCATGCTTGACCGCGACGGCGATGGAGCCGATCAGGCCGCCAAGCGCCAGAGAACCGGTGTCGCCCATGAAGATGGCCGCGGGCGGCGCATTGAACCAGAGGAAGCCGAGACCGGCACCGATCACGGCACCGACGATCACCGCAAGCTCACCGGTTCCGGGCACGAAGTTGATCTGAAGGTAGTTCGCAAAGATCGCATTACCGACGAGATAGGAAATCACGCCGAAGGTCGCAGCCGCAATCATCACCGGCACGATGGCAAGACCATCGAGACCATCGGTCAGGTTGACCGCGTTACCGGCCGCGACGATGACGAAAGCGCCGAAGAGAACGAAGAAGTAGCCGAGATTGATCACGAATTCCTTGAAGAAGGGAAAGGCGACCGAGCTTCCAAGCGTTCCGCCATGCGGTGCCGTGGCAAGCGCAATCTTCATCATGAAGAAGGTGGCGATGGCAGCAATAACGAATTCGATGCCGAGACGCGCCTTGCCGGAAAAACCCTTGTCGCTCTGCTTGGTCACCTTCAGGTAGTCGTCATAAAAGCCAATGGCACCAAAGCCGAGCGTTACCAGAAGAACCGCAACCACATAGACATTCGACAGATCGCCCCAGAGCAACGAGCCCCCGAGGATGCCTGCGAGGATCATCAAGCCGCCCATGGTCGGCGTACCGGCCTTCTTGAAGTGGGTCTGCGGGCCATCGGCGCGGATCGGCTGACCCTTGCCCTGGCGAATTCGCAGCGAATTGATAATGGCCGGTCCAAACAGGAAGACGATGAGAGCGGAGGTGAAGAGCGCTGCACCCGCCCGGAACGTGATGTACCTGAACAGGTTGAAGATTTGAATTTTGTCCGACAGTTCAACGAGCCAGATCAGCATGTTTGCCCTTTCGAAAGGCGGTCGAAGCGGCGGGCGGGAGGTAAGGCCAGCGCCGCTTCAAGGTCCTTGTTTCCGTATCGAGCGCAGAAAGCCGAAGATTTCGGGCTTTCAGGCTTCCTAATTCTGGCGCTCCGTCTCGGGGAATGCCGGATACTTGTCAAGAAGAGCCGAGACAATCTTGCCAAAACCGATGCCAAGTGACGATTTTATCATCACCACATCGCCCGGCTGCACCCATTTCAACACGAAGTCAGCCAGCTCAGCGGTCGTCGGGAACCAGGACACATTGACGCTTTCGGGAAGCGCATCGCGAAGATGCGCCATCGATTCTCCGGCAAGCCACACATGTTCGATGCCGGCAGACAGGATCGGGCCGGATAGCTCTTCATGCACCTCCGCGGTAAACTCGCCCATCTCCAGCATGTCGCCGAGAACCGCAATGCGCCGTCCGTTGCCGCGCACTTCCGACTGCGCCAGAAGCGCAATCGCCGCGCGCATGGAGGCCGGGTTGGCGTTATAGCTCTCGTCGATCAGAAGGAACGACCCATCGCCAACCGACAGGCGGTGGCGCTCTCCCCTGCCCTTGACGGCTCGAAGATCGCCAAGCGCATGGAAAGCACGATCGAGATTGGCACCGGTCACAGCGACAACGCCAAGGGCAGCCATGGCATTCTCTGCGACATGACGACCCGGCGTGCCGATATTCAGTTCGCTGGTCTCGCCATTGATGATCGCCCAAATGGTCGAGCCGTTCGGCGTGCTTTCGAAATCAGCAAGCCGGAAGTCGGCCTTGGCGTGCTGGCCGAAAGTCAGAATATGGTCGATGCCGACATGAAGTGCTGCCGCCTCGAGCCGCTCGAATTGCGCATTGTCGCGGTTGAGGATCACCGCACCGCCGGGCAGAACACCCTCGAAAATTTCAGCCTTTGCGTCGGCAATTTCTTCGAGACTGTTGAAGTTGCCGAGATGCGCCGCCGCAATGGTGGTGATGATGGCCACATGCGGCTTCACCTGCTTTACCAGCGGACGGATTTCGTTCGGATGGTTCATGCCCACTTCGAACACGCCGAATTCGGTATCGGCGGGCATACGCGCCAGCGTCAGCGGTACGCCCCAGTGATTATTGAAGGACGAGACCGCCGCATGCACCTTGCCCGATGGGGCCAGCACCTGCCGCAGCATTTCCTTGGTCGTCGTCTTGCCCACCGAGCCGGTCACCGCAATGATGCGTGCCGAGGTTCTTTCACGCGCAGCAACACCAAGCTTGACGAGGGCGGAGAGAACGTCATCGACGACGATCATCGGCACCGTCAGGCGTCCAAGTGCCGGCAGCTTGGCCTCGGCGACGACCATCAGGCTCGCGCCATTGGCAACGGCAAAACTTGCATAATCATGGCCGTCGACGCGGTCGCCCTTGATGGCGAAGAAGGCTTCGCCCTGCTGCACCGTGCGGCTGTCGATGGAAATTCCCGTGATACCTTGCGGCAGATTGCCGACCGGACGTCCCGACGTAACGGCAATCATGTCCGCAACTGTCCATAACCAGTTCAAATCTTCAATCCTTCCAGCGCCGAACGCACCTGTTCATGGTCCGAAAACGGCAGCGTCACGCCGCCGATGATCTGACCTTCCTCGTGCCCCTTGCCCGCAACGATCAATGTGTCTCCATTCCCCAGCATCGACACGGCATGGCGGATCGCCTCTGCGCGGTCTGCAATTTCCACGGCACCGGGTGCCGCTGCCATGATCTCGGATCGAATGGTGGCAGGCTCCTCGGAGCGTGGATTGTCGTCCGTCACGATCACCACATCCGAAAGCCGGGTAGCTACCTCGCCCATGATCGGACGCTTGCCCTTGTCGCGATCACCGCCGCATCCAAACACGGTGATGATGCGGCCCGAGGTGAAGGGACGCACAGAGGTCAGCACGTTTTCCAGCGCATCGGGCTTATGGGCATAATCCACATAAGCCAGCGCGCCGTTCTTCGTCTGTCCGACGAGTTCGAGACGACCGGCAGCGCCGATCAGCTTTTCCAGCGCCTTCATGGCCACCGGTGCGGACACGCCGGTCGACATGGCAAGACCCACCGCAACCAGCGCATTAGCAACCTGGAAATCGCCCGCAAGCGGAATGTCCACCTCGTGGATTGCGCCTTCGTGATGCACCTCGATCATCTGCTTGTGGCGGAAGTGCTCGACACGCTTCAACGCCAGATAATCGCCCTTACGGCCAACCGTGCGCACATCGTGACCGGCCTTTGTCGCCACCTCAATCGCCTGAGCCGACCATGGATCGTCGGCAAAGATGACGACGGGTGAGCCCTTCGGCAGCAGCGTATCGAACAGCCGCATCTTCGCGGCCATATAGTCCTCGACCGTCGGATGGTAATCCATATGGTCGCGACCGAGATTGGTAAAACCGGCAGCAGAAAGTTTCACGCCATCCAGACGACGCTGATCAAGACCGTGGCTGGATGCCTCCATTGCCGCATGGGTCACGCCTTCCGATGCCAACTCGGCCAGAAGCGCATGCAGCGAAACCGGGTCGGGCGTCGTCAGCGAACCATATTCTTCGCGGCCGGGCGCAATCACGCCCGTCGTGCCGATCTGCGCGGCTGGATGACCGGCGAAAGCCCAGATCTGTCGGGTGAAGGACGCAACCGACGTCTTGCCGGCCGTGCCGGTGACGGCAACCATCGTCTCAGGCTGCTTCCCATAGAAGCGGGCAGCAGCGAGCGCGAGATACAATCTTGGATCGGAAACGACGAGAACCGGCACATCTGCGGAAACGGGCTGGCCCGAAACGATTGCGGCAGCACCCTTGGCAACCGCGTCCTGCACGAAGATCGCGCCATCCGCCTTGTTGCCGGAAACGGCGACGAAGAGCGCGCCCGGCTCGACCTTGCGGCTGTCCGCCGTGATCGAGGTGATGGTCAGCGCTCCGGCATCTGCGCGAAGCAATTCATTCAGTTCCGGAAACGACTGTCCCGATAGATCTCGCAAATTCATTGATGTGTCCGTCATGTCCCCCCGACGCGAATCGCCGGTCCATCATAAGCTGTACCAATCAATAAGACACGAGCAAGGCCGAGCCATCCTTGCCGAACTTCGGCTTGACGCCGAGGATCGCAGCCGAGCGGGTGATGATGTCATGCACCATCGGGGCCGCGGACGTGCCTGCAAGTGCCGCACCATTGCCCTTGTCCGTCTTCGGTTCGTCGATGAAGGAGAGAACCACATATTCGGGCTTATCCATCGGGAAGGCCGATAGGAAAGCGTTGAAGTTCTTGTCGTGGACATAGCGGCCATTGACCACCTTGTCGGCCGTTCCGGTCTTTCCGCCAACGTTGAAGCCTTCGACGCGGGCGTTGCGGCCAGAACCATTGACGCCGTTCCATTCGAACAGAAAGCGCATGTCGCGGCTGGTGGTCGGCTTGATCACCTGCTTCGCCACAAGGTCGGCCTGTTCGACGGTGCGTGGCAGGAAGGTTGGTTCGATCAGCTTGCCGCCATTGACGAGGGCCGCACCGGCAATCGCCGTCTGCAGCGGCGTGGTCGATACACCGTGGCCGAAGGAGATCGTAATGGAGTTGATCTTCTTCCACTGGCGCGGCTGTGTCGGCATCGCCACTTCCGGCAATTCCGTCTGCATCCGGGACAGCAGGCCAAGGCGCGTCAGGAACTCCTTATGCCCCTCGGTCCCAACCGTATCGGCAATTTTCGCCGTACCGATGTTGGACGAGTACTGGAAGATTTCCGGTACCGACAAGATGCGTCCCTTGCCGTGGAAGTCCTTGATGGTGAAGCCACCGATGCGGATCGGGAAGCGCGCATCGAAGGTGGAGCCGAGCGAGATGCCGCCTTCGTCCAGACCCATGGCGATGGTGAAGGACTTGAAGGTCGAGCCCATTTCGAACGTACCGTTCGACATGCGGTTGAGCCAGCCTTCCTTGGCGCCTTCCGCCGGGTTGTTCGGATCGTAGTCCGGCAGCGACGCCATGGCGAGGATTTCGCCCGTATGCACGTTGATGACAACGGCGCCTGCGCCAATCGCCTGGAACTTTTGAATGGCATTGACCACCACTTCGCGCACGATCGCCTGGACGCGCAGATCGATGGAAAGCTTCACCGGCTCAAGTGGCTGGTCGGAGGTCATGCCAAGCGCTGTCAGATCGGCCAGCCCCTGGCTGTCGAGATAGCGCTCCATGCCGGCAACGCCGCGGTTGTCGATGTTCACGTGACCGACGACGTGGGCCGCCGTCGGGCCACCCGGATAGAAGCGGCGCTTTTCGGGACGGAAACCGATGCCGGGAATGCCAAGCGCCAGGATCTGGCTCTGCTGCTTCGGCGTCAACTGACGGCGCAACCACTGGAAGCGCGAATTGTTCGTCAGCTTCTGATAGGTGCCGCGCGTGTCGAGATCGGGCAGAACGGTGCGCAGCTTCTCGATCGCCTCATCCACGTCAACGATGCGATGCGGTTCGGCAAACAGCGACACGGTGCGGATATCGGTGGCCAACACTTCGCCATTGCGATCCAGAAGATCTGGACGCGAGGCCATCAGCCTGTCGGCGGGCGCAATACTGGAAACGGTTTCCTGCTGGGCCAAGCCGTATTGCACCAGACGACCGCCGATGACGCCATAGAAGCAGACGAAGCCGAAGATCAACAGGCCAACGCGGCTCTTGGCCTGCGAAGCGCGCTTCTTGCGTGCGCCCTCGAAGGCAGCATGGTCCGCCCCACCGATCGTGCTGGCGGAGAAATGGGCCTTGCTCTTCAAAACCATGACGCGAGAGAGAAAAGACATCAGTCCACCGATCCTGTTATCGTTTCATCCATTTCGCCGGACTCGTCGCCAATCGGCGCTTTCGCAGCAGGCATTGGCTGCTTGGGCACACGGGCCACATGCGAGCGCGGTGCCGGTGCCGGAACAGGCTTACCGCCAGTGGCGACGATCTGGCCGGCAGGTGCCGATTTCGGCTTGGCACCACCAAGTGTGGCGCCCGGCTTCGAGCCGTTGACCGCAGCAGCAATCACATCCTCGACGCTCATGCCCTCCGGCTCTGGCGGCTGGGGCAGTTGCGAACGCAACATGGGCAGCTCCTGCGGCTGTGCGAGTTGCGTTGGCAGCGTCGGCGTCAATTGAAGATCGGCCTGATAGGCATTGACCAGACGATGCAACCGGTTCGGCTGTGTCAGAAGCGCCCAGTCGGCGCGCAGAAGATCGATCGTATCGCGCTCGAGTTTGATTTCGGCTTCAAGCTTCTTGACGGATTCAAGCTTGAGATCGGCCTGGTGCTTGATGGAATAGGTGACGACGGCCGCTGACACCATCACGCCGACGAGAATGAGGTCGAGTGTGCGCAGCATGTCAGCCTCCCATCTTTTCAAGGCTGGCGAGATCGGGAAGTTCGAAAATGGAAATGTCTGCCGGACGCGCCGGAGCGGTGGTACGAATGCCAGCGCGCAGCTTGGCGGAACGGGCGCGCGGGTTCAACTCTGCCTCTTCCTCGCTGGCTGCAATCATCGGCTTGCCGAGCGAATCGAAGATCGCCGGCTTGTCTTCCACCATCGGCATGTGGCGAGACCCTGCCGCGCGACCGGAACGGTCGGCGAAGTACTTCTTCACGATACGGTCTTCCAGCGAGTGGAAGGTGACGACAACGAGGCGTCCGCCGGGTTTCAACACCTGTTCGGCCGCAAACAAGGCCTTTGCCAGCTCGCCCAACTCGTCATTGACGAAGACGCGCAGCGCCTGGAAAACGCGGGTTGCCGGATGGATCTTGTCCTTCGCCTTGCGCGGCGTGACGATTTCGATCAGCCCGGCAAGGTCGCGCGTCGTGCGGAAGGGCTCTTCCGCGCGCTTCTTTTCAATGGCACGGGCAATGCGTCCTGACTGCTTTTCTTCACCCAGAAAACCGAAGATCCGGATCAGATCGCCGACCTTGCAGCGATTGACGACATCGGCCGCAGAGACGCCGGATGCCGACATGCGCATGTCGAGCGGTCCGTTTTTCTGGAAGGAGAAGCCGCGCTCGGCCTCATCGATCTGCATGGAGGAGACACCGATATCCAAGACGACGCCATCGAGGCCTTGTGCAGGCGCATGCGCTGCCAGATCGGAAAACTGCGATTGAATAAGAGAGAGCCGCCCGCCATTGGCGGCAACCATCGGCTGGCCGCCAGCGATGGCAGTCGGATCACGATCAAGAGCAATGACATTCGCACCGCGCTCGAGGATCGCCTGGGTATAGCCGCCAGCGCCGAATGTACCGTCGAGAATGACCTTGCCTTCAGCGGGATCGAGCGCGCTTAGAACTTCGCGAAGGAGAACCGGAATGTGGCGAACAGGTCCGCCACCGGCATCAGAAGATCGTCCGCCAGAATTCGCCGCCATTCCGTGTCCCCGCCTTATACGGGACGAACAGCAGAAAAACTGCGCCCCGTTCTTGCCGCCGTCTGCGCCTCGTGAAACGCTTCCGGCTGCCACAACTGAAAATGATCCGCCCGACCGACAAAGGTCACTTCGGTGGTGATAGCGGTGAAGTCCCGGATGAAATCCGTGACCATCAACCGCCCTTCCCCGTCGAGCTTCATGAACACGCCGCCACCGTGAACCAGCAGCGACATTGCATTGGCTTCCGGCGAAAACGCATCCATCGACGCGATCTGCCGCTCGTAGCGATCCAACAGGTCCGGCCCGCCAATGCTGATGGCCGGAAAAGCGAAATCCTGAAGACAATAAAGCTCCTGGATGTCGCGTTGTGCCAGCACCGAACGAAACGCGGATGGAACCGAAACGCGCCCCTTGGCGTCGATCCTGTTCGTCACGTTCGATAAAAAGCGCCCCATATGACAACTCGCCAGAAACGCCTGAAGCCGCATGCTCAGGCGACACCGATACGCACGACAAATCGCTGACCGGCAGAACAAAAAGTCCTGCAGCCTTGGAAAGGCCTTGTCTCCGTTTCAGCGATTGCGGGTCAAAAACACGACCCCTTGTGGTGTGCATTTGGGATACCATGGGACACTATGGGCGTCAATGGGAGAAGGCGGCGCGAACCGACTTCGGATTCGAATATTCATATCCCGTTAAGTTTAACGAATGGTTTACCGGCAACCGTTTCACGCGGCATCTCTGCCTTCCGTAACGGAAGTTTTAATGAAAAATAATTGAACGATAACAATGACCTATTGCGGTCGCCGGAATCGGCTTCGCATGAGGAGTGAAAAAGAGAGAAATCGCCAGTTGGCCTGTAAGCCGGGTTCTGTATGGCCCCGGTTTGACCCGGAACGTGGCAGCCATTCATCTGGGACGACATTTGCATGCCGCCTCGCGCAACCCACCCGGATGACTCGCCCAGAAACAGGCTGTAGGCGCTGCTTTCGCGGCACCCCACGTCATCCCTATTCGGTCTTGCTCCCGGTGGGGTTTACCATGCCACCCCTGTTACCAGCGGCGCGGTGGGCTCTTACCCCACCCTTTCACCCTTACCACCTGAAAGGTGGCGGTCTACTCTCTGCGGCACTTTCCCTAGGGTCGCCCCCGCCGGACGTTATCCGGCACCGTGTTTCCGTGGAGCCCGGACTTTCCTCACCTTACCGTCTTTCGACATTGGTAAAGCGCGGCTGCCCGGCCAACTGGCACGCGCTCCTTAGACGGGTTCAAGATGAAAAGCCAACGGAAAATCGCCACAAGTTGGGCTGCGGTTAAAGGGAGCCGCCAGACTTACGAGGCAAAGACCGGTGCGAAATCCGTCTCGTAACCTTCGCCCGCGATATGGCCTTGGGCCAACAGCAACGCGCCGAGCCGCCCGATCTCATCTGAACTCTTTGCGGCTGCGCCACAGCCGCCGGTCAGAACCGCAATCCGCTCCGACCCGCAATAACCGATCGCCGGATAGCCGCTTGGCGTATAGGATGTGACGCAGGCCGCCATCGACAGTCGTGTCACATCGATGCTGGGAACAAGCATCTCTATGATTGCTGCGAAATTATTCCGCACCTCAGGCTTTCCGCCAGTCCGGAACCAGGCGCGGATCTCCGCATCCGTACCGAGCAGAATATTTTCCGGATCGCCGCCAATCTTCAGATAGGCCTTGCCATCGGGATAGACGACCGGCGGCAGAAGATAGATATGCTTGGTAGGGTCACTCGGCTCATAGATCAGCGACGGCATTTCTGAAAAGCCTCGAAGATCGGCATCATCGACCTCGAAGAATGCAACGGTGCGAGCATACACCTTCATCGAAAGTGCCTGCGGCAACAGCCCTTCCGCAATCGAAAATCCGCCCGCAGCCACGAGCACCTTTTCCGCCGTGTAGCTTTTGCCGGAGGCAGTGGTGACAGTCGCCACACCGCCCGCGTCCCGAACCGAAACGACAATATCGTCATAGCGCGTCACACCGCGCTTTTCCGCTGCCAGGATTTGCGCCCGCACCAGTTCGCGTGGATTGATGTGACCGGCATTGCGCCGTTCGAAGACACCTTCGCAACCGCTTTCGAAGGAAAAATACGGGAAGCGCTGGATCAGCTCGGCATCCCCAAAAACGTCGGTATCCACCCCAAGCGTCTCGGCCGCAGCGCAGACATTCTCGATATAGGGTACACCCGTGCCACGCGCCTTGCCGACGATCAGACAACCAACCTCGTGGTAAAAGCCTATCCCGCTCTCGCGCTCGATCTCCCGGTAGCGCTCAATCGAGCGATTGGCGAGCCGCGCCCAATCCGCATCGTCATCGATGGTCCGCGTGATCCGCGCCGCATCGTAATGGCTGGCAAACACGCCTTGATGATTTTGGATGTCGGCTGGCTCATGCGGCCCGATCAGCGCCACTCCATCCGATTCGAGAGACAGATGCCGGGCAGCAGCAGCCCCCATCATGCCCGCACCGACGACGATATATTTGAACTGCGCTGCCATAACTACTCTCAACCGATTTCAGATTCTGCGTCAAAGACTTGTAGCGGCTTCCTGATTCACTGCCAGAGGGATTTGAGTGTCTTGATGAAGGACTACCTCCGGACACATGGGCCGTCAGACGAACACCGGCGCCATCTGCGCTGCAAAATTGTCCTCGCTCAACTGCCCCTCAAGAAGAAGCACCGCCCCCAGCCGGCCAATCTCATCGGAAGATTTCGCCGAAACGAAATTGCCACCTGTCAGCACCGCAATATTGGAAGACGACGTGTAGCCGATATAGGGATAGCCGGTGCGGGTAATGGAGGCAACGCAGGAGCCGGACGTCACGGGACATCCTGCGAGAGCAGGCATCAACTCGATGGCGCGACGGACAAGGAAATCCACCTCACTTGCGGTCCCGTCGGAATGGAACCACTGGACCGCCTGATCGAGCGTTTCCAGCCTGCCCTTTTCGCTCTCCCCGCCAATCTTCAAATAGACCTTGCCATCCGGATATCGAACGGGTGGCAGGATGTAGACGATGTCGTCTTCGCTCGCCGCCAGCACAATGGTGGAGGGCATGCCGGCAAAGGCTTCCTGCTTCTCCTCGTTCAGTTCGAAGAAGGCGATGGTGCGGCCTGTTGCCGTCATGTCCACTTTAACAGGCAGAATGTCGGCCATATTGGTGAAGCCGCCCGCTGCGACGATTACCTTCTCCGCCGTGTATCGATGGCCCTCCAAGGTCTCTATTTCGACGCCTGAACCGCCATCGAAGACCTTCACCACCGTCTGACGAAGGATCGAGGCACCCTGTTGCCCGGCAATCGTGATTTGAGCCTTCACCAAGGCGCGTGGATTGACGTAACCGGCATTGTGCGGCTCGAACCAGCCACGATGATCACCCGGCAGAGAGAACATTGGGAAACGAGAGGAAAGCGCGTCCGGCTCGTAGGTCTCGACTGTCAGACCCAGCGCGTCTTTCCTGCTCATGGCGCCCGAGACATAATCACCGCCCAGCCCATTGCCATTGCCGGTGAAGAGGCAGCCCACCTCGTGGTAAAACCGGATGCCGCTCTTTCGCTCGATCTCGGCATATCGTTCGATCGAGCGCTTCGCGAGTTCCGCCCATACCGGGTCGCCGTCAAAACCGCGCGTGATCCGCGCCTCATCATAATGGCTGGAAAAGACGCCGTAGTGGCTCTTGCGGTCTGTGGGTTCGGCAGGACCAATCAGCGCCACGCCGTCCGTCTGCGAAGAAAGATGGCGTGCCGCAGCAGCCCCCATCATTCCAGCTCCGATCACGATGTATCTGAAGTCGGTCATCCTGCGCTCCCTCGTAGAGCGCCGTGCGTCCTATTGGACGCACAAAGGACGCTTTCCCTTTTTGACTCGACGCATCGTGCTTGCCGAAAATCGTATCCGATTTTCGGGCCTATGCTGCCGCCGTTCTCGACTAACAAAATCTGCCGGCAGAAAGAAGCCCAAACCGCACCGACACGATCATCCCTGGAGCAGCGCCTGCACCTTGCCGCAATAGGCCTTTGACACCGGGTTCATGCGGGTTGCGCCATGACCTGCATTGTAGCGCAAAATGGTGCTGCAGACTTCGCCGCCGCCGAGTTGGTGCGCCGTGGCGAGATACTGCATACCCCAGCGGATATTGGTTTCCGGATCGTAGAGCGCCTTCACCGTGCCGCGATAGCCCATCATCCGCGCGGTGGCGGGCTTGATCTGCATGAGCCCGACTTCGCCGGCACTTCCGCGGGCCTTGGGATTGAACCGGCTTTCCACCGAAACGACCGCATGCGCCAGGTTCGTCGGTACGCCGTAGCGCTTGGCATATTTGACGATGAGGTCGGAGTAATCGTTCTTCAGCGTCGCAGGAAGGGTTCGCTCAGGGATGGGGTAACCGGGTTTACGGAAATAGGTCTGCAGCGTCACGGTCTTGGTTTTCACGTCATCCTTGGCAACAACAATTCCGGTCTGCGCGGCCAGCATCGAGGTGCAGACCGAGACAGCAACAATCACTCTTCTCATCAGTAGAAATAGTCTCCAGTCACAAAGACATCCAGTAATGGACGCGCGAGGGCACGCATCGGGAAAGTCACGGGGACGATCCTCCGGAAAATCTTCGTCATTGATATTGACGGCGTCTAGGACAACAACCAGGCAGCCGCATTTCGATGCGGCGTTTAAAGTCGGCCAATAAGGATTTACTGTGGCAAGGGCCCGAGAACGCAATCTGGACCAGCGTCGGTCACGCCACTTTTATCGAGGACGACGCCTACGCGCGCTTGAACTTCGGCAGTTGCGAAATCAACCGGTGCAGCGTGTCGATGGTGGAGAAATCGGCGATGCCATCCACCAGCGCAGGCCGGAAATGACGCTGGAAAGCTGCAACTGCGCCTTCCGTCTTTTCACAATAACTGCCCGAAATTTCAACGCCGTAGCCATAGAGCGACAGCATGGACTGCAAGGCCTCAACCGGTTGTCCACTATCGCCGCGCTGAAAGAAGCGTCCGCCGCCGATTGGCGCGGGCTGGACCCAATGGCCGACGCCCTTCTGCGACAGGATGTCCCACGGGAACTTCTCGCCCGGATCCACTTTGCGAACAGGGGCAATATCGGAGTGCGCGAGCACCCGCTCGGGCGCAATCGACCACCGCGCGCCACAGTCACGACATAATTCGGCAACGGCGTCGATCTGGGCTTTAGGAAAATCCGGCAGTCCCGCAGGGTGGCCGCCATTGGCGATCTCGATCCCGATCGAGCGGGAGTTCAGATCGATTTCGCCCGCCCAGAAGCTCTTGCCCGCATGCCAGGCGCGGCGGCTCTCCGGCACCATCTGAATGACATGTCCGTCTTCGAAAACGAGATAATGACTGGAAACCTGGCTTTCCGGCTCGCAAAGCCATGACAGCGCGCGCTCGGCGCTTTCCATGCCCGTATAGTGAAGAATGATGGAGTCGGGTGCGCTTACCCCCACCCGCTCGCCATGGTTTGGCGAGGGCTGGACGCTGGCACCGGCATAATCCGGCAGAAAGTCACTCATGCGACGCGGCGTTCTCTCTCGATGGCCGCATAGGCGGCATTGAGTGCCGCCATACGCTCATTCGCAGCCGCATGCAATTCCATCGGAACGCCACGGGCAATGAGCTTGTCGGGGTGATGCTCGGCCACCAGCAGACGGTAGCGCTTGCGGATATCGGAGAAGTCGTCGGATGGCGAAACGCCAAGGACGCGGTAGGGATCGCGACCGTCCATGTGGACATGGCGCGCCATGATCGTCTCGAAATGATCCTCGGTGATCCGGAAGATTTCCGCGATCCGTCCGAGAAAGGCCATTTCACGCTCGTGAATCAGGCCATCGGCCTTGGCAATGTGGAACAGACCATCGACCACGCTTTCCAGCATCTCGCAGTTTTCACGGCCCGTACCGCAGAGACCCGCAAGCCGCTCGGCATAGGCTTCGTAACCGGCAACGTCCTGACGCGCGAGGTTATAAAGCCTTGCGACGTTCTTGGCTTCCTCTTCCGGAAAATCGAATATCTGGCGAAAGGCGCGCACCTCGGCATCGTTCACGACACCGTCGGCCTTCGCCATCTTGGCGGAAAGAGCAATGATCGCGACGGAGAAGGAGACCTTGCGGCGGGTTTCCGGATCGCCTTCGAAAACGGTTCGAACCGCTTCGATGACTCGACCCAGCACATTTCCTGCCGCTTCGCCGATCGCGCCGAGCAGCCGCTCCCAGAGGGATGAAATGTGCAAACAGGCGAAATCGAACATCATGTCTCTCAGCATGACGGCTCCATGGTGTGAATGCAAGACGCATAAAGGTCGCAGATCATTAAGTTTTCGTCATCTTAGCTTCGCTTTATGCTGATCGTCTGACACCGTCGTAACAGCTTTTCCACAAGCCGGTTCCGAGGTCGTCGACACTTCTTGGCATTGAAACGATTATATTCGCCAAGCAGTTCACCGATATTCGAAAATACCGCGAAATACCCGTTTTTCTTGAGAAATTCACTTTACATGCAAAACAGGCTGTCGCATCCATTTGCCCCAACACGCATTGAGAACCGACAAAGGAGAGCCCCAATGGCCAAACAGAAAGTCGCAATGTTGACCGCAGGCGGACTGGCGCCCTGCCTCTCGTCTGCCGTGGGCGGATTGATCGAGCGTTACACCGACATCGCTCCCGAGATCGACATCGTGGCCTACCGCTCCGGCTATCAGGGCGTGCTTCTTGGCGACAGCGTCGCCATCACCAAAGAGATGCGCGAGAAGGCTCCCCTGCTGCATCGCTATGGCGGCTCTCCGATCGGCAACAGCCGCGTAAAGCTCACCAATGCCGCCGACTGCGCCAAGCGCGGGCTGGTGAAGGACGGCGAAAACCCGTTGCAGGTTGCCGCCGATCGCCTCGCCAAGGATGGCGTCACCATTCTTCACACCATTGGCGGCGACGACACCAACACGACCGCGGCAGACCTTGCCGCCTATCTCGGCGCTAATGGCTATAATCTGACCGTCGTCGGTCTTCCCAAGACGGTCGATAATGACGTGGTCCCGATCAAGCAGTCGCTTGGCGCCTGGACGGCAGCCGAAGTCGGCGCAAATTTCTTCGACAATGTCAGCAATGAACAGAGTGCAGCGCCCAAGACCTTCGTCATCCACGAAGTCATGGGGCGTCACTGCGGCTGGCTCACGGCGGCCACCGCACGCGCCTATATCCAGAAGGTCAAGGGCAACGACTATGTCGAGGGCCTGCTGATGGGCGAAGAATTGAAGCGCATCGACGGTCTTTACCTGCCGGAAATGGCCTTCGACATCCAGGCGGAAGCGAACCGTCTGAGGAAAATCATGGAGAAGAATGGCTTCGTCACCCTCTTCGTCTCCGAAGGTGCAGGCCTTGATTCGATCGTGGCGGAGCGTGAAGCAGCCGGCGAAGCGGTCAAGCGCGATGCCTTCGGCCATGTGAAGATCGACACGATCAATGTCGGCGGCTGGTTCCAGAAGCAGTTTGCAAGCCTAATCGGCGCCGAGCGCACCATGGTTCAGAAGTCGGGCTACTATGCGCGTTCGGCCCCGGCCAATGGCGAAGACCTGCGCTTGATCCACAGCATGGTGGATCTGGCAGTCGAAAGCGCGCTGAACAAGGTCTCAGGCGTCACCGGTCATGACGAAGATCAGGGCGGCAAGCTGCGCACCATCGAGTTCCCGCGCATCAAGGGCGGCAAGCATTTCGATATCTCGACGCCTTGGTTCTCCGAGGTGATGGACCATATCGGCCAGCCCTTCAAAGCGGCGTAACAGTTCCTGTCTCCCTAAATAATTAGGAAGACGTGATTGACGTGATGCATCCATCGGCCCGGAAATCCGTTTTGGTTTCCGGGCCGATGCTTTATTCCCCTATGGTCTTCTCCTGGAGGAATGCGTGGCTTTCGCACAACGCAGCGCGGGAAAGCCCGCATTGTTCCAAACTCCACGTGACGAAGGCTTTATTATCGCCTCATCGCTTGGTAAAAAGATGTGAAGGGCAAGGAGGTCGTCATGTCCGCACAAGTCTGGCTGGTGTTCTGCACAGCCTGTGCCATTCTTTTTGCGCTGCCATCGCCAATTGCTTTCAAGGTTGCAAATTATGCAGCGGTGCGCGGCAAGCGCACCATGATCGCTTCGGTCAGCGGCGCGACGCTTGGCGTCATGACGACATTTACCGCGGCTGCCGTCGTGGTGGCCGGCGCGTCCTATGTGCCCTCTTCCTTTCTTGATGTCATCCAATGGGCTGGAATCGGCTGGTTGATGCTGTTCGGCCTGTGGACGATCGCAACGCCTGCCGCGCGCGAGTCACAGGCGGAGAATGACAATCTGCGCGCCAGAACACTTGGCGCCATCTTTGTCGATTGCTTCGTGCTGGCGGCGCTGCGCCTGCGCTACTTCGCCTTCTTCATCGCCTTCCTGTCGCAGTTCATCAATCGCTCCCGCGACGTGGTGGAAACATTGACGCAGATGCAGGCCGCGACCTTGGTCCTGTCCCTTCTCTGCCTCACTCTGCAGGCCACTTTTGCCCGCTCGACGATCGCCATGGTGCGTCGTGCATCGGTGACGAAAAAGGTCCGAAACAACCGCGGAACGCGCTTCATTACAGGCCGCGCCGTCTCCGCCGGCTACCGGCGCATCGCCGCCTGAAACACATATGACGCCTCCCGTCTTGCCGGAATCCTTACGATAGGTTAATGATCCGCCCAGGAGACTGCGTGCTTCGTTTGATACGGGGGCATCAACGGGCAGGCAAAGTAGAGGCGGCAGCATGATATTTTCTGGCAATTTGCGCCGTAAATCGGCGTCACTTTTGTCGTCCACCATGGGATTGACGCTGGCCTTGGCAGGATGCACCAGCGTCGAATATTCAGCGAATTCCAACGTTCATTCCCCGAAGATTGCGGCCGCACCCGTCGCAGCGCCGGCAACGGCGCCAGGTACGGTAGCGCCCGGCACGCAAACTACGACCGAGGGCCATCAGCCCGGCACCGTAGCAGCGGCAGCGACCAACGCGCCGACAGCAGCCGATGCGGCCTCCCCGGTTCAGGTCGCATCCAATTCCGCGACAACCCCTACGCCCTCCACACCAGCCATCAAAGGCGGTCGTGTCGCTCTTCCCCCGGCAGCAGAAATTGCAGCCGCAGCCGCGATTTCCGCGCAGATGCAATCGCCGACTGGCACGCCACAAATGGCATCGGCCACAACGGCAGCATCGCTTGGCGCAACGCCTGTTGCAGCAACGGCGATGACTACCAATCACGCAGCCGGCCTTCAGGCCGCAGCAAACACCTCCGCCACCGCATCCCTGCCGCAGGTCGTCGCCGTCAAGGGCTCCTTCCCACCGGCCCCGCCACCACCCGGTACGCCATCGGCGGCCCCTGTGCAGTTGACGGAAGACATGGTGCGCGCGCAAACGATCGTGCCGCTGCCCAAGCCTGACAGCACCGTTCTCGCCTACGCTTCTGCCCCGCAGAATGCAGCGCTGGCTGCGATCAGCACGCGCGAGGGTCTCAGCACCGGGCCGCAGCCCGTCGGTCGCGAGAAGCTCAGCGGTCTGATCTCCAAATACGCCACCATGTATAGCGTCCCTGAAGATCTGGTGCACCGCGTCGTCATGCGCGAAAGCCGCTACAATCCCGGCGCATATAATCGTGGCCACTTTGGCCTGATGCAGATCAAGCATGCCACCGCCCGTTCCATGGGTTTCAGTGGCCCCGCCTCCGGTCTTTTCGATGCAGAGACAAATCTGCGCTATGCCGTCAAATATCTGAGCGGTGCGTGGAAGGTATCTGAGAACGATCGTGACGGCGCTGTGCGTCTTTATGCCCGCGGCTATTATTACGACGCCAAGCGCAAGAACATGCTCCACGTCCTGCGTCAGTAGCAGAACGCTCTATTCCCTCAATTGTCTATGGTCTGACCCGCCCTTGAACAAAGGGCAGTTGAACGCCTTCTGCGGCATTGCTCCGGGCACCGTTTGTATCAACGCGTGCTAGCGGAGCGACTGCCTCCCGCTCCTCCCGTCATTAAACTGTTGCGTCCTGACGCTACACGCCTGTCACCCGAACGATAGGTGGAATCATATGACGAGTGCTGCCCCCAAAACCGGCTTCAGCAAGAATACCAAGCTCAAGGCCGCCCTTCTCCAGCACAAGGCGCTTTCGACCAGCGGCCTGTCGGAGCGGCTGTTCGGCATGCTGTTTTCCGGCCTCGTCTATCCGCAGATCTGGGAGGACCCGGATGTCGACATGCAGGCCATGGAGCTTTGCGAAGGTCATAGCATCGTGACCATCGGTTCGGGTGGCTGCAATGCGCTGGCCTACCTGTCGCAGAGCCCGAAAAGCATCGACGTCGTCGATCTCAACCCCCACCACATCGCTCTCAATCGGCTGAAGCTCGCTGCCTTCTGCCACCTGCCGAGCCATGGCGATGTCGTGCGCCAATTCGGCAAGGCCAATATCGGCTCCAACAGCGAAGGCTACGACCGCTTCATCGCCCCGAACCTCGATGCGCAGACGCGCGCTTATTGGTCGAAGCGCACGATTGCAGGACGCCGTCGCATCTCCGTTTTCGATCGCAACATCTACCGTACCGGACTGCTCGGCCGCTTCATCGGCGCCGGACACCTCTTGGCGCGCCTGCACGGCGTCAAGCTCCAGGACATTGCAAAGACCCGCTCGATGGAAGAGCAGCGCCAGTTCTTCGACGAGAAGGTGGCACCTCTCTTCGACAAGCCGATGATCCGCTGGCTGACCAAGCGCAAGAGCTCGCTCTTCGGCCTCGGGATTCCACCGCGCCAATATGACGAACTGGCCAGCCTCTCGGACGGCAACACCATCGCGCCCGTCTTGCGCAGACGCTTGGAAAAGCTCGCCTGCGACTTCTCCCTGAAAGACAATTACTTTGCCTGGCAGGCCTTTGCCCGCCGCTACCCAGATGCCGGCGAAGGGACACTACCGGATTATCTGAAACCCGAATATTACGACGCCATTCGCAAGAATGCCGATCGCGTCACTGTCCATCACGCCACCTTCACCGAGCTTCTGGCGTCCAAACCCGCCTCGTCGGTGGATCGTTATGTGCTGCTTGATGCGCAGGACTGGATGAGCGACGTGCAGATCAACGAGCTATGGGCGCAGATCAGCCGCACGGCGACACCCGACGCACGTGTGATCTTCCGCACGGCGGCAGAAAAGAGTGTCATCGAGGGCCGCCTATCTGACGATATCCGTGCCCAATGGTCCTATCTCGAAGACCGCTCGCTTGAGCTCAACGCGAAGGACCGATCGGCCATCTATGGCGGCTTCCACATCTATCAGAGGGCATCGGCATGAAGAGCATCGGAGACAGCGTCGGCCTCGCAGACGCCCAGCATGCGACCCTGATGGACAGAATGTACCGCCATCAGCGGCACATCTACGACATCACCCGCAAATACTATCTCCTCGGCCGTGACCGCACGATTGAACGTCTGGATGTTCCCCATGGCGGCAGCCTTCTGGAGGTCGGCTGCGGCACAGGCCGCAATCTCCTGCTCGCCGCCCGTCATTTTCCGCTCGCCAAGCTCTACGGTCTCGATATCTCCGCCGAGATGCTGAGTACGGCGGCAGAGAACTTCTCGGGCAAGGTGGCGCGTCCAACGCTGCGCGTTTCCGACGCCACCACCTTTAGGCTGGGAGAGTTCGGTCGTAGCGAAGGGTTCGATCGCATCATGATTTCCTATGCGATCTCGATGATTCCCGAATGGGAAAAGGCCGTGGAACGTGCCCTCCTGTCGCTGGCACCGGGCGGATCGCTGCATATCGTCGATTTCGGCCAGCAGGAGCACCTGCCCGTCTGGTTCCGCAGCCTGCTGCAGGCGTGGCTGACGAAGTTCCACGTCACACCGCGTTCAAACCTCCGCTACGTACTGGAGACGCTTGCCGGAAGCCATAATGCATCCCTTGAGTTCGAGCCGCTCGCCCGCGGCTATGCATGGCGTGCTGTGCTGACGATGCCGAGAATTTGAGAAAGCCGCCTCACCGCTCAGGAATGAATTCTTAATCCGTCCACTTGTCATAACCGCTTGTTTACCCTGTTATGGTAAATACGGATTAACGATATGCCGCGTCGGCCAATGAGCCGGCCGCGCAATCGGCGGGAACTCATTCAACTGGGAACATCATGCGGCGGCTCATTCCGGCTCTTCTTGGCACCTTGCTGGTCCTTAGTGGCTGCACCTCGACCAGTTACGATTTCCTCGAGACTGCCTCCGTCGCACGACCAAAGTTCAAGGATAACGATCCGCACGATTTCGGCCGCGAATCGCCACACAGACACGAGGTCCACGGCATCGACGTTTCCAAGTGGAATGGCGAGATCGAGTGGGCGACCGTGCGCAAGTCCGGCGTATCATTCGCCTTCATCAAGGCGACCGAAGGCACCGATCGTCTCGATTCCCGATTCGAAGAATATTGGCGCGGCGCGGCCGCCGCCGGTGTGCCGCACGCGCCTTATCACTTCTATTACTTCTGCGCGCCCGCCGATGCGCAGGCTGACTGGTTCATCCGCAACGTTCCGAAGGAATCGATGAAGCTGCCGCCGGTACTCGATGTGGAGTGGAACCCCGCCTCCCCGACCTGCAAGACGCGCCCGTCACCCGACGTGGTTCGTTCCGAAATCCAGCGCTTCCTCACCCGTATCGAAAACTACTACGGCAAGCGGCCGATCATCTACACCAGCGTCGATTTCCACCGGGACAACCTGGTCGGCCAGTTCAAGAACTATCATTTCTGGGTTCGTTCGGTCGCAGCCCATCCATCGGAAATCTATCCGCAGCGCCAATGGGCTTTCTGGCAATATACCGGCACGGGCGTCATTCCGGGCATCAGCACCCCCACCGACATCAACGTCTTCTCTGGAAGCGAGAAGAACTGGCGCACATGGGTCGCGTCTGCCTCCAACGCCCGCAGTTGACGACGAACGAAACGCCAGATCGCCGTGGGTAGCGGGTTCAGTTGCCACAAAAGCGCATACTACTTCTGCGCGACCTGCTTTGGACTTGCTTTTTGAGCCAATACAGGCAGATGTGCGACGAAATAATCGCAGGGGCGACGAAACAAAACCTCGGCGATTGTCTTTCACGATCTTGCCCATGCTTCCGCCACAAAGGGAAGGAAACCAGTGGGCCAATCGCACATTTGAGGAATTCTGATGTTCAGCTTCTCGCAACGCAGCCTGGTTCTTGCTGCCACTCTTTTTGCCTTGTCCTGCGGTTCCGCGCTCGCCGTGACCCCAACCGTCTCCCCCGATGATCCGAAGCAGGTTCCCTGCGGTGGCGATCTTTCGACCTTCCTCAAGGGCGTGAAGGACGAAGCCGTCGGCAAGGGCGTATCGGCAGAGGCTGTCGACAAGGCGCTCGCCGGCGCCCAGATCGACCAGAAGGTTCTTTCGCGAGACCGCGCCCAAGGCGTCTTCCGCCAGACCTTCCTCGAATTCTCACAGCGCACCGTCAGCCAGGGTCGTCTGGACATGGGCCGCAAGAAGCTTCAGGAATATTCCTCCACCTTCAAGCGCGCCGAGGACGAGTTCGGTGTGCCCGCTGGCGTCATCGCCGCCTTCTGGGCGATGGAAACCGATTTCGGCGCCGTACAGGGCGATTTCAACACCCGCAATGCGCTGGTCACGCTGTCGCATGATTGCCGCCGTCCAGAGCTCTTCCGTCCGCAGCTGATCGCACTCACCGAAATGGTCCAGCATGGCGATCTCGACCCTGCGACCAACACCGGTGCATGGGCCGGCGAAATCGGCCAGGTACAGATGCTGCCGAAGGACATTATTGCATTCGGCGTTGATGGTGATGGCGATGGCCACGTCAACGTCAAGGGTAGCTCGCCGGACGCGATCCTGACGGCCGCGAAGTTCATCCAGCATCTCGGCTTCAAGAAGGGCGAGCCTTGGATCCAGGAGGTCTCGGTACCGGAAAACCTGCCGTGGGACAAATCCGGCCTTGGCGGCACCATGACCGCTGGTGACTGGTTCAATCTCGGCGTAACCCCGCGCGATGGCGACAAGAAGTTCGCCAATCTCCAGGCAGCGCTCATCATGCCGCAGGGCCGCAAGGGACCGACCTTCCTCACCTACCCGAACTTCAACATCTATCTCGAGTGGAACCAGTCCTTCATCTACACGACCTCTGCGGCCTATTTCGCCACACGTCTGATGGGCGCTCCGGTCTACAACAAGGGTAACCCGGAGCCCGGCCTCAACGATGCCGAGATGAAGGAACTGCAGACAAAGCTGGATGCCAAGACGCATGATGTCGGCAAGATCGATGGCATTCTCGGCTCCGGTACTCGCATCGCCGTTCAGCGCGAACAGCAGCGTCTGGGCCTCCCCGCCGATGGCTGGCCGACCCGCGAGCTCCTCGACAAGCTTTAATGATCTGAGACGATCGGATTCGATGAAAATGGCCGGGGGAAACCTCGGCCATTTACTTTTTTTACCGTCGGAATAACGAAATCTTCACCGTGTAATATAAGTTGTTTTTCAATGGATTGCTGCCGCAATTTCACCCAGAAGCGGCCTGTTTGGTGTGCAGCGCATCATAAAAAGCGCTTTTCAAAAGACACAAAAGGGTCATAATGCTTACTGTCAACGAACAGGAGGCAGAGCATGGGACTTACAAATTCTCTTAATGCCTTGGCAGTCGGCGTGGCGTTTGCGTTTGTCGGATTGATGCTTTTCATCTGACGAAGCGTTGGGGTTTAGGACGCCCGGCCGCAAGTTGATCCTCATAAGCCATTAAAAAAGCGCAGGTTTTTCTACCTGCGCTTTTTTATGTCCATTTGATCGCGGCTCGATCAGGCGGCAGATTTGCGCGCCGGTCGGAAGCCGACATTCTCAAGAACGGCATTGACCAGTGGTGCGCGGTTCATCGTGTAGAGATGGAATTCGTTAACGCCGCGACGCTGCAGATCGAAGATCTGCTCGGCAGCCACATCGGCGGCAACCTTGGCACGACCGACCGGATCATCATCATAACCGGCAAAGCGTTCATCGAGGAAAGCTGGAATGCTGGTGCCGCAGCGACCGGCAAAACGCTTCAACTGTGTGAGGTTCTGGATCGGCATGATGCCCGGCACGACCGGTATTTTGATACCGGCTTTGGTGACGCGCTCCATGTAACGCTCGAAGATATCATTGTCGAAGAAGAATTGTGTCAGCGCCCGCGTTGCGCCGTTATCCGCCTTGAGCTTCAGCATCTCGATATCGACGGCATTGCTTTCGCTCTCCGGATGCTTTTCCGGATAGGAGGACACCGAAATCTCGAAATCGCCCAGTTCCTTCAGGCCGCGCACCAGGGCAGCGGCGTTCTCGTATCCTTCCGGGTGCGGCTTGTAGGCCGTACCAATTCCCGTTGCAGGATCGCCGCGAAGCGCAACGAAATGCTTGACGCCCACATTGCGCAGCTCTTCCACAACCTCGTGTGTCTCGCGCTTGCTGGCATCCACGCAGGTCAGGTGCGACGCTGTCGACAAGCCTGCCACCGAGATCATCCGGCGCACTGCTTCCAGTGTCGGCGCCTTGGTGGTGCCCCCTGCCCCATAGGTCACGGACACGAAGTCCGGGTTCCAGCGCGAGAGGTCTTCCACCGTTTCCCAAAGCTGCACATCCATATCGGGGCTCTTCGGCGGGAAGAACTCGAAGGAGAGCTTGAAGTCGCTGGAAGGGTTGCGGTCGATCTCTGTCTTGGTCATGTCATGCCCTCCCGGCGGAAACGAATTGAGGCTCTGCCGATTGATCCCCGGCAATCAGCAGGCGCGGGTCGCGTGCAACCCAGATGGTGACGTCCAGCGACTGGGCGGATGCCTTGCCGGAATGCAAGTCCATCGACTTTTCCGGCGAGAGACCGGCCTTCTTCAGCCACTCTTCCATGGTCTGGTTCGAAAATCCCAGGCGGACATGCGCGTGCTCTTCCCGCAGATATTCCAGCGAATGGGGCGCCAGATCGATGATCACCAGACGGCCATTGGGGCGCAGCATGCGCGCCGCCTCGGCAATCGCCATTTCCGGATGATCGAGAAAATGCAAAACCTGGTGGACGACCACCAGATCGAAATCCTGGCCTTCGAGCGGCAGGTTGAGAATATCGCCGTGGCGCACGGAGGCATGCGCCACACCCACCTTGTCCAGATTGGAGCGCGCAACAGCCAGCATGTCGCGACTGGCATCGATGCCGATGGCACGGCGATAAATGCCGCTAAGAAGCTGCAGGATACGGCCCGTACCCGTTCCGAGATCGAGCATCGAATCGACCGGTGTCGTGCCGATGAGCTTCAGAAGCGCCGCATCGACGGCCTCATCGCTGACATGCAGGCGGCGAAGCTCGTCCCAGGCAGAGGCGTTACGGCTGAAATATTCCTGCGCGCGCGTTGCGCGCACGCGCTTGACGGCCGCAAGTCGCTCATTGTCCCGCGAGAGAACGGCGTCGGCAGAAGACGCAAGCGACAGCAACTGCTTGACGAGTTCGGCAGACTTGCCATCCTGCTTCAGGCGGAAGTAAGCCCAGGCACCTTCCTGATACCGGTCGATCAGATCTTCTTCGGCCAGAAGCTTGAGGTGACGCGAGATGCGCGGCTGCGACTGACCGAGAATTTCGGTCAGATCAGTCACCGTCAAATCGCCGGCAGACAGCAGCGCCAGCAAGCGAAAGCGCGTCGGCTCCCCCGCTGCCTTCAACAGATCCACCAGATTATCCAACCCGAGCGCCAAAGCCGCAACCTCATCCAATCAACATATAAAGATATCTTTATACGATTAGCAAAGAGATGCAAGACTGGACTTGCATCCGAAGTCGAAAACCAACGGAAGAGAGCAAGCACCAAATATTCCGTCCGCGACCGAACACCTCTCGGCAGGCCATCAACGATTTCTTCCACCAAGATCCGCGGCTTTCCGCCACTGGAAATATCTGCAAAGAATGCCTTGACCTCAACTAAGGTTGAGGTCGTACCAACACGGGCAACTCACAAGCCAGCCTCGAAGCAGGCGCATAACCAGGAGTACGCTCATGATTTCCCTCAAAGGTCTCTACGAAACCCATTTGACCGTCTCAAACCTCGATCGATCCATCGATTTCTACCGCGATGTCGTCGGGTTGGAGCTGGCGCATGTCATACCCGAAAGGAACGTGGCGTTTTTCTTGGTTGCAGGCCGTGAGACCTCTATGCTCGGCCTGTGGTCCATACACAGTTCTCCACTGCGAAACCGGCTGCACATCGCTTTCCAAACAAGCCTTGAGCAATTGCTGAAGTCTTCCGACTATCTGCGCTCCAAGGACATCACTCCACGCGACGGTTCGGGATCGGAGATCGAAGAGCCCATCATCTTCCCCTGGATGCCCGCTGCCAGCGTCTACTTTGATGATCCCGATGGCCACTCACTGGAGTATATCGCGCTCCTGCCAGATCAGCCCCGCAGAGACATACCCGGGACGCTGACCTTCTCCGATTGGAAGCAAATTGCCGCTGGCCGATCGTAAAGCAGAGACCGCTCCACAAAAAAAGAGAGGCGGAATGATCTCCCGCCTCTCTCATTATCCTAGGACGTGAGCCGCTTTCAGAACTCGGTCCACTCATTTGCAGCGGCGGCTGCGTTGCCATGCGTCATCGGCGCCGAGCGCATGCGAGCGGCTTGTGGCTGCGGCACCGGTCGTGAAGATGCTGCGTGACGCATCGTTTCGCCCATGCCGCGCAATTGGCGTGCGGCGTGGCCAAGCTCGAACTGCGAGAGAAGCTCCTTAAGCTTGATGCTTTCCTGCGCAAGTGCGGCGCCAGACGCACTCATCTCCTCCACCATCGCGGCGTTCTGCTGGGTAGCCTGATCCATGTGGTTGACGGCGTGATTGACTTCGGCCAGCCCCACAGACTGCTCTTGCGCGGCAGTGGCGATGGCGTCCATGTGGATATTGACCGACTGTACTAGCTCGGCAATTTGCGAAAGACCTGAACCGGTGTCGCTGACGAGGCGAACACCTTCGCTGACCGCGACGGCGGAGTTGCTGATCAGCTGCTTGATCTCCTTGGCCGCACTGGCGGAGCGTTGCGCCAATTCGCGCACTTCCTGCGCGACGACCGCAAAGCCCTTACCAGCTTCACCGGCGCGTGCCGCTTCAACACCGGCGTTCAACGCCAGAAGGTTCGTCTGGAACGCGATCTCGTCGATGACGCTGATGATCTGGCCGATCTGCTTCGAAGACCCTTCGATCCGCTCCATCGCAGCAACGGCGTTGCCGACGACCTCACCGGAATGATCGGCCTTCTTGCGGGCCTCGAGCACCACGTCGCGGGCTTCATTCGTGCGTCTGGATGTCGCCGTCACATTCGCCGTGATCTCTTCGAGCGCAGCGGCCGTCTCCTCTAGAGAAGCAGCCTGCTGTTCCGTGCGCTTGGAAAGATCGTCGGACGCGTCCGATATCTCCCTGGAGCCGCCGGTGACTGTATCGACAGAGCCCCCGACGCTTACCAGGGCTTCGCGCAACTGGCGGACCGAGGTGTTGAAATCGTGGCGCAGTCCCTCGAACTGTGCAGCGAGAGGCTCATTGACTTCGCAGAGCATGTCTCCCGCCGCGAGGCGTTTCATGGCCGAAGCGAAGGTGCCGGTGGCCTGCACCAGTCGTGCTTCGGCCTCTTCTTCCGCCTGCCGCTGCATCGCCACGCGCTCGTTCTCCGAACGAACACGATTGGCTTCGGCCTCCGCTTCCAGCTGCTTGTTACGGATCGCAGCTTCGCGGAAGACCGCCACGGAGCTCGCCATGCCGCCGATCTCGTCGTTGCGGCTCGCACCGTCGATCGTAACAGAGAGGTCGCCATTAGCAAGCTGGCGCATGCTGCGGGTCAGGGCCGAGACAGGCTTCGTCACACGGCTGACGACGATGACGATACCAGCGACGCCGATCGCCACAGCAGCAACAAGAAGCACGGAGTAGAAGATAAGCGACTGCAGATAGGCTGCTTCATGCGCCATGGCGACGCGGTTCAGTTCGTCCATGGCAAGCGAAGCGACCGAAGCAATCGTGCCCAGCGCAGCCGTGACCTTCGGGCGCCATTCGTCGATGGAGACGCCACCAGGCTCACCGGCCTTCAGCTTGCTGACGATTGCCGAACGCCAGCCAGCAAAATCACCCTTGAAATATCCGTTGTCGGCTTTGACCAACTCATCCTTCAAGGTCTGAGCGACATCGGGGTGATTGATGAGGACACGAACGGACTTCCAGGCGAAATCGACACCTGCATCCGCCGATGTGACGCTGATGACCTCGGCCGGGTTCAAACCACGGTTGGCGGCGATCGCGCCGTTCATCACCACCGTACCGGTACCACCCAGGGCACGCGCAGCCCACGCCTGGGCACGGATCTGGATCAACGCAACCGAGCTTGGATCGAGATTGCGCATCTCACCTTCGATTGCCAGCGAGGACGCCTCAAGCGAATTGAGGAATTCCGTACCCAGATCGAGCGTTACCTTGTCGAGGCCCTTTTCCCGTTGCTCCAGTTCAAGCGTGATGGCCTGGTCGATCTTCTTTCGATGAGCAACGAGCCTATCATACATGGAGCGAGTGGTCGCCATGGCGCTACCGATTTCTGGCGTTGCCACGGTTTCGCTACCAGCCAATGCTTGAGAGATCGCGGCATCGACCTTAGCCCGCGCCTTCTGAACGGATTCGTAAGATGTGGCGCCCGCGGCGCGCGACATCGTCAAAGCAGTCGCACTATCGCCGCGCTCGCTGCGAAAGTTCAACAGAACATTGAATAGGGCGCGATCGAGGTCTGCCAACTCGTTGACCGACTGGCTGACCTTATATTGCGAGTATGCCGAATAGGTCAAAGAACCGACGATGCCACAGAGCATGATGCTCACAAGCAAAAAGGCACCGACAAGAATATTCCTGATAGAAAACATGGGTCCCTCAAAAAGCGGAGCCGCACGATTTGGAAAATCTTGACCGCGCGGGAAAGGTTGATGCTGTGCTTTCCCAACCTAAGCGAGTGCGGCATAAAATTTGGTAAACTCGGGTCGAGTTTCGCAATGACAGCAACAGAGGGTTGCAGATCAATAGAAAAAAGGCACCGGCTTTCGCCGATGCCTCGTTCTAATTGTAGAGCATCAATCGAACTTAGCGCGTCAGGCGCTTGTAAGCCTGGCTGCCCGGGTTCAGCGCATCAGGGCCAAGACGGCGGATCTTGTCCTGTTCGTAATCTTCGAAGTTGCCTTCGAACCATTCCACATGGCCATCGCCTTCGAAGGCGAGGATGTGTGTGGCCAGACGGTCGAGGAACATGCGATCGTGGCTGATGATAATGGCGCAGCCGGCAAATGCTTCAAGCGCACTTTCGAGCGCACCCAGCGTTTCGGTATCGAGGTCGTTGGTCGGTTCGTCGAGGAGAAGAACGTTGCCGCCGGCCTTCAGCATCTTGGCCAGGTGAACGCGGTTGCGCTGACCACCGGAAAGATTGCCGACCTTCTGCTGCTGATCGCCGCCCTTGAAGTTGAAGGCGCCGCAATAGGCTCTGCTGTTCATGTCGAACTTGCCGAGTTTGATGACTTCTGCACCGCCCGAAATTTCTTCCCAGACGGTCTTGTCGGCATCGAGCGCATCGCGGCTCTGGTCGACATAGCCGAGATGAACCGTTTCACCGACGCGGATCGAACCGGCATCCGGCTTTTCCTGACCGGTTATCATCTTGAACAGCGTCGACTTACCGGCACCGTTGGGACCAATAATACCGACGATACCGCCTGGCGGCAGCTTGATCGACAGGTCGTTGATCAGCGTGCGGCCTTCGAAGCCTTTCTTGATCCCTTCAAGCTCGATAACAACCTGTCCGAGACGTTCTGAGACAGGAATGATGATCTGCGCATCACCGGGACGGATGTTCTCGGCCGCATCAACCAGCTGTTCGTAAGCCTTGATACGCGCCTTGGACTTTGCCTGACGAGCCTTGGGGCTCGAAGCAATCCACTCCTGTTCGCGCGAGAGCGACTTCTGGCGACCGGCTTCTTCACGCGCTTCCTGCTGCATGCGCTTGGCCTTGGCAGTCAGATAGGCAGAGTAGTTGCCTTCGTAGGGAATGCCACGGCCACGATCGAGCTCGAGGATCCAGCCCGTGACGTTGTCGAGGAAGTAGCGATCGTGGGTGATCATCATGACGGCGCCGGGGTAATCGCGCAGGTGCTTTTCGAGCCAGGCGATCGTTTCAGCATCAAGGTGGTTGGTCGGTTCGTCGAGCAGCAGCAGGTCCGGCTGCGATAGCAGCAGACGGCAAAGCGCAATACGACGACGCTCACCACCCGAAAGCACGGTGACATCGGCATCCTTCGGCGGGCAGCGCAGCGCTTCCATCGCCATTTCGACCTGCTGTTCCAGATCCCAGAGGCTCTGGCTGTCGATGATATCCTGAAGCTTGGCGCCTTCGTCGGCGGTCTCGTCGGAATAGTTCATCATCAGTTCGTTGTAGCGGTCGAGAACGGCCTGCTTGTCGGCCACGCCTTCCATGACGTTTTCGAAAGCATTCTTGTTGGGATCGAGCTTCGGCTCCTGCTCCAGATAGCCGACAGTCGCGCCTTCGGCCAGCCAAGCTTCGCCCGTGAATTCCTTGTCCTGACCGGCAATAATGCGCAGAACCGTGGACTTACCGGCGCCGTTCGGACCGAGAATACCGATCTTGGCATCAGGGTAGAAGGAGAGGTTCACGTTCTCGAGAATCTTCTTCGCGCCATAGGACTTGTTCAGCCCGGACATGTGATAGATGAATTGGCGTGCCATTGTAGCGAATGCTCCGCGTCGGATTTGAAAATTCGGATTGGGAAATTTGCCGCTATGTAAGGTAAACGGGGCTGAGGAGCAACCTCTTGGCCAATAATAAGCAAGTGGAACAGCGCATGGGCGACGATCTGATGTTCGGTAAAATCGAGCGGCTGGAGAGCCTTTCCGGCGCCACACTCGCCTATCGTCATGAGGCTGCCAGAAGCGAACCGCGCGGCGTCCTGATGATCTTGCACGGGCTTGTGGACCATGCCGGGCGCTACAGGCACTTTGCCGATTTCATGGCCAGCCACGGTTTCCAGGTCTATGCGCATGACCATCGCGGCCACGGCCGCACGCGCTCTGCGGACGCCCCCGTCGGACGCTTCGCGCCCAAGGATGGACTTTACAAGGTCGTAGAGGATGTCATCGCCATGCGAGATCTCATCGCGAGACGTCATCCTGGCCTACCGGTTATCCTCTTCGGTCACTCCATGGGCGGGTTGATTGCGCTCAACACTGCCGTCAGCCACCCGGATCGTTTCGACGCTCTCTCCATCTGGAACTCCAATTTCAACACCGGCGTGATGGGTCGCCTCGCGCAAGCGGTGCTGCGCATCGAAAAAATGCTGAAGGGCTCGGACGTGCCAAGCGCCGTTCTGCCGCAGGCCACCTTTCGCATCTGGAACGCGCGTATGCCGGAGAAGCGCACAACTGCCGACTGGCTGAGTCATGACAAAGCAGCTGTCGATGCCTATGTGGGCGACCCGCTCTGCCAGTTCGAAGCCAGTGTTTCGCTGTGGCAGGATGTCTTCGAGATGTCTTATCGCGGCCCGAAGCTGATGGAGCGCCTACCCAAACAGCTTCCCGTCCTCCTCGTCAGTGGTGACGAGGATGCGGCCACTAATAACGGGCGGGAAATCCACTGGCTGGCGGAGAGGTTTCGCAACGCCGGTTTCTCGGATGTTGAGAACACGATCTATAAGGGCATGCGCCACGAAACACTGAACGAGATCGGCTGGGAAAAGCCTGCAGCGGATTTCGCGGCCTGGGCTGCGAGAGTGACGGACGGAAAGAAAAGTGACGTTGCCCAAACGGAATAAACCCATGAGATAAATTCACATGCGCGCTTTGACCCACCCGTTTATAAGGCTGGGGAAAGCGCAAGGTAACTCATGGTCGAACCATCATCGTCGAAAGAGCCGCCCCTCAAGGGCATCCGTGTCATCGAACTCGCCCGGGTTCTGGCAGGCCCATGGGCGGGCCAGATGCTGGCCGATATGGGGGCCGATGTCATCAAGGTTGAAAGCCCGGATGGTGGCGACGATACGCGCGCCTGGGGACCGCCCTTTGTCGAGAGCAAGGATGGCGACAATCTTTCGGCCGCCTATTACCATTCGACAAATCGTGGCAAGCGCTCCATCACTGTCGACCTGAAGACTGAGGAAGGCCGCCAGACCGTGCGGCGTCTGGTTAAGACCGCCGATGTGGTGATCGAGAATTTCAAGCGCGGCGGGTTGGAGAAATACGGCCTCGATTACCAGAGCCTGCGCGCGCTAAATCCAAAGCTCATCTACTGCTCCATCACCGGTTTCGGCCAGACTGGCCCCTATGCGGATTTTGCCGGTTACGATTACATCGTTCAAGGCATGTCCGGCTTCATGTCGATTACCGGCGAGCCGGACGGCCAGCCGATGAAGGCAGGCGTTGCCGTTGCCGATATCTTCACCGGCATCTATTCCGTGACAGCGATCCAAGCGGCGCTCATCCACACGCTCCGCACTGGAGAGGGTCAGCACATCGATATGGCACTTCTGGATGTGCAGTCCGCGGTGCTGGCCAACCAGAACATGAACTACCTGATTTCCGGCAGGCCACCCGTCAGGCTCGGCAATGCCCATCCGAACATCTCGCCCTATGAGGTGGTGCCGACAGCCGATGGTTTCCTGATCCTCGCCGTTGGCAATGACGGTCAGTTCAAGCGCCTCTGCAAGATCCTCGGTGTCGATGCGATCGCTGAAGACGAGCGTTATGCGACCAACAAGGCACGCGTTGCGCACAAGCTGGAGGTCCGCCAGATCGTTTCCACAGAAACGCTCAAATGGATGAAGCGCGATTTGCTGACGGCTTGCGAAAGCAACGCAGTCCCAGCAGGTCCGATCAACTCCATCGAAGAAATGTTTGCCGATCCACAAGTTCAGGCACGCGGTCTTCGTATAGACCTGGAAGCCGCGGATGGAACAGTCATCCCCGGCGTTCGCACGCCCATAGTGCTCTCTGAAACGCCGCTACGCTACAACCGTCCAAGCCCGCGCCTTGGAGAACATCAGGCCGAAGTTCTGGCCGAACTGGACGATATCGAAAGGAACATCGCGCAATGACGACTTTGGGAAAGAGAACCGGCGGCCAACTGATCGTCGAAGCGCTGAAGGCCAATGGCGTGTCGCGCGTCTCCTGTGTGCCCGGGGAAAGCTATCTGGCGGTTCTCGATGCGCTTTATGAAAGCGGCATCGAAACCATCGTCTGTCGCCAGGAAGGCGGAGCAGCCATGATGGCCGATACCTGGGGCCGGCTGACGGGAGAGCCCGGCATCTGTATGGTCACACGCGGCCCGGGCGCAACCAATGCTTCTGCCGGTCTGCATGTCGCAAGACAGGATTCAATCCCGATGATCCTGTTCATCGGCCAGGTGCAGCGCGATGCCCGCGAGCGCGAAGCCTTCCAGGAAGTCGAGTATCGCCGCGCCTTTACCGAATTTGCCAAATGGGTCGGCGAAATCGACGACGCCCGACGCATCCCCGAGTTCGTCACCCGCGCCTTTGCGGTCGCGACATCCGGTCGCCCCGGCCCGGTGGTGCTGACGCTGCCGGAAGACATGCTGGTGGAAGAGGTAGAGGCTCCCGCAGCCAAAGCCTACACGCCGGTCGAAAATCATCCCGGTCCAAAACAGATGGCGAAAGTCGCTGAACTGCTGGCAAGCGCCAAGCGTCCGATGTTCATCCTCGGCGGCACGCGCTGGTCGGAAGAGGCCGTTGCGTCCTTCAAGAATTTTGCTGAAAGCCTGAAGGTGCCAGTCGGCTGCTCCTTCCGCCGCCAGATGCTCTTCGATCACACGAGTTCCGCTTACGCTGGCGATGTCGGCATCGGCATCAATCCGGCGCTATCGAAGGAGATCAAGGAGTCCGATCTCATCGTGCTTGTCGGCGCCCGCATGTCGGAAATGCCGTCTTCCGGCTACACCATGCTCGACATTCCCTATCCGTCTCAAACGTTGGTCCACGTCTTCCCGGAAGCCGAGGAGCTTGGCCGCATATATCGCCCGGATCTCGCCATCTGCGCTGCGCCTGAGGACTTCGTCAAAGCTCTGAGAGAGCTCAAAGTGGATGCAAACCCAGCCTGGGCAGAACGCACCTCTGCCATGCACGAGGCCTATCTGAAATGGTCCACACCACCCAAGACCGGTCCCGGCAACGTGCAGATGGGGCCGATCATGGACTGGATCGAAGCCAATGTGCCGGATGACGCGATCTTCACCAATGGCGCCGGCAACTACGCCACATGGGTCCACCGCTTCCACCGTTTCCGCCGCTTCAACACGCAAGCCGCCCCGACCTCCGGCTCCATGGGCTATGGCCTGCCGGCAGCCGTTGCGGCCAAGCATCTCTTCCCCGAGCGTGAAGTCATCTGCTTTGCCGGTGATGGCTGCTTTATGATGCACGGCCAGGAATTCATTACAGCCGTACGCTACGGCCTGCCGATCATCACCGTGCTCGTCAACAACGGCACCTATGGCACGATCCGCATGCACCAGGAACGGGAATATCCCGGCCGCGTCAGCGCCACCGATCTCGTCAATCCGGACTTCGTCGCCTATGCCCAAGCCTTCGGCGGCCATGGGGAACTGGTGGAAAAGACCGAAGACTTTGGTCCTGCCTTTGAGCGCGCACGCGCCAGCGGCAAAGCGGCCATCATCGAGATCAAGCTCGACGCAGAAGCGATTACCCCTGCCCGCACGCTGACGCAGATCAGGAACAAGAGCTGAGGACAATAGCTTTCGTCGGGATCGAAACATTGGTCGCGTTGCAAGAAGATCAGCGCGACCACTGGTCCTGAATGAAAAGCAATGCGATCGTAGCTGGTCCAATGACAAAGCTGCAGCAATAGATCCAGTAGGCCGTCAGCGCCCAGCGATCTCCCTCTTGGGAATGCTTCCGCAGCATGCTGGCCACCCGACGGTAATCACGGAACCCTCCGAACCACCTCGGCATAGCCTCATCCAATGCACCTTCTTCGCGGGCAAGCTTCCGCGCGTAGAAAAACGGCATTAGACCCGCAAGTGCATTTAAGGCTAAGAGAGTTGCAACCCAGGTTGGCATGTCCTTCACCACTTGAACGTATTGCGCATTTTGCGGGTAGTGTTTCTTATCATTCGCTTCGCTTCTTGCGTATGATCGGGGAATGCAAATTGTGCAGAGAGTGCATAAGAATTTAAGACTGGTCCAACGTAGGACACAAGCACAGGACGTCACGGACTGCCATGCACAACAGCAAAATCCCGGTCATCACACCCCGCAATGCCAAGATCGAAGCTGCGGCTGGTGCGCCATTCGAAGCCATCCGGGTGGCACGCGATGTGCTGCTGACATCCCGAACCTGCGGTCTGGCAACTCTCGATCCCGCAAGCGGCTACCCCTACAATACCGCCACCAACATCGCCGTCGAGCCGGATGGAACGCCGTTCTTCTTCGCCGCGCGCCTGGCGCTTCATGCCCGCAACATCGAGGCCGATCCCCGCATCTCGCTGGTGCTGGCTCCCTTCAACAAGGGCGACGCCCTTACCTTGCCCCGTCTGACATTGGTCGGCCGGGCGGAACTTATGAGCGACGCGGAAACACCACTCGCCAAGGCGCGCTATATCGCACGCTACCCAAAGGCCAAGCTCTACCTCGGTTTGCCGGACACCCAGCTTTACCGGATGAGAATCGACGGTGTGCAGATCAATGGCGGCCCTGCGCGCAACGCCAGTAACATCACTGCCGACGACCTGCGCACGGATCTGAGCGGCGCAGACAGTTTGATCGCTGCGGTTGATGACGAGATTTCCCGCATCAACGCGATCAAGGGCCAAGCCTCACGGCTCGCCGTCATGGCCGGTAGGAAGCCCGGGGCATGGAAGGTCACCTCGATCGATCCTGACGGCGTCAATCTGGCCTCGTTACAGGATCTGGCAAGACTGTGGTTTGCCGAGCGGGTCACGGACTTGAATCAACTTGCCAAGGCACTGAATCAGTCTTCGAACTGATCGCAGTAAGAGATTCGGTTTAAACGATTTTGTGGCTTCACATATTCGCCGCAACAAAAAAGCCGGCCCTAAAGACCGGCTTTCAAAACAGCTATCGCCTGACGATCAGATCGCGGCGGTGACGATGAACTCGACCTTGTAGTCCGGCGTTGCCAGGGCTGCTTCGCTGGTAGCGCGCGCCGGTGGGTTCGCCGGGTCGATCCAGCCTTCCCAGACGGTGTTCATCTCACCGAAGGTGGACATATCGGAGAGGTAGATGATCGTCTGCAGGATCTTCGACTTGTCGGAGCCTGCCAGAGCCAGCAGGCGATCGACTTCAGCCAGCGCGGACTTGCTCTGCTCGGTCACGGAGGCGCCTTCGCCGACCTGACCTGCGAGGTAGACGGTGTTGCCGTGAACGACCGCGCCGCTCATGCGCTTGCCGGGTTCGATGCGCTTGATGCTCATAGTAAAACTCCTGTTTGGTAGGCTTTAGATAAGAGGTGCGGGATCAGCCCCGCAGATGATGGGTCTTTTCGTAGATGGCAGTGGAGCGTGCGCCGGAGCGGCAATAGCCAAGCATGGGGCGCTGCAATTCATCCAGCGCATCCACCATGCCGGCCACGGCATCGGGATCGACGCCAAAGCGGCCGACCGGCACATGCATGATGGTGAGGCCAAGCTCTTCAGCACGTTCGGCGATATCGGCAAAACGCGGCTGGCCTTCCTCCTCGTCATCCGGGCGGTGGCATACGATGGATTTGAAGCCAAGCGCCTTCACCTCGTCGAGATCGGCCACGCTGATCTGTCCGGTTACGGAGTAATCGTCATCAATGCGTCTGATATCCATCTTCTATCCTCCGAGGGTAACGGCTTCGCAGCGCTCCAGGACCGCCATTTCACGAATTCTGCCTCCGATGTAAGGGGTTGAGCCGGATGCGTCAATGACAGGCCTTTCCAATTAAACAGCGGTTTAAAGAATAGAAAAGCGCAAACCATAGGTGCGGCTTTCGCCCGGTTGCAGCATGTTGAACTCGCCCTCACGCTCCAACTCAGCCCGGTCGACCCACCGGTGCGAAACAGGCTCTATGCCAAGCACATTGGCGGGGCTCTTCTGGTTTCGCCACATCTGCAGATAGGGCAATGTGTCGGCGCGAAAAGAAACCTTGAGGGTGCGGCCGCCAATCGACGCAATTGGCCCAAGTGTCAGCGATGACCAGCCGTTTTCCGCCTGCGCGGGGACACAAAAGACGCTGCCGGGCTCCTCGCCGAAACGCCAGCCAAAGCCGCCACCTTCAAAGGATGCGCTCTCCAGCCGCACGGCGTCGTCGAAGAGCTTCGCAGCGACGTTCATGTGATACATGAGGAAGGTAGGACGGGTGTGATCGCTGGTATTGGTCACGCGGTCCTCTAGGCTTACCTCTCCGGTCGCACCATCGATTCGCCAAATCCGTTCCAGCAGCGCCGTGCCGCCGTCAGCCAGCCCGACCGGAACCCGCGCCGCAGCTTCGGCATTACCGTCGGTCAGAGACCATCGGGTGATCTCCGCAGTATGAGAGGAGAAAGAGCCATGCAACGGGTATTTCCGTCCACTCGCATCGCCTGCAATCGGTTGGGGATGGCGAATATGATCAGGACCGCAGGTGAACAAGAACCCCTCAAGCGAGTGATCGATTCTCGGATCGCCGTCATCGGGAATGGCGCGTTCAGGTGCGATATTCACACCATCGAAGATGCAAGGGCCGATATCGAGCATGGAGGTGTCGTCGAGAAAGATGGACGGCGACTTTCCGGCTTTGAATTCTTTCATCAGCGGCTCCTCCCAGGCATGTCTGCGGCGCACTCGACCAGGGTTTTCCTGCGAGAATGCGGAACTTCCGTGACGCAATTGACGCATCGCTCACGCAAAAGCTATCGCAGCCGCGTAAAATTAAGATTGCATTAACCGCGAATTCACCTTTTTCACAATAGGGTCAAGATTACCGTGTGTTTATTGGGACTAACCCAAGGGATCGCAAGAACGTGAAACTTTTTCTTAACGCCGTGTTCTGTCTCGCAGTCGCAGCGTCGCCGGTGCTTGCACCGTCGAACGCGTCCGCACAACAGCGCTATGTCACTCAGGACCAGGGCGTTCTGGTCGCACCCGACGGCACCGTTCTGGATTATCTGCCGAACCCGAACGATGTGGTCATCAGCCGTGACCGCATGGGTCGCACCGTTTATTACGATCGCTACGGCAATCTCGTCGGCACGCAGATGCCCGGCGGCGCTCAGCAACAGCCGCAGGCGCCGCGTGATCCCTATCAGGCACAGCGCGACCCCTATTACAGCGAGCCGGACACCTACTACCCACCGCCACCCGGTCGTTATCGCGAGCCGGAGCAGCCACGGCGGAGCTATGGGTACCAGGGAAATCAACGCTATCAGGGCCAAGGCCAGTACCGCGACTATCGCGAGTTTCGCAATGATGGCAACAGCGACGGGGTCTACACCGGCTCTGTCGAGCCGCGCCGTGGTGATGTCGAAAGCGGTCCTTTGAGTCAGCCCATGCCGGGTGAAAGCACCACCGCTGCCGTGCCCCAGCCAGACCATCTGATCGAACGCAACCAGCCTGTCACAGCACCGGTCAATCGTTCGCGCCAGGAGATTGTCGCCCTTCAAGTGTTTCTAGACCGCGAAGGCATCTCTCCCGGTGTGATCGATGGCAAGATGGGCGACAACGTCAACAAGGCAATTGCGGCTTGGCAGGAGATGACCGGCGAAAGGCTGGATCCCAACAATACCGACGACATTCTGGAGCGCCTGCGCAACAGCGGCGGTCTGGCGATCGTGGATTACACGATTACAGCAGCCGATGCAGCGGGCCCTTACGTCGCCTCTATTCCAGACGACTACGCCGCCAAGGCCGCTCTCCCCGCCATGTCCTACACGTCCACGACGGAAGCCCTGGCCGAGCGCTTCCACATGGATGAGACCTATTTGAAGGAACTCAACCCCGGCGTCGATTTCACCGTTCCTGGCACCATCATCAAGGTTGCAAACCCCGGTGAACCGAAGAAGGGCCAAGTTGCCCGCATCGTAGCGCATAAGGGTATCAAACAGGTCTTTGCCTATGACGAAAGCGGCACGCTGATCGCTGCCTATCCGGCGACCATCGGTTCTTCAGACACGCCCTCGCCAAGCGGCACACATACTGTTGAGCGCATCGCGCTGAACCCGGGCTACACCTATAATCCGAAGATCAACTTCCAGCAGGGCCAGAACACTCAGATCCTACAAATCCCGCCAGGCCCGAACGGCCCAGTCGGAACAGTCTGGATTGCGCTCTCCAAGCCGACCTACGGCATCCATGGAACGCCAGAGCCCTCCAAGATCGGCAAGACCAACAGCCATGGCTGTATCCGCCTGACCAACTGGGACGCAACGGAATTGGCGAAGATGGTCCGCCCCGGTGTCGTGGTAGAATTTGCCGAATAGTATCCGGCCCCTTTTGAACAAAAATCCCCGGCCAGGTCATGGCCGGGGATTTTTCGTTTGAGCGGTTTGTTTGACTCAGCAGATGATCGAGACCAGCCGAAGCCTCAGCCCACTCTTACTGCCCGCTGTTCACTTCTGCGCTCTGTCAGGAAGAAGCCGAGAGCCATGACCGGCAGGGCAAAACCCAGCCAGGATGCCGCTGTCCACTGTCCGTGGGAATAGGCCCAGCCGCCAAGCGCCGATCCGACCGCACCGCCCATGAAGAAGGTTGCCATGAAGACGCCGTTGAGGCGGCTGCGGAACTCTGCGCCGAGCGCAAAGATGGCACGCTGGCTCAGCACCAGATTGGTGGTGACGGCAAAGTCCAGGATGATGGCGGCGACAACCAGCAGCGCCAGAGACAGATGGGATCCTTCCGGTGCGATATGGGTGACGAGGAAGGACGTCGCAGCAGTGATGAGCGCAAAGAGCGTTGCCCCCCATGTCCAGCCGCGATCCGCGACACGTCCGGCGAGGGGAGCCGCAATCGCACCGGCCGCACCCGCCAAGGCAAAGAGCGCAATTTGCCCCTGCGTCAGTTGGAAAGCCGGGCCGCTCAGATAAAGCGGCGTGGTCGTCCAGAACAGGCTGAAGGCGCCAAACATCGCCGCCTGATAGGCAGACCGCCGCTGCAGGATCGGTGTCGTGCGCGCAAGCTCCGCCATGGATGCCAGAAGCGCACGATAGGGCAGCTTCGCATCCGGCATGCGCCGTGGCAGCTGACGATAGAGCACCATTGCCAGAATACCCATCGCCACAGCAGAGACCAGGAAGACGCCACGCCAGGAGACGAACTCCGAGAGAACACTGGAGACCGGGCGCGCCAGCATGATGCCGACCATCAAGCCGCTCATGACATTGCCGACGACCCGACCGCGGATCGCAGCCGGCGTCATATGCGCGGCAAAGGGTACGATCATCTGTACCGCCACCGAACTGACGCCGACGAGGAACATTGCAAACAGAAAGGGCCCGGCATGCGGCGCGAGCGCCGCGGCAATCAGCGCCAGAACCGCTGTCGCAACGGTACCGACGATCAGCTTGCGATTTTCCACCAGATCGCCGAGAGGCACGACGAACAGAAGGCCAAGACCATAGCCGATCTGGGTCAGCGTCACGATCAATCCAGTCGCTGCCGCTGACAGGCCGAGTTCAGGGCCGATCACGCCTGCCAAGGGCTGCGCATAATAGATGTTCGCTGCCACGAGCCCACAGGCGCTCGCCAGCAAGAAGATCATGGCGGACGACATCGTCTCTGCCACCGCTTCATTCGTGTCGACAGCTTTCAAAGCCATAACGTCACTCCAAATTAGGAAACAAACATTTCCAAATTAAACAAAAGATCAATCGAAAATGCGCATGGCGGCATCCACGACCGAAGACATATCCTCCCGTGAGGGGCCGGTCTTGCCGACTACCCGCATTCCGTACAGCAGGCAGAGTGCCGTCTTGGCCAAAACGTCCGCGTCGCCCCGACCCATAACAGAGCCATCCGCCTGCCCTTCCCGCACAAGGCGGGCCAGTATCTTCTCGCGCGCCTCGATGGCGCTCCTCACCACGCGCGCCACGTCGGCATCGAGCGACGCCAGATCGGCGGCAGCCCCGACGATCAGGCAGCCCTGCTCACCGGACGAGCCCGCCGAGTTGCCGGCATAAAACTCCATCGCCGCCCTCAGCCTCTCGCGGCCATTTTCACCGGCCTGCACCTTGGCCTCGAACCGCTTCGTCTGCACCAGCTTATAGCGCTCGACCGCAGCGATATAGATATCCTTCTTGTCCTTGAACGCCTTGTAGAGACTGCCCTGCGTCAGTTCCATCGCCTCCGTCAGATCACTCACCGAGGTCGCATGGAAGCCACGCTCGGAAAACACACCAATCGCCCTGTCGATAGCGGCATCGACATCGAATTCACGCGGTCGGCCGCGCTGGCGATTGGGTAATGCTGAAGACGCAATCTCTGTCATGGATCGAGATATAGGAAATGATCGTTTCCAAATCAAGCGAAAGTTTTCAGCCTTTGTCATGGAATGGCCTCCTCACAGAGAATTCCCCTTATCAAAAAGGCCACAGAACGTTCCCGATTTGGGAATTTTCTTGCCCGAGCGTGCCCTTTGTGTTACGTGGTGATGTATGCAGATCATCGCCAAATCAACGTTAAAGGCTTTCTGGGAGCACCACTCTCAAGCTGAGACTCCGCTGAGGACGTGGCATGCAATTGTCAGCAAAGCGGACTGGACTGGCCCCTCCGACGTAAAGGCCGCATTTGGTGCTACGGTCGATTTTGTCTCGGACAACAGGATCATATTCGACATCGCGGGAAACAAATATCGACTGATCGTGCATGTTGCTTATGCGTATAAACGGGTCCTGATAAAATTCATCGGCACCCACAAGGAATATGACAAGATCAACCCGGAGACAGTGTAATGGATAACATTCGCGCCATCAGGAGCAATGATGACCTCGCGTGGGCCATTGCCGAGGTCTCACCCTACTTCGATAATCCGCCGGAACGGGGAACGCCTGAAGGGGAACGCTTCGATATTCTGGCGGCTCTCATAGAGGCCTATGAAGATACGCACTACCCGATCGATGCGCCTGAACCGGTGGAGTTAATAAGGTCGCATATGGAGATGACCGGCCGGACACAGTCGGATCTCGGCGCGCTTTTCGGCTCCCGCTCTCGCGCATCTGAAGTGCTGAACAAGAAGCGCGCCCTGACCGTAGACATGATCTATAAGCTTCATAAGGAATGGGGGATTCCCGCAGATTGTCTGGTGAAGCCCTATCATCTCGCAGCCCAGCAAAGGGACGTTGCGTAAGTCAGAGCACCCCCGTTGTCGTGGAAGCGATCATACAGGGGGCACCGCAAACCAGGACGGTGAGCGCCCTGGCTTGCATCGCAGTGCCGATCAAGCAGCCCTGCGGCCGAACCTGAAATCCCGACCCGAACGAACGACGCGTGCCGGGAGAAGAGCCAGCACCTCGGCCGCGAAGAGGCGCACATTCTCCAGCGCCTTGTCGACATTGCTGACCTTCTGACAGTCGAGCGCAGCAATCGTGCCGCCGTGGTCGAAGATGTCGCGGAAGGCAGCACGTTCGGCAATCGGTGTGTTGAGCACACGCACGTTGCGGCTTTCGAGCAGCATCTTCACCTGAAGCAGCGCACGCGTGCTGACCATGGCGTTGACGCGCGTCAGCACGACGGAATGATCGATCTTGCGGCCCATCTTCGCGTCGAGAAATGCCAGATGGTCGAGCACTTCCGCTGCCCCACGGGCGTCCATGGCCGAACCCTGCACAGGGATCAAGACATGGTCGGAAATGCCGAGCGCCATCGTCAAGAGCGGGCTCTTGGTGCCAGGCAGATCAATGATAAAACAGTCGGTATTGGACCGGTTCTCACGGATATGGCCTTCCAGCGAGGCCATCGTCACGTTTGATATGACACTGAGATTGTTGATCGAGCCGGAGATTTCAAACCAGTGCGAAATCCAAAGCTGCGGGTCGGCATCGAGAACGGTGACGCGGTGGCCTGTGCGGGCCAGTTCCGTTGCGAGCAGAAGAACCGCAGTGGTCTTGCCGGCCCCACCCTTTGTGTTGGCGAATGTGATGACTGTCATGGTGACCCCGAGATGTCAGAGCCTTTGTAATGCGATGCTCTGGAATGCACCGAAGCATGGTGCTTGATAGAGTGTTAACCAATATGGTTAACAAATTGGAAACACCTCTGAAGCAGCGCGGCCTCATCTAGAATCGATACCTATGCCACAGGTCAGTCGCCGCGCCGGGCAGCCTCGATCGTTGCCACATCGATTTTCTTCATCGTCATCATCGCCGCGAAGGCACGCTTGGCTTCCCCTCCGCCTGCAGCCAACGCTTCGAGCAGCGTGCGCGGCGTGATTTGCCAGGAAATGCCCCACCGGTCCTTGCACCAGCCGCACTCGCTTTCCTGCCCGCCATTGCCGACGATGGCGTTCCAATAGCGGTCGGTCTCTTCCTGATCGTCGGTTGCGATCTGGAAGGAAAACGCTTCGCTGTGCTTGAAGGTCGGGCCGCCATTCAGTCCGATGCAGGGGATGCCTGCGACAGTGAATTCCACCACCAGAATGTCACCCTGGCTGCCACTCGGATAATCGCCGGGCGCACGTGTAACCGCGCCAACCGAACTGTCCGGAAAGGTCTCGGCATAAAACCGGGCCGCAGCCTCGGCGTCTTTGTCGTACCAGATGCAGATCGTATTCTTGCTCATGATCCTTCCTCCCGTGGAGAAAGGATCATAGCGCGTTTATCAGAATATGGCGATATTGGAGGATGGAGCTTGCACTCTGGTACCGGAAATGGACAAGGCGGGACGCGGCACGTCCCGCCTCCATCGATCAGAAACAAGCCTCGAACAAGGCCTTGGTGTTCTCCAGCGTCATTTCGACCGGGTTGCCACCGCAGCTCGGATCCTTGATCGCCTCAGCTGTCAGCTCGTCGATACGATCCGGCTTGATGCCCATGGCCGTGAGGCTCTCAGGCACGCCAAGTTCCTTGCGAAGCTCCAGCACGTAATCGTAGAAGCCGTCGAACCCGCCCTCAATGCCGAGATAGGCCGCCGCACGCGCGATCTTGTCTTCGATCGCCGGGCGATTGAAGCGCAGCACGGCAGGCATCACCACAGCATTCGTCATGCCGTGATGGGTATTGTAGACGGCACCGATCGGATGCGACAGCGAATGGATCGCGCCGAGACCCTTCTGGAAGGAGACCGCACCCATGGCGGCTGCCGCCATCATGTTGGTGCGCGCTTCGATATCCGTGCCGTCCTTGTAAGCCCTAGGCAGGAACTCCTTGATCAGCCGCATGCCTTCCAGGGCAATACCCTGGCTCATCGGGTGATAGAAGGGCGAGGAATAGGCTTCCAGGCAATGGGCGAACGCATCCATGCCGGTGCCTGCGGTTATGACCTTCGGCATGCCGACGGTCAGTTCCGGGTCGCAGATGACGACGCCCGGCAGGAATTTTGGATGGAAGATGATCTTCTTCACATGGGTCTTGGAGTTGGTAATGACGCTGGCGCGTCCCACTTCAGAACCCGTTCCAGCCGTCGTCGGCACCGCTACAATCGGTGCGATCCCATCGGAATTGGCGCGCGTCCACCAGTCGCCAACATCCTCAAAGTCCCAAACCGGTCGCGTCTGCCCCGCCATGAAGGCGACAGCCTTGCCGAGATCAAGGCCCGACCCGCCGCCGAAGGCCACGACGCCATCGTGACCGCCATCCTTGAAGGCCTTCACACCCGCCTCGAGATTGATCTCGTTCGGGTTCGGATCGACGTCGGAGAAGATCGCGCGGCCAAGTCCCGCCTCGTCAAGAATATCCAGCGCATGGCCGGTGATCGCCATGCCGGCAAGACCGCGATCCGTGACCAGAAGCGGCTTCTTGATGCCGAGCGTCTTGCAGGCATCCGCCAGTTCCTTGATGCGGCCACGCCCGAGCTTGATGGGGGTCGGATAGCTCCAGTTTGCGACGATGTTCATTTCGTGACTTTCTTCAGATGGTATGATTTTGGACGAGTCAGGTTCTGGAAGCCGATGACGGAGAGCGAACCGCCGCGTCCGGTTTCCTTGACGCCTGTCCAGCAGAGCGCCGGATCGAGATAATCCGCACGGTTCATGAAGACGGTGCCCGTTTCGATCTCGCGGCCGATGCGCCCTGCCCGTCCGGCATCCTGGGTCCACAGCGAGGCGGTCAGGCCGTATCTGCTGTCGTTCATCAGCCGGATGGCTTCCTCGTCATTCTTCGCCTTCATGATGCCGACCGCTGGGCCAAAGGTCTCTTCCGTCATGAACTCCATGGAGTGATCGACATCGATCAGCACCTGCGGCGCAACATAGGCACTCTCGCCGTCGTCAGCGGCGAAGAGCTTCGGATCGACGAGCGCCTTGGCGCCCTTCGCAACAGCGTCAGCCACCTGTTGGCGCACCACCTTGGCGAAACGCTTGTTGGCCATCGGGCCTAGCGTCGTTTCCTGCTCCAGCGGGTTGCCAAGCTTGTAGTTGGACACCCAGGCCACGGACTTTTCGACAAAGGCATCATAGAGCGCTTCGTTGACATAGATGCGCTCGATGCCGCAGCAGCACTGGCCGGAATTATAGGTCGCCCCATCCATCAGCGTATCGACCGCCGCATCGAGGTCGGCATCTTCCATGACATAGCCTGGGTCCTTGCCGCCAAGCTCCAGTCCAAGACCGGTAAAGGTGCCAGCCGCCGCGCGCTCGATGGCGCGCCCGCCTTCCACCGATCCGGTGAAATTGACGAAGTTGAACAGCCCTTCTGAGATCAGTGCAGACGTTGTCTGGTGATCGAGGAAGACATTCACAAACACATCATCGGGAACACCCGCCTCGACAAAAGCGCGCACCATGCGCTCGCCGACAAGAAGCGTCTGCGCCGCATGTTTGATGACGACGGTATTGCCGGCCATCAGCGCTGGCGCCACCGTGTTGATCGCCGTCATATAGGGGTAGTTCCAAGGCGCGATGACGAAGACCACGCCATGCGCTTCGCGCTCGATGCGGCGTTCGAAATTGCCACTCTCCTCGATCACAAGCGGCGCCAGTGCGTCGGCGGCAATCGAGGCGACGTAATTCGAGCGTTCGTTGAAGCCTTTGAACTCCCCGCCATAGCGAACCGGGCGGCCCATCATGTGGGCCAGTTCCGGTACCACCTCATCCACCATTTCGTTGAGGCGCGCCACGCCCTTCAAAACCAGTTGAACGCGTTCTTCCAAAGGGCGGCGTGCCCACGCTTTTTGCGCAGCCCGCGCCTTCAACACGGCGCCGCGCGCCGCATCCAGCGACATCGCCTCCCGTTCGGCATAGACCGAGCCGTCGATCGGCGAGATATTCTGGATCATGACCATGATATGTTCCTAGCCTGTTATGCTCTTTCGAAACCGCGCGCGACTTCCCAGTCGGTCACGCGGCGATCATATTCTTCCTGTTCCCACTTTGCGGCACGCACATAGTGGTCGATCACGTCGTCCCCGAAAGCCCCGCGCAGCATGGCGGAACCGTTCAGGTGATCCGTGGCGTCGCGAAGCGTTTTCGGGATCTCCCGGACTTCCTTTCCGCCATAGGCGTCGCCGACGAATTGCGGCTCAAGTTCCATCTTCTTCTCGATGCCGTCAATGCCGGCCGCAAGCAGTGCTGCCATGGCAAGATGTGGATTGAGATCGGAGCCACCTACACGGCACTCGATGCGAATGCCCTTGGTGCCATCGCCACACAGACGATACCCTGCCGTACGGTTGTCCATGCTCCAGACTGCCTTGGTCGGCGCAAATGTGCCGGCCATGTAACGCTTGTAGGAGTTGATATACGGCGCAAGGAAATAGGTAATCTCGCTCGCATGCGCCAGAAGCCCCGCCACATAATGCTTCATCATCTCAGACATGCCGTGATCAGCATCCTTATCGAAGAACTTCGATGTCTTGCCATCCAGGCTCCAGAGTGACTGGTGAATGTGCGAGGAGCTGCCAGCAGCGCTATAGTTCCACTTGGCAAGGAAGGTCACGGACTTGCCTTTGGACCAGGCGATCTCCTTGGTGGCATTCTTGATGATGGCATGGCGGTCAGCCATAGTCAGTGCGTCGGCATAACGCACATTGATTTCTTCCTGACCGGCGGACGCTTCGCCCTTGGTGTTTTCCACCGGAATGCCAGCCCCTTGCAGACCGTTGCGGATGGCGCGCATCACCTCCTCCTCCTTGGTGGTCTGGAAGATGTGGTAATCCTCATTATAGGCGCTGGCCGGATTGAGGTTGCGATAGCCGCTGGCACGTACCGACTCGAAGCTCTGGTCGAAGAGGAAGAACTCAAGCTCGCTTGCCATATAGGCTTTGAGCCCCATGGCCTCGAGCCGGGCCACCTGGCTTTTCAGCATCGCACGCGGCGAATGCGGCACTTCGGCGTGGGTGTGATGATCATAGGCATCGCAGATAACGAGCGCTGTTCCTTCCAGCCAAGGCACCCGACGCAGCGTCGCCATGTCCGGCTTCAGCGTGTAGTCACCGTAGCCTTTCTCCCAGCTCGTGGCTCTATAGCCGGGGACGGTCTCCATCTCCATGTCGGTGGCGAGCAGATAGTTGCAGCAATGCGTTTCATCATACGCACTCTCGACAAAGAACTGCCCCTGGAACCGCTTGCCCATCAGGCGACCCTGCATATCCACGAGGCACGCCAGAACCGTGTCGATGCGCCCTTCGGCGACATCCTTCTTCAACTCGTCGAATGTGTAGGTCGTCATGATCTCGTTGTTCCCTATGTTGGTTTTTGTCAAAGGGCGGCCCTAACAGCGCCGCCCTTCTCGTTTGATCTTCAGGCCTTCGCGGCAGACGCTTTGAGTGCAGCCTGCTTGTGCTCCATCGCAAACTCTTCCTCCGGCGAGAGGATCAGGCGATGACGACCGATGATGGCGAAATAGGCGATCGCCACGGCAAACCAGATCGCCACCCACAAGACACCCTTGGTGAAGTTCGGGTCTTGCACCTGATAAAGCAGTGTCACGACGGCGATGATGATGGTGAGCACCGCACCTGGAACGCCAAGTGGCGAACGGAACGGCCGTTCGATATGCGGCAGGTTCTTGCGCAGCAGAATGAAGGAGATCGCCTGCATGATGTAGGAGAACATCGCGCCGAACACGGCCATGTTCAGCAACACGCTGCCGATGATGCTGCCGCCCTGCTCCGCACCGAGGGCGAACCAGATGATCATCATGACACCCAAGCCGACGATCGCACCCGTCAACATGGCGACATGCGGTGTCTTGAACTTGGAGTGGGTGATGGACAATGCTGTCGGGAAATAGCCAGCGCGCGAGAGCGAATAGATCTGCCGCCCTTGCGCATAAAGGATGGTGTGGAAGCTGGCGATGAGGCCGGTCAAAGCCACGAGACCCAGCAACACCACGCCGCTATCGCCATAGACCGCCTTGAAGCCATCCAGCAGCGGCTCCAATGCCGAACTGAGGTGGAACGCGCCGACACCGGGAAGCGATGGATTGAGCAGCACGATCATGAAGGCGGAAACCATCAGCGTGATGATGCCGAGAATGATGCCCTTCGGCATGTCGCGCTTGGGATCGACCGACTCCTCGGCTGCGAGCGGCAACTGTTCGATCGCCAGGAACAGCCAGACGGCAAACGGAAGTGTCGCCAGAACGCCGGAAATGCCGAACGGGAAGAAGGAGCCATTGCCCTCCGGCAATTCCACTGCCTTGCCGTCCGGCCCGACGCCGATATTCAGTGCCCAGCGGGAGAAATCGATGTTGGGAATGGCGCTGATCCAGAAGAACACCAGAACGCCGAGCGAAATCAGCGTGATGACCAATGTCACCTTGAAGGAGAGCTCAAGCCCGAAGACGTTGAGCGCCAGGAAGATGATGTAGAACAACACCCACAGAAGCGGCGAATAGACTGGATCGAGCCCGAGAATGGAATTCACATAGGCCGTGATGAAAGTGACGATGACGGCGGGGGTCAGAACATATTCGACGTTCTCGCAAAGCCCGGTAATGAAGCCTCCCCAAGGCCCCATCGCAGTACGCGCAAAAGAATAAGCCGCACCGGTGTGCGGCAACGCCGGGCTCATTTCCGCAATGGAAAAGGTCAGGCCCAGATACATGATGGCGATGATAATACCCGCCACCAGCATGCCGCCCCAGCCGCCGGTGGCAAAGCCGAAATTCCAGCCGGAAAAATGTCCGGAAATGACGGCGCCGACGCCGAGCGCCCACAGCGACCAGACGCCCGCATAACGCGATAGTCCACGCTTTTCGAAATAGGATGCGTCTGCCTTTTTATAGCTGACGCCGGATGATGAACTGTCCATGCCTTGTCTCTCCTGATCAAGAAAAAAGCAGGCAGTCAGCCGGATTGGCCGATTTTGCCCCAGTTCGGCTGGCGGGACCTTCCCACCGGCCGCATGCATCTGCTGTTCCCTATCCCGTCTGGCGTGCGCCATTTTTGGCGTTCTGGACCACACGGCACATTATCTTCGGCAGGGTAACCTGCCGACATCCAAGTCTAGTCTCCTATGCTGGCAAGCGCTCTTTCGAGGCTTTCACCTAAATAGTCGGCAGCGGCACGCTGTCCCGCCTTGTCTGCGATGAGATCGTTGCGAACTTCGATCATCACATTCAACAGACCCTCCGGCAGCGCGTGCAGACGGAGCGTGTGGGTTACGCCGTCCTCAGGCCCATAGGGCTCATTGCGCTCAACCTTGAAAGAGGCCCCTCCCCGGTCGGCGAGCATCGCATCGGCAAGACGCGAGTCCCTGTCATGCAGGATGCCGATTTCCACCTCACGCACCCGCCCATGATAGACCGGCGTAAAACTGTGAATGGTCACGATGACGCTCTCGATGCCGAGGATCTTCCGCTTTTCCACGAGGCTGGAAACGGCTTCATGGAACGGGACGTAGAGGGCGGCAGTTCGGAGAAACCGTTCGGCCTCATCCAGATCGGCGTTGCCCGGAATGTTATAGATCTCGCTTACGACCGGCATGGCGGAGGCCGATTCCGGCGGACGATTGCAGTCATAGATCAGTCGCGAAAACCGCTGAAAGATGAGCGCTGCATCGAGCTTCTGAGACAGAAGACGCGCCACCGAAAGCGCGCCAGGGTCCCAGGCAATGTGGCTCGACAAGACATCCTCGGCAAGACCGAGATCGCCATAACGGGCGGGAAGCGTTTTCGAGGCGTGCTCGCAGACGAGCAGCACCCGGCTTTTCCCCGTTTCGTTTTCCACCGCGACTGCGTCACCTTCGTCGGCGTGGAAAAATTGCGAACGAACCGTCATGGTCGTACCCCATCTGGTTTTGCCGTTCCCCAACGACGCGAAGAGAATTCTTCACATACGCCAAAGTGTCAAATGGATTTTTGAAATTTTCTCTTCATTTTTCCGATTGACTCCGCCGCAACTGCGTATCTTAATCCTGCGCAAAACCCGGTGACAAAACCGGAAAAGGGGAAGAATTTGAGCAACACGTCGTCTGCGACGGTGTCGGAGGTTATCCAGACCCATTATGAGGGTTTGACGCGTGCCGAAAGGCAGCTCGCGGAGAGCCTGCTTGCGAACTACCCCGTGTCCGGCCTTGGCAGTATCACCACTGTTGCGGAAAATGCTGGCGTCTCCACCCCGACCGTTGCCCGCATGGTGCAGAAGCTCGGCTACAAGGGTTACCCTGAGTTTCAGGCAAGCCTCCACCAGGAGCTGGAAGCCACCATTTCCAACCCGATTGCCAAGCATGACAGATGGGCGAGCAACGCGCCTGGCCTGCATATCCTCAACCGCTTCGCCGCTGCCATCACCAACAATCTGCGCGATACGCTGAGCGATCTGGATACGGCCGATTTCGACAATGCGGCCGCACTTCTCTCGGACAGAAAGCGCGGCATCTATTTCGTCGGCGGGCGCATCACCGGCGCGATTGCGGAATATTTCTTCACCCATATGCAGGTCATCCGCCCGAAGACGGCACTGATGTCATCCAACTCCAGCTCATGGCCGCAATATATGCTGAACATGAGCGCCGGCGACGTGTTGGTGATCTTCGATATCCGTCGCTATGAGCAGGATATGGTGACGCTCGCCCAGGTGGCGCATGACAACGATGTCAGCATTCTTCTGTTCACCGACCAGTGGACATCACCAGTCTCCCGCTTTGCCAAACACACCTTCCGGGTGAAGATCGAAGCGCCGTCCGCATGGGACAGCTCGGTCGTCACGCTCTTCGTCGTCGAAGCTTTGATCGAGGCGGTGCAGAGCAATGGATGGGACGAGACCCGCCAGCGCATGAACGCGCTTGAAGGCCTTTTCGAGCAGACACGCCTGTTCAGAAAACCCGATCGAGGGTGACAAGCCGGACGATCGAAACCGACTAAGAGGACAAAAGGGAGAAGACGCAAGCAGAACGACAAATGTCGCACACACCGCAACATGACAAAAAAGTGACGTAATGATGGCGAGGAGGCCCAAACGGGGCTAGCGTGACCGCGATGAGCACCCTTACAACCGTCACATCACATTCATGCAAGCCACGTACAGCGTCCGCCGACGCATGAGACACGAAGAGGAGAACCAAAGTGATCTCGCACAGCCGCCGACTGCTTTCGCTTACCACCGCAATCGTGCTTGCCACCACGGCAATCGCCACGGCAGCACCAAGCGAAGAACTCATCGCAGCTGCCAAGAAAGAAGGCATGCTGACGACCATCGCCCTGCCGCACGACTGGTGTGGATACGGCGACGTCATCGCGTCTTTCAAGGCTAAGTACCCGGAAATTCAGGTGAACGAGCTGAACCCGGACGCGGGCTCGGCCGACGAAATCGAAGCCATCAAGGCCAACAAGGACAACAAGGGCCCACAGGCGCCTGACGTGATCGACGTTGGTCTGGCCTTCGGTCCGCAGGCAAAGAAGGAAGGCCTTCTGCAGCCTTACAAGGTCTCCACCTGGGACGAAATTCCAGACAACGTCAAGGATGCCGAAGGCTACTGGTATGGCGACTATTACGGTGTCATGTCCTTCTTCGTGAACAAGGACCTCGTCAGCAATTCGCCGAAGGATTGGTCCGATCTTCTGAAGCCGGAATATGCCGGACAGGTTGCGCTTGCTGGCGACCCACGCGCCTCCAACCAGGCGATCCTCGGCGTTCTCGCCGCTGGCCTCTCCACGGGCGCCAAGGACGGCAAGGAAGCTGGTGAAGCCGGTCTGAAGTACTTCGCCGACCTCAACAAGGCTGGCAACTTCGTTCCCGTCATAGGCAAGGCCGGGACGCTGGCACAGGGTGCGACGCCAATCGTGATCGCCTGGGACTACAACGCTCTCGGCTGGGCAAAGACCCTGAACGGCAACCCGCCGACCGAAGTCGTCGTTCCTGAAAAGGGCGTCCTGGCTGGCGTCTACGTGCAGGGCATCTCCGCCTACGCGCCGCATCCGAACGCTGCGAAGCTGTGGATGGAGCACCTCTACTCTGACGACGGTCAGCTCGGCTGGCTGAAGGGCTTCTGCCATCCGATCCGCTTCAACGCGCTTGCCAAGGCCAACAAGATCCCGAAGGACCTTCTCGACGCCCTGCCGCCTCCGGCAGCCTATGAAAAGGCCACCTTCCCGACGCTGGAAGATGTCGATGCCAACAAGGCAGCGGTTACCGGCGGCTGGGACAAGGTTGTCGGCGCGAACGTCAAGTAAAACGTAAAGACCAATGGCTGCCCCGGCATGAAAACTCCGGGGCGGCCTGCTGCATATAAAGAACGAGACCGCGATGATCGCGGCATTGGGGACAGCATGTCATCAGCAGATACTGGCACAGCACTGCCGGTGAAACGGCGCTATCGGCCGAAGCTCGAATGGCTCGGCATTTTGCCTTTCGCCATTTTTGTCCTGCTTTTCCTGATCATGCCGACGATGAAGATCGTCATCGGCGCGTTTCAGAGCCCGGACGGCAGCTTCACCTTTGACAACATCATCGGGCTCTTCACGCCCTCCATTCTCGCGGCCTACTGGATATCGATCAAGATCAGCGTTGCCTCCGCAGCGCTTGGCTGTCTGATTGGTTTTGCCGTGGCCTCCGCCGTCGTGTTGGGCGGCTTGCCGCAGAAAATCCGTGCGCCGCTTTTGACCTTTTCCGGTGTCGCGTCGCAATTTGCAGGCGTGCCTCTCGCCTTCGCCTTCATCGCCACACTCGGCCCGGTCGGCCTCGTGACGCTGTTTCTCAAGACCCAGCTCGGCATCGACCTGCGCGTGATGGGCTTCAACATCCTGTCCTTCTGGGGCCTGACGATTACCTATCTGTTCTTCCAGATCCCGCTGATGATCCTCATCATCACGCCAGCCCTCGACGGCCTGAAGCGCGAATGGCGCGAGGCGGCCGAAATTCTCGGCGCCAGCGGCTGGCAATATTGGCGCATGGTGGCGTTTCCCATCCTGCTGCCGTCAATCCTCGGCACCTTCTCGCTTCTCTTCGCCAACGCCTTTGGCGCCGTCGCAACCGCGATTGCGCTCACCGGCTCGTCGCTCAACATCGTTCCGATCCTGCTCTTTGCCCAGATCCGCGGTGACGTTCTCGGCAACCCCAATCTCGGCTATGCGCTGGCCTTCGGCATGATCATCGTCACCTGTATCGCCAACACGCTTTACATCTGGATGCGCACGCGCAGTGAGAGGTGGCTGAAATGAAGCGGATTTTTGCCTGGGGCGCCCTCCTCTTCGGCATCCTCTATTTTGCCTTGCCGCTGATCGGCATGACCAACTTCTCGCTGAAGATGCGGCGCGGCGTCTACTCCTTCGATGCCTATGCCGTGGTCCTGAGCGATCCGCGCTTTCAGGAGACCTTCACCTACTCGGTCATCATGGCGCTCGTCACCATCGTCTTCGGTGTGCTGCTGGTGGTGCCAACCGCCTATTGGGTACGGCTGAAACTGCCGACACTGCGCCCCGTGATCGAATTCATCACGCTGTTGCCTCTCGTCATCCCCGCCATCGTCATCGTCTTTGGCTATATCCGCCTTTATAACACCTCCAGCTGGCTACCTCTGACGGGTACGACCTCCGGTACCAACCTGCTGTTGATGTTCGGTTACACGACGCTTGCGCTGCCCTACATGTACCGCGCCGTTGATACGGGTCTGCGCACCATCGATATCGGCACGCTCACCGAAGCAGCGCAGAGCCTTGGTGCTGGCTGGACCACCATTCTTGCCCGGATCATTTTGCCGAACGTGCTGGTGGCTGTTCTTTCTGGCGCCTTCCTGACCTTTGCCATCGTCATCGGTGAATTCACCATGGCAGCGCTTTTGAACCGACCGGCCTTCGGCCCCTATATGCAGCTTCTCGGCGCAAATAGAGCCTACGAGCCCGCTGCCCTTGCCGTCATCTCCTTCGGCATCACCTGGGGTTGCCTCGGTCTCATCCAACTCGTCTCCCGCTACCAGAAGGGCGCGCCTCCCAAGGCCTGAGGATTTTACATGAGCTTTTTGACACTCACGCACATTAAGAAGTCCTTTGGTCCGGTGCAGGTCGTGCATGACTTCAACATGGCCATCGAGAAGGGGGAATTCGTTTCCTTCCTCGGCCCATCCGGTTGCGGCAAGACGACGGTCCTGCGCATGATCGCAGGCTTCGAGACGCCAAGCGATGGCGCCATCGTTATCAATGGCAAGGACCAGACAACGCTTCGTCCCAATCAGCGCAATATCGGCATGGTGTTCCAGGCCTATGCGCTGTTTCCCAACATGAATGTCCGCGAAAACGTCGCCTTCGGCCTCAAGGTTGCGGGCAAGCCAAGGTCGGAAATCGATGCGCGCGTGAAGGAAATGCTGGCGCTCATCCATCTCGAACATCTGGCAGACCGTTACCCCTTCCAGATGTCCGGTGGTCAGCAGCAGCGCGTTGCGCTTGCCCGCGCGCTGGCACCAAAGCCGGAAGTCCTGCTTCTCGATGAACCGCTTTCCGCACTCGACGCCAAGATCCGCGTGTCGCTTCGCGAAGAAATCCGTCAGATCCAGCGCAAACTTGGAATCACCACCATCTTCGTCACCCATGACCAGGAAGAAGCCCTGTCAATTTCCGACCGCATCGTGGTGATGAATGCCGGCCGCGCAGACCAGATCGGCTCGCCCTTCGAGATCTACAACAACCCCGCCACCCGCTTCGTGGCCTCCTTCGTCGGCACGCTGAACCTGATCGATGCCACCGTTGTCGATGCAACGACGAGCACGATTCTGATCGGCGATCAGAAAGTATCGCTGCAAAAACCGCTTGCAAAAGCCAATGGTGAGAAGGTCACCGTTGCGCTTCGTCCGGAGGCAGGATCACTTGCAGAAAGCGCCAAGGGCGATGTCGCCATTTCCGGCGTCGTTACCTCAAGCCACTTCCTCGGCTCGGTCATCCGAACCCGTCTCGATGTCGGCGGCAGCGTGCTTTCCTTCGACATGTTCAACGATCCCGGCACGGCGCCACCTGCCATAGGCGAGAGGATCACGCTGCACTTTGCATCAGAAGATTTGATGATTGTAGCAGAGTAGCGCACTGTTTCGGGGCCGAAAAACCGGGTAACTCCGGGCCAGATCAGGAGGCACCTATGCGCGCATTATTCTACGAACGGTTTGGCGAAGCTCCGAAAATTGCGAGCCTACCGGACCCTGAACCCACGCCGGGCGGCGTGGTGATTTCAGTCAAGGCAACCGGTCTGTGCCGCAGCGACTGGCACGGCTGGATGGGTCACGACAGCGACATCCACCTGCCCCATGTGCCGGGTCACGAATTCGCAGGCGTGATTTCCGCCGTCGGCAAGAATGTCATGCGCTTCAAGGTCGGTGACCGCGTCACCGTTCCCTTCGTCTCCGGCTGCGGCCACTGCCAGGAGTGCCGCTCGGGCAACCAGCAGGTTTGCGAAACGCAGTTCCAGCCGGGCTTTACCCATTGGGGCTCCTTCGCCGAATATGTCGCGATCGATTACGCCGATCAGAATCTCGTCCATATGCCGGATGAGATGAGCTTCGATACCGCGGCAAGCCTCGGCTGCCGTTTTGCCACCTCCTTCCGCGCCGTTGTCGATCAGGGCCGCCTGAAGGGTGGCGAGTGGCTCGCGGTTCACGGCTGCGGCGGTGTGGGCCTCTCGGCCATCATGATCGGTGCCGGGCTTGGCGCGCAGATCGTCGCGATCGATATTGCTGACGACAAGCTGGCCTTGGCGAAGGAACTCGGCGCCACCGTCACCATCAATAGCCGCAATGTTGCCGATGTGACCGAAGCCGTACGCGATGCGACCGGCGGCGGGGCGCATGTATCCGTCGATGCGCTCGGACATCCGCAAACCTGCTGCAACTCCATCAGCAATCTCCGCCGCCGCGGTCGCCACGTTCAAGTGGGCCTGATGCTGGCCGATCATTCCATGCCGCAGATCCCGATGGCCCGTGTGATCGCCCATGAGTTGGAAATCTATGGCAGCCACGGCATGCAGGCCTGGCGCTATGACGATATGCTGGCAATGATCCGCACCGGCAAGCTTTCGCCGCAAAAGCTTATCGGCAAACATATTTCGCTCACCGATGCCGTCACCGCTCTACCCGCCATGGACAGCTTCAAGGATAGCGGCATCAGCATCATCAACCGCTTCGAGTGAGACCCATGCAGATTGACGTCATCGACAGCATCAGCGATCCCGGCAAGCCAGAGCGCGCCAACGAAGATCGTCTGGCGTGGAATGCTTCCAGCGCATTCGTCGTCGATGGCGCAACCGGCCTCGGCGACCAGCAGTTCATGACGGGTTTCGGCTCCGACGCAGCATGGATTGCCGAGTTCGCGGCCAAGCGCCTGATGAGCGAGGTTACGCCCGAGGTTGATTTCGCAGACATCATTCGCCGCATCTCGGAAGATGCAAGGATCAGCTTCGAGGCCTTGGCCGGCGATCAGCCGCGCTACGCCTGGCCGGTCGCCGCACTCGCAGGCTTGCGCGTCACCCCAAACGGAATGCAATTCACAGGCCTCGGCGATAGCGTCGTCTACATTCTTCACGATGACGGTGGCGAGGAAAACCTGATGGCGCTACCCGACGCCTTCGAGCGAGAGCAGGCCGCCGCCAGTGCCCATATCGCGCGTCTGGGTGGCATCGGTGCAGCGGGTATGGCAACCAGCGATCCAAAGACGCTCGCCGATCTTCGGCGCAACCGCGAAAGACAGAATACGGCGGACGGCACCGTCTGGTCCTTAAGCCTCGTTCCTGAAACGGCTGACCACATTGCCACCGCGACGATCAACATCGCCGGCGGCGCTACGGCCATTATCTGCTCCGATGGGCTGGCCGATCTTGTAAGCCTATACGGGCAATACACGCCGGGCTCCCTCATCCGCCGCGCCGTCACCGCGGGTTTGCCAAGCTTGATCAAGGAGCTTCGCCAATTGGAGCGGGAGATCGATCCAGAAGGCCTGAAATACCCGCGCCTTAAACAATCGGACGATACCACCGCCATCCTGTGCAGGATCACCTAAAGCACGGTCCACCCAAAAGTGTGCAGCGGTTTTGCGATAACGACGTGCGGTAAAAGGACCAACTAAAGCGCAAGGAGCGAATCTGGAAGATTACGACGCGCCTCAAAAGACCCTGTGACATCTGCTGACAAAAGACTTGAATTAGCGGCGGCTATACCGCATGGCACAGGGAACGATCCCTGAAAGAAGAAACCGCTCATGTCTCCCACCACGACCCCGGTTCCCGCCCGCGCGCTGAATGCGCAGGATTACAGAACGCTTGGCCTCTCCGCGCTTGGCGGCGCACTGGAATTCTACGACTTCATCATCTTTGTCTTCTTCGCGACCGTGATCGGCCACCTCTTCTTCCCGCCGGATATGCCAGACTGGCTGGTGATGATCCAGACCTTCGGCATCTTCGCTGCCGGCTACCTGGTGCGTCCTATCGGCGGCATCATCCTGGCGCATTATGGCGACCGTTATGGCCGCAAGCGCGTCTTCGCCTTCTCGATCCTGCTGATGGCGCTCTCGACGCTCGGCATGGCGCTGATGCCGACCTATGCGACGATCGGCGTTGCAGCCCCGATCCTGCTCATCGTGCTGCGCATGCTCCAGGGTGCGGCCATCGGCGGCGAGGTTCCCGGCGCCTGGACCTTCGTGTCTGAGCACGTTCCCTTCCGCTATGTCGGCCTTGCATGTGGCCTGCTGACCTCCGGCCTCTCCTTCGGCATCATGCTCGGCTCGCTCATCGCCTTTGCCATCAACACCATCTTCACGCCGGAAGACGTGTCTGGCTATGCCTGGCGTATCCCCTTCCTCATTGGCGGTATCTTCGGCCTGATCGCCGTCTATCTGCGCCGCTGGCTGGAAGAAACGCCGATCTTCACGCAGATGAAGAACTCCAAATCGCTCTCGGACAAGCTGCCGCTCAGCCTTGTCCTGAAGAACCATATGCGCGGTGTCGTGGTCTCGGCGCTGCTGACCTGGGTGCTGTCCGCGGCCATCGTCGTCACGACGTTGATGACGGCAACCTTCCTGCAGAAGCTCTACGGCTACACGCCGACGCAGGCCCTGGCAGGCACGAGCTTCGGCACGCTGTTCCTGATCTTCGGTGTGATCATCGCCGGCGCGCTGATTGACCGCATCGGCAGTGGCATCTTCTTCATGGGGGCCAGCATCTTCTTCGGCGTCGCCACCTTCACCTTTTACAGCTATGCCGGAACGTCGCTCACCACCATGTTCGCGCTTTACGCGGTGATGGGTCTCTCCGTCGGCATGGCGGGTGCGGTGCCCTATGTAATGGTCCGCGCCTTCCCGGCATCGGTCCGCTTCTCAGGCCTCTCCTTCGCCTACAACGTCTCCTATGCCGTCTTCGGCGGCTTGACGCCAATCGCGGTCAGTTCAGCGCTTGCGATCAACCCCATGGCGCATGCCTGGTACCTGGTCTTCATCGCAGTGCTCGCCTTCTTCATCGGGCTTTACCTTCACCTTCGCGGCAGCGCCGTAGAGAGCCATGTAGGGGTGGAAGAACTGGCGACGCTTAAGGCGCGGTAACAACACGACAGAAAGGGAAACGGCGCGCGTGGCGCCCTTCCCCACCAATCATGTGGCAGCCGGGATCTTGAAAGCCGAGCCGAGCTTGTAGCCGATGAACGCTGCCACCAGAATGATCCCGATCGTCCAGAACAGGGGCTCGCCGGGCAGCACGACGCCATAGAAATCGACGTGGCTGTCCATCCTCTTTCCTTGCGAAATCATGGCACGACCTGCGCAGGTGTAGGAGCACCGGCGACAGGCTGTCCGTCAAGCGTCGTCACGATATTGTATCCCGGCAACCCGGTCAGCAGGAGACCGAAGAAGGCGAAGATGATCGTCGAGAAGACCGGAATGACCCCGTTTCGAATAAAGCGCATATGTTTCCCCCAAATGTTCGAGGCAACATTGAGGGAAATTCGTGATTCGATCCAGCCACGGATGCAGGCAGTTTCAGACGGGCGCAAGCGCCTTGGGCGGCTCGAAATCGGGGGCGACGAGACCGCCGGAAATCAAAAGCTTCGCGGCATCCTCCGGCGACATGTCGAGCATGATGATCTTGTCCTTCGGCACAAACAGCAAAAAGCCCGCCGTCGGAACCGGCGTTGGCGGCAGGAACACCGCCACCATTTCCTGGCCTAACTCATTGAAGCGGAAAGCAAGCTCGCCCTTGGCCTCGGATGCGACGAAGACCATGGCCCAGGTGCCAGGCGACGGAAACTCGATCATGCCGACGCGCTTGAAGGAATTGGAATGCTCCTTCAGCACCGATTCAAACAGCTGCTTGATGCTCTTGTAGATCGGACGTACCAGCGGCATGCGGTTGAGGATGGATTCGCCGACACCGACGATCCATTTGCCGATCAGATTGTTGCCGAGAAAGCCGATGACCGTGATGCCGATCACGGCAATCAGCAGGCCGAAACCGGGAATGGCGACGTTGAAATATTCTTCCGGGTCGTACCGCGTCGGAATATAGGGCTTCACCCAGCTATCGGCCCATTGCAGGAAGGTCCAGACCAGCCACATCGTGATCGTGACGGGCGCCAGAATGAGAACGCCAGTCAGAAAGCTGTTACGCAGGCGTGTGGCGAAGGAAATTCTGATTGGGTGATCCGTCATCAACTCACTGAATGTTGGAGCATCTCCAGCCGAAGCGTGATCGCTTTGGCGTCGGACAATGCGGTAAAACAGAGACCGAGAGCATTGAAGGTGGTCCCGTTATCACCGGAATGCTCTAGGCGATGTCACCGAAGAATGCCTGATGATAACGAACAATGCAGGACGGCGTTCCGCCCTGCAAGGGCAGGATCATGAAATATTCGTCATCAATGCCTTCGGCCTTCAGTCGCTCATCGTGGCGAAAACCGAAGCGACGGTAATAGGCGGGATCGCCCATGACGACGCACCCGCCGGCATTCAGTTCGCGCAATGCGTCGAGGCCGCGATGAACGAGCGCCGAACCGACACCCCGCCCCTGCCGTTCCGGCGACACGGAAAGCGGACCGAGGCCAAACCAGATGTCGCTGCTTGCAGAAAGTCCGACAGGCGAAAAGCCGATATGGCCAGTGATCGCCCCATTCTCCTCGGCCACAAGCGAAACAGCGAGCGCACCGGCCCGCCGCAAGCGTTCGATGACGAGGTGCTCGTTATGGTCACTATAGGGAACATCCCGGAACGCCGCCTGCGTCACGACGCCGATTGCGTCGAGATCGCCGACCTGTTCCGAACGGATCATCATTCCACCGTGACCGACTTTGCCAGGTTGCGCGGCTGGTCCACATCCGTGCCCATGAAGACCGCTGTATGGTAGGCCAGCAGCTGGATCGGCAGCGAGAAGACCATCGGCGCAATGAGTTCATCGACGGTCGGCAGCACGATGGTCGCCATGGTTTCCAGCGACGAGGCCGCTGCACCCTTCGCATCGGTGATGAAGATGATGCGCCCACCGCGGGCTGCCACCTCCTGCATGTTTGACACGGTCTTCTCAAAGAAGCGGTCATGCGGTGCAATGACGATGACCGGCATGTTCTCGTCGATCAGCGCAATCGGTCCATGCTTCAACTCGCCTGCGGCATAGCCTTCCGCGTGAATGTAGGAAATTTCCTTGAGCTTTAGCGCGCCTTCCAGCGCCAGCGGGAAGGATGTGCCGCGACCGAGATAAAGCACGTCCTTGAAACGCGAGAGATCGCGCGACAGGGTTTCGATCTGCGGCTGGATGGCGTTCAGCACTTCGCTCATCACCCGCGGCATCTCGATCAGATGACGGACAAGCTCGGTTTCCTGCACCGCCGTCAGCGTGCCGCGCGCCTTACCGGCTGCGATCGCCAGCGACGCCAGAACGGCAAGCTGGCAGGTGAAGGCCTTGGTGGAGGCAACGCCGATTTCGGGGCCAGCCAGAATGGGGAAGATCGCATCGGATTCACGCGCAATGGTCGATTCGCGCACATTGACGACCGCGCCGATCTTCAGATCGTTCTCCTTGCAGTAGCGAAGCGAGGCGAGCGTATCCGCCGTCTCACCCGACTGGGAGATGAAGAGTGCGGCCTGCGTCGGCAATAACGGCATTTCGCGGTAGCGAAACTCGGAGGCAACATCGATCTCCACTGGCAGGCGCGCATAACGCTCGAACCAGTATTTGCCGATTAGGCCGGACAGATAGGCCGTTCCGCAGGCGGAGATCGCCAGGCCGGTGAGCTTGGAAAAGTCGATCGCCGGATCGACATCCTTCACCCGCTTGTCGGCAAAATCCACATAATGGCTGAGCGCATGGGAAATGACTTCCGGCTGCTCGTAGATTTCCTTTTCCATGAAGTGCCGGTGGTTGCCCTTGTCCACCACATAGGCCGTCGCCTGGGAGATCTGCCGCTGGCGCTGCACCGGCATGCCGGAAAAATCGATGATCTCGGCACCGGCTGCGGTGATGATGGCGCAATCGCCATCCACCAGATAGGTGATCTCGTTGGTGAAAGGAGAAAGCGCGATCGCATCCGACCCAAGGAACATCTCACCGCGTCCATGGCCGACGGCAAGCGGCGGACCGGAACGGGCGGACAGCAGCGTGCCCGGCTCGTCCTGGAACATCACCACCAACGCAAAGGCGCCGGTCACGCGGTTCAGCATCGTCAGCATCGCATCGCGATGCGACAGTCCCTCACGGGTGAACTTGGCGAGCAGCTGCGCCACCACTTCCGTATCGGTCTGGGTGGTGAAGGTCGCGCCCTCAGCCTTCAACTCCTCACGCAGCTCGGAGAAATTCTCGATGATGCCGTTGTGAACGACAGCGACGCCATCGACGAAATGCGGATGGGCATTGGTTTCGTTCGGAACCCCATGCGTTGCCCAGCGGGTGTGCGCAATGCCGGTGATGCCGGGAAGCGGCTCTTCGGAGAGTTTCTTCTCAAGATTGAAGAGCTTGCCCTCGGCGCGGCGGCGGTCCATTGCGCCATCATGGATCGTTGCAACGCCTGCGGAGTCATAGCCCCGATATTCCAGCCGCTTCAGCGCATCAACAAGGCGCTCCGCAACCGGTTGCGTTCCAACAATTCCGACGATGCCGCACATACAGGTCTCCAAAGATTTTTTGGTGAACATCCGATGATCCGAAAACCGAGTCGGCTCTTCATCCGGATGCTTTTTCAATGGGCGGAAGTCGTAGCGATTTCCGCGAAAACCGCAATCGCAACCGCGGTCACTTTCAGTGTCTATTCGTTACCTTTGTCAGAAGGTTACGCCGGTTTCTTCTTGGCATCCTTGATCGCCTGGGCGCGGGCGCGAAGCACACTGGCGCGGCCTTCCTTGACCTCCTGGCGTGCCCGACCGAAGGCCAGCGCATCGCCGGGAACATCATCGGTAATCACACTGCCGGACGCGACGTAAGCGTCATCACCAATGGTCACGGGTGCCACGAGTGCTGAGTTGGAGCCGATGAAGGCATTTTTGCCGATCCGCGTTTCGTGCTTGTTGATGCCGTCATAATTGCAGGTAATCGTGCCCGCGCCGATATTGCTGCCCGCGCCGACGAAGGCATCGCCGATATAGGTCAGGTGGTTGACCTTGGCGCCCTCGCCGATCTCGGCCTTCTTGATTTCGCAGAAATTGCCGACCTTGGATTTCGCCGCCAGATTGGCGCCCGGACGAAGCCGCGCATAAGGACCAACGGTCGCCCCGGCGCTGACATGCGCGCCTTCCAGATGCGAGAAGGCGTGGATGATCGCGCCCGATTCGATGGTGACGCCGGGGCCAATCACCACGTTGGGCTCGATCAGAGTGTCCTGACCGATCTTGGTATCCCAGGACAGAAAAACGGTTTCCGGCGCGATCATCGAGACGCCGTCGATCATCAACTGATGGCGCGCCCGCTCCTGCCAGAGCCTTTCGATGATGGCGAGTTCGGCGCGGTTGTTGCAGCCGGTCATTTCCGTTTCGGGGGCATCGACGGCCACAGCCTTGCCGCCCTCTGCGCGGGCGATCTCGACGATGTCGGTCAGATAATACTCGCCCTTGGCATTGTTGTTGCCGATGCGGTCGAGCAGATCCAGCGCCCGGCGACCATTGATCGCCATCAGGCCGCTATTGCACCAGGTGACCTTGCGCTCGTCGTCGCTCGCATCCTTCTCCTCGCGGATGGCGACCAGCTCACCATCCTGCACCAGAAGACGCCCATAACCCGTTGGTTTGTCAGTGTGAAACCCGATGACGACGACATCGACATTGTCGGTCAGCGCCTGACGCGCCCGGTTCAGCGTCTCCGCCGTCAGCAGTGGGACGTCACCATACGCGATGAGAACGTCGTCGAAGCCCTTCTCGATGGCTTCGCGCGCCGCAAGCACGGCGTTGCCCGTACCAAGCCGTTCTTTCTGCAAGTAAGGCTCGACGGAAACACCCGCCACCCGCGCAGCATCCGCCACCTTGTCCGCATCACGACCTACGACGAGAGCAGCAGCGGAAACGCCAGCACCGGAAACCGCCTGCATCACATGCGCAATCATCGGACGGCCAGCAACCGGATGCAAAACCTTCGACATGGAGGATTTCATGCGTGTGCTTTCACCGGCGGCGAGAATGACGGCAAGACAGGTGCGTTCCACTGATATCTCCATTCCAAGCATCGGATGTCTTTTGCCCGCTATAACCGCTCGACGATAAAGACACCATGGAAATTGCGTGACGGCTTGAAAAGCGACGTGATGGCGGCGTGGTTAGGCAAGTGAAAGGCGAGAACGCGCTTTCAACCGCCAAAGAATCCTCTAATCTGCCGCGACCACCCCATCCCGAAATGCGGAAATCTCCCATGTCCTCTTCGCACAGCGTCAGCCAGCCGGTCCGCGGCATGCTCATCATGGCGGCCTGCATGATCGTGCTGCCGGTGATGGATGCGATTGCGAAATATATGGCCCATGCCGGCATGTCTCCCGGCCAGGTCACCTTCTACCGCTTCTTCTTCCAGCTGGTCTGCACCCTGCCGCTGTTGCTCGTCATGTCGCCGAAGTCGCTGGTCCATGCCAAGCGCCCCTGGCTCAACCTGCTGCGTGGCGTGCTACATGCCGCCGCGAGCCTGACATTTTTTGCCGCCGTCAAATACATGCCGCTGGCCGACGTCTTCGCCATCTATTTCGTCGAGCCCTTCCTGCTCACCATCATGTCGGCGCTGTTTCTTGGCGAGCGTGTCGGCTGGATGCGCTGGAGCGCCATTGCCGTGGGTTTCATCGGCGCGATGATCGTCATCCAGCCAAGCTTCGAGCTTTTTGGCCTCACCTCGCTTCTGCCGGTCGCCTGCGCTTTCCTCTTCACCCTCTATCTTTTCCTCAACCGCGCGATCGGCGATGGCGACAGCCCGCTGGTGATGCAGACCATGGCCGGCATCGCCGGAACGATCTTCATGGGCGGCGCCCTGTTGATCGGCACCGGTTTCGGAGACGCCAATTTCGAGATGTCCCTGCCCGGCTGGGATCATGGGCTCGTTCTGCTGATCCTTCTCGGCTCGATTTCCGGCTACATGCATCTGCTCGTGGTCAAGGCCTTTCGGCTTGCGCCAGTGTCGCTGCTTGCCCCCTTTCAGTATTTCGAGATCATCTCCGCCACAATTCTGGGATACCTGCTGTTTTCCGATTTCCCGACGCCGTCCAAATGGCTCGGCATCGTCATCATCGTGGCATCCGGCCTCTTCATCATCTGGCGCGAAAGGCTGAGCGCCCGCCGCCCCAAGATGACAGAGGTCGCGGAAGTTTGAGGAATTGCCGCAACTGCACTTGTTCATGAGGCCCGCGTCGGGCAAAAAGTGCTTCCACGAATGACAAAAACACGAAGGAGACGAGACGATGGACGTTCGCGCCGCAGTCGCCGTTCAGGCAGGCAAGCCATTGGAAGTTATGACCGTTCAGCTGGAAGGCCCACGCGCCGGTGAAGTGCTGATCGAGGTCAAGGCGACAGGCATCTGCCATACGGACGATTTCACCCTCTCCGGTGCCGATCCGGAAGGTCTCTTTCCCGCGATCCTCGGCCATGAAGGTGCCGGTATCGTCGTCGACGTCGGCCCCGGCGTCACCTCGGTCAAGAAGGGCGACCACGTCATTCCGCTCTACACGCCGGAATGCCGCGAATGCTATTCCTGCACATCGCGCAAGACCAACCTCTGCACCGCGATCCGCTCCACCCAAGGCCAGGGCGTGATGCCGGACGGCACCAGCCGCTTCTCCATCGGCAAGGACAAGATCCATCACTATATGGGCTGCTCCACCTTCGCCAACTACACGGTTTTGCCGGAAATTGCCGTTGCCAAGATTAACCCCGACGCGCCCTTCGACAAGGTCTGCTACATCGGCTGCGGCGTGACGACCGGCATCGGCGCGGTTATCAATACGGCCAAGGTCGAGATCGGCTCGACGGCGATCGTCTTCGGTCTCGGCGGTATCGGCCTCAACGTGCTTCAGGGCCTGCGCCTTGCCGGGGCGGACATGATCATCGGCGTCGATATCAACAATGACCGCAAGGCCTGGGGCGAAAAATTCGGCATGACGCACTTCGTCAACCCGAAGGACGTCGGCGACGATATCGTGCCCTACCTCGTCAACATGACAAAGCGCAATGGCGATCTGATCGGCGGCGCCGATTACACCTTCGACTGCACCGGCAACACCAAGGTCATGCGCCAGGCGCTCGAAGCCTCGCATCGCGGCTGGGGCAAATCGGTCATCATCGGCGTTGCAGGTGCTGGCCAGGAAATCTCCACCCGCCCGTTCCAGCTGGTCACCGGCCGCAACTGGATGGGCACCGCCTTCGGCGGCGCCCGCGGCCGTACCGACGTTCCGAAGATCGTCGACTGGTACATGGAAGGCAAGATCCAGATCGACCCGATGATTACCCACACCATGCCGCTTGAAGACATCAACAAGGGCTTCGACCTGATGCACAAGGGCGAAAGCATCCGCGGCGTCGTCGTCTATTGATGTGAGGAATGGCTGGCGCGGGGTCGGCTAAGGGTTTTCGCGCTGGAAGGTTTTGGAGGGGCTGCGAGGCCCCTCTTTCTTTTCGACGTCAGAGATGACGGAAGGATACGCCTTCTGTCCTGCCGGGCATCTCCCCCTCAAGGGGGAAATCGCAAAGAAGACAGCTCCTCAATCCATTCGCGACATTAGAGATGGCCGGGTGGCTGCCGCATCCGATCTCCCCCCTTGAGGGGGAGATGTCCGGCAGGACAGAGGGGGGTGTCGCGTCTCACGCTTTACGTAAGACCCAAACCCACCCCATCAAGCCGCCGTCTCAACATCCTTTGCCGCATCCACCGGCACATAATTCAGCACTGGCCCAAGCCAGCGCTCAATATCCTTCACGGGCATGCCCTTGCGCCGAGCATAGTCTTCCACCTGATCCCGCTCCACCTTGGCAACGCCAAAGTAATAGCTCTCGGGATGGCCGATATAGAGACCGGAGACAGACGATCCCGGCCACATGGCATAGCTCTCCGTCAGCACCACGCCCGTCTGGTTTGTCGCATCCAGAAGGCGGAAGAGCGTATCCTTTTCCGTATGATCGGGCTGGGCCGGATAGCCAGGTGCCGGGCGAATACCGGCATAGGCCTCTCCAACAAGGTCCTCACTGCTGAAGCGCTCATCCGGCGCATAACCCCAGAACTCCTTGCGCACCCGTTCGTGCATACGCTCGGCAAAGGCTTCCGCGAAACGGTCGGCCAGCGCCTTCACCAGAATGGATGAATAGTCGTCATTGGCCCGTTCGAAACGTTCGGCAATGGCCACTTCCTCAATACCCGCCGTCACCACGAAGCCGCCGACATAATCGGCAATGCCGCTGTCCTTCGGCGCGACGAAATCCGAGAGTGCGACATTGGGCCGTCCATCGCGCTTGGAAAGCTGCTGACGCAGCGTGTAGAAGGTTTCGAGCTCCGAGGTGCGGCTCTCATCGGTGAACAGACGAATATCGTCACCCACCGCATTGGCTGGCCAGAAGCCGATCACCGCGCGCGGACGGAACCACTTTTCCTCGATGATCTTCTTCAGCATGGCCTGCGCATCGGCATAGAGATGGCGCGCTGCCTCTCCCTGCTTCTCATCCTCGAGGATGGCCGGGAAACGACCCTTTAATTCCCAGGTCTGGAAGAAAGGCGTCCAATCGATATAGCGCGACAGCTCTTCGAGATCGTAGCCCTCGAATGTCTTGGTACCGATGAATTGCGGCTTGACCGGCTGATAGCCTGTCCAATCCACCTTCTGCGCGTTTTCGCGTGCACGCGACAGCGGCAGGCGCTGCTTTTCGCGTTCATTGCGCGCATGCGCATCGGCAACCTTGGCATATTCGGCGCGAATGCCGTCAATATAGGCTGGCTTCTGATCTTCCGACAGAAGTGCAGACACCACGCCGACCGCGCGCGAGGCGTCCGTCACATAGATTGCCTGGCCCTTCTCGTAACGCGGATGGATCTTCACCGCCGTATGAACACGGCTCGTCGTCGCCCCACCGATCAGAAGCGGCAGGTCGAGCCCCATGCGCTCCATCTCGGAGGCCACATGCACCATTTCATCCAGCGACGGCGTGATGAGGCCGGAAAGACCGATGACATCGACCTTCTCCGCAACAGCCGTTTCGAGAATCTTGGTGGTCGGCACCATCACGCCGAGATCGATGATCTCGTAATTGTTGCAGGCGAGAACGACGCCGACGATGTTCTTGCCGATATCGTGGACATCGCCCTTCACCGTCGCCATCAGCACCTTGCCGGCCGACTTGCGCTGATCGCCGCCGTTCAGGCGCTTTTCCTCTTCCATATAGGGAAGAAGAACGGCAACAGCCTGCTTCATCACACGGGCGGATTTGACCACCTGCGGCAGGAACATCTTGCCTGAACCGAAGAGATCGCCGACCACATTCATGCCCGCCATCAGCGGACCTTCGATGACATGCAGCGGACGGGCCGCCTGCTGGCGCGCCTCTTCCGTATCCGCATCGATATATTCGGTGATGCCATTGACCAGCGCATGTTCCAGCCGCTTCTCAACGGGGAGTTCGCGCCACGACAGATCCTGAACCTTGCCTTCCTTGGCACCTGTACCCCGGTAACGCTCGGCAATTTCAAGCAGCCGTTCGGTCGCGTTGGGGTTGCGGTTCAGCACCACGTCCTCGCAGGCCTCGCGCAGTTCAGCATCGATGCTCTCATAGACCGCAAGCTGGCCCGCATTGACGATGCCCATATCCATGCCGACCTGGATCGCATGATACAGGAACACGGCATGCATCGCCTCGCGCACCGGCTCGTTGCCGCGGAAGGAGAAGGACAGGTTCGAGACGCCGCCGGAAATATGCACGAGCGGCATGGTTTCGCGGATGGTCTTGGTGGCCTGGATGAAGTCCACGCCGTAATTATTGTGCTCTTCGATACCGGTCGCAACGGCGAACACATTCGGGTCGAAGATAATGTCTTCGGGCAGAATCCCGGCCTTCTCCGTCAGCAGCTTGTAGGCGCGCGTACAGATCTCGACCTTGCGCTCGTAAGTATCGGCCTGCCCCACTTCGTCAAACGCCATGACGACGACAGCAGCGCCGTAATTGCGCACCAGACGCGCCTGCTCGAGAAACTTCTCCTCGCCTTCCTTCAACGAGATGGAGTTGACGATCGATTTGCCCTGAACGCATTTCAGGCCAGCCTCGATGATCTCCCATTTGGAACTGTCGATCATCACCGGCACGCGGGCGATATCCGGCTCGGCGGCAATCAGATTGAGGAACTCGACCATGGCCTTCTGGCTGTCGATCAGGCCCTCATCCATGTTGATGTCGATGATCTGCGCGCCGTTCTCCACCTGATCGCGGGCGACGGCAAGTGCAGCGGTATAGTCACCAGCGGTGATCAGCTTGCGGAACTTGGCAGAGCCCGTCACGTTCGTGCGCTCGCCGACATTGACGAAGGGAATGTCCTTGGTCAGCACGAAGGGCTCGAGGCCGGACAGCGACATGAGGGACTTGTGTTCCGGCACCTTGCGCGGCTCAAAACCCTTCACGGCGTCCGCAATGGCGCGAATATGCTCCGGCGTCGAGCCGCAGCAACCGCCCACCACATTGACCAGTCCCTCACGGGCAAACTCGGCAACCTGTGCGGCCATCATCTCCGGCGTTTCGTCATACTGGCCGAACTCGTTCGGCAGGCCGGCATTCGGATAGGCGCAGATGAAGGTATCGGCCACATCCGACAGTTCCTGCAAATGCGGACGCATAGCGTTTGCGCCAAGCGCACAGTTAAGGCCGATGGTAAACGGGTTGGCGTGACGCACCGAGTTCCAGAAGGCCGACGGCGTCTGACCCGACAGCGTGCGGCCGGAAAGGTCGGTGATCGTGCCGGAAATCATCACTGGCAGATGAATGCCCTTGGCAGCAAAGCGCTCCTCGCAGGCGAAGATCGCGGCCTTGGCGTTCAGCGTGTCGAAGATGGTTTCAATAAGGATGAGGTCGGCACCGCCGTCGATCAGACCGTCGATCTGCTCACCATAGGCGAGACGCAGATCATCGAAGCTGACGGCACGGTAGCCGGGATTGTTCACATCCGGCGAGATCGACGCGGTGCGGTTGGTCGGGCCGATGGCACCTGCCACGAAACGGCGGCGGCCATCCTCGCGCTCGGCGCGTTGAGCGGCGCGACGCACGATGAAGGCGCCCTCGCGGTTGAGGTCATAGACCGCGCCTTCCATCTCGTAATCGGCCTGCGCGATGCGCGTGGACGAAAACGTGTTGGTCTCCAGAATATCCGCCCCCGCCATGGCGTAGCGGAAATGGATATCCTCGATCGCATCCGGCTGCGTCAGGATCAGAAGGTCGTTATTGCCCTTCTGGTGACAGGCACACCCAATGAAACGATCACCGCGGAAGTGGTCCTCGTCAAATCCAAGTCCCTGAATCTGCGTGCCCATGGCGCCATCGAGAATGAGGATGCGCTCTTCAGCCGCCTGTTTCAGCGCCTTGAGAATTTCCGCGCCGTCGCGTTTGCCGCCCAGGGGGCCAAACAGATCGTCCAACATCGGCACTTACTCCTCATTCTTTGCAAATCAGCAAGATATCAAGTCACATAAAGATATCTTTATGTCAACATATCATCTGGCATTCGCGGTTCTGAACTAAAAAGGAAGCTACGAAATTCCGACCGTGGATGACACCCTTGCGCCTCAAAGATATAGGTATGCTCCAACAGCGCATCAAAGGAGGAACGGATGACCGAGACGGAAAGCACGAAAGCCTATTGGAGCACGCTGCCCTGGCACCGCCAATGGCTGGTAAAGCAGGCGGAAGGCCTCTTCGACTTCTTCCAGTATCGCGCGGTCAATCCCAAAGGCGGCTTCTTCGATCTCGACCGGAAAGGCGCTCCCCTCTCCTCCGACAATCCGGTGCGCGGCATCCACGCGTCTGCCCGCATGGTCCATTGCTTCTCCATCGGCCACCTTCTTGGTCGCCCCGGCTGCGGCGATATCGTCGACCATGGCATGACCTATCTATGGGACAAGCACCGCGACAAGGAGCATGGCGGCTACTTCTGGCAGGTGGATGACAACGGCCCTGCCGACGCCACCAAGCAGGGTTATGGCCACGCCTTCGTGCTTCTCGCCGCCTCCTCCGCCAAGGTCGTCGGTCATCCGCTGGCCGATGCGATGCTGGCCGATGTGACCGAGGTTCTCGAAACTCGCTTCTGGGAAGAGAAGCACGGCGCCATCAATGAAGAGTTCCACCGAGACTGGTCGCCGATCGAAAACTATCGCGGCCAGAATTCCAATATGCATCTGACCGAAGCCCTGATGGCCGCCTTCGAGGCCACGGGCGACACGTCCTATCTCATCAAGGCAGAACGCATCGCCGACCTCATCATCCGCCGCGCCGCTGGCGCGCTGGACTTCCGCGTGCCGGAGCATTTCGATGAGAACTGGGTGCTGGACAAGGATTATCGCGGCAACGAAATGTTCCGCCCCTCAGGCTCAACGCCCGGCCACTGGCTGGAATGGTCGCGCCTCATCCTGCAACTCTGGATCCTGGGTGAGCGCAAGCACGACTGGATGCCGACCGCCGCCAAGTCACTCTTCGTCCAGTCCATGGCGCTCGGCTGGGACCGCGAAAAAGGCGGTTTCTTCTATACGCTCGACTGGGACAACACGCCTGCCAAGACGGAAAAGCTCTGGTGGCCGATGTGCGAAGCCGCCGGTGCGGCCCACTTCCTCAACGAGCATCTGCCCGCCGACGAGTTCTACGAAGACAGCTACCGCCGCATCTGGAGCACGATCGCCAACACCTTCCTCGACCATCAATTCGGCGGCTGGCATGAAGAGCTGACGGAAGACCTCGCTCCGGCCAACACCCTCTTCCCCGGCAAGGGAGACATCTACCACGCCCTTCAAGCCTGCCTCATCCCGCTTTTCCCGGCGGCTGGCAGCCTGACGAAGATGATCGCCGAAAAAGGCGCGCGCTTCTGATTGAAGCATGACAAATGGCACGGCGAAGCGCAGAGACTCTAAAGCGCCGTGCGTCCTATTGGACGCACAAAGGACGCTTTAGCTTTTTGAATCGACGCATCGTGCTTTCCGAAAATCGAGTCCGATTCTCGGGCCGATGCTGTATCGCCGCGCCATCAGGAAGCTCACTCGAAATCTGCTGAGTTCACCGTCACACGCCATTCCAGCCGCGCGGGATCGGCCTGCTCATTGCTGCGCAACCGAAATGGCCGGCACGCAGCGTAGCTCTCATGCGGCCCCAACCGCCTTTCGTTTGGCTGATAGGCCTCGAGCGAAATCGGCGCACGGAAGGCGGGCTCAAAACCTTCCAGCGTATAGGTCAGTCGCTCGACCGCCACATCATTGGTATTCTGAAAGCTCACCCGGATCGGCGCATTCTCATCCCGACAGGTCGGGTCATAGGCCGCCGTGGCAATGATTTTCTCAAGCCTTTCGCCAGAGCGGACCCAGTCAAACAAAACCCAGCCTCCGAGGCAGGCCCACACCACGGCAAGTGCCGCCACAACAGGTTTCAGATGTCGCGGGAAAGCGATCAGAAACAACAGCAAGGCGACCGTCAGAACGATGCCGACGATCATGAACGACGCTCCGCGATATACGACATGATGTTAGTCAGTGTTTCTTCTCCCAAGGCCGTCGACAAAACGCATGCTAAGCTCCCCTTATAGCCCTAAACGCGAAGCCGCACAGGCAGACGCAGTAAAGTCGGCGTGACAGGAGCACTCCGAACCGAAAAGACCATTGAGCTCTTGATCGCCACGATGAGGCGTAACTGCCTGAATCCGCGACAACTGGCGGATTTCCTTCGCCATACAGGATCGGGCGACCAGGAGCCAACGGGAACGGACGTCCACTCAATTGACTGTTCCGAATATCGCACTCAAAAAATTCTTTCTTTCGATCGACTGCAGTTCGGAATTTCCTGGCGTCACTATCAAGGCCAGCCAGGCATTTCCACCCCTCATGAAAACCGTGAGTTCTGCGCGTGTTTCCGATGCAGTCGTGGCAATTCCGGATACCCGCATGATCTGCACTCCGTTGACATAGGCTGCCCCCCAATCGGAGGTCGGTTTCATAATATGGTCGACGCGTCTTTCCAGATCCTTCAGATAAGCCGTCGGATCGACGCCGTCATTCCCAATAAGCTCGTGGGAAACCAGTGCTGTCATCCCCAGCGTCGGCGCCCGGAAGACGAAGGTGTCTTTAGAGGAGTCATTATAAGGGTGCTCCCAGATTTTGCTGATCCTGGCGCCCCTGCCCGACCTGGGATTCACCCATGTTTTGGTTGAGCCGGTCGGTGTCAAATTCGGTACGACCATCCGATCGAAGGGGACACTTTCGTAAGATGGCACGGGAAGAGCGCCATGGCTCGCAGTAATCCTTTCGTCGGAGCGATAGTCGCTCACATTTACAATAGCGCAACCGATGAGAAGCAGCATAACCGGCACCATGATCAAGGCTGCGATGCGGCTTGGCCGAAGCACCAACACACTCGAGCGTTCCCTGTCATAGCTCGCGTTCAGATCGACCTTCAGTCGCCTGTACTGAAAAAGGAATGTGAGAATGAACAACGGCGGGATGCCCATCGCACACCCCCAAAACCACACCCTGTACTCGCGACCGAAATAAAATCTGAAACGTGGCCAAAAACTCTCGTGAGGCGCAAACACCCATACGCCGAATATGGCCTTGCCTGGCGTGGTGCCAAATAAAGCCATGCATATTGCGGGTATCATAGCTGCGAGAGAGATCAGCATTAGATACAGGACGAGTGCAGCGAGGAGAAGACCGGGTCGGTTCCCATGGAAATAGAGGTAAGCAGCAACCAAGATGTCGTGTCCGACGATCGTGAACAAAGGTGACATCATCAATAGATCGAAAAGCCTTGCCCATAGGCGGCGCCAAGGACGCGCGGGCAAAAAGAACGGTTTCGGCGCGACACGCTGTTCCTCAGACCCGAGGGCCAGTGATGCAAAACTATCGGCAAAAACGCGATTGAGACCGGCCTTCTCCCAGTCCGTCATCTGTTCGTGCCAGAGGTAGTCGTCGCGGGTGACATGACCAGTCTCGATCAGCCTGCGAATAATCTCCTCGTCGACGGGTCCTGCGCGCTTCGGCCCGATGGTGTAATACCAGTCAGCCATACCGTTTCACGCCTCGTTTTCCCGGCTGCGTTTTCGCAGACCGTAGCAGGACGATAATTTTGTATGACGGAACTCGGATCGGCGGTTTTCGCCAAGATGCGGTCGAATGTGAGGGCTTGGAGGGCACATTCACCTGATCCAGTAACGAGCCTTCAGGCCGTCGCCCGTTGACTGCGAGCGACACTTCCAAAGTGTGTTTCAAGTCGGTCAAACGGATTGCTCACTTAATCGTTTGGAGCAACGCGCTTAGGAACCGATCCCTCTCCCTCAATTGATCGGGGCTGTTATCGTACGTCGATACTGAAACCTGCCAAGCGTCTCTACCTTGAACGATGAGAGTGGTTTCGACATCGACCCTGGACGGATCCCGAGAATAGCCGGTAGCGCGAAGCGCTTTGAAACCCTCTATTTCCACTGGGCGCCAGTCGGAGGAGCGGGTCCAAAGCTTGCCTGCCATGCCATCAATGATACTCGCGTATTTTTCAGGAGTAATACCATCCCAACCGAGCGTATCATGGCCGAATAAAGCCGATAAAACGAGCCTGCTTCCGACGTCTGCGTTCGAGTCATCCGCATGTTGCTTGCCTCGGGCTCTTGCCGAGGCGTCCAGTGCCAACAAGTCATCTGTTGCGAATTGTATCTCTGTCTCGCTTGAGGAGTTTAACGGCTGGAAATTCCAGAACGATGGTAGCAGAGTTTCTTTACCGTTGATCGGATTGGCCCAAACCTGTTTTCCAATGAAGTAAGTGGCAGCACGGTCGCCTTCGTTCCAAAGGAAAACGTGACCAGCGAAAAGAACGACCGCAAGAGCGATTGCAGGAATGAGAGACCTTCGTGCATTGACGGCAATCGGCTGAGAAGCTGTATCATAACTTGCTGCACGACAGGATACCAATCTCCGGTATTGAACTACAAGAGCGATTGGCAAGAAAACGGGAATACCCATTCCAAGGCCAGAAAACCATACTCTGAACTCGCGTGCGAGATAGAAGAAAAGTCTGTTCGTCCCATGCGGAACACGACCCTGGACGCCAGCAAGCGCCTTTCCTGGAGTTGTATCGAAGAGAGTCATGCATAGTGCCAGCGCCACCGCTGTAATCGGCAATAGTGCGACCAGAAGCAGGACGTCCAGCATCGGTCTTTCCATCGAGGAGATGTAAATGTAGACGGATGGCGCCCATGCCGCCAGAGTGAATGCAATCGCTGCGGCAAGCAAAGGCCCCAGAAGCATGATGTCAACAAGTCTTGCCCAGAAGCGCCGCCAAGGACGCATCGCGTTCTGCTCACCATCCGGCGCTTTGGATGCGAAGGGCAGAGGTGGTGGTTTAACCGAGAGCGGCGCCACGAACGTGTCTGCAAACTCGGGATGCGTCCCGACAATCTCCCAGTTCGCCATCCCCTCCCGCCAGACATAGGCATCGCGGACAATCTTGCCGCTTGCGATCAACGCGCGGACTTGCTCTTTGCTGACAGGCCCTTCGCGTTCCTGCCCAACAGTGTAGTACCAGATCGTCATGCTGCTAAGCCCCGCTTCCCCGAGCAAGCTTTAACAAGGCGGCAGCAACCCGTAAAGCTGCGAGAATAGCTACGACAAAGCTCTCATCTCGTGAGAGGATGCTTGCGCTATCCAGTTGAAGCAAAAGAAAAATGGTGGGCCCGGAGGGACTCGAACCCCCAACCAAGCGGTTATGAGCCGCCGGCTCTAACCATTGAGCTACAGGCCCTTCGATGCCAACGTCATCGATCCGCAGGGCTGCAATGGTCCAGCCGGTGCGTGGGTTTCGCTCTAACGCAATTTTTCCGGTGCGACAAGCCGTTGAAAATCGGCGGACACAATCTATGCCGTAATAGTCTCATAATCTAAAGCCATAGGATGTAGAGGGACATCAACAGAGGACTTTTTCATGGTATCCAGACTGGCTCGTTCGATCGCTATTGGCTCCGTCACGCTTGCCGCGCTCGCGCCATTCGCAGCCGTTGCGCAAGACGCCAAGCCGCGCGAAGCGACGATTACGGTTTCGGGCGAAGGCAACGCCTCTACCGCTCCCGATATGGCCGTTCTTTCCTTCAGTGTCCTGAAGCAGGCGCAAACGGCCGACGAGGCCTTGAGCGAAAACAACAAGGCGATGACGGAAGTTCAGGCAGCGTTGAAGAAGGCCGGCATTGCCGACCGCGATCTGCAGACTTCCAATTTTTCGGTGCAGCCCGTCTATAAGCAGTTCGAACCGAAGGATGGCGTCTATATCCCGCCGGAAATCACCGGATATCAGGTGACGAACGGACTGACAGTGCGGGTGCGCGACATGACCAAGCTCGGCGGCATCCTCGACACGTCGGTAAAGCTCGGCATCAACCAGGGTGGCGATATCACCTTCACCAACGACAATCCGGAAGCGGTCTTCACCGATGCACGCAAGAAGGCGGTGGAGAACGCCGTTGCCAAGGCAAAGACGCTGGCCGAAGCAGCCGGTGTGAAGGTCGGACGCGTTCTTGAGATCAGCGAGAACAGCCCTCGCCCATTGCCGGTTCCCGCACCGATGATGCGCGCCACCATGCAAAAGGAAGACAGCGTGCCGATTGCCGCAGGCGAAAACACCTATGTCATCAATGTCAATGTGACATTCGCTATCGAGCAATAAATCAGAGAGGGCGCGCCTTCCAAGCGCGCCCTTCCCCAACTCGGTGCTGAAATATCGGCCAAAACAAAAGTGCCCCCGCCATTCTCATGACGGGGGCATTGTTCTGATCGGATCAGCGATCAGGAATTAGCGGCGGATGACCGGGCAGCCACGAACATTGGCGAACACGACGCGGTCGCGGCCGTAGCGATCGAAGCCGGCGACAACGACTCGGCGCGGCGAAACATCGACAACGCGAGCGCGACGAATGCCCATGCGGCTTGCTTTCTCTTCTGCAAGCCAAGGCGAGCAGCGATCACGGCCGCGATCCGGACGACCCCAACCCGGGCCACCGTGGCCGCCATGGCGATAGCCATCCTGAACATACATGCCGTACCGGAAACCATCGGCAGAGGCGCTGGTGGCTGTGGCGGAAACGCCGCCGAGTGCGATAAGGGCTGCCAAACCTGCTTTTACAAAGTTGCCAATCATGGGTCTTGCTCCGTTTTTAAAAACCGTGGCCTGGCATTTGCGCCGGACCGATTGAGCAGACACTAATCAAGGGCTGCTGAACATGATCAGAACCGGCCATTCACCCATCGTTCAGGCAAGGGAAACTCTCAAACGGAAAGGTGCAACACCACGTCGCGCCGGTGCGGACGATCCCGATGCTCGAAAAGATAGATGCCCTGCCACGTGCCAAGCATCATCCGGCCTGCGGACACTGGAATGCCGATCGAGACCTGTGTCAGCGCCGCCTTGATATGCGCCGGCATATCATCCGGTCCTTCCATCGTATGGACGACCCAGCGCATCGTCGGATCGCTGGAGGGCGGCACGAGGCGCGAGAAGAATGTCTTGAGATCACGCTGCACATCCGGGTCGGCATTCTCCTGAATGATCAGCGAGCAGGAAGTGTGCCGCACGAACACCGTCAAAAGTCCCTCCTCCATCCCGGCATTCCTGACAAACGCGGCAGCTTCATCGGTAAACTCGTAAAGACCCTGTCCCCGCGTGCTCAGTTCAATCGTCTTTTGCGGCATAATTATTCTTTCCTACTGCTGGAACCAAAGTAAAAGCTGGCCGTTATTGCTCACTATGGGCAAAGTCGGTGCGTACTGGACGCACACCCCACGGACGAGACGATCTATGAATTGCCTTGCAAGCGCAGAAGAACTTGGAATATGCACTTTTGACGAAATGCAAGACAACGGCTCTGGGACCTTTGCACCCTCTCCTTTAGGGAGAGAGATAACAAGGGATTTCCACTGGCCCAACTCTTCCCTTCAAAGAGCGGCCCACCTGCAGTCCAGCATAACACTGCGCTTGGAACACTGACCCATGATGCCTTTAGACGAGAAGGTCGATCTCACAAACTGCGATAGAGAACCGATTCACATTCCAGGCAGCATTCAGCCGCATGGATGTTTGATCGTGTGCGATAACGCAATGCGCACAGTCCTTCGCTATTCAGAGAACTGCGAGGCCTTCCTTGGCATAGCAGGCGACCTGACCGGGCGCCAGACCGAAGAAATCTTCGGCAATACGGCCGTGCACGATCTGCGCAATGCCTTGACGGTGACGGCAAACAGCAACCGTGCCGCCCTTCTGCCCAATGTTCGCATGGGCAATAACAGAGCCTATGATGTTGCGATCCATCGCTATAAGTCCGTCACGATCATAGAGCTGGAAACAGCGACCGATGAGGCACAGCCTCTTCACACGGCTCAGTTGATGATCGATCGCATTCGCGAAGCCGACAATGTCGACAGTCTGATTTCCCGTACATCCCGTCTGATCAAGGCAATGCTTGGCTATGACCGGGTCATGATCTACCGCTTCGAGCAGGATGGCGCCGGCAAGGTCATATCGGAAGCAAAGCAGCCCGCGCTCGAGAGCTTCCTCGGCCAGTACTTTCCGGCAAGCGACATTCCCCAGCAGGCGCGCGCGCTGTATCTCAAGAACACGCTGCGCATCATTTCCAACACAGAGGGTGAAACGGTCCCAGTCATCCCGCGTCTCGACGCATCCGGAGAGCATCTCGATCTTTCCTACGCCCATCTGCGCAGCGTCTCGCCCATTCACTTGGAATATCTTCGCAATATGGGTGTGTCGGCCTCCATGTCGATTTCCATCATTGTCGAGGGCGAGCTGTGGGGGCTGATTGCCTGTCACCATTATTCTCCGCGAATCCTGCCCATGCCGGTGCGCATTGCGGCGGAAATGTTCGGCGAGTTCTTTTCCCTCCACCTGCAGGCACTCAAGCAGCAGAAAAAGCTGATGACCGCGCAGGACGCGCACGCAGCACTCGATCGATTCCTGCGTCTTGCCACCCACCAGACGAATATCGAAGAGCTTCTGGCGGACAACCTGCATGACTTCAAAACACTGATGCCCTGCGATGGCGTCGGTCTGTTGATGAACGACAATTGGTATAGCGTCGGCAGCACGCCGCCGGATACCGCTATTCCGCACATCGGCAGGCTCCTGCACTCCGTGGCAGAGGGCAAGGTGTGGGCAACCCATGCGCTCTTCAACCACTTGCCCGAGGCCGAGGAGTATAGCGGCGTGACGGCCGGCCTGATGGCCGTTTCGCTCTCGCAGGTGAAGAATGATTATCTCCTGTTCTTCCGCAAGGAGTTGATCCAGACGCTGAACTGGGGTGGCAATCCGGAAAAATCCTACCAGACAGGCCCGATGGGCGACCGTCTGACACCGCGCAAGAGCTTTGCCATCTGGAAGGAAACCGTTCACAAACAGGCCCAGCCCTGGACGGATGAAGACCGGCAGATTGCAGAAGCGGCCCGCGTGGCGCTGGTGGAAGTGGCATTCCGCCATAGCGAGTTGATGGCAGACGAGAGAGCGCAGGCAGAAGTGCGCCAGCGTATGCTGAACGAAGAGCTGAACCACCGCGTCAAGAACGTGCTGGCCATCATCAAATCTCTGGTGGGCAACCCCACCCAGGAAGGCCGCACCCTGCAGGAATATGTGACAGCGCTCAAGGGACGCATCCAGGCGCTCTCCTTCGCCCATGATCAGGTCGTGCGCGGCGAAGGTGGTGGCATGTTGAAGGATCTGCTGGAGGCAGAGCTTTCTCCTCATCGCTCGCCGGAAACTGTGATTACGCTCGATGGACCGGCCGTGGTGCTGGATTCGCGCGCCTTTTCGGTCATGGCACTCGTCCTGCACGAGCTGGCCACCAATGCCGCCAAATACGGCGCGCTTGCCCACGCCGGCGGGGAGTTGTCTGTTTCTTGGCGCCTCAACGAGCGGCGTGACGTCGTGCTCGACTGGCAGGAAAAAGCCCGCACCAGAATAACGCCGCCGGCAAAAACCGGCTTCGGAACGGCACTCATCAGCCGCAGCGTTCCCTATGACCTCGGCGGCAAAAGCCGTATCGACTATCTGCCCCATGGCTTGGAAGCACAAATTCTCATCCCCGCGCGCCATGCCTCGGTCAGTGTCGTGGAGACGACCAACGACACGCAGATCGGCGGAAAAGTCGATTTCGCATCCTATTCCCCGGAGGAAAAGTTGAACGTATTTCTCGTTGAAGATCAGATGCTGATCGCCATGGACGTGGAGTACATGCTGGAACAGCATGGCATTACCGACATCGAAACCGCGACATCTTCCGCAATGGCGCTGGAAAAGCTCAAGACGGCCAAGCCGGACATAGCCATTCTCGACATTAATCTCGGCAGCGATACCTCAATCCCGGTGGCCTACGAGTTGCTGAGACGCGAAATCCCCTTCATGTTCGCCACCGGCTACGCCGACGGCATCATGGTACCGGGCGAACTGGCGCACGTGCCGATCATCCGCAAGCCCTATGACGAGGATTCCTTACTGTCGTCCATCGGCAAGCTTGTTGGCAAGAAAGTCAACGCCTGATCTCGAACGACAAAGTGTGATCGGATCGCCTGCCTTAGAGGGCAGGCAGTCCTCGCTGCTTCGCCTCTGAAGCAGACAGCTTGCTCCCGATATTGTAACTGAAGCCTGTCACTGCATAATTGTCGATATCCGCCTCACAATGGAAATCAAAGGCATACCACTCGGTTCCGACGTTAAATGCCCCTCCGCGTGCGTCCAGAACATTAGCGGTAATCACCCTACCCTTTCCGGTGTAGGGCGTAAGTCCTCCTGGTCCTCTTTGACCGGCGCGAGCCGCAAAGATTTGAGCCAGGGCCTCAGCCGTGCATAATTGAACAAGTCGTTTCTGAGGTGGGAGTTCAGCGAGAAATTGTCTGGACATGGGGTCCGCTAGAGTAGCGCCGGACAGTATCTTTCGTGCTGGCTTCAGCTTGGGGTCGCCAGAACCGGGGGCTTTCTTCTGCGTCTCGCTTTTCGTCTCATCCACCTCAGGCTTGGGAGTCGGAACGACAGCGGCTACTTGACCACTCTGCGTCTCAGCCGCTGCAATTTCGCCCGTGGCAGCTTGAGGAACACCTTCCATCGCTGCCTTTAACGGATCATCTTTAGCATCGTCCTGTTCGACCGTCGGCTGATCGGCTTTCGTGTCCGCTTCTGATTGCTTGGATGGACTGGGCTCCGGCTTCGCCTCCCCGCCCGTGTCCTCCTGCCGTCCCGGCTGGTCCTTCTCATCGACTTGCGTCTCTTCAGGGCGAAGCGCGACTGGTGGCAGCATCGCCGGCGACGGCGCCGAAGGCAGTGCAGGCTGCTGAGGCGTTTGAACCGGTGGAGGTGGAGGCGGCTCAGGCTTCTTCGCTTCCTCCGCTTTCTTAGCTTCTGGCGGTGGCTCCTCCTTGGGCGGCTCCACGAGTTCCACGCTGACACTGTCGGGCTCGGCAGGCTTGAGCGGTGTTTCAAGCCATTGAAAATAAAGAACGCCAATCACCACGACATGCAGCAGCACGGAGATTGGAACGGTCCAACTCCTTTGCCGCGTCGTCTGTGTCAGTGGCTTTTCCATAGGCGGTGATATCTTGGCCGAATGAAGATCGGACCCGTTGAAAGCAAAAAACCCGGCCATCGTCTGACCGGGTTTTAAATCTTGTGCGACTGCCGATCAGCTGTCGAGGAACGAGCGAAGCTTGCGCGAGCGGCTCGGATGCTTCAGCTTGCGCAGTGCCTTCGCCTCGATCTGGCGGATACGTTCGCGCGTCACCGAGAATTGCTGGCCGACTTCTTCCAGCGTATGGTCGGTGTTCATGCCGATACCGAAGCGCATGCGCAGCACACGCTCTTCGCGTGGCGTCAGCGATGCGAGGACGCGGGTCGTGGTTTCGCGAAGGTTCGCCTGAATGGCGGCGTCGATCGGCAGAAGCGCGTTCTTATCCTCGATGAAGTCGCCGAGATGGGAATCTTCTTCGTCACCCACGGGCGTTTCAAGCGAGATCGGCTCCTTGGCGATCTTCAGAACCTTGCGAACCTTTTCGAGCGGCATCGCCAGCTTTTCAGCCAGTTCTTCCGGTGTCGGTTCGCGACCGATCTCGTGCAGCATCTGGCGCGATGTCCGAACGATCTTGTTGATCGTCTCGATCATGTGCACCGGAATACGGATCGTGCGCGCCTGGTCGGCAATCGAGCGGGTGATCGCCTGACGAATCCACCATGTGGCGTAGGTCGAGAACTTGTAGCCGCGACGATATTCGAACTTGTCGACCGCCTTCATCAGGCCGATATTGCCTTCCTGAATGAGATCGAGGAACTGCAGGCCGCGGTTGGTGTACTTCTTGGCAATCGAGATCACCAGACGAAGATTGGCTTCCACCATCTCCTTCTTGGCGATGCGCGCCTCGCGCTCACCCTTCTGCACCATGGAAACGATGCGGCGGAATTCGGCAATCGAGATACCCGTTTCCTGCGCCAGGTTCTGAATTTCCTGACGAATGTCGCGGATCGTGTTGTTTTCTTCGCGCGCAAATTCCTTCCAGCCCTTGGCTGCAAGGTTGGCGATCGACTTCATCCAGTTCGGATCGAGTTCGGCACCGTGATACTGCTCAAGGAAGCTGTCGCGCTTCACGCCGTAGGATTCGGCAAGACGCAACAGACGGCCTTCGTTCTGCATCAGGCGCTTGGAAATGTCGTAGAGCTGCTCGACAAGGCTGTCGATACGGTTCTGGTTCAGCGACAGCGACTTCACCGCCGTGATCAGCTGATCCTTCAGTTCCTTGTAGCGACGCTCCTGACCGGTGGACAGCGTACCCGTGCAGGCAAGACGCGCTTCGACCTGCTGATCCTGAAGCTTGCGCAGCTTCTTGTAGGTATCGGCAATCGTGTCCAGCGTTTCCATGACCTGCGGACGCAGTTCCGCTTCCATGGCGGCAAGAGACAGGTTCGACTCGTCGTCGTCCTCTTCTTCCTCTTCCGGCGGCAGACCTTCGCCGCCGACATTGGTCACGTCGTCATCGCCACCCGGGTTACGGGCACGGCGGGTCTTTTCCTTTTCTTCGGCAGCCTTGCGGTCAGCCTCGATCTTTTCCGGGCTCTGGAACTGCGGAGCAGCCTTGGCTTCCGGACCCGAATAGGTCGTTTCGAGATCGATGATCTCGCGCAGCAGCGTCGTGCCTTCGTTCAGTTCGTCGCGCCAGATGATCAGCGCCTGGAAGGTCAGCGGGCTTTCGCACAGCCCCGAGATCATCGTCTCGCGGCCGGCCTCGATACGCTTGGCGATGGCAATTTCGCCTTCGCGCGACAGAAGCTCCACCGAGCCCATTTCGCGCAGATACATGCGCACCGGGTCGTCGGTGCGGTCGGTCGGCTCTTTCTTCTTGGCAGCCGCAAGTGCCGTGCCGCTCGAAGGCGCAAGTTCGCCACCTTCGGACTCGTCACTGTCGGAATCGTCGTTGTCAGCCTCGGGGGAAGCTTCCTCGGCGTCTTCGTCCTCGACCACGTTGATGCCCATTTCGCTGAGCATCGCCATGATGTCTTCGATGCGATCGGGATCGACCTGATCGGATGGCAGAACTTCGTTGAGTTCATCCATGGTGACGTAGCCGCGCTTCTTGGCGGCCTTGATCATTTTCTTGACCGCGTCATCCGAAAGATCGAGAAGCGGCCCATCCGTCGCGCCATCGCGTTCGTTTTCAGCTTCTTCGTTTTCTTTGACTTTGGTTGCCATCTATCTCGTCGCTTTCCCTGACGCTCACATCCGCCTTGGGCCAACGCCGTCCACCTTGGAAAGGTTTCCGGCGACAGCCCCGAATCACGTCAAACACCTAACGGAATGATCTTTAACTGCCGATTAAACGCGGCACTTACCGGAGGAACCTTAAGACAGTGCATTCGGAAATACATGCTCATGCAGTTTCGATCCGCCAAGGTCCATTCCACCTTACTTTTCCTGAAATGGTGATTCCCGCTATTTCCCGTTACGTCAAGCCTTTCCGGCCAGACCTAGGGTTAAAAACCGAAAAAGCCGTCATAGCGGCAACATTTTGCGGGCCTTCACCAACTTATCCCCTATTTAGGGCAATAATTACAAAAGGCAAGCCTGAGCGCGTCGAAACAACGAATGCACGCTGCACGAATGCGTCACGCGATTTTGCGGTAACGGCGGGCAACAACCCAAGACGCTAGCGCCTGAGCGACAGAACTCCACCATCGAAACACGCTTCACCCATGCCCGTAAGCCGGACCCTTCACCCTGCCCGACATCACACCAAAGCCATCGATGATCGCCTCCTGGTTTTCCATCCGGCCGATCTCAAGCTGCACCTCGGAAAGGGCGCGCATCAGTAGAGTGACGCGTTCGCTATCTCCGGCCTCAATGGCCTCGGCAATTTCCCGTTCGAGATCGACCATCTGCCAGCGCAGAGCCTTGGTACGCTTGTGCAGCGATAGCGCCTGAATATAACACTCACGCGCATCCTCAGGTGCTGCCTGCTCGGTCGCGGTCCAGAGCCGCGCATTGCGCACCTGCTGGTTCATCGCCTTCACCATCGCGTCGAAACCATGTGCTTCCAACCGCTCCATCAACCCGGTGCGAGACAGCTCCGCGCCATTCTCCGCCGCATAGGTCAGCACCTGCGACCACAGACGCTGAAGATCGCGGTTCTCGTAGTCGATGGCGGCAATCTCGTCATATTCCTCCAACAGCAGCTGCGGATGATTGACGATGGTCAGTGCCAGAACGCTCTCGCGAAGCGCCGGCGCCGTCAGATAGCCTTTGACCAGACCGGATTGGCTGAGCCGCTCGGAAATCCGGCCGCCACCGCCTGGAGAGGCTGCACCCTGCCCGCGTTGTCCATTCCTGCCATTCGGCTGCGCACCGCGACCGAAGTTGCGGTTCGGCATGTTGTTGCCGCCGCGCTGAAACTGCGGCTGGAAGAACGCATTCAGCCGGTCGCGCATATCCTGCTGGTAAAAGCGGCGCACGCTTTCGTCACCAATCACCGACACGATCTGGCGGAGCCGGTTTTCCAGCTCGGCGCGTTTTTCCGGCGTATCGAAAGCGGTCGAGCTCGTCTCACGGCTCCAGATCATCGCAGCCAGCGGCTTTGCCTCGGAGAGCACGCGGTCGAAAGGCGCCCTGCCCTCGTGGCGCACGAGATCGTCCGGGTCCTTGCCGTCGGGAAGCAGCGCGAAGCTGACAGAGCGTCCGGGCTTGATATAGGGCAGCGCCAGATCCGCCGCACGATTGGCCGCGCGAATACCGGCGCCGTCACCGTCGAAGCAGAGAACCGGCTGCGACGCCATCTTCCAGAGGAGCTCAAGCTGGTTTTCGGTCAGCGCCGTGCCAAGTGGTGCCACGACATTTTCGACGCCCGCCTGATAAAGCGCAATCACATCCATGTAGCCTTCCACCGCAATCACCGTGCCGGCGGATTGGGTGGCGCGGCGCGCACGGGCAAAATTGTAAAGGACGCTGCCCTTGTGGAAGAGTTCTGTTTCGTTCGAATTCAGATATTTCGCCAGCGCATCCGCCGCCATGGCGCGACCACCAAAGGCGATGACCTTTTCGCGCGACGACAGGATAGGAAACATGATGCGGTCGCGGAAACGATCATAGGAGACCGGCACGTTCTCATGCACGACAAGGCCACAGGCCTCCATCTGCTCCTTGGTGATGCCCTTGGCCGCAAGATGCTCTTTCAGCGCATTGCGGCTTTCCGGCGCATAACCCAGCCGGAAGGTCTCGATGGTGCGTCCGCTAAGCCCTCGATCCCGCAGATAGGCACGCGCTCTCGCCCCTGCCGCCGTCTGCAGCTGATCCTGGAAAAACAGGGTCGCCATTTCCATGACGTCCTGAAGCGACGCGCGTTCCCGCTCGCGCCGCTCGGCCTGCACATCCGGCTGCGGCATGGCAACGCCCGCCATATCGGCAATCTGCTGCACGGCCTCCGGGAAGGCCATGCCGTCGAGGTCCGTCAGAAAGCGAAAATGATCGCCGGAAACGCCACAGCCAAAGCAATGGTAACGACCCTTGCGATCCTCGCAGTGGAAGCTCGGGCTCTTTTCGCCATGGAAAGGGCAGCAGGCCCAGAAGTCGCCCTTCGAGGCGTTGCTCTTCTTCCTGTCCCACGTCACGCGTTTGCCGATGACATCGGAGATGTTCACCCGGTCGCGTATCTCGTCGAGGAAGGAGTTTGAAAAGCGCATTGTACCTGAAATCTCAGCCGGCCATCCGGCGATCTTCTATATAAGCCTGTCGGCTGCCAAATACCAAGCCTGCCGCGACCTCGTACACGTTATTCACAGTGTCCGCCATTGAACGCAAAGCAGGGGCTCTATCGAAACTTCGGGCGAAATTGCGGCAGAAACCAACCGCCCCAAATTACCTATTTGTAATTTGAAGAGGACGGAGACGCGTGGCAATCTCTCATCATCGACATGAGGTCGAGAGTGATGAGTACCATCGGAAGGCCCGGGCGAAATCCCCCCACCGCTCGCCCGATAAGAGGTCGCCAGTCCGCAGGCGCACCTTCCGATAAAAGAAAGGCAGGGCTCCCACATAGGCCCTGCCTTTCTTATTTTCATCGTCTTACAAAGGTGGCTGGATTTACTTCAGCAGATCCTTGATCTGTCCCGATGCCTTGCCAAAATCGATACGGCCCGGATAGCGTTCCTTCAGAACAGCCATCACCTTGCCCATGTCCCGCAGGCCCGATGCGCCAGTTTCGGCAATCACGCCTTCGATGATGCCACGAACCTCCGCCTCTGGAATTTCTTCCGGCATGAAGGACTTGATGATGGCGATTTCGTCACGCTCCTGCTTGGCAAGCTCTTCGCGTCCTGCTTTCTCATAGATGGAAGAGGATTCTTCGCGCTGCTTGATCATCTTGGCGAGAATCTGCAGGATTTCCTCATCCGAAACAGGCTCCTTGCCGACGCCGCGATTGGCGATATCGCGATCCTTGATGGCCGTCTGCACCAGACGGATCGTCGACAGGCGAAGGGCATCCTTGGCCTTCATGGCTTCTTTCAGGGCGCTTGCGAATGTATCGCGGATCATCTCAGTTTCTCCTTGGAAAGCCGGACGTGAAGATATTTCGAGCCCAGGACTTTCCTTAACAATTGTGCGGGTGACATAAACGAGCAGGCGTCAATCGGCAAACCCTTTGCTCAAGTCTTTGAAGAAGCTTGCTTTTAATTCCTGCGGATTCACCGGCCCCGCGGTTGACCGCACGGACCGCTTCCGTTATTTTCCGGCACCTGCACGAGAATTTAACGAAGGTTACGACGCGAAGGCTTTCGCGCGTCCTTGCTCCGCGAGAAAACATGACCGCTTTCGTCCTGCCTTTCAAGAGGCGGGCCGGACCGGCAGAAACGGAAAACGAGATGACCGAGACAGCTCCCTGGACAACACGCAAACCGACCGCCATGCTCGTTCTTGCAGATGGCACCGTGATCGAGGGAACCGGCATCGGCGCGACAGGCAAGGTTCAGGCGGAAGTCTGCTTCAATACCGCGCTGACGGGCTATGAGGAAATCCTGACCGATCCATCCTATCTCGGCCAGATCGTCACCTTCACCTTCCCGCATATCGGCAATATCGGCACCAATGACGAAGACATCGAAGACCTGACGCCGGCAGCTCGCCACGGCGCGGTTGGCGTCATCTTCAAGGCCGACATCACCGACCCGTCCAACTATCGCGCTGCCAAGCATCTCGACGACTGGCTGAAGAGCCGCGGCATCATCGGGCTGTGCGGCATCGACACGCGTGCGCTGACCGCCTGGATCCGCGAAAACGGTGCACCCAACGCAGTGATCGCCCATGACCCGAACGGCGTTTTCGACATCGAAGCGCTGAAGGTTGAAGCAAAGGCCTGGAGCGGCCTCGTCGGTCTCGATCTCGCCATTGAAGCCACCTCCGGTCAGTCCTCCGTCTGGAGCGAAACGCCGTGGGTTTGGGGCGAAGGTTACGGCACGCTCGGTGAGCAGGATGCCAAGTACCATGTCGTCTGCGTCGACTTCGGCGTGAAACGCAACATCCTGCGTCTCTTCGCCGGTCTGGATTGCAAGGTCACCGTCGTTCCGGCACAGACCTCTGCCGAAGACATCATGGCGCTGAAGCCGGATGGCGTCTTCCTCTCCAACGGCCCGGGAGACCCTGCCGCAACCGGCACCTATGCCGTTCCGGTCATCCAGAACCTGATCAAGACCGATCTGCCGATCTTCGGCATCTGCCTCGGCCACCAGATGCTCGGCCTTGCCGTTGGCGCCAAGACCGAGAAGATGCACCAGGGCCACCATGGCGCAAACCACCCGGTGAAGGACTTCACCACCGGCAAGGTGGAAATCGTGTCCATGAACCACGGCTTTGCGGTGGATGCGAAGTCTCTGCCGGAAGGCATTGAAGAAACTCACACGTCACTCTTCGACGGGACCAATTGCGGCCTGCGCATCACCGGCAAGCCGGTCTTCTCGGTGCAGCACCACCCGGAAGCATCGCCCGGCCCGCAGGACAGCCACTACCTCTTCCGCCGCTTCGTCAACCTGCTGCGTGAGAAGAAGGGCGAACCGGCCCTCGCAGAGCGCTGATAAGACTCGGCTTTATTCCAGATAATGCTCGGCCCGCCTCAAAGCGGGCCGTTTTCGTTTCACGCTTTACCTGCCGCTTTCATTTCACGCTTTACCTGCCGCTTTCATTTCCCGCTTCACCAGCAGATAGAAGCGCGTGGTGAGCATGATCGCCGCAGCACTCAGCCCCACAACAAAGCCGGACCAGACGCCCACGCCCCCGAAGCCGAGTGGAAAGGCCATGGTCCAGGCAAGGCCAAAGCCGATCGGCCAATAGGAAATCAGAGCCAGAAAAGCTGGCACGCGTGCATCCTTCAACCCGCGCAACAGGCCCGCGGCCACGGCCTGGATACCGTCCACAAGCTGGAACAGACCTGCCATGATGATCAGCGTCGACGCATAAGCCAGCACCTGTGGGGCTTCCGGCAGCCGCTCATCGAGAAACAGGCTGCCGAGCCTTTCAGGCATCGCCGCGAACAGTATCCCGCCGCAAATCGCAATGACGCAGGCGACCGCATAGACGGTGATCGCCGCACGGATCAGGTTGGGATAATCGCCTCTGCCATGGGCAACGCCAACACGCACCGTTGCGGCCTGCGACAGCCCAAGCGGGATCATGAAAGCGAGTGATGCCAGCTGCAGCGCAATACCATGGGCCGCAAGTTCGATCGTGCCGATCTGGCCGATCAGAATGGAAGCGGCCGAAAACAGTGTGACTTCCGCCAGAATGGTAATGCTGATGGGAAGACCGAGACGTAACACCTCGCCAAGCGCCTTCCAATCTGGCTTCCAGAAGCGCACGAAGAGCTCGTACTGGCGTGTTTCCTCCTGGGTCTGAATATAGACGACGATAAATACGAGGCTGAAAAGATTGACGATGACCGCCACCACGGCAGCGCCATTCATGCCCATGGCGGGCAGGCCGAAATGGCCGAGAACGAGGCCATAGGCCAGAATGCCGTTGATCAGCAGCATGGCGATGGTGGCATAGAGAACAATGCTCGCACGCCCGATTGCGCTGACCAGACCGCGCATCACATAAAAAAGCAGGCCCGGAAGCATGCCAAACTTGGAAATGGCAAGATAATCGCCCGTCAGCTTCGCCACATTCGGATTTTGCCCAAGCGCCACCAGAATGCGCTCCGCATTGTGAAAAATGCCAAGCGCCAGCAGCCAATAGACAATCGCCACCCACATGCCCATCCGAAGCGCGCGCCGGGCAGATGTCGCATCCCCTTGCCCGTAGGCATTGGCAACCATGGGGACGACCGCGACCGAAAAGCCGGAGCCGAAGATGAAGACAACGAAGAAGAACTGACCGGCCAGCACCATGGCAGCAAGCTTTTCTGCACCGAGCTGACCGACGATGATCATGTCGGTCGTATGGATGCCAAGCTGCGCGAGTTGCGCTCCGATGAGCGGAATACCCAATGCAAGCGTAGCGCGCAAATGCGCGGCCCATGAACTGCCGCTCTGCGACGCGTTCCCGACAGCTACCGACGAAGACATGATCTCACCTCAAACTGAAACCGCTTCCAGAGTATGCTGGAAGCGGTCGATGCTATGCATAAAAGACTTGGCAGAACTGCGCAACAAAAAGGCGCACATCCTCAACATCAAGCTTTCCGTTGCCGTTACGGAAGATCAAGTCGATCGATCAGCGAAGCCCTATGGAAAACATCAGCTTAAGCTTATGTTTACAGTTTTCACTCTAACGCTTCTTAACTGACGAAAATCAATTCTCGGGTGCATGACGCGCGCCGCAATTGCCAGTGGCATGTTTCCAGTCAATCCGGCTTCATGCCGGGCCATCCGAGGACCATATCTTGTCCACGAAATCGAACTTGATGACGCGGATCGTCATTTCCGCATCCTGCCTTGTCGTCGCTGCCTTTGCCGGCTTCTCCCTCTATATCGACAGCCTCCAGCGCGGCGCCGCCAACAGCTTTGTCTCCGACAAGGTGAGCTCTACCGGTGAAGAAGCAGCGCTCAGCATTGCCAACTGGCTGAACGGTCGCGTCATCATGACCGAGATGGTTGCTTCGGCGCTGAGCAAGGGCGCCGACCAAGTCACGCTTGACAAGGCGCTCGAGAACGACGTTCTGGTGCGCGAATTCAAGTCCACCTATTTCGGTGATGAGGCCGGTGTGTTTACCACTTGGCCAAACGAGAAGATGCCGGAAGGCTACGATCCACGCAAACGCCCCTGGTACCAGGCGGCTGTTGCGGTCAACGCGCCGATCCTGACCGAGCCCTATATCGATTCCTCCACCAGCGAACTGGTCGTCAGCGCCGCCATTCCGGTGAAGCGCAACGGCAAGCTCGCAGGCGTCGCCGCAAGCGACTTCACGCTGACGAGCCTTGTCGAGATGATCAAGAAGATCAATGCCGGCCCGGATGGCTACGCCTTCCTCGTCAATAATGACGGGACGATCCTGATCCACCCGGATGCGGGCGTGATTTCCAAGACACTTGCAGATCTCTTCCCGACAGACACGCCGAAGATCAGCACGGCGCTCAGCCAGACGCAGTTGAACGGTGCCGATAAGATCATCAGCTTCATTCCAGTGCCGGGTCTGCCCTCGGTCAGCTGGCACCTGGGCTTCGTCGTCGACAGCAAGGCCGCTTTCGCCTCCGTTTCGACCTTCCGCGTTGCCGCGATCATCGCCACGGCTCTCGCGGTTGCCGGCATGATCGGCTGCCTGGTTCTGCTTCTAAGCCGCGTGGTCATCACACCGGTGACGCGCATGACATTCGCCATGGAACAGCTTGCCGCCGGCAATCTCAACATCGCCATTCCCGGCCAGGAGCGCACCGACCAGATCGGCTCGATGGCCAGCGCCGTTGCCGTCTTCCGCACCAATGCGCTGGAGCGCCAGCGTCTGGAGGGCGATGCCGAGCGCAACCGCACCATGACCGAACAGGAGCGTGCCGAACGCGAGCGCCAATCCGCCAAGGACAGCGCCGATATCCAGTTCGCCGTCGATGCGCTGGCCGAGGGCCTGACCCATCTCTCCAATGGCAACCTCAACCACCGCATCAATACGCCCTTCGTTGCGCGTGTCGATCGCCTGCGTTCCGACTTCAACGCCTCCATCGCCAAGCTCAATGCGGCCCTCGTCAATGTCGGCCACAATGCCAATGCCATCGATGCCGGTGCGAGCGAAATCCGCCACTCGGCGGACGATCTCTCCAAGCGCACCGAGCAGCAGGCAGCCTCCGTCGAAGAGACAGCGGCTGCGCTTGAGGAAATCACCACCACCGTCAAGGATTCGGCCAAGCGGGCCGAAGAGGTCGGTCGTCTTGTGGAGCGTGCGCGTCAGAACGCAGAACAATCCGGTGTCGTCGTCGGCGATGCGGTGAAGGCCATGGAGGGCATCGAGCACTCCTCCACCGAAATCTCCAAGATCATCGGCGTCATCGACGAGATTGCGTTCCAGACCAACCTGCTGGCCCTCAATGCAGGCGTGGAAGCCGCCCGTGCCGGTGAAGCAGGCAAGGGCTTTGCTGTCGTTGCCCAGGAAGTGCGCGAACTCGCTCAGCGCTCTGCCAATGCCGCCAAGGAAATCAAGACCTTGATCAGCACGTCTACCACTCAGGTTGAATCCGGCGTGACGCTGGTCGGCAATGCCGGCAAGGCGCTGGAAACCATCGTTGCGGAAGTGCAGGAGATCAACAAGCACATCGACGCCATCGTGCTTGCAACCCGCGAACAGTCCACCGGTCTGCAGGAGATCAACACCGCGATCAACACGATCGACCAGGGAACCCAGCAGAACGCCGCGATGGTGGAAGAACAGACGGCCGCGAGCCACGGCCTCGCGACAGAAGCCGCGGCCCTGAAGACGCTGCTTGCCCAGTTCAAGCTCTCCCAGAATGAAAGCCAGTACAGAAGCTACGGCCAGGCCGCCTGATCGTCGGCACAGACCAGACAAACGAGGCCCGAGAACCGCGAGCGGTTTTCGGGCCTTTTTCTTTTACCCAGACGTCAGAGGGTCTGCCTGCCCTTGTCTCCCCGTGAGGCGCGAGCCATCTTCTCCACATCACGATTCGGGAGGGATAACGGATGTGGGAGATTCTCTGGCGCGGCGCGGCAATGGGGATTGGCGGTACGCTCTTCATGGATATCTGGGCGATCATCCTCCACCGCGCCTTCGGCCAATCGGCCGCCAATTGGGGTCCCGTCGGCCGTTGGTTCTGGCACCTGCCCAAGGGCAAAGTCTTCCACGACAGCATTGCAAAGGCCGAACCGCACGCCAATGAGGTCGCGATTGGCTGGATTGCCCATTATGCAGTCGGCATTCTCTACGGCATTATCCTTGCGTTGATCGTGCCACCGGGCTGGTTTGCGGCCCCGACCTTCCTGCTACCCTTCGTCGTCGGCATCGTTACCGTGGGTGCCGGCTGGTTCCTGCTCCAACCCGGTCTCGGCATCGGGTGGGCTGCCTCCAAGACGCCCAACCCCAACAAAGTGCGCGCGCTCAACCTCGTTGCTCATACGATCTTCGCGCTTGGTATGTTTGTCACTGCGTTGCTGATCGTCTAACTCTCACCCTGCAGAAGCGGCTTCAACAGCGGGTTGGGGAAACGGCGCTTGATCGTCACCGCATAAAACGATTCGACCATGCCCGGCAGCGCATCGAACTCCACCAGCGTACCGGCCTCCAATTCTCCTTTGACGACGATGGGTGGCAGAACCGCAAGCCCTGCCCCCTCGCGTGCCAGAAGACGCATCATTGCCATGTCATCGACTTCGGCTGCGATCTGAGGGCTGAGGCCAAGGCGCGCGGTCAGAGCCTCGAACTGAGTACGCACGCTGCTTTCGAGCGTCGGCAGGATCACAGGATGCTCGGCCAAAAGATCAGCGAGCGTTGCTCCCGGCTTGCCGAAGGACGGCCTGCCGACAAGGCTGACCCGCTGCTGATAGATATGTTGGGCGATGAAGGGTGTGACGGAATCCGCCATCGGCGGCTGGTTCAGGAGAACGATATCGAGGTTCAGCGTTTCCAGCGCGCCCAAAAGCTCGCTCGTACTGCCCGATCGCAGAATCATGTCGACATCCGAACGGCCGAGGATCGGCCGCAGAAACTCGATCTGGAAGTTGCGTGATAGCGTGGCGAGCGCGCCAATGCGGATGGCGCGGCGGCTGCGTCCTGTCTCTTTCAAAGTCTCGATCAGTTCCTCACCAGCGGCGAAGATCGTGTCGGCGCGATCAAGCGCAATGCGACCGGCCTCGGTCAGGTAAAGCTGCCGCCCTCGCCGCTCGAAGAGCGCATGACCGAGCCGCTCCTCCAACTGCTTGATCTGAATGGATAATGCCGACTGCGACAGGTTCAGCCGTTTTGCCGTGCGCGTCAGATTTCCGTCATGAGCGACAGCGCGGAAATAGCGGAGGTGGTGATAGTTCAGATCGGACATCGTTCTATTTTATAGAACGTTTCAAGAGAAACAATGAATTTTTATAGGGCTTCGGTTCCTGATAATCCGTCTGTCACACGCCGCTGCTCATCCTCCCCAAGCAGCCACAGACCGGAGAACTCTCGTGATCTACGCTCTACCGCTCCTCGCGCCGCTTCTTCTCGCCTACGCCTCATATAACGCCTTCAAGGCACCGGGTCTTCGTCCGCGCGCGGCAATCCGCCTCGCAGAACTTGCCGCCCTCGCATCCATTCTCGTCGCTCTCCTCTCAGGCCTCGTCCTCGCTCTCTACGGACCGGGCACGAGCCCGATGATCGGCTATGGCTACGTGGCGCTCGCCTCGAGGCTCGACCTCGTCAGCCTGGTGATGCTTCTGCTCGTCTCCTTCATCGGCTGGGTCGTGCTGCGCTATGCCGGGACCTTTCTTGATGGCGAAACCCGGCAAGGACCCTTTACCGGCTGGATGACGGCAACGCTTGCCGCGGTTCTGCTGCTCGTGCAATCCGGCACGTTGCTGCAACTCGTCATCGGCTGGTGTGCGGCAAGTCTTCTGCTTCACCAGTTGCTGATCTTCTATCCGGAGCGGATTGCTGCAAGGCGCGCTGCGCGCAAGAAGTTCTTCGTCTCGCGGCTTGGGGATCTCGCCCTGATCGGCGCCGTTGCCCTGCTTGCTGTCGCCTTCAAGACCAGTGACATCGCCACCATCCTTCTCGAAGCACAACAGGGACATGGCCTGCCGCTGACGATGGCCGCTGCAGCATTGCTGGCTGTCGCTGCCCTCCTGAAGTCCGCACAGTTCCCCACCCATGGATGGCTGACGGAAGTCATGGAGACGCCAACTCCGGTTTCTGCACTTCTGCATGCGGGCGTCGTCAATGCCGGCGGCTTCCTGCTGATCCGCTTCGCCGATGTCATGCTGCAGGCTCCCATCGTCCTTGCGACTCTGGTCATGGTCGGCGGCTTCACTGCGATCTTCGGCAGTGTGGTGATGCTGACCCAATCTGCGGTCAAGACGTCGCTCGCCTGGTCGACAGTGGCGCAGATGGGCTTCATGATCCTGCAATGCGGCCTGGCACTCTTCCCGATTGCCCTGCTGCACATCGTCGCCCACTCGCTCTACAAGGCCCACTCATTCCTGGCGTCCGGATCGGCAATCGAAACCGTGGCCTCGATCCGGCGTCCCGGCCCAATCACCATCCCCAATGCCAAGGCCGTCGGTCGCGCCTTCCTGCTGGCTCTTGCCATCTTCGCGGTGATCGGCCTCCTCTTCGGCTTTGCCGACAAACCACCGCAGGCACTGGCACTCGGCGCAATCCTGATCTTCGGCGTGGCCTATCTGATCGCCCAGGGTCTGGCGGATGCCGCTCCGTGGGCGCTCACCTGGCGCACCTCGCTCTACGCTGTCCTGGCCGCAACCGCCTATTTCGCCTTGCAGAAGATCGCTGACGGGCTGATGCACGGCACGCTCCCGCCTCCGCCCCAGCCTGGCCCACTGGAATGGACGCTGATGCTGCTGGCCGTCGTCACCTTCGGCCTTGTAGCGGTTGCCCAGTCGCTGTTTCCTCTCTGGGCGTACCATCCGGCAGCAGCGGGTCTGCGCGTCCACCTCGCAAACGGGCTTTACGTCAATGCCCTCTTCGATCGCCTGCTCGGCGGCTGGAAACTCACCGCCTCCACCACAACCTCCGCTTCCGTGAAGGAGTAAGTCTCATGACCACCATAACCCCAGTCGATACACTTCACGGCGATGCTCAGGCAAAAGCTGCAGATCAGGCCGTGCGGGCCATTCCGCCAGCCTGGCCCTTGACGGCGACCGTTGCCGTCAACCCTTTCCTCGGCCAGGCAAACGAGACCTTTGATCAGACCGCGGCACTGCTGGCCCGCATCGGCGGCGTACGGCTTGCTCTGCCCCGCAAGCATTTTACGGACAAGATTGCCACGGGTGCCATGACGGACGAGGACATCCTCGCAGCACTGCTCACGAACACCGCCGACCCGAGCATCGATCTGGCTGCGATCAAGGCTGCCCTCTCGAACGAAGCATCACCGATCCGCGCTCTGCCGACCGTTGCCGATCTTGCTGCAAAGGCGACGGATCAGGATTGGCCGGGCCTGATCTCGGATCGGATCGGAACGTTTGCTGCGGGCTTCTTCGATCAGGGCCAGGCCCTTTGGGCGGCATCGAGACGCAACGGCCTTTACGCCGCCTGGCGGGCCTTCGCGACCCATGACCTCACCCCGGAAATCCTCGGTCTCAAAGGCTTCGGCATCCATGTGTCGGACACCCCCGAAACGCCGCATGCCGCCATCGAACGGGCTGTCGTTTCGCTTGGGCTTGGCGCAGAGCCAGGCACCTATTTCCACCAGCTGCTGCTGACGCTTGGTGGCTGGGCGCAATATGCCCGCCACATCCAGTTCAGGGCCGAAGTCGACGGCGGCGTCGACACAACAGCGCTTGAGCTTCTCGCAATCCGACTGGTGTTCGAAGAAGCGCTATACCTGCAGCACAAGACAGATATCGAGGCCGAGTGGCGGAAGGTCCGCACCGCCCATGTGGAGCCTGTTGTCGCCAATCGTGACATCCAGATCGACAGCATTCTGCAGTCTGCGGCCGAACACGCGGCCCAGAGGAAGCTCGCCGCCGCTCTCGCCGCGCCTTCGACCGCCACCGTGGCAGACCAGCGGCCGATACTGCAGGCAGCCTTCTGCATCGATGTCCGTTCCGAAGTCTTCCGGCGGTCGCTCGAAAGCATGGACCCGTCCATCCGGACGATCGGCTTCGCCGGCTTCTTCGGCCTTGGCGCGAGCCATCACGGCTTTGCCTCCGATGTCGCAGAACACCGGCTGCCGGTGCTGCTGAAGCCATCTGTCTTCACCTGCAGTGCTGTCGATGACAATCAGAAGGCTGACCAGAAGGCCCGCTTCGGTGCGCGCGCCATCCGCGCCTGGGGCCGGTTCAAGCTCGCCGCCGTCTCCTCCTTCGCTTTCGTTGAGGCAATGGGGCCCGTCTATGCGGGCAAGCTTCTGCGCGACGGATGGCATTTCACCAAGGGTGCGAAGCCCGACAAGGCAAAGCCCCGCTTTGTCCAAAACCTCGACCTGGAAACGAAGGCAGCCATGGCGGAAAGGGTGCTGAAAGCCATGTCGCTGACCGAGGGCTTCGGCCGCTTCGTGCTGATCTGCGGTCACGGCGCCAATGTCGTCAACAATCCTTACGCCAGCGCGCTGCATTGCGGCGCCTGCGGCGGCCATGCGGGTGACGTCAATGCCCGGCTGCTGGCCGATCTCATCAACGATCGGGCGGTGCGTGAGGCCCTCACTACAAAAGGGATCACCATTCCGGACGACACTGTCTTCCTTGCAGGCCTGCACGACACGACGACCGACGCCGTCACACTCTTCGAAGATGATCCGGACAGCAACATCGCTTCGAAAGATCTGGCTCAACTGCGCAAATGGATGGCGGATGCCGGCCGCCTAACGAGAGCAGAGCGCGCACGCAACCTCCCGCGGGCGACAGGGGACAACCTGCATGCGCGAAGCCGCGACTGGTCGGAGACCCGGCCTGAATTCGGCCTTGCCGGATGCCGCGCCTTCATCGCCGCCCCACGGTCACGCACGGCGGGCAAATCGCTGGAGGGACAGGCCTTCCTGCATGACTACGTCTGGCAGAAGGACGAGGACTTCAAGATTCTCGAACTCATCCTGACAGCGCCCGTGGTCGTCGCAAGCTGGATCAGCCTGCAATATTTCGGCTCCGCAGTTGCGCCCTCCCTCTTCGGTGCGGGCAACAAGCTGCTGCACAATGTCGTCGGCGGCATCGGCGTGGTCGAAGGCAATGGCGGCAATCTGCGCGCCGGGCTACCCTGGCAATCGGTGCATGATGGCGAAAAACTGGTCCATGAACCGCTGCGGCTGACTGTCACCGTGGAGGCCCCGAAGGAGGCGATCACCGACATCCTGCAGCGGCATCCGCAGGTGAGCGCGCTGTTTGACAATGGCTGGCTTGCGCTCATCACCATCGACGATCAAGGCCAGCTTGCATGGCGCTACAGGAACGGTGGAACTTGGGAGAAGATGGACGGCGGAGAAAAAGACGCTCCGTCGCAGAGGCTGGCGAGTTGAAGGCCAGTCAAATTTGCACCCACGTCCTCGGGCTGAGCCCGAGGACGGCGTGGCTATCGAAAGCCCCTCAAATATCAGCAGAGAACGTATCGCAATCCTCGACGCGCCCGCTCTCAAACCCGCGGCGGAACCATTCGACTCGCTGCGCCGATGTGCCGTGATTGAAGCTGTCGGGAACGACATAGCCCTGCGTTTTCTTCTGCAGCGTATCGTCGCCAATCTGGTGGGCGGCGTTCAGCGCCTCTTCCAGATCGCCAGCTTCGAGGATGCCCTTCTGCTGGGTGGACTTGCCCCAGATGCCCGCATAGCAATCGGCCTGCAGTTCCACCTTCACCGAAAGCGCGTTGGCCTGGCTCTCGCTCATGGACTGGCGACGCTGGTTGAATTCCGGAAGCACGCCGGTGAGGTTCTGGACGTGATGGCCCACCTCATGCGCAATCACATAGGCCTGGGCAAAATCCCCGGAGGCGCCGAAACGCTGTGAAAGCTCGCGGAAGAAGTCGGTGTCCAGATAGACCTTGCGGTCCACCGGGCAGTAGAACGGGCCGGATGCCGACGTCGCGTTGCCGCAGGCAGAGCGAACCTGGCCGGAGAACAGAACCAGCGTCGGCTTCTGATAGGTTTCCCCGGAGGCCTGGAAGATCTTGCCCCAGGTGTCTTCGGTCTCTGCCAGAATGGTGCGGACGAACGCCGTCGTCTCATCACTGGATTGGCCTTGCGGGCGCGTCCCGGTCTGTTGTTGCTGACTGCCGCTATCCGTCGACATATCACCGGAGAGCAAGGCGAGCGGGTTGATGCCAAGTGCCCAGCTGATCAGCAAAATAACGACGAGACCGCCGATACCAATCCCGCCACCACGACCGCCGGTCGGTAGGCGAAAACCACCGCCGCCGCCCATGCCGCCGGTCGACATGCCGCGTCTATCTTCGATGTTGTCCGACTGGCGGCGCCCTCTCCACTGCATGGCAATCTCCCCTTTAATATGCTTGCGCTAAACGCTAACTACCGCAAAGCGTTCCCGCAAGAGGAGTACTCGTGTCAGCTGCGCGCGTAGATATAGGCTCCGCCTTTCTCAAGCGCGCGCTGGTAAGCAGGCCGTGCGCGTATGGTATCGAGAAAGCGCCTGATCGCTTTCGTTTCGCCAACGCCATCCGCACGGGTCATCGCCGCTTCGACCGGAAAGCTCATGGCAATATCCGCGCCGGTCAACGTGTCTGCGGCAAAATAACCGTCCCTGGAAAGTTCGGCCTCCCAGTACGCCACATGATCGATCAGTTGCGGATCGATGAGCTTTGCCGCCACGCCCTTGGAGATCATACCCGCCACGGGTCTTAAGAAAAACGGCATCTGGCTCGGCAGGCGCGAGAAAAGAAGCTTGAGCAACAGAAGCGGCATGGCCGATCCTTCGGCATAATGCAGCCAGTAGAGATAGCGCCGATAGCCGTCCGTGCCTTTCTCGGGCCGGAACCTGCCCTCGCCATAGGTATCGAGAAGATATTCGATGATCGCGCCGCTCTCTGCATAGACCGTGTTCCGATCCTCGATCACCGGAGACTTGCCGAGCGGATGGACCTGTTTGAGGCTCTTCGGCGCGCGCATGTCGGACCCACGCTTGTAAGTTTTCACCTCATAGGGAAGTTCAAGTTCCTCCAGCAGCCAGAGAATGCGGTGCGCGCGGGAATTTTCCAGGTAATGAACGATGATCATGATTATCCTGCATCCGGTTGGAGGCGACGATTTAAGCGGTTGAAGAAGCTTACGTTTGACAACGCGCGAAGGATCACCCGGCATGATCCTTTTGCGGCGCGAGAACTTTCCTGGCGGAAAGCGAAGATTCGGGGTTCCGTTCGCCAAAACATTTGCCTATAAGCCGCTTCTAGCCTGAAAAGATTTGGAATTGCGCGCCCCGGCCGGTGAAGTTTCACCATGGCCGTTTTTTGCGCAACACGAAAGCGGAACGAGAGCCATGCCAAAGCGCCAAGATATCAAATCCATCCTCATCATTGGCGCGGGACCGATCGTCATCGGTCAGGCATGCGAATTCGACTATTCCGGCACCCAGGCCTGTAAGGCGCTGAAGGAAGAAGGTTACCGGGTCATCCTGGTCAACTCCAACCCCGCCACCATCATGACCGACCCTGGCCTTGCGGACGCGACCTACGTCGAACCGATCACGCCGGAAGTGGTTGCCAAGATCATTGCCAAGGAACGCCCCGATGCGCTGCTGCCCACCATGGGCGGCCAGACGGCACTCAACACCGCGCTCTCCTTGAAGCGCATGGGCGTCCTCGACCGCTACAATGTCGAGATGATCGGTGCCAAGCCGGAAGCAATCGACAAGGCCGAAGACCGCGCCCTCTTCCGCGAAGCCATGGCGAAGATCGGTCTCGAAACCCCGCGCTCGATGCTGGCAAACGCCACCGAGATCAAGGATGCCGACCGCAAGAAGCATGAGGCAGCCCGCGCAGAGGTGAAGAGCAAGCTTTCCGGCGCCGACCTCGACAAGGCACTGGATGAGCTGGAAAACCAGTGGAACCTCGGCGAGACGGACCGCAAGCAGCGCTACATGGCGCATGCCATGGCAATCGCCGCCCAGGCGATCGACCATGTTGGCCTGCCAGCCATCATTCGCCCTTCCTTTACGCTTGGCGGCACCGGCGGCGGCATTGCCTATAACCGCTCGGAATTCTTCGATATCGTCTCTGGCGGCCTCGATGCCTCGCCGACGACGGAAGTTCTGGTCGAAGAATCGGTTCTCGGCTGGAAGGAATATGAAATGGAAGTCGTCCGCGACAAGGCGGACAACTGCATCATCATCTGCTCGATCGAAAACATCGACCCGATGGGCGTTCACACCGGCGACTCGATCACCGTTGCTCCGGCCCTGACGCTGACGGACAAAGAATACCAGATCATGCGCAACGCCTCGATTGCGGTTCTGCGTGAGATCGGCGTCGAAACCGGCGGCTCGAACGTGCAGTTCGCCGTCAACCCGAAGGATGGCCGCCTCGTCGTCATCGAAATGAACCCGCGCGTGTCGCGCTCATCCGCGCTTGCCTCCAAGGCAACCGGCTTCCCGATCGCCAAGGTCGCGGCCAAGCTTGCCATCGGCTACACGCTGGACGAACTCGACAACGACATCACGGGAGGCGCAACGCCTGCCTCCTTCGAACCGTCCATCGACTATGTCGTGACGAAGATCCCACGCTTTGCCTTCGAAAAATTCCCCGGCGCTTCGCCGATCCTCACCACCGCCATGAAGTCCGTCGGTGAAGTGATGGCAATTGGCCGTACATTTGCCGAATCGCTGCAGAAGGCGCTGCGCGGCATGGAAACCGGCCTCACCGGTCTCGATGAGATCGAAATCCCCGGTTACGAAGAAGGCGAAGGCTCCAAGAACGCCATCCGCGCTGCCATCGGCACGCCGACGCCGGATCGCCTGCGCATGGTTGCCCAGGCACTACGCACGGGCATGTCCGAAGCCGAAGTGCACGAGAACTCCAAGATCGATCCATGGTTCATCGCCCAGTTCAAGGCAATCGTCGATATGGAAGCGCGCGTGCGCGAACACGGCCTGCCGACCGATGCCGAAAACCTGCGCATGCTGAAGGCCATGGGCTTCTCCGACGCCCGCCTCGCCTCGCTGACCGGTAAGCGCCCGAAGGAAGTGGCTGAGCTGCGCAACAGCCTGAATGTGCGTCCGGTCTTCAAGCGCATCGATACCTGCGCTGCCGAGTTCGCCTCGCCGACCGCCTACATGTACTCCACCTATGAGATGCCTTTCGTCGGTGCACTGCGCTCCGAGGCGCAAGTGTCCGACCGCAAGAAGGTCGTGATCCTCGGCGGCGGTCCGAACCGTATCGGCCAGGGCATCGAATTCGACTATTGCTGCTGCCATGCCGCCTTCGCGCTGAAGGATGCAGGCTTCGAAGCGATCATGATCAACTGCAACCCGGAGACGGTTTCCACCGACTACGACACCTCCGACCGCCTCTATTTCGAGCCTCTGACCGCTGAAGACGTGATCGAGATCATGCGCGCGGAGCAGGAAAAGGGCGAACTGGTCGGCGTCATCGTGCAGTTCGGTGGTCAGACACCGCTGAAGCTCGCAGAAGCGCTGGAAAAGAACGGCATTCCGATCCTCGGCACCGCGCCGGACATGATCGACCTTGCCGAAGACCGCGACCGCTTCCAGAAGCTGCTTATGAAGCTCGATCTGGCGCAGCCGAACAACGGCATCGCCTACTCTGTCGAACAGGCGCGTCTCGTCGCCTCCGAAATCGGCTTCCCGCTGGTCGTTCGCCCCTCCTACGTTCTGGGTGGCCGCGCCATGCAGATCATCCATTCGGAAGGCCAGCTGCAGACCTATCTGCTCGATACCGTTCCAGGCCTCGTGCCGGAAGACATCAAGCAGCGCTACCCGAACGACAAGACCGGCCAGATCAACACACTGCTCGGCAAGAACCCGCTGCTCTTCGATAGCTACCTGACCAATGCTGTCGAAGTGGACGTGGATGCGCTGTGCGACGGTGAAAGCGTCTTCGTCTCCGGCATCATGGAGCATATCGAGGAAGCCGGCATCCACTCGGGCGACTCTGCCTGCTCGCTGCCTGCACGCTCGCTCTCGCCCGAAACGCTGGATGAACTGGAACGCCAGACGGCAGCACTTGCCAAGGCGCTGAAGGTCGGCGGCCTGATGAACGTGCAATACGCCATCAAGGACGGCACCATCTACGTTCTGGAAGTCAACCCGCGCGCGTCGCGTACCGTGCCCTTCGTCGCCAAGACCATCGGCGCGCCGATTGCCAAGATCGCAGCCCGCGTCATGGCGGGTGAGAAGCTCGATGCGGCGATCGCCGCTTACGGCGAGAAGCCCGATCCACGCAACCTGAAGCACATCGCCGTCAAGGAAGCCGTCTTCCCCTTCGCCCGCTTCCCCGGCGTTGACATTCTGCTCGGACCGGAAATGCGTTCCACCGGCGAAGTCATCGGTCTCGACACCGATTTCGCGCTAGCATTCGCCAAGTCGCAGTTGGGTGCTGGTGTCGACCTGCCGCGCTCCGGCACGGTGTTCGTCTCGGTCCGCGATCAGGACAAAGAAGGCGTTCTGCCAGCGATCCGCATTCTGGTGGAAGCAGGCTTCAAGGTTCTGGCAACCGGCGGCACGCAGCGTTTCCTCGCGGAGCAAGGCATCGCAGCCGAGAAGATCAACAAGGTGCAGGAAGGTCGCCCGCACATTGAGGATGGCATCCGCAACCGTCAGGTCCAGCTGGTCATCAACACCACCGACAGCAACAAGGCGATCTCCGACTCCAAGTCGCTGCGCCGCGCAACGCTGATGCAGAAGGTGCCCTACTACACCACCATGGCCGGTGCGGAAGCCGCAGCCCTTGCCATCAAGGCGCTGAAGGCCGGCAATCTCGAAGTGAAGCCGCTGCAGAGCTATTTCTAAGGCACCGTTTCCGTTCGAAAGGTAAAGTGTTCAAAACAAAGGCCTCCCCAACCGGGGAGGCCATTTTCGTTGCAGTATGTGGAAGGGCAATTAGCCCTTTGGAGCAGCGGCCTTGTCCGTCGAAGGCGTGACCGCTGCGGCATTGGCAGGCTTTTCTGCCTTTGCCTTGTAAGGCTGACCGTAGATATCGACGATGTTAAGCATCGCATTATCCGTCACATCCTTCAGCACCGCATTGGCTTCATAGAACTTGCCCTGGTTGATCAGGTCGGCAGCCTTGCCAACATCGGTGACCGTCTGATTGAGCGGTAGGGCGGCGGTGATGAACTCGACATCGACATCCGCGACAGCGAGCTTCTCAAGCGCACCCTGGCGATCGGAGGTCTTCAGGCTCTTGTTGGCTTCGGTGATGGCCGCGACCTTTTCAGGCGTTGCCTTGAAGTCCTCACCGAGCGTCAACTGCGAGTCGACTGGCAGCCATTGGATGGGCGTCGCAGATGCGGGCTTTGCATCCGCCTTCGCATCACCGGCAACGGGTGCCTTGGTCGGTTTCGTCAGATCCGCTTCAGCCTTCATGAAGACTGCTTCGTCCTTGGAGGCCTTCTGCAGCTCGTCCTTCGCCTTGTTGATAAAGGTCTTGGCCTCATCCGGCTTCGCGTTGAAGATTGCCAGGCGTGTTGCCTGAATGTCGGCCAAGGCCTGTGCGCCGTCCTGGGAGAGACGACCAACATCCTTGTCGATGGCCTTATTCGGAACAACAGCGCCCTTGGTTTCCGTCTGCGCTGCAGTTGTCGATGCAGCTTCGGCAGTGTAAGCAATTCCGCCGAGCATAGTACCGGCAACAAGAATAACAGCAAGATTATTACGAATATACATGATACAAATCCTTTTATGAATTCCACATACAACATCCTAACCATCGTTGGATGTTGATGCTGATTAAACTCCCAAAAATGGAGATAGTCGCATTACAATTACTTCATGAACGGCTTTTAATGTTTAGAAACAGCGCATTTTCGAAAAGGACGAACTGTTCTACTGCGGCAGCAAGAACCAAACGCGGGTACGCTTCACCTCACGCTTCGGACAATCGCCGCACGGCGCGCAAGTCTTCGACGAAGAGCGCCCTCTCCTGCGCCTGACGTGCCGGGTCGGGAATTCTAAGCAGGTAGGATGGATGCACCGTGGCAAAGAGGATGCGTGAATTCTCCATGGGGATCGGCCGGCTGCGAACGCTCGAAAGCGTCTCTTTCATCCCCGTCAAAGCATAAACCGCCGTCGCCCCCATGGCGACGATGAGCTTGGGCTGAACGAGATCGATCTCCCGCGTCAACCACCAACGGCAACGCTCAACCTCACCGGCATTGGGTCTTTGGTGAATGCGTTTCTTGCCCCGCGCCTCATATTTGAAATGCTTGACCGCGTTCGTCACATAGAGCGATTGACGCTCAATCCCAGTCTCCCCCAGGACCTGATCGAACACCCTACCCGCTGGACCGATAAAGGGTCGCCCGGCTAAATCCTCGTGATCTCCCGGCTGCTCTCCGACGATCATCACCTGCGCCTTCTCGGGCCCTTCGCCGAAGACGGTTTGCGTTGCGGCACAATGCAGCGGGCACATCTGACAGCTTTGAGCTTCGCGCTTCACGCCAGCGAGCGTATTTGCATCCAGCAGCACTTCCTGTGGCTTGGCTCCGGCCGCCGCCTGGATACGATGGTGAAACATCTGCGGCTCGGTCGCAGCCTTGGCCGCCATGCCAAGCACGCGCGCCTCCGCGCCGATGACAAGTTCCGGGATAAGATCGGCCTCTGGCAGGTTCTTCCAATACTTCTTCGGCATTTCCGCCGTCATGGCTTTGATCTTCAGCCGCGCCGGATTGAAGATATTGGCATAGTATGTGCGCCACAACTCATCCGTTTCATCGGAAATATCCGGCCGCTCCGCCGGCTCTCGCGACGTCTCAAGCAACTGACCATTCCACCGCGCAGACCCTTTCGGGGTTGCAATCAGCCAATCCATGTCGTTGAAGCGCCGCTGGAAGAACGGCGCCTTTCGCTCGACAATGAAATGATCCGGCTCGAACCACGCAATAAAGCAGCGCCGTGCCTGCGCGCCCTCGCCCGGCACTTCCTTGAAACGGACGAAGGCGGTCATCTTGTGACTGTCGCGACGGACGGATTTCTCCATCTGCCGGGCCGCTTGAACATCCGGATCGGCCTTGATCTGCAACAGCGCCCGGTCCTGCTGCAGCCGCCACAGGAGACGATACAGCAAAGAAAAGCGCGCCGGATCGCTGTGGCAGATAATCGCTTCCGCCAACGGCAGAAAGGCCGATGGAACCGTGATCTGCGCTGGTGTCTTCGCCACCGGTAGAGAGGCCTGCTGCTCGAAATCAAGACGCGTGCCGCGGTCGCTCTTCAAGCGCCAATCCACATCGCTCGGTGCCACACTCGCCGCAAGAAGCGAACGCGCGGCATCGCGCCATTCGCCGAAATTGCCCCTGCCTTCTAGCTCGACCGCATACATCACAGCAACGACAACTGTTCCGGTGGCGGTGTGAACATGGCGCGCAGGTCGGGCCGCTCGGTCAACTTGCCCGGCGTCCAGCCATCCGCGACGACAAACGCCTTCACCTTTTTCAGCGATACGCCAAAGCGCGCCAGATCTTCCAAGCGCAGCCTCCGAAAGCGGCGGGAGGACAGGATGGAGTTCACCGTCTTCACGCCGAACCCAGGCACGCGCAGCAGCATCTCTCTCTCACCCGAATTAACATCGACAGGAAACTTCTGGCGGTTGCCGAGCGCCCAGGCGAGCTTGGGATCGATATCGAGATCGAGCATGCCGTTCTGCTGCGTCGAAGTAATCTCGCCAATGTCGAAGCCGTAGAAACGGTAGAGCCAATCGGCTTGATACAGCCTGTGCTCGCGCATCAAGGGCGGCTTGATGAGCGGCAGGTTTTTCGACGAATCGGGAATGGGGCTGAAGGCGGAGTAATAGACGCGCCGCAGGCCATAGCTTCCGTAAAGCCGCGCGCTGGTCGAGAGAATCGTGCCGTCGTCAGCGCCATCGGCACCGACAATCATCTGCGTGCTCTGCCCTGCTGGCGCGAAAGTCTTGACCCGCTTCGTCTTCAGCGTCGGCTCGCCCGCTTCTTCGATCTTCAGCCGAATATCCGCCATGGAGCGACGAATATTGCCTGGCTGCTTTTCCGGCGCGAACTTGCCAATTCCGCTATCGGTCGGGAGTTCGATATTGATCGAGAGACGATCGGCATAAAGCCCCGCTTCTTCGATCAAATGCGGCGATGCTTCAGGGATGGACTTCAGGTGGATATAACCCCGGAAGCCGTGAGTGACGCGCAACTCCTTTGCTACGCGCACCAGCTCCTCCATCGTGTGGTCCGAAGAGCGAATGATGCCGGAAGAAAGAAACAGACCCTCGATGTAGTTTCGCCGGTAAAACTCCAGCGTCAGCCACACGACCTCTTCCACGGTAAAGCGTGCGCGTTCGACATTGCTGGACGAACGATTGATGCAATAGGCACAATCATAAATGCAGAAATTGGTCAGAAGAATCTTTAAAAGCGAGATACAACGACCATCCGGCGCATAGGCATGGCAGATGCCCGAACCCTCCGTCGACCCCAGCCCGCCGCTTTGCGCCGAGTTGCGTCTCGAGGTCCCGCTGGACGCGCAGGAGGCGTCATACTTCGCTGCATCGGAGAGAACTGCAAGCCGCTCTTTGATTGACTTCTTCATAGTATGTTCTCTATATGTTCCAATGACGAAAGTCAAATCACAAGCGGAGCACGTTGAAAATGCTTGTTTTTTACGGGCCTTTTAATTTGCTGGCATTTCAGGATGCTCTTCTGATATAGTCCGACAAATTGTGATTTTGACATGGTTCCGAAGTTTTGCTCCGGAACCTGTTTCTTTTTGTGTCTGCGACTACCGCGGTGCGAATGTGAAGGAATAAAAAGATGGTAGAAAAAGTACCGATGACCCAGGGCGGTTACGTCAAGTTGCAGGAAGAACTTCGCTGGCGTCAGCAGGAAGAGCGCCCGCGCATCATCGAGGCGATCGCCGAAGCGCGCGCCCATGGCGACCTGTCGGAAAATGCCGAGTATCACGCCGCCAAGGAAGCGCAGAGCCACAATGAAGGCCGCATCTCCGAGCTCGAAGATCTGACCGCCCGCGCCGAGATCATCGATCTCTCCAAGATGTCCGGTTCCAAGATCAAGTTTGGCGCCACCGTCAAGCTCATCGATGAAGACACCGATGAAGAAAAGACCTATCAGATTGTTGGCGATCAGGAAGCCGACGTGAAGGAAGGTCGCATTTCGATTTCCTCTCCCATTGCCCGCGCCCTGATCGGCAAGGAAGTGGGCGACAGCATTGAAGTGAATGCGCCTGGCGGCTCGCGCGGCTACGAGATCCTGTCCGTCAACTGGAACTGAAATCCCCCGCTCCCGTTGCGAGACTTCAAGACTTGCCCCATGTCGATCTGAGAGATGTCCGCGTCCTTACGCCAAACTTCAAGCGCAGGCTCTCGGGCGTGACATCCACGATCATTCAGCTCGTGCCGGTGCAGAACCGGCTCGGGCAGAAGATCGCCGTCATCGGCCCCGGCCTGCCCGAAAGCCTGCCATATGTGCGCTTCCGCGATCTGTGGCGGCTCTGGCAAAACGGTCCGGCAGGCAGAGCGCGGGTCTGGCATGCGCGCCGCAATATAGAGATGCTGCCGGCCATCATCATGCGCGACATTCTGCGCATGAAGTTGAAGATCGTCTTCACCTCCGCCTCGCAGCGCAGGCACACCGGTTGGACCAAATTTCTGATTTCCAGAATGGACGGTGTGATTGCCACCAATAGCCAGACGGCCTCCTATCTGGACGTACCGAGCACGGTCATCATGCACGGGATCGACACCGATCGCTTCTCCCCGCCCACCGATAAGGCTGAAGCAAAGGTCGCACGCGGCCTCGATCCTCAGCGCAAATATGCCGGCTGCTTCGGCCGTACACGGCATCAGAAGGGTACCGATCTCTTCGTTGACACGATGATCCGCGTTCTGCCAGACCACCCGCAATGGTCGGCCATCGTTGCAGGACGCGCGACAGGTCCGCATGTGGATTTCGAGAATGGCTTGAAGGAAAGAGTGCGAGCCGCAGGTCTTGCCGACCGCATCCTCTTCGTCGGAGAGCATACCAACATCAACGAATGGTACCGCGCGCTCGACCTCTTCATCGCCCCCCAGCGCTGGGAAGGATTTGGCCTCACCCCTCTGGAAGCGATGTCGACGGGTGTACCCGTGATCGCCACGGATGTCGGCGCCTTTCCGGAATTGGTGCGCGAAGGCGAAACCGGCACCGTCATTGGCCGCGATGATCTCGATGCAATGGTTGAAGCGACCAAGGGCTTCTTAAGCGATACAGAGATGATGCAGCATAGAAGTGCAGTTGCACGCCGGACGACAGTGGAGAATTTCGCGCTTGAAGGTGAAGCCCGGTCTCTCGGCGACATCTATGCGCGCGTTTAGACAGCCGAATATCGCTTTTCCGATCGCAACACTGGACAGCGCCGTCCCAGCCTGAGCTGAAACAGCGCGACCGCCTTCATCGCCTGCCGCTACGCAATTCCTCGAAGAATTCCAGATATTGATCGACGATCCGCTCTGCGGAAAAGCGTGCGGCCAATTGCTCTCGCCCACCTTGAACCAGCTTCGCTCGAAGCTCGGGCGACCCTTGCAGACGCAAGAGCGCCTGCGCCATACCCTCGACATCGTCGATCTCGGTGAAGAGAGCGCTTTCCTCATGCGTCGCAGCCCAGGACGGCCCTTCGGTTTTGGTGGACACCACAGCCACTTCCGCCTTCCAGCCTTCGAGTAGCACGTTGCCAAGCGGCTCCTGTCGGCTCGGCACGCAGAACATATCCGCCGCCTTGATATAGGCCGCCGGCTCCGAAACCCAGCCGATGAAGCGGACACGATCGGGAATCCCAAGCTCTTGCACCAACCGCTCCAGATCGGCTCTATCGGGGCCATCTCCAACCAGCCAGAGCCAGAGGTGAGGCGTCGCCGCGACCGCGCGCAGCAAGGTATCGAAACCCTTGGTCGGAACGAAGCGGCCAAGACCGCAAACCAGAGGAACATCGTCCGGCGTCGAAAAATCCGACCGCTTGACCACGGAAGTGCCGACCTCGCCCGGAAAATTGGAAATAATCGTCGTCTTACCCTGCCAGCCGAGTGTACGGCAGTGTTCGATGACGTTGGGCGCATTGCCGACGATAGCATCGGTGTTGCCGAAATAGCGGACGTGGTGCGGATAGTCTCCCAGACGCACAACGCGTATGGCGTGACCAGCGTCCGGCATCAGCCGCGCCGTCGGCGCACGCCACCCCATCACCACATCGGTTGGCCACTGCTTCATGGATCGCTTCAGCAACTGCGTGCGCAGCCACCAGTTGGGCCAGCGGCGAAGATAGTAACCCTCATGCACCGTCCCCCGATCGTCAAGTTCGTGACGCCATGTCACGCCCGGCCGGATTGCAAATTGCTGCTCTATGCCACGCTCGTGAAAAGCGCGGGTGAGGCGTAGGAAAAACTGCTCGGTGCCGCCATCCGTGCCGAATTGCAGATGAAATATCCGCTTCACGCTCATCGTAACGCACTTTCTCGGGCTTGGACTGTAAGGTGACTGTAACGGCTCGAACTCACGAAAAATACTTCCGCTTGGTGGCGATCAGCTTGTCCACCATAAGCCGCCGCTGTTTGCGCAGACCATAAAGGAAGCTGCGGGCATTACGGCTTCTCGATATCTTTCCGGGATGCGCAATATCGCTGACCGCATCGGTGGTGGACACCGGCCTTGGAAAGAAAGAATAGCCGCCGCCAACCCGGGTGATCCAATGGCGGAAGAAGTTATCAACCGGCGCGAAGATCACACGGTGTCCATCGACGAACTCCTGCGCACCTTTCCTCGACCAGAGAATGGCGCCTGTCGTCATCGGAAAATAGTGTGCGGAGCAAAGAGTAAATATATTTTTCCCGAAGCTCATGGTCTTCAGTGGACGGAAGATTTTAAGCTTCTCATTGCCCATGTTCACGATCCGCCACTCGGGATCATGCGCATTGAGAAAACCGATCGTTTCCGTCACGATCGCCTGCAGGGCTTCATGCGGTGCGGCGTCATCTTCGATCACGAGGCAGTAGGATCTGTCCGTCCGAAGAAACGCCTTCGCCGCATTCAAGTGACTGTAATAGCAGCCGATTTCGCCACCAACCAACTCGCGGCCCATATAGCGTCTGGCAGCCGCGGCATCATAATCGGCAACAGTATCGAGGGACAGCTTGCGCCCATCGAAAGCCGAGAGACGCTCGAATGCGACACCGGCTTTCTCAAGCGACGCCGACACCTGTGAGAAACGCTCCGTGCTGCCATCCAGATTGATGACGTAGCAGCAGAAATCGGCATTCAGCGCGATGTCGTTTGAGTTGGAGACCATCAATAACGTCCTATCGTTTCATCTGCTTGAACAGATCGAGATAGGCATCCACCACCGCATCCTTGCGGAAATCGGCGTCGAGCCTTGCCCTGCCCTGCTCTCGCAGTTTCGCCGCCAGTTGATCGTCTGTGCGGATACGATTGATCGCCGCAAGGGTGCCATCCACATCGTCGATGTCACACATGAGCGCATCTTCGCCATCCCGGATGAACCAGGACGGCCCTTCGGAACGGGTGGAGACCACCGGCACATCCGCCTGCCAGGCTTCGAGCACCACATTGCCAAGCGGCTCATGGCGCGATGGCATAACGAAGATCGAGCCCGCGGCAACATAATCCATCGGCTCTTCGACCCAGCCGGTGAAGCGGGTGCGGTCTGCCATGCCCAATTCCTGCACCAGTTGCTCCATCTCGGCCCGTTTGTCGCCTTCGCCGATCAGCCACAGCCAGGCATCGGGAATCTGCGCCACGGCCTTGATCAGGACATCGAACCCCTTGCGCCGGATGAACCGTCCGGTACCCACAACGAGGAAGGCATCTTCCGGAGTACCCATGCTGGCACGCGATACCGGCTTGATGGTGGTCTCACGAACGAAATTGGAGACGACCTTGACCGGCTTCGTCCAGCCCAATTGCACGCAGGCCTCGGCAATACCGGGCGCATTGGCGACAATAAGATCGTTGTTACGAAAATTCTTCAAATGACGGGGATAATCGCCAAGCCGCGTCAGCCGCACGCTGTTGCCATGTGCTGGAACAAGCCGCGAGGAGCGCGACATCCAGGCCATGACGACATCCGGCTTCCATTCGCGCATGATTTTGTTCACCTGCCAGCGAAGCCAAAGCGCCTTTGGCGAGATGCGGCGATACTCGCTTTCGATGGTGGGACCAAGGGCCGCGATCTCGTCACGCCAGATGCGGCCCGGACGCACGATAAAGCGCTGCTCGATCCCACGATCGCCAAAAGCCGTTGCCAGATTGACGAAGAAGCGCTCGGCACCGCCCTCCTTGCCGAAATGCATGTGAAGAATTCTTTCGGCACTCATCCAATATCGCTCCGCACCCGGCCAATGCTTAAGCGCTATATAACCGCGTCCGATAATAGTCCACGTGACTTATAGGGCAAAAGCGTGCTTGGCGGCCTTGCGCACAATAAAGGTAGCCAGAAACTGAAGCTTACGCAGACCAAATGACCGTCAGGGCGCGGAATCTTTCCAGAAAATCTCTCTGATGGCGCCGCGCTTGGTCAAGAAAACCACGAGCTGCCGGTGGATCTGGCTGATCTCGTTCCAGCCCCGACGCAGCTTTCTCAATTTCAGCCGCCAGCCCGTGGGGCGAGCGGCCTTCCCGAACTTGGCAATATCGGAGTTGTACTCATAGTGCCGCTGTGTCGCCATTGCCGGCTGGACGATGAAAGGCTTCAACTGCCGGAAGACCGGCGACACCGTATCGTTGAAAAGAAAATGATCGATAGGAACCCTCATCCGCCCTCGATAGGACAGCGCTATCTGCGCAGCCCGGCGCGACAGAATATACGCCCCGCCCCCGACATGCCGTGAATACATACGGTGCAGAGCGCGCTCCGTGCCAGGAACCTTGATCTCGGCGTCTCCCAAAAGAACCCTGGAGATGCCGGAGCCGAACTTCTCCAGCTTGATCACCTCGACATGAGGAGGAATCCAGTCATCCGCCCGCAAGAGACTGGAGACATCGCCCGAGAGAAACACATCGTCCTCAAGCATCAAACCGAACCGCGCGCCCGTCTGCAAAAAGGCTTCCCAGGCATAGGTATGGCTCACCGTGCAGGACCGGTCGCCAAGGCCCAGCGCACCGAGTGGCCCCGCAGGTGTAATGACGCCATCCAGAACCGCCTCATCCACCTTCGTCGCATCGCAGGCATCGACGCGGGTAAACGCCACGCCACGTTCTTCCAGATGATGCGACACGCGCTCCAGCCTGTCCTCGCGACGCGCAAGGTTGATGACGAAAACGGGAATGGCCTGGTTCATGTCGCACTCTTCCAACTCTTGAAGTCCAACAAGGCCTTCGCAGCTCAGCGACTCTATAGGCTTTTCAACGATCACAGCACAAGATGTGTCGCCGGCAAGGTCCGGTCTCGATACTCTCAAGACATCGGCATCAACTTCCCGGTTTATTTTGCCGACGACTTGCGGTATCGCAGCGTGAACGCGCGCCTGCTTCTGCTCGACGCGCCAGCGCGAAGAAAAGATGAAAGCAAGCCGATGTCCGAAAAAGCAAAAGTAGCCCTCATTACCGGCGTCACCGGCCAGGATGGTGCTTACTTGGCTCAACTGCTGCTCGACAAGGGCTACATCGTCCATGGCATCAAGCGCCGCTCCTCGTCCTTCAATACGGGCCGTATCGAAAACATCTATCAGGATCCGCACGAGGAAAACCCACGCTTCATCCTGCATTACGGCGACATGACGGACGCAACCAACCTCATTCGCATCGTTCAGGAAACCCAGCCGGACGAAATCTACAATCTCGCCGCCCAAAGCCACGTTCAGGTTTCCTTCGAAACGCCGGAATACACCGCAAATGCCGACGGCATAGGCACGCTTCGCCTGCTGGAGGCGATCCGAATTCTGGGTCTCGAAAAGAAGACCCGCTTCTACCAGGCCTCCACCTCCGAGCTTTACGGCCTCGTGCAGGAAGTGCCGCAGCGAGAAACCACGCCCTTCTATCCCCGCAGCCCCTATGCCGCAGCCAAGCTCTACGCCTACTGGATCGTGGTGAATTACCGCGAGGCCTACGGCCTGCATGCCTCCAACGGCATCCTATTCAACCATGAAAGCCCGCTGCGCGGCGAAACCTTCGTCACCCGCAAAATCACCCGCGCAGCCGCCGCCATCAAGCTCGGCCGGCAGGACAAGCTCTACCTCGGCAATCTCGACGCCAAGCGCGACTGGGGCCATGCGAGGGAGTATGTCCGCGGCATGTGGATGATGATGCAGCAGGACGAGCCAGACGACTACGTTCTCGCCACCGGGGAAACCACCCCCGTCCGCACCTTCGTGGAATGGGCTTTCGCCGACGCTGGCTTCACCCTGAGATGGGAAGGCGAAGGCGTCGACGAAAAGGGCATCGATACAGCAACCGGCAAGGTACTGGTCGAAGTAGACCCCCGCTACTTCCGCCCAACGGAAGTCGATCTCCTGATCGGCGACCCAACGAAGGCACATGAGAAGCTGGGTTGGAAGCACGAGACGAGTGTTCGGGAGCTGGCCAGAGAAATGGTTGTCGAGGACTTGCGGCTCATGCAGTCCGACACCATCGCAAAAGGCGTATAGCCATGAGCATCTATAACCTTCAAGGAAAACGCGTCTGGGTGGCCGGCCACCGCGGGATGGTCGGCTCGGCCATCGTCAGGCGGCTTGAACAGGAAGACTGCGAGGTCCTGACCGTCGGTCGCGATACCGTCGATCTCGCGAACCAGGCGCAAACGAGCGAATGGATAATGGAAAACCGCCCACAAGCGGTTTTTCTGGCGGCAGCAAAAGTCGGCGGCATTCTTGCCAACGACACGCGTCCGGCCGAATTTCTCTATGAAAATTTGATGATCGAAAGCAATATCATCGAGGCATCCTACCGCGCTGGCGTCGAAAAGCTGCTCTTCCTTGGGTCATCCTGCATCTACCCGAAGTACGCGGAACAACCGATCAAGGAAGAAGCCCTCCTGACTGGCTCGCTTGAACCGACCAATGAATGGTACGCGATCGCCAAAATCGCGGGCATCAAACTGACACAAGCCTATCGTAAACAATACGGCTGCGACTTCATCTCAGCAATGCCTACGAACCTTTATGGCCCAGGCGATAACTTCGATCTCAACTCCAGCCACGTATTGCCTGCCCTTCTTCGTAAGGCGCATGAGGCAAAAATACGCGGTGACAAGGAAATCGTCATCTGGGGCACCGGAACCCCACGACGTGAGTTTCTCCACGCGGACGACTGCGCAGACGCACTTGTTTTTTTGATGAAGAATTACTCCGACGAAAGCCACGTCAATGTTGGCAGCGGAGAAGATATCTCTATCCTCGAACTAGCAAAGCTTGTTTGCAGGATCATTGGGTTCAAAGGTGAGATCAAGCACGATCTCAGCAAGCCGGATGGGACGCCGCGTAAATTGATGAGCGTAGAGAAGTTGACAGCGTTAGGGTGGCAACCAACCACCAAGCTTTCTTATGGACTCAAGACGTTATGCAATAGCCTAGACCAATTTCCGTGACACGGTGATTGGTTTAATGAACTGTTGTTTCCAATCGTATAGCTGTTGACGGCTATAACGCTTCTTTTATTCACTTATAGTGTTGCTGCCAAGAAATGAAGTCGCCCGTGACAGATCCGTGCCGGATGATCGGAGGCTCTGCATGAACACAATCTACCACAACGTTTTTTGCCCAAAGATCAATGAATAACTGATTCATCATCCAATCAATCCCAATGAGCCTGTATTCTGGATGATCGATAAGTGTAGCGACAAAATTCTCAACTAAACTACGAGATAATAGATAACAGCAAGCCGTGTTTGTCACAGGCCTTTTGTAGATACGAAATCTATTTAGAACCTTTTCTCCCCTCAAAAAATCTATTTCAAGATCTTGCAGACTACACCCGCCAGCCAAATCTATGTATAAAGGCTTATCTTCAACAACTCTTTCTCTTACAAATTGCAAGACGTCCTTAAATAACAGCAACGTATCGACTTCAAAAACTGCGTCGTCCTCCATCACCAGTATAAAATCAGCCCCTGTTTCTAGAAAACTATACCACGCTCTAATATGTTTATCGGTTACATTAACCTCTATAGCGCTTCTACGCTGCCACGCCGTGACTGTATCTCGTTCTCTACGCCACGATTTTAGCGCCCTACGGTAGAACGATAGTTTCTCTCTCAATCTTTTTTTGGGGCGAGGAAGATTGCGATAGCGCGACCATTCTTCTGCCAAACGTCTATATATCAATGTTCTTCGCCAAGCATGCCGCTTGCTGTGAGGCACGATTACCGGCTGGAACGAGAACTGGATGATTTTTGCATCCAAGTTTGCGCCGATACAAGCCAACTTTTCCAGCTGCCTTAAAGCCAACCGCGCTCTCGCGTCACCATTATGGACTAGACATAAAATAGCATCGAGATGTTCAGTCATTCACTCAGGGCCTCAAAAATCTAACATCGGCGGGAGAAACGTAAAGTATTGTGCTCGCCGTTTTAGCCCATGCCGTGTAACCGAAGCCCTTCAAATAAAGAGCAACTTCGCTCCTCAGCACATCCTCCAGACCAAGAGCGTGCTGCTCTATCGCAACCACCCGCGGCTGGAATTTTTCCCAGTTATTTGACTGCAAAACCTGAAGATCGAACCCCTCAACATCCACATTGAGAAGATCTATTGGTTGCGAGACATCGACGGCCGATTCAAGGATATCTGAGAGAGGTCTAACAGATATCCTCTTTACGCCTAAAAATTTTCTTCCAGTATTTTTGTGGTAGGCAGCGACCTCAGCATCAAAAGTATTTAGCGCCGCCTCAACGAACATAAAGTAATCCAACTCACCGCGTTGGATTCCGACTCCGGACTGGACATTCAGATCTAAAGGTCGGTACTTATCAAACAAGCGGATAGCGTCCGGCGAGGGTTCGATATTAATACCAGTCCAGCCGATGCTGGAAAACACTGCAGTATTGGAATAGGTAAAGGGATGATGAGCTCCAACATCTACATAAAAACCCTTCGTCTTTTTCTTCATCCCGTTGAGGCGAAAAAAAATAGATGCTAAGACTAGGTCTTCACCTTCTTGCCCGTATGCTACGGTTCCGTCCATCGCCTTACGAAGCACCTTGTCAGCACGTCTTCGATTTTTGCGAACATTGTTGGCGTGTTTAAGCCATCCAAATCCCATTTTTGTCATCCAAACACTCTTCTCTAGTAATCGCACAACATCGATTTATTGGCATGCGCTAGGCGGTATCGCACTTTCCGCTAGTCGCTAAACGTGACCAGACGGCGCGTCATTTAGCAGCTCAGGCAATACGTATAGAGCGCCATCATTGGAGCTAATCATTTTGTTGAAAGACACATGCTCGCAAATTTCTCTTCCGTCCTCAGTCAGCCCAACATAAAATGCTTCCTGAATACAAGACACCCTATATAAACCAAAACCACCAAATGCAGAATCAACTCTGATGGGTGGCGTATCTTTTGGAATATGCGCTTGACGTTGCTTGACATATTTCAAGACAGCGCGCCTGCCCCTAGCCTTCCTCCTGAAAATACCCTTAGAAGCATTTCTTACTTCCTGCCAGCAGTCTCCTGGACACCATTCGTCATGCCTTAGTGCCCACACATCATAGTAGTGTGTCCGCTGATTAGCGAATAGACCGCACCAGTCAACGGGAGCGTTTGCAATTGCAACAGACAGACCTGGCTCATCCACCAAGCCAGCATTAACCCCGTCGAGATCAGCAACCACGAAATAATCGTCTGGAAGTTTCCCCTGCCGAGAAAGCTTCGACAGGCATATATTTCTTATGATTGCGAGACGAGCAGTTCTTTGAGGGGCATTATTTGACAGGTGGTCAAGGTTTATGAGTTCCACGTTAGTTTTATCGCTAGCCCAGTCAGCCAAAACAAGCTCTGTTTCATCTCGACAATCGTTCGTAATGAAGACAAATCGCACCTCATCGAAAGTTTGTTTTAGCTTCTCCAATCGCTGAAGCGTCGGAAGCAGGCCCACCGCGCAATCGCGCGCCGCCCCTACGATTAGTGCCCGTCCTCCAAGCATAATCAGCCTTCCTCCCAAATGTGATCCAAATGAGTATGCTCAGGAGTGCCGCTTCGAAACGCTTGCCTCATTAGCCGATAGTCTTCTTGCAACAAAGATGGTCGACGCTTAGGCTTCGAGAATAAAAATTTTACCTTGTGAGATAGTTTCGTAACACGTCTACGCCACTTCGATACACCCCATTTAGTTGGAGAATTCATTAGTGCGTGATCTGCAGGTGCGATAAGATGCCAATTTGAGGAGAGACGCTTATACTTCAATCCAAACTGCCTACCCAGGGCCTCCAACGATTTTTCTGAGTGGAAAGACACATGTTGGCCGTGTTCAAGACCACTGTACCACCAGGTGCCGAAGGCAGGGCGAGAGTTCGGGTAGAGTTCAGTGGTAAAAAGTATTGCCGAACTGAACGTAAGCATCTCTTTGAACGAAGCGATAGGATTAGGGAGGTGTTCAAAGACCTCAATCGCTGTCAATGCCCCATATCGGCCGAACCGGTCTACATTCGCTTCACAATTGTTCGCGAAAGTCGTTTCCGTATAAGGCTCGACGATGTGAAACCGAAAGCCTCTATCCCTCATCATCCGGACGAACATCCCCGTTCCACCGCCATAATCAACGAACAGCAACGAAGGTGGAAGTGGGGCCAGTAGCTGCTCAACAAAATCTGCCGAGCGAAGATTGCGTTCCACATATCCAAGATCGAGCGCTGTGATCGGGCGCTGATAAGCTTCATCCAGCCAGTAAATTGGGTCCATGAAGATGAAGTTACAGGACTGGCATTCATACAAGTTCGTGAAATGCTTGCCCAAGACCTGTTCTTTGGACAGAGATTTACTGGCATCGCCGCAGATTTTGCATTTCATAATATGGATATCACTCAAACGAGAGTCTCCTTTGCAACTGCTCCGCAGCTCAAACAGCTTTTAGCGTACGACGTCGCCCTGTGTTAGAAGCGAATCAAAATATTCAATAGTTTTTGTTAGGCCTTCTCTAAGTTGGGTTGATGGAGCCCAGTTCAGCAATTGGCTCGCTAATGCTAATTCGGGTTTGCGTTGCATGGGATCGTCCTGAGGCAGCGGTCTGAACACCATCTTTGATTTGGAACCCGTTAGTTCAACTACTAACTCGGCCAACTCACGAATAGTAAATTCATTAGAGTTACCAATATTTATCGGACCCACATTGGAATCCGGTGTGTCCATCATGCGGATCATTGCATCAACCAGATCGTCACAATAGCAAAAAGACCTCGTCTGATTTCCGTCCCCGTATAATGTGATGTCGTCGCCTCTAAGCGCCTGCACTATAAAATTCGATACTACGCGACCGTCGTCTGGATGCATGCGCGGACCATAAGTGTTAAATATTCTAACAACTTTGATTTTCAGTTGATGTTGTCGCCAGTAGTCAAAAAATAGTGTTTCCGCACATCTTTTTCCTTCGTCGTAGCATGAACGAATACCGATAGGATTAACATTACCCCAATAGGACTCGCTTTGAGGATGTATGGCGGGATCGCCATAAACCTCCGATGTAGAAGCCTGCAAAATCTTAGCTTTTACTCGCTTCGCCAATCCGAGCATATTAATAGCGCCGAGAACGGAAGTCTTAGTCGTCTGAACAGGGTCATGTTGATAGTGAACAGGTGAGGCTGGGCAAGCCAGATTGTATATTTCATCAACTTCCACATAAAGCGGCAAACAGACGTCGTGTCGCATCAACTCGAAACGCTTGTGCCCTATGAGATGTTCGACATTGCGGCGCGTGCCCGTGTAGAAATTGTCTACACACAAAACTTCATCGCCGCGCTCCAACAATCTTTCGACTAGATGGGATCCTAGGAAGCCCGACCCGCCTGTCACCAACACTTTTCTGTTCATCATCCGTTTTCCCCACCTTCACAAGGACGTGCTCGTGTAAGGGAGTTTAGTGGGGATGTCAAAATCCCACTGCACTCGAATGAAACCGTTCGTCGGCATCTGTTGATGTGGCTTGTTATGCGGGAAGGCAAGGCGTAAATAAGCAGAGTTGAAGTGCGCGCTTAAAAGGTTTGCTGATGGCAGAACATATTTCACCAGCTCCGATGGTTCTTATCATTTTTAACAGGCCCGATCTGACGTCCCAGGTCATGAACGCTATCGCAAATGCTAAACCCGAAAAATTGTTCGTAATTGCTGACGGTCCTCGGAAAGATAAAATTGGGGAAAGCGAAAAATGTGCGGCTGCTCGGAAGTTAACGGAGGACATTCGCTGGCCATGCGAGGTTTTCCGAAACTACTCTGAGGAGAACCTCGGATGTAGGAATCGTATCGCCTCTGGTCTCGACTGGGTCTTTCAGCGCGTTGATAGAGCTATAATCCTAGAGGACGACTGCCTACCGGATCAAAGCTTTTTTGATTACTGCACCACGTTGCTTGAGCATTATGAGACTGACACTCGCATAGGATGCATATCAGGAACAAACATCGACAATACAGCGCAGAGCACTCTGGCATCGTACTACTTTAGTAAGTACCCGCTAGTTTGGGGATGGGCGACGTGGCGGCGGGTGTGGGAGAATTACGATGTCGACATCCCACACTGGGGCGAAATCAGGAATAGCCGCTGGCTGGAAGGAATAGCTGAAGACAATGAGCGTGAGCATTGGAGAAAAGCGTTCGACCGCGTCTTCGAAGAGAGCTTTGATACCTGGGACTACCAACTCGTTTTCACGCTCTGGCAACAGCGACAATTGACGATACAACCATCTACAAATTTAATAAGCAATGTTGGCTTTAGACCTGATGCGACCCACACGAAGGAAGAGCACAAGCTCGCAAATATGAGCCGGAGAGCTATTGAGTTCCCGTTGGTCCATCCCAAAGATTTTAACGAAGACGTTGGAGCAGACTCGCATTACCGCGCACAAAATTGTAAACCTAGAAAACGAAAAAATCGCCTAAGGCGCATTCTTCATCGCCTAAGGAATGTACGCTAAATCCTTCCACATACTCTCCCAAGTTTAGACGGATACACTAAATGGCTCCCATGAGGGAGCACTACGCGGATTATTCAGGTGGTTAATAGAAGCGATATGTTTTTTGAGTCTGCGTGTCGTTACTCCATAAATGTTCAGCAACTAACTTTCGCTACTACCTCGCTTCGGACGCTACCCCGGAACTTTCAAGAAAAAGATCGACATCTGTTTCAGCAGTTTCTTCAGTACGACGGAGAAGCCAGCCACCTGCTTGAGCTTGAAAATGTAACCGCCTATTCTGATGGATGGCTCTACAAGGACTATACTTTGCTCAAGGAGAGTTTTACCCACGTCCGATACCCAAGTCCTTATCGTCGCCTGAAAGCCTTAGCAAAGCGCGCGATCCACAGGCCAAACGCCATGAAAATAGAGGGCGGCGTTTGGATAACGGATAACTGGAGCCGCAACTACTATCATTGGCTCACAGACGCTATTCCGAAGCTGTACCTTGCAACTCGAGGTCGGCCCGATTTAGAGATTTTACTGCCTGCGATGTATGACACCATCAGTTATGCGAAAGAGTCACTTCAGCCAATGGGACTTGGAGCGGTACGTATTATTGGCCAAGGTCAAGGCGCGCTCATAAGGAAGCTACTGCTCCCGACGCGTGTGGCTGACACAGGTAACTATAATGAAGACGTGATCAGGGAGGTCGGGGATTTATACAGACGTTACTATGGGATATCGCAACCGAAAGGGCGGAGAATTTATGTCAGTCGCAGCAAAGCGCCCGTACGAAACGTATTGAATGAAACGGAAATAAAACCGATACTCTCTCGCTTCGGTTTCGAGATCGTTCATTGCGAGAATCTCTCTTTTTCGGAGCAGGTCAAACTCTTCAGCGATTCCGCGATTGTAGCGGGTCCTCATGGAGCTGGATTCGTCAACACGATGTTCATGCCCGAAGGCTCGAAAGTCCTTGAAATTCATCCTGCCGATACGAAGATAAACAATTGCTACTTCACGATGGCGTCGGCCTTCCACCACTCTTACTTTTACATGTTGGCGAACACCGCTTCGAGCACGCTCCCTTCCCATCTGGACAACATGATTGTCGATCCAGCCAAACTGCAGGAGCAACTCGAAGCAGTGTGCCGTGACTAGCTTGGTGTCGAATGCACAAGAACTAAGTTCATTTTTGAAGATTGTGGTGATTTGATATCGGAAGCGTTTTTAAACGTTCACGATAGTAGTGCCAGGCAAGAGAAACGCCGTTTGCCCACTGAGATGGCTCCTGGGCGGCGGCCACTATAGCATCTGCAAACTCCCGATCAGTTACCGCTGAAAGGGCATTGCCGTGGCCCAAAAAGCTCTTCATCGCCATTCCGTCGGAGTGAATCAAAAATTTCTTGGCAAGCACGGCGTCCTGGATGACGCCGGAACCCTGTAGACCGTAGACGGAAACATCATATGGAAGAAGCACGGCATCAACAGATTCAAACATTTTCTTGAATTCGTCGGGAGACAATCGGTCGCTCACTGCTTCCACGCGAACGGTACCCGTAACATCGGCAAGTCCGCCATAAACCCCGCTAGGCGAAAAATCTTTTGCCGAGCCTTGGACAACAAAATCGATGGGATTTGAATCTTCTCCCGCGCAGCGCTCAGCAGTGATGCGAACGATCGAAGGAATACGGTGACTTCCCTTTTCCGAGCGAGGCGCTCCGAGAACACCCACACGAAACGTGCCTCCGTCACGGCGAGCGTGATGATCATCGTCCGCAAAACCAACACTACAAGGCATAAAAAAACCACCTGTGACAGGGAGCCTGTAGCTGCTGCTGAAAAATTCCGCCATTTCTTCCGTCTCGGTGAACAGCTTCATGTTTGGAGGAAGATCAGCAACGAAGGAATTCAGGCGGCTTTCGAAAAAGCGAGGATTGTTTTCCCCCATGGTCGCGGACAGGAATCGCAACGCGACGGTCGGCGCTGCTCCACCCATCCGCCCGCTGAAATCTACTGCGGATTCAAGCGAGTCGAGATCAGCCGTGGGAATGATGATCATGTCTTTCCGCGACATCTTTAAGCGCGAACAGATGTCGAGTAGTTCTTGCCCATAAGCCGATGTAGCGAGTTGTTTGTGACCCGCGAACAACATTTTCAAATTTATGCGAAGTCGTTGCCTTAGAGAGCCGTGCAAACGTTTAGCGCGCAATCTGGATAGCTTGAAATTCTTGTCGGGTATCAACCCAACTGCCTCGCCAAGAAAACCGTCATACCCCTCACCCGCGACAATATGAATCTCGGCCTGTGGGAAAACGGATTTTAGGGCACCGATCTGCGTATGGTGATGCCCCCGATTGGAGATCAAACTGCGCTCGACAATGAGAAGTTTGAAGACATTTTGATTGGAGCCTTGGGTCACTTGGATGCCTTCTTAGTCGATACCTGCGCACCGAAATGCAAATGGCTTCAGAACCTGCGCGGCACTTCTTCTGGCGGAAGAAACAACGACGTGCAACCCGTTTCACTCTTAATCCCACCAATCCTCCCGTTTAACGAGGAGGCTCCGATCACGCCGACCTTTATAGGTGTTGGACAGAGAGTTTCGTTGAAATTGGGCATACTGACACGCTGATCGAACGACTTCATTGAAAGCGCAGGCCGAAATGGGTAGACGTCAGCGAACATAAGCTTTGTACGCGATGAAGAGATAACCCCATGCCGCCTATCGATATCTGCCTTGTCGCCGGCCGCAGGCCAGAGCTCCTTGAGAGAACGCTGAAGAGCTTTAAGGCCTCGATGTTCGATCGTTTTGAAATCGCCAATTTCTACGCCAATATCGATCCGATTTTTGGTGACGCCGATGATGAAGCCGCGACAGTCGCGGTCATTCGCTCCTTCTTCCCGAACGCTCACATCCACACGCCAGAGCAACCAGGCTTCTGCAAGGCGGTGAAATACCTCTGGCAGCAGGCGCAATCCGAAATCCTGTTTCATCTCGAAGATGATTGGCTGCTTGATGAGCAACTCGATCCAGCTGAAGTCTTTCGCATCTTTTCCGATAAGGACGTGGCGCAATTATCCTTGAACCATTACCACAAGCACTGGAATTTCAGATACGGGCATTTCCATCGCCGCTGGGACAGAAAGACCATCCTCGGCATCCGTTTCAAGGTCGGCAAGCCATTCCCGCTATTCGCAACCTCGCCATCCTTCTTGAGAACCGATTTTGCCAGAACCGCGGCATCACTCATGGATGATCGCTACGATCCCGAAAAGCAGTTCTATGACGGTATCAATCCGGCCATGGAGGACTTCGTGCGTCCTTACAAGAACTACATGCTCGGGGCGAAAAAGCGCTTTATCATCACGGATATCGGGCGCGAGTGGCGCGATGAGCGGAAGTTGACCAAGACCTATGTTGATGGCGTTTCCAACTGGGAAAAGGAAGGCTGACCGCCTCCCTCTCAAACCTCAACCAATCCCAGCCGCTTCACCTGCCGGATGGTCAACATCGTCCGCACCGTCTCCACATGCTCGTCGGCGGTCAGCACCTCGATGACGAAATCCTGAAACTGCGTGAGGTTTTCGGCGACGCAATGAAGCAGGAAGTCGCTGTCGCCGGAGACCATCCAGGCCTGGCGCACCAGCGGCCAGCGGTCGGTGGCGGCGGCGAAGGCTTTGAGGTTGGCTTCGGACTGGCGCTTCAGGCCCACCATGCAGAAGGCCACGAGATCGAAGCCGAGCTTGGGGGCATTCAGCATCGCGTGGTAGCCTTCGATGATGCCGGCCTCTTCCAGCTTGCGCACGCGGCGCAGGCAGGGCGGCGCGGAGATGCCGACGCGGTCGGCGAGCTCGACATTCGTCATGCGGCCGTCGCGCTGCAGTTCACGCAAGATTTTGAGATCGATGGCATCGAGTTCGACGCTGGCCACGCATGCATTCCTTCGTCAGCGGTTACGTGCTTCCTTCTACTCCACGCGACGGGATTCGCAATAATCCGTCGTGCTCGCGACACAAAATTACGTGTTCTATCGCAACTGCCCTGTTGGTAATGCAAGGCTGCCCTTGAATATCGGCACTGGACACCCTTAAATGCTGCGCAAGAAGGGTATCTATCCTGGCGCCACCTTCGAATCCGGCTGCCTGCACCCTGTTGAAAGGAACCGTCCCATGTCCGCCCGCCACACAAAGGTTTTGATCATCGGCTCCGGCCCCGCCGGTTATACCGCCGCCATCTATGCTGCTCGCGCCATGCTGGAGCCTGTGCTGATTGCCGGCATGGAACAGGGCGGCCAGTTGATGATCACCACGGATGTGGAAAACTATCCAGGTTATGCCGACCCGATCCAGGGGCCGTTCCTGATGGATCAGATGCTGAAGCAGGCACAGCATGTCGGTGCGGAGATCGTCAACGATCTGGTCACTGAGGTCGAGACGACTGTCCGCCCCTTCACCGTCAAGACCGACTCCGGCGCGGTCTGGACAGCCGACACGCTGATCATTTCCACCGGCGCCAAGGCGAAGTGGCTGGGCATCGAAAGCGAACAGCACTTTCAGGGCTTTGGCGTTTCCGCCTGCGCCACCTGCGATGGCTTCTTCTATCGCAACAGGGACGTGATCGTGGTCGGCGGCGGTAACTCCGCCGTGGAAGAAGCACTTTATCTCGCCAATATCGCCAAGTCGGTCACCGTCGTGCATCGTCGCGACAGCTTCCGCTCGGAAAAGATTTTGCAGGAGCGCCTCTTCGCCAAGGAGAACGTGAAAATCCTGTGGAACACCGAAGTCGCCGAAATCACCGGCACGCCGGCCAAGCCACCCATGCCGCCATCGGTAACGGGCGCACGCCTGCGCAACACCAAGAGCGGCGAAATCACTGAAATGCCGATCCACGGGGTCTTCGTGGCGATCGGTCACGCACCGGCGGTCGAACTGTTCAAGGACAAGCTGAAGCTGAAGCCAAACGGCTACATGTGGACAGCACCGGATTCGACAGCAACCGATGTCGAAGGCATTTTCGCCGCAGGCGACGTCACCGACGATACCTATCGCCAAGCCATCACTGCGGCCGGAATGGGCTGCATGGCGGCTCTTGAAGCCGAACGTTATCTCGCGGCACAGGCGCCGCTGGCTGTTGCAGCCGAATAAAGAAGGGCACCAAACCGCATGCCTATGCCATTGGACTGGGACAAACTGCGCATATTTCATGCGGCTGCCGAAGCTGGATCCTTCACCCACGCAGCGGACAAGCTGCATCTGTCCCAGTCCGCCATCAGCCGCCAGGTCAGCGCGCTGGAGCAGGATGTCGGCGTCAAGCTCTTTCATCGCCACGCGCGCGGCCTGATCCTCACCGAACAGGGCGAGTTGCTCTATCGAACTGCGCATGACGTTTTGCTGAAGCTCGAAACCGTCAAGATGCAACTGACGGAGACGACCGAAAAGCCAAGCGGCAAACTGCGCGTCACCACCACCGTTGGCCTCGGCCAGGGCTGGCTGACGGACAAGGTGCAGGAGTTTCTCCAGCTTTATCCGGAAATGGCGATCCAGCTCATCCTCGACAATGAGGAGCTGGACGTGAACATGCGCCATGCGGATTGCGCCATTCGCCTACGCCAGCCACAGCAGTCGGATCTCATTCAGCGTAAGCTCTTCACCGTGCACATGCACGTCTATGCTGCACCCTCCTATATCAACCGATATGGAGAGCCGCAGTCGATCGAGGATCTCGACAACCACAAGATCATCTCGTTTGGCGAACCTGCACCCAACTACCTGCTGGACGTGAACTGGCTGGAAAATGCCGGGCGCTCATCCGACAACACGCGGCTTGCCCACCTGCAGATCAACAGCCAGACCTCGATCAAGCGCGCCTGTCTGCTGGGAATCGGCATTGCCTGCCTTCCCGATTATATTGTGGGACGCGATCCAGGCCTTATTCAGCTGTCGCTTCCGGCCGATATCCCATCCTTCGATACCTATTTCTGCTACCCGGATGAGATGAAGAACGCCGCCAAGCTGAAAGCCTTCCGCGACTTCATCGTGGCAAAGGCCCGCAACTGGAACTTCTGACGCGTCACTCAGTGCCTGAAAGATGAACCAATACAAGGCGATGAGCGGTACCATAGTGCCGAATTTCATCTCGGCGCAGTGGCAGCCTTGCGAAGAAAATATGACAAAACAGGCAAGCAATGCACAGCACGCATGCCTGTCTTGCACAAAAAAGAGTTGAAGCCTGCCCATAAAAGCATCATATCGCACATAGCTGATGCACACGGCGGCTTTTCCTCCCAGTTCCGCCGCATCAGCTGTTCCCCTCTGGAGGTTTTTTGACCTTCACAATTACAAGGGCCCTGGAGCAATCCGGCGGCCCTCTTTTTTTACCCGCAATAATTTTCTGGATTTGAATGCATTATTAAGGGAAATTGCCCTTGTTTCCAGCGTATTCCGCCTCCATATCTTGATCAGCACCCGACGCTTTCCAGTTGTCCGGTGCTGTTCCCCTCTGGAGGTTTTTACCTTCAAAACTGTCGGCCGCGGAGAAATCCAGCGGCCTTTTTTTTGAGATAAATTCCCACCATTCCTTGATATCGAAAATTCTCGATATAAATATCATGATGTTTAGATATGCAGGAATGAGATGAACCCCGAAGACGCATTGAAAGCCATCGCCCATCCGGTGCGGCTGAAGTTTCTCAACTGGCTGAAAAAGCCTGAGAACCACTTCAACCAGGCGCACCCTTTCAGCATGGGCGTATGTGCACATCAATTCGAAATCAGTGGTCTGTCGCAGTCCACTGTCTCGTCCCATCTCGCAGCCTTGCAGGCGGCCGGTCTCGTCCGCTCGCGCAAGGTTGGCCAGTGGAATTTCTATGAACGTGACGAAGAAAACATCGCCAAGTTTCTGGCCTATCTGAACGAAACCCTTTGACGTATTGGCGCAATCGCTGCGCTCCCTATCAACAGGAAGAGAAAGCACCATGACCAAACTGTTCGAACCCGCGCAGGCTGGCGATATCGCCCTGGCAAACCGCATCGTTATGGCGCCGCTTACCCGCAATCGGTCCCCGGGTGCGATCCCGAACAACCTCAACGCCACCTATTACGAGCAGCGGGCAACCGCAGGCCTGATCATCACCGAAGGCACACCCGTCTCGCAGCAGGGCCAGGGCTATGCCGATGTTCCCGGCCTCTACAAGCAGGAAGCAATTGAAGGCTGGCAGAAGGTCACCGATGGCGTTCACAAAGTGGGCGGCAAGATCGTCGCGCAGATCTGGCATGTCGGGCGTATCTCGCACACCTCGCTGCAGCCGCATGGCGGCCAGCCCGTCGCACCGTCTGCCATCAAGGCAAAGTCCAAGACCTACATCATCAACGATGACGGTACCGGGTCCTTCGCCGAAACCTCCGAGCCGCGCGAACTTGGCACCGCTGAAATTCCCGTCATCCTGGAAGATTTTCGCAAGGGCGCACGTGCTGCCATAGAGGCAGGTTTCGACGGCGTCGAGATCCATGCCGCCAATGGCTACCTGATCGACCAGTTCCTGAAGTCCGGCACCAACCAGCGCACCGATAACTATGGCGGCTCGATTGAGAACCGTGCACGCTTCCTGCTGGAAGTGGTGGACATCGTTGCCAAGGAGATTGGTGCGGGCCGCACCGGCATTCGTCTGTCTCCCGTCACGCCTGCCAACGACATTGTCGAGACCGACCCGCAGCCACTCTTCGACTACGTCGTAAAAGAGCTTGGCTCCCGAGGCCTTGCTTTCATCCACGTGATCGAAGGCGCAACCGGTGGCCCGCGTGATTTCAAGCAGGGCGACAAGCCTTTCGATTACGCTGCCCTGAAAGCCGCTTATGTTGAAGCCGGCGGCAAGGGACTGTGGATCGCCAATAATGGCTATGACCGCGCATCCGCCATCGAAGCCGTAGACAGCGGCAAGGCCGATGCCATTGCCTTTGGCAAGGCCTTCATCGCCAATCCGGATCTCGTTCAGCGCCTGAAGGATAATGCGCCGCTGAACGAACCGAACCAGCAGACCTTCTACGGCGGCGGCGCAGAAGGCTACACCGACTATCCGGCGCTTGCCTGATCATAGATTGAACGCCGCGCACCTCAAACGGGTGCGCGGCTTTCGTTGCGGGCCAGGTCCATCCCTGAGCCGGCAGGATATGGCCCAAGGCAATCCAAATCCTGAAGCGTCGCAAAGACGGCCGCATCGATTGGCGTGCACGGCTCGTCGCCAAGAAACGCCACAAGCTTCTCGTTGCTCATCCGCACTTCCTTTTGCCAGAGATAACGCATCTCCAGGACTTCCTTGAACAGCGGGACGAAGGGTGCGCAGATGCGAAACAACCACCATGGAACGCGCTTCATCTTAACGTGGTGCCCGACGACGCGCTCGATAGCGGCGGGCAAGTGGCGCCCGTTCGCGTCCCAGAAGCCTTCCAAGTGAAAGACAGCGAAGGGTGGTAGCTCATCGGCACGCTCAAGCAGACGCATCATCGTTTCCGCCACATCCGGAAGATAGGCCCATTGGTGGCCGATCCCGGGTCTTCCCGGATTGGAGATGGCGCGCACAGGCTTTCCGGGCTGAATGAGACCCTGGCTGAACCAGTTGTTGCGCGCCTTCGGTCCAAAGAAATCTCCGGCGCGAACAATCAGCACCGGCACGCCGCACGTTGATGCCGCGCGCAGCCGCTCTTCCATCTCCACACGGATCTTTCCCTTGCGCGTCGTCGGCGTCTGCGGGCTGTCCTCCTTCAGCAAGGGAAACGCATCGGGGCCGAAATTATAGACGGTGCCGGGCAGCAATATGCGCGCACCGACTGTCTCCGCCGCATTGATGGCACTATCGAGCATGGGGAGAACAAGCGTCTCCCAGTTTCTATAACCGGGTGGGTTGACCGCATGAACGATGAGCGAGACACCTCGCGCGGCCCGCACTACATCTTCCGCTATCATCACGTCACCGACGCACCATTCGATCATCGGGTGGTGAGAGCTTAGCACCTTATCCCTGACGAGCGCCCGTACCTTCCAGCCGCGTCCAAGCAGAGCTTCGGTAATGTGCCCGCCAATGCCACCGCGGGCGCCAAGAACCAATGCTGTTTGCTGCTCGCGCTCTTTTTCCTCGGCCATGATGAACTCCAATCTTTCTAAGCAATTGTTTCTGGACTGGAGCATGGATGAAAAGATTGCTATACAGAATTAGCTAAACACGTTTACCGGCCATACAAAAATTATGATCGTCGATCGCGAAATCAGTTGGGATTACTACCGTACCTTCCTCAGCGTGCTGCGAGACGGCTCGCTGTCAGCGGCGGCAAGAGAACTTGGCATCACACAACCAACCGTCGGTCGCCATATTGGTGCTCTTGAAGAAGCGATCGGCTATCAGCTCTTCATCCGCTCGCCCCACGGCCTTGTTCCCACCGATGCCGCTATTGCCTTGAAGCCCTATGCGGAAAATCTGTCTGCCACCGCAGCGGCGCTTGTGCGTGCCGCCTCCGGCGAGGTCGGCAAGATCGAAGGTGCCGTGCGCATCAGCGCCTCGGATGTGATTGGGGTGGAGGTCCTGCCACCCATCATCGCCGCGATGCAGGACACCTATCCAAAGCTCGAAATCGAGCTTTCGCTCTCCGACACCATCGAGGATCTGCTGCGGCGGGAGGCGGACATCGCCATTCGCATGACCGAGCCGGTCCAGGATGCAATCGTCATGCGCTATGTCGGCAATTTTCGCGTCGGCTTCCACGCGACAAGCAGTTACCTGCAGAAAATGGGAACGCCGATGAAGAAAGAGGATCTGGAGGAGCACCGGCTGGTCGGCTTCGATCGCAAGACGCCCTTTATCAGAGCCATTCTTCAGAACATGAAGAAAGAAAATCCGGCGATCCCCGACGCCGATCAAATTCCTTTCGCCACGCGCGCCGATAGCAATCTGGCCCAACTTGCGCTGGTGCGCGCGGGTGCGGGTATTGGCATGTGCCAGATCGGACTGGCCAAACGCGATGAGAGGCTAAAGCACATCCTGCCGGAGTTCGAAGTGGCACTTCACACCTGGGTTGCCATGCACGAAAATCTTCGGACCTCGCCACGCTGCCGTGCGGTCTTCACTGCGTTGGTGGATGGGCTGAAAGCACATCTGAAAGCAACTGATCCCGAAGCGCCATCATCCAAGCGCTAAGGCATGGTCCGCACAAAAGTGGTCACCCGTTTTGCGATAACGACATGCGACAAAGCAAGGGCTTGAAGCGTATGGAGCGAATCTGAAAGATCGCGACACGCTTTAAGTCCCCCCGAGAGAAGTCAACCGGGGGTGCCAGCCTGTCGTTGGACATAGGTATCGACGACTTCAGCTTCCGGCCTGTCGCCGCCCTGACTGAACTCTTCGTGCCAGCGTCCGCGTTCGTCCTGGTAGCTGATTTCCTCGTCCTCACCGCCAACCTGCTGTTCGGCAGCGGCGATCTTCGCAGCCTGGACGGCGTCGGAGTGCGTGGGGAAGGCTTCGGAATAGGCACCGTTCATTCGGTACGCCCAGCCGCCATCGTGCTCGACGATTTCATAACACACCTTGGTCATGCGCATATCCTCCTGTTATGCTTGGAGAAGATTGACAACCAATACCGCAAACAGGCATTTCAGGACTGAGATCGCGGTTTCGTTATCATGTCCTCGCGCTCACTATCCTACCAAATGGCCAAGAGTGCAAACCCGCCTCTCGACCTGTCACTGAAAAGATCATCGGCCCAAAACATTTTCGCCTGCTCACAGTTGGGCGTGAAAATGTGCAGGACCGAAAAGTTGCAGCAACAGAGCCGGTATTCCCGAACGGCTCTGAGATCTGGAGGAAAGATGTCCGTCGCCACCACTTTGAAGCAGGAGCGCATGCTGTTGCTGGCCGTTCCAGTCGCGATTGTCGCCTATCTGGCAGAACATAGCGTGCTGGAAGCAAGCAAGGCACTCTCCTTCGTCGTTGCGGCGGCGCTGATTGCCGTGATCGTCGCGGTGTCCATGCGGGTTGCCCATCACGCGGAAATCCTCGCGGCAAAGGTCGGAGACCCCTACGGCACGATGATCCTTACCCTGTCCGCTGTCGCGGTCGAGGTGCTGATCCTCGCCATCATCATGAGCGAGTCGAGTTCCCCTACCCTGGTGCGCGATACGATCTACTCGGCGGTGATGATCGACATCAATGGCATTCTTGGTCTGGCCGCACTGCTGGGCGGGCTTCGTCATGGGGAGCAACCCTACAATGACGACTCCGGTCGCACTTATGGCGTGATGATCCTGACGGCCATGGGCATTTCGATGATCGTGCCGGAATTCGTACCGGAAGCGAAGTGGCACCTCTATTCCGCCTTCACCATTGTCGCGATGATCGCGCTCTACGGCCTCTTCCTCAAAATGCAGGTCGGCCCGCACAGCTATTTCTTCAGCTACAGCTACCCGCGTGCAGATCGTAAAAAGGCCGCCCCGGAAGGCAATGCGCATGGCGACAGTGAAGAGGACAATTCGGCCGCCTATTCGATCGGCGTCATTCTCGTCGGCGTGGTGCTGATCGGCGTTCTGGCGGAATTCATGGCCACCTTCCTCACCCATGGGCTGGAAGGAAGCGGCGCGCCGGAGGGCCTGATGGCTGTTGTCGTTGCCACCATTTCGGCGGCACCGGAAATCCTCACCGCCATGCGTGCCGCCTTGCGCAACCGCATGCAGCCCGTCGTCAATATTGCCATGGGCGCCTCGCTTTCGACGGTCATCCTCACCGTTCCGGTCATGGAAGCGATCGCGCTCTATTCCGGCCAACCCTTCATCATGGCGATGACACCGGTCCAGACGGTCATGGTCTTCATCACCCTCATTGTCGCTGCCATCAACCTCAATGACGGTGAAACCAATGCCATCGAAGGCATGACGCATCTGATCCTCTTTGCCACCTTCATCATGCTGCTGTTTCTTGGGCTGTGAGGACGTAGGTTGTTTGACGTCAGAAGGGCCCAATTGAGCGATGCGCAGGCCATCGCGCGTCTCCATGTCGACGTCTGGAGGGAGACGATGCGGGAGCTGGCCTCCCCTTCCGTCATCGCAGCGCTCAATGAGGAGCACCGGCTTCGCTATTGGACGAGGAAACTGTCCGAGGCAGAGCCGCACCAACTGGTTCAGATGGCGGAGGTAAAAGGCGAGGTCGTCGGCATCGGCGCGATCGGCCAGCCGTCGGACCCGGTCTTCGGGTCCCGCGCAGAGATCAAGAACCTCTACATCCTTTCCAGCTTCCAACGGCAGGGGATCGGTAAGCGTCTTCTCAAGGACCTGGCACTTCACGCCAAAACGATCGGCTACGGCGCCGTTGCCCTCAGTGTCGTCAAGGGAAATGAGCCCGCCTGCAGATTTTACGAAGCGCTTCGCGCACGCAAGATCGGAGAGTTTCGCGACCCCGGGCCGATCTGGCGCTCGGACAATATCGTCTATGCCTGGGACGACATCGACCAGCTCATCGAGCAATAAAAAACCCGGCATCGCTGCCGGGTTTCTTTTCAGAGTTCACTTCAAGGCTTAGCGGCAATTGGCGCAGAAACGCTGAATGCGGTTGCAGGCCTCTTCCAGAAGCTTCTCCGACGTCGCGTAGGAAATGCGGAAGTTCGGACCGAGACCGAAGGCGGAGCCGTGAACGACCGCGACACCTTCCGTTTCAAGAAGCTCGGTGACGAAATCTTCGTCGGTCTCGATCACCTTGCCGGACGGTGCCGTCTTGCCGATCAGGCCGGCACAGGATGGGTAGACGTAGAACGCGCCTTCTGGAACCGGGCAATTGATGCCCTTGGCCTGGTTCAGCATGGAGACGACGAGGTCACGACGGCCTTCGAAGATCTTCTTGTTGGCCGGAATGAAGTCCTGGCTACCGTTCAGAGCCTCGACGGCTGCCCACTGGGCAATCGACGTGGCACCCGAGGTCTGCTGACCCTGGATCATGTCCATCGCCTTGATCAGTTGCAGCGGACCAGCTGCATAGCCGATACGCCATCCGGTCATGGCATAGGCCTTGGAAACGCCGTTCATCGTCAGCGTGCGGTCATAGAGCGAAGGCTCCACTTCCACCGGCGTCACGAACTTGAAGTCGCCATAGGTCAGGTGCTCATACATGTCGTCGGTCAGGATCCAGACATGTGGATGCTTGACGAGAACGTCGGTCAACGCCTTCAGCTCATCGTGGCTGTAGGCCGCGCCCGACGGGTTGGATGGCGAGTTGAAGATGAACCACTTGGTCTTCGGCGTGATCGCCTTTTCAAGTGCTTCCGGCTTCAGTTTGAAGTTGTCTTCCAGCGTGGTGTTGACGAAAACCGGCGTACCGCCGCAGATCGCCACCATTTCCGGATAACTCACCCAGTAAGGTGCTGGAATAACGACTTCGTCGCCCGGGTTAAGGGTTGCCATGAAGGCGTTGAAAAGAATCTGCTTTCCACCGGTGCCGACAATCGTCTGCTCGGGCTTGTAGTCCAGACCGTTCTCGCGCTTGAACTTCTCGGCAATCGCCTTGCGCAGTTCCGGAATACCGGAGACAGGCGTGTATTTCGTCTTGCCCGCTTTGATAGCGGCAATGGCTGCTTCCTTGATATTGTCGGGCGTATCGAAATCCGGCTCGCCGGCGCCAAGGCCAATCACATCGCGACCCTGTGCCTGAAGTTCGCGAGCTTTCTGCGAAACGGCGATGGTGGCGGATGGCTTTACGCGGGAGAGAATGTCGGCAAGGAAGGCCATTTTTATCGGTCCTATTGAAGTTGACATCGACAGAAGTTGCAGGCGGAACGCCGCCCTCTGCGGCAAGTGGTATGTCGAAAGACCGAAAGTCTTTCAAGGTCAAAACCCATCAAAAGATAAGATGAGTCGTATTTACTTTGTTGCAGAATGGGCGATTGGCCCCGCCCACATGAAACCGCGTCCATGCCTGAAAGATATCGTGTCGACGCGAGCCCGGTCATGACGCCACAAACGGGCAGACGCCAAAAAAATCGGCAGATTTACCAGCCTTAACCTCCCGTTAACTGGTGTCTTTTTTTCGCCACAATAAATACGCCGGACTGACGAAATTCGGTCTCCAAGGGGTCCACTTCCAAGCCTCTTTTTGACACGCGGGCAGAAGAGACAAGGACCACGGCGATGCTTACGAATGACCGGAATTTGGCAGATCGGCTGAAGATACAAAAGATGCTGTTCTCTCTTTGGATGGCGCTTGCGGCCATCATGGTCATCCTCACCATGGCAGCGGGTCTTGCGACCTCTTCCGACGCTTCGGAAGCGGTCGATCCCATGACGACATCGGCCATTGCCAGCGCACCAATTTCAAAGGCATCGGATCGCATCTTCGTCACCGGCCTCGTGGTGCTCGGCTTTGGCACCATGGCGGTCGGCGGCGTGCTCTTGACGCTCAGCAGCATTCGCGAAAGCCGTCTGCGCCGCGACCGTGACTGACCGCGCCTGCCCGTGCCTTGCCGAACCCCGCCCTTGCTGATAGAGCACCGATGAAATGGCTGTCCGAGGCACCTGCTACGATACGTAGCGATATCTCCGCCATCTTCAGGGTCAAGATCTGCTGCTCCATGCAACACCGCCGGTTTTACCGAGCACCTCTGCTTGTCGGGCCTGAGGGGTAACGGATCGCCTTTTCGACAAGACGATGAAGCAACGGACAGTTGCTTCTGATGGTGAAGAATGACGCGCATTCAGGCAAACCTCGTACTGCTTCTTGCTGCCGCGATCTGGGGCGGCGGTTTCGTCGCCCAGTCCACGGCCATGGAATCCATCGGTCCGTTCTGGTTCGTCGGCTTGCGCTTCGCCGTAGCGGCCCTTGCGGTCCTGCCTTTCGCGCTCATGGAAACGCGCCGTATGGGCTCAAAACCCAGCAAGGCGGAATACCGCGCCTTCGGCTTGGTGGGATTGGCACTGTTCATGGGTGCAACCACCCAGCAGGTGGGATTGCTGACCACCTCCGTCACCAATTCCAGTTTTCTGACGGCGCTCTACGTCATCTTCGTGCCGGTCATCGCCGTTCTGATCTATCGGCGTTATCCGCACTGGGTCGTCTGGCCGGGCGCCACGATGATGCTGATCGGCATCTTCCTCCTCTCGGGCGGCGCCTTCAGCGGTCTGACGACAGGGGATTTCCTCAGCATCACCTGCGCCTTCTTCTGGGCTGTGCAGATCACACTTGCCGGGCGTGCGGTCATGGCCAGCAATCGACCGCTTGCCCTTTCCTGCGCCCAGTTTTCCGTCTGCGCCATTCTCAGCATGATCATCGGCGCTGGCTTCGAGCCGATCAATACACAGGCGATCGCCGCTTCGATCCGCGAGATCCTCTATGTGGGGCTCGTCTCGTCCGGTCTTGCCTTCGTTCTCCAGGTCATCGGCCAGCGCTATACCACCGCGCCACAAGCGGCGATCTTCCTGTCCTCCGAGGCTCTGTTCGGTGCCCTCTTTGCATCCCTGTTTCTGGGAGAGATCATCCCGACGGCGGGTTACATTGGCTGCGCCATCATCTTTGCCGCCATTTTGCTGGTGGAATTGGTGCCGGAACTTACGAAAAGACGCCAACGAAAACTTGGCGAAATGGCCTGAACTCAGCCATGTGTTGATGAAGTCTTCATCACTGTGAGCGAAAATTGCCGGAAATTCCAATGCTAACGATGGTTTTGTTTTCTTAACCACGCCCTGACGGGAAAAAATTCCGCGCCACGCGTTATACGCGTCAAAACGCCCCCGATTGACCGTGGTTGGCGCCTAAAAACTTTTGCTTGCCAATTTTAAATAAACACATCACTCTGTCGCCGTTCGGGCAATTTGCGAGCGTGGGAAGACCTAGAAATAGATGCATCGGAGACAATACTTCGAGCGGTGGGAACAACAAAACGTTGATCAGAACGTCAAGACTTCCACGGCGATGGTTCAATCTCTCAAACATCAAGAACTGCCTGCCGTACGCCCTAGCGGGCAAAACTGTAATGCTGCCTGGAGCTGAACACGGGCAGAGCGAAAAGGACCTGATGCATGGCCGAGACTGGCACCGTTAAATTCTTCAATACCGACAAGGGCTTCGGCTTCATCAAGCCAGACAATGGTGGCGCTGATATCTTTGTTCACATCTCTGCTGTACAGGCTTCCGGCCTGTCCGGTCTTTCAGAAAACCAGAAAGTGAGCTTCGACACGGAACCGGATCGTCGCGGCAAGGGCCCCAAGGCCGTCAATCTTCAGATTGCTGGCTGAGCCACAACGACTTTCTCTTCTAGTTGAAGCCCGGCAGGAATGCCGGGTTTTTTTATGGATCTGATCGAGAAGCGGTGCCCTCGCCTCTCTTCAGTTTGCGCTTTTCCCAGTCGCGTGTGGAGCCGCAGGCGCAGCCCCGATCGGCCCGAGATTTTGCAGGTAAGGGTTCGAGCGCCGCTCTTCACCGAAACGCCCGCCCGGACCATGGCCGCAGATGAACCCCACATTGTCGCCAAGAGGCAGCACCTTGTCGCGGATGGAGGCGAGCAACTGCTCGTGGTTTCCGCCGGGCAGGTCCGTACGACCGACGGAACCATTAAACAGCACGTCGCCGACATGGGCGAAGCTCTGCGCGCGATTATAGTAGATGACGTGGCCGGGCGCATGGCCTGGGCAATGATAGACTTCGAAACTGTGGTCGCCGAAAGACACCACATCCCCATCCTTCAGCCAGCGATCGGGAAGCACGTTCTGTAGACCAGTGATCCCATATTTCTGTGCCTGGGTTTCAATCCGCTCGAGCAGCGGACGATCGTCCTCATGCGGGCCGGTGATCGTCAGCGACAGACGTTCCTTTAATTCCTTTGCGCCACCCGCGTGATCCAGATGACCGTGGGTCAGCCAGATTTCCTTCAGCGTGATGCCGTTTTCGGCAACGGTCTGAACGATGACATCCACATCTCCGCCCGGATCGACGACGACGCCCTCCTTCGTGTCTTCATCGAAAAGAATGGTGCAGTTCTGCTCGAATGGCGTGACCGGAATGATCCCTGCCTGCAATTTTCCCATGATGACCTCCTGCTTTCAAAAAACCGCCCTCCCTATAGACTCCCATGCGCAACAGCACAATGAAATGTGAAAAAAAGCAAAGCTTGGAAAGCATTGTCGACAATGTTAAAGGAGTAAGTAAATCAGCGCCTTACAACAGACTGCATAGTGCTTTTTCAAACATAGTGTTCACGATTCCGGGAACGGAAAAGCAAAAGCTGCGTTCTTGCCCCAGTCTTCAAAGGAGAGAGACAGATGGACAAGAAGCTGAAACTGATGATTGCTGGCGGCGCTTTCGCTTTGATCGCCGGTTATGCCAATGCAGCCATGGTTGCGACCACGGCATCTGACATTTCCGTGCGATCCGGCCCGGGCGAAGATTACCCGGAAGTGGGCCTTGCCACGCGCGGCAGCAATGCGGTTCTTGACGGATGCCTCGAAGGCAGCGCCTGGTGCCGTATTGAAGTCAACGGCGTTCGCGGCTGGGCCAATGCCGATTACCTGAATGTCATGTATGAAGGCTCGCCGGTCATTCTGCACGAGCGTCGCGCCGACATCGAAGTTCCGGTCGTGACCTACGAGAAGACGGCCAGCGTGCAGCAGGAAGAGCCGAACCCAGGCGATCCGAACCTCGGTCGCGTCGGTGAGGTAAACCCGCCGGAGCAGGTCATCACCTATATCGATCAGCATCCGGGCAACGTCGTGCGCGTCGAGGGCGATGTCGCCATCGGCACGACCGTTCCTGCCAGCGCGGAACTCGTCGCCATTCCTGACTACGAGTACAGCTACGTCCGCGTCAACGATCGCCGCGTTCTGGTTGAACCAAGCACGCGCCGCGTGGTGTATGTGTACGAGTAAAGTCGCGTAGAGTACCACCGTATATGAGTAGCGAAGAGCGCGGCCCGTCCGCGCTCTTTTGCTTGCATGCAATTGCCTATGCCTTGGCCGAGCTTCGGCATTGATGTTCAACCTGCGGCATATTATCGAACGCAACAGAAAATGATCGAGAGACGCCCGGGTCGGACACCATTTGGGCCAATCTCGTGATAATGATGGTCCACATTCGGTAATGTGAAGGAAGAACAGTGCCTGCCCAATCGTTGAAAAAGGCTGCCGTCAAACAGGCTCCGGCCCTGCCCCATGTCGATGATGCAAAGATCGACTTCGACACGATTGAGGCCTTCTTCTTCGCCTACCGGGACTTTGTCTCCGATCCTGACGCCATTCTGGAGAAGCTCGGCTATGGGCGCGCCCACCACCGTGTGGTCTATTTCGTCTGCCGCAACCCCGGCATGACGGTCGCCGATCTTCTCGATACGCTGCAGATCACCAAGCAGAGCCTCGCACGGGTCCTCAAGCAGTTGATCGACGACGGCTATATCCGCCAGATGGCGGGACCCGAAGACCGTCGCCAGCGCAGGCTCTACCCAACATTGACCGGCCGTGAACTGGCGCTTGCCTTGAGCGATCCGCAATCGCGCCGCATCGCGCGGGCTTTGGAGGGCATGTCGACGGAAGCAAGGACCTGCGTTCTTGAATTTCTCGCCAGAATGCGCGACGACGAACCGACGGGAGCAGAATGACGATGGCCACAGCCACACCAAAACAGCCGGCGGATGACGACGCCCCCCATCTTCTCATCGTCGATGACGACGCCCGTATCCGCGATCTTCTCCAGCGTTTCTTGAGCGATAAGGGCTACCGCATAACCGCTGCGGCAGACGCCGCCGAAGCGCGCCGCAAGATGCAGGGCATCCAGTTCGATCTCCTCATCCTCGACGTGATGATGCCGGGTGAAAATGGCCTGTCGCTGACGAAATCCCTCAACGAAAACAAGACCGTGCCGGTCATTCTTCTGACTGCTCGCTCCGAGGCGGATTCGCGGATTGCCGGCCTTGAGGCGGGCGCCGACGACTATCTCGCCAAGCCTTTCGATCCGCGCGAACTCGTGCTGCGCATCAACAATATCCTGCGACGCAACACCTCGCCGGACACGCCAAAAATCGACCAGATCATCTTCGGGCCGTTCAACTTCTCCCTCCACAAGAAGGAGCTTCGACGCGGTGCAGAGATGATCCGACTGACGGACCGCGAACTGGATATCATGATGCTCTTTGCGCTGCGCGCCGGCGATACCATTCCCAGACACGAACTGGTGGATGCGGACGCGGATGTCGGGGAGCGCACCATCGACGTGCAGATCAATCGCCTTCGGCGCAAGATCGAGGACGATCCGGCCAACCCGGTCTATTTGCAGACGGTGCGCGGCATCGGCTACCGTCTGAGCGTGGATTGAACCACACCCTTCTGGCGCGTCCGGAAAAGAGCCGGATGGACAGGTGATCTATGGCAAGCCTCGATTTCATGAGTTTCGCCCGAAACAGCGCCCCGGCACGAGGGTGGCGCTTCTTCGTGCGGTGGCTGCGGCACTGGCTGCCCACCGGGCTCTATACCCGCTCGCTGCTGATCATCATTCTGCCCATGGTTCTGTTGCAGGCGGTCGTCGCGGCTGTCTTCATGGAAAGACACTGGCAATTGGTGACGGAGCGTCTCTCTGCTGCCGTTACGCGCGACATTGCCGCCATCATCGAACTGATCGAGACGGATCCTGAAAAGGACGACTATCAGCGCGTCATCAATATTGCTCGCGAGAAGCTGGATCTCAGCGTCTATATCGAGCCGAAGACGGAACTGCCGCCTGCTCGGCCTCAACCCTTCTTTTCCATCCTCGATTCCATCCTGGCCGATCAGATCAAAGCCCAGATCGGCAGGCCCTTCTGGATCGATACCTATGGCAATGGATCGCTCGTCGAAATCCGCATCCAGTTGAACGATAAGACGTTGCGCATCTTCACGCGCCGCAACCAGACCTATGCATCCAACACCCATATCTTCCTTGTGTGGATGGTCGGCGCATCGCTCGTTCTGCTGGGCATTTCCATCCTCTTCCTGCGCGGCCAGATCCGACCGATCCTGGCGCTGGCCAAAGCCGCCGAAAGCTTCGGCCGCGGCCAGAAAATAACCGCCTATTCGCCCAAGGGTGCCGATGAGGTCAGACGCGCGGGCCTCGCCTTCATTCTGATGCGAGAACGCATTGAGCGGCAGATGGAGCAGCGCACCGCAATGCTGAACGGTGTGAGCCACGATCTGCGCACCATCCTCACCCGCTTCAAGCTTCAACTCGCACTTGCGAGCGACAATCCGGATCTGGAAGGCCTCGACAAGGATGTCGATGACATGCAGTCGATGCTGGAAGCCTATCTCGCCTTCGCCCGCGATGATGCGGAAGAGGATGTCGGCACACTGGAAGTGGAGCCATTGCTGCAGAAACTGCAGAGCGATTTCCACATGGTCGGCAAGACGATGACGTTTCAACTCAACGGCGTCTCACATCTTTCCGTTCGCCCCAACGCCTTTTCGCGGCTGATCGGTAATCTGTCCGCCAATGCCCAACGTTACGCGCAGACGCTGTCCATTGAGCTGCGGCGCGCACCCCGATCGGTCAGCCTGGTTTTCGATGATGACGGTCCGGGCATTCCGCCGGAATCCCGAGAGGATGTTTTCAAGCCCTTCTTCCGGCTGGATGAAGCGCGAAACCTCAATGCATCCGGCACCGGGCTTGGTCTTTCGATCGTGAGAGATATCGCCAGAAGCCATGGCGGCGACGTGACGCTGGATGATAGCCCGCTGGGTGGGCTACGGGTGATCGTGAAAATTCCAGCCTGACCGTGTCAGAATGATCTTAGCGGCGATGCGGGCTCAGCACATCTTCTCACCGTTCGGCACATCGCGCTCGACGGCAGCGAGCACGATATCGCCATTGGCATCAGCAAAACCGAGGGTGAGAACTTCCGAACGAAACGGCCCGATCTGTCGTGGTGGGAAGTTGACGACGGCAAGCACCTGTCGACCGATGAGATTGTCCAGCGTGTAGTGAACGGTGATCTGGGCGGACGACTTCTTGATCCCGATCTCGGGACCGAAATCGATCTTCAGCTTGAAGGCCGGTTTGCGCGCTTCGGGAAAGGCTTCGGCTTCGACAATGGTGCCGACACGAATATCGACCTTTTCGAAATCCGCATAGGTGATCTCAGCGCTCATACGTGTCCCTCTTTTAAAGCGTGTCGCGATCTTTCAGATTCGCTCCTTACGCTTTAAGTCCTTGTTTTGTCGCATGTCGTTATCGCAAAACCGGTGACCACTTTTGCGCGACATGCTTTAGTTCGCCAGTTCTTCTGCCCGCGTCTTGGCTGCGGCAATCGCCCTGTCGAACAAGGGCTGCATGCCGTCTTCGGCCATCAGCACCGAAAGCGCGGCTGCCGTCGTGCCGCCGGGAGACGTCACATTCTGGCGCAGCCTGGATGCATCGTCGGAGGACTGGTAAAGAAGCTCACCAGCCCCCGCGACGGTTTCTCGCGCGAGACGCATGGCAAGGTCCGCCTGCAGGCCGGCTTTGCGACCTGCCTCTGCCATGCATTCCACGAGATAGAAAACATAAGCGGGGCCACTGCCGGAAACGGCAGTGACGGCGTCGATATCCCCTTCAGTCGCAACCCATTCCACCGGGCCGCTGACTTTCAGAAGCTCTTCCACCAGCTGACGCTGGTCGGCAGAAACGCGCTCATTGGCATAAGCACCGGTCACGCCGCGCCCCACCATGGCGGGTGTGTTGGGCATGGCACGCACGGTCGCCGCCTCACCGAGATGGCTCTCGATGGACGACAGTGTCTTGCCTGCGGCGATCGAAACGATGACCGTCTCTTCACCGACCAGACCTTTCAGGCCCGGCAGCACCGCATCCATCAATTGCGGCTTGACGGCAAGAAACAGAATGCTGGCCGTTACGCCATCCGGTGCGCTCTCGCAGTGGCGAGCGCCAGCCTTGCTGAGTGTCGAGGACATGGCATCGGAAGGGCGAGGATCGATGACGATCACCGAAGAGCCGGAAACGCCCTTCTTCAGCCAGCCAGAAAGCATGGCGCCGCCCATATTGCCGGCGCCGACGAGAACGATAGGGTTGGAACCGAAGGACAGCACGCGTATCAGGCCTCGCCCACTGTCTCGAACAGGGCTGCATCCATCGCAGCCTTGGCATCCATTCCCGACCAGACGACGAACTGGAAGGCCTGGTAATATTGCTCGCAGGCTTCAAGCGCACTGGACAACAGAACCTCGACCTGCTGGTTTGTCGGCTCGGCACCGCCTGCCAGAAGCAAAGACTGACGGAAGATGATGACATCTTCCTGGCGCCACAGGTCGAAATGCCCCATGAGCGTCTGGCCGTTGACATGCGAGAGAAGCCTGATCACTTCATTGACGCGATGGTCGGGCACCCGGATGTCGAAGGCGCAGGCGAGATGCAGCGCTTCGAACTGTTCCATCCAGGAAAACGAAATATGATAGTCGGCCCATCGGCCTTCCACCGTCATGGCAATTTCGTCCTCGCCCGAGCGCTCGAAAGACCAATCGTTGGCGGCCGCCACGAACTCGATCATATCGACCGGGTTGGAGAGACGTTCAACTTCGAATTCTATTAGGCTCATACGGCACCTTTTCAGCCGGAGATGAATGTTCTGTTTCGCACACGAAAGCACAAAAACGCACATACAAATGCCGGTACATCAATTTAGGACGATTGCCCGACGCCGCCAGATTAACGCAGTGAACCTGTCTGGAGCTTACCGAGTTCGTTTCGAATCATCATTTAAAATCAGTCTATAACGAGCGAGTCCGAGCGCCACCCCCCGTCGTCCCATTTTCCGGGGAGAACCGTGGATATCTCTTGGCGCGTCGGATCAGTTGGGAGTCATAACCGACTCTGCCGATTGCGCTTTTTGGATGTGTCCACAGAGTGAAAAAAAATGCTGATGAAAATGCTTGCTCTTTGGGTACGAATCCGCACTCGCGTAGGTTGGGGGTTGGTAGCACGCGAATTGAAAAGGCCGCGCCCCTTTTGAGGGCACGGCCTGTCTGACAGAAGTCCGAAATCAAAGATCGGATTTGGCTTAGGAAGCGTTTCCGGAAAGCTTTGCCTCAAGCGCTTCGATCCTGGCACGCAGAGCGTCATTCTCATCGCGCGCCTTGATCGCCATTTCGCGCACGGCATCGAACTCCTCGCGCTTGACCACGTCGAGACTGTTCAGCCAGCGATCGGCCTGCGCGTGAAAAGCCTGTTCCACTTCCTTGCGTACACCCTGCGCCGCCCCTGCGGCATCAGTCATCAGCTTCGCGAATTCATCGAAAATGCGGTTCGTTCCGGTTGTGCTCATGGCGCGGTGTCCTCGTCTTCATCCGGAGAAACATATTGCTCTATCCGGCTCATGCATTTCAGGTAGGCACTCCCTCGGCGCGTTGCAAGCAAAAACGGGATTATGACGGGCAGTAACCTTACTTGTGACAGTCGTGAAAGCGCCAAAGAATCGCCTTGACCGCTCCCTTTTCACCCGCCATTTTCGCCCGGCGGGAAAGATCGTGCCAATACTGCCTGCCGTGCGAAAACCCGGTGTTTTCGACAACAACAAGAGAATGGAATACGCGACTTGTTTTCACCGCTTGCCTCGCTTTCGATCATGCCGTTTCCCAATATCGATCCGATCGCCTTTTCCATCGGCCCGATCTCGATTCATTGGTACGGCATCGCTTATGTCGTCGGCATCCTTCTTGGCTGGTATTACGCGCGTAAACTGAGCATGACGGACAGGCTGTGGCCGGGCGACAAATCGCCGGTGACACCGGTCCATCTGGATGACTTCATCATCTGGGCTGCAGCCGGCATCGTGCTGGGCGGGCGTATCGGCTACGTGCTTTTCTATGATCTGCCTGCGGTCATGGCGAACCCCGTTCGCGCCTTCGAAATCTGGAATGGCGGCATGTCCTTCCATGGTGGCCTCCTGGGTACCACGATCGCGATGATCCTCTTTGCCCGTCGCAACGCCATTCCCGTCTGGAGCATGTTCGACATCATCGCGGCTGTTGCACCCGTCGGCCTGTTCTTTGGCCGCATTGCCAACTTCATCAATGGCGAATTGTGGGGTCGTCTGACGGATGTTCCATGGGCCGTCGTCTTCCCGACCGGCGGACCCTTCGCCCGCCATCCAAGCCAGCTTTACGAAGCCGGGCTGGAAGGCATCGTGCTGCTGATCATTCTCTCCGTACTGATCTGGGCCTTCAAGGCACTGAAGACACCCGGCACCGTGACGGGCACCTTCGTTGCCGGATATGCGCTGTCGCGTATTTTCGTGGAGTTCTTCCGCGAACCCGATGCGCAGATTGGCTATCTGGCAGGGAACTGGCTGACCATGGGAATGGTTCTCTCCGCGCCCATGTTCGCGCTCGGCGTCTGGGCAATCCTGCGGGCACGCTTTGCTGCCCGTGCCCGCCAGAACGGATAAGTGACATGCCAACGCCCCTTGCCCGTCGCATCAAGTCTCTTATTCGGCTCAACGGCCCCTTAAGCGTCACCGATTATTTTTCGCTGTGCCTGGCAGATCCCGAGCATGGCTATTACAAGACACGCCAGCCCTTTGGCCGGACGGGCGACTTCGTCACTGCACCGGAAGTCAGCCAGCTTTTCGGTGAAATGCTCGGCGTCTTCATGATCCATGCCTGGCAGCGTCATGGCCTGCCCGCCAATGTCCGGCTTGTCGAGATCGGCCCTGGCCGTGGGACGATGACGGCGGATATGCTGCGGGTCATCCAGCGGATCGCCTCCCCCCTTTATGACGCCATGAGCGTGCATCTCATCGAAACGAGCCCGCTGCTGACCGAGACGCAGCAGAAGACGCTCGCCGCGCATGAGGGCAAGATCAGCTGGCACGAAAGCTTCGACGACGTGCCGGCGGGCTTCCTGCTGATTGCCGCCAACGAGCTCTTCGATGCCATTCCCATCCGCCAGTTCGTCAAGACGCCCCAGGGCTTCAGGGAACGGGTCGTCAACCTTGATGAGGATGACGAACTGATCTTCACCGCAGGCGCCGCAGGCATTGATCCGGACCTTCTTCCTCCACAGCCTGAGCGTCAGGCGCTCGGCACGATCTTCGAATATTCGCCTGCGCGCGAGGCCGTCATGGCCGCACTCTGTGAGAGGCTGCAAGCCAATAGCGGCACCGCGCTGATCATCGACTACGGCCATATGGTCTCCGGTTATGGCGACACCATGCAGGCACTCAGAATGCATGAATATGATCCCGTGCTCGCCCATCCAGGCGAGGCCGATCTGACCAGCCATGTGGATTTCGAAAGCCTGGTGAAGACGGCAACGGCAAATGGCGTTCACGTCAACGGTTGCCTGCACCAGGGCGATTTCCTCTACGGCTTGGGACTCAAGGAACGCGGACAGGCTTTGGCGGCCACCGCGACGCCGGATCAGACGCTCGCGATTGCCGAAGCCATCAACCGTCTCGCAGGCGAAGGTGCAGGCAAGATGGGCGAGCTTTTCAAGGTGCTTGCAGTCTCCAGCCCCGCCCTTCATTTGCTGCCATTTCGCGCGCTGGATTGAGCCCGCTGACGAGTGGAAACGTGCCGGACGCCTGAGAGGAGATTGACACGGGCCGTCCGCTTGGGCCAACATTGGGTCAATTCGAAGCAGAGCACATCTGCCGCACGGCATCTTTTTGAGATGCGCCCATCGGAAACACTCGCTCAGAATCATCACTGAAAAATCGGCGACACCGCAAAGGATTGAACACCCCATGCAGGACGACACGCTGCCGCTTCCCGTTCAGAGCACATTGCTTGAGGCGGCATCTGAAAACGGCATACGCCATGGTTTCTTCACCCGTGAAGGCGGCGTTTCGAAGGGCATCTATCGCGGTCTGAATGTCGGTCTCGGCTCGCAAGACGAGCGTCAGTCCGTACTGGAAAATCGCAGCCGCGTCGCCAAATGGTTCGGTCTTCCAGAAGAGCGGCTTGCAACCGTCCACCAGATCCACTCCCCCAACGTGGTCGTGATCGATGAAGCCTATGATGGCGACAGGCCCAAGGCCGACGCCATGGTGACGGCGACGCCCGGCGTCATCATTGGCGTGTTGAGCGCCGATTGCGGGCCGATCCTTTTTGCCGACAGCCAGTCCGGTGTCGTCGGTGCGGCCCATGCGGGGTGGAAGGGCGCGGTCCATGGCGTTCTGGAAAACACCATCGACAGCATGGTCGCGCTTGGCGCACGCCGCGAAAACATCGTTGCCGCACTCGGCCCCTCCATCGCGCAGGAGAATTACGAGGTGGGACCGGAGCGTATCGAAGACCTCAAGCGGCTCGACCCCACCTACGAACACTACTTCGCCCCTTCGAAAAATGAGGGCCATGCCTATTTCGACCTCAAGCAACTGACCATGGATCGCCTCGCCAAAGCAGGCATCCGGGCCGAAAATCTCAATCTCTGCACCTATCCGGATGACAAGCGTTTCTTTTCCTTCCGCAGGACCACGCATCTGTCCGAACCGGATTACGGGCGGCAGATCTCAGCAATAGCAATTTTGGAGACGTAAGATGGCTCTACACTTCGAACCCGCCGAATTCGAGGCCCGTCGTGCCCGCCTGATCGAGAAGATGGCAGAGGAAAAGCTGGATGCGGTGCTGCTCTTTGCCCAGGAGAGCATGTACTGGCTGACCGGCTACGACACCTTCGGCTATTGCTTCTTTCAGACGCTGATCGTCAAGGCCGATGGCTCGGTGTCGCTTTTGACGCGCTCCGCAGATCTGCGTCAGGCCCGTCATACGTCGAATATCGAGAACATCGTCATCTGGGTGGATCGCCTCAACGCCGATCCGACGCTTGATCTCAAGAACCTGATGAGCGAAATGGATCTGCTCGGTTGCCGCGTCGGCATCGAGTTCGATACGCATGGCATGACCGGGCGCGTGGCGCGCCTGCTGGACAATCAGTTGGCAAGCTTCTGCCAGATCGTCGATGCCTCCTACCTCGTCAGCACGCTTCGCCTGGTAAAAAGCCCAGCCGAAATTGCCTATGCCAAACGCGCCGGAGAGCTTGCCGATGACGCGCTCGATGCGGCCATCGCCCTGATCAAGCCAGGCGCGGATGAAGCCGACATTCTGGCCGCCATGCAGGGGGCGGTCTTTTCCGGCGGCGGCGATTATCCCGCCAACGAATTCATCATCGGCTCAGGCCCTGATGCGCTTCTGTGCCGCTACAAGGCCGGCCGCCGCAAGCTCGATGCCAAGGACCAGATCACGCTCGAATGGGCAGGTGCGAGCGCCCATTACCACGCGGCTATGATGCGCACCGTCGTCATCGGCGAACCGGAGTTTCGCCACAAGGAACTCTACAACGCCTGTGCGGAAAACATCCGTGCCATCGAAGAGGTCCTTCGTCCCGGCTACACCTTCGGCGATGTGTTCGACGTGCACGCCAAGATCATGGATGAGCGCGGCTTGACCCGCCACCGCCTCAACGCCTGCGGCTACTCGCTTGGTGCGCGCTTCTCCCCCTCCTGGATGGAGCATCAGATGTTCTATGCCGGCAACACCCAGGAAATCCTGCCGAACATGACACTCTTCGTGCATATGATCATCATGGATAGCGATGCCGGCATCGCCATGACGCTGGGTCAGACCTATGTGACGACCGAGGGCGCCCCACAATCGCTGTCCCGTCACAGCCTCGATATGCTGACCGCCTGATTTGACTCCGAAGCCAAACCACCCTTAAATCACAGCAATCCTGGGGAGGACGGAGCCAATGATGAAGAGATACAAGGCATGAAGAGGCTCGGTGCGGTCCTTGCAGTTCCCGGCCTCGTGATGGCTCTTTCTGCATGCAACACCAGCGATGCGCTTACCCCGCAAGTCAATGTCGGGCACAACCAGACGCCATCGACCCCCGTCAATCAGGGCGATCTCGACCAGATGGCGGCAGCCGCTGATCGCTCCGGCTCTGGCGTCGCTTCGCAAGTGCCGGCCTATGCGCCACAGAACACGCTTCAGGCGCAGGCCCAGGCGATGACGAGCGGCGTTCAGTATGGGCAGCCCGTCAGCCGGCAGGCTCAGCAGCCACCGTCCCAACCGCAGCAGCAGACCGCAGCGCTTGCGCCGTCGGGTGGCGCCAGCATTCGCTTCCTGCCGATCATCGGCGCGCCGGTCCAGGCCGTCACGCCGCTCTCCAGGCAACTGGGGGCCGAAGCCCGCGCCAAGGGCCTGACGATCCTGCCTTCCGCCGATACCTCGGCCAACAACATCCTGAAGGGATACCTGTCCGCCTTCGAAGATGGCAGCAAGGTTACGATCGTCTATGTCTGGGATATTCTCGATGCCAATGGCGCGCGGCTTCATCGCCTCCAGGGACAGGAATCAGTGGCCTCGCGCGGAAGCGACCCATGGTCGGCCGTCACCGATGGCGTGATGCAGAAGATCGCAGCCAAGACGCTGGATGATTACCAGGCATGGCGGCAGAGCGGGCGTGGATAAGTCATTCGGTCGAAAGCGCTTGCGCCGATCCAATCGATTGAAGCGACATTGAAAACAGCCGAGTCACAAAGTTTTCACGAAAATCATGGGTAACGCGGTTCCGGCTATTGCATTCACAGGCAACAGCGCTATTAAGGCGCCCATGGCAAAACGGCATGTCCGGCGCCCTTCTGGGCCGGGTATTCCTTCCCGTTGAACGACGCAGTGGCCGCGGACAGACTTTAAAAATCCCGGGCTCAAGCGATGGCATGGAAAACAGGCGGCACCCATGAAGGTTTTCGCAGGCAATTCGAACCGGCATCTGGCCGAAGCGATCTGCAAGTATCTCAATGTTCCCCTGGGAAATGCCACAGTAAAACGGTTTGCGGACCAGGAAATCTTTGTAGAAATCGGTGAAAATGTACGCGGCGAGGACGTTTTCCTCGTCCAGTCCACATCCTTTCCCGCCAACGACCACCTGATGGAACTGCTGATCATGATCGACGCGATGCGTCGCTCTTCGGCAAAGCGCATTACAGCCGTTCTCCCCTATTTCGGCTACGCCCGCCAGGACCGCAAGGCTGGTCCAAGAACACCGATCTCGGCAAAACTCGTTGCCAATCTCATCACCGAAGCCGGCGCCGATCGCGTCCTGACGCTCGATCTTCACGCCGGCCAGATCCAGGGCTTCTTCGATATCCCGACGGACAACCTTTTCGCCGCGCCAATTCTGGCCCGCGACGTCAAGGAACACTACGACACCAATAACGTCATGGTCGTTTCGCCGGACGTCGGCGGTGTTGTTCGCGCCCGCGCGCTTGCCAAGCGTCTCGACTGTCTGCTCGCGATCGTCGACAAGCGTCGCGATCGCCCAGGCGAGTCGGAAGTCATGAACGTCATCGGTGACGTCTCCGGCAAAGACTGCATTCTGATCGACGACATCGTCGATTCCGGCGGTACGCTCTGCAACGCCGCCGAAGCGCTGCTGAAAAACGGCGCAACCAGCGTCACCGCCTACATCACCCACGGCGTTCTCTCCGGCGGCGCCGTCGCCCGCGTGGCATCCTCCAAGCTGCGCGAACTCGTCATCACCGACAGCATCCAGCCGACCACCGGCGTCCAGTCCGCCCACAACATCCGCGTGATCACCACCGCCACTCTGCTGGGCGAAGCGATCAACCGCACGGCGATGGAACAGTCGGTTTCGGGTCTCTTCGATTGATCTAGCTGCTCCTTCGCCTTCTACATCCGCCGTTGGAAACGAGTAGGACTCAATCCTATCTTGGTGTATTCTCCGATGGCGATATGAAGGTGATGACCATGCGCACAACACAGTCCCTCAGCATTACCCTACCATTGGACATGGCGGAAATGGTCAAAGCCAAGGTAGCGTCTGGTGAGTATGCGAGCGAAAGCGAAGTGATCCGCGATGGCTTGAGAACGCTCGCCGCGCGAGACGCGGCAGTGGACCGTTGGCTTCGGGATGAAGTCGTGGAGGCATACGATGCTCACAAATCAGATCCGACACGCACGGTTACACTCGAGGAAGGCTTAGCAAACGTCCGATTCCGCATCGCGAAGCGCGAAGGTCGCGGTTGAGCGAAACGTTATACGGTGCGTCTCACTCCCGAGGCGCAAAACGATCTTGTCAGCATCTACGACTATATCGTTGACGTGTCAGGCTCATCCCGCGTTGCTGACAGATATCTTGACCGCATCGGTAAATTCTTGAGTGGTCTGTCCGTGTTTCCCGAACGCGGCACACTTAGAGATGACGTTCGTGACGGACTGCGGATTATCGGCTTTGAGCGAAACGCCAGCGTCGCGTTCATCGTCGAAGACGAGAGTGTCATCGTCCTTCGGATTCTTGGCAAAGAACAAGAATTTCGCCAAGCCAACAAAGATTGAAGCAGCGTTAGTCGACTGCCACGTTTGAATGTCGATGCGAGGGCCACATCTTTGCCTTCGCCGCCCATGCCCGCAGATCGATCACCGTCTTCACACCTTTCCTGACCAGCATAACCAGCCACCGTCTCGCGTAGATTCGGGAGTAGTTCAGAATGGCGCGCACGTCCGTCACCACCGGGCGGACTGTGAAGACTTGCCGATGCTGCCCAATCGCGAGAACACGATAGAGGATAAGGGACGTCAGCGCGGCAAAAAGGATCGACATCGTTGTGTCGCTGAGGAAATGGCGTCCCGCAGCCATGCGCATCGCGGCCGTTGCGATGATCAGGACAGCAGCGATCACCGTGCAGAAGACCTTGCCGCTGCGTGACAGCTGCGGCCAGAGCAAGACGCAAACCGGCAGGACGACGCTTGCAATCAACGCCGCCTCGCCGGATGAAAAGGAACAGTTCTTGAAGCACTGATTGCTCAGCTGAAACGCCGGCGTAAATGTCTGGACCCCGCCGAATTCGATCACGCCGTCAGGCCTGGCGCGGCCAAGCCACGTCTTCAGGATACCATTGACCAGCAGCCCGGCGCAGAGGAGCGTGTTGCCCCAGATGAACGCCCAGACGCGCCAGCCGGTGTGTTGCGTGCGGCCGATCAGAATGTTGCCGAGGAAAATGAGGAATGTGACGACAGCGAACACCTCCCCGCCGTGACGTAGCACATCTCTCCAGAATATGAAGTCCGCGCTGCGGCCCACCCAGTCACCAGCTTGCCCGTTGAAGAACAGGGAGGAAATTCTGAGGTCCAGGAAGGGGAAAGCCGCAAAGACGATGACGGCGCAAAGCGTTGCGATCGTCAGCCAGATGGTGAGCCGCATATGGAGGATGTCATGGTCCATAATTCGCCCCCTCGAGGCAGGAGGCTGGAATCTTCCAAAGCCCCACCGCGGCGCGTTCCATGAAGCCGGCGGTTGCCGCCCACTCGGCCTGCGGCGGCTCATCTTTCATGCAAGCGGGAAGCGAGTCGGCACGCGATAGGAGAAGCGCGTTCGCCGTCTCGCCCGGCTGCAGCGGATAGAGCAGCGCATAATGACTGGAGGGAGGCTCAGCACCCTCGTTCCACGCCCGTGGCACAATGTGGTGGTCGTCTCTCAACTGATAAAACATTTCCGCCAGGAAGGACCGGTCGGACGCAACGAGGACCTGAGCGTCAAGCCTTCTCGCATCTGCAATCGCTGTCGATACCAGAGCAGACCGCCCGAGATAGCGCTTCAACGCCAGATCACCATTGGGAAGACGTAACTCCGTACCGAAGATGGTCAGCAGCGGCAGGATGATGGCGACGACAGTGTTGAGAATGAGCGACGCCCGCAGCCAACGCGGCCGTGCCGCAAGCCACGGCGTTGCAAGCAGGAGACCTGCTGCATAGGCGCCTACGGCCCAGTTGGCGAAAGCGCGTGAGATCAGAGCCTGCGCTGTCATCAACAGGAGAAGTGGAATGCTGAGTGCGCAGAGAGACCGCACTGTCGGCGTTCTCATGTCCCGCAGGGCCATCAGCATGGCGATGAAAACGAAGGGGCCGACGACACCGGCTTGCGCGCCAAAGAAACCCAGCGCCGAGCCGAAGTTCAGGCCGGCAGCATTCCAGTGGGCAATCGAAACCGTGTGACGGGCAGTGGCAAAGTCATGCGCATAGTTCCACCAAAGATTGGGCGCGACGACGACCATAGCGACCGTTCCCGCGAGCAGAGCATGCGACCACCGAACCCGCCAATCCCTGTCCAGATAGGCCGCCAGCGGCACGAAGGGAAACAGAAAGGCCATGGCGTATTTCGACAGAAACCCAAGTCCGACAGCAAAGCCAAGCCCGATCGCCAGCATCAAGGCCAGCGGCCCGCCTTCAGTCCTTATGGCAGAGAGTTTACGCCACAGGATCAGCGAGACGACGATGAAAAGCAGCATCGGCGTATCGGTGGAAATCAACAGGCTGGAAAGCGAGACACCCGGCAGCGTGATGTAGATGATTGCCGCCAGCGCGCCTATTCGCGCATCGTAGATCATCCGCCCCAGATAAAACATTGCACCTGCGGTCATGGCATGCAGGATGGGCGCCGCCAGACGGACGTCGAAAGTCCCCTCGCCGCCCATAATCCACGTGGTCAAGCGAATGACCCAGCCAATCAGCGGCGGCTTGGAATAGGCCCCGAAGGCCATCTCCCGGCCCCACAGCCAGTATTGCGCTTCATCGACGAAGAGGTCTGTCCTGTCGAAGGCAAGACAGATGATGCGAAACAGGGTTACGCCAAGGACCGAGAAGACGGCAATGGCAACCCAGCGCGAACGCTCCGTTTCCAGCCCGCCGATGCGTTCCGTGCCGTGAAATTGTCCGGCAACACCGCTCATGATTGGCACCAACAGGCGGCGCGAGCGGAATGAAAAAAGTCAAAAAAGAAAGGGCGCATATCGATCCACGCAACAATATCGAGGAGGATATGCGCCCGATTAATGACACTATTACGTCAACTCGGATCGCCTTTACAAATAGCATCGACGCTTTTGAAAGACCTTATGCCGGCCATGGCCGGGGTCGGCACCGGCGGAAATACCGCCGGCGCCGGGTTCACGCGGTATCAGAAAAAGCCGAGCTTGTTCGGGCTGTAGGAGACCAGCAGGTTCTTGGTCTGCTGGTAATGATCGAGCATCATCTTGTGGGTCTCGCGACCGATACCCGACTGCTTGTAGCCACCGAAAGCAGCACCTGCCGGATAGGCATGGTAGCAGTTGGTCCATACGCGACCGGCTTCGATGCCGCGACCGGCGCGATAGGCCAGATTGGTATCGCGGCTCCAGACGCCTGCACCAAGGCCATAGACCGTGTCATTGGCGATTTCGATCGCCTCTTCCACCGTCTTGAAGGTGGTGACGGAAACGACGGGGCCGAAGATTTCCTCCTGGAAGACCCGCATCTTGTTGTTGCCTTCAAACACCGTCGGCTGGATGTAGAAGCCGTCCTTGAGATTGCCGGAGAGCGACTTCTTGTCGCCGCCCGTCAGCACCTTGGCGCCTTCCTTCTTGCCGATCTCGAGATAGCTCATGATCTTGTCGAACTGTTCCTGAGATGCCTGCGCGCCGATCATGGTGGAGGCATTCAGCGGATCGTCCTGGCTGATCGCCTGCACCCGCTTCAGGGCTTTTTCCATGAAGCGGTCATAGATCGATTCATGCACCAGTGCGCGGGATGGGCATGTGCAGACTTCGCCCTGGTTCAGCGCAAACATGGCAAAGCCTTCTAGCGCCTTGTCGAGGAAGGCATCATCCTCGTTCATCACATCGGCAAAGAAGACGTTCGGCGACTTGCCGCCGAGCTCCAGCGTGATGTTGGTGACGTTATCCGCCGCATAGCGCATGATTTCCTTGCCGACCGAGGTCGAACCGGTAAAGGCGATCTTGGCGATGCGGTTGCTCTGCGCCAGCGGCTTGCCGGCTTCCATGCCAAGCCCGTTGACGATGTTGAGCACGCCCGGCGGCAGAAGATCCTCGATCAATTCCATGACGAGCAGGATGGAAGCGGGCGTCTGCTCGGCCGGCTTCAGCACCACGCAGTTGCCGGCGGCAAGTGCCGGCGCAAGCTTCCACGCAGCCATAAGGATCGGGAAATTCCAGGGAATGATCTGGCCGACGACACCGAGCGGCTCATGGAAATGATAGGCGACGGTGTCATTGTCGATCTGGCCGATCGACCCTTCCTGCGCGCGAATGCAGCCTGCAAAATAGCGGAAGTGATCGATGGTCAGCGGAATATCGGCATTGGTGGTTTCACGAAGCGGCTTGCCGTTATCCCAGGTTTCGGCCCGGGCGATCAGATCGAGATTGTCCTCGATTCGCTGAGCGATTTTGAGAAGAATATTGGAGCGTTCGGTGACGCTGGTACGGCCCCAGGCTGCGCGCGCCTTATGCGCGGCATCGAGGGCTGCTTCGATATCGCTGGCATCGGATCGCGGCACTTCGCAGATCTTCTGCCCGGTAACGGGGGAGATATTGTCCATGTAGCGGCCGGACTTCGGCTCCACCCATTGGCCGCCGACATAGTTGCCGTATTTCAGTTTGAACGGGGTTTCTCCCGCTTTGTGCTGAACCTGGATGTTCATGTTTTCATCCTCCCTGATGAACAACGATCATTGGTTGATCGCGTGGAGAGAGGTTGTGCCTACAATCGGGCAAATCAAAGGGGCGGCAGGCCGTTCCGCAGTGCACAGTGTTTCACATCTGCGACAACGGCCAGACCAATCAAGGCCAGTACCTCCCTTTCAATGCACGGAGAGCTTCTTCATCTTGCGGTGAAGCGTCGCGCGGCTGATCCCCAGCAATTCGGACGCCTGCGTCACGTTGCCATTGGTACGCGCCAGGACCCGTCGCAGAGCTGCGCGCTCGGCTTCCATCAGGTCGCTGCCTTTGTCGTGCCGCTCTTCTTTGAGTGCATCCGATGCGGGGATTCCTTGCGCTATCCGCGCGTCATCGAGCCGCAGCGCCAGCCGTGCAGCGCGGGTCGCCCCCAGAATGATATCGTCCTGATCGACGGCCAGCAGCGACAGCATCGTCGATTGGCCAGGCGGCACAATCAGAATGCGGGCGCCCGGGAACGCGCGGCGGAACAGATTGCCCTCGATGCGCTGCGCGGCATCGCGCACGGTCTGCGTCACCATGGAAAAGGTCAGTTCGTTGATGTCGTCCCGGCAGGTGGAAATGTCGAGCGCGCCCGTCACCTGCCCCCGGTGGTCGCGGATCGGCGCTGTGGTGCAGGAGAGATTGATGTTGGAGCTGAAGAAATGCTGGTCGCGATAGACCACCGCCGGCCGCTCATCGGCAAGTGCGGTGCCAATACCATTTGTGCCAACGCTTGCCTCGCTCCAGAGCGCGCCGGACCAGAGCCCCGCCTTTCGGAAATCGTCATCGTCGCCCGCAGCACCGCGTCGTTCCAGGGCAACGCCCTTGGCATCGGTCAGCAGCAGGCAACACCCTGCCCTGCCAACAGTGGAAAAGATGCGGTCGATTTCATCGGTGCTTTCGGCCAGAAGAGCAGATGCCTCGTCGCGCGCCCTGCGAAATTCCGCCTCGGACAGGAAGATCGGCTTGCGATTTTCCTCCGGCGCCAGATGATGCATCGTCATGCAGCGTCGCCAGGATGCGACGATCGGAGAACTTGCGGCAGCCGATGAACGGTTGGCGCTCTCATAGACATGATTGGCATGTGCGGCATCGTTCGACATAGGCTCCTCCCAAAGCTTCTGTTATCGTGCGCCGGTTGTGGCGATCTTTCAACGGTAAAATAGTCGCATGCGACCCCACATGAGGTCGCGATGCGTGGACCAGGTGTGATCCCATCGTAAAACCCCCGCGGTCTTGCGTTCAAGGCCGCTTTATACTATAGCGCGCGCATCCGTGTAGACACCCTTGGAGGCAACGCGGTCGGGTTGGCGCAAGCGCCGCCCCAGTTCTCGTCCGGCCAAGCCGGTTTGAACTCTCCATATAACCTCGAAAAGGAAATGCCATGAGCAAAGAAACTTATGAGCTCAAGGCCGAGGCGCGCGAACGAGTTGGTAAGGGGTCCTCTCGTGAACTTCGCCGCAACGGTTTGATTCCCGCTGTCATCTATGGTGACAAGCAGGCCCCGATTTCTATCGCGATTTCGACCAACGAAATCACCAAGCGCATCCACGGCGGCGGCTTCATGACGACGATCGCAACGATCGACGTCAACGGCCAGAAGTACAAGGTTCTGCCGAAGGACTACCAGCTTGACCCGGTTCGTGACTTCACGATGCACGTGGACTTCCTGCGCGTTTCGGCCAACTCGAACGTAACCGTCGAAATCCCGGTTCACTTCATCAATGAAGAGAAGTCCGAGATCAAGACCGGCGGCGTTCTGAACATCGTTCGCCACACCATCGAAGCCAACGTTCCTGCGGACCAGATCCCTGACGCCATCACCGTCGACCTCGAAGGTCTGAAGGTCGGCGACAGCGTTCACATCTCGCAGATCAAGCTGCCGAAGAGCGTGGTTCCGACGATCACCGATCGCGACTTCACCGTTGCAACGATCGTTCCGCCGGTTGTCGACGTTGTTGAAGACGAAGCACCTGCTGCTGAAGAAGCAGAAGGCGAAGACAAGTCCGAATAAGACCTGTTTGGTTTTTCTTGAAGAGGCCCCGTATCGAAAGATGCGGGGCCTTTTTGCATGTTGGTTCATCCGCACGACGACGCTGCCCGCGCCATCTGACGCGCTTCGAATGCCATCACTCAATTCAAGAATGATTAAGCATTCTGCGAAACGATACCTCAAAGCTTTGGTTCTACAACCGCAGCTGGAAAAGGCTCTCGAGCAATCGAAAACGCCCTCACGGCGCTTGGGCCTTTACCGCATGGACGGGAGTTTTTGAGGATCAAGAGAGGGCAGATGACCCATTCGGTAGAAAGGCGATTTCTGGTGATCATATCCGGCGCGTTGCTGGCTATCGTCGCGCCGCTTTTTACGATTTTGCTCAGCCTGTCCTACAATGCCGCGATCTCCAGCCAGGCCGACCGGCTCGAAATTCTCATCGTCGCCAACGCGCAGGCTCTCGGCCGCCCCCTTTGGGATCTGGATGACGAAAGCATCAACCAGATTACCGGCACGCTCATTAACGATCCTGCGATCTACATGGTCCGGGTCAAGGACAGTTTCGGCCAGCTCGACGTCACTCAGACATCAAGCGCCCCCAGAAGCGACGACATGTCGTCGCTTAGCCGTGACATCTACTACAAGAACCTCGACGGCGAAACCAAGGTCGGGACGATCAAGATCATCTTCCGTGATGTCGGCGTCTTCTCATCGCTGAACGGCATCGAGCTTTCCTTCCTGTCGATCTTCATTCTGGCGATCTTGACGGTGTTTGGCGCCGCCATCGTCGGCAACCGGATGATGATCATGCGCCCGCTTCTGCGGCTGACGGCCGCCATCGAGGCAACTCGCAGGCTGGGCTCGCGCCACCATGTCGACTGGCGCTCGCGCGACGAAATGGGACGGCTGGCTCTCAGCTTCAACGAAATGCAGACGCAGCTCGAACGGGAAGAGCACGAGCTCAAGCGTGCCCATCGGCGCACGACGGAAATCTACAACCGCACCCCGGCCATGCTGTTTTCACTCGATCCCGAAAATCGCGTCGCAGCGGTGAGCGATTATTGGGTGAAGGCAACCGGCTATAGTCGCGAGGATTCCCTTGGCTGCGCCTTTGAAGCCTTCCTCCATCCGGACGATCGCGAAAGTTTCCGCCAGCGCCATCAAAACCGCCCATCCGACCATACCGATGAATCCTACGCGGCTGAGCTCACCGTCCGCTTCATCTGCGCCGATGGGCGTTCGATGGATGTGCTGATTGCCGAGAAGACGCTGCAAACCGGCATCGAGGAGACCAGCGCAGATGTACTGAGCGTGATGACGGACGTCACCGAGCTTCGTCAGTCGGAACAGCGCAACGGCCTCCAGGCCATTTCCGACCACCTGACCGGGCTTTTGAACCGCCAGGGTTTCGAAGCCATGCTGGACCAGAAGATACTGCATGCCGATGCGGCTCAGACGAAGCTTGCCTGCCTATTCATCGATCTCGATCGCTTCAAGGGCATCAACGACAATTTCGGCCATGCCGCAGGCGATGCGGTTCTGAAACAATTCGTTGGTCGCCTGAAAGGCGTTCTCAATCCGCTCGACTCCGCGTCGCGGCTTGGTGGCGATGAGTTTGCCCTATTGCTTGCGGGGTCGGACGCGGAAGAGCGATCGCTGAAAATCTGCGAGAAGATCGGCGCGATGTTCAACGACCCCTTCATTTTCCATGGTCAAAGCATTCGTCTCAGCGCCAGCATCGGTCTTGCCATCTATCCGGAACATGCCCGCAGCGCCTCGGAACTGCTGCAACACTCCGATCTTGCCATGTATACCAAGAAGCGGGCCGGAAAGAATGGCGCCCAGATCTTCGACGCCACGATCATGAACGAAGCGCGCCAGCGGGCAGAGATCGAGCAGGAAATCGAGCAGGCCATCGAGGAAGACTGGCTTGAGGCACACTTCCAGCCCATTCTCAACTTGCAGACCGGCGTGACCTGCGGCTTCGAAGCCCTGATGCGCTTGAACCATCCGCGCAAGGGCATTCTGCCGCCCGGCCCAATCATCGGCGTGGCGGAAGAAAATGGCAGCATCAAGCGCCTCGGTAACCGCGTTCTTGAGCATTCCATCCGAAACCTCGCGGAAATCTCGGCCGTTCCCGGTCTCGAAAAGGCCTATGTCGCCGTCAACTTCTCCGCCCAGCAGTTTGAGGCCGGTCTACCGACGCGCATCGCTGGCCTGCTGCACCACCACGGCATCGTTCCGCAGCGCCTTGTGGTGGAGATCACCGAAGCCGTGATGATGCATGACGACCCGCAGGTGCGCGCCGTCTTGAATGCCATCAGCCTGCTTGGATGCCGCATCGCGCTCGACGACTTCGGCACGGGCTATTCATCGCTGAGCTACCTCAACCGCTTCCCCGTGGATATCGTCAAGATCGACCAGTCCTTTACGCGCTCCATCAGCAAGGATGCGCCCGACATCAGCAAGAAAAGCCGGATGCTGGTGGAGGGCATCAGCGCGATCTCCCACAAGATGAACTGCCTCGTTATTGCCGAAGGGATCGAGACGGAAGAGCAAAAGACGATGCTGCAAGAGATCGGCGTGGATTGCGGTCAGGGCTATTTGTTTTCCCGGCCGCGCGCGATACAGTCTCTGATCGAAACCTATCAGGTTCCGCTGGAGGATGGAAAAAGGCTGAAAGCCGCGCAATAAACGCTGTGGGAGGGGTAGCAGTGTTACGAGCAATTCTCTTATCGATTGGTCTGTCGACCTGCATGCTGGCCGCGACATCGGCCAGTGCCGAAAAACTGTTTCTATCGACGGAATATTATCCGCCCTACAATCTTCGCGACGCCGATGGACAGCCAAGCGGCGTCTACTGGGATCAGTTGAAGATCATTCTGGAGCGCACGGACACGCAGTACGAGGCAACGGTGATGCCTTGGGCGCGCGCCATCAAGCTGGCTGAGACCGCACCCATGCACTGCGTCTTTGCCGCGGCCCGCACTGCCGAGCGCGAGCCCCGCTTCAAATGGGTTTCCCCCATCCACACGGATCGCAATGTTCTGGTTGCACGTCAGGGCCACGTCATGAACATCAAGACGCTGGAGGATGCCAAGGAATACACCGTCGGAACACAGCGCAACGACTACACCGAAGGCCTGCTCCGCTCGATGAATTTTCCACGGATCGACATCAGTGCCGATTTCAACAACACGCTCTCAAAGCTCGCCGCGGGCCGCATCGACCTAATGCCCATGTCGGAGAGCGCGCTAAAGAATCTTCCCCAGAAAGACTTTGAGGAGGTCATCACCTTCAGCCGGCAGAGGCTTGGTATGGCCTGCAACAAAAGTGTGCCGGACAGTCTGATCGAGAAGATGCAGAAGGTGCTGGACGATCTGATTGCCGACGGTACCCAGAGACGCATTTACGAAAAATACGGTCTGATCATCAGCGACTAACAGCTAGCGCCCTCACAAAAAAGTTGACACCCGCCGCGTTTCGCGTTGGTGAAGTGTATCGATTTTGAGTGAAGCGGAATTTCGTCCATGATCATCATTGCAGGCCTCGGCAACCCCGGCAATCAATATGCGGGCAACCGTCACAACATCGGCTTCATGGCTGTCGATGCCCTGCAACGCCTGCCCTCCTTCACGCCGTGGTCGAGAAAGTTCAAGGCGGAAATTTCCGAAGGTGAGATCGCCGGCGAGAAGATCCTGCTGATGAAACCGCTGACCTTCATGAACCTGTCGGGTGAATCCGTCGGCGAAGCCATGCGCTTCTACAAGCTGGCCCCTGGCGACATCATCGCCATTCACGATGAGTTGGACCTGCCCGCCGGCCGCGCGCGCATCAAGACCGGTGGCGGACATGGTGGCCATAACGGCCTGAAATCCCTCGACGCCCATTGCGGCAAGGAGTATCGCCGCCTGCGCCTCGGCATCGGCCACCCGGGAGATAAGGACCGCGTGCACGGTCATGTGCTCGGCGATTTCGCCAAGGCCGATAAGGCATGGCTCGACCCGCTGCTCGACGCCATCGCCGACAACGCCGCCATGCTGGTGAAGGGTGAAGACTCCCAGCTCATGAATAAGTTGGCCCTTGCGACCGGCGCGAAGGCCGAAGTCGAAAAGCCCGCGAAAGCGGCAAAACCGGCAGCACAGTCGCACATCCATCAGGCGCGAAATCACGCTCAGCCGAAAAAGCTGCCGGAGACCGGCCCCATGGCCGAGATGCTGAAGAGGATGTTCGGCAAGAAGGACTGATTACAAAAGTTCTCACCGGCTTTAGCCTGATCAGATGGCAGGCCAGGCAGGATTGGGGTTATGGCGCCTTGAAACACAGCGCGACCTCCCCATCTCTTTGCGCATGACCAATATCGGCCATTTGATTGTGATCTTCCCGAATTGGGCGCTCCATGGATAAGGAAGCGCCGCATCAAAGCATGGCGGCAGCGCTGAAGCGCCTGCCGCATGACCTCCCTGAACGCGTAACGCTCGACTGTCTGTTGGACCGGCTGGGCGACAAGGCTACCGCCTTCGTGTTGCTGGTCTTTGCCATTCCAGCGATCATTCCAACGCCGGGCATTCCTGCTGGCATGATCTTCGGCACGGCGCTGGCGATCCTGTCGCTGCAGATGATGTTTCGAGCACGCAGGCTTGTTCTGCCTGGTGTCCTGGGACGTCTCTCCGTTTCGCGCTCGATCATCGAGCTCACGGCAGACAAGGCAGCACCGCGGCTGGAGAAGCTGGAAGCGCTCTTGAAACCACGCGGCCACATGCTGGCCCGCTTTGCCGGACCGGCTTTCATCGGCATCGTCATCTTCCTGATGGCCGTGATCATTGCGCTCCCGATCCCGTTCGGCAACACGCTCCCCGGCATCACGGTGCTGATCATCGCCCTGGCGCTGGCGCAACGCGATGACCTTGCGCTTCTCGGCGGACTGGTTCTGGCCATCGTCTCGGTGCTCTTCTCCATCGGCATCGTCTATGGTGGCTGGGCGCTGATATCCGCCTGGTTCGGCTTCGGACAGCCTTAAGCCTAGTCGCAAAAGGGCGGATTTCTCGCCCTTTGCTGCAACAAGACTTGACCTTGCTCCGGCGTTTCCGCAAAAGGCTCGCAATCGGAAATTCAAAAGTCAAAGACAGGTTTAAGCCATGGGCTTCAAATGCGGTATCGTCGGCCTGCCGAATGTCGGCAAGTCCACCCTCTTCAACGCGCTGACGAAAACGGCAGCAGCACAGGCGGCAAATTATCCCTTCTGCACCATCGAGCCGAACACCGGTGAAGTCGCCGTGCCGGATGCCCGCATGCACGTTCTGGCCGATATTGCCGGCTCGAAGGAAATCATCCCGACCCGCATCTCATTCGTCGATATCGCCGGTCTCGTGCGCGGCGCATCGAAGGGCGAAGGCCTCGGCAACAAGTTCCTGGCCAACATCCGCGAAGTGGACGCCGTCGTTCACGTGCTGCGCTGCTTTGAAGATGACGACATTACCCATGTCGAAGGCCGTATCAACCCGGTCGGCGATGCCGACACGATCGAAACCGAGCTGATGCTCGCCGATCTGGAAAGTCTGGAGCGCCGCGTCGAACAGACCCGCAAACGCGCCACCTCCAAGGACAAGGAATCGCTCGCGCAGTTGCCGGTCATGGAAGCGGTCATCAAGCTTCTCAACGAAGGCAAGCCCGCCCGCCTTCTGCTGAAGACGCTTGCCACCGATGAGATCGAAGTCCTCAAGGGACTGAACCTTCTGACCTCGCATCCAGTCCTCTACGTCTGCAACGTGGCGGAAGCCGACGCCGTCGATGGCAACGAACACACCAAGGCCGTTGCCGAAATGGCAAAGGCGCAAGGGGCCGAGTGCGTCATCATTTCCGCGGCAATCGAATCCGAAGTCGCACAGCTGCCGGAAGACGAATCCAAGGAATTCCTGTCGGCCCTCGGCCTCGAAGAGGCTGGCCTCGACCGGCTGATCCGCGCCGGTTACCACCTCCTCGATCTCATCACCTACTTCACCGTAGGCCCAAAGGAATGCCGCGCCTGGACCATCGTTCGCGGCACCAAGGCCCCGCAGGCCGCAGGCGTCATCCACACCGATTTCGAGCGCGGCTTCATCCGCGCCTTCACCATCGGCTATGACGACTACGTCGCCTACAAGGGCGAAGTCGGCGCCAAGGAAGCTGGCAAGGGCCGCGATGAAGGCAAGGAATATGTCGTTCAGGACGGCGACGTCATCCACTTCCGCTTCAACACCTGATCGAGTCTCGCCGCAGGTGGCGAAACACCTGCGGCGCTCGGACGGCCGTAAAAGTTCCTGCCGTCCTCTGCGTCACCCGCGCTTTAATCGAGGCTTGTGTGGGTAGCGCTCGACACAAAGGCACTTGCCCGTGAGAGGAAGCATCATTCACAGCTTCTCATGCGGGGCGCCTCAGCGCCTCTCACCCATCATCGATTTTCATCAACCCGCGACCGATCTGACCTTTACGTAAAGGGAATATTTGCGTTAGCCTGCATTCGGAACGTGTTTGGAAGCCTGACGCAGAGGTGCGCGACATGCATCGCGAAATCGACCTGTCGGAGCGTCCAGACCGGCTCTGAGCATCACGGGACGGAGGAGTAAGCTCGTGAAATACAGTTTCGACGATTTTGCGCCGGGGCGCAGCTTTCCGCTTGGACCAAAGACGGTGACGGCGGAAGAGATCATTGAATTTGCAATGGAATTCGATCCGCAACCCATGCATCTTTCAGAAGAAGCCGGCAAGGCCAGCATTCTGGGCGGCCTCGCCGCCTCCGGCTGGCACACATGCGGCATGCTGATGCGCATGACGGTAGACAGCTATATCGGTCAATCGAGCGCCCATGCCGGACTTGGCGTCGATTTTGTCGAATGGAAGAAGCCGGTTCTGGCGGGCGACACGTTGACAGGATCCTCGACGGTTGTCGAACGCCGCGTGTCGAAATCCCGGCCAGACCGGGGCGTCGTCAGGCTCCGTCACGAACTGCAAAATCAACACGGCGACACGGTCTGCATTGTCGAACTGAATGCTATGTTGGCAACATCGGCGGAGGCGACGCCATGAAGTTCACCGAACTTTACCCCATGGGCCACAAACTCGAACTCGGCACGGTCCACTTCTCGGCCGAGTCGATCATCCGCTATGCCGAAAAATTCGATCCGCAGCCATTCCACCTGAGTGAAGAAGGGGCAAAGAACTCCGTCTTCGACGGTCTCTGTGCATCCGGCTGGCAGACAAGCGCATCTTGGATGAAGTGCTTCCTGAATTACTGGACGAATGAAGTGAAGCGGCTGACGAGCGAAGGCATTGAACCACCAAAGCTCGGTCCCTCCCCGGGCATCGCCAACCTCAAATGGCTGCACCCGGTCTATGCCGGCGACGACGTCACCTATTTCGCCACCCTTCTCGCTGCCCGCCCCCTCGCCTCGCGGCCCGGCCTGCTGCTGAACACGACGCTAAACGAAGGCGTCAACCAGCATGGCGAGCTCGTGGTCACGTTTGAAAGCAAGGTGCTGGAGTTCGAGTGAAGGTAACGCAGAAGGCAGGATCACCGGCGGATGACAGATGTTCTGAAAGGCTACGCAGAGGCAGCGACCCCTGAACTCATATCTCGCTTCGATAATTTGGACTGCCGCGAGGTCTACGCGCCCGTTTTGGATTTGCTGCCCATCCGTCCTGTCCGCATTGCTGATATCGGTGCCGGAACCGGTCGCGATGCCGCTTGGTTCGCGGGACAAGGCCACGAAGTCTTGGCGGTGGAGCCTGTCAGTGAACTTCGCGAGCCCGGCATGCGCCTGCATCCATCCGAGAGAATCAGATGGCTTGATGACACCTTGCCAGCTCTCAATAAAACCCTCCCCTACGCGCCCTTCAATCTCATCACGCTGTGCGGAGTATGGCACCATATCGAAATCGAACAACGCCAGCGCGCCTTGGAAGTCCTGACGCGCATGATGGAAGAAGGCGGGCTGCTGATCATGTCTCTACGGCATGGCCCGTCGCCGGCAGGACGCCCATCCTACCCAATCCGTCCTGACGAAGCCATCGCCCAGGCGGAGAAGGCAGGGCTCGGCCTAATCAGTGCCTTGGAAACCGATTCGATTCAAGCAGGCAATCGAGCTTCAGGGGTTACTTGGACTTGGATCGTTTTGAAAAAAATCCATACCAAAACCTAAGCAGTCGCCACTTCCAGGATCAGTGCCCGGAGAACTCCACGAGCGTCCGCACCTCGACGCCAAGGTCTTCCAGCTTCTTGCGACCGCCAAGATCGGGAAGGTCGATGACGAAGCAGGCTGAGACGATCTCGGCGCCCATCTGCCGCAATAGCTTCACGGCACCCTCGGCCGTTCCGCCGGTTGCAATCAGGTCGTCGACCAGAATGACTTTCTCGCCCGGCTGGACCGCATCCACATGCATCTCCATCTCGTCGACGCCATATTCGAGGCTATAGGCAACACGCACCGTCGTGTGCGGCAGTTTGCCCTTCTTGCGGATCGGCACGAAGCCGGTGGAAAGCTGGTGCGCCATGGCGCCGCCCAGGATGAAGCCACGCGCTTCGATGCCGGCGATCTTGTCGACCTTGGTGCCCGCATAGGGATTGACGAGTTCATCCACGGCGCGGCGGAAGGCACGCGGATTGCCGAGAAGCGTGGTGATGTCGCGAAAGATGATGCCGGGCTTCGGATAGTCGTTGATCGAGCGAATGGCGGCAGCAAGTTCCGAGGCAATAGCGGTCATGATATGTCCAGTTGATGTGGCAGATTGTAAAGTTGCCGCACCTTATCAAGTTGATGTCGGCGAACCAACGAAAAAGGCACGGCCCTTATTCGCCGGTCGTCATGCTCGGCATTTTGGCCCATACCGGGCAGACATCTTCGAAGGAATGGGCGTGAGGCCGTAACGCCTCATCGTCACGATCGTCAAAACTTGCCCAGACAAGCGCAACGACCGGGTCATCGTCGATTGCGCCAAGCGTGCTGCCGCAAGCGGCGCAGAAGGCACGGCTCGAATAATCGGAGGAACGATAGGTCGATGGCGCACCGCCGGGCCCGGTCCAGAGAACATCGTCCGCGTTGAACTCCACCCAGGTGAGGCTGGTCGCACCGGAGTGCCGCTGGCAGATTCCACAGGAGCATGTGTGAGCATTGCGCGGCACGGCCCTGGCTTCAAAGCGGATCGAGCCACACAGACAGCCTCCGGTTCGGATTTTCGTCATCGAGCGCTCCCACAGGTCACAAAAAAGCCCCGCGGGTGACCGCGGGGCTCTTACGCAGTTCATGCGAAAGCTATCAGTGCTCTTTTCGCGAATAAACCGACTTCTTCGTGAGGTAGATCAGCACCGTGAAGATGAACAGGAATATCATCACCATGAAACCCGTGCGCTTACGCTGTTCCAGATGGGGCTCGGCAGCCCACATCAGGAAGGCCGATATGTCTCTGGAATATTGCTCCAGCGTCTGCGGCGTACCATCATCGTAAGTCACCTGATCGTTGCTGATGGGCGGAGCCATTTTCAACGATGTAGCGCTTGCGAAATACGGATTGAAGTGCGTGCCTTCCGGAACCTTGTAGTCCGTACCATCCGGGTTCTTGATGCCGGCTGGCGGCTCCTGATATCCCGTCAGCAGCGCGTGGATGTAATCCGGGCCACCTTCCTGATAACCGCCAACGATCGGAATCATGTCGACGATGAACTGCGGGAAACCGCGTTCAACACCGCGTGCCTTGGCGAGCAGCGACATGTCCGGAGGGGCAGCGCCGCCATTGGAGGCAGCAGCCGCTTCCTTGTTCGGATATGGCGACGGGAAGTGATCGGATGGTACGGCCTTGCGGGTGAACATTTCACCGTCGGCATTCGGACCGTCCTGCACTTCATATTCCGCAGCGAAAGCCTTGACCTGATCTTCCGAGTAGCCGAGGCCCTCAAGCGTACGGAAGGAAACCAGGCTCATGGAGTGGCAGGCGGAACAGACTTCCTTGTAGATCTTCAGGCCGCGCTGCAACTGACCCTTGTCATATTTGCCGAAGGGACCGGCAAAGGACCACGTCTCCTCATGCGGCTTCAGGATGGGGAAGTGCCCGCCTGCAATCGCATGGGTCGCCTTCGACGCGAGATCGTCATGGCCTTCTTCTGCTGCCATGGCGGCGGTAAACCCGCCGAGAGCGGCCATGAGCGCGATGCCCGTTACAAGCTTCTTCATTGTCATCATTCTCTCCCGCACTCAGATCTTCACGCCGGCAGGCGCGTCTGTGGTCGCCTTGGCGTTCTTTTCGAGAACCGCCTCGGTGATCGAATTCGGGATTCGCCTTGGCGTCTCGAACAGGCCGAGAAGAGGCATGATGAGGAGGAAGAAGCCGAAGTAGTAGAGCGTACCCAACTGCGACATCGTCACATAGAGGCCTTCCGCGGGACGCGAGCCAAGCCAGCCGAGCATGATGGCGTTGGCGACGAAGATCCAGAAGAACAGCTTGTACCAAGGGCGATAGACCGCAGAGCGAACCTTGGACGTATCGAGCCATGGCAGGAAGAACAGCACGACAATCGCACCGAACATCACCAGAACGCCACCGAGCTTGGAATCGATCGGGCCGACATTGAAGGTGATGGCGCGCAGCATGGCGTAGAAGGGAAGGAAGTACCATTCCGGCACGATGTGGGCCGGCGTCTTCAGCGCGTCCGCCATGATGTAGTTGTCGGGGTGGCCGAGGAAGTTCGGCATGTAGAAGACGAACCAGGCGTAGGCGATCAGGAAAATCGACACGCCAAGCGCATCCTTCAGCGTCGCATAGGGCGTGAAGGGAACCGTGTCCGTCTTGCTCTTGACCTCGACGCCCGTGGGGTTTGTCTGGCCGGTCACGTGCAGCGCCCAGATATGCAGGATGACGACGCCGGCAATCATGAAGGGCAGCAGGTAGTGCAGCGCGAAGAAGCGGTTCAGCGTCGGCTGATCGACAGCGAAGCCACCGAGCAGGAATTGCTGGATCCACTCACCCACCAGCGGGAAGGCGGTAAAGAAGCCGGTGATAACGGTCGCACCCCAGAAGGACATCTGGCCCCAAGGCAGAACGTAACCCATGAAGCCGGTTGCCATCATCAGAAGGAAGATGACGCAGCCGAGGATCCAGAGGATTTCACGCGGCGCCTTGTAGGAACCGTAATAGAGGCCGCGGGCAATATGCAGATAGACCGCGATGAAGAAGAAGGACGCGCCATTGGCGTGCATGTAGCGCAACAGCCAGCCATGGTTCACGTCGCGCATGATCTTCTCGACGGAGGTGAAGGCGACCGTCGTATCAGCAGCATAATGCATGGCAAGCACCACGCCCGTCAGGATCTGCACGATCAGCATGACGGCGAGCATGGCACCGAAGGTGTATGCGTAGTTCAGATTGCGCGGAACCGGATAGGCCACGAAGCTGTCATAGATCATACGCGGCAGCGGAAGGCGGGAATCGACCCATCTCTCGATACCGGTCGATGGCTGGTAACTGGAATGACCACTCATTTCATCTGTCCCCTTATCCGATTCTGATCACGGTATCGGATGTGAATGCGAAGGTCGGAATATGCAGGTTTTCCGGCGCCGGACCTTTGCGAATGCGGCCCGCCGTATCGTAGTGCGAGCCATGGCAGGGACAGAACCATCCGCCGAAATCGCCCGCCTGACCAAGCGGAACGCAGCCGAGGTGGGTACAGGAGCCGATCATGACGATCCAGTTTTCCTTGCCCTGACCGGCCGAGCGGTCGATGTCGGTGGCCTGTGCATCGGGCGCAAGGTTGGCGTTGCGGGCAACCGGATCCTTCAGCTGAGCCAGTTGAACGGCATTGGCTTCCTGAATTTCCTTCTCGGTGCGATTGCGGATGAAGATCGGCTTGCCGCGCCACTTCACCGTCAGCGACATGCCAGGCTCGACGCTGGCAACATTAACTTCGATGGAAGCGAGTGCGAGCGTGGATGCATCGGGACGCATCTGGTCGATGAAAGGCCATGCAACGGCGGCGGCGCCAACGGCACCGGCCATACCCGTCACAAGGTAAAGAAAATCGCGACGGGTGGGCTCACCCGACGCGTCATGGTCATTTACGTGCTCGCTCACCGCTACACCATCCTCTGCGCTAATTTCGTTGAAAATCGCATGAGTCCTCCCGCTCCGATTTGATCCAAGACAAACTCCATCCCCAGCGTCTTGGTCATGCATGCGCGAAGATAAAATCGCGCTTATATGTGTGATCGCAAAATATGCCCGACCTTGGCAAGAGGAAAGCACACAAAGCTGCCGTAATTTCGCCTTGAGCCGCATCTTTTTCGTCGGTTTTTGTCAGCCGACTGTCGATCCTGCAACATTGTGTGTTTGAGTGGCCCATGCTAATCGACATGCGGGAGAGCGAAGAGACGGGAATTTACGCGTGAAAGCACGGCTCACCTGCATCGCCTCGACTGCGATCATTGCGGCGCTTTTTTCCATAAGCTTCAGATATATCTATGATTTCTGGCTGCTCGCTTTCGTCACCAGCTTCCAGCTTCATATAGCGCTTCTGGCGTCGTTTGCCTCGGCAATCTGCCTTTGGGCATTGCGCTCGCGGCTGTTTGTCGCCCTTCTGGCCTGGTCGCTGGTTCTCACTGCGCATGGCGTCATCATGCAACAGGATTTCTCCACAGACGGGATTCATTCGTCATCGGCCAAGCCGTTCCGGCTGTTGTCCTTCAATGTGCTGAGAGAAAACCGCAGAAGCGCCGAATCAATTGCCGATGCCATCGTCGCCTCGCAGGCGGACGTGGTCTACGTCATGGAAGCAGCGGCCCTGCGAAGCGTCCTCCCCCGGCTTTCCCAGATCTATCCCTATCGTTTGGGTTGCGGCATCGCTGTCAGCGACTGCGATCTTCTGATGCTGTCGAAAAGACCGCTCATCGATGGCAAGACCGGCAGCCTCAGCTACGTCAGCCAGGAACGGGCAGGCCTTGCCCATATCGACCTTGAGGGCGTAACGCTGACGCTTGCGCAGGTTCATCTGACAAAACCGTACTTCGACAAATATCATGGCGAAGAACTGAGCAAGCTTTCAGACATACTGGGCAAGATAGAGGGACCACTCATTCTCGGTGGTGATTTCAACTCCGCCAGCATCGTCCCCGATATGAGGGAGTTCATGGCGCAAACGCGCCTCGAGAAAGCGCCGTGGGAACCGGCAACATGGCCGATCCGCGCCGGACGCTTCGGCATCGCCATCGATCATATCTTCGCTCGCAAGCCAGCGACGCTGATGAGCGTCAAGCGTCTGCCAGACAATTTCGGCTCGAACCATTACGGGCTGATTGCCGACTTCATGATTGCTGCCAAGACAGTCGACAGCGACTGACACCTCGCTCTATTCGAAAATCATCGACATTCAAATTATATCTAAGGGAATCTAAGTATTTCCCGGAATTTACTTATTCGGGAATCGGCACAGCTGACTTTTGCTGCCCCGCCTGATCGTTAAAAAAACGGCACAAATCCAGGCAACGTCCGTCTTACTTTTCGTCCCAAACAAGGAAAGTGAATTCCTCATCTCGCCCCACTAAAACAAAGCACGGCGACCCTGCGTTTAACAATACGCAATACAATTAATTATTTTTTTAAAAATTATAAGTAATAAATACTCCGTAATATCGTCTCGCGCCTATGTGGTCAGCTTAGACGAATGTAGAAATTGTTTACCCATCCTGGGAGAGTTCTGTGCTGGTTCCAAAAACTGCAATTGCCCGAAATATGTTTGCTATTGTCGCCACCGGGGTTGCAACCACCGTAGCAACGGCAAGCATTCTGCTTTGGATGTCGTATCGCACGGTCGAGGAGCGTTCGGTTTCGGAAATGGTTGCCAATGCCCATTCCAGCGCCGAAAAAGTGCAGACCCATTTTGCCAGCATCAAGACGCTCGCCTGGAACATGCGGTCATCGCTTTACGCAATGAAGCGGACCGGCACGCCGAACCGCGATGGCATGACGGCATTCATGGAACGTCTTCTTTCGGACAATACTGCATTCGGCCTCAGCACGGGTTGGGAGCCCAACGCCTTCGACGGCAAGGACGCAGATTACGTAAACAAGCCGGGTCACGACGCGACGGGTCGCTTCATTCCTTATGTCGCGCGCGTCGATGGTAAGGTCACGCTCATGCCGCTGGTCGACTACGAAAAGCCCGGCGATGGCGACTACTATCTGGTGCCGAAGTCGAACGGCAAGGACATGCTCACCGAACCCTACGACTACAAGGTCGGTGACAAGGTGGTCAACATGACCTCCTTCATGACGCCGGTGATGATTGACGGCAAGTTTGCTGGCGTCGTTGGCGTCGATAGCGCGCTCGACGCTCTGGCCAGCGAGATGGCTAAGTTGAAGCCGTTGGGAGCGGGTTATGTCGCACTGCTGAGCCAGAAGGGCAATATAGTCAGCCATCCAGACAAGGCTACGCTGGGCAAGGCGCTTAGGGATTCCGGTCTGGATGCACAGGCTTGGCAGGCTTTGATCGCCAATCCGGAAGAGCCGCTGGAGATCGCCGACAAGGATGGTACGCCCTATCTCTCGGTCGCGGTCCCGGTTCCACTTGCTGAAGGCGCCACATGGTTTACCGTCGTCAGCGTTCCGAAAGCTGTCGTCTTCGCCGAGGTCACATCGCTTGCTATAACTTCCATTATCATCATCGCGACTGCCGCTGGGCTAATGGTAGTCGTAGGCTGGTTGCTGGCAACGCGCATGCGCAAACGTCTGGACAAAGTTATCGTAGCCACCAGCGAAATCGCTCGCGGCAAAACGGATGTCGATCTCTCGCAATCAGTTCACAAGGATGAAATCGGCGAGATGGCCCGTTCGCTGGCTGTGCTGCGCGATGCGACCCTCGCCAAGACCCGCCTGGAGGCCGAGGCCGAACGTGACCGCGCAATAAGCGAAGCAGAACGTCGCGAGCGCGCCGAAGAAGCTGCCGAGCGCGAGCGTCAGACGCGTGCCGCCGTCGAAGCGCTGGCCGAAGGCCTGAACAAGCTCGCAGAAGGTGACATGACCCACAGGATCGATACCGCCTTCGCAGGCTCCCTCGATCAACTACGCCATGATTTCAACGCTGCAGTGATGAAACTCCAGGCCGCCCTGCGCTCGGTTGGCGATAACGCCAATGCGATCCGCGCCGGTTCGTCGGAAATTCGATCGGCCTCCGACGATCTGGCCAAACGTACGGAACAGCAGGCGGCATCTGTCGAGGAAACTGCGGCAGCCTTCGAGGAAATTTCCACGACACTGCGTGATGCCACCAAACGCGCCGAAGACGCAGGCGTGCTTGTCGAGCAGACAAGGCTCGGTGCGGAGAAGTCGGGAGCAGTTGTCCAGCGTGCCGTGGACGCGATGTCCGGCATCGAGGCCTCATCTAGAGAAATTTCCAACATCATCGGCGTCATCGATGAAATCGCCTTCCAGACGAACCTTCTTGCGTTGAACGCAGGTGTGGAAGCCGCACGTGCTGGCGAAGCAGGCAAGGGCTTTGCCGTCGTTGCCCAGGAAGTGCGCGAACTGGCGCAGCGCTCTGCCAATGCCGCCAAAGAGATCAAGGCGCTGATTACCAAATCAGGAACCCAGGTGACATTGGGCGTGGAACTTGTTGGTGAGACCGGCAATTCCCTGCTTCAGATCATCAACCAGGTTCAGGAAATCGACCGGAACGTCACAGCGATCGTCTTGTCGTCACGCGAACAGTCGACGGCCCTGAAAGAAGTCAGCGAAGCGGTCAATAACATCGATCAGGCAACGCAGAAGAATGCTGCAATGGTGGAAGAACAGACCGCCGCGAGCCACTCGCTCGCAAGCGAGGCAGATGAGCTGACCCGGCTGATATCGCAGTTTCGGATCGGGAACACTCAGGTTTCCGAGGCAGCACGTCCGGTCGCCGCCTCAGCAACGGAACATCGCCCCATCGCCTCCGCTGCCCGCGCACTCGGCAACCGTCTCGCCAGTGCCTTTGGCGGCGGCAGAGCCACAGCGTCCAATGCGGCAGCAAAAGAGTGGGAAGAATTCTAATATCTGCAAAACAGAGCAGCAGGGCGGGCTCTGCGAGCGACCGCCCTTTTTTTGCTCATACGATAGTGGCAAAGCTTGAAATGAGAATGGAAGTCATGACGCAGCGGAGCCGCATCTAACCGACGCGTCTCGGATGCCCGGGACTGGGCTCAAGATCTTATTCTCCTTCAGCATCCAGAAACCCACCGGACTGACGCGCCCAGAGGTCCGCGTAAAGCCCGCCGCTCGCTACCAGTTCGCTATGGGTACCCTGTTCGACGATCCGCCCGGCATCCATCACCACCAGCCTGTCAAGCGCGGCGATCGTTGACAGACGATGCGCGATCGCCAGTACCGTCTTGCCCTTCATCAACGCGTCGAGGTTGCTCTGGATCGCCGCTTCCACTTCGGAGTCGAGCGCAGACGTTGCCTCGTCCAGAATGAGGATCGGCGCGTCTTTCAGCATCACACGCGCAATCGCGATGCGCTGACGCTGACCACCGGAAAGCTTGACGCCTCGTTCGCCCACATGGGCATCGAAGCCCTTGCGGCCCCGCTGGTCTTCAAGCCGCGCAATGAAATCGTCGGCCTGCGCCCGACGTGCGGCTTCCAGCAACTCCTCCTCGGTCGCGTCCGTGCGGCCGAACATGATGTTGTCGCGAATGGAACGGTGCAGAAGCGAGGTATCCTGCGTGACCATGCCGATATGGGCGCGCAACGTCTCCTGTGTCACATGCGCAATATCCTGCCCATCGATCAGGATGCGCCCCTGCTCCACGTCATAGAAGCGCAAAAGCAAATTGACGAGCGTCGACTTGCCGGCGCCCGAGCGCCCCACGATGCCGACCTTTTCGCCGGGCGCGATGGTGAGGTTGAGATGATCGATGACACCCTTGCCGCGTCCATAGTGGAAGCTGACATCATCGAACTGGACGCTCGGCGTCGTCACCTCGAGCGGCTTTGCATCCGCCGCATCGACAAGGCCGATTGGCTGCGAGATCAGTTCGGCGGCGTTCTGCACCGTGCCGAAATTGCGCATGATGCCGTTGAACTGCGTCATCAGCCGCCCAAGCAGGAAGTTGAGCCGCAGCACCAAGGCAAGTGTGAAGGCCACAGCACCGGAGCTGATCTTGCCGGATAGCCAGAGATCGATGCAAAGGGCGGCCATCGACGTGATCATGATGCCCGATAGCAGCGCCATGGACGCCCGGACCCCCGTGATGAAGCGGGTAAAGGTCATGGTGGTGCGCTGGAAGGTATCGAAGCCTTGGCGCATATAGCGGTCATTGGCATCAGCGCGGCCAAAGAGACGCAGTGTCTGGATGTTGCTATAGGCATCCACCATGCGCCCGTTCAGCATAGAGGCGGCTTCCGCAGTTTCGCGAGAATGGAAGCGAATGCGCGGCACGAAATAGCGCGCCAGCATGGAGAAGATGCCGACCCAAAGCACCACAACCAGTCCAAGCCGCCAGTCCAGCCCGCCGATCAGGAAGAGCATCGATACCGAATAGATGCCGACAAACCAGACGCTTTCCATCAGCGAGGTGACGAGGTCGCCCGCCGCCTGCCCGCCCGACCAGACCTTGGTGACGATACGACCGGAGAAATCGTTCTGGAAGAAGCTCAGCGATTGCCGCGCGACATGCATATAGGACTGCCAGCGCACGAGATTGTAGAAACCCGGCGTGATGATCTGCTGATCAACGAGCGCCGTCAGCATGGTGACGACGAAGCGCACCACAGCGATCAGGAACAGCATTCCGATCAGTTCATAGCCGTGGCTCGCCAGCAGGCCAGACCAGCCATCGCCCGGCTTGACGGTCGAGAGAATATCAACGAGCCGCCCGACGAACCAGAAGAGCGCCGCTTCGATCGCAGCCGTCAAACCGCCAAGCACCAGCATGGCAAAGAACGGCGCCTTGGCCTGACGGAGATAGAACCAGATGAAAGCGAATGCGCTTTCCGGCGGCCTCAGATCGTCCTTGCGGGCGAAGGGCTCGATCCAGTTTTCGAAATGGTGGAAAACACGCGTTATGATCATATTGATTGTATAGGCGGATTCTTGAGAGGAGCAAAGAACAGCGTCGATTGTATTTTGGTAATGCGGGCCACATCATCTCGGAACACGTCTACATGAGAAGCGCGATGCGGGACATACGGCGCTTCAATGAAAAAGGGCGGGAGATGTTCCCGCCCAAGACATCGGTGCGACAGATCGAAATCGATTTCGCAATGACACGGAGCTTTACGATGTGCTGCCCGTGCGAGGTAGCGCTCAGGTCAAAACTCCGTCCAGTTGTCTGGCGCAGCCGCTGCTGCTGCCGAACTCCTGCCTGAAAAGGCCGAGGCAAGCCGCTGGCCGAGCGCTCGTGCTGGAGAAGGCTGGCCCGGTTGACGAGGCGCCTGCGCGGGCTGCGCTACGATGCGCGTTGCCGATCCATCGTCGAGCTTGAACTGTGACAGAAGCTCCATGAGCGACGCAGCCTGCGATGCAAGACCGTAAGACGCGGCGCTCGATTGCTCAACCATCGAGGCATTTTGCTGCGTACCCTGATCCATCTGGTTGACGGCAGAGTTGATTTCGGAAAGGCCGGTAGACTGTTCTTTAGCTGATCCGACGACCGCCGCCACGTTTCGGTTGATCTCCTGTACTTCGGCAACGATGGCCTCGAGCGCCTGGCCGGTTTCGCCCACCAGATCCACACCGTCGCGCACCTGCACACCGGATTTGGTGATCAGCGTCTTGATTTCCTTGGCAGCGCTCGCGGAGCGTTGGGCAAGCTCACGAACCTCCTGCGCGACAACGGCAAAGCCCTTGCCGGCCTCACCCGCCCGTGCAGCTTCCACACCGGCGTTCAGGGCCAGAAGATTGGTCTGGAAGGCGATATCATCGATCACGCCGATAATATTGCTGATCTCGTTCGACGAATTTTGAATTTCCGTCATGGCGTTGACGGCCTTGCGTACGATTTGACCCGAGCGCTCGGCGCCGGCACGGGTTTTGGCAACCAGTTCGCCAGCCTCGCTCGCCTTGATGCTCGAGTCCTTCACCGCAGTCGTCACCTGTTCCAGCGCTGCGGCGGTTTCCTCGACCGACGCCGCCTGCTGTTCGGTTCGTCTTGCGAAATCGTCCGTGGCCGAGCGGATCTCCTTGGCACCTGCATCGATCATCCGGGCATTTTCACCGACGGAGCGGAGCGCTGCCTGTAATTTCTCGACGGACTGATTAAAGTTGACGCGAACGCCGTCCAATTGGCCGACGAATGGTGTCTCAAGTCGGAATGTCATGTCGCCATTGGAAAGATGCGTCAGTCCGTCGGCCAGGCCGTCAACCGCAAACTTTACGGCAGCGGCTTCCTGCGCCTTCTGTTCCTCCCGGGCTCGACGTTCTTGCTCGCTCAGGTGGCGATTGGCATCGGCTTCCTTTTCAAGCCGCTCGCGCTCCAGCGCGTTGGTGCGGAACACCGAAACGGCAGTCGACATATCGCCGATCTCGTCCGCGCGCGAACCATGCGGTACTTCACGGGCCGTATCGCCAGCGGCAAGCGCCTTCATCGCATTCGTTATGTCGGTGATTGGCCGGGCAATACGGAACAATGACAGGAACCCCGCGCAGGTGGCGATAATGACCACCGCTGCGACCGCGGCTATCGTCGTTTTCATCGCCATATCGGACGTGTCTTCCAGTGTTTGGTACGATTGTCTCGCCAGCACCTTGTTGGCGGCAATCAAAGCGTCGATGCTCTTGGTAGATGCATCCGCAGCAGGGTTCATTCTGTCTGCGCGCAGTGCGACCGCCTCATCCACTTTGGAAGTGGCGAGAAGATTGACAAGTTCACCGCCCGCAACTTCGTAATCTCCGACAGCCTTCGAAAGCTCCCCGAAGATGCGCTTCATTTCCGGAACGACCACCGTAGAGCCATAGGCATCGAATGCCTTCTGCCGTGTTGCGATTGCAGCCTGGATAGATGCCGACGCCTTTTGGACCTCTTCGGGCGTCCTCGCACCGAGAAGAAGGGCATATTGGCGACGAACGTCGCCAAAACTGCGGTCCATATCGCTGATGAGAAGAGTGCGCTGCATGCGGTTCGCAAGTCCCGAGCCCTCCGCCTCCATCACACGCATGGAATAGATCGCCAGCGCCCCCTGTATTGCACCCAAACCAATCAACACAGAGAACAAGACAGGCAAAAGTACCTTAATTTTCATGTTGAAGAAACGCACGACACCCCCCGATGTTAGACCACATAGCTCCCGCAAAGGATAGTTTCACAACAATAAAGAAGATTGTTAAAAAATAAGTTATTGACAAATATCAAAATTGGGGAACTTTTTACAAAAAAATGGCTCGCACTTCATCGAATGCGAGCCATATACTTAGTACTACTTATTATAGAAGCATGAGATGTCGAGGCGTTCTATTCGCCCGCCTCTTTCATCTCGGGTTCCTCGTCCGCGATGAAGCCACCGGACTGGCGCTGCCACAGATCGGCATAGATGCCGCCATGGGCCACCAGTTCGGAATGCGTTCCGGCCTCCACGATCTTGCCCTTGTCGAGAATGATCAATCGATCCATCTCGGTCAGTGTCGAAAGCCGATGCGCGATCGCAATCACCGTCTTGCCTTCCATCAGCGCAAACAGGTTTTCCTGGATGGCCTGCTCGACTTCCGAGTCCAGCGCAGACGTCGCCTCGTCGAGAATGAGGATCGGCGCATTCTTCAGGAACACACGCGCAATCGCGATACGCTGACGCTGACCACCGGAAAGCTTGACGCCGCGCTCGCCAACCTGCGCATCGAGCGCGTGGCGGCCATGCATGTCCACCAGCGTTTCGATGAAGTCCCAGGCATTGGCACGTTTGGCCGCAGCGATGATCTCCTCGTCGCTTGCGCCCGGATGACCATAGGCGATGTTGTCGCGAATGGACCGATGCAGAAGCGAGGTATCCTGCGTCACCACGCCGATCAGGCTGCGAAGACTGTCCTGCGACACCTGCGAGATGTCCTGCCCGTCAATGGTGATCCTGCCGCCTTCCAGATCGTAGAAGCGCAACAGAAGATTCATCAGCGTCGTCTTGCCGGCACCGGAGCGCCCGACGAGACCGACCTTTTCACCCGCCTTGATGTCCAGCGTCAGCCCATCGATGACACCCTTGGACTTTCCGTAGTGGAAACGAATGTCGTCGAACAGGATTGCGCCCTTGTGTGCGCTTAAGCTTGGTGCGTTTGCGGCATCGACGATATCGTGCGGCTTGGTCATCATCGACATGCCGTCATAAACGGTGCCGATGTTTTCAAAAAGCGCGGTCACTTCCCACATGATCCACTGCGACATGCCGTTGACGCGCATGGCAAGGCTGATGGCAATGGCGACCGAACCGGCGGTCACCGAGCCCTGCATCCAGAAATAAAGACCAAGGCTCGCCGTCGAGAACATGACGATCGCATTGTTGATGTCGATCAGCATGTTGAAGCCGGAAATCTTGCGCATCTGGCGGTGAACGGTTCCAAGGAACACGTCCATGCCCTCACGCGCATAAACCTCCTCGCGCCCCGCATGCGAGAACAGCTTGATGGTGGAGATGTTCGTGTAGCTATCCACGATACGGCCCGTCATCATCGAACGCGCATCCGCCTGTTCCTGCGCCAACCGGCCAAGCTTTGGCACGAAATAGGTCAGGATACACAGATAGATGCCGAGCCATGCGAGCAAGGGAATGACCAGGCGCCAGTCGGCGGCCGCCACCATGAACAGCATCGAAATGACGAAGCTGATCGCGTAGACGAAAACGTCGATGATCTTCAACGCCACTTCGCGGATGGCGAGCGCCGTCTGCATGACCTTTGTCGATACGCGCCCCGCGAACTCGTTGGCGAAGAAGGTCATGGAGTGGCGCAGCAGGTACCGGTGCATCCGCCAGCGCGCGATCATGCCGAAATTGCCGGCCAGCGTCTGGTGCATGGTCATGGTGTGGATCGAGCCCATCAATGGCAAGCCGATCAGAACGAGCGCACCCATGCCGACAAGATGCCAGCCCTCATCCGCAAAGAAGGTCTCGCGGTTGGCGGTGGAGAGCCAATCGACGATGCTTCCAAGGAACTTGTAGAGCATGGCTTCGGCAATCGCGATGCCCATGGACATCAGGCCAAGCAGAAGAAGCCATGGCCATGCCGGCTTCACGTAGTGCCACATGAAGGCAATCAGCGTCTTCGGCGGTGTCGACGGCGTGGACGAAGGAAATGGATCGAGTCGTTTTTCAAACCAGCCAAACATGAGGCTAAGCTCCGAATAGAATACCCCGAAAGAACATGCGCAATGGACATGAAGCGCCACCGCCAGAACGGGAAAACACATGGAACGCGGCCGTAACAGCCACATGACGAAATTTTAAATCGGAAAAATGCGGGAGACCCGCAAAGACACACCTAGGCCTGAAACGGCACTACAAAGGCCGGGAGGCGATATCGATTGTGCTGATCCATCTGAACCTCCTATGGCTGGTGTTGAAGATGAGGCCTTGTAGCTCAAAATATAATCATTGACCAGATGTAAACGGCTGCACATCCAAGATTGTGTCGCGCAATCGCCAGGTTGTGGCGTTTCAGTGACATCAAGGTGGCGCTGCGACTGGTCATCAAGAGCCCTCCATGCTAACCGGCTCGACCTCGTCAAAAACAGGAAGGCCATCATGTCCAACATCAGGATCGCCCTTTATCAGCCGGATATTCCAGGCAATACCGGCACGATCCTGCGGCTTGCGGCCTGTCTTGGCGCCGGCGTCGACATCATCGAGCCCGCAGGCTTCGATATCTCCGACCGCAACCTGAAGCGCGCGGGCATGGATTACATCGCTTCAGCCGCACTCGTTCGCCATGTCAACTGGGAGCGGTTCGAGGAATGGCGGGCCACAACCGGACGGCGCCTGGTCCTGGCGTCCACAAAGGCTGCCCTGCCCTATACGAAGGTGGAGTACCGACCGGACGATATCCTGCTCTTTGGTCGGGAGAGCGCCGGGGTGCCAGGCCACGTGCATGACAAGGCGGATGAGCGGGTTCTGATCCCGATGGTCGAAGGCCAGCGTTCGATCAACGTCGCCATGTCGGCGGCAATGATCACCGGCGAAGTTCTTCGTCAAACATTTTGGCCATAAATTTCTGGAAATTCTGAAAAGATTGTTTCAGAAACCTCTGTACCACTGAACTTTTCGTCCCTATGTTGGTTAGCCAACGAAAGATTTCCCGCTCGATTTCTTCCTGCTCGCCGCACATGCTTGGCGACGAAGACCTCGCGCAAGGCTATTCTTCGATCATGACCGAATAGACGGAAAGGAGTGGCCGCTCATGGAATCCACCATCGTTATCGTCAATTTGCTCGGAGCGGTCGCGCTGCTGCTGTTCGGTCTGACGCAGGTCAAGGATGGCGTCACGCGTGCATTCGGGCTAAAGCTTAGAACCATCCTTGCCACCAGCACCCGCAACGGGCCTCGCTCCTTCGTCTCCGGCTTCTTCGCAACCATCGCGCTCCAGAGTTCTACCGCGACCGCACTCACCGTCGCCTCCTTCGCCGAGCGTGATCTGATCCGCCCGCGCATGGCGCAGATCGTTCTTCTCGGTGCCAATGTCGGCACCGCCGTCACCGCCTGGATTTTCGCAACCGGTGTGGCATGGCTGTCGCCTCTCCTCATTCTGTCAGGCATCGTGCTGCGCAAGGGCAACTCCAGTGCCCGCCAGGGCGGCGGCACGGCTCTGGTCGGTGTCGGGCTGATGCTGCTCTCGCTGCATCTTCTGAGCAATGCCACCGAGCCGATGCGCGCATCACCCGCACTCGGCGCCTTCATTGGACTTCTGGACGACGCCTGGCCGGTTGCGCTGCTTCTGTCGGCAGCCATGGCCTTCTTCTCCTCTTCCAGCCTTGCGATGGTCGTGCTGATCCTGTCGCTGGCTTCGGCCGGCATTCTGTCCACGGGGCTCATCATCGTTCTTGTTCTCGGCGCCAATCTCGGCGGCGCGATCCCGCCGGTCATTGCCACGATGAGCGGCCCTGCCGCCGCGCGGCGCATCACGCTCGGCAATCTCGTTATCCGTGCCATCGGCTGCGCCATCGCCATGCCGCTTGCCTCCTATGGCGCGATGGCGCTGCAACAACTGCCGCTATCGGAAAGCATGCTGCCGGTGGATGCGCATCTGATCTTCAACATTCTGCTGACAATCGTTGCATGGCCGCTCTCAGGCTTCGTATCCGATCTGATGGCAAAGGTCGTACCGAGCGACGTGCAGAGCGATGATGGCCCGCGCTTTCTCGATAAGGACGCGCTCGACACGCCGGTCGTCGCTTTGGCCAATGCCACGCGTGAAGTTCTGGTCATCGGCGATACGATCGAGCGCATGCTGATCCGCGCCGAAAACGCCTTCAAGCACAACGATCTGGCACCGCTTGCCGAAATCGCAATGCTGGAAAAGAAGGTGGACCAGCTACAGCAGGAGGTGAAGATCTACCTCTCGCAGCTTGGCCGCAAGGGACTGGACGAAAATGATGCCCGCCGTTCGATCACGGTCATCGACTACGCCATCAATCTCGAACATATGGGCGACATCATCGAGAAAGGTCTGTGCGAGCAGATCCGCAAGAAGATCCTGAACGGCTTCAAGTTCTCCGATGAAGGCTATGACGAATTGAAGACGCTCTTCGACATGACCATCGAGAACCTGCGCGCCGCCCAAAGTATCTTCGTGACCGGCGACCTGTCGCTTGCCCGGCGACTGATGGAAATCAAGATCGATATCCGCCGCCTCGAAAAGCGCTCCTCAGGCCGTCATCTGGAACGTCTGCGCGACGGCTTGATGGAAAGCCTGCAGACCAGCTCGCTGCATCTCGACATGCTACGAGACCTGAAACGCATCAACGCCCATATCGTCTCGGTCGCGCATCCCATTCTGGATGAAAGCGGCATTCTGGGCGAGAGCCGCCTTCGCACCGCCGAGACGCGGGCGTGAGAGCTTAGCAGCGAGGTTCTTGGGGGCTCTGCCATCCGCGCCACCCATCGCCGTCATCCTCAGGCTTGACCCGAGGATCCATCTTTATCCAACGATCTCATGAGGGTGTGGATCCTCGGGTCAAGCCCGAGGATGACGGCACTGAGTGTGGACAGTCCCGGCAAAACAGCGCCCGCCCCTCAATCGGCAGACGGCAAACGCCGCATGGTGAACTCAATCTGATCGCCTTCCAGCTGCCGCCAGCTTTCCACTTCCGTCCAGTAAGCGGCCTTTGGATATTCCTCGAACCATTCTTTCGCCTTGGCGCGGGCTTCGGCCCGCGTCATGCAAAAAGTCTGGCGCACGAACATGCCGCTTTTCTGATTTTTGGGCACGCCGCCATCGCGGTCGCGGCGGTGCGCGGCGATCCTGCGTTTCAAGCCTTCAAGCGGTGGCGGTCCGGTAAATTTCGTCATGCCAATACCTCTGATGCTCAAAAGATAGTGCGCGACTGCCCGCTTGGCGAGTCGAAATCGCATCCGCAACCCATGGCGATCACCTTTTGTTGGGACGTCATTTCCCTGCGCAAAACCGCTACACACTTCTGATGGAAATGCTCTAAATCGTCAGAACAAAATCGAATCGCATGAAGGAGACCGGATATGGAACGCCCCGTTTTGCCAAAGGGCCTGCCGGACGACATCGAGGACAAGAAGGCGATCGCCAAAGCCTGGTTCGAGAGCCTGCGAGACACGATCGTTGCCTCTTTCGAGACCATCGAGGATGAGCTTCAGGGTCCGCTCTCAGATCAGCCGCAGGGACGCTTCGTTCAAAAGAAATGGCTGCGCGATGAAGGCCAAGGCGGCGGCGGCATCATGTCGATGATGGAAGGCCGGGTGTTCGAGAAAGTCGGCGTCCACACCTCTACCGTTCATGGCGAGTTCTCGGAGGAATTCCGCAAGCAGATGCCGGGTGCCGACGAGGACCCAAGCTTCTGGGCGTCCGGCATTTCGCTGATCGCCCATCCGGTCAATCCCAATGTGCCAGCCGTGCACATGAACACACGCATGGTGGTGACGACCAGCCACTGGTTCGGTGGCGGCGCCGATCTGACGCCGGTCCTCAACCGTCGCCGCACCCAGGATGATCAAGATACGCAGCTCTTTCACCGCGTCTTCGAGATCACCTGCAACCGACACGCGGTCGCCGACTATCCGCGCTACAAGCAATGGTGCGACGAATATTTCTTCCTCAAGCATCGCAACGAGCCGCGCGGCATCGGCGGCATCTTCTTCGACTGGTTGCATCCGGATGAAGACAAGGGCGGCTGGAACGCCAATTTCGCCTTCGTGCAGGATGTCGGGCGCGCCTTCAACCTCGCCTACCCCAAGATCGTACGCGGCAATTTCAATCAGCCATGGACCGAAGAAGACCGTGACGAACAGCTGATTCGCCGTGGTCGCTACGTGGAATTCAATCTTCTCCACGATCGCGGCACAATTTTCGGCCTGAAGACCGGGGGCAATGTGGAGTCGATCCTGTCGTCCCTCCCGCCTGTCGTGCGCTGGCCTTAAAAAAAATCAAGCAATCACGAAAATTTTGATCGTCCTTCGCGTGAAGTGGCGGTTTTTTGAAAAATTGACCCTATCGCAAAAATCGGGCGGTGATAGTCTTTGAGTGCTAGATGGACTGGAGGAGCTATCGTCATGATTACTTCGAACAGCATGCCCATTTCTACGGTTGACGGCAAACAGCCGCGCATCATCCCCACATCAGAACTGATCGACCGGCTGGCCACGGAAATGCGCGAGACGGGAGATCGCGAACTGCCGCTGTCGTTCTATGTCGAGCAGGTGAAGCGCAAGCTGGCCAATGAAAACGCCGCCAATGACGACAAGGTGAATGAGAAGACCGGCCCTGCCGTTGCAACGTCCTTAGTCTTTGCTTGCTGGGCTTTGCCCGAGCAGGGTTGAAGATGACCGATATTTCTGGCGCGCCTCGCTCGCAGGTGCGGCGCGTCAGGATAACACCCCTCATAGTTTCAGCTTAAAATTTCATAGAAAATTAACATCCGCACCCCAGAAACTGGATTTCTGTTTCTAGGAGTTGCGATTTGCCATATTCACGCGCGCTTGCCCCGCAGGAGTTGTTAAACGAGGCCGTTGATCTGAGGTCGGTGCCGACCCGGCGTCATGTGGCACAACATCCTTTCATGGAGAGGCTGCGCAAGGCCGTGCCGTTTGACTTCTTTGCTGTAGCGGGACTCGATTTGGACGGATATCGCTTCGGTAGCGGGTTCTCGATCGACACGGACGTGCCGCCGGCGTTTCTTGATGCCTATTACGGCGACGATCTTCTGAAAGCCGACCCATTCGTTCAAGCCTCCGTAACGGCAACAGATGTCATCATCGACGAGAAGGTTTACGAGCAGGCAGCTCCACCGCAGCGGCTGATCTATCTTGCACGCACCTTCGGCGTTCTGAACCGGACGTTGTTTCCGATAAGGCGTGGCGACGTTGTCTTCGGCGCAATAACCTTCTCGAGAGCGACGCCGTTCGATCAGGATGAAATCAGCTTCCTCAAGGAGCAGGCGGAAGTCACGCATCGTGTGATCACGCGTCCGATCATGGAAAAGTTCTCGGCTCAGACTCTGAAACTGAGCGAGGGCGAAATCGTCTGTCTACGATATGCCAGCCTTGGCAAGACGACGGATGATATCGCGAAATCGAGCGGCTATACGCCCGATACGGTGAACAGCTATATCAAGACGGCTATTCGCAAGCTTGGCGCAGACAATCGTGTTCACGCAATTGCCGAAGCCATCCGCCGCGGTCTGATCCATTAAGGCCGGTCGCGAACTTTCAGGCTCGCTCGCCCTGACTCCAGTTCCGGCTTGATCGGACGGCCTTTTCGCCCCCCCCCAATTCTGCGCCGCCTATTTTATGTCCCTGCGTCAAACGACAGCAGCGGCTCGAAAACTGGAATCGACTTTCGGAAATCACCATGCGTAGATCAAAGAAGATAGAGTTTCTTTGCGCATCCAATACGCCACACGGCGCTCTATGAGCCACTTATTGGGCAAACCGCATAATTTATGAGCAAAAGCTCAATTGCGGATATTGGCATTAAGCCTTTGGCAACAATTGACCCCTAAAACTGGGGGCGACAGGACGAAAGTAGCTCTCAAACAATTGGTCGCCCTGCCTGTATTGCGTTTAACAGCCGTGGCCAAAATGACCGAGATCGATAGGGATCAGGCACCCCATCCTCCGGCAGATAGGGAGTGTCTTGAGAATGATGTCTTTGAGTTTCTCGAACGACGCCAAAGCCGTTTTGGCTGCAATGAGTAAATCGCAAGCGATTATCGAATTCGATATGACCGGCAAAATCCTGACGGCGAATGAGAATTTTTGCAAAGCGCTCGGCTATGAGCTGAGCGAAATCGTTGGCCAACACCACCGCATCTTCGTCGATCCGGCTGAAGCCGCCAGCGCAGATTACAGGCAATTCTGGAGCGAACTCGCCGCTGGCAGGTTCGATCGCCGCCAATACAAACGGATCGCCAAAGGCGGAAAAGAAGTCTGGATCGAGGCATCCTACAATCCGGTGTCGCGCGGCGGCAAATTCTACAAGGTGGTCAAATTCGCAACCGACATCACCGAGCAGAAATTGAAGTCTGCCGAGGATGCAGGCAAGCTCGATGCTCTCTCCCGCTCGCAGGCCGTGATCGAGTTTACACCGACAGGCGAAATTCTGACAGCCAACCAGAACTTCCTGACGGTCCTCGGCTATCAGCTGGCCGAGATTAAGGGCAAACACCACTCCATGTTCTGCGACAAGGCCTATGTCGGCAGCAACGACTACCAGAATTTCTGGGCGCGCTTATCGGCAGGAGAATTTGTCGCAGACGAGTTTCTGCGCATCGGCAAGGGTGGCAGAAAGGTGCACATCCAAGCGTCCTATAATCCGATCTTCGACATGAATGGGAACGTCTTCAAGGTTGTCAAGTTTGCGACAGACGTGACAACTCGCGTAGACAACGTGGACTTGCTTGCGGCGGCGCTACAGAGCGTTGCGGAAGGCGATCTGACACAGCAGCTTTCAACACCCTTCCTGCCGGCGCTTGAGAAACTCCGTATGGATTTCAACATTGCGGCGTCAAAACTCTGCTCAGCAATGGAAGCGGTGTCGGAGAACGCCAGCGCCATAGCGGCCGCATCCCAGGAAATCCGATCTGCCTCTGACGATTTGTCCCGCCGGACGGAACAGCAGGCCGCGTCCGTCGAAGAAACGGCGGCGGCTCTTGAGGAAATAACGACGACTGGTTCGGATTCCAGCCAGCGCGCGCAGGAAGCAGGGCAGCTTGTCCGCAAGACGAAGGACAATGCCGAGCGCTCCGGTCTTGTGGTTCGCCAGGCCGTCGATGCAATGGGCAAGATCGAATCCTCTGCGTCCGAAATTGCCAATATTATTGGCGTCATCGATGAAATTGCCTTTCAAACCAACCTTCTGGCATTGAATGCCGGCGTTGAAGCGGCACGCGCGGGAGACGCAGGCAAGGGTTTTGCCGTCGTCGCGCAGGAAGTTCGTGAACTTGCGCAGCGCTCGGCGAAGGCCGCGAAGGAAATCAAAGGTTTGATCAGCGCCTCGAATGGACACGTCAAGAGCGGCGTGGCTCTTGTTGGCGAGACAGGAAAGGTCTTGGAGGAGATCGTCGGGCAGGTCGTCCACGTCGATGCGAATGTTGTCGCTATTGTCGAGGCCTCAAGGGAACAGGCGACAGGGCTGAAAGAAATCAACACCGCCGTCAACACGATTGATCAGGGTACGCAGCAAAATGCTGCCATGGTCGAAGAAACTTCAGCTGCGGCCCACAGCCTTGCAAAAGAGGCAGAAGCGCTCTTCCAGCTGTTGTCTCAGTTCAAGATCGGCTCAAACGCACCCGCGCGCCGTTCGATGCCAGTGCCTGTATCAGGCGCATCGCGTCCCGTGGCGTCCCAGCCCCGGCAGATGGTGGCAAAGATATCAAATGCTTTCCAAGGCAATGCCGCGATCAAGACTGAAAGTTGGGAGGAGTTCTGATGTCCAACCTTAGGCAAAACATGAACGGTCTGACGACACTCGATATCATCGCCTTCCAGCTTGGGGAGCAGACCTTCTGCATCGAAACGACCTCTGTTCGCGAGATTCGTGGATGGGCCGCCTCGACCCCGCTACCGCATGCCTCGCCAGAGCTTCTTGGGATCATCAATCTGCGTGGGATGGTCATTCCCACGATCGATCTGTCGCGCAAACTCGGAATGCGGTCAGGCGAGACCACGGAGAGGAGCGCCATCGTCGTGGTGGAGGTGAGCGGCACGCCTTTGGGATTGGTGGTGGATCAGGTGACCGACATGCTGTCTGTCACCTCCGATCAATTGCAGCCGACACCGTCCGTTGCCAGTTCCTTCGATAGATCCTGGTGCGCAGGCATCATCACCCACGTATCGGGCATGATCTGTTTTCTCGATCTCCAGGCCATGTTTGCATCAAGTGATGCGCTGGCAGCATGACGCGTTACCGCACGTGCCGAGGCAGAATGCCTTAACACGTCCGCAACGCATATTCGGCAATATACATAAACGTTGGGAGGATGCATTCCCATACGATCGGCATGATGCCATTTCTCAGCGCGAGGCAGAAACGTCATGCCGTCCATGCATCCAAACCGCGCCAAATGGGAGGCGATTGTCTGGCTCCTCGCATTTGCGCTCATCTATGGCGCCGCCTTCTTCTTCGACGGCCACGAAGCCATCGACGCCCTGTTCGTCTCTCAAGAGACCTACAATCTCGATGAGATATTCACCGCGTTGACCACCGCCGGCGGGCTTGGCCTGATTTACTCGGTGCTTCGCATCAAGGACATGCACCGAGAAATCCAACTGCGCGTAACGGCTGAGAAACATGTCGACTGGATTGCCTGCCATGATCCGCTGACGGAGTTGCCGAACAGGAGGTTGCTGGAGGTCGCCCTCTTAAAGCTTCTAACCCTCTCTCAAACGCAGCGAAGTGCGATCTTCAGTCTCGACCTGGACGGGTTCAAGAAGGTGAATGATCTTCTTGGCCACGAGCATGGAGACCAGGTGCTGAAGGTCGTGGCAAAACGGCTCTGTTCGATGTTCCCGGAAGACAATGTCTATCGGCTGGGTGGCGATGAATTTGTGGTGGTGGTCGAGAGAAAGGGCAATCAGGACCTCTCTGCCCTGGGAAAACGCATGGTTGTTGCGATCAGTAAACCCATAGCCATCAATGGCGCGACTGTTGAGATTGGTGCGAGCATTGGATTTGCTCGTATCCCGGAAGACAGCGCCTTCCCCGCAGAAGCCATACAGTACTCCGATTGCGCAATGTATGCGGCCAAGAAAATCGGCCGCAACATCGTCAAGGCATTCGTGCCGGAAATGCAGGAAGAGTTGATCAAGAAAATCCAGATGGAAGCGGACCTGAAGCTTGCCATGAAACTGGGAAAAATCCGCCCGTACTATCAGCCGCTCGTTGACCTCAAGACACAGGAAATTGTCGGCTACGAGGCACTTGCCCGTTGGGAAAGAGAGCCTGGCAAATTCGTTCCTCCCTGCGAATTCATTCCTTTGGCTGAAAACGCTGGACTGATTGTCGAACTGACCGACCAGTTATTCCGCATTGCCTGCCAGGATGCCTTATCGTGGGCTCCTCACACCGTTCTGTCCTTCAATATCTCTCCGGTCCAGCTCAGCGACAGGCTGCTTGGACTGCGTCTCCTCAAGGTGCTTGGCGAGGTCGGTCTACCCGTGCATCGCCTGGAACTTGAGGTCACAGAGAGTGCTCTCATCAACGACGCCGAAACGGCGCGCGAGGTCCTTGACGGTCTCGTCAAATCCGGCATCAAAATCGCTCTGGATGACTTTGGGACCGGCTATTCCAGTCTTTCGCAGCTATCAAACTATCAGTTCAATAAAATCAAGATCGACAGAAAGTTTGTAGCAACATTCGAGGAAAGCGACCGGCAGGAAAAGGTCGTCCGGGCAATCATTGCGCTTGGGATCGGGCTCGGGGTCAAAATCACCGCAGAGGGCATCGAGGACGCATCACAGCTCCGGCGGCTTCAAGACCTCGGATGCGATATCGGTCAAGGCTACCTCCTTGGAAAACCTCGTCCCATCGAGGAGACGTTAGCGATCTCTGAACGACAAATCGCTTGAGCCGATAAAGCATAGGATCAATCGAACGCACGGCGCCTTAGCCGACAACGCCAGGAACATAACCCTGTCGCGACCGTTTGAACCTCAGGCCGGGTGCAACAGTGACCCTGGCCGACAATCCATATAGGGAGGCTGTTATGAGACTTTTCGAATGTGGAACATTGGTGCCCGGTTGTGAGTGGCACACCCGCGCCGATGAAGACGCCGAGGTCATACGCCGCAGCGTCGAGCACATGCGCCAGGCCCATGGCGAAACCATCATCCGCGAAAACATGGTCGAAAACATCAAGGCCCGTATTCGCGATGAAAATCAGGTCGAAGCCTGAGCTTCGACGCGCCCGATTACGTATCACCCCGGACGTTGTCCGGGGTGGGATACATTATGAGCGCTACTGCAGTTTCGTCGCCAGGCGTGCAAGCAACGTCTCACGGTCAGCTGCGAAGTTGCCATCCACCCACGCCGCTTCAAGTTCGGAGAGAACCTCGCCAACCTGAGGGCCAGCAGGAAGACCGGCTGCCAACACATCCGCACCGCTGATTGGGAAAGAAGGCTTGTTGAACTTCTCGGCACGCGCAAGCAAGGCGGAGAGCTTGGCAATCTTCTGCATCGCGGTCTCCCCCGCAGACATGTCCGCTCTTGCAGAGGAAAGAGCCAGCTTCAGCCGCGTCTTCACGCCTTCGACGCCTTGTCGATAAAGGAGACGATCGAGTGCAGTCTCGGCGAGAGACGGATCGATTGCCGGGGCTTTCGCCCATTGATCGAGACGCGCCGCCTCGTTCTTGGACATACGCAACCGGCTGGAAAGAGCCGCGACCCGCTCTGCATCGGGCGGAATGATGGAGGCAAGCCGTAGCATCGGGTCGGGCTTCCAGCCCAGCGCCTGCTCGGTTGCGACCAGACCGTGGATCGAGTCGATGCCCCACTTCTCCGTCTCGGGGAGGATTTGCGCCAAAACGCCGGCTTGCCGCATCCAGAGCAGTGCCCTCGATGGGTCGTCGGCGCCAAGCAGCTTCTTCATTTCGCTCCAGACCCGTTCGGCCGACAGCGTCGAAAGCTTGTCCTTGGCGCGCGCGCTCGCCCGCAGGCCATCCGCATCAGGGCGACCAGAACCATAATAGGCAAAGAAGCGGAAGAAGCGCAGGATGCGCAGATGATCTTCGGCAATTCGTGTTGCCGCATCGCCGATGAAGCGAACGGTCTTGGTTTCGATATCGGCAAGTCCACCGATCAGGTCGATGACCTCGCCGGAGGCATCGGCATAAAGCGCATTGATGGTCAGGTCGCGGCGTTCGGCGTCTTCTTTCCAGTCGGTGCCGAAAGCCACTTCCGCGTGGCGTCCGTCGGTGGTCACATCGCGACGAAGCGTCGTTACCTCATAACCCTCGCCATCAACGACCAGCGTCACCGTGCCATGGTCGATACCCGTCGGCACCGCCTTGATACCGGCCTCTTTCGCCCGTTCCACCACGTCCTGCGGCGGCAGCGTCGTCGCCATGTCGATATCGCCGACCGGCAGTCCCATCAGCGCGTTGCGCACAGCCCCACCCACCACGCGCGCCTCGCCGCCATCGGCGTTCAGAAGCGAAAAAATCCGCTGAAGGCCGGGTTTGGAAAACCAGCTCTGCCCGGCAATGCCGCTCATGAATAGAACCTCTCGTAAATGCTGCGCACGATGCCCGCCGTAATGCCCCAAATGTAGCGCTCGCCATAGGGCATTTCGTAGAAAAACCGCTCTCTCCCCTGAAACATCCGGCTGCCACGGCTGTGGTTGGCAGGGTTCATCAGAAAGGACAATGGTACCTCGAACACCTCATCCACCTCCGCCGGGTTCGGCGTCAGTGTAAATCCAGGCCTGACCACAGCCAGAACCGGCTTGATGCGAAACCCCGTGCCGGAAATATAATCAGGCATGCGCCCGACCGTCTCGATGAAACGGCGCGACATACCGATCTCTTCTTCCGTCTCGCGCAGTGCCGCCTCTTCCGGCGATCGATCCTGCGCATCGATCCCGCCACCGGGAAAGGAGATCTGGCCGGAATGATTGCGCAACGTCTTGGTCCGCTGGGTGAAGATCACCCGCGCCTCGTCGCCGTCATCGATGACCGGAACCAGCACCGCCGCGTCCTTCAGCCGAATACCCTCGCCGGAAAGTCGCACACTCGGATTGAGAATATGATCGCCGATATCCCGCGCGTCGCGATCCTCCCGCTCGGCAACACCCTCACCATCCTCCAGAACCCGCCGCCGGAAGTCGGCAGCGGAAAATGCCATCAGCTCAGCTCTCATCGGGCAAGCGCTTCCAGCTCATCCGCAGGCATGATCGGAAACACCTCTCCGCCGGAGCGGACGGAGAACATGGCTCGACCGTCGATATCGATCGCCTCCCCGAGCTCCACCAGATCATACATCACCGCCCGAGACACCAAAGCCTCCAGCCGCCCACGCACGAGGATATAGGGCTTCAGCTCATTGTTCTCGCCGCCCGTGGTGAAACGAAGGGGATGCTCAAGCCCTGCTTCGACCACATCACCAACATTTGTTCGGAAGGTCAAAAGCGGGGCGCCGTCTCTCTCGCTGACACTCATTTCGACGGCGATGAAAGGCGCATCGACGACCCGGATGCCGACCTTTTCCACCGGCGTGACGAGGTATGTCTTGCCATCCTCATCCTTGCGCAAAACCGTTGAAAACAAACGCACAAGCGGGGCTCTGCCGATCGGCGTCCCCATATAGAACCATGTCCCATCGGCGCGGATTTCCATGTCGAGATCACCACAGAAAGGCGGGTTCCATTTCTCCACGGGGGCCGGTCCCCGGGGCTTATCGCCCATCTGCTCGCTGGCACGCGAAATCAATGCCGCAAGCCCTGCCGCATCCGTTGCCGCATTAATCCTGTCATCTGCCATATTCGAGCCCTGCTTTGCCAATTATGCAATAAAGGAACATGGGTAACGAGATAGTCACTTAAAGGATGCTTGTCAGCGGTTTGCGTGGCAATAAGCTATAGGCAGCGCCAAATCCCTCCTGTATTCCAATAGGAAGGTTGAACGTCAGAGTTTGTCAGGGATAAGTGGAAACCGGTTATCCCGAAGAGACAAACGGCAACAAAGAATCGATTCTAGGAACCGCTGCGGCGGGGTTTTGAGGAGAGCCATATGGGCGTTATGAACACCACCGAAACCCTCGACGAAAAGGCGATCGTCGCCGCTGCGGAAAAGGCGCTGGCCGATATTGCCGCCATTCGCGGCGAAGTTTCCAAGGTCATTTTCGGTCAGGAAAAAGTGGTGCAGAACACGCTTCTCGCCATTCTCTCCGGCGGCCACGCGCTGCTCGTCGGCGTGCCGGGTCTGGCAAAGACCAAGCTCGTCACCACGCTCGGCACGGTGCTGGGGCTTGATGCTAACCGCATTCAGTTCACCCCCGACCTGATGCCCTCCGATATTCTCGGCTCCGAAGTCATGGATCAGGATGAGAGCGGCCGTCGCTCCTTCCGCTTCATCAAGGGACCGATCTTCGGCCAGTTGCTGATGGCCGACGAGATCAACCGTGCCAGCCCGCGCACCCAATCGGCGCTGCTGCAGTCCATGCAGGAGTATCACATCACGGTGGCCGGCCAGCGTTACGATCTGCCCAAGCCCTTCCATGTGCTCGCAACCCAGAACCCCTTGGAACAGGAAGGCACCTATCCGCTTCCCGAAGCGCAGCTCGACCGCTTCCTGCTGCAGGTGGATGTCGATTATCCGGAACTTGCCGCCGAACGCCAGATCCTTCTCGACACCACCGGAACGGCATCGGCCGAAGCACGCCGCATGATCGAGTCCGAGCGGCTGATCGAAATCCAGACCCTGATCCGCCAGATGCCTGTGAGCGACAAGGTGGTGGATGCGATCCTCTCGCTCGTCCGCTCTGCCCGCCCAGGCCAGGGCAACAAGCTGACCGACAAGAACGTCGCATGGGGTCCAGGCCCGCGTGCCGGACAATCCCTGATGCTGACGGCCCGCGCCCGCGCGCTCTACGAAGGCCGTTTGGCGCCCTCGCTCGACGATATCTATGCGCTGGCAGAACCCGTACTGGAACACCGCATGGCCCTGACCTTTGCCGCACGCGCCGAGGGAATGTCGGTACGTGACGTGATTGCCGGCCTCGTAGAGCACGCCAAGAACTAAGCCGTCACCGAAGAAGACGACGGACTTTAAAAACAGACAGGAGCGCATGTGGCATCCATCGGCCAGATCGTAGAGCAGACATCGGGCAGCGACGTGCTGGCCCGTGCGCGCCAACGCGCCGCTCTGGTGCCGGATTGCATGGTCGAAGCCCGGCGCATCGCCAACACCGTGACCGCCGGCTGGCACGGCCGCCGCAAGCGCGGCATCGGCGAAAACTTCTGGCAGTTCCGCCCCTATGCCGATGGTGAAAGCCTGTCGCGCATCGATTGGCGGCGTTCCGCCCGCGACGATCATACCTATGTGCGCGATCGCGAATGGGAAGCCGCTCACACGATCTGGCTCTGGGCGGATCTGTCGCCCTCCATGATGTATAAATCGACGCTGGGCACCGTCTCCAAGGAAAGCCGCGCGCTTGTCCTGCTGCTGGCACTGGCGGAGATCCTCGCCCGTTCCGGTGAGCGCATCGGCTGCCCCGGCATCATGGAACCGGTCTCCGCCCGCAACGCGGCAGAACGGCTGGCCAATGCCATCATGCACGCACCCGCCACCACCGGCCTTCCCGATACCAGCATGATCCGTGGCGCCAGCGACATCGTGCTGATCGGCGATTTTCTCGATGATGCGACCACGATCATGGAGCGGCTCTCACCGCTGGCACGCCGTGGTCTTGGCGGTCACGTGGTGGAGATTGCCGATCCGGCGGAAGAGGTCTTCCCCTATAGCGGGCGCACGGAATTTTCCGATCCCGAAACGGGCGAGAAGCTGACGTCCGGCCGGGCGGAAACGATCCGCGAGGACTATACCCGCGCCTATTTCGCCCGTCGTGAGGCGCTTTCCTCGTCGCTGCGCCGGCTTGGCTGGAATTTTATCTTCCACCGCACCGACCATCTGGCGTCCGAAGCGCTGGTCGCCATGCACATGTATCTCTCCGGCTCACCGGCTGGCGGGCGAAACGGAGACCGCCCATGAGCGCGCTCCCCTTCGTCTTCACCAGCCCCTATATTCTTTTCGGCCTGCTCGCTTTGCCCGCCATCTGGTGGTTGCTGCGCCTCACGCCACCGCGCCCGAAGGCGGAAGTCTTTCCGCCGCTGCGCATTCTCGCAACGGTTCTGAAGCGCGAGGAAACACCATCGAAAAGCCCATGGTGGCTGACACTGTTGCGCATGCTGCTGGCCGCAGCCGTCATCTTTGCGCTTGCCGATCCGGTCATCAATCCGCGCAACAACACGCTGGCGGGAAGCGGCCCGCTGGTGCTGATCGTCGACAATAGCTGGGCTGCCGCCCCGGATTGGGAGCGCCGCGTCAGAACCGCAGAGGCCTTGATCGGCGATGCGGAGCGCGCCGAGCGCCCCGTGGCTCTCACCTTCACCGCGGACCGCGAACATGACGCCGAGTCTGGCACGACGGCAGCCGCACTGGAAAAGCTCGCCGCCGCCAAGCCACAACCGCTAGTGCCGGACCGTGTTCGCGCTGCCGAGTCCGTCATCGAGGCGATGAACGGCACCGCGCCCGGTACGCTTGCCTATATCACCGATGGCGTCGCAACGCCGGAAGACCGCGCGGCACTGAGCAGCCTTGCCAGCCTGCAGGCCTCCGAGTTCCGTGTGATCGAAGGCGACGGTCAGCAGGTTGCCGCGATTACCGGCGCGGAGAACGGTGCCGACACCATGACGGTGTCCCTCTCTCGCCTTAGCACCAGTGGGGCGGCCAACTACACGATCAACGCGCAGGACTCCCAGGGGCGTATTCTCGCCAGCGACGGCGCAAGCTTTGCGCCCGGTGCCGCTGAAACCACCGCGAAGATCAATGCGCCATTCGAGCTGCGCAATGATTTCGCCCGTCTCTCTATCGACCGGCTGTCCACCGCTGGTGCGGTCCATCTTCTGGATGACGGCTTCCGCCGCCGTCGCGTAGCGCTTCTTGCCGGTGAGACCGGCAATGATTTCCAGCCACTGCTCCAGCCGCTGTACTACATCAGCCGCGCCCTCCAGCCCTATGTGGATCTGGTGCCACAGCAGCAGCCCGATCTGGCCGTCGCCATTCCCGAACTGTTGCAGACCAACCCTTCCGTCATCGTCATGGCCGATATCGGCCGCTTGCCGCAGGAAACCTATGCGCCGCTCGAACGCTGGCTTTCGCGTGGCGGTACGCTGATCCGCTTTGCCGGTCCACGTCTTGCCGCCGCACCGGCAGAAGATCCGCTGGTGCCGGTGACCTTGCGCCAAGGCGAACGCGCTCTCGGCGGCGCTTTGTCCTGGGCCGAGCCGCAGCCGCTGGCGGACTTCCCCAATTTTGGTCCCTTTGCCGGCATGCCGCGCGCCGAAGGCGTTCACATCAAGCGCCAGGTTCTCGCCGAACCGACGCCCGATCTTGCCGAGCGCACCTGGGCAAGCCTTGCCGATGGCACGCCGCTGGTGACCACGCGCACGGTCGATGCCGGTCGCATTGTGCTCTTCCATGTCAGTGCCGAAGCAAGCTGGTCGGACCTGCCCATCTCCGGCCACTTCGTCGAGATGCTGCGCCGGATTGTTCAGCAGTCGCAGGTCGGCGGCTCTTCCGCGTCTGCAAATGCGCCGGCCGCAGCCTTGCCGCCCTATCGCGTGTTGACCGCGACAGGCTCGCTCTCGCCCGATATTGGCGCCGCCCGGCCGCTGGAAGCGCGCCCCGGTCAAGCGCCGCGCGCAAGTTTCGACAATCCGCCCGGCCTCTACGGCACGGAAACCGGCTTCGTTGCCTTGAACCTGCTGCCACCTGGAGCGACGCTTCGCTCGATCGACACGTCACTTGCCGGCACGCCCGTCGCCACCGAAGGTCTCGTCGGCGAAGCGGCGACGTCGCTGCGCCCTGCTCTCTTCATCGCGGCTCTTCTCATGCTCTTTGCCGATAGCCTGATCATCCTCTTCATGAATGGCGCATTTTCCAGGATGCCGCGCGCGCGCTCATCTGCGGCCGCAATCCTCATTGCATCACTCGGTGCCTTCGCCCTGCTGACGCCAAATCCGGTCCATGCCAATGACGCCAAGCCGGGTGACGAAGAAATCCTCAACCGTCTCGACACCACCCATCTTGCCTATGTGAAGACGGGCGAGGATGATGTCGATCGGGTTTCCCAACAGGGATTGCAGGGGCTGACCGAGTTCATGACCTGGCGCACGACGCTGGAACCGGGTGCGCCGGTCGGGCTCGATATCTCCAAGGACGAGCTCTCTTTTTATCCGATCATCTACTGGCCGATTTCCGCCACAGCACCCATGCCATCAACGGCGGCCATTTCCCGCATCGATGCCTATATGCGCGCCGGTGGCACCGTGCTCTTCGATACGCGCGACCAGTTTTCGTCTTTGAACAGCGGCACCAGCGCCAACGGCCAGCGGCTTCAGGAAATCCTCGCCAATGTCGATATTCCGCCGCTGGAACCCGTGCCGCAGGACCATGTCGTTACACGCTCCTTCTATCTGCTGAAGAATTTCCCGGGCCGCTACACCGGCAGCCCGCTTTGGGTCGAGTCGCGCCAGGATGCGGCCAAAACCACCTCCGGCATTTCGTCTTCGGGCGATGGCGTTTCGCCGATCATCATTACCGGCAACGACTTTGCCGGTGCCTGGGCGGTGGATGACAATGGCGCGCCGGTTCTGCCAACCGTGCCGCCAGACGAGATGCAGCGCGAATATGCCTATCGCGCCGGCGTCAACATCATGATGTATATGCTGACCGGAAACTATAAGGCCGATCAGGTGCATGTGCCCGATATTCTCCAGAGACTGGGGCAGTAACGCATGACGCTCTCATTCGCCCCCTTCCTCCCCTGGACCGTCATCGCCATTCTGGCCGCAGCCTCTCTCGTTCTGGCTGTCGCCGGTCTGCTGCGTGGCGTGCGCGGCGCATGGCTGCGCGGACTTGCGCTTGCAGCCCTTCTACTCGCCATCGCCAATCCGCTGCTGACCAATGAGGAGCGCGAGCCGCTCTCCACCATCGTGCCGGTGATCGTCGACCGGTCGCAGAGCCAGGACGTGCAGCAGCGCACCGCGCAGACCGATCAGGCGCTGGCAAACCTTCGGGAGCGTCTTGCCCGCTTCCCCCGCATCGAGCCGCGCATCGTCGAAGTTCGCAACGATGAGAACAGCGACTCGCCCGCCACGAACCTTTTCTCGGCGCTCTCGGCCTCCGTCTCGGATGTCTCGCCCTCGCGCGTCGGTGGCGCGATCTTCCTCAGCGACGGTCAGATCCACGACATCCCCAACGCTACGCCGGATGTCGAACAGACGCTTGGCTTCAAGGCGCCGATCCATGGCCTGATCACCGGCCGCGCCGACGAATTCGATCGCCGCATCGAGGTCGTTCGCGCTCCCCGCTTCGGCATCGTCAATGAAGAGCAGCAACTCACATTGCGCGTCTTCGACGAGGGTCGCACGCAAAGCGGCACGGCGAATGTCACCATCAAGATGAACGGCCAGGAAATCGGCAATCTGCAAGCCGTGCCGGGACGCCCCATTCCCTTCACCTTCAAGGTTCCGCGCGGCGGCAACAACGTGATGGAATTCTCCGTCGCTGAGCTGCCGGGCGAAGTCACCACCGCCAACAACCGCGCCGTCCATGTCATCGAGGGCATTCGCCAGAATCTGCGTGTGCTGCTCGTCTCCGGGGAGCCGCATGCCGGTGAGCGTGCCTGGCGCAATCTGTTGAAGTCGGACACCTCGGTCGACCTCGTTCACTTCACCATTCTGCGCCCGCCGGAAAAGCAGGATGGAACGCCGATCAACGAACTGTCGCTGATCGCTTTCCCGACGCGTGAACTCTTCGTCGAAAAGATCAACGATTTTGATCTCATCATCTTCGACCGCTACCAGCATCGTGGCGTACTGCCGATCCTCTATTATGATTACATCGCCCAATATGTGGAGAAGGGCGGCGCGCTCCTTATTGCCGCAGGCCCCGAACATGCGGGCCAGGATTCGATTGCGATGACGCCGCTTGAATCGGTGCTGCCCGCCCAGCCGACCGGCCAGGTCAATCAGGGCGCATTCTTCCCCCGCCTTTCCGAAGCCGGAAAGAAGCACCCGGTCACACGCGGTCTGGAAGGCTCTGGCGACGAGCCACCCCATTGGGGTCGATGGTTCCGCACTGTCGGCGTGGAACAACCCCAGGGCCAGACAGTCATGCTCGGCGCCGGCCAGGACCCTCTTCTGGTGCTGAACCGCCAGGGCGAAGGTCGCGTTGCCATGCTGCTTTCGGATCAGGGCTGGCTCTGGGCGCGTGGCTTTGAAGGCGGTGGTCCGCATGTGGCGCTCTATCGCCGCATCGCCCACTGGCTGATGAAGGAGCCGGAACTTGAGGAAGAGGCCCTAACGGCGCGCGCCAATGGCCGCATGCTCGAGATCACCCGCCAGACCATCGGCGACAATCCGGGCGACGCCACGGTCAAATTCCCATCCGGCAAGACCGAAACGATGAACTTCACCCAAACGGACTCCGGTCTCTACAAGATCGAGCGCCGCATGAACGAGACGGGTCTCTACGAAGTCTCCAATGGTGACTTCACCACGCTGGTTCATGTCGGCGCGGTCGATGCCCCGGAATTCAAGGCGATGATCTCCACTACGGATACGCTGAAGCCTCTGGCCGATACGACAAGAGGCAGCGTCCATCGCGTGGTAGACGATGCCAATCGTGTGGTCCTGCCGGATATTCTCCCTGTGCGCGGCGAGGTCCGCGTTGCGGACAATGACCGCATGCTGATCCGGATGACGGATGAGACCGTGCTGAAGGGCGTCAACACCCTGCCACTCTTTGCAGGCTTCGCCGGCCTCGCCGCCCTGCTGCTGGCCTTCTCTGCTCTGTGGTGGCGCGAAGGCAGATAGGATGCACTACGAGATCGAACTCAGCGATGGCGCGGATGAGAGCGCCACGGCCGCCATTCTCGCTGGCCTGAAAGACTACAATCTCCATCGCTTCGGCCCTGCCGATTGGAAAGAACTGGTCATCGCGCTGAAAGACGAAGACGGCAAAGTGATCGGTGGCCTCTCCGGCCACACCGCCCGCGGCTGGCTTTACACCGCCCTTCTCTTCATTCCCGAGGACCTGCGCGGACAAGGACTTGGCCCGAAGCTTCTTCAAATGGCAGAAGACGAAGCCCGCGAACGCGGCTGCACCGGCGCCTATATTGACACGATGAGTGCTGACGCGCTGACGCTCTACCAGAGATGCGGCTACGAGATCTTCGGCCAGATTGCAGAGTTCGGCCCGAATTACGCCATGACGTACTTGAAGAAATTGCTGGTCTGACGCCTGAGCGGGCATACCCACTCAGGCTGGATGATAGGCTCGCGAGTTTTAAGACAGGCTGACCTGCCGCGTCTCGGCATTGATCATCGTTGCAGCGATTGCCGCCAGCACCAGAAGACCTGCGAATATGCCAACTGCAAACCCAAACCCTTGAGCGACGGCGTAGCCAAGCACCGAGGGTGCCAGTAACCCGCCGAGGCGGGCCATGGCTCCGGCTGCCCCCATGCCCGTGGCGCGTGATTCCGTCGGGTAGAGCTCCGGCGTATAGGCATAGAGCGCACCCCATGTGCCGAGCAGCGCAAAGCTCATCAGGAGCAGAGACGCGGCGATGATCGTACTGGTCGTCGCGAGTGTGAAGAGCAGGCAGCCGAGCGCGGAAAGCAGGCAGAAGCCGATCAGCGTTGGCTTGCGGCCCCATTTTTCCACGCCGTAGGCGGCAAGCGCATAGCCGGGGATCTGGGCGAGCGCAACGAGGACCAGGAAGCCATAGCCGCGGACGAAGCCGAAGCCTTCACCCGCAAGTCGGGCGGGCATCCAGGTGAAGACGCCGTAATAGGAGACCGAGACCAGGAACCAGATGGCAAGGATCATGATGCTGCGCTGACGAAGAGCCGGCGAAAACAGGCCCTGCCCCTTCACAGCCTTGGACTGGGCGATGCCTGTGCCTGCATCCAGTTGCGCGCGACCATTGGTCTTCAGCATGGCATTGACCACGACTTTCGCTTCTTCAGAACGACCGCTCTTCAACAGATAGAGCGGCGATTCCGGCACGAGGAAACGCAGGCCGATGCCGATCAGCGCAGGGAACGCGGTGACGGCAAAGATGTAGCGCCACGCATCCTGGAGCTGGTAAAGGCTCGCAATCCATGCGGCAATTGCCACCACGAGCGTTCCGACGGCCCAGAAGCCTTCCAAAAGAACGAGCCAGCGGCCGCGGTTTTTTGCCGGCAGAAATTCCGCCATCATCGCATAATCCACCGGCAGCGTACCGCCGACTGCTGCACCCGTGAGGAAGCGCAGAACCAGAAGAATGGTGAAATCCGGTGCAAATATAGAGAGAATGCCGAAGACGGCATCGCAGGCCACGGTGACGATCAAGACCCGACGGCGACCGTAACGATCCGCCAAGCGCCCAAAGCCGATGGCGCCGAGCAGCATGCCGAGGAAGAATGCGGTCCCCGTCTGCAGTGCCTGCGGCACGGTAAGCCCGAACGTCGCAGCAATCGAGGCGGCGGTGAAGCCCACCGCCAGCACCTGCATGGCATCCGCCGCCCAGACCAGCCCGAAGATACCCATCAACCGGCGCTGATAGGCACCGGCTCCTGCGCGATCCAGCGCATCGTTCATCGTAATTGACGTCATCATCGCCCCCTTGCGACCAAAGTCGTAACCCTGGAGCAAAGTGCTACGGTCCGCTGGTAGAGACTGTCAAGGCGTTATAGCTGCGGTTGAGTCAACCCATGGCACGAAGAGGCAGATTAAACGCAACCTCGTCCTGCGCACCTACCGCTTTGGCGTCGTCATTCCGCCAGCCAATCGTGCCTTTCAGTCGAGCATGAACATCGTCCGCCAGGGGCACGACGAGCACCCGGTTCATGTCGACAGGTCCTGGAAAATCGAGCGCACCATAGGCGACCTTCTCGAAGCCGAGCGGCATGTAATAGGGTGGATCGCCGATCAGGATTACCGCCTCGGAGCCCTTGCGCTTGGCAGCTGCAATCGCAATGCGCACCAGTTCACGCCCGATGCCCCTGTTCTTGTGCGAGGGCCGAACCGCCAGCGGCCCAAGCATATGGCCCTTCACCTCACCTGCGCGAACCGGCGTCATCCGCACCGAAGCGATGGTCTCGCCATCATCGGCGCAGATAAAGGAGAGCGAGCGGTCATGAGGCCCCTGCTCGCGGATACGCGCGGCAGCGCGTGTGTGCCGGCCTGGGCCGAAAGCTTCAGCATTGATGAGTTCGATAACGGCGTCGTGAGACGCGTCCTCGGTGAGGTAGACCAGTTCGTGCTTGGACATGGAAAGACCGGAACGTTGAATACGGACATGACGATATGTGACGGTGCGCCTGACATTGCCTGACAGGGCAAGAAGAGCGTCAGCGTCGTCGGAGCGTCCGTGGTTCGGTCATAGGGGAGAATTTCCTCAAGATTATGAAAATCGCAGATATCAGGAAATTATGAGACGGTCCAGAACAAATGGCCCTGCGGTTGCATTCACGAAGGGAGAACGCATTGTTCATCGATGCGAGGGTTCGCTTTAACCGCTGCGCGCCTTAGGGTGAGAGAAGAAACAAAGGGAGAATGCAGATGGGCAGGCTGGTCGAGGGCGTTTGGCAGGATGTGTGGTACGACACCAAGGAAACCAAGGGCCATTTTAAGCGCAGCGCTTCGCAGTTCCGCAACTGGATCACCGCCGATGGCGAGCCCGGCCCCTCCGGCAAGGGCGGCTTCAAGGCGGAGAAGGATCGCTATCACCTCTACGTCTCGCTCGCTTGTCCCTGGGCGCATCGCACCCTCATCTTCCGCAAGCTGAAGAAGCTCGACGACTATATCTCGGTTTCCGTCGTCGATCCGCTGATGCTGGAAAACGGCTGGGAGTTCAAGCCTCAGGAGGAGCGCACGCCGGGCGCGACGGAGGATCATCTCTTCGGTTCGTCGTTTCTCTGGCAGGTCTACACCAAGGCCGATCCGCACTATTCCGGCCGCGTCACCGTGCCCGTTCTTTGGGACAAGCAGCAGAACACCATCGTCTCCAATGAGTCGGCGGAGATCATCCGCATGTTCAATAGCGCCTTCGATGCGTTGACCGGATCTGAGCTCGATTTCTATCCGGAACAAAGGCGCAGTGAAATCGACCAGCTCAACGACCTGATCTACGACACCGTCAACAACGGCGTCTACAAGGCGGGCTTTGCCACCACGCAGGACGCCTATCAGGAAAGTGCCATCAAGGTCTTCGAAACACTCAACATCCTTGAAGAACGCCTCTCAAACCAGCGCTTTCTTCTAGGGGCTGAGCAGACGGAGGCCGACTGGCGGCTGTTCACCACGCTCGTGCGTTTCGATCCGGTCTATGTCGGCCACTTCAAATGCAACATCCGCCGCATTCACGACTACCCGAATCTCACCGGCTATCTGCGCGATCTCTTCCAGACGCCCGGCGTGCCGGAGACGGTCGATATGCGCCACATCAAGGAGCATTATTACCGCAGCCACAAGACGATCAACCCGACGGGCATCGTCCCGGTTGGACCGGAATTGGAGCTCGAAAAAGCCCATGATCGCGCTCGCCTGGCGGGAGGCTACCAGTAATCGTCCGGCAAAACGTCACCCGTGAGGTCCGCGAGACGACGCCGCGTCGCTGGTGTCGTCCCATCGGGCAGAGCATCGAGCGGGAAAAACCCGCTCTCGGCAATCTCGCGATCCGGCACCTTCACCGCGGTCTGTCTAACGCTGAGGCGATAGAACAGCACATGGTCGCGATCGCTCGTGCGGTTGTTGAATTAGACGTGGACGAGTTGGGGCACAGACGTCGCGACAAGATTGCCCTCTTCGCGGATTTCCTTGTGCAGCGCCTGCAGGCCCGTTTCACCGCGCTCAACGCCGCCGCCCGGCATATGCCAGCCAGAGACATAGGTGTGGCGCACGAGAAAGATGCGACCCTCATCATCGAAACACGCCGCCCGCACCCCAAGCGTCATGCCGCGCCGCAGGAAAAAGAACCGGTGAACAATCCTTTTGGCAATATTCCGAAAGAGTTGCCGGAACCCTTCACCGAGCTTGCGGTTCTCAACCAACGTTCAACTCTCCGTCACCTGATGGGTTTCTGCCCGATTGAAGCACTTATCCCCTTGAAATGCCGAGGCTTCGCATTGGACGCCTCAACACGGATACGATATGTCTGACCCCATGTTCAAGCTCGCCCATATTTCCGACGTTCACCTCGGCCCATTGCCCAAGCTTACCTTTCGCGAATTGGCGTCCAAGCGCATCACCGGCTTTGTGAACTGGCGGCTCAACCGCCGCAAGCATCTTTTCACCGACACGCTGGAGCGCTTGGTGGACGATATGGAAACCAAGGCGCCCGATCACATTGCGATCACCGGCGACCTCGTCAATCTGGCAACCGGCATCGAAATCCGTGCCGCCGCCGACTGGCTGGAGGAGGTGGGCGACCCGCTGAAGGTGTCCGTCGTGCCCGGCAACCACGACGCCTATGTGCCTGGCGCACACGACAAGGCGATGGCGGCCTGGTATCCTTACGTTCGAGGCGATGGCGATGCGCAAGACTGGAATGAAGACCGCAAGATCTTTCCCTATATGCGCGTGCGTGGCCCAGTCGCACTGATCGGCTGCTCCACCTCGATCGCCACCCCACCCTTCTCAGCCACGGGATATTTCGGCCGCCGCCAGGCGCGTGCGACCGCGGATCTGCTAAAAAAGGCCGGAGAGCAAGGCCTGTTCCGCGTGGTGATGATCCACCACCCACCCGTGCGCGGCGCTGCCGCCACCCACAAGCGCATGATCGGCATCCGCCGCTTCGCTGCAGCACTCGGCACCGGCGGCGCCGAACTCGTGCTCCACGGCCACACCCACCTCAACACCGTCTACTGGCTCAGCACCCATCGTGGCCAGGACCACATCCCTGTCGTCGGCATTGCTTCCGCAAGCCAGGGACCGGGCGGTGAAAAACCCCGCGCCGGCTACAATCTCTTCAACATTTCGGGCGGCCCTGGCACATGGGAGGTGACCTGCGAACGCTTCAGCCTCAACGAGAAGGCAACCGGCATAGAACTCGAAGACATCCGCGTCTTCTACCACAACGGCCGCCCGCTTGGGTTCAGCAACCCGGTGGAACAGGCGCCGGAGGAGTAGATCGGTCTGGTTGGAGGAAGAGTCTTGAGTGATCAAAGACTTGATCACGCTGGATCCCTGTGACGAGCACAGGGATGAGGGAGGTCATTGAAACCGTCCTGCCAATCAAAGACTTCCGCGCCTTGGGCTAAGTGCGCCCAGACGTGAGCATCTTGCATCGTCATCTTTCTCTAGGCACGATGAGACCATGAAGGGTTATGTCTACATCCTTGCCTCTAAGCGGAACGGTACGCTTTACACCGGTGTGACGAAGGACTTGCCCAACAGGCTGTTTGAACATCAAAACGAGCTAACGCCGGGTTTCACATCCAGGTACAATGTCAAAACCCTGGTCTGGTTTGAAGAGTACGATCTGCTGACGACGGCAATTACGCGTGAAAAGACGATCAAGAAATGGCCTCGCCAATGGAAGTTGAACCTCATAGAGGCGGAGAACCCCGATTGGCAGGATATTTCTCACTACCTGCACGGCTTATGATCTTTCGAAGGGCTCCTCACTCTCCCTTCATCCCTGTGCTTGTCACAGGGATCCAGCCGTTGCGCGTCTGCGCAACGAAGAGGACGTCAGCCCGAAACTCGGGCTGACCAGATACGCGCCACTTACTTCGCCCGCTCTTCCAGCACGCGGTTGGCCGCAGAAACGATCGCTTCCAGCGAAGCCGCAACGATGTTGGTGTTGATACCCGCACCAAAGAGCTTGCCGCCCGGGTGCTCCATCTCGACATAGGCGATGGCCGACGCGTTGGAGCCGTGCTGCAGCGAGTGTTCGGAATAGTCGTTCACCGACAGATCGATGCCGAGATAGGTCGACAGCGCATTGATGAAGCCGTCGATCGGACCTGTTCCTTTGCCCTCGATCCGCTTCACTTCGCCCTTGTCCATGATCTCGGCAGCAACGACGCGCACGCCCTTGAAGTCGCCGGCCGGATAGGTGTGGTGATCAACGAATTTCAGACGCGCATTGGACTGCGTCACGTAGCGCTCCATGAAGCGCTCATAAATGCGCTTGGCGGGCAGTTCCACGCCCTCCTCGTCGGTGATTCTCTGAATGTCCTCGCGAAACTCCACTTGCAGATTGCGCGGCAGGTTCAGGCCGTAATCCTCCTGCAGGATATAGGCGATGCCACCCTTGCCGGACTGCGAGTTGATGCGGATGATCGCCTCGTAGGATCGGCCGACATCCTTCGGATCGATCGGCAGATAGGGCACTTCCCAGACGGGGTGATTGGCGACCTTGATCGCCTTCATGCCCTTGTTGATCGCGTCCTGATGCGAGCCGGAAAAGGCGGTGTAGACCAGTTCGCCGACATAAGGGTGACGCTCGGGGATCGTCATTTCGTTGGAATATTCGTAGACGGCCTTGATGCGCTCGATATCGGTGCAATCCAGTTCCGGGTCCACGCCCTGAGTATACATGTTCAGTGCCAGCGTCACCACGTCCACATTGCCGGTACGCTCGCCATTGCCAAACAGCGTGCCTTCAACGCGGTCGGCGCCCGCCATCAGGCCGAGTTCGGTGGCGGCAATGCCCGTGCCGCGGTCATTGTGCGGATGCAGCGAGATGATGACATTTTCGCGGTTGTCGATATTGCGGCACATCCATTCGATCTGGTCGGCATAGATGTTCGGCGTCGCCATTTCGACAGTGGATGGCAGATTGAGGATCAGCTTGTTGTCGGCGGTCGGCTTCACCACATCGATGACGGCGTTGCAGATGTCCAGTGCCACTTCCAGCTCCGTGCCGGTAAAGCTTTCCGGCGAATATTCGAAGCGATAACCGCCGCCAGCCTTTGCCGCCATGTCGGTGATCATCTTCGCCGCATCGACGGCAATCTGCTTGATGCCGTGGACGTCCTTGCCGAAGACCACGCGGCGCTGCAATTCGCTGGTGGAGTTGTAGAAATGGATGATGGGGTTCTTGGCACCTTCCAGCGCCTCGAAGGTGCGGGTGATCAGTTCCGGGCGGCACTGCACCAGCACCTGCAGCGATACGTCATCCGGCACATTTCCCTCTTCCACGCACCAGCGGGCAAAGTCGAAATCCGTCTGCGAGGCGGATGGAAAACCGATTTCGATTTCCTTGAAACCCATGTCCAACAGCAGCTTGAACATGCGCGCCTTGCGATCATGACCCATCGGATTGACCAGCGACTGATTGCCGTCACGCAAGTCCACCGAACACCAGATCGGGGCCTTGTCGATGGTCTTGCCGGGCCATGTGCGGTCGGGAATGTTGATGACAGGATAAGGGCGATATTTCACGCCTGCTTCCGGCATGCCCTTGGAAATGCTGTTTGTCTTCGCGTCCATCGTCTTGCTCCTTGAGCATCCAGGCGCTTGAAAAGCCGCTGGCGGATGCTTCACCCGTTGTCGGGCCTAAATCCAGAATGAAATGAGATTTCGAGATGAGGAGCATTGGCACCAGCGGGCTTTCGGCCGCCGGGCGCTCCTCACTGGACCCGGCAACCGCGTGTAAGGTCGAGGCTAAGAAGCGAGAGTGCACCGCACGGCGAAGCCTTCGCAGAAATCTGCGCGCTCATGCCGGAAAAGGTCTTGGTGCAACTGGTCATGGTTTTTCTATAAACAGCGGTTTTTGATCTGACAAGTAATCTTCTGCCGTGACTTGTCATTTTAGCGAGCGTGCTCGCACGGCGATGACCGCCCGCTGCAGCGCCAACATCAGCCCTCCCCCGAGCAAACCCCAGAATGCACCGGAAATTCCACCGAAGGAAAGCCCGGATGCCGTGACGAGAAACGTGATCGCCGCCGCTTCCCGCGTCTCCGGCTCCTTGAAGGCAGCAACCGCCGAACCTGAAAAGGCGCCGACCAGCGCCAGTCCTGCCACCGCTTGAATGAGAATGGGCGGCGCCAATGCAACGAAGGCGGTCACGACACCGGCCAGCAGGCCGAAGATGATGTAGCCGACGCCGCCAATGATCGCGGCCCAGTAGCGGCGCCTGGGATCGGGATGGGCATCCTCGCCGGCGCACATGGCGGCGGTGATGGCGGCGAGGTTGACCGCATGGCCGCCGAAGGGTGCTGAAAGAAGCGAAAAGAAGCCGGTCGTGGCAAAGAGTGGCCCGGGCTGCGGATCGTAATGATTGACCTTGAGCACCGCGATGCCGGGAATATTCTGCGATGCCATGGTGACGATGAAGAGCGGCAGCGCGATGGAAACCACCGCATGCAGGCTGAAACTCGGTGTCACCCATTCCATCGGCGGCGTCAAAGATTGCGCCAGCGCATCGAAGGCACCAGCGGGGATGTCCACACCGAAGATCATCACCAGCACGAAAGCTGCGAGTGCGGCAGGCACGGCAAACAGCCGCTTGAAGGCCCCAACGACGATCCAGGCCAGAATGATCGGCAGGCCGAGTGCTGGATTGAAACCGATGGCCTTGATCGGCGCAAAGCAGAGCCCGATGATGACGCCCGAAAGCATGGCATTGGCAAGCGGCGCCGGAATGGAGGCCACCGCGCGCCCAAGCGGGCGGAACAGCCCGGCAATGATGATGAAGGCGGCGCAGATGATGAAGGCGCCCACAGCAGCCGGAAACCCGCCCTCGATCACGCCCGTTGTCGCCAGCAGTGCTGCTCCGGGCGTGGACCACGCGATGCTGACCGGCAGTCTGGTTGTCACCGACAGCACGATGGCGCAAAGCCCCATCGAAACCGACAGCGCCATCAAGCCGGACGCCGCCTCGAAATCCGTCGCGCCAACCGCCTTCAACCCTTGCAGCACCACGGCAAAGGAACTGGCAAAGCCGACGAAAGCCGTGAGGCAGCCCATGAACAGGGCCTGGAGGGAGAAATCTTTGAACATGGTCTACTCTGATAATGGATCGAGTAGAGGCTGACCAAAAAACACAGAGTCGTGCAAGGCCATTACAGCCATTCCGGGTGCCGACCTGCTCTTTCGCTTGCCTTGCAGGCCTCACATTGCGTGAGGTTGCGGTGGGAGACGACCGTACTTCAGACCCAAAGCAAAAGCCCGCGCCGGCATTCACCGGTACGGGCTTTGAATCCAGATCGAAACGTCTCACAGTCTGTTCAAGAATTGTCGATGGTGAGACGAAAATGGTGATTTCGAGAACTGGAGCGCAGCGTACTTAAGGTACGTGAGCACCGGAAGCGCAGAAATTGCCATTTGCAGTCCACCAACGGCGATTATCGGACAGACTGTCAGACTTCCGACTGGTGCTCGACTATCTTGCCGACCAGACCATAGGACACGGCATCGTCTGCGCCGAGCCAGTAATCGCGATCGATGTCCTTGGCGATCTTTTCTTCCGTCTGGCCGGTGGCCTTGGAGAAGATCCTGATCAGGCGCTGGTTCATCTTGATGATTTCACGCGCCTGGATTTCGATGTCGGACGCCATACCGCGCGTACCACCGGAGGGTTGGTGCAGCAGGAAGCGGGTGTTGGGCAGGCAAAGACGACGCTCCTTCGGCACCGATACGTAGATCAGCGCGCCGGCAGATGCGACCCAGCCCGTGCCGATGATGTAGACCTTCGGCTTGATGAACTTGATCATGTCGTGGATGCTGTCGCCGGACTCGACGTGGCCGCCTGGCGAATTGACGTAGACGCGGATGTCGTCGTCGCTCGCAGCAGCGAGGGCGACAAGCTGCGTGCAGACCTTCTGCGCCAGTTCCTGGGTAATACCGCCATAAATGAAGATCGAACGCGACTTGAAAAGATTCGCTTCCGTTTCTTTACCGATCGGCAGTTCCTTGCTCTTGTCGTCTTCTTCTTCGTTCATACGGACGGTCTCCAACATAATTCAGTGCCTATCGGACATAGTGTGATTTGTGTCGTAAAACAATGAGCGAAAAAGACAAGGCGCGGAACTGCTTAATAAAAGCGATCAATCCATGGACCACCGGCAAATGCCGCATGGACAGGCTCTTCTGAATCGACATATCGTTGGTTGCGATAAGGTGTGGCCGTTATCCCAAGAACGGCAGGCACCCGACCAGACATTTGAAGAGGGAACGATGTTGAAAAGACTTATCCTTGCCGCAGCCGGCCTTGGCGCCACCACCCTGCCCGCTTTCGCCCATCTCAATCCGGAAGAGCACGGCTCCTTCATGGCCGGCGTTTCACACCCGCTGTTTGGTGCAGACCATATCCTTGCCATGGTGGCCGTTGGCCTTTGGGCATCGCAGATCGCCACGACAGAAGGCCGCAAAAACGCATTGTGGGCTGTCCCGGCAGCCTTTGTCGGCACCATGGCGATCGGCTTCTTCATGGCGGTCTACGGCATCGAACTGCCCTTCGTCGAGCCTGCTATCCTTGCATCCGTCATCGGTCTTGGCCTTCTGGTCGCCATCGCTGCCAAGCTGCCGACCGTTGCGGCGGCCGCCATTGTCGGCGTTTTCGCACTCTTCCACGGTCACGCCCATGGCGGGGAACTTGGAACGGCTGGCGCGCTGCAGTTCGGCATCGGCTTTATGATCGCCACAGCACTTCTGCATCTTGCCGGTGTGGCCCTTGGTCTGGGCGTCTCGCGCTTCGGTCCCATCGCAGCCCGCATCGCCGGTGGCCTGACAGCGCTGGCAGGTCTCTCGCTCGCCTTTGGCGGATGAGGTATCGGATTACAGAAATGTAAGAAATCGGGGCTTTGAAAAATCCGATTTGAACTCTACTTCCTTGGTATGCGTTTCTCGACATGCCAAGGAGGCAAGAGATGTCACCAGAAGAAACCCAACTGCTCAAGGGCCTGTTCGACAGGATCAGGACCGCATCGTCCACCGCCCGTGACCCGGAAGCCGAAGCGCTGATCGACCAGTCGGTCCGGGATCAGCCGCATGCACCCTATTACCTCGCACAGGCCGTCATCGTGCAGGAAAAGGGATTGGAAGCGGCCGCCGCCCACATCAAGCAGCTTGAAGAACGCATCCACCAGCTGGAAACCGGTGCGGGCGATCAACAGCGCGGAACCCAGGGCGGCTTCCTAAGCTCCATTTTCGGCACCAACCAGCCGCAGGCGCCCGCCCCTGCTCCAACCCCGCAGCCCCCACAGCCGCAGTCGATCTATCGCAACGATATGTCCGGCCAGACATCTGGACCTTGGGGCAGAAGCACCGAGCCACAGCAGCCGAGTGGGCCGTGGAGCCAGCAGACATCCGGCTTCGGACGCTCCGGTGGCGGTGGCGGCAGTTTCCTTCAGGGTGCGCTTGGAACCGCCGCGGGTGTCGCAGGCGGCATGCTGCTTGCCAATTCTCTAAGCGGCATCTTCTCCAACCACATGGCGTCATCCGGTTGGGGTTCGCCCTTCTCCGGCGGCAATGCACTTGGCAATGCGCCAGTCGAGGAAACGGTCATCAACAATTACTATGGCGACGACCAACAGCAGGCCAATGCCGATAACAACGGCAACGACGTGCAGCAGGCCGATTACACGCCTGATGACAATGACCCGAGCTATGACGACAGCAGCAATGACACGGATTACGACTCAGGCGACGATAGCTCCTTCGTCTGAGTCTTGATCAGGAACTTCCGTTGGTGTGAGCACTGGAATCGCAGACATTGCAATTTGCAGGCGACCAACGGAGATTCCTGGATAGGCTGTCAGCCGCGACCACGATAGGTCGCCACCCCTTGATCCGGCAGCCAGACGCCTTCGGGCGCTGGCCCGGTCTGCCAGAACACATCGATGGGAATGCCGCCGCGCGGATACCAGTAAGCGCCAATACGCAGCCACTTGGGCGCCAGCAGATCGACCAGCCGCTTGGCGATATAGATCGAGCAATCCTCGTGGAAGGCACCGTGGTTGCGGAAGGAATGCAGGAAGAGTTTCAGCGACTTCGATTCCACCAGAAAGTCACCGGGAATATAGTCGATGACGATATGGGCGAAATCCGGCTGTCCCGTCATCGGGCACAGCGAGGTGAATTCCGGCGCGGTGAAGCGCACGACGTAATCCGTCCCTGCATTTCCATTCGGCACGCGCTCCAGAACGGCACTTTCTGGATTTTCAGGGGCTGCGACCTGCGCGCCCAGCTGAGATAGGCCGGAAACATCCGTCACTGACATGGCTTAAACTCCTGGTTCTAAAACATTGACCCTGACGCCATGCGCCTGTTCGCTTTCAGGCTCGACGTGGATGGCGAGTGTGGCCCCGGGTATCACGCCCCTTATGGCATCTTCAAGGCGATCGCAAATCTCATGCGCCGCGCCCACCGACATGCTGGCGGGCACGACGACGTGAAAATCGATGAAGGCGGCAGACCCTGCCCGGCGCGTCTTCAAGTCATGCACATTGAGAACGCCAGCGGAATGCTCTGCAATGGCCTTCTTGATTGCCTCGTCCTCCTCAGGCTCCACCGCCTTGTCCATCAATCCGCTCAGCGAATGGAGAATGACCTTCGAGCCCTGGATGAGAATATTGATGGCAACCAGAATGGCGAGCAGCGGATCGAGGATCGCATAGCCGGTAACGATCGCCAGCACGAGGCCGATCAGAACGCCAACCGAGGTCACGACATCCGACATGATGTGATGGCCATCGGCCGTCAGCGCAGGCGAAGCATGCTTGCGACCGACGCGAATGAGGATCGTCGCCCAGACCGCATTGAGACCGCCGGCAAACGCATTGATCGCCAGACCCAGCACCGGCGCTTCCGGCAGGCGCGGTTCGAACAACCCACCCCAGGCTTCCTTGACGATCAACAGCGCCGCCACGACGATCAGCACACCCTCCACCACAGCAGATATATATTCTGCCTTGTGGTGGCCGAACTGATGATCGTCATCGGCTGGCTTCTGCGCATAGCGAATGACGAAGTAAGCAATGAAGGCCGCAACCACATTGACGGTCGATTCCAGACCGTCGGACAGCAGCGCGACGGAGCCCGTGACCCACCATGCCGAGAGTTTCAGTCCAAGGACGAGAAACGAAAACGGAATGCCCCAGAAAGCCAGCTTTCGGACGAGAGCGTTACCTTCATCATTCATGGCGAAACCCCGTGCAGATGCAAACGAATTGCAGAAATGAACCCTAAAACGCACGAACCGCCCGCACGAGGGTTCGTGCAGGCGGTTCGCTATTGGCGCGTTCTATGATTTAATCTTGCAGAAGGGTCAAGCGCTTTCCGTCTCTAGCCGCTCGCAGAAGCGGATACGATTGCCGAAGGGATCGGTCACTTCCATCTGCAGGCCCCAAGGCAGCGGCTCGACGCCCGGCTTCATGTAAGTGTAGTCCTTCGCCGCAAGCTCGCACCGATAGGCTTCTACGCCAAGGGTTTCGACAAACACAGTCGAACCAGGCGTCGCATCGCCATGATGTCCGGAAAGGTGAAGAACCAATCCTGCGCGCGAAACCTGCATATAAAGCGGAAAGTTCTCTCCGAAACGATGCTCCCAATCCACCGAAAAGCCGAGGAAGTCGACATAGAACTCCCGCGCCTTGGCCTCATCGAAAATACGCAGGATCGGGCAGACACGGGTGAAGCGGGTGGTGTGGGTTTCGTGCGACATGTGAATTCCCGTCTGATTGCCGCAGTCTATCAAACCCTGCTGAGCAGCAGCTTGATACCCGCAAAGCCGAAGAAGAGAGCAAGCGTTGCCTCGATCGAGCGCTTGGCCTTTTGATACATGCGGATGGCGGGCGCGGTGGAGAACAGAAGGGCGTAGCCACAGAAGACCACCAAGCCAAGCAACCCGCAACCGCCAACGATCGCGGCAAGCGTGGCAGGACCAGCACCGGGCTTGAGGCCAAGCGACATGACCGCCATCCACCCGAGAACCGCCTTCGGGTTGGTGAGATGCAGCAAAAGCCCACGCCGATAGAGCTTGCCGTAATCCGCCTTGCCGCCATTCCCTGCGCCAATTCCTGCTTGCGGCGCGTTGATGAAAGCCGAGCGCGCAGACTTGTAGGCCAGATAGAGCAGATAGATCCCACCCAATATCTTGATGACGAACAGCGCATTGGCGAAGGAAGCCAGCACGGCGGAGAGGCCAGTTGCGGCAATCGCAGCCCAAGTGAGAGACCCGGTCATGACCCCAAGTGCAAGCACCACAGCCGGCGCCCTGCCCTGGCTCATGGCGACGCCCATGATCGTCATGTTGCTCGGGCCTGGGCTCGCGGTCGCAATGATATAGGCGATGTAGACGATCAGAAGTTGGTGAAGGTCGAGCATTGTGGCTGGCTTTCTTCGGGCGAGGCTTCAGGTGCCATGTCATCCGACTGGCAGTGTCGTGTCAATTCGGGGCGCGCCGAAGCGTTGAACGTAAGGGGTACAGCAACAGTGCCAACCGGCTCGACCGTCGCTCACCCTAACCCGCCGACCCGCCGCGGCCCACCTGAGAACACGCCCGCATCATTATGAAAACGCAAGGACGTCGTTAAAAGCCAGGGCAACGGCGTCCACCACCCCGTGCCGATCCCCGCCTGCCGAAGGGCCGCCGCCGTCCAGATGTTGCAGCCGACCAGCACGTTGAAAGCGCCTTCCGCTTCGAAAAACGCATCGTCTGCACCGTAAGACTGGCCAATGAGCGGAACCTCCCTCCCCTCCGGCCGTGAAAAGCTCGCAACAATAAAATCGAGCATTCTCGCATATCCCGCAGCCGAGAGATCAACCGCCATGACACTCGGTTCTGACAGCGGGATATCGCCGGCAAGCGCCACATGCATCACCGACTGGTCGACGGTAAAGCTCTTCAATACAGGCATGGGTTTAAGATCCGCCCATGTCGGCGTTTGCGTATAGAACGCCCGACCGCCCCAGCCGAAGACGATATAGCGAAGGCCGGGATGATTGATCTCGAGGTTGCCATCCCGCAGGAAGGCAAAGCGCGCCAGCAAGTCCGCATCCACCGGCACCGCAATATCGGTATGGATCGGATTGCTGAGCACCAAAATGCGACGGGATGATTCCGCAGGCGACGCGTCATCGGAGAGGGTCGGCTGCCTTGGCACAGCCACGCCAAGAGCGATGCCCGTAACGGCAAGAGCCAGAACAATAAATATATATTTGAGGATCTTCACCAGCGCTCACGCGATCAGGAGAAATGGCGGCGCCTAAAGTCGCCGCCAAAAGATTTCAAATGATCACGCCGCCTTGGTCTTCGCCTTGCGCACCAGATGCGTCACCACATTCTCGATCATCCGCATACCGGCATCGCCGCCAAGCGTCATGATCGATTCCGGGTGGAACTGCACCGCTGCCACCGGCTCCTTGGTGTGCTCGATGCCCATGATCGTGCCGTCTTCGCTTTCCGCCGTGATCATGAAATCGCGGTGAAGCGTGGCCGGGTCGGCAAAGATCGAGTGGTAACGACCGACGGTGACTTCGCGGCCCAGACCGGAAAAGACGAGACCCGGCTCCAGAACGCGGATGCGCGAGGGCTTGCCGTGCATCGGGATCGCCAGTTGGCGAAGCTCGCCGCCATAGGCTTCGGCCAGCGCCTGAAGCCCGAGGCAGACGCCGAAGATCGGCAACTCACGCGCACGGGCAGCCTTGATCGTCGCCTTGCAATCGAAATCGCCGGGGTTGCCCGGTCCGGGTGAGAGAACCACGAGATCCGGCTGGAAACGATCGAAGATTTCCGCCGGCACCGGTGTGCGAACGGTCGAGACCGTCGCACCCGTCTGGCGGAAGTAATTCGCCAGCGTATGCACGAAACTGTCTTCGTGATCGACCAGCAGGATCTTGACGCCCGTTCCGACCTTGGCGGCATCGCGCTTGCCGATGGTCGAATTCTGGGCTTTTGCATCGCGAATGGCTGCAATCATGGCCGATGCCTTCAGTTCGGTTTCCGCTTCTTCTTCCTGTGGAATGGAATCGTTGAGCAGCGTCGCCCCTGCCCGCACTTCCGCAATGCCATCCTTGATGCGGATGGTGCGCAGCGTCAGTCCCGTATTCATGTCGCCATTGAAGCCAACCATGCCGATGGCGCCACCATACCATGCACGCGGGCTCTTTTCATGGTTTTCGATGAAGCGCATCGCCCAAAGCTTTGGCGCCCCCGTCACCGTTACGGCCCAGGCGTGGCTGAGGAAGCCGTCAAATGCATCCATGTCGTCGCGCAGACGTCCCTCGATATGGTCCACCGTGTGAATGAGGCGCGAATACATCTCGATCTGGCGACGGCCGATGACCTTGACGGAGCCCGGTTCGCACACACGGCTCTTGTCGTTGCGGTCGACGTCCGAGCACATGGTCAGTTCGGACTCGTCCTTCTTCGAATTCAACAGCTTGAGGATCTGCTCGCTATCGGCAATCGGATCGTCGCCGCGCTTGATGGTGCCCGAAATCGGGCAGGTCTCGATGCGGCGACCGGAGACGCGCACGAACATTTCCGGCGATGCACCGACCAGATATTCCTGATGTCCAAGATTGATGAAGAAGGAATAGGGCGACGGGTTGATCGCCTTCAAGCGACGGGAAATCGCCGATGGATTGCTGTCGCAGCGCTCCATGAACTTTTGGCCGGGCACCACTTCGAAGAGGTCGCCACGGCGGAAGCTCTCTTTCGCCTTGATGACCAGTTCGGAATATTCACCAGGATGATGGTCGCCACGCGGCGGGATCGTATCGGTGGTCTTGAATGGCTCGGCCGTGGTCTCTTCCGACTTGCCTTCGGTCGTCAGCCCGGCCTTCTCGAAGTCGTAGCGGTCGATCCAGGCCTTGGCGGAATAGTGATCCACCACCAGAATTTCATCCGGCAGGAAGAGCACCATGTCGCGCTGGTCTTCCGGTCGTTGCAGCGAGAGCTTGATGGCATCGAACTGGAAGGCGAGATCGTAACCGAAGGCGCCGAAAAGCCCGATGGCTGAGTCCGCGCTGGAATAGAACAGGTCGACAATGGCACGAAGCGGCGTGAAAACGGTCGGGATCTTGGAGCGCTCTTCCTCGGTAAAGACGCGGTCCGGCTCGTTGACCGTCAGATCGAGACGGCGGGCGGTCAACGCACCAAGCGTCAGATCTGGCGTTGCTTTCAGCTTCTCTGCGATGAAGGAAAGCAGGACTTCGCCGCGGCCGTTATAGGCTTCGATCCACATCTTGCGGCCGAAAGAGGAAATGCCAAGCGGAGGATCGATGATGGCGGTATCCCAGCGCGTGTAGCGGCCAGGATATTCATAATTGGACGAGAAGACCGCGCCGCGACGGGAGTCGAGACCATCGACGTAGCTGTCGATCGCGCTGGCATAATCGGCTTCGCGACGCTTGCGTGAGACCTTGATGCCGCCCTTGGTCTCGTAAATTTCCGAACCGTCATCCTGAGTGATTGTAACCATTTTACCTGCAGTTCCCGTTTTTAGACCCGATGATGACCGGCGGCAGAATAACAAAAAAGCCGCCTGAAATTTCGGGCGGCTTGGACGTGTCGTGTGAACATGACTGGTCAAGGCCGCCTCAGCTGCCCCACCACCAGATCGCAATGTTCTTCGATGTTGTGTTCATGGGCGAAATTGTTAGCGGCAATAAACCCGCTTGGCAAGCGGATTTGCGGGCCGTTCCTGAACCGTATCGCCCATTGGCGCGTTCTGGCTTTCGCGCAACCATCTGCGCGACAGGGGGCGACAGACCGACATGCTTCATCGTTTCTTCATTCTGTCAGCGGCATCGCTGCTGATTGCCGCATCCGAACCGCCAAAACAGGTACCCGTTCCGGAAGCAAAGCCACAGCAGGAAACGCCTGAACAGGCGACCTCGCCGGAAAAGAACGAGAAGGCGTCCGAGCAGGTCTCGCCACCACCAGAGAACACGGTGCCTAAGCCGCAGGAAAAACCTCAGACGCCAGAGCCCCAAGATGCGTCACCGAGCGAAAGCAACACGCCGGAGCAGAAGAAGTCTGCGGATGAAAAGCCAGACGCCGACAAAGCCGAACAAGGCAAGCCCGGCGATGCAAAGCCGGCCGAGGAAAAGCCCGCTGAAGAGAAGAAAGCAGAAGAGCCCGCGCCCGAACCGGTGATGCAAGAGAACCCGGAAGAGCTGAGAGCCTGCCTGTCGCAACTGAAAGAGCTCGGCGCCGAGTTTAAGGAGATCGAGCCGATCAAGGGCGAAGAAGACGGCTGCGGCATCGCTTCACCCCTTGAGGTCTCCGCGGTTCTGCCCGGCATCAAACTCGAGCCGAAGGGAACGATGCGCTGCGAGGCAGCGCTTGCGCTTTCCCGCTGGACAAAGGACGTGGTCATCCCCACCGCCAAGATCGCCATGCCCGACCGTCAGGTCACGGCCTTTGGCAATGCCTCCACCTATATCTGCCGCAATCGCAACAGCGCGGCGACAGGCAAGATGTCGGAACATGCCAAGGGCAACGCCGTCGACATTGCGACCATGACCTTCGACAAGGGCGAGCCCATGGTGATGAAACCGCGCACCGAGGACGGCACCATGGAAGGCGCCTTCCAACGCACCATCACCACCGCCGCCTGCCTGTTCTTCCGCACCGTCCTGTCGCCTGGAAGCGACGCGACCCATCAGGACCATCTCCATCTGGATGTGCTGGAGCGGAAGGGCGGGTATTTGTATTGCCGGTGAAAACCGCGGCGTAGTTCAGTTGAAACGGTGGCGCTTCCGCGCCACCATATCGATCCAGAAAAACCGCATTAGAACGTCTTGGTCAGAGAGACCTTAAACGACCTTCCCGCCTCGGTGTAGAAATCGACCGGCTGATTGCCGCTGGATTGTGCCGTCGGGTTGACGTCGCGAGCGGCAACGGCGTTCCAATATTTCTTGTCGAAAATATTGTAGACGCCAGCCTGGATGCGAAGGCCGTTCAACTGTTCCGGCTCCCACCAGCCCGTCAGGTTGGCGATGCCGTAGCCCGGCGCATCGAACGTGTTGGGATTGTTATCGTTGGGCATTGGTGCTGAGAAGATGCCGGACAATTCGACGCCCCAAATATCCTGATCATAGCCGACGCCTGCCACCGCCTTGAACGGCGCAACGGATCGTAGATAGGATTTATCAGTGCTGTTTCGTCCATAGGCGTAGGCAATAGAGCCGTTGAGGAAAAGCCCGTTTGCAAACTCCTTGCGGGTTTTTAGCTCGATACCAGAAATCTGCGCCTTATCGACATTGCGCCATGACATGACGAGCGGCGCCTGTGAGACGGTGTAGTCCTCGATGAAGTTCGAGTAGCGGTTATGGAATACGGTGACTTTTCCAGAAAGATCGCCGCTCTCATAATTCGCACCGACTTCGAACCCTTGCCCGGTCTCTGGCTTCAGGTCCGGATTGCCGCGAACCTCGTAGCCCGTGTTCGGGAAGTAGATGTAATACTCATCGATCGTCGGCGCGCGATATGTCATCGACCATTGCGCGAAAAGCTCGGTTTCAGGCGTGACTTGATATGTCGCCAACACTTTCGGCGAGAGGCGCGTACCGCTCTTTGGTGTCAATGCGCCGTTGTAACCGGCCGTCGTCTGCGGATCATAATCATACCAATCGAAGCGCACGCCCGGGGTCAAAGCAAAACCGCTATCGCCAAAACCGATACGATCATCGAGATAGATGCCAAGCTTCTTGCCATCCACATCCGGCATATCTGGCTTGTTGACGGCAGCGCTTGCGGGCAGACCTGCCAGATATTGTTCGGTCTGGAAAAACTGCAGCGTGCCGCCAAAGCGAATTTCGTGGTCGAGAGAGCCGGCATCGAAACGCGAGATGGCGTTGCCCGTCAGACCGTAGGAGTTTTCCTCCACCCTGTTGTGTCTCATGTACCGAGCGGAATCGCTGGTGCGCAGGCCATCCGATCCAGCTTCTTTGGTCAGCTTTTGCCAGAAGATCGTTGCATTGGCCGCGTCGATAACGGAGTCTTCGCTCTCCGCCTCGTAGCTATAATCGAAAGATACGCGGTCGCGGTGGGTGTTTTCCTCACCCCAGCCCTGACCGGGCAGATAGGTTGTAGCAGGACGCCCACCGGATATAACGACTGTGGGGCTCTGCATTGTTCTCAGGTCGAAATCGGTATCGAGATCATAGCGCTCTGCGGTCACACCGATGCGATGCCCACCAGCAAGATCCTGACGGACCTTGGCCATGACATTTTTCTGATCGAAATCGGCAGGGTTTGGCGCGGTCCGCTGGAAGCCGTCAATGTCTTGCTTGCCGAGGTTGTCGCGCTCATGACCCTTCTTGTAAGCGCCTTGGAACAACACCGAGGTGTTCTCGATCTTTTTCGCAACCGCCAGCGAACCATCGAGACTCTTGTCGGAGCTGTCATAGCCAAGCTTCGCCACGCCGCCCCAGCCCTTTTCTGGGTCTATCAGGTCTTCCGGTTCGAGCGTTCTCAACACCAGCGCGCCGCCCATGGCACCTGGACCGATGCGGCTCGAATCCGCGCCGCGCACAACATCGACAGTCGAGAGCGCTGCAAAGTCGAACGTGTTTGCGCCGTCGCTCAAGCCCGTCGTTGGCGATGACGCACCCGCACGCACGAGGTTGCCGAAGGAGGAAACCGGGATTCCGTCAAGCAGCGTGACGATGCGTGGACCACCGAGACCGCGGATGAAAAGCCCGCCCACTTTGCCTGGCTTGCTCTCGGTGAAATCCACACCAGGCTCCGTCGTATTGCCGAGATCGCGCAGATTGCTGATGTCCTTCTTGCGGATCTCGTCTGCCGTCGTCACGCTCGCAAGCGGCGTATCGGACGCTGCATTCGCCGCCGGGTTACCCGACGCAACGCGCGCGCCCTTGATGGTAATGCGTTTCAGCACCGTGGGCTCTTGTCCGTCCTGCGGAGACACGGTCTGCGCCTCTGCGCCAACGCTATTGAGCACAAGCGCCAGCGCCGTGCAGACGAACAAGGCGGATTGAGAACCGCGGATAAGCATGATGACCCCCTGATGTCGAACAGCAAGAGGCAAGCGCGACGGTGCGCGCTACAGCCTCAGGCTAGCTCGACGGATATGTGCTGAAATGTGACGGCTGAGCCGCTGGGGGAGAATTAGAAAACATGATTATGTGAGTCAACATAATAAATATGATTATAACAGTCATCATTTAGCGAGGACCATATTGTTGCAAAATTGTGACGCCGAACGTGCGGCAACCTCATGCTCGGTCCACCGTAAAACATCCCGTGATAAACAGAATGTGCAGCATGCTATGGTCTTGAAGATCGGTTTCGTCCGCTTAAATCACCGCTTTACGAATACGCACATTATCTCAACGCGAGCCAAGGGCGCCCCGCTGACATGAAATCACTTGAACTCATTATTGAACGAATCATTCTCTCAAGCCGCTGGATCCTCGTGGTCTTCTATTTCGGACTCGTGGCAGCACTGGCCGTCTACGCTTTTTCCTTCGCACTGAAGTTTCTGAAGATCGCCCAGAACGTCTTCGTCTACACGGATGCGGACATGATTCTCGCCATGCTGGCCTTGATTGACGCGGCGCTGGTGGCAAGCCTCATCGTGATGGTGATGATCTCCGGCTATGAGAACTTCGTCAGCCGCTTTGATGAAGCCGACGATGAGGTGTCGTTCCTCGGAAAGCTCGACGCCGGCAGTCTCAAGATCAAGGTCGCCTCCTCAATCGTGGCCATCTCCTCGATCCATTTGTTGCAGATCTTCTTGAACGCCAACCAGTATTCCGACAGCAAGCTGATGTGGTTCACCATCATCCACCTCGCCTTCGTCATGTCTGCCGTGATGTTGGGTTTCCTGGAAAAGCTGATGAACAAGCCGAAGCCCGGCAAGGCCGATCTCGATCTTTGATCTCGTCAATCCAAAGCATGTCGCGCAAAGTGTGCAGCAGTTTTGCGCGACATGCGGCACGCTTTGACAGGCACAAGACGGAAGCCCGGTCGCGGAGCAAACCCCGCGACTTTGAAAGTCCTGCGTCCAACCGCTCCAATAATCAAGATATTCAAACGATTAGAAAAACACCGTGCTAACCAAAGTTGGGACTATTGGAAATTAGGGGTGGAAATTTGTTGCCGTTCGTATATTTCTTGATGTTAACATATAAACCTTATCGAATGTAATCACCATGACAACACTGGAACGGCAGTCTGTATTCAGTCAGGAGATAGTGGCCTCCCAAAGTCGTCCTGAGTGGCTGCAGACCGTTTCCCGTCTCACCAAAACATTCGGCTTCACCCACACCACGCTGATGAAGGTGCCGACCCAGGGCGACGACCTTCTGGCCCCCGTGGTGCTTGAAACGACTGTCCCGGTCAACTTCATTCGTAGCGTCGATCAGCATCGCAAACTGCCGGATTGCCCCATCCTGGCAAAAATTGCCAATTCATCGATGCCGCAATATTGGTGCTTCGAAGACGACATTCCCGTGCCGCCCTATAGCGCGGAGTTGAAGAATTTGATGGTACAATACGGCCTCGTCAGTGGCGTGATCGCGCCCATCAACTGTCTCAACGGCCGTCGATACGTTCTGCGTTTCGAAGGAGATTCGCCAAAGCCCAGTCAGAATGTGCTCAATGAGCTGGGCATTGTCGCCATCCATGCCTTCGACGTTTACGATCGTATTCGCAAGGCGGAACTGGTGGCGCCGAAAACGCTGACGAAGCGCGAGATCGAAGTCATCCGTTGGACGTCTCACGGAAAGACCTCCTCCGAGATCGGACAAATCCTTTCGCTGTCCGACCACACGATCAACGCCTATTTGAACAATGCGATCAAAAAGCTGGATTGCGTCAACCGGACCCAGCTCGTCGCCAAGGCCATTCGACTGAAAGTGATCAGTTGATCATGATCGAAGCGCCGCGCGACGTCGCGGTTCGCTCCTGACGCTTTACGTCTCCGCTTGACGGAGCGTGCCAGCTGCACAACCACTCAGGAGTTTCAGGGCCGGCTCAAGCGCTCCGCTATCCAGTCGGAGCGCTGGCTAAGCACCTGCGCTTAGCGGTCCAGCACGGAACGCAACTCCACAAGGTTGGAGCGAACCCTCAGCACATAGAAGCCCATGGTCGCCAGATGCGATGGCATGATCCACCCGCTTTCATCGCCATTGGAGATGATGAAGGGCTGAATGCGAAGGGCTGCCCGCGTCTGCGCCAATGTATCGTTCCACAAGCTTGTCACATTGCGCTCGCGAATGACCTGCTGGAAATCCGCGCCAGCGGCTGAGAGAATGCCGTAATAGCCGTAAAGCTGGCCATAAGCGAACCAGAAGCGATCGTCGGCACGCGTATCGAACCAGCCGCCATTGTAATTCTCGGAACGCTCGCGAAGGATCGCGGAGGTGCCGCCAATATCGTTGGCGATGCGATCGATGAACTGGATGAGGTTGTCCGCACGCGTATCGAAGACCGAAGTACATTGAGCTAGACTGGTGTTGAACTTGCGCAGACTGTCTGCGGCCGAGCGGTAGTAGCTTGGCGTCGGGGTCTTCGGGCCGAAGGGGCTCAGACCGAAATACCAGGAATACTCGTCATATTGCAGATTGCCACGGGCATTTTGCAGGTCGTTGTTGATGCCGGACGTTCCGCGCACACGACCAAGCGTATCGACAAGCTCCACCGCGGTACGGCGAACGGCTTGGTTCACGCCGCGCTGGAAGGAGGCCTTGTTGTCCAGAAACGGCGTACTGTCCCAATCGACGCCGAAGAGGCCAAGCTTGTAGAGCAGCATGGAAGAAATCCAGGCATTCTGATCGACATTGAAATCGATAAGCCCTGCCGCAACATCGACGGTGGCGGATGGCTGGCAACTGCGGGCAACGGCAGCTGCGGCAACCGGGGCTGGCGCGGTTGCGGCTCCCTCGGTCGTTGGCTGCGCCTCTGTTTGCGCTTGAGGCACTGTCGCAGGCGTGGCAGGCAGTTCCTGCCCTGCTCCGACGGTGCGGGTCGAAAGCTTGTAGTCGTTGACGTAATCCGGATTGAAGTTCGTCCAGACCTGGGTTTGCCAGATGAAGTAGCCATAGAGACCGAAGATGAGCACGAGACCGACGGCAAGCGGTGCCTGCACCATCCATGCCCGCGCGCCGGCAGATCCTTGCCGCGCGCGGAACGGCCAGATCAGCGCCGCACCAAGAACCGACAGGCCTCGTCCAAGCGCGCTGAAAACACGTCTGAAGAACGCCGAAACGGAATCAAGCATACTCACCTCTCTCGATTGTCAGTCAACGGCCCACTCCTCTGCGAGTACAGCTTCGTTCTCAGATAGGTGCGCGCGCGATGGATACAACGCAGCAAAGGTATCTTTTTACCGCGCAGCACCTTCAATCGCCACGATACGGGATCGTTCTATTCTGTAGCGGCGGACAAAGGCCTCGCTGACGGGGGCCTTGCGCTTGTCGATATCATCGAGCGTGATGGCGTTGTGCGCGTGGATCCTGAGAAGATCGAGAAGATGGGGATGTGGCGACGTGTGTTTTTCAATGTCCCGCATCAGCCCGTCAAGCGTCATGGTCACGGCGCCATAGAGTTGGATGGCGCGCTCCATCGCAAGCGACAGCATGTTGTAGAGCATGGCATGTGCCGAAAGCCGCTGGGTCGCGCTTTGCGACAGCGATTCCTGCAGCTGAATCTGGTCTTCCAGACGCTGGTGGCGGGTTCTCAAAACCTGATAGGATTTTTCCTGCTCTTCCAGTTCAAGCGACAGACTTTCCCGTTCGGCTTCCAGTGAAGCGCGGCGCTTGTCATCCGTCACACTGCCGAGCTTCCATTGCACGGTTGCGAGCGACGCGTTGATCTCTTTCAGCCGCTGACGCCCAGCCTCGATCTCGGCTGCCGACTGGCGGCGCTTTTCCATCATCGCAGTCAGCGGCGCTTCGCATCTTTCGTAAAGCTCCGAAGCGGCAGCTTTCTCGCTCGCCAGAAGCACGGCCACATCATCCGAAAGAAACAGCAGCCGCTTCAAGGTCCCGGCAATCGCAAACGTCTTTACCCGTTCGGCCTGAAGCTTCGTCGCCCTGTTGCGCGAGAAGAAGGCGACGAAATTCTCGTAACGCGTCCGTTCGCTGGCGGCGTCAAAACGCTCGAAACATTTTTCGATGTCACCGGAAAGATAGAGCGTGAGATTGGCGAGTGTCTTCTCAACTTCATCATAGCGTGCAAGGAGGGAATCGAGCGCTTGACGCTCGCGCTCATGACTGAGCTGCGCCTTCGCATCCGCGTCATCTGCGCCAAAGAGTGTCGAGAACAGTTGGAGCAGGCTGACCTCGGCTGCGTGCGTGTCGCTGACCGCCGCCTTGGCCTTTTCAATCTCGCTCTCAAGGGGCGGCGTCTTCGCCATGGCAGGTTCTCTCTCCCGAATCGATGGGGCACTTAAGCATGTCGCGCAAAACTGTGCAGCGGTTTTGCGATAACGACATGCGACAAAACAAGAGCCGAAGCGGGGAGAAAATCCGAAAGATCGCGACACGCATAAGGCCGCTCGTTTCATATATCCACGAACGGCCTCATCTCAATGCGAGAGCTTGAAGGAAGGGACGCTTACAGATTGAGCTTTGCCAGTTCCGCATCCAGTCTCTCACGCGCCTTCTTGGGCATCTTTCCGGCCTTCACCGCATCGAGGTTGGCAGGCTGATCGCCAACGACCACAAGCGCTACCATGCCCATGCCGAAATGCGGCGTGCACTTGAAGACGTAAGCGCCCTCTTTGTCGACGGTCACCTTCAGCGCCTCGTTCATCTTGCCCTTGGCTTCCGCCACACCCTCCGGCACCAGCTCCTTGATCGAAGCGGCATCGTGGCCCTTGTCGACCGGAACGAAGGTGATGACATCGCCCACATTTGCTTTCACGGCTGCGGGCTCGAACACCATGGCCTGCCCATCTGCGCCCTTGTTCAGCATCTTGATCTCGATTTCGGCGGCAGCGGCGGGAAAGGTGAAGAAGCCGGCAATGGCGGCGGCTGTAAAAAGACGAAGAACGTGACTTTGCATTGCGCTTACTCCTGAAGTGGAACCGCCGGATGCGGTCTTTCCACGCCAGGTCCTACTCCCCCACGCACCTGCCTTCTTTGACCAAAATCAAACGGAGCAGAACGCGCGGCTCAGGTGTCTTGAACGGCCTCCACCCAGTGGCGGCGGCAGAAGGAGACGTATTTCTCATTGCCCCCCACATCGATCTGCGCGCCCTCCTTCACCACCTTGCCGCTTTCATCGAAGCGCGCCACCATCGTTGCCTTGCGCCCGCAATGGCAGATGGTGCGGATTTCCCGAAGCTCGTCGGCAATCGCGAGAAGCTCCTTGGAAGCGGGAAAAAGCTTGCCCTGAAAATCCGTCCGCAGACCATAGGTCATCACCGGAATGTTCAGCCTGTCGGCAATCATGGCGAGCTGCCAGACATGATGTTCGGAAAGAAAATTCGCCTCGTCGATGAAGACGCAGGCGACCGGCTCCTCGCCATGCAAGCGCGCCACCTCGGCGAAAATATCCGTGCTGTCCTCAAAGATCATCGCATCCGACGACAGGCCGATGCGCGAGGCCACCTTTCCCACACCGGCCCGGTTGTCGAAGGCGGCGGTGAAGATCAGGGTCCGCATTCCGCGCTCCTGATAATTGTAGGACGCCTGCAGGAGCATGGTGGACTTTCCAGCATTCATTGCGGAGTAATTGAAATAGAGCTTGGCCATCATGCCCTCTAAAGTCTGGCGGAGATAAGTGGAAACCGGTTATCCCGAAAAGACAAACGACAACGAAAGAATCAGGTTTCAGGCTCTTTTGCCCCGCAGGACCCGCGGAAGGAAGGGTGTCCGAACGAAAGTCACAGCTTTACGGTCAAAACCCGATTCGAATAGAAATTCTGTTCGTGGCGGCTGATAGTGTACAATGTCGCAAACAACACCGCCGCTCACGCAAATGCGCATGAGTTGATTGTGATTGGCGGATATTGATAATGATAAGGGAACAAAAAAAGGAGTAAGCAATGCTTGCACATCAACGTCGCTGTCTGGCTCTTGCCGCGGCAATTTCAGCAATCGCCGTCTTTTCCACCAGCGCCCAGGCTGCCGAACCGGCAAGCTGCGGAACCGTCCGCTTCTCTGATGTCGGCTGGACCGATATCACCGCGACGACCGCCACGGCTTCCGTCATTCTGAAAAGCCTCGGCTACGACACCGACGTGAAAATCCTCTCCGTTCCGGTGACCTATACGTCGTTGAAAAACAAGGACATCGACGTCTTCCTCGGCAACTGGATGCCGACGATGGAAGGCGATATCAAACCTTACCGCGAAGACAAGTCGGTCGAGACGGTGCGCGAAAACTTGACGGGTGCAAAATATACGCTTGCGACCAATGCCAAGGGTGCCGAACTCGGCATCAAGGACTTCAAGGATATCGCAGCCCACAGCGACCAGCTTGGCGGCAAGATTTACGGCATCGAGCCCGGCAATGACGGCAACCGCCTGATTCTCGGCATGGTCGAAAAGGACACTTTCGGCCTGAAGGACTTCCAGGTGGTGGAATCCTCCGAACAGGGCATGCTGGCGCAGGTGGCGCGTGCCGATAAGGCTGGCGAGCCCATCGTGTTTCTCGGTTGGGAACCCCACCCGATGAACTCCAATTTCAAGCTCACCTATCTGACAGGCGGCGACGACGTCTTCGGTCCGAACCTCGGCGGCGCGACGATCTACACCAATGTCCGCAAGGGTTACCTCGACGAATGCCCGAATGTCGGCACCTTCATCAAGAACCTGCAATTCTCCCTTCCCATGGAAAACGAGATCATGGGCAAGATCTTGAATGACGGCATGGAAGGCGAAGCCGCAGCCGCCGCATGGCTGAAGGCGAACCCGAGCGCCATCGAGCCATGGCTCGCAGGTGTCAAGACCAAGGACGGCAGCGGCGACGCGCTGGCTGCAGCCAAGAAGAATATCGGCCTGTAAGGGCCGGTTACCCGCCTGCTACGCCCGGCTTCCGACCTTTCAAGCGTCGGCAGCCGAATAGATGACCCCGTTCACGAAAGGCAAAATCTTACCGTGGAATGGCTCAGTGCACCCCAAAATCGTTTACCGGTCGGTCGTTACGCCAAAGAGGCAGTCGACTGGCTGACCACAAATCTTTCTTTCTTTTTTGATTGGTTAGCCTTTATTTTCGGAAGCGTTATCGACGCTATCCTCTACCTGCTACAGGCGCCCCACCCTCTCATCATCGTGGCGCTTTTGACCGCGCTCTCCGCCTGGATGCGACGCTCCATCGGAATGCCGCTCTTCACAGCCCTTGGCCTGCTTCTCATCATCAATCTCGGATATTGGAAAGCGACCACCGAAACGCTGGCGCTCGTGATCGCGGCAAGCTCCGTCTGTATGCTGATCGGCGTCCCGCTCGGCATTCTCGCGGCACGGCGCAAATGGGTCTACAGCTTCATGCGTCCCGTTCTGGATTTGATGCAGACGATCCCGACCTTCGTCTATCTGATCCCGGCACTGGTGCTCTTCGGTCTCGGGATGGTGCCGGGCCTGATCGCAACAGTGATCTTCTCCGTCCCCGCTCCCATCCGTCTCACGCGACTTGGTATCATTTCCACGCCGCCGGCGCTGGTGGAAGCCGCCGTCGCCTTCGGCGCCACGCCTTCCCAGGTGCTGCGCAAGGTGGAACTCCCCTTTGCCATGCCGCAGATCATGGCGGGGCTGACACAGACCATCATGCTATCGCTTTCCATGGTGGTGATCTCCGCCCTTGTCGGCGCCAACGGCCTTGGCGTGCCGGTGGTTCGCGCGCTGAATACGGTCAACATCGCCATGGGTTTCGAAGCGGGTCTCTGTATCGTCATCGTGGCGATCATTCTTGACCGGCTCTTTCGCCTGCCAGGCTCGGAGGATGAAGTATGAGTGACGCGATCATCTTCGGAAACGTCGATATCGTCTTCGGCGACAATCCTCACCTTGCGCTTCCGCTGATCGATGCGGAGCGGACCCGCAGCGAAATCAACAAAGAGACCGGTCTGGTGCTTGGCGTGGCCAATGCCTCGCTCTCGGTCAAGGAGGGCGAAATCCTCGTCCTCATGGGGCTGTCGGGCTCCGGCAAATCCACGCTGCTGCGCGCCGTCAACCGCCTTGCCCCGGTGGTGCGCGGCAGTGTCAGCGTCAAGACCGATACGGGCTATGTCGATCCCTATCGGGCATCGTCCAAGGCGCTGCGCGACCTTCGCTCCCGCACCGTATCCATGGTCTTTCAGCAGTTCGGACTCCTGCCCTGGCGCAATGTTGCCGACAATGTCGGCTTCGGGCTGGAGCTTTCCGGCGTGCGGGAGGCCGAGCGCAAGAAGCGCGTTGCCGAACAGCTCGAACTCGTCAATCTCTCCGACTGGGCCGAGCGCAAGGTGGGCGAGCTTTCCGGCGGCATGCAGCAGCGTGTGGGTCTTGCCCGCGCCTTTGCGACCGGCGCGCCGATCCTGTTGATGGACGAGCCGTTCTCAGCCCTCGACCCGCTGATCCGCAGCCGACTTCAGGAAGAGCTGCTGGAGTTTCAAAGCAGGCTGAAGAAAACGATCCTCTTCGTCAGCCACGATCTGGACGAGGCCTTCCGCATCGGCAATCGCATCGCCATGATGGAAGGTGGACGCATCATCCAGTGCGGCACGCCTCAGGAGATCGTGCGTAACCCCGCCACCCAGTATGTTGCGGATTTCGTGCAGAACATGAACCCGATTTCCATGCTGACCGCCGCCGACGTGATGCGGCGCGGCGTGGCAGTCGACAACGGCAACAGCCCGGTCGTGGCCACGGCTCGCCCTTCCCTGCCCTTGATCGACATTCTCGATGCCATGGCAAGACAGCCCGGCACGATCGGCGTCGTCGAACAGGGTGCGGTCATTGGCACCATCACTTCGGAAGACATCGTCCGGGGACTGACGCGTCACCGCAACGTCTAGATTCTGCCTGGCTGGAGGAGAACCAGCCAAGGGCGGTCTGATTCCAAAGAACGGGATCTTTTCAATACCACAGCATCCGAAGCAGCGTAGGCCCGACAGGCCTGCGCTGCTTTCTTTTCCTCACCCCGCAACGCACACACTACTAGATTTGGGACATGCCGAGATTTGAGATCAAAATATGACTACAGCTGTCAAAAATAAGAAGAATAAAAAAATATTATTTTTGACCGGATTTGACATTAATCATTTCTCCTTTCGCGTTACTTACGATTTTTAGCAGAAAATAATACTCCAAAACAGCCTTGCGAGATAATGAGTGTCTAAATTACGACACTTCTAATAAAGCGTGGCCTTTACCTTAGATTTAGGTATATACAGTCTCGCGACCATGTTGGTAAAACTTGACGCATGGGGCAATTCGTTGCCGGACAAGAAAGCCTAGGGGCGGCTTCGAATTAGGAGACTGGAAATGACAACGCAGACCTTATCAGAACAGGCTAATGCAGCGGCAGGGCTTCTGTCGGCAATGGCTAACCCCAAAAGGCTGATGATTCTTTGCAGCTTGGTTGAGGGTGAAGTTCCGGTCGGCGTTCTAGCTACCCAGGTTGGCCTTAGCCAGTCGGCCTTGTCTCAGCATCTCTCCAAGCTTCGTGCACAACGCCTCGTCAAGACGCGCCGCGATGCACAGACGATCTACTATTCCAGCACGTCGGACTCGGTGAAGAAGATCCTGGCATCGCTGGAAGAAATTTACTGCGCGCAGAGCGACAGCAAGTCCGCTGCCTGATCGACAGCATCGGCCCGAACATCGGGCTCGATCTTCGCAAAGCACGATCAAAAAGGTAAAGCGTCTTTGTGCGCCCAATGGCCGCGCGGCGCTTTAAAGCATGGTCAAAGCAAAACTGTTCAGCGGTTTTGCGATACCGACCCGCGACAAAACTAATACCTAAAGCGCGAGGGGCGAATCTGAGAGATCGCGACGCGCTTTAAAAGCCTGGAAGCGGGGTGCGCGCCGCTCCAGATGAGTCTTTAGGGCTCACGCCACACAGGCACCTCGACCGTTCAGACCGATGATGCCGAACGCTCTTTCAGCATCTGCGCGGCACGCGCATAGCCACCGGCAGCCCCATCGACAAAATGCATGTGATCGCGTGACAGTGGTGACGGAACGACGCAGGTCATCAGGGCCGCATCCTGCTCATGCAATCCATAAAAGCAGACACCGTCACGCTCCGCACCTTCCAGCCGCGCCTTGATGCGGGAAAGCCGGTCTGCATCCACATCGATCGTCATCTTCAGCCCGTCGTCAAACTTACGAAAGTCCGTATTGCTCGCGACTGTCGTCTTGTACTGAACAGGGTCGAAGCGCCCCACCGGCTTTCGCAACCAGTAGAGCACCGTGATCAGAACGGTCTGGAACGCCACCCAACAGCCTTTGCGAAACTGCGACACACGATCGCCGAGACCGGACAGCGCTTTGGCCTCCATCACCAGCCCCTCACGAATGAAACCGAGTGCCGGCCCCTCGACAGGCACGGGGTGGCCTTCGCGACCGTCCTCATTCGCAAGTGTGACGATATCGGCAACCAGCCGACGGAAGGCCGCCATGTCTCCGCCCGGACGCGGGGTGGCGATGATCGACACCACCGCACCATAGCGCGCCTGTATGGGATTCCACCGGCACGACAGGCCGGAAAGATCAGGCCTGTCGCCTGCCCCCGCCTCGTCGACAAGATAGTGCCCGCCCTTCATCTGCATGTCGGCCCAGTTGTTGCCGCCACCGGAGAACATCGCATAGGACACGTCATCGCTCGCCTGAAACCGCGCCACGCGCACATCCAGCCCATTGGCCCTGATCTCCGTCAATGGCACGAGTGCTGCACGCAGCGTCAGGCCAAGATCCTCGCTCACCCACCGCCGGACTTTCGAGAGCGCCGCGCGCGATGCTTCGATCGCCTGCGGCGGCACGGCGACAGCCGCACCATCGCCGCCGAAAACAAAGGGCAGATCATGGCGGTCCAAGGCGTTGAGGATGCCGGAAATGACGCCAGCACCCGCCATATTGACGGACTTGTACCGGCCTTGCGCAATGGCATCGGTGGAATCGACGATGTCGGCAAGCGCCAGCGCCCAGCCGTCGGGAAGCGGACGATAGAGTTCCGGCTCAGCGACATCTTCGAAATGCCGGAAGACAGGCAGGTGGGACAGAAATTCTTCATCGGACGATAGCATCGTCATAATATCCTCCCCGCCTGATGGAAAAGCCAGTCTTTATCGCGCTGTCATAGACCAAACATCGCCTGTCTACTGTGGCGGCGATCACATAGCTTTTACAAGGGCTTTTACGTCCACGCGCCGCTTCCAGATCAAACACGACTTGCTAAATCGCCATCGCCTTGTCACAAAGCAAGACTGGGGTACGGAATTCAAATGTGAAACGGCACTCCTTTGCCTGACGAACGGCGCCTCGTATCAGCGAGCACGTTGCCGGTATCGGGCCGAATCGGGCGATGCGCCCAACCCAAGGAGAAATGAATGAAAATCAAGATTTTGACCGGCCTGGCGCTTGCCGCCTCCGTGGCCTTTGCACCCGCAGCGCATGCCGAGATCGTCATCGGTCTCGTGGCGCCGCTCACGGGTCCGGTTGCCGCTTATGGCGACCAAGTGAAGAACGGCGCGCAGACTGCCGTCGATGTCATCAACAAGAATGGCGGCATTCTCGGCGAGAAGGTCGTGCTGAAGCTTGCCGATGATGCCGGCGAACCCAAGCAGGGCGTTTCCGCCGCCAACCAGCTGGTTGCAGACGGCATCAAATTCGTCGTCGGCCCGGTCACGTCCGGCGTTGCCATTCCGGCCTCCGACGTTTTCGCTGAAAACGGCGTCGTCATGGTCACACCCACAGCAACGGCACCGGACCTCACCAATCGCGGCCTGACAAACATCTTCCGCACCTGCGGTCGTGACGACCAGCAGGCAGAAGTGGCTGCGAAATTCGTGCTGGCACAGCTGAAGGACCGTCAGATCGCCATCATCCACGACAAGGGCGCTTACGGTAAGGGCCTTGCCGACGCCTTCAAGAAGACATTGAATGCCGGCGGCGTGACGGAAGTCATGTATGACGCGCTGACACCGGGCGAAAAGGATCTGAGCGCGCTGACAGCCCGTCTCAAGTCCGAGGGCGTCGACGTCGTCTATTTCGGCGGTTACCATCCGGAAGCCGGTCTTCTGGTACGCCAGCTGCACGACATCGGCGCGAAGGCAACCGTGATTGCCGGTGATGGCCTTTCCAACTCCGAATTCGCCAATATCGGTGGCACTGCGGCAGATGGCACCATCTTCACCAATGCTGCTGATGCAACGAAGAGCGCGGACTCCAAGGCAGCCGCTGAAGCGTTGAAGGCCGCCAACATTCCGGCCGAAGCCTTCACCCTGAATGCCTATGCCGCCGTGGAAGTTCTCAAAGCCGGCATCGAAAAGGCTGGCTCTGCTGAGGATTCCGAAGCGGTTGCCACGGCGCTGAAGGGCGGCGAGCCGATCCCGACAGCCATCGGCAAGCTGACCTATGGCGAAACAGGTGACCTGACCTCGCAGGCCTTCTCGCTCTACAAGTGGCAGGGCGGCAAGATCGTTTCGGCCGAATAAGGTGCTGCGCCCTCCTCCGCTGATCGAGCGCGAGGATGGTGACCGCAACCGAAAGACAAGCTGATCGAACCGGGCGCGCTCAACGCGCCCGGTTTTCTTTTTGCATGAATAGCGCTTTCCAGGCTTAATTGTCGCAAGGCACAGAATCGAAATGAGGTGACGCGTGGTATCGAAACTCGAACGCAAGATCGACCAGGGAACCGGACGGGAGAAGGCGGATATCGTTCTGAAGGGCGGACGCTTCTTCGATCTGGTCACGGGTGAACTGGTTGCGTCCGATATTGCAATCTGCGGCGATACGATCGTTGGCACCTGCGAGACCTATCACGGCGTCGAGGAGATCGACATCTCCGGCCAGATCGTCGTGCCGGGCTTCATCGACACCCATCTTCACATCGAATCTTCGCTGGTCACGCCGCACGAATTCGACCGTTGCGTCCTGCCCTATGGTGTGACGACCGTGATCTGCGATCCGCATGAAATCGCCAATGTGCTCGGCGCGGAGGGTATCCAGTTCTTCCTGGATTCCTCGCTCGAGACCATCATGGATATCCGCGTGCAGCTTTCCTCCTGCGTGCCCGCCACCCATCTGGAAACCGCTGGCGCGGATCTGCCGATCGAAAAGCTCCTGCCCTTCCGCGATCATCCACAGGTCATCGGTCTTGCGGAATTCATGAATTTCCCCGGCGTGATCCATAAGGATCCGATCTGCATGGCGAAACTCGAAGCGTTTCGAGGCCAGCATATCGACGGCCACGCGCCGCTTCTGTCCGGCACCGGGCTCAACGGCTATCTGTCGACCGGCATCCGCACCGAGCATGAATGCACAAGCGCCAAGGAAGCGCTCGAAAAGATCCGCAAGGGCGTGCATATCCTGGTCCGCGAAGGGTCGGTATCGAAAGACCTGCACGCGCTGATGCCGATCATCACCGAGCGCCTGTCGCCCTATCTGGCGCTCTGCACCGATGACCGCAATCCCCTCGATATCGCCGAACAGGGTCATCTGGACTACATGATCCGCACTGCCATCGCCAACGGCGTTCAGCCGCTGGCCGTCTACCGCGCCGCATCGATTTCGGCAGCCAAAGCCTTCGGCTTGCGCGATCGTGGTCTCGTGGCACCCGGCTGGCGCGCCGATCTGGTGGTGATCGACGCGCTGCAGAACTGCAAGGCCTCCATGGTCTTCTCCGCAGGCAGACGCGTCACGGACGCGCTTTTCGCCACCCGCAAATCGGTTGATCCGGTCGGTCTCGACAGCGTCAAGGCAAGGCGGGTGCTCGCCGCCCATTTTGGCGTGCCGGTAACGGAAGGCAAGACGTCCGTTCTCGGCGTATTGCCGGGCAAAATCATCACCGAACATCGCCGCTACAAGTTGCCAAGCGACGGCAACCAGACGAGCGTCGATCTCGACAACGACATCATCAAGGTGGCCGTCATCGAGCGGCACGGCAAGAACGGCAATCACGCCAACGGCTTCGTTCAGGGCTTCGGCCTGAAGAAAGGCGCCATCGCCTCCACCGTCGGCCATGACAGCCACAATATCTGCGTCGTGGGCGTCAGCGAAGATGACATGGCGCTCGCTGCCAATCGTCTCGGAGAGATCAAGGGCGGCTTCGTCGTGGCGGAAAACGGCAGGATCACCGGCGAGATCGCCCTCCCCGTTGCCGGTCTGATGAGCCTGGAGCCTTATGAGAGCGTGCGCGACACGTTGCACGCCCTGCGCCAAGCGGCCTATGCGCTGGGCACGACACTGGAAGAACCCTTCCTTCAGGTGGCGTTTCTGCCTCTTCCCGTCATACCTCACCTGAAGATTTCCGATAAGGGCCTGGTGGATGTCGATCTTTTCAAGCTCATCACGGCTGAAGGATGAACACGTGCCTGCTCGCGGAGACAATCATAAGTAAATAGTCTAATTCTATTTCCCGCGCGTGCCAAAATCATAGTAAATTAAGGCCTGAGGAAGTATATATGATGATCGTTCAATGACCGGCGACCTGGAGGAAATCTTTGGTCATCAAACGCATCGACAAAAAGCAAGTCAAGATCGGCATGTTTGTCGAGGGCATAGAAGGCCCCTGGCAGGATGACCCTGCTGTTGGCCGCCGTTTCACGGTGAAGAACGCCAAGCAACTCTCCGCCATCGTGAATGGTGAGATCAGCGGTGTTTTTATCAACACTGCGCTCGGCACGAATGCCCCGGACGCTGGTGTTGACGGTGCGGTGCCGAAAACGATCAGGACTGCCAGCAAGGAAGACAAGAGCCGCGTCGCACAAAAGATAAGCGCGCAGGCCGATGAAGCGAAAAGCCTCATCGAGGGTGTGTTTGACGGTCGCGATATCGCCATCGATGCATTTGCGCCACTTGCGGACGATATCGGCCGGGCAATGGACGAGAACCCCGGTCTTTACATCGGGATCTCGCGCCTTCGGTCACGCGATACCGCAACCTTCGTCCATTCGCTGTCCGTCGCGGCGCTGCTCACGCATTTTGCCCGATCGCTGGAAATGGATGAAGCCGTAGTCCAGCAGCTCTGCGTTGCCGGAATCCTGCACGACGTCGGCAAGCTTTCCATCCCGCGGGAGGTTCTGCACAAGCAGGGGCCGCTCACCGCCGAAGAGCGATTATATGTCGAGCAACATCCCGAGCTTGGCTACAAGATTCTGCAAAAACAATCGGATATGCCGGAACTGGTGCTGGATATCTGTCGATACCATCATGAGCGGATCGATGGCAGAGGCTATCCGCAAGGCCTCTCCGGCGCGCAGATCAGCCCGGAAGTGCGCATGAGCACGATCTGTGATGTGTTCGACGCCCTCACATCCGCCCGTTCCTATAAGAAGGGCTGGTCCTCACAGCAGGCTCTGTCCTGGATGATGGATCGCGAGGGCCAGTTCGACAGGACATTGCTGCGCCGCTTCATTCTCAGCCTCGACACCGAAATGACGAAGGGCCTCCTCTGAGGCCGCATGTCCGTGATCTAACCGATTACGACCGCTCGATCCGCGCGCAGAACGCATCCAGTGGCTCCAGCTTCACCGTATCGATATCGAAGGCCGGCTCAAACCCGGGCATTGCCAGATGCTCGACGACGCGAAACTCTGGCGGCAGGCGAAAATCGGCTGGCTGACGCGTCAGGTTGAAGACGAAGAGCAGGCTCTCGCCGTTTTTCTCACGCGTAAAGACGAGCAAATCCTGATTCGTATCGAGGAACGTCATGTCGCCATCGCGCAGGCCCGCATGGCTGCGACGGAAGGCCAGCATCGCCTTGTAATGATTGAGAACCGAGTCCGATTTCCGCTCCTGCCCATCCGCCGCCAGCATGGCATGGGCGTAAGGAACTGGCAGCCACGGCTTTTCGGCGGTGGTGAAGCCGGCATGCGGCTTGCCCGTCTCCCATACCATCGGCGTGCGGCACCCGTCGCGGCCTTTGAAAGCCGGCCAGAAGCGAATGCCGTAAGGATCGCGCAGATCCTCGAAGGCAAGATCCGCCTCCGTCAGCGCCAGCTCTTCACCCTGATAAAGGCAGATCGAGCCGCGCAGGGATGCGAGCACGCAGATGGCAAGCTTTGCCACGCGGATCTGCTCTTCCACACTTTCGGCAAAGCGGCTGAGATGACGAACAACGTCGTGGTTGGAAAAAGCCCAGCAGACCCAGCCATCGGTCACGGCTTTCTGGAAGCCATCGACGGCACCGCGAATATGGCTGGCGGTGAAATCCGGCCCCAACAGGTCGAAGGTGTAGCACATGTTGAGCTTGTCGTTATCCGCCGTATAGGCGGCAACGGTTTTGAGTGAGCGCGCACCATCGCCCACCTCGCCCACCGTCATGCGTCCTTCATATTCATCCAGCAGAGCGCGGAATCGCTTGAGGAAGGCGAGGTTCTCCACCTGCGTCTTGTCGTAGAGATGGCTCTGCATGCCGTAGGGATTGACGTCCGGCGCATCGAGGCCGGCATCGTCGCTATCCGGCTCATGTGGCGGGTTATCGCGCAACAGCTTGTCGTGGAAGTAGTAGTTGACCGTATCCAGCCGGAAGCCGTCGACACCCCGCTCCAGCCAGAACCTGACGGTGTCCAGAAGGGCGTCCTGAACGTCCGGATTATGAAAATTGAGATCCGGTTGCGAGCCGAGGAAGTTGTGCATGTAATATTGTTTGCGCACGCCATCCCATTCCCAGGCCGGACCGCCAAAGACCGAGAGCCAATTGGTAGGCGCCGTGCCATCCGGCTTCGGGTTTGCCCAGACATACCAGTCCGCCTTCGCATTGGTGCGGCTTGTCCGGCTTTCCTTGAACCAGGGATGCTGATCGGATGTGTGCGAGATCACCTGGTCGATGATGACTTTTATGCCGAGCTTGTGCGCCTCAGTGATCAGTTCATCGAAATCTGCAAGCGTCCCGAACAGCGGGTCGACATTGCAGTAATCGGAAACGTCGTAGCCCATATCCGCCATGGGCGAGGTGAAGAAGGGCGAGAGCCAGATGCCATCCACACCAAGCGCATGGATATAGGGCAGATGCTTGGTAATCCCCGCCAGATCGCCGAAACCATCCCCCGTCGTATCCTGAAACGAGCGCGGATAGACCTGATATATGACCGCTCCCCTCCACCAGTCTGCATCGTGAACTCTGTGTCCGGTGGTAGACGAGGCTTGCGGCATGAACGATCTCCAAAGTGAAGCTGCCCAACCATATAAAGCCCGGATTGATCCGTAAACGGCCAATGCTTGTCGAATGTGAGAAGAGACCCGCAATCGGCTTTCGCCGCCCTTGCAAGCCGGCCCACGGCGTCGTAATGGCGAAGCGTCACGACAGGAGGAGAGTGCAGTGGGTGGACGGTTTCTTTCGATCGGCGAATGCATGGTGGAGCTTTCGCAAGCCGGTGACGGCCTGCTGCGCAAGGGCTTTGCCGGAGACACGCTGAACACCGCCTGGTATGCACGCGCCTGCCTGCCGCAGGACTGGTCGGTGGACTATTTCACCGCGCTGGGCGACGATCCGCTGTCGCAGGAGATGCTGTCCTTCATCGAGGGCGCAGGCATCGGTACGCAGCATATCTCCCGAATTTCGGACGGCACGCCTGGCCTCTACCTCATCAATCTGAATGACGGTGAGCGCACCTTCAGCTATTGGCGCAGCACCTCTGCCGCCCGCCAGCTGGCGGCTGACGCCGATCATCTGCGAGAGACTATCGACGCGGCCGACATCGTCTATTTCTCCGGCATCACCCTTGCCATTCTCGCCACCCCGATTGCGGTGGACACTTTCCTCTCCGAACTGCGCCGCGCCAAGGCGTCCGGCAAGCAGGTCGTGTTCGATCCCAATATCCGCCCGCGCCTTTGGGCCAACCGCGAGATCATGCTGGAGACGATCACCAATGGAGCGCGCGCTGCCACGCTCGTCATGCCAAGCTTCGACGACGAGGCTGGTAACTTTGGTGACACGGATGTTGAGGCGACCATTGCGCGCTATCGCGCGCTCGGCGTTGCCAATATCGTGGTGAAAGATGGTGCCAAGGGCGCAACGCTCGATTTCGGTGGTGAACGCAGCCATGCGCCCGCCGAGCAGGCCGTGAAGGTGGTGGATACGACGAGTGCCGGAGACAGCTTCAACGGCGCCTTCCTGTCCCGCTTCGTCACTGGCAGCACACCTGAGGAGGCGGCCACTTTCGCCGCCAAGGCTGCTGCCACCGTCATCGGCCACCACGGCGCGCTGATCAGCCCGGACCTGCTTCCGAAGGCCTGAAGGACGTCGCGCAAACGCGTGGAGCGATTTTGCGATAACGACATCCGAAAAGACAAGGATTTGACGCGTGAGGAGCGGATCTCAAACTTCATCATCCGCTTTAAATCCGCTGACATGATGCTGTAACACGCCTGTCGCATACACGCGAAGGCCGGTGGATCACCGGAGAGTCGCAAGCGGCGAGGGTCGGCACGGCATGACCAGAATTACCATCGTCACGGATGCATGGCATCCGCAGGTCAACGGCGTGGTGCGCTCCATCGAGAACACCAATGTCGAGCTTGAACGCATGGGCGTCGAGGTCCGGATGGTGACGCCGCAGAGCTTCCACTCCATTCCCTGCCCCACCTATCCGGAAATTCGCCTTTCCGTCGCCAGCTATCGCCGGGTTTCGAAGGAAATCGAGAAGAGCCAGCCATCCTATGTGCATATTGCAACGGAAGGCCCGCTCGGCTTCATGGCGCGCCGCTGGTGCATCAAGCACGGCATGGGCTTTTCCACCAGCTACCACACGCGTTTTCCCGAATATGTGGCGGCACGCTTCCCCGTGCCGGAAAGCTGGCTCTACGGTTTCGTTCGCTGGTTCCACAATGGCGGGAGCGCCTGCATGGTGGCAACGCCAAGCCTAGAGACGGAACTCCAATCCAAGGGCGTGAAAAACCTCAAACGCTGGAGCCGCGGCATCGACGCCAAGCTCTTCCGCCCCAGACAAAAGGAAGAGCGCCCCTTCGGCCTCCCCCGCCCGATCTTCATGACCATTGGCCGCGTTTCGGTGGAAAAGAACCTGCCGGAGTTTCTCGATCTCGATCTGCCGGGCTCAAAGGTCGTTGTCGGTGACGGCCCTGCCCGCGCCGAGCTTCAGCAGAAACATCCCGATGTGCTCTTCACCGGCGTGAAGACCGGCGAAGAGCTGGCAAAGGCCTATGCGCAGGCCGACGTCTTTGTCTTCCCCTCCAAGACAGACACCTTCGGCAACACCATTCTGGAAGCACTCTCAAGCGGCGTACCGGTCGCAGCGTTCCCGGTGACCGGTCCGCTTGATATTCTCGGCGGACATCCGAAGGCGGGTGCGCTTAGCTCGGATTTGCGCCAGGCCTGCCTTGCCGCGCTCGATTGCTCCCCGGAAGCAGCCCTTGCCGTCTCCCGCAACTATTCCTGGGAAAAGGCGTCCCGCCAGTTTCTCGACAACGTGACCTCTGCCGCCACCAGCGGCCTTCCCGGCTTCTGCGCCGCCCATGCGATGTGAACGGATTACAGGCAAATTGCCTGCATTTTCAGTGGACGCACGAGCCCATTGCTGGCAGAAGGCGTCAGGACGCGACTGCCGTTATCTTTAGAACGGGGTCGGGCTGCTGATTGACGTCAGGCGGCTGCCGCGAGGTTACGCAGGCCGTCCACTTATCGCAAAACCGCTGCACGCGTTTGCGCGCATGCTTTAGATCACCAAGCGCCGTTCAGCATATTGCCTGCGAGCGGGATCGTGCGGCTCTTGCCATTGCTGTCGTTGACGGAAATCTCGCTTTGCATCTGCTTGGGAGACTTGCGAAACCAGCCGGCGGCAATCGAAGCGAGATCGCCTATCATTCCATGCTTGCGCCAATCGGCGAAGCGCTGCGCCATGGCCTCTGCCTCATGCTTGAAGAAGAAGTCGCCCGACTGGGCCAGGTCGTTGATGGAAGAGGCCATGGATGACAAAGGCTTCTGGAACATCTTCGGCGGAACCGAGAGGCCGTCTGCCGCTTGCGGAAAAGCCGGCGCCATGAAATCGATCGCCCAGCCATCTGCCTCCACCCAGCAATGGAAGTTCTCGCCAGCACCCGTCACATGGCCGTCTTCGCGGTGATCGGCAAACAGCAGCATCATGCCGCCAAGATTATAGGCCGCCAACCCACCCTTCGGCTTCGCCTTCACCTTGTAGTGGTGCTCCAGAATGAAGGCACCAAATGTGCTGAAATACATCGATGCCGTGGCGGGATCGGCGTTCTCGTTGAGAAGCAGGCTGTTGATGACGCGATAGATGCGATGATAGTCGCTCTGCTTGATCAGCATGATGTTTGACCTGAAGTAAGTGCACGGGCAGCTTGAGGGAGTGCGCTACGCTACCCTCTGCCGTCATCCTCGGGCCTGACCCGAGGATCTATTGGTTCCAGATGCGTGTGCGTCGCAGGGTTAAGCCCAAGGATCACGGAGTGTAGAGGCTCCCCTCAGCGAGCCAGCCCCCTGACTACCGCTTCTTCGCCTTGTGCTCGAAGGGATTGTCCGACCCGCGATAATGCACCCGGATCGGCACGCCTGGCATGTCGAAATCCTTGCGCAGACCGTTCACCAGATAGCGCGTGTAGGATTCCGGAATGGCCTCGGGCCGCGTGCAGGAGATCATGAAGGCCGGTGGCCGTGCTTTGACCTGCGTCATGTATTTCAGGCGCAGACGACGGCCCGACACGGCCGGTGGCGGATGCTGTGTAACCTGCATATCCAGCCAGCGATTGAGCTTGGCGGTGGAGATACGGCGGTTCCACACCTTGTCGGTGTCGATGATGCTCTGCATCAGCCGGTCGAGGCCGTAGCCCGTCTGGCCGGAAATCGGAACGGCACGAATGCCGCGCGCCTGCGGCAGAAGGCGCTCGGTCTTTTCACGCAAATCGGCGAGAAACGCCTGTGCATCCTCGACCAGATCCCACTTGTTGAAGGCGAGCACAGCAGCGCGGCCTTCACGGATGACCAGATCGACGAGCTGCAGATCCTGCTTCTCGAAAGGAATGGTGGAATCGAAGACGATGACGACGGTTTCGGCGAAACGGATGGAGCGCAGCGAATCCGCCACCGAAAGCTTCTCCAGCTTCTCGGTCACCTTCGCCTTGCGACGCATGCCAGCGGTGTCGAACATCTTGATCGTGCGGCCGCGCCAATCCCATTCGACCGAGATACTGTCGCGGGTAATACCGGCTTCCGGACCGGTCAGAAGACGGTCTTCGCCGAGAAAGCGGTTGATCAGCGTCGACTTGCCGGCATTCGGGCGACCGATGATCGCAACGCGCAACGGCTTGTTGTCGTCATAGGCGGGCTCGTAATCCTCGTCTTCTTCCTCTTCACCGGAAAGCACGACGTCGGTTTCGGCCTCTTCGAAATCGTCTTCGGGCGGGAAGGCGACATCTTCACCGATCGCGGCAACGATGGCATCGCGCAGATCGATCATGCCCTGGCCGTGCTCGGCGGAAATCGGGCATGGCTCGCCAAGACCGAGCGTATAGGCATCATAGAAACCGCCATCGGAGCCACGCGCTTCCGACTTGTTGGCAACCAGCACGACCGGCTTGCCGCGACGGCGCAGCATTTCGCCCAGCGTCTGGTCGGCGGGTGTCAGTCCGTATTTGGCGTCGACGACGAAAAGCGTCAGATCGGCTTCCTCGATCGCCTCTTCCGTCTGCGCCCACATGCGACCCTGTAGCGTCTCCGGTGCGGATTGCTCGAGACCCGCGGTATCGATGATGGTGAAACGCAGATCCACGAGCTTGGCGTCGCCCGGACGACGGTCGCGGGTCACGCCTGGCGTGTCATCCACAAGCGCCAGCTTCTTGCCAACCAGACGGTTGAAAAGCGTGGATTTGCCGACATTCGGACGTCCGACGATGGCGACGGTGAAGGTCATGATAGTGCCCTAACTTCTATAGCGTCGGACCGGAAACCCAACGGGCTCCGGTCCGACGCCTTCAACAGAAAACCGATGCAGTCCGCGGCAATCCTTATGACCGCCCGTCGCTGCAGGAAATGAGAATTTACGCTGCCTTGCCGGATGCGGCAATATTATCGAGCAGGACCTGCGCCCGGTTCGCCACATTGCGCGGCGCCTGGGAATCACCGGTGATGAGTTCGAACCACTGCTTCGCCTGGGCAAGATTGCCAGCCTTATAAGCGGCAAGACCAAGCGCCTCACGTGCGGAGTTGCGCAGCGGCTGGCCATCGCTGGAGAGCGCTTCTACCTCTGCCGAGACCTGCTCATATGTGCCGTTGTCAATCAGAAGGAACGCTGCGCGCACCTTTGCCATGTCACGGAAAATCTGCGGCGCGCTGGAGTCGTTGCCAATCGCGGTAAAGGCTGCGATAGCGCCAGCCGCATCGCCCTTTTGCGCCAGAAGCGTTGCAGAGCGGAACTTGGCGAGGATCGGGTACTCACCGTGGCCGGCGCTTTCCAGTTCCGTCAGTGCCTTCAACGCTTCGTCATTCTTGCCTTCGGAGGCAAGCTTCAATGCGTTGGAGAACTGGTCGCCAGACGCCGAAGCCCGGCTGTTGCTCCAATATTCGTAAATGCCGGCGCCCGCAGAAGCGAGCACGATCAAAACGGCAGCGCCAATCACGACCGCGCCGTAACGACCCCAGAAGTTGCTCAATTTTTCTGAGCGGATCTGCTCGTTCACTTCGCGGATGAAGCTGTCATTCTCGTTCGCCATCGAATTCTCCGTTACCCGCACCGAAAGGCAAAAAGCCGATCGGTCTGCGGACATGCCAAGGCAATCTGGTTGCGGAAAGCCGCAAAAAGGCCAACCACATTTATTGGTGGGCCTTCTAGCCTATTTTCCTTGAGATGTAAGGGGGAAACGTCAGTTTCCTACATCGCAATCGGCTGGACGCCGATCAACCATTCGTGCAGCTTCCAGATGAATGCAGCCCACAGCACCACGCCAAGGAGAACCGCGACCGCATCGTAGCGCGCCGAAACGAAGGGACGAGTGAGATTTTCACCGGCGCGTGCACGGCGCTTGAGGAAAATCCGCATCACCACGCCCCAGGCGAGGAAGGAGGCGAAGAGGATGACGGAGGAGGTCTCGCCATTGGCAAGCAGGTGCGAGAAAGCCCAGATCTTCACCGCAAGGATCAGCGGATGCTTGGTCTTCGTTGCGACGTGCCCGGCCGGCAGGGCACTTGCCACAAGACAGATCATCGCAATGAGCATCAGCGTGACCGCGATATGGGCCATCCAGACCGGCGGGTAATAAAGCATGCCCGTCACCTGCCGCGCTTCATTGAAGGCATAGGCAATGAAGATGATGGTGAGAACGCTGACGAGCGAATAGACGCCCTTGAAGGGCTTTTCGCCCATGTTATCGATCAGACGCGCACGAAGCCCCGGCGCAAAAAGCCTGAGAGAATGGGTGGCGAAGAACAGGATGAGAGAGACGACGAGCAGAAGCATGGTGGCGTCCTTGCGCGGGGAGGATAATCTTTTGACAATGAGTTATGGCGAATACCAAAGATCACTGATGCTGACCCCTTCGATAGCCTGGAAACGGTCGCCCGGGTAGGAGAAACCGCAGAGCGATGCTTTTCATCGGTCGAGGATTTCGACGCCCCCGGCGGCCGATTTCCGGGCTATCGAAGGGGTCAGCATCGGTGATCTTTGGTATAACCCCTGGAAAAAGCCAGTCAAATCAAAGCTTCGCCTTATTCCAAGCTCAAAAGGCCGCTTTTGAAAATTCCGCGTGGTTCCCTCATGTTGCGTTCGCTTGCCGTCATCACCCTGTCTCTCGCCTGCGCGCCGCAAGCCTATGCGCAGGCTGTCGAAGGTGTGGCAAAGCCAAAGCAGCTCGTGCTGGTGTCTTTCGATGGCGCAGGCGACAATGCGCTGTGGGCGAGAAGCCGCGCGACCGCCAAGGAAGTCGGCGCGCATTTCACCTATTTTCTTGCCTGCACGCTGGTGATGGACCGCAAGACTAGCGCCAAGAGCTATCAGGGCCCCGGCCAGAAACTTGGCCGCTCCAATGTCGGCTTCGGCCAATCGGTGGAAGAGGTGGCAACGCGCCTGCACCACATCTGGGACGCCCGCCAGGAAGGCCACGAAATCGCCAACCACACCTGCGGCCACTTCGATGGCGGCAACTGGACCGCGGATCAATGGGACGCAGAGTTCACCACCTTCACCAGCACGCTTGGAAACGCCTGGGCGGCAATCGGCAAGAAGGATGAGGAGCCGCAGGGCTGGCACGATTTCGTGCACGGCATCAACGGCTTTCGAGCGCCCTACCTGTCGCAAGGCGATGCGCTCACCGCCGCACAGAAAAAACACGGCTTCGTCTTCGACGCCACCAGCATCACGAAGGGACCGGCATGGCCCGTGCGCAAGGATGGCATCGAACATTTCGGCCTGCCGTTGATCCCGGAAGGACCGGGCGACCGGCCGATTATTGCCATGGATTACAATCTCTTCGTCCGCCATTCCATGGCAATCGAGACGCCCGCCAAGTCCGCCGAATTCGAAGAACGCGCCTATAAAGCCTTCCGCGCCGCCTTCGACAAGCAATATGAGGGCGAACGCATCCCCCTCCAACTCGGCTTCCATTTCGTCAAGATGAATGGCGGCGCCTATTGGAACGCCTATGAGCGGCTGCTGCGCGAGGTCTGCAAAAAGGACGATGTCGCCTGCGTCAGCTATGAAGAGGCGATGCCGATGATTGACGCGCGGCGTAAGGAAAAGTCGCAAGGGTAAGAGGGCGAGCGCTGCCGGCGCAGCGACAGCGGCACCGTCACATTTTTCAGCCAACGGCTTTCAATTGACCATCGTTCCGGCCCCCGCCGGAAGCGGGCCAGCACAAATCCTCCGGCTCGACCCCGGCTTAATGCCGGGGTTGGTGTCAGAGTTGAACGCGTCGAGCCTTACGGCTTGTCCGCAGCCAACTCGCCCTCTTCCGCTTCACGCTTCAAATAGCGCTGATCGATCTCCGGCAGCGGTTGGTCGTAGATAGCAGCCTCAAACGCTTTCAGACGTTTGTAGATCGACATCAGTTCGACGATCGTCGTCCAGGAATTGATGAGATACTGGAACGATCCGCGCACCTGATCGAACACGTTGCCGATCTGCGTGAACACGCCAAGCGTCACCTTGCCTGCTGCGATTGATGGAATGAGAACGATCAAGCTGTAGATGTTGTCAGCCTGCAGATAGAAAATGCGGGCAACGTTGAAATACATGTAATGAAAATAGAGCCGGAAATAGTTCTTCCGGACATTCGAAAACAGCTCCTGCACAGTCGGCGGCTGAGCACGATCTGCGTGGTCTTCACCATAAACCAGCTCTTTACGATAAGCCGCCTCCACGCGCTGATTGCGGAATTCAAGGCCGGGTAGCTTGATACCCACAAGTGCAAGAAAGCCCGTTCCGAAGAGCGACCACAAGATTGCCGCCCACACCAGAGCATGCGGGACGTAACCGATAATCGGCAGCTCGTTGATGGTTTCGGAGAAGGTGAAGAGGACGGGGAGGAAAGCGATCAGGGTCATGATGGCCCTGACGAAACCGACGCCCAACCCCTCGACGGTCGAGGAGAAGCGCATCGTGTCTTCCTGAACACGCTGAGAAGCGCCTTCGATATGACGAAGCCTATCCCAGTTTGCCATATAAAAGTCGTTCATCGCCGTGCGCCAACGGAAGATGTAGTGGCTGACGAAGAAGAGATTGAGCACGCCGACGGTGATCGCAAAAAACAGGATGCCTGAAACGCCGACGAGGCCGAGATAAAGCTGCTCGGCAGTCACCGGCGCGGTCTTGGCAAGCGCTTGCTGGATGAGGTCATAATATGGGCCGTACCATGCGTTCATCGCCACGCTGACTTGCACGGAGAAATACGTCGCAAAGACAATGAGGGCAGAGCCGAGAACGGACCACATCTGCCAGCGGTGTGGGCTGTAAGTGAACCAGAAGCCCGCAAATACAAGCACCGCAGCGGTGTAATAGATGTAAAACCAAAGGAATGGCGGGGACCAGAAAATAGATACGCCCGTGATCGGCGGCTCTCCTGGTGTTGCTGGAGGCATGCCGAGTGCCGCACCCCAGTTTCTCCCGCCTGCATACCAGAGGCCTATCATGAGCAAGGACCAAACAATGGCAGAGGTAAAAAACAGCTTGGGTTTGGGAAAGAAGGAATGAAACACGTTCGAACTCTCGCGAGCTTGAGATCAGCCATTATTGGCGAAGCAGATTTTGGGAGAAATTAGGCCAGACACTTCGCTGACGCAATGCAGCAAACGCTAAGTTACGAAGATGTAAGCCAAAACCGTTGATGGCGGCTGCAACATGACAGCCGCATGACAGAAAGCCCTGCAGGAGCGCCCGCCTTACTCGGCAAGCGTCAGGATCAGCGGTCCGTTTTTGGTGGCGATCACGGTGTGCTCGAACTGCACCGTCGGCGCGCTCGGGTCGCTGAACAGCGTCCAAGGGTCGTCGTCACCATCTTCGGCCCAATAGGCGCCCGTGGAGAGAAATGGCTCGACAGTGAAGACCAGCCCGTCGGTCATGATGCGGGTTTCGTCCTTGTCCGGCCAGGTGGCAAGCTCTTTCGGCTCCTCGTGCAGCGACCGGCCGATGCCGTGACTGGCGAGATTGGTGATCAGCGTGTAACGGTTCTTCTTGGCAAAAGCGCCGATGGAGTTGCCGATATCGGCAAGCGGCCTACCCGCCTTCACCTGCTGCAACCCCGTCCAAAGCGCGCGTTTGCCATCGCGGCAAAGGCGCTCGATATCCTTCTTGACCGGCGGCACGGCGTAGGAAGAGCCGGTATCGCCAAAGAAGCCATCCTTCACCGCCGACACATCGATATTGACGAGGTCACCCGCCTTGATGATGCGCGGGCCTGGAATGCCGTGGGCCACTTCCTCGTTGACGCTGATGCAGGTGGCGCCCGGAAACTGGTAGCAGAATTCCGGTGCCGACTGCGCGCCATTGCTTTCCAGGATATTGCGACCGATGGCGTCGAGTTCGGCGGTGGTGATCCCCGGCTCAAGCGCGTCGGCCATGGTCTGCATAGCAAGGGCACAAATCCGGCCAACATCCTTCAGCTTTTCGAGCTCTTCTTCCGTCGAGATAACCATTCTGCGTCCATATCCTGCGCAATGTCTTCGGCAAAGGGCGCCAAAAGGCGCCCGATCATGCCGTGGCTTTCGCCCTATCGGCACTGCCAGTCAATTCTTTTCTGACGATTGGGGCGACTTTCGTGCCGTAAAGCTCGATCCCGCGCATGATCTGATCATGCGGCATCAGACCGATTGCCATCTGCAACAGGAAGCGATCATTCTTGAAGACGCCATGCGCCTTGATGATCTTTTCCGCCACCAGTTCCGGCTCGCCGAGGAAGAGATTGCCCTCCGCACTTCGTGCCATATCGTAATGTGCCCGGCTGGTCGGACCCCAGCCGCGCTCGCGGCCAATCCGGTTCATCACCTCCGCCTGCGGGCCGTAGAACTGATCAGCCGCCTTGTCGGTGGTGTCGGCGATGAAGCCGTGAACATTGATGCTGGTCTTCTGTTTTTCGACCGGCTGGCCTGCACGGCGCGCCGCTTCCCGGTAGAGATCGAAGAGCGGCGCAAAGCGGCGATATTCGCCGCCAATGATGGCAAGCGCCACAGGCAGACCCATGGCACCGGCCCGCGCCACCGATTGCGGCGTGCCGCCAACGGCGATCCAGACGGGCAAAGCCTCCTGCAACGGACGCGGATAGACACCGCGCCCATTGATCGGCGCACGCTTTTCACCCGACCAGGTAACGATTTCGCGGTCTCTCACTGCCAGAAGCAGATCGAGCTTCTCGGCAAAGAGATCGTCATAGTCCTCGAGATTGTAACCGAAGAGCGGATAGGACTCGATGAAGGAGCCGCGCCCCGCCATGATCTCGGCGCGCCCATTCGACAACAGATCGACGGTGGCGAACTGCTGGAAGACGCGGATCGGATCATCGGAGCTCAGAACCGAAACGGCACTGGAAAGCCGGATGGTCTTCGTCTTGACCGCCGCAGCCGCGAGCACGGTCGAAGGCGATGATACGACGTAATCAGGCCGATGATGCTCCCCCAGGCCGTAGACATCAAGCCCCACCTGATCGGCAAGCTCGATCTCTTCCAAAAGGTTCTTCAGGCGACGCACACCTTCCGGGCCACGACCATCGGCCGGGTTCGGATTGACATCGGCAAAGGTGTAAAGACCAAGTTCCATGGGTGCGCTCCTCGCTTTGTCCGGAGCGCTCGCTTGCAAAAACTGGCCACGCTCATGCCCTCAGATAGACATCGAAGGTTCCCGGCGCAAATTCAAAATCTGAACCGGAAACTTCGATTTTCTCGATGGATGGAGCAGTGCTCAAACGTTGCTGAGCGTCCGGCGCACCGCATTCTTCCAGCCTTTGAGTTTCCGCGTGCGCACCTCGTCATCCATCTTCGGCTCGAAGCGGCGGTCGCGCGCCCAGGTTTCGGCAAAGGCCTTCATGTCCGGCCACACCCCTGCCCGGCTGCCCGCAAGCCATGCGGCACCGAGTGCGGTGGTTTCGAGGATCACCGGACGGTCGACAGGCGCATCGATCAGGTCTGAGAGGCGCTGCATCGTCCAATCGGAGGCAACCATGCCGCCATCGACGCGAAGGACGATATCGCAATCGTCGTTCTTCCAGTCCTTGTGCATGGCATCCAGCAGATCGCCAGTCTGGTAGCAGACGGCCTCCAGTGCGGCGCGGGCAAATTCGGCGGGGCCGGTGCCGCGCGTCAGGCCGAACATTGCGCCGCGTGCTTCGGCATCCCACCAGGGCGCGCCGAGACCGACAAAGGCGGGCACGAGATAGACTTCCTGTGCATCGTCAGCCTTGTCGGCGAGCGCTCCGGTTTCCGGTGCGGAGCCGATCATCTTCAGCCCGTCGCGCAGCCACTGAACCGCAGCACCGGCAACAAAGATCGAGCCTTCCAGCGCGTAATAGGACTTGCCGTCCAGGCGGTAGGCGATCGTCGTCAGCAGCCGGTTTTTGGAGCGAACGATGTCCTCGCCCGTGTTCAAAAGCGCAAAGCAGCCCGTTCCATAGGTGGATTTCAGCATGCCGGGAGAGAAGCAGGCCTGGCCGATGACGGCAGCGTGCTGATCTCCGGCGACACCCAGGATCGGAATTTCCGCGCCGAACAGGTCAGCATCGGCAATGCCGAAGTCCGCGGCGCAATCCAGAACTTCCGGCAGGACGGATTTCGGCACGTCGAGAATGTCGAGGAGTTCCTTGTCCCAGACATTCTTCTCGATGTTGAACATCAGCGTGCGCGAGGCATTGGTGGCGTCGGTCACGAAAGACTTGCCGCCCGTCAGCCGCCAGATGAGGAAGGTATCGACCGTGCCGAAGCAAAGCTCGCCCTTCTCCGCCCTCTTGCGCGCGCCCTTCACATTGGAGAGCAGCCAGGACAGCTTGGTACCGGAGAAGTACGGGTCGAGCAGCAGACCGGTGCGCTTGGCGAAGACCTTCTCATGCCCGGCTTTCTTCAGCTTGTCGCAAATCTTCGCCGTGCGCCTGTCCTGCCAGACGATGGCATTGTGCAGCGGCTTGCCGGTTTCTCGATCCCAGATCAGCGTCGTTTCGCGCTGGTTGGTGATGCCGATGGCAGCGATGTCGGAGCCCTTGAGACTGGCTTTGTCCAGCGCCTGCTTGATCGACCAGACCACCGTCTCCCAGATTTCCTCCGGATCGTGTTCAACCCAGCCGGAATTCGGGAAGATCTGCCGAAACTCCTTCTGGCCCGTTCCCACCACCTTCATCGATCCGTCGAAGATGATCGCGCGCGTGGACGTGGTGCCCTGGTCAATGGCGATAACGTAGCCGCCCATTCATTCCTCCCTGAAATCAGTCGCGCGCACCACAATATGCTCAACAGACAAAGTCAAGCCACAAGCGGCGTCGGTTTCGAATCCAATTGCCAGTTCCCCCGGTTTGAGCATAACGTGCTGTAAAGTCTTGCATCGACGTCAAAAAAAGGGGAACGCATGCTGAGGACAGTGATCGTTACGGGCTCGACCAGCGGAATTGGCTTGGGCATCGCGCAAGCCTTCGCCAATAATGGCTGCAACGTCATGCTGAACGGCTTCGGCGATCCCGACGACATCGAAAGCAACAGGCTTTTGATGGAGGCGGAAAGCGGCACGCGCGTGCTCTATCACCCCGCCGACATGACCAAGCCGGACGAGATTTTCGATCTCGTCAAGACCACGCAGGAAAAGCTCGGCTCGGTGGATGTGCTGGTCAACAATGCGGGCGTCCAGCATGTGGCACCAGTAGACGAGTTTCCGCCGGAAGAGTGGGACCGCATCATCGCCATCAACCTGACAAGCGCCTTTCACACCATGCGCGCCGTCATTCCGCTGATGAAGACTGCCGGCAAAGGCCGCATCATCAACATTGCCTCCGCGCACGGACTTGTCGCCTCGCCATTCAAATCTGCCTATGTTGCGGCAAAACATGGTATCATGGGCCTGACGAAATCCGCAGCACTGGAACTGGCCGAAACCGGCATCACCGTGAATGCCATCTGCCCAGGCTATGTGCTGACATCGCTGGTGGAAAAGCAGATACCGGATACGGCGAAGGCCCGCGGCATCAGTGAAGAGGCGGTCAAGAACGACGTGCTCTTGCGCCTGCAGGCCACCAAGGAATTCGTGGCCGTGGAAGATGTGGCGGCAACGGCGCTCTTTCTCGCAAGCGACGCGGCAAAGCAGATCACCGGCACGCATATTTCCATCGACGGCGGCTGGACCGCGCAGTAGATCGAACACCGCAATTCATTCGGGCCCAACCCGAAACCGGAACAAAGACGAAGGCAGTGCATGAAAGACGCAATCAGCTTCATCCTCAATAACGAGACGATCACTCTGTCGGACTTCGCGCCGACGGAAACCCTGCTCGACTATCTGAGGCTGCGCAAACGCCTGACGGGCACGAAGGAAGGCTGCGCCGAAGGCGACTGTGGCGCCTGCACCGTGCTGATCGGCAGGCTCCTGGAAGGCTCGCTGCGCTATGAAAGCGTCAATGCCTGCATCCGTTTCCTCGGCTCGCTGCATGGCACGCATATCGTCACGGTGGAGCATCTGGCCGGCAAGGACGGTACGCTCCACCCGGTTCAGCAGGCCATGGTGGATTATCATGGCTCGCAATGCGGCTTTTGCACGCCGGGCTTTGTCATGTCGCTTTACGGTCTCTGGCTGTCCAGCAGCAAGCCCTCGCGCGCCGATATCGAAAAGGCGCTGCAAGGCAATCTCTGTCGGTGCACCGGCTATGAACCCATCGTCAAAGCCGCCGAAAGCGTGACTGCTGCCAGGCCAAGCACGCTGTTCGACCCGATCGAAAGCGACCGCGCCACCATCATGTCGCGCCTCTGGGGCATTCAGCAGAACGACACGATCACGGTTACCAAGGACGGCCATCGCACCATCATTCCGGGCAATCTCACCGAGCTTGCAAACGCCTATGCCGAAGAGCCGAAGGCGACCATCGTTGCCGGATCGACGGATGTGGGCCTTTGGGTCACCAAGCAGATGCGGGAGCTTAAGACCGTCATCTTCATCAATCACCTGAGCGAGCTGCAGTCGATCTCGGTTGCTGACGGTAGGATTTCGATCGGCGCTGGCGTCACCTACGCCCAGGCCTTCGACACGCTTGCAGACAACATCCCGGCATTCGGTCGGCTGATCGATCGCCTCGGCGGACAGCAGGTGCGCAACATGGGAACGATCGGCGGCAACATCGCCAACGGCTCGCCCATCGGCGACACGCCCCCGCCGCTCATTGCGCTGGGTACGACGCTGACGCTGCGCTCTTCCTCCGGCAGCCGCGCAATGCCGCTCGAAACCTTCTTCATCGAGTACGGTAAGCAGGACAGGCTTCCCGGCGAATTCGTCGAGAAGATCGAAGTGCCCTTGCCAACCAACGACAGCCACTTCGCCATCTACAAGATTTCCAAGCGCCGTGACGAGGATATCTCGGCACTCTGCGCCGCCTATCATTTGACCCTTGGCGAAGACGGCAGCGTGCAGGATATCCGCATCGCCTTTGGCGGCATGGCCGGCACGCCGAAGCGGGCGAAGACTCTGGAAGAGGCCCTGAAGGGCAAGGCCTGGACGCAAGACACCATCGATGCCGCGCGCGATACGATCGACGCGGATTTCCAGCCGCTGACCGACTGGCGCGCCACCGCGCAGTATCGTCAGCTGACGGCAAAGAACCTGCTGACCCGTTTCTTCCTAGAGACATCGGGAAAGAAGCAGGAGTTGCAGCGTTTTGAGGAGATGGCGTGATGGGAAGCCTGGATCATTCCTCCCTCATTCCTGTGCTTGTCACAGGAATCCAGTGCGCCCAAGTCCTTGGGCGCGAGAGAGTTTTATGCGGCGCAGACGCGCCTTGGCTGGATTCCTGTGACGAGCACAGGAATGAGGGCGTAGGGGAACCCTTTACCTCTCCAGCGAGAAGAGAGGTCTGAGACATGGACACCACCACATTCGAACGCGCCAAGACCGACGTCGATGGCAAGATGCATGGGTCGCTGCGCCATGATTCAGCGCATAAGCATGTCACCGGAAGTGCCGAATATATCGATGACATTCCAGAACCCGCAGGCCTGATCCACGGCGCGCTGGGCCTTTCGGACCGGGCCCATGCCGAAATCGTATCGATGGATCTCTCCGAGGTCGAAGCCACCCCCGGCGTCGTCTGGGTGATGACCGGCAAGGATGTGCCGGGTGAAAACGACGTGTCCTCCGGCGGGCGCCACGACGAGCCGCTGCTGGCCGAAACGCTGGTGCAATTCCACGGCCAGCCAATCTTTGCCGTCTTTGCCGAGACGCGCGAGATTGCCCGCCATGCGGCGCGCAAGGCGAAGATCGCTTACAAGGATCTGCCGCACTTCACCGATATCGACGCCTCACTCGAAAATGGCGAGCCGCTCGTTACCCCCGGCATGGTGTTGCAACGCGGTGATGCGGATGTGGAGATGGATGTCGCACCGCGTCGCCTGACCGGCACGATGCGGATTGGCGGACAGGAGCATTTCTACCTCGAAGGCCATATCGCCATGGCGGTGCCCGGCGAGGATGACGAGGTGACGGTGTGGAGTTCTACCCAGCACCCAAGCGAAATCCAGCACATCGTCAGCCACATTCTGCAGGTGCCCTCCAATGCCGTCACCGTGCAGGTGCGCCGCATGGGCGGCGGCTTCGGCGGCAAGGAAACGCAGGGCAATCAGTTTGCTGCACTCTGCGCGATCGCCGCCAAGAAGCTGAAGCGCGCCGTCAAAATCCGCCCGGACCGCGATGAAGACATGGTCGCCACCGGCAAGCGCCACGATTTCCGCGTCGATTACGAACTGGGCTTCGATGACGAGGGGCGCATTCACGCAGTCGATGCGACCTATGCCGCCCGTTGCGGCTTCTCCTCCGATCTTTCCGGCCCGGTCACCGATCGCGCGCTGTTTCATGCGGATTCGAGCTACTTCTATCCGCATGTAAAGCTTGCCTCCAAGCCGTTGAAAACCCACACGGTGTCCAACACCGCCTTTCGCGGTTTCGGTGGCCCGCAAGGGATGCTCGGTGCTGAGCGCTTTATCGAGGAAATTGCCTATGCGGTCGGCAAGGACCCGCTCGATATCCGCAAGCTGAACTTCTATGGCGAGACCGGTTCTGGCCGCACCACCACGCCCTATCACCAGGAAGTGGAAGACAACATCATTGCCCGCGTGGTGGAGGAGTTGGAGATTTCCAGCGATTACCGCGCGCGCCGTGAGGCGATCGTTGCGTTCAACCGCACAAGTCCGATCCTGCGCAAGGGCATTGCCCTGACACCGGTGAAATTCGGCATCTCCTTCACCATGACCGCCTTCAATCAGGCGGGTGCGCTGGTGCATGTCTATAATGACGGCTCCATCCACCTGAACCATGGCGGCACGGAAATGGGCCAGGGCCTTTACACCAAGGTCGCGCAGGTCATTGCCGATACGTTCCAGGTGGACATCGGCCGGGTGAAGATCACCGCCACCACGACCGGCAAGGTGCCGAACACCTCGGCAACTGCCGCCTCCTCCGGCACCGATCTCAACGGTATGGCAGCACTTGATGCGGCCCGCCAGATCAAGGAACGGCTGATCAAGTTCGCCGCCGAGAAATGGAATGTCACAGAACGGGATATCGCCTTCCTGCCAAACCGCATTCGCATCGGCGCAGAAGAAATCGCCTTCAACGATCTCGTTCGACAGGCCTATTTCGCCCGCGTGCAGCTCTCTGCCGCAGGCTTCTACAAGACCCCGAAAATCCACTGGGATCGCGCCGCCGGACGTGGCACGCCGTTCTACTACTTCGCCTACGGCGCCTCCTGCTCGGAAGTCACCATCGATACGCTGACCGGCGAGTACATGATGGAGCGCACCGATATTCTCCACGATGTCGGCAAGTCGCTGAACCCGGCCATCGACATAGGCCAGATCGAAGGCGGCTTCGTCCAGGGCATGGGCTGGCTGACGACGGAGGAACTGTGGTGGGATGGCAAGGGGCGGCTGCGCACCCACGCGCCCTCCACCTACAAGATCCCGCTCGCCTCGGACCGTCCGAAGATCTTCAACGTCAGGCTGGCGGAATGGTCCGAAAACGCCGAACCCACCATCGGCCGCTCCAAGGCTGTCGGCGAACCGCCTTTCATGCTCGCCAACTCGGTTCTGGAAGCACTCTCCATGGCGGTTGCGTCGGTCGCCGACTACAAGGTCTGCCCACGCCTCGATGCCCCGGCAACGCCGGAGCGCGTGCTGATGGCGGTGGAGCGGTTGAAGAAGGTGTGAGGCGAGAGTCGTGAGCCAAACACTGATCGCCTTCCTCTCCGAAGGGCCTGCGATCCTCGTGGAGATCGAAGCCGTCAAGGGCTCGTCACCGCGCGAGGCCGGGACCTTCATGCTGGTGTCGGCCACCCGCATCTGGGAAACGATCGGCGGTGGGCAGTTCGAATATATGGCGATCGATCACGCCCGTGCCATGCTGGATGGCAGGACGGAAATAGATAACCTGGCCATTCCGCTCGGCCCGGAAATTGGCCAGTGCTGCGGCGGACGAACCCTTCTGCGCTTTATCAAGGTGACGGACTCGGTAGCTGATGCGCTGATCACGCGCATGCGAAAGGCCGAGGATCAACAACCGGCCGTTTTCATCTTCGGTGCCGGCCATGTGGGCAAGGCACTGGCAAACAGCCTGTCGCTTTTGCCCCTCACAGTCTCAGTCGTTGAGACCCGCCGAGAAGAGTTGGTGGGGCTCCCCGGCACCGTCTCGACACATCTGACGGCGATCCCGGAAGCGATGGTAAGCAACATTCCTGCAGGCGGCGCGGCAATCATCGTCACCCATGATCACGCGCTGGACTTCCTGATCGCCAAGGAAGCTTTAGCAAGGGACGACCTCGCCTATGTCGGCATGATCGGATCAAAGACCAAGCGCGCCACCTTCGCCAACTGGCTCGCCCGCGAGGGGCATTATGGCACGCTCGACAATCTCGTACTGCCCATCGGCGGCACGCTCGTCAAAGACAAACGCCCCGCCATCATAGCGGCCTTGGTGACGTCCGAAGTGCTTCACGCAATTCATCGCTTTGTTGCACGGGCTCCGGCCCAATCCGGTTCCGCCCCTCGATGAAGCCGAGATCCCGCTTCAGATGGTCGCTCAACTCTTCATCGTGAAGCGTGTCCGACGGCTTATATCCTTCTCCGAACCAATCTGTGTTCCATAGCCACGCGAATATGCGCAGCCAGGCGTTTAACGCCATGGCACCCATTGCTGTGTCTCCTCAGATGTTTTGATGCTGTGAGGAGAATTTGCTTGATTTTATCGCTGATAGCCAATGAAACGTCAGAGGGTATAGATGAAGAGAGCTTATCCATGAAGATGTCGAGAAACGTCCCATTAAACGCGCTGCGCGTGTTCGAAAGCGCGGCGCGGCATTTGAGCTTCACCAAGGCGGGCGACGAGCTTGGCATGACGCAGACAGCCGTGAGCTACCAGATCAAGCTCTTGGAGGACTATGTGGGCGCCACGCTCTTCGTGCGCCGCCCGCGGCAGGTCACGCTCACTTCGGCGGCGGAGAAGCTGGCGCGGCAGACCTCCGAAGCTCTGACCATGCTGGAAACAGCCGTTGCCGATACTCGCAAAAGCGTCTCCGACGTGCTGACCATCTCCGCCACGCCGACCTTTGCTCAGCAATGGCTCGCGCGGCGGCTTGGCAGTTTTCAGGAGGCCAATCCCAAGACGGCCGTTCACCTTGCACTCAGCAACGAGATCGTCGATCTCTTGCGCGAAAACATCGATGTCGGCATTCGCTGGGGCAAGGGTAACTGGCCGGGGCTGATCTGTCACCGCATCATGCGCCTGGATTTTGCGCCCGTCGTTAGTCCGATTCTTGTGGAAAAGATGGGTGGCTTGAAAGAGCCAGCCGACCTCCTGAAGCTCACCATCATCAGCCCGCAGGACCGGTGGTGGAAGCACTGGTTCCGTGAAGCCGGCGTGCCGGACACCGATCTCGACAGCCGTACCGGCAGCAGCTTTGGCTTTCAGTATCTCGAAGCCGCGGCTGCCATGGCAGGACATGGCGTCGCCATCGTCAACCCCACCCATTTTGCCGAGGATATGGCCGCCGGACGACTGATCCAGCCTTTCGATCTCGTCTGCAACGATGGACACGACTATTGGCTGGTCTATCCGGAAAGCCGCCGCAATGTGCCGAAGATCAAGATCTTCAGGGATTGGATCCTCTCGGAATTTGCAGATGCTGTTTGACGGATGAGACGACCTGCCTAAACCGCACGACATTCCTGCGCAAAACACCGCATTGCCTCTTCCATCGCACAACGATTTTTCGCATTGTGCGATGCAAAGACAGGGGAACAGAATGTACGAATACGCCATTGCGTGGGAATGGATGGCCTTTGCCGTTCGCTGGCTGCACGTGATCACCGCCATTGCCTGGATCGGCTCTTCCTTCTACTTCATCGCGCTCGATCTCGGGCTGGTCAAACGCCCGAACATGCCACCGGGCGCCTATGGCGAGGAGTGGCAGGTGCATGGCGGCGGCTTCTATCACATCCAGAAATATCTGGTCGCACCCGCGCAGATGCCGGAACATCTCACCTGGTTCAAATGGGAAAGCTACGCCACCTGGCTCTCCGGCTTTGCCATGCTCTGTATCGTCTATTACGGCGGTGCCGATCTCTTCCTCATCGATCATTCGGTGCTGGAGTTGACGCAGCTGCAGGCGATCGGCCTGTCGCTCGCCTCGCTTGCCGTCGGTTGGCTGTTTTACGATTTCCTCTGCAAATCGCCGCTCGGCAACAACACCTGGGGCCTGATGATCGTGCTTTATGTGGCGCTGGTTGCGATGGCCTGGGGCTATACGCAGGTCTTTACCGGCCGCGCCGCCTTCCTGCATCTTGGCGCTTTCACCGCCACCATCATGTCGGCCAACGTCTTCTTCATCATCATCCCCAACCAGAAGATTGTTGTCGCAGACCTGATCGCGGGGCGCACGCCGGACCCGAAATATGGCCGCATCGCCAAGCAGCGTTCGCTTCACAACAACTATCTGACGCTACCCGTCATCTTCTTCATGCTGTCGAACCATTATCCGCTGGCCTTCGCCACGCAGTTCAACTGGGTCATTGCAGCGCTGGTCCTCCTCATGGGCGTGACGATCCGTCACTGGTTCAACACCACCCATGCCCGCAAGGGCAAGCCGACATGGACATGGCTTGTCACTGCCATCATTTTCATCCTCATCATGTGGCTCTCCACCGTGCCGAAAGTACTGACGGGCGAGCAGGAGGCCGCTGCGGCAAAACTATCGCCTGCCCAGCAGATCTTCCTCACAGACGCGCATTTCGCCAGCGCTCGTGACGTGGTCCAGGGTCGCTGTTCCATGTGCCACGCCGCCGAGCCGGTATGGGAGGGCGTTCCCTTTACGCCGAAGGCTGTGAAGCTTGAGACCGATGCCCAAATTGCCGCCCATGCGCGGGAAATCTATTTACAGGCGGGCCGCTCCCATGCCATGCCCCCCGGCAACATTACGGCGATCACGCCACAGGAACGCAAGGTGCTGACCGCATGGTATGAAAGCGCCGTTTCTGAAGGAAAGACTGAATGAGCATGCTGCTGCTGCGCGGACGCCTTTTGAGCTTCAAGCGCGCCCCCTTCTCCATCGACGACACCGCAAGCTATCTCTATATCGAGGATGGCGGATTGCTGGTCTCCGAGGGAAAGATCGCAGCGATCGGTGAGTATACCGATATTCGTGCCCAGGCACCCGAAGGGGTGACGGAGAAGGATCACCGCCCTCACCTCATCGTACCGGGCCTTATCGATATGCATCTGCATTTCCCGCAAATGCAGGTGATCGGCTCCTATGCCGCAAACCTTCTGGAATGGCTGAACACCTATACGTTCCCGGAGGAGTGCCGTTTTGTCGAAAGCGCGCATGCTCAGCGTATCGCAACGCATTTCTACGACGAACTGATCCGCCACGGCACCACCACGGCGGTCGCCTATTGCTCCGTCCACAAGACGTCTGCCGATGCCTTCTTTGCCGAAGCCCTGAAGCGTAACATGCTGATGGTCGGCGGCAAGGTGATGATGGACCGCAATGCGCCGCAAGGGCTCCTGGATACGCCGGAACTCGGCTATGACGAGACGCGCCAGGTGATTGCCGACTGGCATGGCAAGGGCCGCAACCATGTCGCCATCACCCCGCGCTTTGCCATCACCTCCACGCCGAAGCAGATGGAAGCCGCCCAGGCCTTGGCGCAGGAGTTTCCCGATCTCTTCATCCAGACGCATCTTTCGGAAAATCTCGACGAGATCAAATATACGTGCGAACTCTACCCGGAAGCGATCGACTACACTGACATTTACGTGCGCTACGGCCTGATGGGCACCAAGACGTTGCTTGGCCACGCCATTCATCTGTCCGATCGCGAAGCGGACGTTCTGTCGGAGACGGGCGCTGTCGCCGTCCACTGCCCAACCTCCAACCTCTTTATCGGCTCCGGTCTTTTCCCGATGAAGAAGCTGCAACGGCGTGAAAAGCCGGTGCGCATTGCGGTCGCGACCGATATTGGCGGCGGCTCCAGCTACTCCATGCTGCGCACGATGGATGAGGCCTACAAGATCCAGCAATTGCTCGGCAAGCGGTTGAACCCGCTGGAAAGCTGGTATCTGATGACCCGCGGCAATGCTGAAGCCCTGTCCATGGTGGACAAGATCGGCACGCTTGATGCCGGAACCGATGCCGACATCACCGTCCTCAACGCTTCCTCCACACCTGCCATGGCACTGAAGATGGAAGTGGTCACATCGCTGACAGAAGAACTGTTCCTGATGTTGACGATGGGTGACGACAGAACTGTGGTTGAGACCTATGTGGCAGGCAGCGCGTCAAAAGCTGCGCAGTAAGTAAAAAACAGACATAATACTAATAGTTGCATAATTATTCATTAATATTAATCAATGCTTATAATTATTCACTTCATTTAAACTATATTGTCTTACGTTGTAACAGACAAAGAATGGTCGCCATGATGGCTAGGACCCTTTGTCATGTGGAGAGTCTATCTGCCTTAATCCCTGCAGTGGCACCGGTTCCCGGTTCCAAAAGTGCTGCCCCTGCGTCGTACAGGCATTTTTGATCGGAACGGAAGATCTATGTCATTTCTGAAGAATGCCAGCATTCGCACAAAAGTGTTGTCTCTTGTGCTGCCTCTGTGCGCTGTTGGGATGAGCGCCACGCTCTACATGTCCTACAATTACAAGCGCGCCGACAACACCTACTCAACCTTTATTTCGAAGGACACCACAGGGGCAACCGCGATGGCCCGTGCGAACAGAAACCTGACGGCCACAGCCTATGCCGCCTACCAGATTCTCGTTTACGATCGGGATAGTGCAGGCATGCAGAAGGCCATTGCTTTCTACAATGAGAGCAAAACGAAAATATTCGACCGGCTCGCAGCCGCGCGCGAAGGGCTGCCAGGGGAGCAGGCTGCCATCGATGCAATCACTGCTCAGGCGAAAGCCGTCGTTGCCATTACCGACCAAGCGGTCAAACTGGGTGCCGCGGATCAAGATGCGCAAGCAAAAGCAGAGCTGGCGAAAGCTGATGACTTGCTCATCCCGCTGGCTGACGAGGCATCTAAATTCCTGACACAGGAATTGAATGAGGTAGCAACGAGAAGCAAAGCTCTTAGCGCAGAGACGGATGTCACGATCTTCTGGTCGCTTTCCCTTGCCGGCTTAGCATTCGCCATCGGCATCATCGCATCGCTGATTGTTGCCGCAAGAGGCATAACGACCCCGATCGCAAATCTGCGCCAGCGCATGATTTCGCTGGCCGATGGTGAAACGCAAGCCCCCGTGGAGGGCCAGGAGCGCCACGACGAAGTCGGCCAGATGGCCAAGGCCGTTTCCGTCTTCCGCGACAACGCGCTCGACAAGATGCGGATGGAGAAAGAGGCCGCAGCCAATCTCAGCCTGACGGAAAAGGAACGCGCAGAACGTGAGGCGCAGAAGGCCAAAGACGTGGCGGACATTCAGTTCGCCGTCGATCAACTGGCAACCGCGCTGAACAAGCTTGCAGCAGGCGACGTTGCCAACCGGATCGACACGCCGTTCGTCTCTCATCTCGATACACTGCGCACCAACTTCAACAGTTCTGTCGAAAACCTGAACGATGCGCTGAGGGCCGTCGGACAAAACGCCAGGGGCATCGATGCCGGTGCCAATGAAATCCGTGCCGCGGCAGACGATCTCTCCAAGCGTACCGAACAGCAGGCAGCTTCCGTCGAAGAGACCGCCGCCGCTTTGGAAGAAATCACCACAACGGTGAAAGACTCCAGCAGACGTGCGGAAGAAGTCGGCAAGCTGGTGGACAAGGCGCGTCACGGCGCGGAAAGATCCGGTGATGTCGTCCGCAAGGCCGTCACCGCCATGCAGGAAATCGAGCGCTCATCGGGAGAGATTACCAACATCATCTCCGTCATCGATGAGATCGCCTTCCAGACCAACCTTCTGGCGCTAAATGCAGGCGTCGAGGCCGCACGCGCGGGTGAAGCCGGCAAGGGCTTCGCGGTCGTTGCACAGGAAGTGCGTGAACTGGCGCAGCGCTCGGCAAAGGCCGCTAAGGAAATTAAGGAACTCATCACCAATTCCGGAACGCATGTTCGCTCAGGCGTGGAACTCGTCGACGAAACCGGCCGCGCGCTTGAAGTCATTGTCGGTGAAGTTCAGGAGATCAACCGCCACGTCAATGCGATCGTCGAATCCTCGCGCGAACAGTCAACCGGACTCCAGGAGATCAACACGGCCGTCAACTCGATGGACCAGGGAACGCAGCAGAATGCGGCGATGGTCGAGCAATCCACCGCGGCCAGCCACAGCCTTGCCAAAGAAGCGGCATCGCTGAACCAGCTGCTGTCTCGCTTCAATCTTGGTGAAACGGCTGGTTGGAACCGCAGCACGGCAGCACCGGTAGCAGGCACACCCAAAGCCGCCACAAGCGCCTCCAAGCCTGCCGCCTCCCCTGCTCATGCCCTTGGTCGTAAGGTCGCCAGCGCGTTTGGCGGTGGCGGTGCTGCAGCGGCAACAGCCGCTTCGGCCAGCTGGGAAGAGTTTTAAGACAAGAAGTCTCCAGCGAAACATATGCGAACAGGCGGCCTTGGGCCGCCTGTTCTGCTTTTTGTCACCGTGGTTTTCTTGACGGCAGCTCTATCGGGATCGGGAACACCATCCGCTTGAAGTCCGGAGTTTATCGATTTTGAATTTCTGATTTAGCGATAAGCGGAACTCCTGCAGCGAATCCGACTTCAGATGAAGGGACACTCCGTTTCAACAGCAAGGACCGGTTTGAATGACACAGCTCGCAGATCACTATCGCGCCTACATTGCGTGCCTCAACGACCAACGCTGGGATGATCTCGGGACATTCGTTGCCTCCGACGTGACGCATAACGGCCGGAGCTTCGGGCTTGATGGCTACAGGAGCATGTTGATCAACGACTTCGAGACGATTCCGGATCTTTCCTTCAAGATCGGACTCCTTGCCTGCGATCCGCCCTTCATCGCGGCAAGGCTGGAATTCGACTGCTCGCCGAAATCCATGTTCCTCGGACTTCCCATCAACGGGCGGCGCATTTCCTTCGCCGAAAACGTCTTCTATGAGTTCCGCGATCTGCAGATCGTCTCTGTCTGGTCCGTGATCGACAAGACTGCAATTGAGGCCCAACTGAGCCATTGATCTGCCACTTCATGCTCGAGAAAGACGTGCGATCACCTTGATTTCGAAGTCGAAACCGGCAAGCCAGTTTACGCCGACCGCAGTCCAGTTCGGATAGGGCGCCTCCGCAAAGATCTTGTCTTTGACGGTAAGCACCGCCTCGAATTGCTGTTCCGGATCGGTATGGAACGTCGTCACGTCAATGATGCCCTCAAACGTGCCGCCGGCGGCCTCCAACACCGCCTGAAGATTGTCGAAGGCCAGTTCAACCTGCTTCCCAAAATCTGGCTCGGGCGATCCATCCTCGCGCGCGCCAACCTGTCCGGAAATGAACAGAAGATCGCCGGAGCGGATGGCGGCGGAATAGCGGTGCATGTCGTAAAGTGCCTGACGGCGGGCCGGGAAAATTGCTTCTGATTTTGTCATGTGCTTCTCCTTTAATCGGCCGGGATCGTTCACCTCGGCTGGTGGAGAGATAGCAATGACGCATTGATGCGATTAGACGTTGAAGTTGGGATGCGCTCATGCAAAATTCCCATCAATCATGCGTCCATCCCTGACCGAACTCACCGCCTTCATGGCCGTCGCCACCCATCGCAGCTTTCGTCGCGCAGCGGACGAGCTTGGAACTGCACCGTCCACCTTGAGCCACACCGTGCGCGCGCTCGAGGAACGCCTTGGCGTGCGGTTGCTCAACCGGACGACCCGCAGCGTCTCGCCCACGGAAGCGGGACTTTCACTGCTCAATCGGCTGCACAAGGTGATGAATTCATTGGATGAGGCGCTCGATGCCACGGCTGCCTTTCGCGGCAATGTGGCGGGGCGAGTGAGGATCAACGCGCCGCGTGTCACCATCGCCTATCTTGTGCGGGAAATCCTGCCGCTGATGACGGAGCGGTATCCGGATGTCAACGTCGATCTTGTGGCGGATGGCCGGTTGATCGATATCGTATCCGCCGGCTTCGACGCCGGTGTTCGCCTGATGGAGGCCATCCCGAAGGACATGGTCGCCGTCCCTTTCGGCAAGCCCGTGCACTTTCTCTGCGTCGCCTCACCCGCCTATCTCGAGCGCGCCGGAGAACCGCCGACGCCGCACGATCTCACTCAACATCGCTGCATAGGCCACCGCCTGCCGAGCGGCAAGCTTTACAAATGGGAGTTCGAGCGCGCTGGGCAAGAACTTACCGTCGAGACGGGCGGAACCGTGGTGCTGGATGACGAGGATCTGATGATCGAGGCTGCCGCAAGTGGTCTGGGGATCGCTTATGTCGTAAGCTGGATTGCCGAACCCGCGATCGCTGCCGGCCAAGTGAAACCGGTGCTCACGTCCTGGATGCATGCGCCTGAGAGAATGGCGCTCTATTATCCCGGCCATCGATCGGTTCCGCCACCGCTGCGCGCCTTTATCGACGTGGTGAAATCCCAGCCGAGCGCATAAGCTGAGCGCGGCTGGTGGCTCTTATCCCGTAGGAAAGGCGAAGGAAGCCGGCTCCCTCCGCCCTGTTCACATCAGGCTCCGAAGGCGCCGTCGATCGTGTGCATCGCACCGGTCACGAAGCCCGCTTCCGGGCCGGAAAGCCAGGCCACCATGCCAGCCACTTCCTCCGGGCGGCCATGGCGCTTGATCGCCATGAAGCTGTGCATCAGATCCTTCATCGGCCCGCTTTCAGGGTTGGCGTCGGTATCGATGGGGCCGGGCTGCACGACATTGATGGTGATGCCACGGGGCCCGAAGTCACGCGCAAGCCCTCTTGCCAGTCCCTGCAGCGCCGACTTGCTGACCGCATAGGACGCCATGCCAGGCACCGGCATCCGGTCGCCATTCACCGAGCCGATGACGATGATGCGCCCGCCTTCCGGCATCTGCCGCGCCGCCTCGACCGATGCGTGATAGGGCGTCTGGATGTTGATCTGGAAAAGACGATCGATTGCATCCGGGTCCTGGTCGAGGGCATCCCCGAAGATGGCGATGCCGGAATTGACGATGAGGATATCCAGAGGGCCGCTCTCGCGCACAACCTTGATAACCGCATCTCTGTTAGCGCTATCGGCCTGGATCGCGGTGCTTCCCGTTTCGCCGGCGAGGCTCTCCGCCGCATCTTTGGAGGCGCCATAGGTGAATGTGACCTTTGCGCCATCGGCTGCGAAACGGCGCACGATGGCAGCACCGATGCCACGGCTCGCGCCAAGCACCAGAATGGATTTTCCTTCGAACATGGTCTGTGCTTCCTTGAAGATTAACGTAATGATCGATACATAAATACCCAAAGAGTATCCCGGTCAAGGTATTATGTAGTGAACGATACAAAAAACATCCGGCCCCGAGGCCGCCCGCGCCGCTTCGATCCTGATGAGGCCGTTGCTACGGCAAAGCATCTCTTCCACGCGCGCGGCTTCGATGCGCTCGGTGTCGCGGAGATTACGGCGGCACTCGGAATCAACCCGCCAAGCTTTTACGCCGCCTTTGGCAGCAAGCTCGGTCTCTACCGGCGGGTCCTCGATCAGTACAACAGGACCGACGCTATCCCGCTGCCAGATCTGTTGCAGTCGGATAGGCCCATCGGCGAAAGCCTGACGGCGGTGATGGAAGATGCCGCGCGGCGGTATGCGGCAGATCCCGAGGCCAGGGGGTGTCTGGTGATCGAAAGCACCCGCTGCGACGATGAGGAAGCCCGAAACGCCGCAAGGGTGTTCTATGCGGCAGCAGGCCAGGTCATCCGGTCTCACATCGCCCAAAAATTTCCCGACAAGGCGGATCGGCTGGCCGACTTCGTCTGCTCAAGCATGGCCGGCCTTTCTGCCATGGCCCGCAACGGAGTAAGCCTCGCGCGCCTGCTGGACATTGCACGGCTGGCGGGCAAGGCAGTCGAACTGGAACTTCATTCCGCGAACGGATGAATGCTGCTTTGCCCTTGCAGCGTAACACGCGAGGTGAGCACCCTTTCCTACCCGCTTGCGCAACGATTCCGGTGACATGGTGCCGAAATCCGTGCTATGGCCAAATGTCATTCAAATTTGAAGGCTTTATCCATGAGCAAAATCCTCACCATCGCAGACCTGAAGAAACAGGCGCAACGTCGCGTGCCGAAAATGTTCTTCGACTATGCCGATAGCGGCGCATGGACCGAAGGCACTTACCGCGCCAATGAGGACGATTTTCAAAAGATAAAGCTGCGCCAGCGCGTGCTGGTGGACATGACCAATCGTTCGCTGGAAACGCAAATGATTGGCGAGAAGGTCTCGATGCCGGTGGCACTCTCTCCAACGGGCCTCACCGGCATGCAGCACGCCGATGGTGAGATGCTGGCGGCCAAAGCCGCCGAAGAGTTCGGCGTTCCCTTCACGCTCTCGACCATGAGCATCTGCTCGATCGAGGATGTCGCATCCGTCACCTCGCGACCCTTCTGGTTCCAGCTTTACGTGATGAAGGACCGCGACTTCATCAACAACCTGATCGACCGGGCAAAGGCCGCCAAGTGCTCGGCGCTGGTGCTGACGCTCGACCTTCAGATCCTCGGCCAGCGCCACAAGGATCTGCGCAACGGCCTCTCTGCTCCGCCGAAATTCACGCCCAAGCACATCTGGCAAATGGCGACGCGGCCGAAATGGTGCCTCGACATGCTGCAGACCAAGCGTCGCAGCTTCGGCAACATTGTCGGCCATGCCAAGAACGTCTCCGATCTTTCCTCCCTCTCGTCCTGGACGGCAGAGCAGTTCGACCCGCGCCTCTCCTGGAAAGATGTCGAGTGGATCAAGGAACGCTGGGGCGGCAAGCTGATCCTCAAGGGCATTCTCGATGAGGAAGACGCCCGCGCTGCGGCCGACACGGGTGCGGATGCCATCATCGTCTCCAACCATGGCGGTCGTCAGTTGGACGGCGCACTCTCCTCCATCGCCATGCTGCCGAAGATTGTCGATGCCGTGGGTGACAGGATCGAAGTCCATATGGATGGCGGCATCCGTTCCGGCCAAGACGTGCTGAAAGCCATCGCGCTCGGCGCCAAGGGCACCTATATCGGCCGCCCCTTCCTTTACGGTCTCGGCGCAAACGGAAAGCTTGGCGTGACGACAGCACTTGAGATCATCCGCAAGGAAATGGACATCACCATGGCGCTCTGCGGCAAGCGTCTGATCACTGATATCGATCGCAGCATCCTCGTTCAGAACGCCTGATCACGGCAAAACCGCACCGATCCGACCTTCCTGCGCCCTCACAATGACGTGAGGGCGACGTGCTTGAAGCCGGCTCTCAAGATGGACGCCGGTTGATCTACCGAACGCATCTGCCACCAGCTGTGTGGACGCCCCGCCTTGTGTGGCGACCACCTAAAAGACCCCGGAAATTCAGCACTCGCAGATGGCTTTTCCGGGTGATTGCTATCGTGTCGAGCCGCCTGACACAGCCGTCCGAAGCACTGCAGAAACCCTTCATCCGCCCGCCAAGCCCCAAATCTGACCCGCCACCAGTGGGGGTCGATTTTCATACTTAATTAAGCATGAAGGCAGTCTTTAAACTTTGAACGGTTTTGTTGCCCGAAAGCGGCGTTACCTTATGCGGAACGGGCAGCTTCGGGACAGACCCGCATTCGATGGGCAGTAAGGGGAATTTCATGTCGGGTACGATCAGACGGGGAACGGCTGAAGCGTGGCTTTTCGCTTTGGCATTTTTCTGCGCGATCCTCACTTTCGGGGCAGCACCAGCGCAGGCACGCTATGCGCATATCGTCATCGATGCGAATTCTGGAAAGGTGCTGGATTCGCAGAATGCCGATCAGCTGAAATATCCCGCATCGCTGACCAAGATGATGACCCTCTATCTGACCTTCGAGGCGCTGCATAAGGGCCGCATCACCTGGGATCAGCGCATCACCATGTCGAAGAATGGCGCGGCGACCATTCCCTCCAAGCTCTATGTCCGCGCCGGCACCACCTTCACGGTACGCGAAGCCGTCTATGGCATGATCGTCAAATCCGCCAATGATCTGGCTGAAGGCATGGGCGACTATCTCGGCGGCTCCGAGGCCCGCTTTGCCGACATGATGACACGCAAGGCGCGCCAGCTTGGCATGACGAAGACCGTGTTCCGCAACGCATCCGGCCTGCCGAACAAATCGCAAGTCACCACCGCACGTGACATGGCGAAACTCGGCCTCGCACTGCAGCGGGATTTCCCCCGCGAATACAAGATGTTCAGCTCCACATCCTTCACCTTTCGCGGCAAGACGATCCGCGGCCATAACCGCCTGCTGACGCGCTACAAGGGCGTCGACGGCATCAAGACCGGTTACACCAACGCTTCCGGTTTCAACATCGTCAGCGCCGTCAATCACAATGGCCGCAGCGTCGTCGCCGTCGTCTTGGGTGGGCAGAGCGCCCAACGCCGCGACAATCAGGTCGTCGCGCTGCTTGACCGCACTCTTCCGAAAGCATCGCGCACGCGCAACACCGAGCAGCTGGTCGCCAGCGCCAGCACCAGCCGCACCTTCGACACGCCACCCTCCGTCGTACCTCTTCCGATGTTTGCCGAGCGCCATGACCCGATCGCCAATCAAATTGCGGCGGCAGATGGCATGATGGCCGACATGATGCAGACATCCGTCGCAGCCCCCTCCGCCGTTCCTCCAGGCAGAAGCCGCTGGGAAGTGCAGATCGCCGCAACCGACTCGGAAGCCGCCGCCCTCTCCATGCTGAAATCTGCCAAGGATTCACTATCCTCAGACCATGCCGGTGTGGCACCCTATACCGAAGCAGTCAGAACCGGCGGCGCAACACTCTACCGCGCCCGCTTCACCGGCTTCGACACTCAGGCAGAGGCGCTTTCGGCCTGCAAGGACCTAAAGGCACGCTCCTATTCCTGCGTGGTCATGACAAGCAACGGCTGAGCTCTGACAGCAGAGCTCCGCCCAGATCAGGCCAGTTCAGTCTAACCATCCGCTCTCGATCGCGTTGCCAACACGGTCCATGCCATTCTCGCGGGCCAATGCCGCCATGGGGGCTGCGTCATAGCGGATATTGTGATGGGTCACCTGCCAGCCATGCGCGGTGTCTTCCAGAACCGCGTAGGCCGCCAGCCCATGGCCGACATCGACCTGGTGATAGACCGGCTCGTCATCCTTCCAGCCGGGACAACCCACACTGCCCGGATTGACGATCAGGCGACCGTCGGAAAGCTGCACGGTGCGGGCAATATGGGTGTGGCCGCAAAGCATGATTGGCTGATCGATGCTGCGGGCAAGCGCTTCGATCTCGGCGCGGGCACGCAGATGCAGCACGCCTTCCGGCAGGATGCGCTCCAGCCAATAATCCAGATCGCCAGCCGGTGAACCATGGCAGCAATAGGCCACGTCCTTGAACACCATGTCGAATGGCAGCGCTTTCAGCCATTCGAGATCCGCTGGAGAAAGCTGCGGGTAAATCGTCTTTTCCCACGACCCCATCTCATCCGGCTGCTCCTCGATCAAAGCGCGGTCATGATTGCCGCGCACCGTCGGAATGCCTCGATCGATCAGCAATCTCGCGGTGCGCCCCGCTTCCAGCGGACCGCTGAAACAATCGCCGAGATTGACGATGTCGGTGATGCCAAGCTTTTCAATATCGGCCAGCACCGCTTCAAGTGCTGCATAGTTTCCGTGGACATCGGCAATCGCAGCAAAGATCATGACGATCAACTCCCGCGATAGGTGGAGTAGCTGAAGGGCGAAAGCAGCAACGGCACGTGGTAATGCCCCGCCTCATCGGCGATGCCGAAGCGAATGGGGATGATATCGAGGAAAGCCGGTTCCGGCAGCACAAGGCCCTTCTGGCGCAGATAGTCCCCGGCATGGAAAACCAGCTCATATTGCCCGGCGCGGAACTCTTCCCCCACCAGCAGCGGCCCACCATCCACCCGGCCATCGCTATTGGTTTCGACGCTCTTCAACTTCTCGCGACGCTCGCCATCCAGCCGGTAGAGATCGATTTTCAGTCCTTGCGCAGGCGTGCCGTGGGCAGCATCGAGAACGTGGGTCGTCAGGCCGGTCATGGACGTGGCTCCGCTATGAAAAAGGGTTGCTCGTAAAAATACTCTTCCAGATTGATGCCTGGACCATCGCGGTCCACCACCAGAAAATCGCTCGTCTCACCAATCGTCATCAACGGATGGTGCCAGACATTGCGGTGGTAGTTCACCCCTTGCCCGGGCGCAGCGAGAAAGGCCTGGGGCCGACCGGGCTTGCCACCCTCATCCGCCGCAACCACCACCAAAAAAGCTCGCGCTGAGAGCGGCGAAAAGCTCTGGCTGCCAAACGGATGCCGCTCCATCATATCGATGGCATGGGGAAAGCGTCGAGGCGTGCCGCGAAAGAGATTGATCACGACGCGCGCGCCCTCACCGACCACATCGGCTTGAGCGAGCGCATGATACCGCTCGGTGTTGCCGCCATTGATGAGGCGCATCGTCGACGGATCGGCTTCGATGACATCGCCAAAGGCACGAAAGGCTTCGCGCTCGAGAGGGCGGATTTCCAGAAATTCATTCAATGCTTATTCACCTTGCGCGCGCCAGTTTCGGATGGTGGCAACACCCTCTTGCAGATCCGGGATAATTTCGGTGACCGCCTGCCAGATGGCAGGCAACTCGACCTGGACATAGTCAAGCAGAATGAGGTCTCGCATATCTCTGATCGGTGCCCAAGGCACATTGGGATGCTGCGCCAAGAATTCCGGTGCCTCACCATCAATCTTGATTACGGCTTCGCCGATGAGAACCAAGCACAGCATCACCGCCATCTGAGTCCGCGTATCGGAGAGGAACGACGCCTCGTCCATGTCCCGCACGAAGCTCTGAACTCTCGACGCGATCGTCTCTATAGTCTCAATGTGCTGAAGCAGGCTGTCCGATCTCATATCGGCCTTGCTTCTTCTGCGACCCGAAAGCGAATGCGCTCAGGAAGATCGCCCATTGTGAGAAGATGGACGTCGGTCCCTCTCATCATGTCCGAAAGCTCCTCCAGCAACCCGCCGAGATCGAAGAGCGTCGTCCCTGGCAAGGCATCGACCAGAATATCGAGGTCGCTGTCCGGCCGGTCCTCGCCGCGCGCCACCGAACCGAAGACTCGCGGATTGGCCGCGTTGAAGCGCTTGGTCGCTTCGCGGATCGCCTCTCGATTCTGCTCCAGCACGTCCGACGGTCTCATCGCTCAAATCCTTTGCTGGCGGGGAATATAGGGCGAGAAAGGCCGCGTGGAAAGCTGCCGCATCAGGCAGCAGCCTCAGGCAACAGCGCGGAAAGGCGCAAGTAAGCGATCTTCTCCACCTGCGCGGTTGCCGTGGCAAATTCCTGTTCGGCGTCGTTGTGAATGCGCTCTTCGAAGGCACGCAGAATGTCGTCCTTGTTGAGACCCTTCACCGCGATGATGAACGGAAAACCGTTCTTCTCAACATAGGCCGTATTGAGCGCGGTGAAGCGCGCATGCTCTTGCGGCGTCAGCCGGTCGAGCCCGGCACCGGCCTGCTCCTTTTTGCTGTCCTCGGTCAGCCCGCCGGCAATGGCGAGCTTGCCGGCAAGATCCGGATGCGCCCGCAAGACGCCGAGACGCTCCTCATAAGAGGCGGCACGAAACGGCGCGCACAAGGCCTCATGAACACCTCTGGCCGTCAGCGGCTCTATCACTGGACCTGCATCATAAGCGCGTTCGGCGATGAAGGGCGAATGCTCGAACACGCCGCCGAAACGGCTGATGAAATCGTCACGCTCTAGCATCAAAGCGCCTCCGGCTTGTGATGCTCGTGCCAGTGGCGCGCGATGTCGATCCGCTGCGGTATCCAGACCTTCTCATGGCCGAGCACATATTCGATGAAGCGACGAAGCGCTGCCGCACGTCCCGGACGTCCGACCAGACGGCAATGCAGGCCGACACTCATCATCTTGGCGGAGCCTTCCACGCCCTCCTGATAGAGCACATCAAAGGCATCCTTCAGATAGGTGTAGAACTGATCGCCGGAATTGAAGCCCTGCGGCGTGGCAAAGCGCATGTCGTTGGTTTCAAGCGTATAGGGGATGATCAGAAACGGATCGTTCTTCGAACCCTTGACCCAATAGGGCAGATCGTCGGCGTAGGAATCGGAGGAATAGAGGAAGCCACCCTCCTCCATCACCAGCTTCAGCGTATGGTCGGACGGCTTGCCCTGATACATGCCATAGGGCCGTTCGCCCGTCAGTTCGGTGTGCAGCCGCACGGCTTCGAGAATGTGCTTGCGCTCTTCCTCTTCGGAGAAATCCTTATATTCCAGCCAGCGATAGCCGTGGCTGGCGATTTCCCATCCCGCTTCCTTCATCGCCGCAACCGCTTCCGGATTGCGCGCCATCGCGGAGGTGACGCCATAGACAGTGGTGGTCACGCCGAGCGACGTGAACATGCGCCAGAGACGCCAGAAACCGGCGCGCGAGCCATATTCGTAGATCGATTCCATGTTGAGGTTGCGCTGACCGGCCCACGGCTGCGCCCCGACGATTTCGGAGAGCAGCGATTCCGACGCCTTGTCATTGTCGAGAATGCAGCTTTCCCCGCCCTCTTCATAATTGATGACGAATTGCACGGCGATGCGTGCATCTCCCGGCCATTTCGGATCGGGAGCGTTGCGGCCATAACCAATGAGATTGCGGGGATAGTCTGCGGAAATCATCAAATCACCTTCACGAAATTTCGTGAACGGTAGCATCGCAGACCGGAAAGTCGAGAGCGTTTCAGCGCAATTTCACCAAAAGCGCCCGCGGCTTTTACGCTGGGCTGGACCCTCCAGCGCGCCTTGCAATCAGGCGATCTTGCGCGCCGAGACGCGGCCCATGGGATGCAGCGAATGCACCCTGAAAGGCGCCCCCGGCTCCTCTTCGACGAAGAGCGCCAGATTGGCGAACTCCAGCGGTCGCTCCAGCAGGGCGGCGAAAACGCTTCGCAAGGCCCGCTCCAGGCGAGCGCAATCGGCTGGCACGATGGCGCCGGTCAGCGTCATCTGAAAACGAAACTCATCCATGACGTAAGGGTGTCCCCAGCGATGCAAATTGGTCAGTTGGGCGGCAGAGAGCCGGTGCGGATCGGCCCGGTCGATATCGGCATCCGACAGAGGCGCGCGGTAGCGGTCGAAGTCCTGCACCACGCTTGCGGCGAGGAAATTCAGCGTCTCCGACGGCCAGGATGGGACGAGCCCATAGCTGTTGCCCAGCTTGGCAATTTCAAGCGGCGGCAGCGTGAAGGGCTGGTGCGTACCGGCAAACCGCATCAGGTCGCGAAGAAGACCGGCCTCGGTCATGCCTTCGGCGAGGTAAAACGGCGCCTTGATCGCACCGTGGAAACCGTATCGGCGCGGAAGTGCAGTGAAGTAGGAGAGCTCCTGCATCCCAAGCCCGGTATGCGGCGGCGGCTCGACGCTGTGGCCGGAATAGACGTCACGACCAAGCCACGACGCAGCAGCAAAGGTCATCGGGTCGTTCGGGGAAGGCGTGTAATGAATGGCGTACCGCATGCGTCGTCACCTCGCCCCGCTCAACTGGGATTTACGTCTGTATGTGCATGGCGACAGCAGATAGGTGATTTGCGTGACAGATTGACGACGCAAAACGAAGACGAATCAAAGATTTCCGTGAGCGAGAGCCAAGTGCGTTTCGGTGCGGAAGCTTGAGGGCACATCCATATCCTGGCCCTCAACGGCGCAAAGCGCAGCATTCGCAAGACGATGCGCCAGACCGAAGCTGACCTTGAAGCCGCCGGTCAGGGCTACAATCTGAGGGCAATCAGGATGTGCACCCACCATCGGATCACGACCAATTGCTTTTGGACGAAGACCGGCCCAACGCTCGATCACCTCGGCCGTTGAAAGCGCCGGCACAATTTCCCTTGCCGCATCCATCAGAGCGTCCAGCTTCGCATCGGTGCTGAGAGCATCGGCAAAATCTTCCTCGCTGGTGCTGCCGATGGCAACCGTTCCGTCCTCATGCGGCACGATGTAAAGCCCGTTGAGGAAGACCACCGGCATGGCCGGATCGATCGTCGCCCGCAACAGGGCCGCCTGGCCCTTCACCGCCTGACCCAGTGCTGGCTCAGAGGGAAGCGCAAATGCCTGCGTCAAGAGCGGAAAGGAAGTATGGCCCGCCGAGACAATGGCATGGGAAAATGACAGGCGCGCGCCATCATCGAAGTGCGCGACACGCTCTTTGCCCAGCGAGACAACCCGTTGGCCCTCCACGACACGCACGTGTCGCGAAGCTTTAAGACGCGCAGTGAGTGCCGCAACCAACGCCCGAGGAGAGACCTTGGCGGCAAAGGTATCATGCACAAAGCCCGCCTGCCCCGCGGATGCATCGACCCAGTTTTCCACCGGCGGCGCGTCCAGCACATGCCAGTGAAAACGCTGCCCCTGCTGATCCCAATTGGTGAGCGCCTCCTGGCGATGGCGTTCGGCGATGGGCCGCAGATGCGGCTTCGGCAGCGGGATGATGCGCCCGCATCGCCGATAACCGGCCGACATGCCGGTTTCGGCTTCCAGCTGCGCAATCTCGTCTTCAAGCGTCAGAAGCGCATCGAACTGAAACTGCTTCTTGTCGTTCCAGCGATCCGGCATATGCGGCATCAGGGCGCCGAGTAGGCCACCGCTTGCGCCGCTTCCCGTTTGGCCGGCATCGACCAGCACCGTATCGATCCCCAGACGGTCCGCCTTCAGCGCCGCCCACAGGCCCATTATGCCACCGCCGACAATCAGCAGCGCGGCACTGGAGGGTAATGGCGATTGACCTTGGTGGTCGGGAAGACTATCGGCTTGGACCATGACACATCCCGAAGATGCAAGACCGGACAGCACCGGCAACAACATGCTGGATTGGCGAGAGGGCGATATGCCCTATTCCCTGGCCTTTGGCGATCATTTTTATTGCCAGACCGAGGGGCGGCTGGAATGCGAGCATGTCTCTCTCAACGGCAACGGACTGCCGGATAGATGGGAAGATCACCCGAAAGACACCTTCGTGATCGGAGAACTCGGCTTCGGCACCGCGCTCAATCTCACCGAGACATGGCGGCAGTGGAGGATTGCGCGCAAGCCTGGCAAGACATTGCACTTCGTGTCCTTCGAGCTTTACCCGATGCGCGCCGCAGAGATCGACCGGGCGCTGTCGCGCTGGCCCGAGGTGAATGCCGAGCGTCAGGCCCTCGTCGCGCTTTGGCCGGAAGAGCCCCACGGTATCGTTGAGCTGCAACTGGATGAGCAGACGAAGCTCACCGTCGTCTGCGGCGAGGCGTTACAGGGTATCAAGCAAAGCGACCTCGTCTTCGACGCCTGGTACCTCGATGGCTTTGCGCCATCGCGCAATCCGGACATGTGGTCGGTAGAGATCATGAGCGCGATCTACGACAAGACGCGAGAGCGCGGAACCTTTGCGACCTATGCCGCTGCTGGATTTGTCCGCCGAAACTTGCAGTCCGCAGGCTTTGCAGTCGAGCGCCGAAAGGGCTTTGCCGGCAAGCGCGAAATGCTCTGCGGGATCAAACAAGGCCGCCATACGGCCTGAGCGCCAAGCCCCTGCAAAACACCCAAAACAAAAACGCCCGGATCATCGTCCGGGCGTTTCCAGTTTTACAAAGTTATATCAGCCGCGCTTGCGACCGCGACCGGCGTTACCGGCAGGACGAGCCTGACCGGCAGCGGCAAAGGAGCCAGCCTTGCGGGCCGGACGGCCCTGGCCGCCACGATGCTTGCGCGGACCTGCAGCCTTGGCGCCTTCGGCACCTTCAACCTTGGTACGCTTGAAATCGGACGTGACTTCCAGATCGTTGTCGCGCTCGACAGGAGCGAACTCGCCCGCACGCTGTCCACGGAAATCGCCGTTGCGACGTCCACCGTCGCGATGACCACCTTCACGGTGACCGCCTTCACGATGAGCACGGGCCGGACGATCGCCATGTGCACGCTCGCCGCGCTCGCCACCCTGACGACGACCGCCATTGCCGGCGCCGTTTCCACGGCCGCCACGGTTGCCGCTGCCACGGGTCGGGCTGGCAAGACCTTCTGGACGCTCGCCGGACAGGACCGGAATTTCGATCTTCATCAGCTTTTCGATGTCGTGCAGCAGGCGGGTTTCGTCCGGTGCGCAGAATGCAATCGCAATACCATCGCGACCGGCACGGGCCGTACGGCCGATACGGTGCACATAGGCATCCGCCACTTCCGGCAGATCGTAGTTGAAGACATGCGTCACGGCAGGAATGTCGATACCGCGTGCAGCAACGTCCGTCGCCACCAGCACCTTGACTTCACCATCCTTAAAGCCCTTCAACGCGCGCTCGCGCTGGCCCTGGCTCTTGTTGCCATGGATCGACGCGACCTTGAAGCCGATATGCTCAAGATGCTTGTAGAGCTTTTCCGCACCATGCTTGGTGCGAAGGAAGACGATGGCGCGGCCATCGGGGTTTTCCGACAGAGACTTCTTCAGAAGATCGGTCTTGTCGTTCTTGCCGGCAACGAAGTGAACATACTGCTCCACCTTGTCGGCAGCCTTGCCCGGAGGTGTCACTTCCACCTTGACCGGATCGGTCAGGTAGCTACCGGCGAGATCGGCAATCGTCTTCGGCATGGTCGCCGAAAAGAGAAGCGTCTGACGCTTGGCAGGCACCATCTTGGAAATCTTGCGCAGGTCGTGAATGAAGCCGAGATCCAGCATCTGGTCGGCTTCGTCCAGAACGAGATGCGTGACCTTGGACAGCGAAATCGCGTTGCGCGCGATCAGGTCGAGCAGGCGGCCAGGCGTGGCAACGAGAATGTCGGTACCCTTTTCCAGCTGCAGCTGCTGCTTGTTGATCGACGCACCACCGACAACCTGGTTGATGCGAAGCGGCGTCTTCTTCACGAAGGCGCGCAGGCTTTCACCGATCTGGTTGACCAGTTCGCGCGTCGGCGCAAGGATCAGGGAGCGGGTGGTGCGGTTTGCAGGACGTTCTGCATGCTTCATCAGCATTTCGATCATCGGCAGGCCGAATGCAGCGGTCTTGCCGGTGCCGGTCTGAGCCAGACCAATGACGTCGCGACCTTCCATGAGGAAGGGAATGGCTTTCGCCTGAATAGGTGTTGGTGTCGTGTAACCGAGAGCGGTGACCGCAGCCACGAGCTTTTCGGAGAGGCCGAGTTCGTTAAAACTGGTCAATAGAATACCTTTCGGGGCGCCAAAACGCTTCAGCCGGTTCAGCCCATGCTGTCCGGTTGTCTTGGCGTCAAGAACCCCGCGTGAATTGGGAACTTGGTGGTTGAAATGACTTTCTGCGCTGAGCACCGGCGAAGGGTCGCCGTATTCTGTATTGCCTGCGCTTTTCCTTCATGCGTGCGTATAATTTTCAAGTGGACGCTACAGCTCACGCGGCTGTGGAAGGTGAAAGCTTGACAGGCATGTGGTCGTTTTGCCGAAAAAAGTCAAGCAAATCTTTCGCGGCAACCATGCTCCCAACCTGATGCTTATGGTTAAAAAAGCGTGAAAAGCCTTGGTCGCCCATGGTTTTTCATGCGCACCTCTCCTAGCTTGCGATCAGATTAAAGATATTTTGATTCCATTGATGGTGCGGAGTACGGCTTGATTATCGAGGGCAGCTTGTTGGAAAAGGCTTGCCAGGGCGTTTCGTCCCTGCACCTGCCGGCTTGCGTCAAGAATAGCGAGTTGCGCTATATCTGCGTCAACCAAGCCTATGCCCGTTTTGCCGGAAAGAACCAACAAGACTTCGCCGGGCAAACCAGCCGCCTCATCTTCAACACCGCGGACGATGTGGAGCGGGAGGATAAGGAACGCCGCTGTCTCGTCTTCGCCACCGACGAGGTCGCCACTTGTCGCGGCGTCTTGCCCGAGGCGCAGACCCTGCGATGCGAGCGCTTCATCGACGAGACCGGGCAGATCTTTCTCTACGAAGTCTTCGAAAAGATGCCGGACTTCGACAGTGCGCCACGGCCGAACTCGGTCAGAGTTATAGAAAATCACGGTCAGGGTGCAGAAGAAGATGGTCGGCACCGCAGCGATGACGCCCGGTGGCTCTGCGAGATCAAGACGCCGCTCACCGGCATTCTTCGCATGGCAGACGCGCTGGCCCGAACCGACCTCGACGCGCGACAAAAGATCTATGCGGACACAATCGTTCACTCCGGCAACGCGTTGCTGCGAAGCCTGGACGCTGTGCTGAGCGCTTCTGCGACTGACGCCTCGGCATCCTTGCAGACCAGCGTCTTCGATCCCGCCGATCTGGTGGAAGAGATTGCGTCGCTGCTCGCCTTCCATGCTGAAGAGAAGGGGCTCACACTCTTCACCGACATCGATGCATCGGCAGAGATCACGATCGAAGCGGACGCGGCGCGCTTCCGTCAGATCGTCACCCACCTCGTCAGCAATGCCATCGGCTTTACCCGGTCCGGTCATGTCATTGTCAGGCTGAAGGCTGAGAACGTTGCGGACAGTGCCTCAATTCGGCTGACCGTCGAAGATACCGGCATCGGCATGTCGCAGGAGCAACTTGCCTCTATCCTTGGTCAAACGAGTCGTTCTGCACCCGCCGCAGCCGGGCTCGCTGAAACCCTCAGGATCGTGTCTCTGTTCGATGGCCTGATCGAAGCGAAAAGCGAAGAGGACAGTGGATCGGTCTTTACCGTGACGCTGCCGGTTTGCGTGATTTCGGCGCAACCCGTCATACCTCCATGGCCTGCCCATGCAAGCATCCTGGTGATCGATGGCAATGCGATGAGCCGCGATATTCTGACAAGACACCTCAGCGACTGGAAGCTGGACGCCTATGCCGCCGAAGACGGCACGACAGGGCTTGCCGTTCTGGAGGAAGCCGTAGCGCTCGGTCTGCGCCCCGCCGCTCTCCTTGTCGATGAAGCGATGCCCGATATGCGTGCCAATGACGTGGTCGCGTACCTCCGCCGTCATCCCGGCATGCAGGACATACCCGTGATCCTGCTGACCGCGCTCGGAGAGGACAACGCCTGCGAGAACGCTCAAGCCTACCTTGCCAAGCCGGTGCGCAGGCGAAAACTTCGCGAGACGCTGGAAGCGCTTATTCCCGCTCTTGCTCTGACGGACATGCCCTCGCCTTCGATCACCGCACCTGTTGAGGATGATCAGCCGTTTCACCTGCCGCCGCCGCCCCGCAAGAACGGCTCCGGCATCGACGTGCTGGTGGCGGAAGACAATGATGTGAACCAGATCGTCTTCAGCCAGATCCTGCAGCAAACGGGACTCAGCTTCCGCATCGTCGCCAATGGCAAGAAGGCAGTGGAAGCCTGGCGCAACGAGAGCCCGGCGCTCATCTTGATGGACGTGTCGATGCCGGTCATGAGCGGCTACCACGCCACCCAATCCATCCGTCAGATGGAAGATGACGAAGACGGCCGCCTCGGCCGCGTGCCGATCATCGGCGTTACGGCGCACGCTTTGGATCTGGACAGCGAATTGTGCTTGGCGTCGGGCATGGACGACTACGTATCTAAGCCCATCAGCCCGGAATTGCTGCGCGCCAAGATCAGCCAGTGGCTACCGAAGGGCGCGCTGGAAGCGTTTTAAAGCGCCGTGCGTCCTATTGGACCCTCAAAGGATGCTTTCCCATTTTGAATCGACGCATCGTGCTTTCCGAAAATTGAGAAGGCACTGACTTTAAGCGCCTCCGATGGGAGTCGCGGTTGAATCCCAATAGCCCGCTCTCCGCCATCCTTGGGTCGAGCCCAGGGATGACGGCGAACAAGGGCGTCTTAGCGCTTGTCGACTGCGAACGCACCCGGACCGGCAGTCACCAAGAACAGGAAGACGAAGCAGAAGAGGATCGCAGCATCACCGCCATTGATAGCGGGGAAGAAGCTTTTCGGCGCATGTGCCATGAAATAGGCAAAGGCCATCTGGCCGGACAGAATGAAGGCCACCGGGCGGGTGAAGAGGCCGATGAGAATGAGAACCCCGCCGACGAGTTCCAGCAGAGCAGCTGCAAGAAGGAGCGGCGGAAGCGAGCCTTCCATCTGCGCTGGCGGAAAGCCGAACAGCTTCTGCGTGCCGTGTTCGATAAAGAGAAGTGCTGCAATGATGCGCAGTGCTGCAAGGGCGTAAGGCTGGTAGCGGGACAATTTTTCAAATATGGACATTCAAGCGTTCCTGAGTGGCGCATTTCCAGCGGCGGTGCTTAGCTTCGTGTCTAGAAATGCTTAAAAACAAAGGGTTGAAGCTCGTACGATGGAAATACGGTCATCGCATTTGCTCTGGGTTGCGCTTCGTCGATAGGCGCGAAATCGAGCGCCCGATAATCACATTTCCGCTATCAAAAAAAAGGGGATCCATCAGCCACAGGCGCAACTCTCCGTTGAGTTGAAAAAATGCCCCGTTTCCCGCCTTGCATAGCGGAATTCAACCGGCAGCATCTATTGGCGCCAGAAATTGATCCACATGTTTTAGGTTTCGGTTGACGGCACACCGCACTCAGGCGGTCATCAGAACTGCATCGCGATAGTAAGGCGTGAAGGGCTTGAACTCGATCTTGCCCTTGGTCACCGTCGCCACCGTATTGGCAGGGATGATTTCCCACATCTCGCCGCCGGTGCCGAAGGGTTCGGAGGCGATGGCGATGCCCTCTCCCATATTGCGCCAGTAAAGGGTCGGCGGGCGCGCGTCGCTCGACCAGCGAAAGGCATGCAGCGTATCGCCATCGGCGTGGATGGCGCTGAAACGGATGGGTTGGTCTACGCCCGCATCCAGCACCACATCCATGCAGATTTCGATGGTGCGCGAAAGCGCATCGACTGGGTCCTTATCGAGACCGAGGCCAGCGGCAATCAGGAACATTGCCTCGCTATCGCCATTGCCGGCCCGCGAGCAGTAAACATCATCGGAAATATGCGCCTCGATGGCGCGCTTCACCTTCTCATAGCCGCCGATCTGGCCGTTATGCATGAAGAGGTGCCGGCCGAAACCGAAGGGATGGCAGTTGGCCATGGAAACGCCGCCGGTGGTGGCGGAGCGCACATGCGCCAGAAACATGCCGGCGCGGATTTGATGACACAGCGAGGTGAGGTTCCTGTCAGACCATGCGGGCAGGATGCCGCGATAGATCCCCGGCTCCGGTCTTTCGCCATACCAGCCGATCCCGCACCCATCGCCGTTCACCACCGTCTTGGCTTCCCTTGCGGCAAGCGACTGGCTGATCAGCGAACTCTCCGGCTCGATCAGCAGAGTGTCGAGCCAGACAGGTGAGCCGGAATAGGCAAGAAAACGGCACATGCGCATACCTTCATATCAGGTTGAAAGCGCCCCACCGATCGGGCCATTGGGGCGGCCTCATTGTTCAACAAGGCCGCTCTAACGCCCGATCAGGGCGTTAACGAGATGCTTCAGGCCTGGATCACGACCACGCGGGCGCCGACCGGAACGCGCTCGTAAAGGTCGATGATATCGTGGTTGAGCATACGGATACACCCGCTCGACATGGCATGTCCGATCGACTGCGGCTGGTTGGTGCCATGCAGGCGGAACATCGTGTCATTGCCGTTGCGGTAAAGATAAAGCGCACGCGCACCCAGCGGGTTGTTAAGACCGCCTGGCATGCCGCCAGCATATTTCAGGTTCCGTTCCGGCTCGCGGCGGATCATGTTCGGGGTCGGCGTCCAGCTTGGCCATTCGGCCTTGCGGCCCACATAGGCATTGCCCTTCAGCGCCAGACCCTGTCGACCGACACCCACACCGTAGCGAACGGCGCGGCCATCGCCGAGAACGAAATAGAGGCGGCGTGCCGGTGTGTCGACGACCACGGTTCCTGCCGGATAGGTGGTTTCATAGGCCACTTCCTGGCGGCGCAGTTCCGGCTTCATCTTCTCAAGCGGCATGGCTGCCATGGGAAACTGCTCATTCGGCAGAGCCGCATAGTTCTGCCGCTGGCCTGCGGGATTGATACTTGCACAGCCTGCCAGGAAAAGTGGCAACCCGAACAGGACACCACGACGCGAAATCGACATATTACCCCCTGCCGTCACGAATCTTTCGATTTAACCAGAGGTATATTTTTATGGTTAACAAATATCTAATATCCCTGGCCGGAGGTTAAGGACCAGTGGGCACTACGTCCCTTTGCCGAGTCCATTCTTATTCTGCCTTGGCCGCACTGCATCTTCTCCTCCGGCACTCAATTCTGGGGGAAGGACGCACAATAAAAATGCGCTCAATTTATAGGCATTGAGCCTTTGCATCGGGCGTAAAAACCTCAGCTATTCTGCCAACACGGAATGAACTTTCCACGCGCTGCCGCATTTTGATGCTGAGAGGAAAAGATTGCTTTATTTTCAGTCGCTTTGAGGGACCGAGGCGGCCCAAAAAATCTGGATCGCCGACCGCTCATGCGGCTTGCATTGCTTCCAACCTTGTATTCAAATGTACAAAAAGGGGATCTGAAAGTTGGCATTTGATGAAATGATAAATGCGGACACCACGCCGCGAAGCCCATACGCAAACTACAACGACTGGTATAGCCGACAGGACCGGTCGCACCTGATCCAGAAATCCAAGGACGCGGAAAACATCTTCCGCAGAACCGGCATCACCTTTGCCGTCTACGGCCACGCCGACAGCGCCGAAAAGCTCATCCCCTTTGACATCATTCCGCGCATCATTTCCGGCAAGGAGTGGCGCAAGCTTGCCCAGGGCATCGAACAGCGCGTCATCGCGCTCAACGCCTTTCTGGACGACATCTACCACAAGCAGGAAATCATCAAGGCAGGTCGTATCCCCCGCGAACTGATCGAGAAGAACGAAGCCTTCCTGCCGCAGATGATCGGCTTCCGCCCGCCGGGCGGCGTTTACACCCACATTGTCGGTACCGACATCGTGCGCACCGGCGAAGACCAGTTCTACGTGCTGGAAGACAATGCCAGAACGCCGTCGGGTGTCAGCTACATGCTGGAAAACCGCGAAACCATGATGCAGATGTTCCCAGAACTCTTCCATGAGAACCGGGTTCAGCGCGTCGAAGACTACCCCTATCAACTGCGCCAGTCGCTGGCGTCGCTTGCGCCCCCCGGCTGCAAGGGCAAGCCACGCGTTGCCGTCCTGACCCCCGGCATCCACAACTCCGCCTATTACGAGCATTCCTTCCTGGCCGACATGATGGGCGTGGAACTGGTGGAAGGCTCGGACCTGCGCGTCATGGACGGCAAGGTGAAGATGCGCACCACGCAGGGCTATGAAGCCATCGACGTGCTCTATCGCCGGGTCGACGACGATTTCCTCGATCCCCTCACCTTCCGCCCAGATTCGGCGCTTGGCATTCCTGGCATCATGGATGTCTACCGCGCGGGCAATATCACCATCGCCAATGCGCCCGGCACCGGTATTTCCGATGACAAGGCGATCTATTCCTACATGCCGGAAATCGTCGAGTTCTATACCGGCCGCAAGCCGCTTCTGGAAAACGTGCCGACATGGCGCTGTTCGGAACCGGACAGCCTGAAATACGTGCTCGACAATCTCGCCGATCTCGTCGTCAAGGAAGTGCACGGCTCCGGTGGTTACGGCATGCTGGTCGGCCCGACAGCCTCGAAGAAGGAGCGCGCCTTGTTTGCCGAGAAGCTGCGCGCGCGTCCGAACAATTACATCGCCCAGCCGACGCTTTCGCTCTCGACTGTCCCGATCATGGTGAAGAACGGCATCGCGCCACGCCATGTCGATCTTCGTCCCTATGTGCTTGTGTCCGACAAGGTCAAAATCATTCCAGGCGGATTGACCCGCGTGGCCCTCAAACAGGGCTCGCTTGTGGTCAATTCCAGCCAGGGTGGCGGCACCAAAGACACCTGGGTACTGGAGGACTGAGCCATGTTGGGAAGAACTGCAAACGGGCTCTACTGGATGTTCCGCTATATAGAGCGCGCCGAAAACATCGCGCGCCTCGTCGATGCCGGCCTGCGCGTATCGCTGACGCGAAGCGGCAGTGCGGATGAAGATTGGGACGGCGTGCTGCAAAGTGCGGGCGTTCGCGAAGCCTTTCTCAAAGACAACGAAAAGGTCACGTCGGCAGATGCGATCGACTATCTCCTGCGCGACAAGACCAACCCGTCGAGCGTGATGTCCTGCATCGACTCCGGCCGCAACAACGCCCGCATGGTGCGCACCGCGCTGACGCGCGAGACTTGGGAAGCGACCAACGAATTCTGGATCGAGCTGAAAAGCCTGCTCGGACGCCGCCTTAAACCGGCGGAAATGCCGCATGTCATCGATGTCATCAAGCATCGGGCAGGCCTGGTGCGCGGCGCCTTCCACGGTTCGATGCTACGCAACGACCTCTACAATTTCTCGCGCATTGGCACGTTCATCGAGCGGGCGGACAACACCGCGCGCATCCTCGACGTCAAATATTACGTGCTTTTGCCTGCGGCAGCACAGGTCGGTTCGTCGCTCGACAATGCACAATGGGAATCCATCCTGCGCTCGGTTTCGGCCCACCGCTCCTATGGCTGGGTCTACGACGCGGAATACAAACCCGCCAACATTGCCGACTTCCTCATTCTCAACGCCCGCATGCCGCGTTCGCTCGCCTATTGCTATGAGAAGATCGTCAGCAACCTCGGCTATCTCGCCAAGGATTATGGCGAGCGGCACAAGGCACACGAAACGTCGGACGCCATTTTGTCGACACTGAAGGAAACCACCATCGACCGCGTGATGGATCGGGGCCTGCACGAGTTCCTGGAAGCCTTCATCAACAGGAACGGCCAGCTGGGTCAGGAAATCACGGAAGGTTACCGCTTCTATCAGTAGGCGGTACAAGACGGGGATACGGGGCGAATGCGTCTGAAGATCAATCATACGACCGAATATCTGTACGAAGAGCTGGTGCCATACTCCCTTCAGCGCCTGCGCTTAACACCGCTCAGCGGCCCGACGCAGACCGTGCTCAACTGGGACGTCGCCGTTGAGGGCGCGACAGTAGAAACGCGCTACGACGACCATTTCGGCAACCGCATCGAGCTTGTGGAAAGCGAAGGCCCAAGCCGCGCCGTGAAGGTTACGGCAAGCGGGGAAGTGGAAACGAAGGACAAGGCAGGCGTGTTCGGCGCCCATATCGGCAACGCGCCGCTTTGGCTCTTCATGCGCGATACGCCGCTGACCAAGCCCGGCAAGCTGATACGCGAGATGGCCCGACAGAGTTCAGGCAGCACCGAGTTGGAACGCCTTCACGAACTCATGGCCTTGATCCACCTGGAGGTTGAATACCAGACCGGCAGCACCGGCACCGAAACCACGGCGGAACAGGCGCTGGAAGCTGGCAAGGGTGTCTGCCAGGACCACGCCCATATCTTCATTGCCGCCTCCCGCCTGCTCGGCCATCCTGCCCGTTACGTCTCCGGCTACCTGATGATGGAAGGCGTCGAAGAACAGGTGGCAACCCATGCCTGGGGTGAAGCCCATCTTCCCGGCCTGGGCTGGGTCGGCTTCGATGCGGCCAACAAGATCTGCCCGGATGAGCGCTATGTCCGCATCGCCACCGGCCTATCCTACCGCGACTGCGCCCCGGTGTCGGGCATGCGCGTTGGCGTCTCCGGCGAAAGCCTGAGCGTCTCCGTCACCGTCCATGAATCCCAGAGCCAAAGTCAGTCGCAGAGTTGATGCGCCGTTGCGAAGATCGAGTCCGATTTTCGGGCCGATGCTGTAGAGCCAAAGTCCACGCCGGTTTGAATGGGCTCTGCGATCAATCGCGACAGGCGTCTCCAGGATCTTTCACCACACTATACTCGGCTTCATCGTCCAGCTGACAGATCAAGACGCTCCCCGCGTCGCGACTGTAGCCGCAAGGTTGGAGCGGTGGCAGCGTTCGTAAAACTCCCGGGCCTCGAAAGACATGCCCGCCGGAAGATCAACGAAGTCTTCCAGCCTCATTCCCTCGCGTTGATCCAGAGCCGCGCTCATCAACTCAGATGCAGGAACGAGAGCCACGGCCTCTTGAATGTTTTCAAAATAGGCGATGTTGCGATCCAAGACGGCGGGGTCACTCGTCTGACCATGGGCAAGAACAAGCTGCTTCGGCTCCAAGCTGCGAATGAGGTTCAACGAGGAGCGAAGACTGCGCAGATCGTCAGGCGCGCTGCTCCAAACTTCCGGGATGGGATGCTCGACCGCATCCACCGCCAGGCACGTCTCGATCTCCGGTATCCAGACGGCAAGATGGTCCGGCGTATGTCCCGGCGTGTGCAGAAGATGCAGACTAAGATCCCCACCATGTAGCGTCATGCTCTCACCGCTGAAGGTCAATGTCGGTGGCACAAGCTCGACCTCGTCAAAGCGGGGCTCGGTCGTTCTCTTCTGTTCAAGCGTGTGAAGCGCAGACGGATCGCGCAATCGCTCCATCGCGGATTGATGGGCAACGATCGGCGCATCGCTGATGGCACAATTGCCCCAGAAATGGTCCCAGTCCATATGCGAGTTGACGACGATGAGCGGTCGATCCCGCATGCGATCGGCAAGCAGTTCCAGCGCATGCTGGCACAGGGCCGGCGTCCCCAGCGTATCGACCAGCACATTGAAACGCTCGGTGCTGACGAACACAGCATCGACCTCATCACCCGCCCGAATCACCGTAATGCGATCATCGAGACCCGGGTAAGATGTCAGACTCACATCAACCGTCATCATCATACCTTTCTGACACAAACGAACGCGTCCGTCCTGCGGCTCCTCACAATCATGGTGGTGCCGCTCTGACATCGTCAAGCTCTGAAACACTTGTGGTCGCCAGCGCACCAACGGCCACGCATCAAGCCTGGAAGCAGTCTGAACCCAACCGGCAGAGGTGGAGACGATCGCGCAAAACTGCTAAGCGCTTTACCTCAATGGAATGTGACTGAGGAGAGAGCATTCATGACTGCCCGCGATGACGATACGATCGGTTTCTACGCCCGCGAAGTTGCCGCCTACACCACGCGAGGCGTAAACGCCTCCCCTCGCCTTAAGGCCTTTCTCGCAGCGCTTCCACCAGGCGGCCGCATTCTCGAACTCGGCTGTGGCGCAGGCCAGGATAGCGAAGCCATGCTTGCCCGCGGCTTCGACGTCCATCCCACCGACGGCACGCCTGAAATGGCGCGCGCGGCCGCAGAACGGCTGGGCGTCGCAACCAGCACCTTGCTGTTCGAAGACATTGCCGAGCAGAACGCCTATGACGGCATCTGGGCCAATGCCTGCCTGCTGCATGTGCCCCGCGCCACCCTGCCATCGATCATCGCCCGCATTCATGCCGCCCTGAAAGACAAGGGTGTCTTCTATGCCAGCTACAAGGCCGGAACGGCCGAAGGCCGCGACGAACTCGATCGCTTCTATAATTACCCTTCCCCGGATTGGCTTTCAGACGTCTACCAGCAACTCTCATGGGAGCACATCACCATCGATGAAGCGAAGGGCAGCGGCTACGACAACAAGCCGACCGACTGGCTGCATGTAACGGCTGTGAAACCATAACTGTCTCATTAATGGGCGCGCCCCTGTTTTTCACCATGGATGCCGCACACCCGCGGAACCTAATCCACCCGGAACTGTTTGCCGGGTGGGGAACAACAGGGACAGATCAGTGACAGGACAAGACTATCGCTTGGCTAGGTTTTTGAGCCACGACGCCATAAAGCAAGCATCACGCTCTGCATCGAGAAGATCGGTACAGACGGACGAGCTTTTCTCACATCTGCTACAGCAACTGGACGAGGCAGAAATGCCTGGGGACCGTTCGTCCCAACATGAGAACCACGACAGCCACTGGATTTCAAAAGCCCGTAATTGACGATGGTCCGGATAGAGATAGAGATCGAAATCGATTTTGAACTCCGGGACTATCGCACCATTGTCCTCGTTCGAACCGGTGGCAATGGCAGCGAGTGATCGCCCTTCATCAGCCCTCTCTTCTTCAGCTTAGATCGTGGAGAGCCTTTGTGGTCGCCGGACCGATCGTGAACTCGGAGAAATGGACGCTCAGTCCGCTGCGTTCCGGCGTACAGGCCGTCGGACCAACCTCGTAAGTTTCCGCAACTGGAAAAGACGCCAGCCGAAGAAGGGGCCAAAAGCTCCGGTCTCGCGATGCCTGTATCCGCATCGCCCCCTTTGACAGCGTGACGCGCATGTAGAAATCGTCAAGCTGCTTGAAAGGCTGCGAGACGGACCAGTCCGATCGTCCGTTGGTGACAACCGTGCTCAGGAATGCCTCTCCGTCGGTGAACTCGACACCCGTCTTGACCCAACGGGTCTCATCGATCCGCACCATCAGGCCGGCCTGATCGTACAAGGTGCGAAACTCGCCTTGCACGCGGATTTCCGCCGTGAACCCGTCCGCTGCCGGTATGCCGAGAAAATGGCCCGTATCACGGGTGAAGCCATAATGGGTCTCGCGCCAAAAATCCGTCTTGGCATCCGTCGTGATCCTCAGGCTGTCTTCCGTCACCTGCGCGTTGACCGGCTCGTTCAACCATCGTCCACGTCTAAAATCGATCGTCACAAGCAGGCTCCGTGCGTCTGAGAATGGGAATGCGGTGCGTCGCACGAAATGCGCACGACCACCAACGGCCAGATCGGCTGATTTCGACACTTCCGTCAGGAACAGCAACACTTTAGGCAACGCCCAACGTGACGTTCCACATCGAATGTCCCGATCACCGTCCCTCGCCTATGGAACGCCCGGCGCAACCATTGCATCGATCAACGCTTTTTCGCCAGAAGCAAGAAGCAATTGGATTTTGGCCAGATTACACCCTGCTCCGTGGATCAGATTTCGGAAAGCGATGCGAGACTGGTCGATGCCGTGAAGACGACGCCTGTTTCGTTGTAGTCGATCGAGGCTTTGCCACTCAGGCCGAGGCCCAGCATTCTGATCAGACGTGTCCCGAAGCCCGATTTCTGGGGCGTCACCACGGGCGGTCCACCGCTCTCGGCCCAGCTGAAGTGGAAGTCTTCGCCCTCGATCCGCCACTCGATGCGAACCTCGCCGCCGCTTTTCGACAATGCGCCATATTTGGCTGCATTCGTCGCAAGCTCGTGCACGGAAAGCGCCAGCGTGTTGCTGCCCTGGTGAGACAGGAGAAAGTCGGGACCGGAGATGACGAAACGCTCGCCTGCATCGAAAGGCTCGATGGCGCGGTCGATGACAGCCCTGATATGGGCCGAGAGAAAGTCCCTGCCCCGCAGCACATCGTGAGACCGGCCAAGCGCATCGAGGCGGCTGGTGATGTTGTTGCGCATTGTCGCCACGTCAAAATCGCCGCGCATCGACTGGTTCACGATCGACTGGACGGTCGCCATCATGTTCTTGATCCGATGACCCATCTCTTGCGCAATGACGGCTTTCTCCGCCTCAATTGTCTTGCGCGCGGTGATGTCCATCGAGATGCCGTTCATCAGGATCGGCTGCCCGTCGGCGCTGAACTTCGTTTCTGCCCGAACTTCAACCCAGCTTAAAGTCCCGTCCGGCCGGACGACACGGTACTCGACCTGGAGATTGCCATCGGTGGAAAGAGCAGACATCACCGCATCCTGCCAGCGGTTGAAGTCACCTGGATGGATGGACGCCTTGAGTTCCTCGTAATCGAACCTGTCCGTCGGGCCGCGGCCAAAGTTCTTCTTGCAAAGAGCAGAACAAGACAGCTTCTGCGCTGGAACGTCGAGCGCCCAGGTTCCCAAACTGCCTGTCTTGAGCGTGAAATTCAAACGCTCTTCGCTGGCAATCAGATCGGCGATCCGCTGCTCCAGTTCGAGCTGGTAGTCTTCCTGATGCTCGATGGCCTTGACCGCACGCTCGCGTGTGACGTCGTATTGAGTGGCAAAGAAATACACCAGTTCCTCGCCCTCGAAGACCGGCGAAATCAGCAGCCTGTTCCAAAAGATCGACCCATCCCGCTTGTAGTTCAGCAGGTCCAGTTCGACGGAACGGCGCTCCGCGATCGCCTGCTTAAGGCGACGAACGTCGTTGGCATTCGTCCCCGGCCCCTGAAGAAACCGGCAGTTCTTGCCAAGCGTTTCCTCGCGACTGTAGCCCGTCAACCTGGCGAAGGCATCATTGACGAAGATGATCGGGTTATCCGCCTTTCGCGGATCGGTGATCACCATCGGCATCCGCGATGCCCGCATCGCCGCCGCAAACGGGCCGGCACCAGATACCAACTCGCTGATTTCATGTTCGGTGTACAGGTGCTCGGGATTGTCCATGAGAAATCCATATACTCCCTTTGTTCTTTTGTATTGTGGAAAATGGATCGCCTGGAAAAATGCCTCCGTCTCGAAGCAGAGGGCTCGCTCAGCGTCGCGGACGAAACTCATCCTGCAAAGAATGCCAGCAAATTGATAGCACGAGCCCATTGATGACCCGTCGCTCTCGATGAATATTTAAGGTGCCAGGGGCCCGTTCCCTTAATCCACCAAACAGCCTCCAGAACCCATTCTTAAGCTCAAGAGTGAGAGTGGGTGTAGGTAGTTCTACCACGCATTCCGGGACGTTTGACGGTGCACCGCGCGACTTACAGCCTTCCACCCCAAAGCTTCACCGAAGGCGCTTGCAAGCGACGACGCAGACTTGAGCGCGCACATGATCGCTTACGGTGAAGGCATGTCATCTGGCAATCGATCGCGTTCATAAGATCGACTATCGTAGAGTCAGCAGATCAACGAACAGGAGCTTTTTATGCAGCCACCGAAAGCCATTTTGGAAACCGTGATCTATGCGACCGATCTTGATGCCGCGGAGCGCTTCTATCGCGATGTCGTCGGGCTGGAGGTCGTGAAAACCTTCAAGAACCAGTTCGTTTTCCTGCGCTGCGGCGAGCAGATGCTGCTGATCTTCAATCCGGAGACCTCACGTATCGCACAAGGCGGCAATCCGCTTCCCCGTCATGGCACCACAGGAGCGGGGCACGTGTGTTTCAGGGCTGAAAACAAGGCAGAGGTCGATGCATGGCGCGATCACTTCGTCGCCAAGGGTGTAGAGATCGACCTCTACTTCCGTTGGGACAACGGTACCTATTCCGTTTACGTCCGCGATCCGGCCGGTAACTCCGTCGAGATCGGCGAAGTGGGTCTGTGGGCGAGTTGAAGAAGACGCCTTGCCGCATGGCCCGAAAATCGAGATCGTTTTTTGGAAAAGCGCGATGCTAGATTTAAGGAGTGAGACGCGTCTTTAGTGCATCCAAAGGGAGGCACGGCGTTTCAATCGGCGCTTCCCTCGCAACACAAAAAAAGGCCCGAACGCCATGCGCCGAGCCCTCTTATCATGTCTGTGTGGCGGCAGTCCTTTGAGGAGAACCGCCCTGCCCGTTAGATTTGACGAACCGTAATCGTCTCTTCTTCGGCAACCTTCAGCGGGTTGCGAAGCGGCAGGCCAAAGCCGCCGGCTTCGATTTCGAAGACGTCGCCAGCTTCGGTCTTGATGCCATCCGCAAAGGACAGCGTCGCCGTGCCGAACATGTGCACATGCACTTCGCCCGGAACGCGGAACAGGCCGTATTTGAAATGATGATATTCGAGGTTCGCGAAAGTGTGGGACATGTTGTCTTCACCGGAAACGAAAGGCTTTTCGAAGATCACCTTGCCGTCGCGCAGAATACGGGACGTGCCGCGGATGTCGGATGGCGGTGCGCCGACGCGAATTTCCGGGCCGAAGCTTGCCGGACGCAGCTTGGAATGCGCCAGATAGAGGTAATTGATCCGCTCCGTCACATGGTCGGAGAACTCGTTGGAAACGGCAAAGCCAATGCGCACGGGCTCGCCCTTGTCCGAAATCACATAGATGCCAGCCATTTCCGGCTCTTCGCCGCCATCGAGCGCGAAAGACGGAGAAACAAGTGCTGCACCGGGTGCCGCCGAGACATGGCCGTTGCCCTTGTAGAACCACTCGGGCTGAACGCCCTTTTCGCCAGCCTTCGGCTTGCCATTCTCCAGACCCATCTTGAACATCTTCATCGAGTCCGTCAGCGTGTCATCCGAGGCTTCGCTGGTCTTCTTGTGCATGCTGTCGCGCGTGGCGGCAGAGCCCAGATGCGTCAGGCCCGTGCCGGTCAGATGCAGATGCGCAGGATCGGGATGCGTGATCGGCGGCAGGAAGCGACCTTCGGAATAGGCTTTCTCCAGATCGACCGCTTCGCCATAACCATGGGTAGCAATCACATCGGCAAGAGACTTGCCGCCATTGGCAGCTTCCATCGCCAGCGCATAAACCGACTCGGCATTGTTGACGGCGTGGGCCTCGCCGCCATCTTCACGCGCGGCAACGATGATCTTGCCGCTGGCGTCCTTGATTTGAGAAATGAGCATAGTTGTTCCTTCCTGGGCGTCCTCAAACGCCCCCTCCTCATGGAAGTGGCCGGAAACCGGCCACTTGCTATCGTTCAAAACTGTTGGCGAACGCTAAGGTCAGCCCTTGTTCTTGTTGTAGACGTCGAAGAACACGGCGGCGAGAAGCACGAGGCCCTTGACCATCTGCTGGAAGTCGATGCCGAGACCGATGATCGACATACCGTTGTTCATCACACCCATGATAAAGGCGCCGATCACCGCACCGGTGATCTTGCCAACGCCGCCGGAAGCAGATGCACCGCCGATGAAGCAGGCCGCAATCACGTCCAGTTCGAAGCCCACACCGGCCTTCGGCGTCGCCGAGTTCAGGCGCGTTGCGATAATCATGCCGGCAAGACCGGCGAGAACGCCCATGTTGACGAAGGTTAGGAAGCTCAAGCGTTCGGTGTTGATGCCCGAAAGCTTCGTCGCCTTTTCGTTACCGCCCATCGCATAGATGCGACGGCCGATCGTGGTGCGACGGGTCACGAAGCTGTAGATCGCAATCAGCACCAGCATGACGATGAGAACGTTCGGCAGGCCGCGATAGGTCGACAGGCTGTAGCCGAGGAAGAGGATCGCAGCGGCAATCAGAACGTTCTGCACCAGGAAGAAGCCGAAAGGCTCGACCTCGATGCCATGCTTCTGGTTCACCTGACGGCGACGGAAAGCCAGCACCAGAAGGACCACCGAAATCAAAATCGTCAGGATCAGCGAGGTGGTGTTGATGCCTTCGATGCCGCCAATATCCGGCAGGAAGCCGGTGCTGATGACCTGGAAGTCGGACGGGAACGGACCGATGTTCTTACCGCCGAGGACAAAGAGCGTCAGGCCGCGGAAAACCAGCATGCCCGCCAGTGTCACGATGAAGGACGGAATGCGGTGATAGGCAATCCAGTAGCCCTGAGCAGCACCGATGACACCGCCGACGATGAGGCAGATCAGCGCAGCCAGGAACGGGTTCATACCCCATTGGACCGTCAAAATGGCGGCTATGGCGCCGACGAAGGCGACGATCGAACCGACCGAAAGGTCGATATGCCCTGCCACGATGACGAGCAGCATGCCGAGCGCCATGATGACGATAAAGGAGTTCTGCAACACGAGGTTGGTCAGGTTGACCGGACGGAAGAGAATGCCGCCTGTGTAGAACTGGAAAAAGAGCATGATGGCGACGAGCGCGATCAGCATACCGTATTCACGGATATTGGACCGGATATACGAGCCGACCGAGATGACGTTGTTCTCTTCGGTGGATGTGTTGGTCGAACTCATCAGTTCTTCTCCCCTGAGCGCATGATAGCGCGCATGATACTTTCCTGGCTCGCCTCTCCCTTCGGCAATTCGGCGACAATCCGTCCTTCGTTCATAACGTAGATGCGGTCGCAATTGCCAAGCAGCTCGGGCATTTCCGATGAGATCATCAAAACGCCCTTACCGTCGGCGGCAAGCTGGTTGATAATGGTGTAGATTTCGTATTTTGCGCCGACGTCGATACCGCGCGTCGGTTCATCCAGAATGAGGACGTCCGGGTTGGAGAACAGCCACTTGGACAGCACGACCTTTTGCTGGTTGCCGCCAGAGAGATTGACCGTTTCCTGGAAGATGCCAGACGAACGAATGCGCAAGCGCTTGCGAAAATCCGTCGCGACCTTCATTTCCTGAATGTCGTTGATGACGGTTCCAGACGACACCCCGGCCAGATTGGCAAGCGTGGTGTTGTGCAGAATGTTGTCGTTCAGCACGAGACCCAGATGCTTGCGGTCTTCGGTCACGTAAGCCAGGCCCGCATCGATCGCCTTGCGCACGGTGCTCACATCCACGGGCTTGCCGTGAAGCAGAACCTCGCCGGAGATCTTGTGGCCATAGGACTTGCCGAACACGCTCATGGCGAATTCGGTGCGGCCCGCACCCATCAGACCCGCAATACCGACAACCTCGCCCTTGCGGACATTGATGTTGATATCGTGCAGGACCTGACGGTCCCGGTGCTGCTGGTGAAAGGCGTTCCAGTTCTTGACCTCGAGAATCGTCTCACCGATCGGCACGTCACGCGGCGGATAGCGGTCCTCCAGATCGCGACCCACCATGTTGCGGATGATCACGTCTTCGCTGATCTCTTCCTTGTGGCAGTCGAGCGTCTTCACCGTCATGCCGTCGCGAAGCACGGTGATCTGGTCGGCCACCTTGCGCACTTCGTTCAGCTTGTGAGTGATGATGATCGAGGTCAGCCCCTGGGTGCGGAACTCCATCAGCAGGTTGAGCAGCGCTTCGGAATCGCTTTCGTTGAGCGATGCCGTCGGCTCGTCAAGGATCAGAAGCTTCACGCTCTTCGACAGCGCCTTGGCGATTTCCACCAGCTGCTGCTTGCCGACACCGATATCGGTGATGAGTGTTTCGGGCGATTCCTTCAGGCCAACCTTCTTCAGCAACTCGCGGGTGCGATTGAAGGTCTGCTGCCAGCTGATAACGCCGTTTTGGGCGACTTCGTTTCCGAGGAAAATGTTTTCTGCAATCGACAGAAGCGGCACGAGCGCCAGCTCCTGGTGAATGATGATGATGCCGATATCTTCACTGTCGTTGATGGCGCGGAAATTGCGCAGCTCACCTTCGTAGTGGATTTCTCCATCATATGTGCCAGCGGGATAAACGCCGGAAAGGACCTTCATAAGGGTCGACTTTCCCGCGCCATTCTCGCCGACGAGCGCATGTATCTCACCTTGGCGAACCTTGAGGTTCACGTTTTCAAGCGCCTTCACGCCTGGAAACGTCTTGGTGATGTTGCGCATTTCGAGAATGGTGTTGTCCATATCACAATCCTGCGCCGTACAATCCGGCGTTCTTATTTGGATAAACGGGGAGCGACGATCACGTCCCTCCCCGCCACGATCATGAAGAAATTACTTCAGCTGGTCAGCCTTGTAGTAACCGCTTTCAACCAGAACCTTTTCAACATTGTCCTTGGTCACGGCAACCGGCTTCAGCAGGTAGGACGGAACAACCTTGACGCCGTTTTCGTAGGTCTTGGTGTCGTTGACTTCAGGCTCTTTGCCTTCCATCAGCGCGTTGACCATGTTGACGGTCACCTTGGCGAGTTCGCGTGTGTCCTTGAAGACGGTGGAGTACTGTTCGCCAGCCAGGATGGACTTGACGGAAGGAACTTCAGCGTCCTGACCGGAAACGACCGGCAGCGGCTGGTCCTTGGTGCCGTAACCTACGCCCTTGAGCGAGGAGATGATACCGATGGAGATACCGTCATAAGGAGACAGAACGGCGTCAACCTTGGCGTCGGTGTAGTAAGCGGAGAGCAGGTTGTCCATGCGAGCCTGGGCCGTTGCCGGATCCCAACGCAGCGTGCCGACCTTGTCCATGCCCATCTGGCCGGACTTCACGACGAGCTTGCCGCTGTCGATGTAAGGCTTCAGGACAGACATTGCGCCGTCATAGAAGAAGAAGGCGTTGTTGTCGTCCGGCGAACCGCCGAAGAGCTCGATGTTGAACGGACCCTTGCCGTCCTTCAGGCCAAGCTTGTCGACGATGGAGGTTGCCTGCAGAACGCCAACCTGGAAGTTGTCGAAGGTTGCGTAGTAGCTGACGTCGCCGCTGTTACGGATCAGGCGGTCATAGGCGATAACCTTGATGCCCTGTTCGCCGGCCTGCTTGAGAACGTCCGACAGAGTCGTGCCGTCGATCGAAGCGATAACGAGGACCTTGACGCCCTTCGTGACCATGTTTTCGATCTGGGAAAGCTGGTTCGGAATATCGTCGTCAGCATACTGAAGGTCGGTCGTGTAGCCGGCGTCCTGAAGCTGCTTGACGATGTTGTTGCCGTCGTCGATCCAGCGCGCGGAGGACTTGGTTGGCATGGCGATACCGACCGTGCCCTTGTCCTGCGCCCAGACGGGCGACGCAAATGCCGCAGCGCCGATAGCGCAGGCAGCAAACAACGAAATGATGGATTTCATGAACTCTCTCCCTTGGAACCCTTTTAGGCTTCTGTATCCTTACAGAATGCCGTCAAATTCATGCGCGGTAGTGAAGAATCGAGCTTACTCGAACGGGCTCCCTGAGCATAATCCGTCTTTCATCGCTCCTCCCCGGCACGAGGTGCAAACTGTTCTGAATCTATATAACTGTCAAATAGAATATCTCTCTTTTCCTATATCAATTTTGATATATTAAATCGATACAAATTTTTATTCTAAGCTCTCCTGCCATAAACGGTGACGAAAATGGAACGCGATGAAACGAATCTGAGTGAGTTTCCCTCGATCATCGAAGACAACCCCCTGTTGCGCGCCGGGCTGAAAATGACCCATTTACGTATGCTTGTGATGGTAGAAGAACACGGCCAAGTAAGCGCTGCGGCCGCAGCCCTCAACATGACGCAGCCTGCGGCCTCGCGCGTTCTGTCGGAGATGGAGGCCATCGTGAAGAGCCCGCTCTGTCAGCGCGCATCACGCGGCGTTGTCTTAACCAAGTTTGGAGAAGCCTTGGCAAGACGGGCCAAGAAGATCCTTTTGGAGCTGCGAGAGGCAAGCCGGGAGCTCGCACAGATGAAATCCGGCAGCGGCGGCTCGGTCTATATCGGCGCGGTCACCGCGCCTGCCATCAGCATGGTGGTGCCCGCACTTCGTAAAGCAATGGATATCTATCCGGGCATCGAAATCAGCGTCCAGGTGGAAACGAGCAATATTCTCGCGCGCGAGCTTCTGGCAGCACGGCATGATTTCGTCATCGGCCGCATTCCGGACGATCTCGACCCGGCCTTGTTCAATGCCCACGAAATCGGCATCGAGCGCGCCTGTCTTCTTGTCGGCAAGAATCACCCGTTGCTGAATGCCCCACCTGCCCGGCTGGAGGATATCTGTGACTACGACTGGGTGTTCCAGCCGCCCGGCACACTGCTGAGGCGCACGATCGAGGATGCCTTCCTCGCCCAGGGCGTCTCGCTGCCACGCAACATCATCAACACGCCCTCCACCGTGCTCACCCTCGCCATTGTCAGCACCACCCACGCAATCGCGCCGCTCGCGCTGGAAATGGCCGAGTTTCTCTCCGGCCAGCATTCCCCTATGGGCGACATCCGCATTCTGCCGACCGAGTTTGAACTCAGCGTCAAACCATTCAGCCTGCTGACGGTGAAGGACCGAGTGCTGCCGCCCAGCGCCCAGCTTCTTTATGATCTGGTGCTGGAGGAAAGCCGCAAGGCCGCGTAACGCTCAAGGCTCGGGCAATATTAGAGTGATTCTCTCTGCGGGAAGCAACGACCGCCGCAGTAGACCTGCTAAAGCGCCGCGCGTCCTGTTGGGCGCACAAAGGACGCTTTACCTTTTTAAATCTACGCATCTTGCTATCGCGCGGTCGCAAAGAGATGGGGTGTCATGCTTTTCGGCCAGTCGGTTTTCCAGTCTGTCGTCGCGCGCCTTGAGCGCGAGGCGGAAGACCGACCTGAGGAGGAAATTGCGACACCCTTTAGCGCGCGCGTCATCTTCGACCCCGGCCCCATCGCGACATCCAGCACATCCGAGACAGAGCCGGACAATCGCCCGCTCTCTGCCTATCTCGATGTGCTGGAGGATATGCCGGCCTCCAATTTCGAACCGAGGGATGAAGAGCCTGAACCGGCGCCGATGCCGGATTATCTTCAAAAGACCTCTCTGGCAGATGTCAGCCACGAGCTTGCCATCAACGACAAGGACACGCTGGAAAGCCTCAGCGACAAGCGGCGGGCGTTTGCCAGGCTTAATCACCCCGACGCAGTCCCCGCTCCCTTTCGCGAAAACGCCCATTTGCGCATGACGGCCGCCAATCTTCTGATTGATCAGGCCATCCGGCTTTTGCCGCTGATGGGCAGAACCTGAAAACACGCCTGGTAAAGCGGGTGTGAGGCCTCAGTCCTGCTCGGAGCGAACCGCTGGCTCGTCCGGCTTCGGCTCGGCCGGCTTGAAGGTAAACAGCAGCACATAGGCCGCATAAAGGGCGATGCCGCCGACGACGGTCATCCAGAAGGGCTCGTTATTGACGAACTCCAGCACCGCCCAGCCAGCGCAGACGCCAACGATCAGCAGCCTCACCCAGAGCGGGCGATACATCGGATGGTTCGTATCGATCAAAAGCATGGTCTCTCCCTTGCGCCAGCCTCTCATGCGAAATCCACGCAAGCATCCGGCTTTACTGCATCGGCCCGAAAATCGAAATCGATTTTCGGAAAAGCACGATGTGTCGATTCAAAAAGGTAAAGCGTCCTTGGGCGTCAAACAGGACGCACAGCGCTTCAAGCATTTTGCCGAGCATATCCCCTCAGAAACGCAACAATGCAAGACCGCAGGCCAAAGAGAGGCGCGAGAATCGCCTATCCAACCGGATTGTGATCGACAGAACGCTACTCTAATGCGCCGGCGTGGGCAGGATATACCAGCGTTTAGAGAAGGCCGACACGCTTGACCCACGGCAACAGCGTCTCCAGCGTCAGGATCCGGCCAGATAACAGGCACCCCATCCCGGCGGCATTGGAGAAACAGCCAGACCATTGCCCTTGATCTGAGAGAACTTGCCCTAAGCGGCTCTGCGTGTGGACTGGCGAGCGACAGCACAATACGGATGAGGAAACCGCTACCTCTTGCCCCAGAGCCACCGCACAATGAAGGGAATGGCGCAGCAAGAGGTCTCGTCCTAGGATCGTGCTGCAACGGCGAACACCATGATGGGTCAGTCCGCTCATCGCAGACGCGCCACCCCTAACCCGTCAACAATAAAGCGGCGCAAAGCTGCACCGCCTTCAAGTGTTCAATGGAGAGCACCGAGCATTATCGCCTAGGATCAATCTTCGATCTTGCGCAACAGGCCGACAAGTTGATCGCGAGCCTTCTCGCCACCCAGCCGGCCAACGAGCTTATCCTCATGGGCTTTCCAGATCTGCAGGATTTCGTCGAGCGTGGCTTTGCCCTCTTCCGTCATCTCCAGATAGTGGACACGGCGGTCGGTCGCCGATCTGCGGCGCGCGAGCAGCCCCTTGTTTTCCAGACCATCGATGATCGCCACGAAGTTGGCGCGCTGAATTCCAAGCGCCTCCGCAACATCGCTCTGCTTCAGATCGGTATTGTTCGCCACAACGATCAGCACGGAGAAATCAGCCGGACGAAGACCGTAGGCAAGAAGGCTCTCGTTGAAGTCCCCCACCACCGCGAGTTGCGCCCTGCGGAGCCTGTAAAGTACTGCTTCGGAAAGAATGGAGTAATCGACATCGAGCTTCGAGAGCTTGGAATGCCCAAGCGACGGCTCATCGGCTTCCGAGTATTTACCCTTCGCGCGACCTTGGTCAAAAGCCATATTCAAAGTCATCCCGGCCTCCTGTGATTCATCCGCTTGAGAGGTCATTAGCGGCATATGTTTATTAGAACAATGTTTAATAGTAATTAATCCATAGGTCTAGGGTTCGTACGGATGAAATCTTCCATGGTGGAAACGATAAGAATTTCCTACTATTAGCATCGCATAAATATTGGTTCTTACAACCAATATATTGTAAACAAACCACTAATCTCGCTCTTCTCAAACTCGAGCGCGAAAAATCATCATGCACGTTCTCGTTAACTAGCCACTCATCATGCAACCGGCGAAAGATGAAGTACAAATTCCAGCCCGTAAGAATTAGACACAAGCAAAGCGTGCAAGAAGTAATAGATGATTTTTAATCATACCGATTCATCGGCAATATCATTGTCGCCGGCGACATTTTACGGATTGAAGAGACAGGAAAGCTGGTTTAAGAAACCCGGCATATCCAAACGCGACTCAAAAACGCGTCACGAGTGCACCCGTAGCTCAGCTGGATAGAGTGTTGGATTCCGATTCCAAAGGTCACAGGTTCGAATCCTGTCGGGTGCGCCATTTTCCAATAGTTCTGTTCGACGTGCATATGGCGCTCGCGATCCCATCTTCTGCGGATATTTGGTCTGCTGGAGACACGCCTTCGAAATCGCGTCAAACCACCGTCTTGACTCTTCCCAAAAATGAGAACATTTATAGAACAAATGAGAGAGCGAGCAATGTCCGGAGCTGAGAAGATCATCGTGGTGCAGTTCAAGAAGGGGCGCGGCGGTATTGTGCCGGGGGATATTCGACAGGCTTCCAGCGCCGCCTCTGCCGAGAAGATTGCCGGTGCAATGGCGTCTCGCCATATTGGTGTTGCTGCCTATGCCGTCACCGTGGATGAGGAGAGTGGCGACATGGCCGATCCCCGTCTCCTGGTCTCTCATGGCGAGATTACCGACTTGATGCCTGACTGACCGGACAGGGATCAATCATCTTTCACATCAACGAGCAGGTGGCTCTGAAACAGGAGATCGGGAACGTGTGTGCCGAAATCAACGAACAAGTCGTGGATGTTGCGGCATATGTCATCCAATGCCACGACGGGGATGCGAAGGCGGCGGTGGAAACGCTGCTGGATGAGATCGAGCATCTGCAACAACAGCTTTCGGTCGCCGTCGCCGCGATGGGACGAGGATTTACGCGCGGATGGATACCGAATGGCGAGCGGGAGTGACATGCGCCACCGTCGCGGTATCGATCTGGTGGGCGCAGGCGACGAAATAGCAGGACAAAAGGCCAACGAGGTTACATTTGCCGACCTGCCGCAATGGTATTCGGTCAGCGGTAAATGCGGACAATGCGGAGAGGTGAGCATGCTGGAGCGATGGGAATTACAGCGACGGTTTGGCAAGTCGCAACAACTGATGCCGCTGGAACGGAAGTTGCGGTGCAACCGATGCGGCAATGGAAACGGCAACCATTTCGTCTTCGGGCATGTATCGCGCGATTGAGGACGGATTCTGCTTTGAAAGATGCAGATCGCCGCTCGACGATCGTCTTGCCTGTACACGCAGGTTGATGCCGGGGAGAATGCCAGCCGCTCAGTGAGAGCCATCCGCCGATCGGATAGCGGCCACTGAGGCTAAGACAATTGGCTAAGGCAAGTCCCTACTCACCGATCGCACCCACTCGGCAACGGCGGTCGTAACCGCCACCCACGAAGGACGCATCGAATGAAGAGATTGGGAGAGAATCTCAGGGTCAGACGGGTCGAACACATGGCGACCTGCCCTTGGCAGGACGCAAAGCGGGGTCGTCTTTCCGCAGCGGCATTTAGCCCGCGACCATAAAGGACAAATGGGCAAAACGATAGTGAAGTGGGCGCGATGGACAGACAAGAGACTGCACGGTTCCGCGCAACACCTTAACCCTGGCACAAATTTTCATCAGCCATGCAAACGGAGGTTTCCAGCATGCGACGCGTTTCGTTTCTTTGTACAGTTTTCATGATCGCTCCAACACTGGCACTGGGCTGCTCCGAGCCTTCCAGCGATGTCCGCATTCCCAGGGCACCCTCCAAAATTTCACAGCCTTCCTGCGTGCTTTATTCCAATTGTTCGGAGTATGACATGCGCTCCTACAAGAACGACGTCGCGACCTATATTCGCGCCCTGACGGAATATGCAGAGGACGCAGCCGATGCCGCCGATGCGGCGAAGGACTTTGCCAGCGATGCGGCAGACTATGCGCGATGCGAAGGCAGTAACGCCAGTTCACGCATACGGTGACCTTTCATAGTCGCACGCATCTCCCGGTATCACGGCGAAACGTTGCCCACCCAAAGGGACGAAGGCGTTGTGCTCCGTCTCGGCCGGGAGATGAGCGCATCGATCTCCGCCGCCTGCCCCTCCGGATGGATTCTTCACCCGGGCGGATCCTGCGGTGGTCACCCAGAACAGTTCAAATCGATGTCACTTCCAACTGAACACAAAGCGAAAGGATCAAACTCATGAAGCCACTTATCCTATCTTCCATCATGCTGCTTGCAGCAAACAGCGCCTTCGCCGAGTGCGGGATGAACGCCTCGCGATGCTTCAAGAAAGATGGAAGCACCTACGAACTCCAGCAGAATCTTGGAGGCGGATATGCCGTCAGCCGCGACGGCAAAAGTGAGGGAAGGCTCTCGCAAAATCTCAGTGGCTCCTGGACGTTGTACAGGCCGGACGGCACGACGGAAACGTTCGACCGAAAGCCATCGTCCATTCCGAAATACTGAAGCCTGCCGCGCAAGAGGGCGCAGCGGTCTGGCGATAGTGACAGACTATAAGACAAAGAGCTGAAGCGTGGCGAGGGAATCTGAAGATCGCGCCACGCTTTAAAGCATGGTCCGCGCAAAAGTGTGCAGCGGTTTTGCGATAACGACATGCGACAAAACAAGGGTCTAAAGCGAAGGAGCGAATCTGAAAGATCGCGAAAAGCTTTAGCACTTGCAGCCCATATCATTATACATTATAAAATAATATATAATGACTTAGGATGGAGGGCATCTATGCCTGTCACCAAAATCTCCGACAAGCTATCGGTCTCGACCCAGCCAAGTGTCGAAGACATCGAGGCTCTTCACTCTCAAGGCTTCACGACATTCATCAACAATCGTCCGGATGGCGAGGACACGGCTCAACTCGGCACGAAAGTGGAGGCGCAGGCAGCGGGCCGATATGGTCTGGCCTATAGCCACATTCCGGTGACGATGAGTACCATCACCGAGGCGGACGTGCGAGCCTTCCAGGATGCCATGCGCCAGTCCGATGGCCCGGTTTTCGCCCATTGCAGAGGCGGCACTCGTTCGCTCAGCCTCTATGTGATCGGCGAAGTTCTAGATGGGCGGATGAAAGCAGCCGATGTCGCTGCCTTTGGCCGTGCCCATGGCTTCGACATGGGCGTCGCAGAGACGTGGCTTGCCCGCCACACTTCTCGGCGGCCGCAGGTGCGAGGTTTCTTCGACGCCCGCACCTCCAGCATTCAATATATGGTCTCTGATCCCGATGCCGGCAAATGCGCCATCATCGATCCGGTGTTGGATTTCGACGAGAAGTCCGGCGCCACAGCCACCATCAATGCCGATGCGATCCTCGATTACGTGCGTGCCCAGGGTCTCACAGTCGAATGGATTCTCGACACGCATCCGCATGCCGATCATTTCTCTGCCGCGCACTATCTGAAACACAAGACAGGTGCCCGCAGCGCCATCGGCGAGCGCGTCGCGGATGTCCAGGCACTGTGGAAGGATATCTATAACTGGCCGGACCTCGCGACCGACGGGTCGCAATGGGACCACCTGTTTGCCCATGGCGAGACGTTCAAAATCGGCTCACTCGATGCGCGGGTTCTCTTCTCCCCCGGCCACACGCTCGCCTCGATCACCTATGTCATCGGCGATGCGGCCTTCATCCACGACACGCTGTTCATGCCGGATGGCGGCACGGCGCGCGCGGTTTTCCCTGGCGGGGATGCGGACGCCCTCTGGCATTCCATTCAGGATATTCTGGCCCTGCCGCATGAAACGCGGCTCTTCACCGGCCATGATTATCAGCCGAACGGGCGGACGCCCCGTTGGGAAAGTACGGTCGCCGAACAAAAAGCCTCCAACCCGCATATTGCAGGCGTCAGCAGGCAGGATTTCGTTACGCTTCGCACACAACGCGACAAGACGCTCCCCATGCCGAAGCTCATGCTTCATGCGCTACAGGTGAATATCTGCGGTGGCCGCCTGCCGGAGCCGGAGGCGAACGGCAAACGCTATCTCAAGTTTCCGCTGGATGCCTTGCAGGGAGCCGTTTGGGAATGACCGCTTTGCCAAAAGACCTGGCGCTTTCGCCCGCCGAAATGGCAGACCGCGCCGCAGATGTCGCCACCCTGCTGAAAACCCTGTCGCACCCGGCGCGGCTGATGATCGTCTGCACCCTGGTCGAAGGGGAGTTCTCCGTTGGCGATCTGGAGGAGCGGCTCGATCTGCACCAGCCGCATCTCTCCCAGCACCTCACTGTGCTCAGAGGCTCCGGCATTGTCGATACCAGGCGCGATGGCAAGCAGATTTTCTACCGGCTGACGGAGGAAAAGGCCGCCCAACTGGTCGCCGCGCTCTATAACATTTTCTGCGCGAAGGAGACGGCATGAGCCCTTATATCGCCTCCCTTGCCGGCGGCCTGTTGATCGGCGCCTCCGCCGTCATGCTGCTTGTCCTCAACGGCCGCATTGCCGGTATCAGCGGCATTGTCGGACGCCTGACCCAAGGCGTCGGGCTCACCACCAATCTCGCCTTTGTGCTGGGCCTGCTGCTCGGGCCGATGGCCTATCTTTCTCTCTTCGGTGGCTGGCCGCAGATCGAGATCACCACGCCCTGGCCACGCATCGCGCTCGCAGGATTGCTGGTCGGTTTCGGCTCGCGCATGGGCTCCGGCTGCACCAGCGGCCATGGCGTGCTGGGGCTCGCGCGGCTGTCTTCCCGCTCCATGGCGGCGGTCGCGACATTTCTGGCAACGGGCATCGCCGCCGTTGCCGTCCTGCGGAGCATCGGATGATGAACCGCTCGATCCTTCGATTTTCCGCAGCACTGGCGTCCGGCCTGATCTTCGGCCTCGGCCTGTCACTTTCCGGCATGCTGAACCCTGCCCGCGTCCAAGCCTTTCTGGATGTCTTCGGCAATTGGGACCCGAGCCTCGCTTTCGTCCTCGGCGGCGCCGTCTCTATTGCCTTTATCGGCGTGCGGGCAGCACAGCGCATGGGGCACCCCGTGCTGGACGATGTGTTCCACCTGCCGACAAACCAGAAGATCGATGCGCCGCTCATCATCGGCTCAGCGCTTTTCGGTCTCGGCTGGGGGCTCGTTGGTTTCTGCCCCGGCCCGGCAATCGCATCTCTCTCGGTAACAGCGCTCACCGGCGGTGCGCCGCAGGTCACCCTCTTCGTCCTCGCCATGCTTATGGGCATGACGCTTCGTGACCGCCTGTGGAGCAGGCGTCCCTAACAATACGGACTGGCCACGAAATTCGGGACCTGGACGTTGAACGTGCTTGTCAGCGCTCCCCGGCAAGGCAATTTTGCTCAATGCATAGCGCAGAAAATCCAACGTGAAAGAACTCACGTCACGTCGTTAACGAAGTATTGATAGGAACTTCTTCTTCTGTTGCGCCTTAAATGGTTATGGTATTGAATTAAGCGGTATTTCTTGCAGACCCGCATTTTGCTCAAGGTAATTTCCAGTGCTGGATGGCCCGAATAGTTCCCGCTTCATTGCCGCGGCATTTGCCGCTTCGGATGACTGCATCAAAGTCATCGGCTTGGATGGCTCTTTGCAATTCATGAACGAGGGCGGCCAGAGGGTGATGGAGATCGAGGATTTTTCTCGGTTCAAAGGCTGCCCCTGGCCCGACTTTTGGGAAGGGCAAGGCAATGCCAACGCCGTCGCGGCACTGGAAGAGGCGCGCGCCGGCCGCGCCGCGCGCTTCACAGGCTTTGCCAATACGGCCAAGGGCACGCCGCGCTATTGGGATGTGAAGGTCTCCCCGCTTTTCGATGACAAAGGTGCGGTCGAAGGCATCCTGTCCATTTCAAGAGACATCACGGCTCTGAAGTCCTTCGAGGATGAGCAGATCCTGTTGCGCAACGAGCTTGCGCACCGCATCAAGAATATCCTCGCCCTGGTGCAGGCCGTCGCGTCGCAAACGTTGAAAGACGACGCCGACATGGCAACCGCCAAGCCAACCTTTCTTTCGCGCCTGGGCGCTCTGAGCCGCGGGCATGACATCCTCATCAACGCACACCACAACCCGACGCAACTGCGCACACTCGCGGACGCCGTCGTTGCTGAACATAGCGCCGGCCGGGTTTTGATCGATGGCCCCGAGATCGATCTCTCGGCCAAATGCGCGCTTGCGCTTACCCTCGCCTTCCACGAACTCGCCACCAACGCCTTCAAATACGGCGCGCTCTCCAACGACACCGGCATCGTCTCGCTCACCTGGAAACTCAACGAAGACGCCGACCGTCCCACCCTCGACCTCACCTGGAAAGAAACCGGCGGCCCCGAAGTCTTCCAGCCGACCCGCCGCGGCTTTGGATCGAGGATGATCGACAAGGCGCTCTCCTCCTATCTCGGAGGCACGAGTCGGATTGATTTCGACAGGGACGGGCTGGTGTTTTCGCTGTCAGCGCCGGTTGCCAATCTGATCGAAAACTGAGGCAAACCAAGAGCCTGCGGCGTTCTCCACGCCCGAAACACGCACGCTGTTGACTCAGACAAAATATCCATTATTCTGGATATATGGATACTAATCTTGCCATTGCAGCGCTGTCGGCCCTTGCGCAACCCACGCGTCTTGAAACCTTCCGTCTCCTCGTGAAGGCGGAGCCCGATGGTGTGGCGGCCGGTGAACTGGCTCGGTTGGTGGACGTGCCCCAAAACACGATGTCGGCACATCTCGGCATTTTGCAGCGAGCAGGCATCGTGAAAAGCGACCGGCAAAGCCGCTCCATTATCTATCGCGCCGATCTCGATGGTTTTCGTGCGCTGACGCTTTTCCTGCTCAAGGATTGCTGCAACGGCAACGCCGCGCTCTGCGCCCCGCTGATCGCCGATTTGACGCCCTGCTGCATGCCCGAAGGCGCGACGCCATGCGCAAATTGATCCTCCAGCAGATAGCCGCGTCGGAAGCGCAACGCGAGGCACTTGAGGCGGAAGGCCTGCTGGTCGAAGACCTCGAAGGACCCGACCGCAGATACTTTTCCGCAGTCGATGAGGAAGGTCGTGCCGTCGGCTATTCCGGCCTCGAGCATTGCGATGAGAAGAATGCTCTCCTGCGCTCGGTCGTCATCCTGCCGGGTTTCCGCTCGCAGGGGCTGGGACGGCAGTTGGTCGAACTGACGCTGGCTGAGGTGCACCCGTCCGCGGAGGTCTATCTCGCGACGACAAGTGCCGCGGATTTCTTTGAGAGCATCGGCTTTGCACTCATCAGACACGACGCCGCACCGAAAGCAATCCTATCAACCCGCCAGTTATCGGGCCTCTGCCCCGCTTCGGCAAAGATCATGAAACTGAGCAGGCCAACAACCTAACACGGAACGCCACCATGACCGACAAGACCTACAACGTGCTCTTCCTGTGCACGGGCAATTCCGCACGTTCAATCCTCGCCGAATCCATTCTTGCCAAGGATGGAGAAGGACGATTCAAGGCCTTTTCCGCTGGCAGCCAGCCCAAGGGAGAGGTGAATGCGCACGCATTAAAGGAGCTTGAGACGCTCGGCTATCCGTCAACAGGCTTCTCTTCCAAAAGCTGGGAGGCATTCGCCGCTCCAGATGCCCCGGAGATGGACTTTATCTTCACGGTTTGCGACAGCGCCGCCGGAGAGGCCTGCCTCGTCTGGATCGGCCATCCCGTAACAGCCCATTGGGGCGTCGAAGATCCGGCAGCAGTCGTGGGAACCGAGGTCGAAATTCAACGTGCCTTCGCGCAGGCGGCACGGTTTCTCAAGAACCGCATATCAGCATTTTTAAGCCTGCCGATCACATCCATCGACCGCCTCGCCCTCGAACAGAGGCTCGCACAGATTGGCCGGATGGAAGGGTCTACCATAACCGAAGGAGAGAGCGCCTGATGTCCATGTTCGAACGGTACCTGACCGTCTGGGTCTTTCTGTGCATCATCGTCGGGATTGCCTTTGGCCATCTGATGCCAAACCTCTTCCAGACCATTGGCGCTGCCGAGATCGCTAACGTCAACATTCCAGTTGCGATCCTCATATGGTTGATGGTCATCCCCATGCTGCTGAAGATCGACTTCGGCTCGCTGGCGAAAGTCGGCAGCTATTGGCGAGGTATCGGCGTGACGCTGTTCATCAACTGGGCTATGAAACCCTTCTCGATGGCACTTTTGGGCTGGTTATTTATCGGCTGGCTCTTCCGCCCGATGCTGCCCGCTGACCAGATCGACTCGTATATTGCCGGCTTGATAATCCTGGCGGCCGCACCTTGCACAGCCATGGTTTTCGTCTGGTCGAATTTGACGAAGGGTGAACCGCACTTCACACTGTCTCAGGTCGCGCTTAACGACGCAATCATGATTGTCGCCTTTGCCCCGATCGTCGCCTTGTTGCTCGGGCTGTCGGCAATCACCGTCCCGTGGGCCACGCTGACAATCTCGGTTGTCCTCTACATCCTAATCCCGGTGGCCATCGCGCAGGTCCTACGAAAGCTGCTGACCGCCGATGGGACGACGCGGTCTCTGGACGCCCTGCTATCGAAACTGCAGCCGCTCTCTCTCGTCGCACTGCTGGCAACGCTAATCTTGCTTTTTGGCTTTCAGGGCGAGCAGATCATCGCTCAGCCTGCCATTATCGGACTTCTGGCGGTTCCAATCCTGATCCAGGTGTACCTCAATTCGGGCCTCGCCTATCTGCTCAACCGGATGGCGGGCGAACAGCACTGCGTTGCTGGCCCATCGGCCCTGATCGGCGCCAGCAACTTTTTTGAGCTTGCGGTGGCCGCAGCCATCAGCCTGTTCGGCTTCCAGTCTGGTGCCGCACTCGCAACGGTCGTCGGCGTGCTCATCGAGGTGCCCGTCATGCTGTCCGTCGTCTGGATCGTGAACCGCTCGAAGGCTTGGTACGAAAGCGCCCCATCCGTTTCAAAGAACGCCCAAGCCAAGGAGGCATAACCATGCATGTGACCATCTATCACAATCCGTCCTGCGGAACGTCGCGCAATACGCTGGCCATGATCCGCAACGCCGGTATCGAACCCACGGTCATCGAGTATCTCCAAACCCCGCCATCACGCGCAGAGTTGAAGGCGATGATCACCGATGCTGGACTGACGGTCCGCGAAGCGATCCGGGAAAAGGGCACGCCCTATGCCGAACTGGGATTGGACGATCCGGCGTTGAGCGACGAGCAGCTGCTGGATGCCATGGTGAAGGAGCCGATCCTGATCAACCGGCCTTTCGTGGTTACGCCGCTCGGAACACGGCTCTGCCGTCCGTCGGAAGTGGTGCTGGAAATTCTGCCCGACAGCCATCAGGGTGCCTTCACCAAGGAAGATGGAGAACAGGTTCTCGATCATGAGGGAAAGCGTATTGTCTGAGCACCTCCCCGCCTTAAGCAGCGAGCATCTCGATCCCATCGCGGCCGAGGCCCTGCGGCCTGCAATGTCGGTCCACAGCCCGCGCATCCTCATACTCTATGGATCGCTGAGAGAAGTGTCCTATAGCAGGCTCCTCGCCTTCGAGGTCCGGCGCCTGCTGGAGCATTTGGGGTGCGAAGTGCGGTTGTTCGATCCCGCTGGACTTCCGCTTCCGGATGAAGCACCAGCCAGTCATCCCAAGGTACAGGAACTACGCGACCTCTCGCAATGGTCGGAGGGGCAGGTCTGGATCAGCCCGGAGCGCCACGGCGCCATGACCGGTATCATGAAATCGCAGATCGACTGGATTCCCCTGTCGCTCGGTTCCGTGCGCCCCACCCAGGGCAAGACGCTCGCCGTGATGGAGGTTTCCGGCGGCAGCCAGTCCTTCAATGCGGTCAACCAGATGCGCATCCTCGGCCGCTGGATGCGGATGATCACCATTCCCAACCAGTCTTCGGTCGCCAGAGCATTTCAGGAATTCGATGCCGAGGGGCGGATGAAGCCATCCTCCTATTATGATCGCGTCGTCGATGTGTGTGAGGAACTGGTGAAGTTCACCCTTCTGACACGCGATGCCTCACCCTATCTGACCAGCCGTTACAGCGAGCGAAAGGAAGAAGCAGCAGCACTTGAGAAGCGGGTATCTCTGAATTCGGTCTGACCGGCGGCGCACTTACGCTACTTGAACCCGGCAGGACCGCGCGACAATGACGAAAGCGGCAATGCTGAGCGCGCCAAGTCCTGCATTTGCCGCAAGAGCAAAGCTTAGGCCCACATTTTCCGTGGCGGCAGCAAAGGCGAATGGCGCGAAAGCGCCAACCGCAAGCCGCGCCGCGGTCAGCTTGCCGGTCATTGCGCCATAGCCTTCGGAGCCGGCGAGATAAAGCGGCAGGCTCCCCTGCGCAATGCTGTTGATGCCGGAGCCAAGCCCGAGACAGATGGCAAAGGCCACTGCACCCGGCAACCAGTCTGCGCTGAGCAGCAGCATCACCACTCCGGACACGATCAGCACCGCGGACAAAACGGCGAGGCCCGGCGGCGAAAGACGCTTTCCAAACACCATGTTGATCAGACGGCTCAGAACCTGGGCCGGGCCAAAGAGAGAACCGATCACGACCGCGGCAGCACCCAGCCCGATTGATCCGAGCATAGGCACCATATGCGCCAGCATGGCGGAAAGCGTAAATCCCAGAAGCGCGAAAGCGACGGACACGATGAGCATGGTCCGCTGGCGCCTATGCGGCGGAACGGCGCCGACAACGGTCGGTTTCGCGCGAGCGGGCAAACCGCGCGCCGTCTTGCCGAGGCTCCTGATCCAGACATGCAGCGGCATGCAGATAACAAGGTTGAGCGCCGCAAAGACGAGATAGATTTCACGCCAGGAAAGATGGCCGGCAAGCACGCTGGAGATCGGCCAGAAGATCGTCGAGGCAAAGCCGCCAATCAGCGTCAGATAGGCGATGCTCCGCGAAGCGCTATGGGCATCGCTCTCCACCAGCGTGGCGAAGGCCGCCTGATATTGCACCATGCCGGACGAAACCTCGAGCAGGATGATGGCAATGGCAAACGTCGCAACCGAAGGTGCTGCGGCGCACAGCACGAGCATCACCGATGCCAGCGCGGACCCGACCGCCATGATGGTTGCCGCACCCAACCGGTCCATCTGCCTGCCAATGTAAATTGCCGAAAGCCCGCCGATAAAAAGGGAAACGGAGAACACCCCGAACACCTGCGCCAGCGAAAGCCCAAGATCCTGCGCCATGCCGGGCGCAAGGATGCTGAAGCTGTAATAGAGCGTGCCATAGCCGATGATCTGCGTCAGGCCGAGCGCTGAAACGAGAGAGGCAGAAACGCGCGACTTATTCAACGGCGTTCACTCTTGCAGCAGACCCATGACCTTCGGACAGCGGGACATTATGCCGGATCGCGGAGTGGCCAGCGCAGCAGTCTTCCATCAGGAAGGTCACAAGCTCGGCAAGCGTCTCGAAACTGGCACGATAGATGATGGAGCGTGACATCCGTTGCTGGTTGATCAGCCCGGACCGTTCCAGTTCCTTGAGGTGGAATGAGACATTGGTGGCAGAAACGCCCATGCGTTCGGCAATTTTACCGGCCGCAAGTCCATCCGGCCCCGCAACGACCAGGGCCCGCACGATGCGAAGCCGGGTTTCCTGGGCAAGTGCCGCGAATGAAGAAAGCGCCTGACGCTCGTCCATATTTCAACAATCCTTGAACTATTGGATTGAGACATACGGCATGCAATGAAGATCGACAAGTGCGGACGTGACTAGTCGAGATATCGTCCTGCCGTCACATCGCGCCCTTGTCGCTGGCAATCCGCGTTTCCACCGTCTTGGCGATGGCTTTCAGATTGCGGGGCTTGCCAGCGATTTTCTCCAGCGCGGCGACGACCAGATCGCGGGCGACGTAATCCGACTTGTGGCCGAGATTATGGACGACGATGAGCTCTGCTCCTGGGATATCGCGGGCAAGATGCTTGGAGTGGATCTCGGTCGAGACCACGCCGTCCTTATCCCCGGCAATGATAATCGTCTTCGCTCTGATCTGCCGATAATTCGCAGAAGCATCTTTTGCCCAGCCGTTCAGCGCGCCCACTTCCTGGGCATTGTGACGAAAGGCGACGGGGCGCAGGGCGCGGTAGGCTTTCGTCTTCGAAACATAATCGGATGGCATGGGGTTTGGTGCGAAGACGCCTTTGACCGCACCGTTCAGCACAATCAGCCCGGCAGGCGGGGCAATCAGGGTGCTGAAGAATATGCCTGCCACGGGCACGCGCGCGGCGTCATAATACCAGCTGATGCCACCCGGCCACGGGTAGAGTGCGGGTGACAGAAAGACGAGCCCTTCGACCATATCCTTGTGGCGCAGTGCGAAGGCGGCGGTGATCGCGCCGCCGAAGGAGTGGCCGACGATGATCGCCTTGCGGATGCCGCGCTTCTTCATCGCCTCGGCAATCGCATCGGCCTGGGCGTCCGGCAGGATGTTTTCCTTCGGCCCGATATCGGAAAGACCGTGCCCTGGCCGGTCGACGAAGAGCAGCTTCGCGCGCCCTTCCAGCGGCTCGCGGAAGGAAAAGAGCGGATCGTAGAGGCTGGCACTCGCGCCATGGATGAAGACGATCGGCGGAAGATCGGCCTTCTTTCCGGCGGGCAGCAGGATGCTGTTCAGCTTGAAGCCGCCGACATCGACCCTCTCCTCACCCTTGGTCGGGCTGTCCGATGCAGCGATCGCAGGCGTCATCATGCTCATGGCAAGAACCGTTCCGAGCATCGGCAGAAAACTGTTGGGCATGATCGTCCTGAGAAGAGAGGTAACATCACGTCTTGAACCCGGCCATCTCGATACGCAAGACGGAAACGGCCGGGTCCTTAATGGGCAGAACGCCCATTCAGCTTTCCCGTCAGCCAGCAGGAGCAGAACGCCGTGGCCGCGGAAAGAACCGATCCCCAGATGAGATCGGCAATAGTCAGTGTCGTCGGCCAGGTCACGAGCGTCGCCTGATTGGTGAGATCGTAAGTTCCATAGGCGGCAAAGCCGAAGAAGGCGCCGTTGCGCAGCGCCACCACCAGCCGGCGCTGGTCGAGGCCGGGAAGAACCGCAAAGAAGCTCAAGGCCGCACAATAGATCAGATAGAAGAGCACGGCGGGGACAAGGCGGAACTGCGGCGCCAGAAGATCACCCAACAGAGGGCGGTAGAGACGGTCCGCCATGGTGCTGAGCCACACCGCATCGATGGCCAGGAAGAAGACCATGGTCGCGATATAGGCGATGACGAACCGTTTCATGAGAACTCCCACGTCTTAAAGCACTTCTGGACGCACAGCGCGCAAAGCTGTCGCGCCCTGCATCCCAGTATCAGTTGATACGCGTCCAGTTGACGCCCTTGCAGACGATGCCTGCCAATACGCACCCCTTGGTGGTCATGCTGGCGCCTTTGACGGAGACGGTCAGCTTGTAGGTCAGGTCGCGCTGCGGATCGAAAGCGGTGCCGGAATATTCGCCGTTAGATGTCGGCTTGATGCTCATCACCAGCTTGTCGCCCGTCTTTTCCTTTGGTGTGCCTGGCTTGATCCAGGTGTTGATGGCGCAGATGTCGGAGCCGCAAGGCGCAATCCGGACCTTGGCATTGCCATCGCCGCGCGCCCATTGACCCTCGATCGTATCTGCAAAGGCACTGCCACCACTCAAAGCAAGGGCAAGGATGGACAGTCTAAGAACCGTTTTCATGCTCAAATCCTTTAACAAGAGGCGTCACTGCGCACCGATGACGAGAACAACGCGCCGACCTTGATTTCGGATCACAAGAAATGGCGGAAGAATTTTTTTTCTTCTGCAAGGAAACCGCGACCGGTCGTTCTCCGTAGATTTGGCAGACTCATCATGCTGATCACGGAAAGAACTTTCCTATGGATGTCCTCTTCCTGTTTCTGATTGCCCTTGGCCTGTCGCTTGCCATGATTGCGGCCTGGGCCGTGCAACGCCGCACGGGGGCAAGCGGCTGGATCGATACGATCTGGTCTTTTGCCGTCGGTATCGGCGGCATCGTCGCAATCGTCATTGCCGATGGCACGCAGGAGCGCAGGCTTGCCGCATTCCTGCTCGTGGCCGTCTGGTCCATCCGGCTGGGCAGCCACATCGGCTCTCGCACCAAGGGCGGCGGCGAAGATCCGCGTTACGCCAAGCTCGTCGAGGAATGGGGCGACAATGCCTCTAAACGCCTCTTCCTGTTTCTGCAGATTCAGGCTCTTGCCGGGTTCATTCTGGTCCTTGCCATCTATCTGGCAGCCTTCAGCACAGCCAGCTTCCCCCACTCGCTGGATCTGATCGCCGTCGTCATCGGTCTTCTGGCGATTGCCGGCGAAGCACTGTCGGACCGGCAACTGGCACGCTTCCGCAAGAAGCCGGAAGCCAAGACCGAAGTCTGCGAGGAAGGCCTGTGGCGCTATTCCCGCCACCCCAACTATTTCTTCGAGTGGCTCTACTGGTGCTCATGGCCGCTGCTGGCGCTGACGGGCCCCTCGCCTTTCGCCTGGGCAGCGCTGCTGGCGCCAGCGTTGATGTACTGGCTGCTCGTCCATGCGTCCGGCATCCCGCCGCTTGAAGAGCACATGCTGCGTTCGCGCGGCGAGAAATTCCGCGCGCTTCAGCGACGCGTCAACGCATTTTTCCCCGGTCCACGCAAAGAGGAGGCATGACATGAACATGTTGGCATTCGCCATCAACGCAGCCGAAAAGGCACCGCTGTCCGACGGCCTCACGCTGACCGGCATCGATTTCCTCTGCAACCGCACCAAGCGCCGGCTGGAGAAGGTGCCGGAGAGCAAGGAGGCGGCCTTCGCCCGTGACATGGCGGATTTTCCTGTCGCCACGCACACCGATGATGCCAACCGCCAGCATTACGAAGTCCCGGCGGAATTCTTCTCTCTGGTGCTCGGGCCGCAGCGAAAATATTCCTGCTGCTATTACCTCGGCGATTCCAGCACGCTCGCCGATGCTGAAACCGCGGCACTGGCTGAAACCGTCAAGCACGCCGATATCCATGACGGCATGGATGTTCTGGAGCTTGGTTGCGGCTGGGGTTCGCTATCGCTTTATCTGGCGCGGCAGTTTCCCAATGCCCGCATCACCTCTGTTTCCAATTCCGCCTCGCAGCGCGCCTATATTGTCGGTGAGGCAGAGCGCCAGGGCCTCAGCAACCTCACCGTCATCACCGCGGACATGAACGACTTTTCGCCATCAGGGACCTATGACCGCATCGTTTCGGTCGAGATGTTCGAGCACATGTCCAACTGGCGCGCTCTTTTCGAACGCACCAATGGCTGGCTGAAGACGGATGGCAGGCTGTTCATCCACGTCTTCACCCACAAGAGCCGCTCCTACCGCTTCGATCCGAACGACCCTGCCGATTGGATCGCGCATCACTTCTTCACCGGCGGCATCATGCCGGCGCATGATCTCCCGCATCGTTTCGCCGATGTCTACGCCGTGGAAGCCGAATGGCGCTGGTCCGGCACGCATTACCGCCGGACTGCCATGGACTGGCTTGCCAATTTTGACGCCAAGTCGGAGAGGATCACGCCGATCCTGCAGCGTGTTTACGGCAAGGACGCTTCGCTGTGGCACCGCCGCTGGAGACTGTTCTTCCTCGCCACCGCGGGGCTTTTCGGCCACGACAAGGGCGAGGTTTGGGGCGTCGGACACTATCTGCTGAAACCGGTCGGCAAATGACAGACAGAGGCGCAAGCGCGAAACAGGACGCGTTGACGGCAGCCACCGTCACCGTGGCCTGGGTCATCATTGCCAACAAGCCCTTCTACCCGCCGACCATCTGGTGGGTCGTCGGCAATGGGGTCGAGGCGGCATGGATCAGCGTGCTGTCCATGCCCTTCTTTCTCGCCATCCCCTTCATCGCCAGGCGGTCCGCGCTGGCGGCAAGAATTGCGCTTCCCCTCGTCGGCACCATCGACACGGTGTTCGAAACCAAGCTCTTCGGCACGGGATCGGGCACCGAGTTGTTCTTTGCCGCCTGCATCATGCTCGTGGCGCTATCTTTCAGGGCAGGCGAAAAACTCTGGCAGATCGGCCTGACGGGCGTCGTCTTTGCCGGGTTCTTGACCACGCGCTACCTGATCGGCGATGCGCTGCACATCTGGAGCGCGGAGGATCTGGGCAAGCTGTTCAACCTCAATGCTTTTGCCGTCGCCTGCCTCACCGCCTTCATCGCGCTTCGCTATTCAGGCCTTCGCGGCGCCGATCACTCCTCGGGCACCAGCCCGTCATAGACTTCCAGAAGTGCGGCGGAGATGGCCGCACCCAGCGCATTCGCCGCGTCGCGGATCTCCTCGTCCTTGCCATCGCGTGACGCGATCGCGAGCGCCGAAGCTTCAACCGCGATGATCTCCTTGGCACGCTCAATGGCCCAAAGGCCAAAATCGCCGCGATTGTCGATCGATACAGTGTCCATTGCTTTGTCATCCCCTGGAAGCAATGCGCCGATATGGAGCAGTGCCAGAAAAAGTCTGTAAGCAAAAAGGCCGGCAAAAGCCACCGGTTGCAGGCTTTGCGAGAGGATCGATGCCGCTCGCACGTTAACGCAATACCGTCTTTCCTGATGACAGGCCGGGATCAATGCCGCATGTTCCGGGTTAGAAAACTGTGAGCCCACGTCTCGGGCCTCGAATAGATTTTGAACAAGGAGCTTTTTTGAGATGAGTTTGAAGTTTGGAACGAGCGGTCTGCGCGGCCTGTCGGAAGATCTGAAGGGCAAGGCTTCCGCCCTTTATGCCACAGCCTTCGCCCATCATCTTCTGAACTCCGGCCTGGCAAAACAGGGCGACCCGATCCTCATCGGACAGGACTTTCGCGACTCGAGCCCGGCGATTGCCGCAAGCTGCATCGGCGCGCTGAAGGCCGCCGGCCTCAAGCCGCTCGATTGCGGCGCGCTGCCAACGCCCGCGCTGGCGCTTTACGGCCTGTCGCTCAAGGCAGCGGCCCTGATGATCACCGGCTCTCACATTCCCGCAGACCGCAACGGCATCAAGTTCTACCGCCCCGATGGCGAAATCGACAAGCAGGACGAAACCGCGATTGCCAATCTGGCCGCAAGCCTGAAGCAGGACGAGCTGACGGTTGAGGAAAGCACGGCCGAGAACCGCGGCGGCGAGGCAAACGAACTCTTCTATGAGCGCAACATTGGCCTCCTGCATGACGATGCGCTGAAGGGCCTCAAGATCGGCGTCTATCAGCACAGCACCGTGGCGCGCGATCTCTTCGTCGACGTCCTGGCCCATTGCGGCGCCGACGTCGTGCCGCTTGGCCGCTCGGAGAGCTTCATTCCGGTCGATACCGAAGCCGTTTCTCCCGACACGCTGGAGAAACTGAAGGCCTGGGCGCCGGAGCATGGTCTGGATGCGATTGTCTCCGCCGATGGCGACGGCGACCGGCCTTTGCTTGCCGATGAAACCGGCACGCCGCTGCGTGGCGATCTCATTGGTCTCATTACCTCGAACTTTCTCAAAGCAGGTGTCGTCGTCACGCCGGTCACCTCCAATTCCGGCATCGAGGCGGCGGGTGACTTCAAGGTGGTGCGCACCAAAGTCGGCTCGCCCTTCGTCATCGCCAGCATGGCCGATGCGCTGTCGGAAGGTCGCGACCACGTGGTCGGCTTCGAGGCCAATGGCGGCTTCCTGACGGCAACGCCCTTTACCCTGCACGGCAAGCAGATCGCGCCCCTTCCCACCCGCGACTGCTTCCTGCCGATCCTCGCCACGCTGCAATTGAAGGCACGCGAAGGCAAGACCCTGTCCGAGGTCGCCGCTGCCTACTCGCTGCCGGTCGCAGCCGCCGACCGCCTGCAGGATTTCGCCCAGGAGAAGAGCTCGGCTCTGATGGAGCATCTGCGTGCCTCGCGCAGCAATCTCGAAGCGTTCCTCAAGCCCGTCGGCGCAGTCCAGTCCACCAGCGATATAGACGGCCTGCGGGTGACGCTCACAAATGGCAACACCATCCACTTCCGCCCCTCGGGCAATGCCCCGGAAATGCGCTGCTATGTGGAAGCGGCAAATGAAGACGAGGCCAATGCGCTGCTGAACCAGGGCCTCGACCTCATCCGCAATTTCGGCTGATCGTCTTTGACGATCATCAGGATGCGCCAACGCAAATTGCCGCATCCTGGCCTTTCCATTTGCACTTTCCCTGAGGACGCGCCAAAAGCGGAGCAAACGGAGACGGCTAAGGCGTGGCAGACGATACGATCACTCTCTATGAAGCCATTGGTGGAGACGCCACCGTGCGGGCGCTCACCCGCCGCTTCTATCAGCTGATGGACACATTGCCGGAAGCCGCCCATTGCCGCGCCATCCATCCCGCCGATCTGTCCGGCAGCGAGAGCAAGTTCTACGATTATCTGACCGGCTATCTTGGCGGGCCGCCGGTCTATGTGGAGAAATACGGCCACCCCATGCTGCGCCGCCGCCATTTCGTCGCACCGATCGGCGCAAGCGAAAGGGATGAGTGGCTGCTCTGCTTCCGCCGCGCCATGGATGAGACGATCGAAAACCCGAAGCTACGGGACATCATTTGGGCGCCGGTCGAAAGACTGGCCTTTCACATGCAAAACCAGGGAGAGGCGCAGCCATGAACCAGGCTATCCTGAAAGCCGGGACACTGTTTTTGAGCGGCGTTCTCGGCGCCTCCGGCGTCGCACTTGCCGCCGCAGCCACCCATACGGGCGCGACAGTGCTGCTCGGCAATGCGTCCGCCATGTGTCTTGCCCATGCGCCGGTGCTCCTCGGTCTTTACCTTGGTTGGGATCGTGTCAAGACCGCCCTGCCCACTGCCCTTCTTCTCGGCCTTGGAACCGCACTCTTCGCCGGCGATCTCGTCTCCAAGCATTTTACCGGCGAAAGCCTCTTTCCCATGGCCGCGCCCGCGGGCGGTCTCGGCATGATCTTCGGCTGGTTGGCGCTTGCAGCCTCGGCCTTTTTTCCATCCGCACGGCACTAGCGCCGCGAAATCGCGGCTCACGTAAACCACGGCAAACGCGTCCAGCCCGACCAGAAGCGCGGCGATCCCATTTACGGAACGCCCTCTGCGTGACGTCGTTATCGCTCTGAAAAGTGTCGGAGTGAAACCGGGTCGTCGGCGATTGTGGACGATCGGGTTGTAATGGAGCGGGGACTATATGACATCGAAATGGCAGTGGTGGCTCAACCAGATCGTGCGGCGCATATGGTTCAGGGCCACGTTGTTCTCCGTCGGAGGGGTCGTGACCGCACTTCTCGCCGTCGCCTTCTCCTCCTACATCCCGGCAGAGCTTCCCGCGAAGATCGGTGCCGACGCTGTCGATAAGATCCTCGGCATCATCGCCTCGAGCATGCTGACGGTCACCACCTTCTCATTGAGCACGATGGTCGCCGCCTATTCAGCGGCAACGAACAACGTCACACCACGGGCCACCAAGCTCGTAATGGAAGACAGCACGACGCAAAATGTGCTGGCCACCTTTGTCGGCTCGTTCCTCTTCAGCCTCGTTGGCATTATCGCACTTGCAACCGGAGCCTATGGCGACCAGGGCCGCGTCATCCTTTTCGTCGTGACGATGGGCGTCATCATTCTGATCATCGTCACGCTCCTTCGGTGGATCGATCACCTTTCACGCCTTGGACGTGTGACGGAAACGACGGAGCGCGTGGAGAAAGCCACCATCGAGGCCTTACGGTCCTGGATAGAAAGCCCGTGCCTGGGCGGGAAAGAACTGGAGTACAATGATCCGAGGCTGAGTGCGCCGAACACGCCCGTTCACCAGCCGAAGGTTGGCTATGTCCAGCATGTGGATGGCGGCGCGCTCGGGCAAATTTCGGAAGAACTTGACGTGGAGATCGCAGTTGTGGCGATCGCCGGCAAGCTGGTTGCCCCCAATATTCCCCTGGCCTGGATCGTTGGGGATGTCGATGAAGAGGGTCAAAAACGCGTAGCATCGGCATTCACGATCGGCGACGTCCGATCCTTCGATCAGGACCCGCGTTTCGGTGCTGCGGTTCTGGCTGAAATCGCGTCCAGGTCCTTGTCGCAAGCCATCAACGATTCCGGCACTGCGATCGATCTGATTTCGAGATATATGCGTGTCCTGACCGTCTGGGATGAACACGCCGACGACATCGACGTGCAATATCCGCGCCTGCATGTCGCGCCCATCAGGCTCGACGATGTCTTCGACGATCTCTTCATTCCGCTTGCCCGCGATGGCGCCGCGATCCTTGAAGTCGGCATTCGACTGCAGAAGGCGTTCATCACCCTTTCCGGTTTTCGCCACCCCGAGTTCAAACGCATTGCCGTCCAACATTCCAGAAGCGCAATCAAGCGTGCCGAAGCAACATCGATGATCGAAGAAGACCTCGACAAGCTTCGGCGTATCGCAGGCCTGTTGGGACCGGCGTAAGACCGGGCGGCGCACAAGGGCGATCCGCAGATCGCCTCGCTCGGCGTGTGAAATGGATAGCGATCCACTTTGACCGCAACGACGACGTTTCGGTGCGTGTTTGCCAGAACGCGCATGTGGTTTCGCGTCGATCCCCGAGACCTCTTATGAACTTCGCTTGCACGTGACTGTGCGCGCAAACGCATTTGACAACGCTCACCATCCCGCTAAAGTATGACGCAATAAGAACGCATATTCCATTATTGTGGATTCAAAAGAGGGAACGTCATGCTCAAACGCACTTTGCTTGCAGCCTCCTTGTTCTTGCTGCCCGCCATGTCCACGCCGAGTTTTGCCAGCGGAGTAGTCAATGTCGCAACGATCGGTGAACCGCCCACGCTCGACCCGATGGCATCGACCGCCGATGTGGTGGGCATGATCACGCAGCATATCTTCGAGACGCTCTTCACCTTCGATGCCGAATGGAACGTCGTTCCGCTGCTGGCCGAGGGAATGCCGACCGTTTCCGCAGACGGCAAGACCTATGACATTGCACTCCGCAAGGGCATCAAGTTCCACGACGGCTCCACCATGACATCCGCCGATGTCGTCGCCTCGATCGAGCGCTGGGCGAAGATCGCATCACGCGGCAAGCAGGTCGCACCCTATCTGAGTTCGGTCACCGCCAAGGGTGATGACGGCATTCAGATCGTGCTGAACAAGCCATACGCGCCGTTGCTCTCGCTTCTCGCGTTCAACAACTCCGCCGCCGTCATCATGCCGAAGGCAAACCTTGCCGAAGACCCGCTGACCAAGATCATCGGCACCGGCCCCTACATGCTGAAAGAACGCAAGGCCGACCAGTATATCCAGCTCGTCCGCTTCGATGGCTACCAATCGCGGTCCGAAGCGGCCAACGGCTTTGGCGGCGCACGCAAGGCCATTCTCGACGAGGTACGCTTCGTGCCGGTTCCCGATGCCAATACCCGCCTCGAAGGTGCGGTCTCCGGACAGTTCGACTATGCCGACTCCCTTCCCCCTGAAACCTTCGACCGTCTCAAGGCATCGCAGGCTTCCGAGCCTGTGGTGCTGAAGCCCTATGGTGCGCCAGTCATGGTGATGAACACCAAGGAAGGTGTACTTGCCAACAAGGAGATGCGCCACGCCATCCAGGCCGCGCTGAACCCGGAAGACATGCTGCTGGCCGCCTTCGGCAATCCGGAATTCTTCGCTGTCGATGGCGCGCTCTATCCACAAGGCTACACATGGCACACGGAAGAAGGCATCGAGCGTTATAGCGCGGGCGATCCCGAAGCGGCAGCAGCCATGGCCAAGAAGGCCGGTTACGACGGTGAAAAGCCGATCCGCATCCTGACCAGCCGCCAGTACGAGTTTCATTACAAGATGGCGCAGGTGGCAGCCGAATATCTGAAGGCCGCCGGCTTCAAGGTCGAGCTTGGCGTCTTCGACTGGGCAACACTCACCACCCGCCGGGCCGATCCGAAATTGTGGGACATCTTCATCACCCATGGCCCCTTCCCGCCGGAGCCGATCCTCAACGGCTGGATGTCCGACAGCTATCCAGGCTGGTGGTCAACACCTGCCAAGGCCGCCGCAGTCGAGCCCTTCATTGCGGAATCCGACCCGGAAAAGCGCAAGGCCCTCTTCGCCGAAATTCAGAAGGTCTTCTATGAGGAAGCCCCGGTTTACAAGGTCGGCGATTTCAATGCGCTGAGCTCGAAGAAGAAGACACTCAAGGATTTCAAGCCATCCCCTTGGCCGTATTTCTGGAATGTCAGCACCGGAAACTGAGGTCAACTCTCCTCCCAAGCAAACACGTGTCCCGCATCCTGTGCGGGGCACGCCGCAAGCCTCCTTCATCGATAATGAGCATCTGTCATGACGCGTTCTTTTCCCAAGGACTTTCTCTGGGGCGTCGCTGCCTCCGCCTTCCAGACCGAAGGCGCCGTCAACAAGGATGGCCGCGGCCAGAGTGTCTGGGATGTCTATGCCCACACGCCGGGCCGCACCACCAATGGCGAGACGGCGGACATCGCCTGCGATCACTACCACCGCTATCCGGAAGATATCGGCCTGATGAGCGGTCTAGGCGTCGGCGCCTATCGCCTGTCGACCGCATGGCCGCGCATTTTCCCGCAAGGCTCCGGTCAGGTGAACCAGCGCGGGCTCGATTTCTACGACCGCGTCATCGACCTTCTCTTGCATGAAGGCATCGAGCCGTGGATTTGCCTGCATCACTGGGACATGCCGGTGGCGGTGGAGGAAAAGGGCGGCTGGCGCTCGCGCGAAACGCCAAAGATTTTCGCCGATTACGCCGCGACGATTGCCCGCCACTTTGGCGACCGCGTCAAACGCTTTGCGCCGATCAACGAACCGAACGTCATTCCCTGGGTCGCCTATAATGTCGGCCGTCACGCGCCTGGCAAACAGTCCTATGAGGATAGCCTGCAGGCCATCCACACGCTGAATCTTGCCCATGGTTACTCGGTCAAGGCCGTGCGCGCTGAAGCGCCCAAGGCAGAGGTTGGCAACATCGTCTCGCTCGGGCCGGTGCGTCCGCATTACGACGACGCGGCGCACGAGGAAGCCCGCATTCTGGGCGATTGCCTTTGGCGCCGCGTGACCGTCGATCCGCTGTGGCTTGGCACTTACCCAGAGCCGATCGCCAAGCAAATGGAGCGGTTCATTCTTGGCGACGACATGGCCGATATCAGCCAGACAATGGATTTCTTCGGCCTCAACCACTACAATCCCGTCTTCGTGGGCCCCAACAAGAACACGACCTTCGGCGTTGCCGAGACCGCCCCGCCCACTGGCATGGGTCCGCTGACCGATGTCAACTGGGTCGTCGATCCCCAGGCCTTCCTCGAACAGATCCGCGATACCAGCGAGCGCTATAACAAGCCGACCATCTACATCACCGAAAACGGCGCCTCCTATCCGGACGCGCTCGGCCCGGATCGCAAGGTCATCGACAAGGATCGCATCGCCTATTTCGAAGGCTACCTGAACGTTCTTCTCGACGCGCTCGAAGAAGGCCACGATATCAAGGGCTATTTCGCCTGGTCGCTGATGGACAATTTCGAATGGGGCCGCGGCTACTCCAAACGCTTCGGTCTGGTCTATGTCGACTACCCGACACTGCAGCGTATTCCGAAGGCGTCATATCACTGGCTGAGCGATGTGATCCGCAGGAACGCTTTGTAGATACCATTTTTCGCCACGTCGAGGTGGGCACGATCAGCCTCAGACCTCTCCTGCGTCATCCTCGCCCTTGAGGCGAGGATCCACTATTCTTACGACTCGATAGTAGGGGTACCTGCAGACCTCATCCGGGGCCGCATCATCCCCTAATTCGCCCCACGCTCGTTCATCGTCTGCAGCGCCCGCTCGAGGCTGGACTTGCTGCCGTTGCGCAACGGAATGAAGGTCTTGCCGAACTTCTTGCAGCCGGATTTGACGCGCAGGCACGCGTCGTGGCTGATACAGTCGATGGGGCAGAAGACGCAATCGACCGAAGGCAACAGCGTGTCGATGCGCGAAACCGCTTCACGCAAGCCCCCGTCATGGTGGATCAGCTCGGCATCGAAGTTGCTGGCGATCTGGCGCAGATGCGCCACCTGGCAGTCGCGCCCGCCAACATAGAGAAAGCTCTTCGGACCGGAAGGTGCCTGCTGTTGTACGGACGTGTCCGGCGATTGAGAGCGATCGTCCTGCTTGCCCCGAACTGCCTTCTTCTTTTCTTTCCGCGCCATGCCTCACCTTGCCGTTGAAACCCGGCCCTCTGCCGGTTCTTGGAGCGCACGATATTAAAGATGAGTTTTAGAGTAAAGAATAAAGTTGATGATAACCGTCATGTTTTTCTCAAACATGCTGCGCACGGCGCGGAATTTCCTGATAGGCTGGTATTTCGGTGCCAATGAGCCCCTTGGTAACCCATCAAAAAGCTATTCAAAAATGTATAGCCCGGCCCTCGGCTAGACGGATTGAAAAGTAGCGATCTCGCATTTACATTCCTTTCACCAGAGCTTTTACAAAGCGTGCATTAGGGGAATGGGACACGCTTGCGTAATATCGCAGACATCGCGGTCAGGTAAACCGGATGGAGGCTGATATCGTAGAAGAGTCTAATGAATATCGCATGCACTTCTCGCCGAAGATGATTGGCGCCGACGACGGCGCATGATCATCGCGCGACCCACTGTGGACGGACAAATATATGCAGCGCATCGCACCGATTGCAGGTTTTACTGCCCTTCTTCTTCTCGGCTCCACTCTTCAGACAGTGGCTCAGGCAGAAGGTGAACCCGTACAGGCAAACCGCAACAACCTGCCCGCCATCGTGGTGACGGAGGTGGCAAAGCGCGATCTGGTGGACCGCGTGATTGCCACCGGCACCATTCGCCCGGTGGATGAGATTTATGTCCAGCCGCAGGTGGAGGGTCTTGCCCTCGACAAGCTCAATGTCGATGTGGGCGACAAGGTGGAGGCGGGTGCGGTTCTCGCCGAGCTTTCCCGCGACAGCCTGCTTTTGCAAAAGAGCCAGCTGGAAGCCAACCGGGCGAAAGCCGAGGCAGGCGTTGCCCAGAGCAAGGCGCAGGTGATCGAAGCCCAGGCCAATCTGGATGACGCCGTGCGCCAGAAGGATCGCGCCGCCCGCCTTGGCCAGTCCGGCTCCGGCTCCGTATCCCAGGTGGAACAGACGGCAGCGGCGGCAGATGTCGCCAAGGCGCGCCTCGAGGCAGCCAGGCAGACCGTGACTGTCGGTGAAGCCGATATCAAGGTGGTGGATGCGCAGATCGAGGATATCGATCTGAAGCTCGCCCGCACCGGCGTCAAGACGCCCGTCGCCGGCGTCATTTCCGCCAAGAATGCCCGCATCGGCGCCATTGCCAGCGGGTCGGGCAACCCCCTCTTCACCATCATCCGGGATGGCGCGATCGAGCTTGTCGCCGACCTGTCGGAGACCGATATTCAAAAGGTCGAAGTCGGCCAGAAGGCGCGCCTTACCGTCGCCGGCGGCAACCAGAAGATCGAGGGCACGGTGCGCATCGTCTCTCCCACGGTCGATCCGACCACGCGCCTCGGCGCAGTCCATATCGTGCTTCCAGCCAATAGCCCGGCGCGCGCCGGCATGTATGCCAATGCCGAGATCGTCGTTGCTTCCGCCAATGCGCTGGCCCTCCCCCTGTCGGCTGTGACCTCGGGGCGTGACGGCTCCACCTCACGCAAGGTCGAAAACGGCGTCATCAGGCAGGTGAAGATCGAAACCGGCATTCAGGATTCCGGCTTTGTGGAAATCAAGCAAGGCCTGTCGCAGGGCGACAAGGTCGTGGAGAAGGCAGGCGCTTTCGTCCGCGACGGTGACAAGATCAACCCGGTTCCGGCTGCTGCCGCGGCCTCGAACTAAAGCGAAGGCACAACCATGAACTTTTCTGCATGGTCCATCCGCAATCCGATTGCGCCGCTGCTTGCCTTCGCGCTGCTGCTCTTCCTTGGCATCAAGGCATTCTACGACCTTCCGATCACCCGCTTCCCCAATATCGACGTTCCCGTCGTCGCCATCACGGTCACGCAGAGCGGCGCCTCGCCTTCCGAACTCGAAGCGCAGGTGACGAAGGAAGTGGAAGATGCCGTCGCCTCGATCAGCGGCATCGATGAAATCCAATCCACCGTGACCGACGGTCAGTCGCTGACGACCGTTCTCTTCCGCATCGAAAAGCCGACCGAAGAGGCCGTACAGGACACCAAGGATGCGATCGACAAGATCCGCTCCAATCTGCCCGCCGGCATCGAAGAGCCTGTCGTCAGCAAGATCGACGTTGAAGGTCAGGCGATCCAGACCTTTGCGGTCTCCTCGCCGAACATGACGCTCGAAGAACTCTCCTGGTTCGTGGATGACACCATCAAGCGCGCACTCCAGGGCCAGCCGGGCGTCGGCAAGATCGACCGCTACGGCGGTGCTGACCGCGAAGTGCGTGTGTCGCTCAACCCGTCGAAGCTCGATGCTTACGGCATTACCGCAGCCGAGGTGAACAACCAGCTGCGCGGTACCAACATCGATCTGGGCTCCGGCCGTGGTCAGGTCGGCGGGAACGAACAGACGATCCGCACGCTCGGCGACGCCCGCAACGTGGCGGAACTTTCCAATACGACGATCGCGCTACCGAACGGCAACTTCGTCAAGCTGTCGGAACTCGGAAGAGTGACCGATACGTATGAGGAGCCGAAGTCCTTCTCGCGCTTCAATGGCAATCCCGCCGTCACCTTCGCCGTCTTCCGCGCAAAGGGTGCCAGCGAAGTGACGGTGTCCGAAACCGTGGCGCAGAACCTCGACAAGGTGCGCACAGACCATCCGGATGTCGCCATCCAGATGGTGGATGACTCGGTCTACTTCACCTATGGAAACTATGAAGCAGCCCTTCACACGCTGATGGAAGGCTCGATCCTCGCCGTCATCGTCGTGCTGCTCTTCCTGCGCAACTGGCGCGCCACGCTGATTGCGGCCGTCGCGCTGCCGCTGTCCGCCATCCCCACCTTCTGGGTGATGGACCTACTCGGCTTCTCGCTGAACCTTGTCAGCTTCCTGGCGCTGACGCTGGCAACCGGAATTCTCGTCGATGATGCGATCGTGGAGGTGGAGAACATCTCGCGACACATCAAAATGGGCAAGACACCCTATCGCGCAGCGCTCGAAGCTGCCGATGAAATCGGCCTCGCGGTGATCGCCACCAGCTTCACCATCATCGCGGTGTTCGTCCCTGTCTCCTTCATGCCCGGCATTCCCGGCCAGTACTTCATCCAGTTCGGCCTGACCGTCGCCTTCTCCGTCTTCTTCTCGCTGATGGTGGCGCGTCTGATCACGCCGCTGATGGCCGCCTATTTGATGCGTGCCGACGATGCCGTCGATGATCATCACGATAATGACGGTCGCCTGATGAAGGCCTATACGCGCATGGTGACGGGCACGACCCGCAAATGGTGGGCGCGTTATCTCACCCTGCTCGGCGCGATCGGCTTCCTCGTCGCCTCGTTGATGCTGCTTGCCCAGGTACCCGGCAGCTTCCTGCCGCCGGATGACTCCTCGCGCGTCGTGCTGTCGATCGAGCTTCCGCCCAATGCGACGCTCGACGAGACCGACGCCACGACCGCCAAGATCAATGACGCCATCAAGGGCATCGACGGCGTGGAAAGCGTCTTCATCCTCGGCGGCGCGTCCCCCAAGGGTGATCTGGAACTGCGCCGCGCGACAGTGCGTGTCATCTTGAAAAAGATCGACCACTCGCTGCTGAAGACCATCGTCAACCGTGGTTTCGGCTCCATTCCGCTGATCGGTCCTCATCTGCCAAAGATCGAAGAAAATGGCAGAACCCGGCCACAATGGGATGTGGAGCGCGACATCTTCGCCAGCGTTCACGACATCCCGGATGTGCGCATCATCAAGCTCAACGACCGCGCAGAACGCGAACTCGCATTCAACTTCCTCTCGTCCAGTGAAGAGGACCTGAACCAGGCCGTCGGCATTCTGGAATCGCGCCTGCGTGCCTCGCCGATCCTCGCCAATGTCAGCTCGGAAGGTGCCTTGCCACGTCCCGAACTGCAGATCCGCCCGCGCAAGGATGAAATCGCCCGCCTCGGCATCACGCCGCAGCAGATTTCGCAAACAGTGCGCGTTGCCACCATCGGCGATATCGATGCGCAGCTGACGAAGATTTCGCTGGATGACCGGCAGATCCCGATCCGCGTCCAGACCTCGCTCGATGTGCGGCGCGATCTGGCCGCCATCCGCGCGCTGAAGATCAAGACTGCGTCGGGCGCAACCGTGCCGCTCTATAGTGTCGCCGATATCGACTATTCGGAAGGCCCGAGCTCCATCAAGCGCAACGACCGCAACCGCGTTGTCGCCATCGGCTCCGACGTCCCCTTCGGCACGGCACTCGATACCTCGACGAATGAGTTCAAACGGATCGTCGAAGAAACGAAGCTTCCGCCAACGGTTCGCCTTGCGGAAAGCGGCGACGCCAAGGTGCAGGGTGAAATGCAGCAAGGCTTCGTCAACGCCATGCTGCTCGGCCTGTTGCTGGTGCTCGTCGTTCTTATCCTGCTCTTCAAGGACGTCATCCAGCCCTTCACCATTCTCTTCTCGCTGCCGCTTGCGATCGGTGGTGTGGCAGTGGCGCTGATCGTCACGCAGAACGCGCTCTCCATGCCGGTTCTGATCGGCATTCTGATGCTGATGGGCATCGTTACAAAGAACGCCATTCTGCTCGTTGATTTCGCCATCGAGATGCGCCGCCACGGCATGGAACGCGTCCAAGCCATGGTCGAGGCCGGCCGCAAGCGCGCCCGTCCGATCATCATGACCTCGATCGCCATGTCGGCCGGCATGCTGCCATCCGCACTCGGCGTCGGCGAAGGCGGCTCATTCCGCGCGCCGATGGCAATCGCCGTGATCGGTGGCATCATCGTCTCGACGGTTCTGTCTCTGATCGTCGTTCCGGCCTTCTTCCTGATCATGGACGACCTCTCGCGCCTGCTCTCTCACCTCTTCGGCCGCTTCATCGGCAAGAAGGAAGAAGAGCATCCGATCCTGTCATCGGAAGAACTGTCGAACGTCGCGCGGGAAAACAGCGAGGCGATCGCTTCCATGGAAGAGCGTATCGCAGCGGTGGAGAAGAACGCGCCGAAGGATAGCCGCAGCGGCAAATCCGACAACGTGCTTCGACTTCCGCCTCTCGCGGCTGAGTAGCCGCAACGCAGTTGAATCGAACCAGAGACGCCGGGCCATGTGCCCGGCGTTCTCGTCTATAATGGGAAATGAGACCTCTCCGTCGTCATGGTCGGACTTGATCCGGCCATCCACAAGTCGTGACAAGCATAGCTCTTGGATCGACGATCCCACTACAGCATCGGCCCGAAAATCGAACTCGATTTTCGGAAAGCACGATACGTGGATTAAAAAGGTAAAACGTCGATCCTTTTTCGACGGCTTCATCTACGCAGCAAGCAGTATCGCTTCGAAGAAATACGCTCCTCAAATTTCATCAAAGTTTGATCGAAATCAATTTGAGCTCTGCAGAACCGGCTATCCTCTCCCCCATGACAACATCCATGGCCGAAGGTTCGCGCCTCTCCCAATCGACCTGACGAGACGGGCGCGCGGATGATATGGTTCCGGGGGACGAGCGTGAGCAAGATCGAGAAACTGACCAACAGGGACAAAGCCCTTCTCATTCGCAGTGACCTTCTCTCTCCCATGAGCGAGACATCAGCGCGGTCGGTCATCGATGCCGCGTCACTTTTGACGCTACCCTCCCGTCATGTGCTCTTCACCGAGTCGAGCGCGGCGGAGTATCTCTATTACGTATTGAACGGCCATGTGCGCCTGTTTCGCACCAGTCGCGACGGGCGCGAGGCCGATATCCGCATCTGCAGTCCAGGCGAAACCTTCAATGATTGCATGATCTTCGAGACCGGAAACCACCGCTACAGCGCCCAGACCACCGAATGCTGCCTGCTGGCAAGGCTGGAACTGTCGCGCATCAGGGCGATGCTCGAGGCGGATCCGACGGTGGCGCGTGCCATGATCGAAACCCTGTCGAAGAACAATCTGAAAGTCATGGACTGCGTCGCCAATGATAGGCTGCAGACAGCGCCTCAACGCGTGGCGCATTACCTGGCCACACAGGCACCGATGGACAATGGCTCATATTCGCTGCGCCTGCCGTTCCAGAAAAGCGTGCTGGCGGGCAAGCTCGGCCTTGCACCAGAAGCGCTATCCCGCGCCTTTTCCACCCTGAAAAGCTGCGGCGTCAGCGTGCGCGGACGCGTCATCCACATCAAAGACCCGGCGGCGCTGAACAGGCTATGACCCGGATCGAGCCTGTGGACGTGTCAAAGCGGACCGGCCTTCCACAGGCTAATCTTTTTACAAGCCGCCCTGCTGCTTCAGAAAGCCGACGATGCGGTCGATGCCTTCGCCGCGCTTCATATCGGTGAAGAAGAATGGCATGTCCTTGCGCATCCGGGTGGCATCGCTGTCCATTACCTCAAGATCGGCACCGACATAAGGTGCCAGATCCTTCTTGTTGATCACCAGAAGGTCGGAGCGGGTGATGCCTGGCCCGCCCTTGCGCGGGATTTCCTCGCCCTGGCAGACGGAGATGACATAGATGGTGATGTCCGCCAGATCGGGAGAGAAGGTGGCCGCGAGATTGTCGCCGCCCGATTCGATGAAGACCACGTCGAGATCGGGGAAGCGCTCGTTCAAACCGGCAATCGCTTGAAGATTGATCGTCGCATCTTCACGGATCGCCGTGTGCGGGCAGCCGCCGGTTTCCACGCCGACGATGCGCTCCGATGGCAACGCCTGCATGCGCACCAGCGCTTCGGCATCTTCCTTGGTGTAGATGTCATTGGTGACGACGGCGACGGAGAATTCAGAGCTCATCGCCTTGCACAGCTTTTCCGTCAATGCCGTCTTGCCGGAACCGACAGGTCCGCCGATACCAACTCTGAGCGGCCCATTTCCCGATTTCATACCTGCTTCCCTTCTGGATGTGTTTTGCCGACCATAGCGGCCTCACGCCTGCCTCATCAACACCAAAGTAAAGGAGGCAGTCAGGAGCGGAAGAGCCGCGTGCCCTGCACCTCATGACGCATGGGCGCCGTATCGGCAATGATGGTGGCAGATCCCAGATCATCGAGCGTGGCAGTAGAGGCGCGGCTTGCAACCTTTCCCACCGCCCCCTCCAGCCTTGCCAGGATGGCAACACCGTCCTTCTGCCCCGCGACACCAAGACGGATGCCTGCGGAAATCAGTTGCGACAGGCCGGAATGCAGATAGGCGGCGAGAATATCCTCCAGCGCAATGTCATGCGCGGCGGCAACTGCACCCACCGCAACCGGATAGGTCGGCGCGGCTGGTAGCCAGTCGAAGACTGGGGACGGCCAGGCGCGTGTAGCCTCCACAAAGGCATCGCCCAGGAGAACCGTCTCGCGATAGCGCTCCGCCGAACCCGCAAGAGCCCGCGACAGTTCGGAGACCTCGTCCAGCATGGCGTCGTCGGCAAAGCCGTTCCAGGCCTGGCACACCATCACCGCATCGTTCCACAACGTTCCACGCTGGAGCGAAAGCCCAATCCAGTCGCTGAGACTTTCAGCATCGGAAATGCGGCGGTCCGCAACAGCGCTCTCAAGGCCACCGGAATAGGAAAAGGCACCCACCGGAAAGGCAGGCGACATCCAGGCCAGCAGTCTGAGCAGGCTATCCACATTGCGTTTCGGCATCATGCGTCAATCGTGATGGTGGTGGCCGTGGTTGCCGTGTCCATGATCGCCATGCCCGTGATCGCCATGAGAATGGCTGCCATGCGAATGCCCACCATGCGCGTGATAGGCGCCGCGCGCCGGTTGGAAGGGTTCTTCCACATCCCGCACCTTTGCACCCAGACCCTCAAGCATGGCGCGGATGACGTGATCGCGCAGGATGAGAATGCGATCCTCCTCGATCTGGGCCGAGAGGTGGCGGTTGCCGAGATGCCATGCAAGCTCGATCAGATGCAGCGGGCTCTTTGCGGAGATCTCGAACAGCTTCTCATTGGCTGCGCGCACCTCCACCAGATCGCCGTTTTCGACGACCAGCAGATCGCCATGGGCAAACAGCACCGCCTCCTTCAAGTCCAGCATGACCATCTCGTCATTCTGGAGATGCAACAACTTGCGTCTCAAATGTCTCTGGTCATGGGCAAGGGTGACATAGCCGCTCGGCTCATCGGCGTGTGTGCCTGCGGGGAGATAGGATTGAACACGTAACATGGAGTTGTCCGGCCTGACTGTATTGCTTCAAGCGATGAGTCTTGCCGGATGGGATGGGGGATTGCAAGCCGCTACAGCATCGGCCCGAAAATCGGAACTGATTTTCGCAGATGCACGATGCGTGGATTCAAAATCTCAAGCGTATAGCAAGCACAAATGCGCCTCATGGAGTGACGGCAGCACCGCGTTCACTTCGGCTCAGGAGGCCGCCTGGAGCGCCATGCCAACTGTCTCGTTACGCTCCACGCGGGCAAATCCATCGCTATGGCAAAGGCGATTGCGCCCGGCGGCCTTGGCGATATAGAGCGCCTTGTCGGCCAAGGCGAAAGTATCGTGTTTCGATCGCGATGGCTCGATCTCGGCAATGCCGACGGAAACCGTCGTCTGCAGCAGATTGCCTTCGAAATTGACGGAAAGACAGGCCACGCGGACCCGCGCCATTTCGATCAGCGCGACGCGATCCTTGCGCTCGCCGCCACAGACGATCACGCCGAACTCTTCGCCGCCGAGCCTTGCGACACAGTGGAAATCGCCGAACACATCCTCGATTGCCCGGGCGACACGCTTGATCACCAGATCGCCGGCGCTGTGGCCGAAATTGTCATTGATCGACTTGAAGCGGTCGAGATCGAAGATCGCAAGCGAGGCGTTGTTCTGAATGTCTTCGAACGCCTGGTTGAAGGCGCGGCGATTGGCAAGGCCCGAGAGCGTATCGGTGCGGCTCAGCCGCTCAAACTCCGCCTGCGATTCCCGCAACTGAAGGATCGCCTTGGCAAGAACCGTGCAGAGAATTCCGGCCACCAGGCCGCCGACGATCCAGCCCATGGCGATACTGTAGGAAACAGCCTCCGCAAGCGGAACGGGAAGAAGCCCCAGCGCCGAACCGATCAAAATGACGGCCAGACTGATCACGATGGACAAGGATATGGAGATGAACACCATTTTCATCGCAAAGCTTCGCAGCGTCTGGCCCCGGCCTTGATCGCTGAGGCTCATATCGAGCGAGATAAACTTTGCGAACCCGTCAGCCATCAGCCTCTTACCTCCATAAGGCAACCGATAAGCAGAAAAGGTTGCGACATCTTCAATAGAACAAGTAAAAGTTTAAGCTAGTTTTATGCGTATGCGCTCGTGGTGAAATTAATCGCATATGTGCTTAAACAAGGATGACCTTAAGCTTGTCATTCCCCACGGGCATGAACGGCGAAACGGCAGGAATGATCCGCAGAATTCTCATGAAAATGCTGTCGGGCGCCTCCGCTTTGCCGCACGCGGCCCCAGTTCTGCTTTGGTGTCGTTATCCCCAGATTTCCGCATGACAGCGTCCTAGGGCTTTCCGCGGCATGCTCTCAGCGAGACGAAAAGAGACAGATCCTAGCTCTCCTCCCGAGGCTTGCGGAAAGAGGATGGGGAGATGCCCAGACGCTGCAAACGCGCATACAGGCTGCGTCGTGGAAGTTTCAACGCTTCCGCAACAGCCGTAGCGTCACCGCCATGGTTTTGAAGTGCCTGGGTGAGAACGCTTGTTTCGAAAGCATCCATCTGCTCCACCAGGCCCAACCTCGTTGACAGTCCGTGGCGCGGTGACGCAAGGCCAAGCGCGATCTGCGTTGCATAGTTGCGCAATTCACGGACATTACCTGGCCATTCGTTGCTGAGCAGAAACGCCTCGATCTCGCCATCGATCTGCGGGCTGGGAAGCCCATGCCGACGCGCCGCGTCCTCTAAAAACACGTGGAAGAGGATGGCGATATCCCCCTGCCGCTGGCGCAGAGGCGGCACACCGATGCGCACGGTCTCGAGGTGATACAACAGGTCCTTGCGGAAGCCCGCCCTTTCGTCATCACCGGCAAGGTGTTTGCGTGTCAGGGTGGTGATGATCCGGATATCCACGGGCATCGTCCCGCCACTGGGATTGGGCATTTCGCGGCTTTCCGCCACGCCCAGCATCCGGCCCTGCATCAGGGCAGACATGGTCTCCGCCCCATCCAGAAACAGCGTTCCGCGCTGGGACTCGGCAATCAGCCCACGACGCAGGCGCGTCCCGAACAGCGTTTCGTCAACCATCGCATCGGAGATCGACGCGCAATCGACGCGGATGAAGGGGCGCGCACGTCGCGCGCTTCCCTGGTGCAACAGTCTGGCAATCAGCTCCTTGCCGGTGCCAGTCTCGCCTTCGATCAGAACATTGACGTCGGTTGGCGCGACCCGTTCGACCAGGTCCCGCAACTGCACCATCGCCGGTGTCTGGCCAAGCAGCGGCGATGTCAGTTCCGCCTCCAGTGCCGCCTGGCGAAGCCGCCGATTGTCGACGACGAGGCGGCGGGTTTCGAGCGCCCGCCGGACTGAGGCGATCAAATGGTCCGTCATGAACGGCTTTGCCACGAAGTCGAACGCGCCACGCTTCAGGGCAGCCACCGCCATGGCGATATCGCCGTGGCCCGTCATCAGGATGACCGGCAATTCCCGGTCTCGCGCCAGAATCGCATCGAACAGGTCGTTGCCATCCAGCCGCGGCATGCGAAGATCGGTGACGACGACACCGGGCAACGTCGTGGAGAGGCTGGCGAGCGCCGATTTCCCATCGTCATGCACCTCCACCTCCAGCCCGGCGATGGCGAAGCTGTCCGCCAATGCTGCGCGAAAGGCAAGGTTGTCTTCGACGAGCAGGATCTTCTCCGGTGCGTTCTGCGTCATGCCGCCCTCATGGTCACAGTAAAGGCCGCGCCCCCGAGCGCCGACGCCGTGATAGTCAGAGAACCCCCGAGATCCTTCATGATGTCCTGAGCAATGCCGAGACCAAGCCCAAGCCCATTGGGCTTGCCGGTAACGAAGGGCTCGAAGACTTGCTTGCCAAGCTGCGGATCGATGCCGGGGCCGTTATCGGCAACTGTCAGGCAAACCATGCCCCCTTCACGCTCCACCGTGATCGCAATCTCTGGATCGGGATGTCCCTCCAGCGCATCCATGGCGTTCTGCAGCAGATTGACGACAACCTGTTCGAGCGGCACACGCTTGCCCAGCACAGTTGGCTGACCGCCTGGCGGCAAGGTCAGGCGAATGCCCGCCTTGCGGATCCGGTCTTCCATCAACAGCATGGCGCCCGCGATCATCTCATCCAGGGGCTCTTCGCCGATCTGCCCCTCCCCCTTGCGGGCAAAGCCGCGCATTTCCTGCGTCAGCGTGCCGATCCGCTCCGTCATCGCAATCATCGTGCCGAGGCTGTCGCGAACACGTTCGCTACGACTGGCGGCAAGATGGTGGAGCGCATTTTCCGAAAGGGTGCGAATGGTGGCAACCGGCTGATTGATTTCATGCATGAGTCCAGCGGTAATGGAGCCGACGGAGGCGAGCCGATTGGCCTGCGCCAGTTCCTCGCGCGCCTCCCGATAACGCTGATCGGCAATGGCCCGATGGCCCATTTCTTCACGCAGCTGCGCCGTTCTTTCAGCAACCGCCGCCTCCAGGCTACGCCGCTCCGCAGCGCGCCTTGCGGTGCGATTGGCCTGCCACCAGACGGCGAAACCGGCGAGAAGCAGAAGCGGCAGGATGGCAAGCGTGGCAAACGTCGCTCGCCGGTCCGCGGCGAGACGCGCCTGCCGCGTGTTGAGAAGATGCAGGATGCGAAGATCCGTTCCGACAATGGGAAGTGCGGCATAGACCATGTCAGCGCCCTCAGCCGTCTCGATATGATCCGGACCGGCAAACCGATAGTTGCCCGGCTCCAACTTTGCATCGCCATACTGGCTGATCGCATCGATGCGCTGACGAACGGCGGTTGGGAGAGGCGCCAGCGTTGTCAAAATCTGGTCCTTGTCAGGTGCCGCCAGAATGATGCCGTTGGCATCGACGATCAGCGTGCGTCCCGGATCACCGGCCCAGATGGAGGAAAGCGCACCGAACTCGTATTTGACGACGACGACGCCGGATGCCGCGTCGTTTTGGCCGACGCGCCGCGCCAGAAACAATCCCGCCTGACGGGTGAGTAAGCCGGCACCATAATACTCCGCCTTCCCGTCGCGCATGGCGCCGGAGAAATACGGCCGGAAGCCGAAATCCTGCCCGACGAAGCTGCTGTCATCGCTGGCATTGGAGGCCGCAACGGCAACGCCGTTTCGATTGATCAGGTAGATATAGGAGGCTCCGGTCTCTCGCACGAGAGAGCCAAACTTTTCGCTGAGCCGCGCTGCCGTCTGAGCATTCCTGGTCGAGAGAACATCGACCAGATCGCCATATTCGCCCAGAACGATCGGCATGAGCCGAAAACGGGCAAGTTCGCTGTCAATCAACAGGCTGTGCTGGCGCACCAGCAACTCGGCCTCTCCGGCCAGTTGCTGCGCCGCTTGCCGACGCGACCAGAGTGACGCTCCGCTCCAGACGAGAGCGATAGCGGCCAGGACGAGCAGCACCAGCACGACGATTTGCAGACGAGGTTTCACTGACATCTGTGCAGGATATTGCACAATCTATCAGAATGCTATGCAAAAATCAGCACAAATTTTATCCGTAGCCCGAAGACAATTTCGGGAAAAATAATAAAATTCAATATCTTGACCAAAGCGCAACAAAACCTTCACACGTCGACCGCCCCTCCCGCAGATTGCATGAAGAGGACGCGCCGTCGGGAGGATGGCCCAACAGCTAAAAATCAACGGCCATGTGCTGATCAGCAACTACGCTTTGAGCGGGACAATCGCTGGTCGCTCTAAGGGAAGACCCAAGCCCCAAGCCGCGCGTCACGATCTTGGCCCTGCCTGGAAGAAGGCACTGGGCGTCTTTGTAAAACTTGACCAAGGGAGGGTCTGAGTGTGTTGATCGAGACCGGAAATACTGTCACCCAGGGAAGAGCCGCGCAGTCGGCGGACCGCAAGCATCGCCTGAAATCGATTATCGGCGGCTCGACGGGCAACCTCGTCGAATGGTTCGACTGGTATGTCTATGCCGCCTTTGCGCTTTACTTCGCACCGCACTTCTTTCCCGCAGGCGATCAGACCGCACAGCTTCTCAATTCCGCAGCCGTCTTCGCCGTCGGCTTCGTGATGCGCCCTGTCGGCGCATGGATCATGGGCCTTTATGCCGACCGTCATGGCCGCAAGTCCGGTCTGGCGCTTTCGGTCACCCTCATGTGCTTGGGCTCGCTCATCATTGCGCTGACGCCCGACTACAACACGATCGGCGTAGCCGCGCCCACACTTCTCGTCATCGCCCGCCTGTTGCAGGGTCTTTCCGTCGGCGGCGAATATGGTGCGTCCGCCACCTATCTTTCCGAGATGGCCGGCAAGGAACGCCGCGGCTTCTTCTCGTCCTTCCAGTATGTGACGCTGATCTCGGGCCAGCTACTGGCCATTGCCGTACTCATCATTCTGCAAAACGTCATGACCACGGAAGATCTGAATGCCTGGGGCTGGCGCATCCCGTTCTTTGTCGGTGCGGCACTGGCCGTCGTGGTCTTCTGGCTGCGTCGTGGCCTTGCAGAAACCGAAAGCTTCAAGAATGCCAAGGCTGAAGGCAAGCCGAAGTCTGGCTTCTGGCAGCTTCTGACCAAGCATCCGAAAGAGACAGCTCTCGTCATGCTGCTGACCGCAGGCGGCACCTTGGCCTTCTACGCCTACTCGATCTACATGCAGAAATTCCTCGTCAACACCTCCGGCTTTTCCCGCGAGGTTGCCAGCGAGATCAATGCCGTCACGCTCTTCATCTTCATGCTCCTGCAGCCAATCGCGGGCGGATTGTCCGACAAGATCGGCCGCAAGCCGCTGATGATCGCCTTCGGTGTGCTTGGCGTACTCTGCACCTATCCGATCTTCTCGGCTCTGGAACAGACGAAGGACCCGCTCACCGCCGGACTGCTGGTCATGGCCGCCCTCGTCATCGTGACGGGCTACACTTCGATCAATGCGGTGGTCAAAGCGGAGCTCTTCCCCGCCCATATCCGCGCACTCGGCGTTGCTCTCCCTTACGCGCTCGCCAACACGCTCTTCGGCGGCACGGCTGAGTTCGTCGCACTGCGCTTCAAGAGCGCCGGCTGGGAACAGGGCTTCTACTGGTACGTCACCGCCATGATCGGCGTGTCGCTGGTCGTCTACCTCTTCATGCGCGATACCAGCAAGCAGAGCGAGATCATCGAAGACTAAAAGACCCTCACCAGGGGTCTGCGACCGATAACAAAATGAAGCGGGCGCCGTCTTTGGACGGCGCCCGCTTCATTTTTGGAGGTAGACCAGTTCTCGTAACTGACGTCAGTATCGCAAAAGCACAACGCATCATTTCAAACGCGTGCGCCCCTCGCCGATCCGCCGACGGAGCGGAGACGGCGCTAAGGCGACGATCGCGCAGTTATGCGGGCCGTTTCAAAAAGCCCGATATCAAAACAGGAAGTAGCGCTGCGCCATGGGCAGAACTGTCGCCGGTTCGCAGGTCAGCAACTCGCCATCTGCGCGCACCTCGTAGGTCTCCGGGTCCACCTCGATATGCGGGGTCAGCGTGTTGTGGATCATCGAGGCCTTCGAGATACCGCCACGGACATTCTTCACCGCCACCAGCTTTTTCGCCACACCGAGACGCTGTGCCAACCCGCCATCGAGTGAGGCCTGCGAGACGAAGGTGACAGAGGAGTTGGTGCGCAGCTTGCCGTAAGCCGCAAACATCGGGCGGTAATGCATCGGCTGCGGCGTGGGAATGGAGGCGTTCGGGTCGCCCATGGGTGCCGCCGCAATCGAACCGCCGAGCAGCACCATTTCCGGCTTTACGCCAAAGAAGGCCGGAGACCACAGCACGAGGTCGGCGCGTTTGCCGACTTCGACCGAACCGATCTCGTGGCTCACACCATGGGCGATTGCCGGATTGATCGTGTATTTGGCAATGTAACGACGAACGCGGAAATTGTCGTTCTCGCCCTTTTCATCCTTCAGGCGGCCGCGCTGACGCTTCATCTTGTCGGCCGTCTGCCAGGTGCGGATCGCCACTTCGCCGACGCGACCCATGGCCTGGCTGTCGGAGGAGATGATCGAGAAGGCGCCGATATCGTGCAAAATATCTTCCGCCGCGATGGTCTCCTTGCGGATACGGCTTTCGGCAAAAGCAATGTCTTCAGGAATGGATGGCGACAGATGGTGGCAGACCATCAGCATATCCAGATGCTCCGCCAGCGTATTGACCGTATAGGGCCGCGTCGGGTTGGTGGAGGACGGAATGACGTTGGGGTTGCCGCAGATCTTGATAATATCCGGCGCGTGACCGCCACCTGCCCCTTCCGTATGGAAGGCATGGATGGTGCGGCCCTTGATGGCGGCCACAGTGTCTTCCACGAAGCCGCTTTCGTTCAGCGTATCGGTATGGATCATCACCTGTACGTCGAAGGCGTCGGCCACCGTCAGGCAGTTGTCGATGGCAGCCGGGGTCGTGCCCCAATCCTCATGCAGCTTCAGCGAGGAGGCGCCTGCCAGGATCATTTCTTCCAGCGGCTTCGGCAGCGAGGCATTGCCCTTGCCGGCAAGTGCCAGATTCATCGGAAACCCGTCGAAGCTTTCGATCATCCGTTCGATATGCCATGCGCCGGTGCAGGTGGTGGCAAGCGTTCCATGCGCAGGGCCCGAACCGCCGCCCAGCATGCAGGTCACGCCGCTCATCAGCGCTTCTTCGATCTGCTGCGGGCAGATGTAGTGGATATGAGCGTCCATACCGCCGGCGGTCAGGATCTTGCCCTCACCCGCAATGGCTTCGGTCGAAGGGCCAACGATGATCGTCACGCCCGGCTGCGTATCCGGATTGCCCGCCTTGCCGATCGCGTGAATGCGCCCGTCCTTCAGGCCGACATCGGCCTTGTAGATGCCCGAATGATCGACGATCACCGCATTGGTGATGACGGTATCGACCGCACCCTCCGCACGGGTCGCCTGGCTCTGCCCCATGCCGTCACGAATGACCTTGCCACCGCCGAACTTCACCTCTTCGCCATAGGTGGTGAAATCCTTTTCGATTTCGATGAACAGCTCCGTATCGGCCAAGCGCACCTTGTCGCCGGTGGTCGGGCCGAACATGCTGGCATAGGCGGTGCGGGAAATCTTGTAGGACATGGGCGGTCTGGCTCCCTCAGAGGCGGAGAAGGCGATTGTTTTGATAAAGACCAAGGCGGCATCCGCCTTGACATCGTGACGTGTCTTGACAGATCCGGGCTACCAGAACTGTGCGGAAAGCGTCTTTAACTCCTGCGTCCGATCGCGGCTCATCTGCGCAAGGCAAGAGGCGACAAGCTGCGGCTCCATCGACCCGCCACGCGCCTGAAATCCCGCAAGGTTGCAATTGGCATCGCGGTAGGCGACCCAGGCGCGCTGCGCGGCAACCAGCGCGTCGACCGCGCCCTTGCCATTCTCATCAGCCGCCTTGTCGCGCTCGCCCAAAAGCTTGCGAAGCTTCTGGTACTCGACATTCAAGTCCTTGTCGGCCTTGTCGTAGTCTTCCCCGGCGCACTGGGTCATCTCCATCTGCGTCTGAGGGTCGGTGCAATTGACCTTTTTGTCCTGGGCAAACGCCGCGGTGGCGGCGCCGGAGCCGACAAGCAGAAAGAGCGAGAGACAGCGGCTCAGATATAACTGCGAGGCCATCAAAGCTTCCCCATCACCTGCTGGCGAAAGCCATACACCTCGCGCTTGCCGGAAAGCGGCACCAGCGTCACTTCACGCTTCTGCCCCGGCTCGAAACGCACCGCCGTGCCGGCCGGAATATCCAGCCGCATGCCGCGGGCCTTGTCGCGCTCGAAGAGCAGCCCGGCATTGGTTTCGAAGAAATGATAGTGGCTGCCCACCTGCACCGGGCGGTCGCCGGAATTGGCAACCTCGATGGTCACGGTCGGCTGGCCGGCATTGAGCTCTATCGTGCCCTCGGCAGCAATGATCTCACCTGGTATCATCCCAGTTCTCCCTTCAGCATATCCAGCAAACGCGTAAGCAATTCTGCCCTGGAAATGCGTAAAACAAATTCTGTCGGTCTTACCGCATCGTCCCGAAAATCGGACTCGATTTTCGGAAAGCACGATGCGTCGATTCAAAAAGTAAAGTGCCGTGCGTCCAATAGGACGCGCGGCGCTTTAACGGATCGGCTCATGCACGGTGACGAGTTTGGTGCCGTCCGGGAAGGTGGCCTCCACCTGCACATCGTGGATCATCTCGGCGATGCCTTCCATGACCTGATCGCGCGAGATGACATGGGCGCCCGCTTCCATCAGTTCGGCCACGGCGCGGCCGTCACGCGCCCCTTCCACCACATAGTCGGTGATCAGCGCGATCGCCTCTGGATAATTGAGCTTGACGCCGCGTTCGAGCCGCCGGCGCGCCACCATGGCGGCCATGGAGATCAGGAGCTTGTCTTTTTCCCGGGGAGTAAGGTTCATCGTCGTCCCATTCCAGCCGAGCGTCCTTCAGGGCTTGGAAGGTACGCTCAAAATCATCCCGCCGATGCAGTCACTTAGGCCAAACGGTCATCCGGCTTTAGGGGCGCTGCACCCGCTTCACAGATTCCAGACTTTCGGCACTGGCGCGCCGTTGCGCAAGAGCGAAATGATGGGAAAAAGCATTTTTCTCAAGGAGAAACCGTCCTGCGCAGACAGTCGCACAACGAGCTTCCCCTGCCATTCGCTGGCGCCGCCGCTTTCTCCGGCAAACGCTCTGATTTTAGGCAAGAGCGCCTCAGCCAGCGGCCCGATATAAAGGATGGTGGCGAAGGCGACGCGGCCCGCGAGAACGGAAGACCGCTGCGTCAGATCGGCAATGCGACCGTCGAGAAAAAGCTCTTCCGCGTGAACGAGCTTGCCGCCGTGACGAATGCGCCAGCGGTCACGAAACAGCCCTTCTTCCATTGCTTCGCCCATGGCCTGACGCCCAAGCAGCACCGCTTCCATCGCGAGAAACTCGGACGAGGCATGCAGATCGGCCTCCAGCCTGCGTGTCAGCGAGGCGCGATCGAAAAGGATGGTTTCCTGGGGGAGCCAGTGCAGCCGGGTGTTTTCTTCCGCCGTGACACGAACGGAGACATTCGCAGTCCCGGCAGCGGCCTTGTAGACCTTTTCGCAGGCCTGCGTGGTGACGACAAGGTTGGTGCCTGCCTTGGCATGCGCCTGCCATTCCAACTCGTCTCCCCCGGTCAAGCCGCCGGAGGAATTGATGAGAATGGCTTCCATCTCATTGGAAAATGTATCGGGGAGCCTGATCTTGGCGCAGCCTTCCTGGAACAATTCATCCAGACGGCTGCGCCCATCAAGCGCTTTGGTTACAATGCGTCCTCGGCCACGGGCGCGTTGCGGACGGGGTTGGCTGATGCTTTCAAGGACTGGCTGCACGTCGTCTCCGAGGGCTTCGCGGATGCGGAAACCGCTTTCACAGAGCAATCCGTCTTCGACGTTGCGTCGACAACCATCTGCCCTTCCGTATTCTGGAAGAAATCCCACATTCTTTCGGCTGCATCAACCTGTCTTGCGCTCTCATCACCGGATGTCCTGCGGTCCACCGCAGGCTGCGCCTTCGGCGTTACATCGCTGCCGGGCTTGCGGGTCAAAACGGCAGAAGCGGCAATGACGTCGGACTTCATCGTGGCGCGCGGCCATGCATGATCCCAGGCGTCGATCACATAGGAATGGATGCGCGATCCGCTCTTGCAGACATCATAGGAATTGAAGGTGAAGTTGCCGAGAGACTTGCTTTTGACGGCACCCTTGCAGCCATCGAGCTCTGCCCAACGTTTCAGCGCCGTCTCGCCGCCATACTGCCAGTAAGGCTTGCCGCCGCCCTGATAGGGATTGGCTGGATCCTTCGTGCCGGCAAAGGCGATGATCGACATGGGCTTGGCTGGCGTGCAGCTTGCCATGTCCGGCCGCCAGCGGCCTTCGGCTTCCACCGGAACGCCCGCGCGAAGCGAGGCGACGAAGCCAGCCGCGGCAAAATCGTTGCTGCCACTGCACAGATATTGGGAAAGCATGCGCCCACCACCGGAATAGCCGGAGCCATAGAATCGCTCTTCATCGACGCAGAACTTCGACTTCACCAGGGAAACCGCATCGCGGATGAAAGAGACCTCATCCAGCCCGCCTTTGCGGGTGGTCACGCCCGGCACGTTCCAGGCATGGGTACCTGGCAGATCGCCATCGAGACTGCCCTGCAGTGCGACGACCATGACGCCCGTGCGTTCGGCGACCTTGTCCCAGCCACTGCGATCCAACTGGCCGTTCGGGTTGCTGTTGCTGCCATGAAAATCGAAAACCACCGGCACCGGCTTCGATCCATCATATGAGGATGGAACGAAATAGACGCCCTCGCGTTCTGACCCTTGCGACATGAGCGAGAACTCATGCCGACCGGGCTTCGCAGCCTGACCGCACATTGACGCCGATGCTGCGGCGCTCATGCTTGTGAGGATGGCAAACCCTGCGAACAATGTCTTGGCAGGGAATTGAAGCCGGAACGTCCGGCCAGCAACAGTCAAATTCATCGGCACGCCTTTATTGGCACAGTTCTCCGACAAGATGCCGGAAAATTCGCGGAATGTAAGGGATCGACGGTCGCGGGGTGCAGATGACCTCTCGGGTGTGTCTTGCATGCAGCATTCATGTTGCCAATAACACAGGACTTTGGTGAATGAAACGTAAAAACCTGCATGAAAGCCATGCCTGAGCGCATGGCTGTTCACTTTATCACGGGGTTTTTATTACGGCGTGAGCAAATCCGCAGCAGTTATACTGTCAAATGCCGCCGCGCTTCCGGCGTGTCGAGCGTTTCCGCCGCACCTTGATGCACCACCTCGCCGCGATCCATGATGTAGACATAGTCGGCAAGCTCGCGGCAGAAATCCAGATATTGCTCGACAAGCAGGATCGCCATGCCTGTGGAATCTCGCAGATACTTGATGGCCCGGCCGATATCCTTGATGATCGACGGCTGGATGCCTTCGGTCGGCTCATCCAGCACCAGGATCTTCGGACGCGTTACGAGCGCCCGGCCGATCGCCAGCTGCTGCTGCTGCCCACCGGAAAGATCGCCGCCGCGGCGTGACAACATGCTTTGCAGCACCGGAAACAGGCTGAAGATGTCGTCGGGAATAAACCGCTCCTTGCGCGGCAGCGGCGCATAACCGCTCTCCAGATTTTCCTGCACCGTCAGAAGCGGAAATATCTCACGCCCCTGCGGCACATAGCCGACTCCGCGCTTTGCCCGCTGGTAGGGCGCAAGTCCATTCAGGCTCTCGCCACCAAAGGTAATCGAGCCGCCGCTGATGGCATGCTGCCCGGTGACCGCACGCAACAGCGAACTCTTGCCCACCCCGTTGCGCCCCAGCACACAGGTGATCTTGCCCATCTCGGCATTCAGCGAGATGCCACGCAAAGCCTGCGCCGCGCCATAGTGAAGATTGATGTTTTCGACGCTTAGCATGGTGTTACCTTCGGCTGCGGCTGTAATATGGATCCTCGGGTCACCCTCGGGCTTGACCCGAGGGCCGAGGATGACGGCATTGGGCGGGACTTATGTGTTGCCCCGATCTCAGGCATTGTTCGCCGGTTTGGCTGTAGGGTAGCCTTACCCTCTTCCGTCATCCTCGGCCCTCGGGTCAAGCCCGAGGGTGACCCGAGGATCCACAACCGGGAACGACCACGATGAGCGGTTACGTCTACATTGTCGCCAGCCAGAAGCGCGGTACGCTTTACATCGGCGTGACGTCCAATCTTGAGCAGCGCATCTATGAGCACCGCGAAGGTCTGACGAAGGGTTTTACCAGCCGCTATGGCTGCACGCGGCTCGTCTGGTACGAAGAGCATATCAGCATTGGCACGGCGATCCAGCGGGAGAAGAGTTTGAAGCGGTGGTACCGGGATTGGAAGATCAAGCTGATCGAGGATTTTAATCCCGAATGGCGGGATTTGTATGAGGAGTTTGGATGAGGCAACGGCGCGCGCGGCCATGGATCCTCGGGTCGAGCCCGAGGATGACGGCAGTGGGTGGCGCTTATGTGACGCCCCAATCTCAGGCATCGTTGGTGGGTTCTGCTGAAGCGCAACCTCACCCTCTTCCGTCATCCTCGGGCTTGACCCGAGGATCCACGGCAACACCCACCAACCTTGAACACCAGAAGCCATCCCCTCACCGCCCCAGATAATTCTCAATGACCTTCGGATCGTTCGAAACGAAATCGATCGATCCCTCGGCCAGCACGGAGCCTTCGGCAAGGCATGTCACCTTGACGCCGAGCTCGCGGATGAAGCCCATGTCGTGTTCCACCACCACCACGGAACGGGTCTTGGCGATTTCCTTCAACAGCACCGCCGTTTCCGCCGTTTCGGCGTCCGTCATCCCCGCCACGGGTTCATCCACCAGCAGAAGCTTCGGCTCCTGCGCAAGCAGCATGCCGATTTCCAGCCACTGTTTCTGGCCGTGGGAGAGATTGGCCGCAAGATCATCTCGGCGGTGGCCGAGGCGCACAGTTGCGAGGATTTCCTCGATGCGCGCCTTGTCTTCCGCCGTCAGACGGTAGAACAGCGTGGCGAAGACGCCGCGCTTGCGGTTCAGCGCCAGTTCCAAATTGTCCCAGACCGTATGGCTTTCGAACACAGTCGGCTTCTGGAATTTCCGGCCGATGCCGAGCTGGGCGATGTCCGCCTCGTCCTTCTTCGTCAGGTCGATCTGGTCTTCGAACAGCACTGTGCCGCTGTCCGGCCGCGTCTTGCCGGTGATGATGTCCATCATCGTCGTCTTGCCGGCTCCATTCGGGCCGATAATGGCGCGCAACTCGCCGGGCTCCACCACGAAGGACAGAGAGTTCAGCGCCCGGAAGCCATCGAAGGAAACGGAAACGCCGTCGAGATAGAGCAGGCTTTTTGCTCTCGTATCGGAAACTGTGTTCATATCCGCCTCACTCCGCTGCCTGATGCGCCACCGCATCGTCATTGCCGGGCTTTGCCGGGTTGTCTTTGGGCTTTGCACCCTTGCCGCGACGGCCCGCCATAGTGTGCTGGATGGTGCCGACAATGCCCTTGGGGAAGAACAGCGTCACGGCGATGAAGAGGCCGCCCAGCGCAAAGAGCCAGAACTCGGGAAAGGCGCCGGTAAAGTAGCTCTTACCGCCGTTGACCAGCAGCGCGCCGATGATTGGCCCGATCAGCGTGCCGCGACCGCCAACGGCCGTCCACACAACCACCTCGATCGAGTTGGCCGGCGCGAATTCGCCCGGATTGATGATGCCCACCTGCGGCACGAAAAGGGCACCGGCAATACCCGCCATCATCGCCGAGACGACGAAGGTGAAAAGCTTGATGTTTTCGACGCGAAAGCCAAGGAAACGAACCCGGCTTTCGGCATCGCGCACCCCAACCAGCACCTTGCCGAACTTGGAGTTGACGATGCCAGAGGCAATCAACAGGGACAGCGCCAGCATCAGTGCGGTCATGGCAAAGAGCACGGCACGTGTGCCGCTCGACTGCACGGAAAAGCCGAGAATGTCCTTGAAGTCTGTCAGGCCGTTATTGCCGCCAAAGCCCATGTCGTTGCGGAAGAAGGCGAGCAGCAATGCGTAGGTCATGGCCTGGGTGATGATCGACAGGTAGACGCCATTGACGCGCGAGCGGAAGGCGAACCAGCCGAAGATGAAGGCAAGCAGACCGGGAACCACCAGCACCATTATCATGGCGAACCAGAACATGTCGAAGCCGTGCCAGAACCAGGGCAGTTCCTTCCAGTTAAGGAAGACCATGAAATCCGGCAGCACCGGATCGCCATAGACGCCGCGCGAGCCGATCTGGCGCATCAGATACATGCCCATGGCATAGCCGCCGAGCGCAAAGAAGGCCCCGTGGCCAAGCGAGAGAATGCCGCAATAGCCCCAGACGAGATCGAGCGCCAGCGCCAGAAGCGCGTAAGCCAGATACTTGCCGAGCATCGACATCATGTAGGTCGGCACATGCAGCGGGTTGCTGGGCGGCAAGAGCAGGTTCAGCGCCGGAATGATGAGCGCAACGGCCAGAATGATGCCGATGGCAATCGAGATGCGGCGGTCGAGCGCGCGAAGGAGAAAGCCGGTAATCATGCTTCGATCGCCCTTCCCTTGAGTGCGAAGAGACCGCGTGGCCGCTTCTGGATGAACAGGATGATGAGGACGAGCACGAGGATCTTGCCGAGAACGGCACCGACGGTCGGCTCCAGGAACTTGTTGAGAACACCAAGCGACAGCGCGCCGACCAGCGTTCCCCAGAGATTGCCGACACCACCAAAGACCACGACCATGAAGCTGTCGATAATGTAGCTTTGGCCAAGATTGGGCGACACATTGTCGATCTGGCTGAGCGCGACGCCCGCAAGGCCCGCAACGCCCGAGCCGAGCGCAAAGGTGAAGGCATCGACCCAGGGTGTACGGATACCCATGGAAGAGGCCATGCGCCGGTTCTGGGTCACGGCGCGCATCTGCAGGCCGAAGGACGAACGCTTCAGAAGCAGAAGCAGAGCGAAGAACACCGACAGCGAGAAACAGACGATCCAGACGCGGTTCCAGGTGAAATTCAGATAACCGACGCTGAAGGAGCCGGACATCCAGCTTGGGCTACCGACCTCGCGGTTGGTTGGCCCGAAGATGGAGCGCACGCCCTGCTGGAGGATCAGCGAAATACCCCAGGTGGCCAGCAGCGTTTCCAGCGGCCGGCCATAAAGAAAGCGGATTACGCCGCGCTCGATGATGAGACCGACAAATCCGGTGACGATAAAGGCAACCGGCAGCGCGATGGTAAGCGACCAGTCGAACAGTCCAGGGAAGTGGCTGCGAATGATGTCCTGCACGATAAAGGTGGAATAGGCGCCGATCATCACCATCTCACCATGGGCCATGTTGATGATCCCCATCACGCCGAAGGTGATGGCAAGGCCGATGGCGGCAAGCAGCAGCACGGAGCCGAGAGACAGGCCGTACCAGATATTCTGCGCGGCATCCCATAGCGCCAGCGAGGATTGGATATGCGAGATCGCCGCGTCAATGTCCGGCTTCAGGCTGGCATCGACGGAGGACGATGCGGCCATCAGGATGCTGATCGCATCACGCCCGCCGATCGTCTTGATCGTGTCGATGGCACCGCGCTTGTCTTCGACGGCACGGTCGGAATTCAGGAGGGAGACGGCACGCGCCTCTTCCATGCGTGCGCGAACTTGGCCGTCGGTTTCCTTGGCAAGAGCCGCTTCCAGAAGCCCGAGGTTCTCGGCGCTCGGCGCTTTCAACACGGCGTCCGCCGCGGCAAGCCGCACACCACGATCGGGGCTCAGCAGCGTTAGACCGCCGAGTGCTGCGCGCGTGACACGGCGCAGCGTATTGTTGACCTTGATCTTCGTCACCGCCGCTTTCGGCGCCTCACCGACCGCCTCACTCGTCACCGGATCGATCAGGGTCAGATTGTCGCCGGCGGGCTTCACGAGAAACACCAGGCTGTCGGCCTTGCGAACATAGAGTTCGCCGGCAGCAAGCGCTTCGAGTGCAGGCACGACGCGTGCATCGCCCGTCGCAGCAATCTGCCCGATCAGCGCTTCAGCCTGCTTGAAGTCAGCCTTGCCCAGTGCATCGATCAAGGGCTTGGCATCGCCCTGCTGGGCAAAGGCCGAAGCCGTCAGGCTGAACAAAAGGCCGATCACGGCCAACAGTCGGAAAAACATGGTCCCAAGTCCCCCTTGGAGCCTCCCTCCCTCTCGACGTCATCCTCGGGCTTGACCCGAGGATCCATCACGTCTGCCAGAAACCAGCAACGCTAGAGAGAGTGAGTGTAAACAGTGGATCCTCGGGTCACCCTCAGACTTTGATCCGAGGGCCGAGGATGACGGCAGTGTGTGGGGCGCTTGCCCGGTCTCCCTCACCCCGGAGTTGAGCCGGAGTCCAGTCGAGGCGCATCAGCGCCTCGAGAGGGATCACCCAATCACATGCCCTTGCCGCCGCACTTGCCCGACGCAACGTTGAAGTTGCCGCAGGACATTGGCTTGCGCCAGTCGGAGATCAGGTCCTTGGAGTCCGGCAGGTAATCGGACCACTCGTCGCCCACGACCTGCGCGGTCTGCTGGACGATCTGGAACTGGCCGTCCGACTGGATTTCACCGATCAGCACCGGCTTGGTGATGTGGTGGTTCGGCATGACGGTCGCGTAACCGCCAGACAGGTTCGGCACTGAAACGCCGATGATGCTGTCCAGAACCTTGTCGGTATCCGTGGTGCCGGCAGCCTCGACGGCCTTCACCCAGGCGTTGAAGCCGATATAGGCGGCTTCCATCGGGTCGTTGGTCACGCGCTTGTCGTTCTTGGTGAAGGCGTGCCATTCCTTGATGAACTCGGCATTGACCGGCGTATCGACGGACTGGAAGTAGTTCCAGGCGGCAAGATGGCCGACGAGAGGCGTGGTATCGAGACCGGCAAGCTCTTCTTCACCGACGGAGAAGGCGACGACCGGAATGTCTTCAGCCTTCACGCCCTGGTTCGCCAGTTCCTTGTAGAAGGGAACGTTCGCATCACCATTGATGGTGGAAACGACGGCAGTCTTCTTGCCGGCAGAGCCGAACTTCTTGATGTCGGAGACGATCGTCTGCCAGTCGGAATGACCGAATGGCGTGTAGTTGATCATGATGTCCTCTTCCTTGACGCCCTTCGACATCAGGTAGGCCTTCAGGATCTTGTTGGTGGTCTGCGGGTAGACATAGTCGGTACCAGCCAGAACCCAGCGCTCGACGCCTTCGGTGTTGGCAAGATAATCGACGGCGGGGATCGCCTGCTGGTTCGGTGCGGCACCGGTGTAGAAGATGTTGCGCGAGGACTCTTCTCCCTCATACTGCACAGGGTAGAAGAGGATAGAGTTCAACTCTTCGAAAACCGGCAGAACGGATTTGCGCGAAGACGAGGTCCAGCAACCGAAGACGGCGGCAACCTTGTCCTGGTTGATTAGCTGACGCGCCTTTTCGGCAAAGAGCGGCCAGTCGGAGGCCGGATCAACGACGACGGCTTCCAGCTTCTTGCCAAGAACGCCGCCCTTTTTGTTTTGCTCGTCGATGAGCATCAGCATGGCGTCCTTCAGCGTCGTTTCCGAAATCGCCATCGTGCCGGAGAGCGAGTGCAGCACACCGATCTTGATCGTGTCGTCAGCGGCAAATGCGCCGTGGAATGCAGTGGTGGACATAATGGCGCCGAGCAGCGCGCCAGTGAGCATCTTGCTGAAAGTCATCGGAAGAACCCCTCTTCGTGTTGGGCCGTGAAGGCCTCAGCGGCATGTTGAACCGCTGCTGGAGGGGACTATCGGGCTCGGTGCCGCGAAACCGTATACGTCGTTTGACGTAGGTGGGGTGGCGAAATCAGCACATGGAAACATGAGGGCCGACGCAAGGTCAGCCGACGGGCTAAGCTAGAACGCGAGATACCTCAGTTATGGGGCTTCTCGTCCTCGGCAATGGCGTCTTGATGGTACCAGCTGTCGAAGTCCACGCGCGGAGCCTCTGCCTGCATGGACTGAACCGACGCATCCTTGCGAAAGCCTCGGTAGCCTGCACGGCCTCCGACGGGGAACTGATAGATCTTGGCACTTTCAAAATTGGGTTCGGTTCTCATGACGGCCTCTTTTCTTCCAGTCAAACACCTCAGCACCATGCTTCGTTCCGGACTATAGCCGATTGAAAGCCGAAATTCACCCCATCCGCTTAAAAAAATATCACAAAGCCTATTTTTTAATCACATCGATTGCGCGTCCGTTAATCGAATAGTCTTTATGCAGCTAATCACTCAAATTTCGCACTTTCAGGTCAAAAAACATTCAGAACGACCCCTTCGCTTACAGTTTCAGCAGAAAATCGGCCGATTTCGCTTCATAAAGCCTTCATAATTCTAAAAATTTGGGAAAAACCCTCATCGCCCGTCAGGACGGAATTCTGCCGTACCAACCGGTTCGGCAGCAAGGTTGGCAGAAAAAAATGAAGTGTCGATTCGAGACGGGCGCGAATTGGCACGCGGCATGCATATCTATCGGCAGCCCTTGAAAGCGAGAGCGTTTTCCACCGGTAACCGGACGAAAACAATCAAGGCTTCGCATCTTAACCCATGAGAGGTTCGTAATGACTAAGTTCAAACTCGAGTACATCTGGCTGGATGGTTACAAGCCGGTAGCAAACCTGCGCGGCAAGACGCAGATCAAGGAATTCGACGAATTCCCGACACTCGAGCAGCTTCCGCTTTGGGGCTTTGACGGCTCCTCCACCATGCAGGCCGAAGGCCACAGCTCTGACTGCGTTCTCAAGCCAGTCGCAATCTACCCTGACCCTGCCCGCACCAACGGCGCGCTGGTCATGTGCGAAGTCATGATGCCGGATGGCGTAACCCCGCATCCGTCCAACAGCCGCGCAACCATCCTTGACGACGAAGGCGCCTGGTTCGGCTTCGAGCAGGAATACTTCTTCTACGAAGATGGCCGCCCGCTCGGCTTCCCAGAGCAGGGCTACCCAGCTCCGCAGGGCCCGTACTACACTGGCGTCGGCTACAAGAACGTTGGTTCGATCGCTCGCGAAATCGTCGAAGAGCATCTCGACCTCTGCCTCGAAGCAGGCATCAACCACGAAGGCATCAACGCCGAAGTGGCCAAGGGTCAGTGGGAATTCCAAGTTTTCGGCAAGGGCTCCAAGAGTGCCGCCGACCAGATCTGGATCGCTCGCTACCTGCTTCTTCGCCTGTGCGAAAAGTACGGCATCGACGTCGAATTCCATTGCAAGCCGCTCGGCGACACCGACTGGAACGGTTCTGGCATGCACTGCAACTTCTCCACCAAGTTCATGCGTGAAGTTGGCGGAAAGGACTATTTCGAAGCCCTCATGGCTGCCTTCGAAAAGAACTGGAAAGAGCACATCGACGTTTACGGTCCGGACAACCACCTGCGCCTGACCGGCAAGCACGAAACCGCTCCGTGGAACAAGTTCTCCTACGGCGTTGCCGACCGTGGCGCGTCGATCCGCGTTCCGCACTCCTTCGTCAACAACGGCTATCGTGGTTACCTCGAAGACCGTCGTCCGAACTCCCAGGGCTGCCCTTACCAGATCGCTTCCGTCGTACTGAAGACGATCGCAGAAGTCCCGACGGCAAAGTCGGCTGCTGCCTAATCTGAAACAAGTGGCGTCGCTCGATCCGGGCGACGCCATTTTTCCGTCTGCCGTTTGCGGGCAACGTGGACTCAACGACCGCGGCGCGCTCGTCATCCTCGGGCTTGACCCGAGGATCCAGGTTTCCATCCGCTAGTGGATGGTCGGGTCAAGCCCGACCGTGACGCCGGAGAGAGATACGGACACCAAACTCTAGTGGAGGCTGTGGAACACTGGCATGGCCGCACGGCAACGCATCATCCCCGTCAGACGCGAATATAACCGCTGGGTCGCGAACCAGACGCTGGAAGATTACGCGCTGCGATTTACCGCCAAGAGCGCCCGGCAATTCTCCTCAAGCCGCATTTCTCACACCGCGATCGGCGCGATCTCCTTTCTGGCGCTGGAAGCCATCGGCGGCGCCATCACCCTTTCCTACGGCACGACCAACGCCTTTTTCGCCATCGTTGCTGCTGCGATCGCCATGCTGCTCGTCGGCCTGCCGATCAGCCGCTACGCCATCCGCCATGGCGTCGATATCGACCTTCTGACGCGCGGTGCAAGCTTCGGCTATATCGGCTCGACCATTACCTCGCTGATCTACGCCGCCTTCACCTTCATGCTCTTTGCTATCGAGGCGTCGATCATGTCCGGCGCGCTGGAACTGGCGCTCGGCATTCCGCTGTGGATCGGCTACATCATCTCGTCTGTCATGGTCATTCCACTCGTCACCCATGGCGTGCGCCTCATCAGCAAATTCCAGATCCTGACGCAGCCCTTTTGGATCGTCCTCAACGTCCTGCCCTTTATCTTCATCGCCCTGATGGACTGGCAGAAGTTCGATCTCTGGCTCGCCTTTTCCGGCATTCATCATGCCTCCGCCGTGCCCGGTGAAATCGCCTCTTTCAACCTCATCGAATTCGGTGCCGCCTCCGCCGTCATCCTGGCGCTGATGTCACAGATCGGCGAACAGGTGGACTTTCTGCGCTTCCTGCCCGCCGAAGGTCAGAGCAAGTGGCGCCACAAGTTCGGCGTTTTCCTCGCCGGCGCCGGCTGGGTTCTGGTGGGCGTTCCCAAGCTTCTGGCGGGCTCCTTCCTGGTGGTGCTGACGCTGTCCTCCGGCGTACCGGTGGATCGTGCCGCCGACCCATCGCAGATGTATCTGACTGCCTTTGGCTACATGATCCCGAACCACAATGCCGCGCTGATCCTGATGGTGGCCTTCGTCGTCGTGTCGCAGTTGAAGATCAATGTGATGAATGCCTATGCGGGCTCGCTCGCATGGTCGAACTTCTTCTCGCGGCTCACCCACAGCCATCCGGGCCGCGTCGTCTGGTTGGTCTTCAACGTGGCGATTGCGCTTCTTCTGATGGAGCTTGGCATCTATCGGCTGCTGGAAGAAACGCTCGGCATCTTTTCCATCGTCGCCATGGCGTGGCTTTGCACCATCTCCGCCGATCTCTTCATCAACAAGCCGCTCGGTCTTGCCCCACCCGGCATCGAGTTCAAGCGCGCCCATCTTTACGACATCAACCCCGTCGGCGTCGGAGCCATGGCGCTCTCCGCAACGATTGCACTCAGCGCCCATTTCGGTCTGTTCGGCACGCTTGCCGCATCGCTGGCGCCCTATATCACCCTCATCGTCGCCTTCATCGCCTCGCCGCTGATCGCCTGGGGCACGAAGGGAAAATTCTACCTGGCCCGCAAGCCGCGCCAGAAGTGGAAGGAGCTTTCCAGCATCACCTGCTCCATCTGTGAGCATCCTTTCGAGCCGGAAGACATGGCCTGGTGCCCCGCCTATGCCGGTCCGATCTGTTCGCTCTGCTGCTCGCTGGACAGCCGCTGCCACGATATGTGCAAGCCGAAGGCGCGACTGAATTATCAGACGGCCCAGGTGGCAAAGACCTTCCTGCCGGAACGACTCGTCGCCAAGCTGTCGACCCGGCTTGGCCGCTATGCCATCTTCTCGATACTTGCCGTGGCCGCCATTGGCGGCATTCTGGGGCTGATCGCCCATCAGGTCGGCACCGGCACGCCGGCGACGGCGGATGTCGTCAACCGCACCATCCTCATCGTCTTCTTCGTCTTTGCCGTCATTGCCGGCATCGTCTGCTGGTTCCTGGTGCTCGCCCATGACAGCCGTGTCGTGGCGGAGGAGGAATCCTCGCGCCAGAACACGCTGCTGCTCAAGGAAATCGCCGCCCACCAGAAGACCGATGCCGCGTTGCAAAACGCCAAGGAAACCGCCGAAGCCGCCAACCGCGCCAAGAGCCGCTATGTGGTGGGGCTCAGCCACGAATTGCGCACGCCGCTCAACGCCGTGCTCGGCTACGCTCAAATCCTCGAACGGGACGAAACCATCCCCGCGCCGCGCCAGTCCGCCATCAAGGTCATCCGCCGCTCCGCCGATCACCTCTCCGGCCTAATCGACGGTCTCTTGGATATCTCCAAGATCGAGGCGGGACGCCTGCAGGTGCAATCCAACGAAATCAACATTCAGGATTTTCTCGACCAGATCATCGACATGTTCCGCCCACAGGCGCAGGCCAAGGGGCTGACCTTCCGTCATGAGCGCGCAAGAGGCCTGCCGCAATATGTGCGCAGCGACGAGAAACGCCTACGCCAGATCCTCGTCAACCTGCTCTCCAACGCCATCAAGTTCACCGACGAAGGCACTGTCAGCTTCGACGTCACCTATCGAAGCCAGGTCGCCACCTTCACCGTCACCGATACCGGGCGCGGTATTGCGCAAAAGGATCTTGCCCGCATTTACGAGCCTTTCCAGCGTGGCGAAGCCGAAACCATCAAGCCGATGCCGGGGCTTGGCCTTGGCCTCACCATCACGCAGCTTCTCACCAACACGCTCGGCGGCGAGATCTCGGTGGAAAGCGAGAAGGATGTCGGCTCGACCTTCCGGGTACGGCTGATGCTCTCCTCCGTCGATCGGCCGAGTACGGCACTCGCACCGGAAAAGAAGATTGTTTCCTATGCCGGTCCACGCCGCACCATTGTCGTTGTCGATGACAATGAGGATCACCGCGACCTGATGATGGAGGTGCTGTCGCCGCTCGATTTCGTCGTGCTGACGGCGCAAAGCGGGCCGGACTGCCTGGCGCTGATCGAGGCGATGCAGCCGGACGCTTTCCTCATCGACATCTCCATGCCGGGCATGAGCGGCTGGCAACTGGTGGACAGGCTGCGCGACGCGGGGCAAACGGCGCCCATCCTCATGCTCTCTGCCAATATCGGCGATACAGCGATCATCGGCGCTGGGACGGATGGCCATAATGACACGCTGTCAAAGCCCGTGGATATCCGCAAGCTCTGCGACCGGCTGGCCGTTCATCTCAGCCTGCAATGGGTCTATGATACCGACCTACCCCCAGTCTCATTGCCCCAAAGTCGAGCAAAGCCCGGCGCAATACAGGCACCGGCACCGGCTCATTTACAGGATCTGATTGCACTTGGCGAAATAGGCTATATTCGTGGTATCGAAGCCAAGCTTGATAGCCTTGCGGCTGAACCTGAAAACCTCGCCTTTACCGAAGAAGCCCGCCGCTTCGTGCGCGCTTTCGACCTCGCCGGCTATGCCGATTATCTCCAGGCTTTCGATAGAAAGGACGGACACGGATGAACCGATCGTTGCAGCCCCGCGATATCGTTCTTCTGGTCGATGACAGCCCGGAAGCGCTCGGCTTTTTGACCGAGGCGCTGGAACAGTCCGGCTTCTCGGTGCTGATCGCAACCTCGGGACAGGCAGCCCTCAACATCGTCGAGCGTGTGACGCCCGATCTCGTGCTGCTCGATGCCGTCATGCCGGGCCTGGATGGCTTCGAAACCTGCCTGCGCCTGAAGGCCAATGCTGCGGTGGCGCAGGTGCCGGTGATCTTTATGACCGGGCTGACCGAAACCGAACATGTGGTGCGCGCGCTGGAATGCGGCGGCGTGGATTATCTGAGCAAGCCGATCAATATCGACGAGCTGCGCGCCAGGCTTCGGGTCCACCTCTCCAATGCCCGCTCGGCCCAAAGCGCGCGCGTGGCGCTGGATGCGGCTGGCCGCCACCTTCTGGCCGTGCGCGCCGATGGCACGATCCTCTGGTCCACGCCACAGGCAACACGCCTCATCAACGCCGCAACCGGCAGCAATGATGGTCTCGATATCGTGTCGCGCACCATTGGCGAATGGATGGAGAAGCAGGCCTCCCGTGACACGCCGCTGGTGATCACTCAGTCGGATCGGCCTTCGCTGCAATTTACGTTTCTGGGTGCCGTCGGCGCCGACGAATATCTCTTCCGCCTTACCACCACCAACGACAAATCCGGCGACGCTTTACTGCGTGACCGCTTCTCGCTAACGACGCGGGAATCGGAAGTGCTGGTCTGGATCGCCAAGGGCAAATCCAATCGTGACATCGGCGAGATTCTCGGCCTCTCGGCCCGCACGGTGAACAAGCATCTGGAGCAGATCTACGTCAAACTCGGCGTCGAAAACCGCGCCTCTGCCGCAGTAAAAGCGGCAAATGTGCTGCACGATAGCTGAGACTGCGGGCCGTCCGTCTCCGCCGCCTTCCTGCCCGATAAGTAACCTCTGATCTGCGAGCCCTAGCACGCTCCACAGCGTCACGCTCCGTTGCGCCCTTGCCGCTTGATCACGACGAGGCTGCACCATGTCGCCCATCAAGGCGCCGTGCGTCCTACAGGGCGCGCAAAGGACGCTCCACCTTTTTGAATTGACCCATCGCCTTTCCGAAAATCGAGGCCGATTTTCGGGCTGATGCTGTAAGGATAAACCCATGGCCAAACTCGTCATCCTCTCCGGCTGCTCCGGCGGCGGCAAATCCACGCTCCTCTCAAACCTTTCAAAACACGGGTTCGCCACGGTGGAAGAACCCGGCCGACGCGTCGTCGACCAACAGCTGAAAACGGGAGGCACAGCCCTCCCCTGGCTCGACCTCGAAGCCTTCCTTGAGCAAGCACTTGCGATGGCGGAACGGGACTACGCAGACGCCCGCAACACATCAGGCATTTCGATCTTTGACCGCAGCCTGATCGACGCCGCCTCCGCGCTTCGCCATCTGGGAGACGACCGCTGGTATGAGAGACTGCGTAGCGAATTTCGTTACGACAATCGGGTCTTCCTGACACCGCCGTGGCCCGAAATCTACGCCACCGACAACGAACGCCGCCACGGCTTCGGGGACGCCGTAGATGAATATGAGCGGCTCTGCCGCGATTACGATGATCTGGGATATGACGTCGTCACGCTGCCGAAGACGGGCGTTGATGAGCGCGTGGAATTTGTGCTGAAACTGCTTCAAGACTCATGAAAAAAGAAATGCCCGCATAAACCGACACGAAGCAAAAATCCCGAACATCGAAGCTAAACTGCGTCGGCGCCTCATGCCGATCTCCCCCCTTGAGGGGAAAATGTCCGGCAGGACAGAGGGGGGTAGCCACGGCTTACATCCCCCACAATGCAAAAAAGGCGGAACTCCGTCCGCCACATACACCCACCCAACAAAGAACAGCATCGCACCTGTCCTCCCCTCCGACACCATCGGAAGGGAGACCAAGCGCTGAGATTAGCGGCAAACGCGCGTCTTGCGGACGATGATCTCACCGTGGCGGCGGATGCGTTCCTTCTTGACGAAGCAATCGCGCGGGGCATGGCGGTAATGGCGCGGGCGGTATTCTTCACGGACCGGCTCACGCATGACGCGCTGCGACGTCGTTACGGTGACGGTTTCAGCGAAGGATGGTGCGGTGACCGAGAAGAACGACGCGGCGGCGAGCACTGCGGAAACAACAAGCTTTTTCATTCATGAACTCCTGAATTGAGGCTGCGGGAAACGTGGCGCGTCGCAGCCGGTTCCGCCTATCATCACATTTATCTAATTTATCGTGATCAAACATGCTCAACGGGAGTTCCATCCCCGCCCTTTCTTCGCCGGGAACGAGCGCCGGACGCCCAACAGAAGACTGAGCTTTCCTCCAGAACCCGATTCTACCGGGAGCTAAAGAACGAAAAAAGCCCGGCATCGCTGCCGGGCTTCATCAATCTCAAATCCAGAAAGCAGATTACATGCCCTGCTGGAAGTAGCTGTACTTGCCGTCCGGGCCCTTCTTCCACTCATACATGACGTAGCCAGGAAGCTTCGGGTCGCCCTTTTCGTCGAAGGAGATATCGCCGAGAACGGTCTTGAAGGTGCCCTTCTTCAGCGCTGCAGCAACGGCTTCAGCGTCGAGAGAACCGGCAGCCTTTGCACCTTCGGCAATCACCTGAACGGCGGCGTAGGAGTAAAGCGTGTAAGCTTCAGGGTTGAAGCCTGCAGCCTTGAACTTCGCAACCAGGTCCTTGTTGTCCGGACGCAGGGTCGGATCAGGACCGAAGGTGTTCAGCGTGCCTTCAACGGCGTCGCCAGCAATCGAAGCCAGTTCGTTCGAAACGATACCGTCACCGGAAACGAGCGTGGCCTTGAGGCCCTGGTCCTTTGCCTGACGGATGATCAGGCCGGCTTCGGTGTGGAGGCCGCCCCAGTAAACAACGGAAACGCCAGCTTCCTTCATCTTGGCGATGAGGGCGGAGAAGTCCTTGTCGCCGACATTGACGCCTTCATAGATGACTTCCTTCACGCCAGCGGCGTTGGCAGCCTTCTTGGTCTCATCGGCAAGGCCCTGACCATAAGGGGTCTTGTCATGAATGATGGCGACCTTGGCATCCTTGAAGTGGTCCGCGAGGTACTTGCCGGCGATGCCGCCCTGCTGGTCGTCACGGCCGCAGGTACGGAAGGTGTTCCACAGGCCGCGCTCGGTGAAGACCGGGTTGGTCGCAGCAGGCGTGACCTCGAGAATGCCGTTTTCAGCATAAACCTCAGATGCCGGAATGGAAACGCCGGAGTTGAAGTGGCCGACGACGAACTTCACGCCATCGGCTGCGAACTTGTTGGCAACCGAGATGCCCTGTTTGGGGTCGGACACGTCGTCGCCGAGAACGATCTTGATCTTCTCGCCGTTGATACCGCCAGCAGCATTGATGTCCGCTGCGGCCTGCTCTGCACCCTTCTGGAGCTGAGCGCCGAAAGCAGCGTTAGGGCCAGTCAACGGACCACCGACGCCGATCAGGACATCGGCCCATGCCGAACCGCTGAACGCGACCATTGCGGTCAGCGCAACTGCGGAAAGAAGAGACTTCTTCATTATATTACTCCCAGTTCCTTTGATTGGGTTGGTTTTCTCGACCTGTCCAGCACCCAAATTAACTGTCCAGGCTGCTCCTCTCAGGAGGGAATTCTGATTTCAGAAAAACCCGTCTGTCAATGTTTCTTCTTATAGGAAAATGCCGATGTCCGGTCGTATAGCCAGTAGTAGTTATCGACCATCTGGCTGGTCCGACGGATGCGGAAGCCCGCCGTTGCGAAGGCCAGGAGAACCGCGACATCGATCAGGTAGTAGAAGCCGTTCAACAACGGACCGGCAAAGAGCGCGTAATGTAAAAAGCGCATGACGCAGCCCAGAAGCAGAGCGTAAATCACCACCTGCGGATATTGACCCCAGCCATCGGCAACGGACTTGCCTGTACGCCAGGCAGTCCAGAAGCCGAGAAGAACGACGAGGCCACGCAAGATATAGCGAACGCCACTATCGGTTTCGAAAAAAAGGCCCTGCATCTTTTCCCCAATCAGCACCGCCGCCACGAGAAGCAAACGATCCTGTTTTCTGTTTCGCTTGACCGTTTTCCGGCAAGCTTTATTGTTTGTTTTTGATCCGCCAAACCGGCTATGCAGTCTGACAGGCTCTCAGCAGATTTGCGCCCAACGCCTTCGAAAGCAAGCATTTTTTCATGGGCAGCGGCACAAAATCATAAAAACTTTTGCGCCTTGTCAAAGGACGGGGATCGACGACCCCCGCACCCTCTCATCGTCAGTGGCGGCCGCCTTCGAGATAGGCTGCACGCACTTCCGGATTGGCGAGAAGCTCCTTGCCAGAACCGCTCATCGTCACCTTGCCATTGACCATCACATAGGCGCGGTCGGAAAGCTTCAGGGCCGCGAAAGCGTTCTGCTCCACGAGGAAGACAGTCAGCCCCTCTTCCTGGTTGAGCTTCTTGATCGCCTCGAAAATGCCTTTGACGATCAAAGGAGCCAGGCCGAGAGACGGCTCGTCGAGGAGCAGAAGTTTCGGACGCGACATCAGCGCACGACCGATGGAGAGCATCTGCTGCTCGCCACCCGAAAGCGTGCCGCCACGCTGGCTCTGGCGCTCCTTCAAGCGCGGGAACATGGTGAAGACCTTCTCGACATCTTCCTTGAAGTATTTGAGGTTGTCGAGATTGGCGCCCATCTGCAGATTTTCCAGCACCGACATGCGCGGAAAAATTCGGCGGCCTTCAGGCGACTGGGCGATGCGCTTGCGGGCAATCATATGCGTCGGCAGGCGGGTGATATCCTCGCCGTCGAAAATGACTTCGCCATTGCGTGCCTGAGGCGCGCCGCAGATCGTCATCATCAGGGTCGACTTGCCGGCACCGTTGGCGCCGATCAAGGAGACGATCTCACCCTTTTTCACTTCCACATCCACGCCAGCCAGAGCGCGGATATTGCCGTAATAGGTTTCAACGCCTTGAATTTTCAGGAGAGTGTCAGACATCAGACTGCTCTCCCGTCAAGTTCTTCTGCAATCACTTCTTCCACTTCATCGTCCTCGACACCAAGATAGGCGGCAATGACCTTGGGATCGTTCTTCACATGATCGGGCGTACCGTCAGAAATCTTCTGCCCATATTCGAGCACCACGACGTGGTCGGAGATTTCCATGACGACCGACATGTCATGTTCGATCAGAAGCAGCGAGGTTCCCTCGTCGCGAATGCCGCGCAGGAGGGCGTTGAGCGCAAGCGACTCCTTCGGGTTGAGACCGGCGGCCGGTTCGTCGAGGCACAGAAGCTCAGGCTCGGTGCACATGGCGCGCGCAATTTCCAGACGGCGCTGCGCGCCGTAGGAAAGATCGCCCGCCGGATCGTCGGCACGATCAATGAGATCGGCCTTCTCCAGCCAGTATTTGGCCTTTTCGACCGATGCTTCGGCCGCATGCGTATAGGCCGGAAGCCCGAGCAGGCCGAGGATGGTGTAGCCGGAGGCCTTCATCAGCCTGTTGTGTTGCGCAACCAGCAGGTTTTCCAGAACCGTGAGGCCTGAAAACAGGCGGATATTCTGGAAGGTACGGGCAACCTTGGCCTTCTTGGTCACTTCGAAGTCCGGCAGACGCTCGAGCAGATGCTCCTCGCCATTGCTGCGCACCATGGTGATCATGCCCATCGTCGGCTTGTAGAAGCCGGTGATGCAGTTGAACACGGTGGTCTTGCCGGCCCCGTTCGGACCGATCAGCGCGGTGATATCGCCGCGCTTCACATCGAAGGAAAGGTCGTTGATCGCCATCAACCCGCCAAAGCGCATCGACAGATGTTCGACCTTCAGGATGGTATTCTTGTTCATCGCAGTGTTTCCGGAAGCCATCAGCCGTGACCTTCCTTGGTGAAGCTGCCGGAGACAGACTTGCGTTTCTTCAGGAAGGCCGTGGGTTCACGCGAGCCGACAAAACCGCGGGGCTTGAACAGCATGACGATAACCATGGCAAGGCCGAAGAGCAGCATGCGGTAAAGCTCTGGCGTGAAGTCCGGACCGAAGACGTGCTTGAGGAATTCCATTTCACGCAGCAGTTCCGTACCGCCAACCATGACGACGGCAGCAATCGCAATACCGGTCAGCGAGCCCATGCCACCAAGAACGACGATGGCGAGGATGACGGCCGATTCAAGGAAGACAAAGCTCTCCGGAGAGACGAAGCCCTGACGTGCGGCAAAGAAGGACCCCGCAAAGCCACCAAACATCGCACCTGTTGCAAAGGCGGTGAGCTTGGTCTTGACCGTATCGATGCCGAGCGAACGGCAGGCGATCTCATCTTCACGCAGCGCTTCCCAGGCACGACCGATCGGCATGCGGCGCAGCTTGATGGTGACATAGGCCGTCAGCATGCACAGAAGCAGGATCACGTAGAAGAGGAAGATCTTGTAGTAACCCGACGACATCGGCAGGCCGAAAGCCTTGGCGAAGTTGTTCGGCGCACCAACATCGAAAGACCAGATACCAAAGACCGAAGCCTTGGCAATTCCGGAAATACCGAATGTGCCTCGGGTCACATCCGTCCAGTTCAACAGAACAAGCCGGATGATCTCACCAAAGGCAAGTGTGACGATGGCGAGATAGTCGCCGCGCAGACGCAGCACCGGGAAGCCGAGAATGATTCCCCAGAAGGCGGCAAGAATCCCGGCAAGCGGCAGAAGCACCCAGAAGGACAGGCCGAAATAGCTGGACAACAGCGCGTAGGAATAGGCGCCGACGGCATAGAAGGCGACATAACCGAGATCGAGCAGACCCGCCAGACCGACGACGATGTTCAGACCCCAGGCGAGCATCACATAGATGAGGATCTGGATACCAAAATTGTCGACGAAGATCAGCGACCCCTGAGCGCCTCGGAAATAGACGGCGACCATCGGATAGAGCAGCAGGAACACCAGCGCGATTTTCAGGAAATGCTTGTGGAAAAAGTTCTTTTCCTCGGAGATTTCCAGAATGCCAGCCTTGGATTTGGCGAGCTTGCGGCGGTCGAGATGCGGCTCGATGACGCCGACCACGACGAAGCGACCGATGGCGGCAACGGCGACGAAGATCGCCAGGAGACCCCAACGTGTGCCCCAGACCAGCTGGTTGTTGATATCCTGATAGGTGACGATGCCCACATAGAGCAGGAACATGCCGAGGGAAACGAAGCCAGCAATAATGGCTTCCTTCACCGCTCTTGCCATGACGTCCTGCTCGGCGGTGTTGTCAGAAGGAATGTTTGCCATGTGCTTAAACCTTCTCGACTTCCGGACGGCCCAGAATGCCAGTCGGTTTGAATATCAGCACGAAAGCCAGGATACCGAAGGCGGCCACGTCCTTGTAGGCGATGGAGAAATAGGCCGACCAGAGCGACTCGATAAGGCCGATCAGAAGACCGCCGAGAACGGCACCCGGAAGCGAGCCAATACCGCCCAGAACCGCAGCCGTGAAAGCTTTCACGCCGGGGATGAAGCCGTCATTGAACGAGGCCACGCCGTAATACATCAGATACATCGTACCGGCGACGGCGGCGAGCGCTGCACCCATGACGAAGGTCACCGAAATCGTCCGGTCGACGTCGACGCCAAGCAGCGCCGCCATCTTGCGATCCTGCTCGGTGGCGCGCTGTGCACGGCCAAGCGGCGTCTTGTTGACGATGTACCAGAAGGCAAACAGCAGCACCGAGGTGATGGCCACGATGAGAAGCTGCTTCAGCGAAATGGTGATTGCGCCGAAATGATACGTCTCGGTGACCATGGGCGGGATCGGCTTGTTGCGCGGACCCTGCGTCACCTGGATGAAGTTCGACAGCACGATCGACATGCCGATTGCCGTGATAAGCGGCGCAAGGCGGAACGAGCCGCGCAGCGGACGATATGCGACGCGCTCGATTGCCCAGTTCCACAGGCCCGTCACCAGCATGGCAACGACCATCATCACCAACAGAAGAATGGCGACCGGAATGCCTGCGATGAAGGATGTGAGAATGAGAAAGACGATCAGCGCGGCAAAGCCGCCAAGCATGAAAATATCGCCGTGAGCGAAGTTGATCATGCCGATAATACCGTAGACCATCGTATAGCCAATAGCGATGAGGCCGTAGATCGATCCAAGAGTCAGCCCGTTGATGAGCTGCTGGATAAAATACTCCATATTTTTCCCCCGGGCACGTCCTCAAGTTGGAACGCACCTCGTTTATGTTGCTTCCTGAGGGCTCTCATTGCTGTTTTGGTCCCTCTTGACCCAAACCCATATCGCGTTCGTTAAAAATGTGAAGCTAAAAAGGTGGAAATATGCACAAAATTTAATGTTGACCCACGGATTGCTGCAATCGGCATCAAAAAGATGATGAAAGCGGCAACAATGCCCGAAATTTTAAGCGCGGAAGACAACCACTTTGTGTATAAATAGATATATTTGACCATCGCTCTCTTCAGGCGTAACCAACCTTCACCGGATCGCTTCTCGTGATGACAGAAAGCCTTGCAGCAGAAGGGCTGTGGGCTTGCGGGTTCTGAAGGAATGGAAATGCTGGAAAGTCTGATCGCCGCGGCTTTGAGCGCTGGTAGGGAAATCATGGCGGTTCATGCCGCAGGTCCGCAGGTCACCTATAAGAATGACTGTTCTCCCGTGACAGAGGCAGATCAACGCGCTGAAGACATCATCCTCTCCTCTCTTGCACGCCACTATCCCGACATTCCCGTCGTCGCCGAAGAAGCTGCCGCCAGCGGCCATATCCCAGAAATTAAAAGCGACTTTTTCCTCGTCGATCCCCTGGACGGAACCAAGGAATTCATTTCCGACAAGCAGGATTTTACCGTCAATATCGCGCTGATCCGCAACGGGACTCCGGTGCTCGGCGTCGTCTATGCGCCGGCCCTTGGCGTGGCATGGACTGGCGAAAAGGAGACGGCGCGCAAGCTCTTCATCTCAGGTGAATTCGAGCCGGTGTCGAACCACTCCATTCGCTGCCGTGCCAAACCGCCCATGCCGGTCGCCGTCATCAGCCGCTCCCATTGCACGCCGAAGACCGAAGCCTTCGTTGCCGAAAACGGCCTGATCGACAGTATCTCTATTGGCTCGTCGCTGAAGTTCTGCATGCTCGCGGAAGGGGCCGCCGACGTTTACCCGCGCTTCAGCCGCACCATGATGTGGGACACCGCCGCAGGGGACGCGGTGCTCAGGGCTGCCGGTGGCATCACGCTCGATATGGCGGGCCTGCCGCTGCGCTACGAAATCGACCAGAGCAATGACGACATGCTGGCCAATCCCGACTTCATCGCCTGGGGCGCTCCCCCGCGATAAGAGCCTCCCGTATGGTCGCAGGAGTCTCTCCTTCCCGAGCGACTTGGCGCCCCAAAGGTGCAATCTACAGCCATGTGAAGAGCTGCGTGCGGGCCTGCAACGTGACCCGTAGAAGCCTCAGCCGCCCATCCGCGCGACCCTTGCAACCTCTCCCAGATTCCGTTTCTGGCGAAAAAATTTTTGACAATTCCGTGAGCGGTAAAGCGCTCATTTTGCGCGTATGTGCCGCGAAGCACGAACAAACGCAGCGAAATCATTCAAATTGTTAATAAATTATCTCTGCACGCTTAGGTATTTTTTAAAGGTACGCCCCTAAAGTGCCCAGCATATGGTCTTGAGTTTGTGTAGAGTGTCCAATGACCGAAATGATACGCCCGCGAGTTAAATATGTCATCGGCCCCGATGGCAGCCCCTTGACGATTGCCGATCTGCCACCAGCCGACACCCGTCGCTGGGTTATCCGCCGAAAGGCCGAAGTCGTCGCCGCCGTGCGCGGGGGTCTTCTCAGCCTGGAGGAAGCCTGTGAGCGCTATACGCTGACAGTGGAAGAATTCCTGTCCTGGCAGTCGTCGATTGCAGATCATGGCCTCGCCGGCCTGCGCACCACGCGCATTCAGCAATACCGCCACTAAGAGTTTAGGCTTGGGCGCATTGGTTGCGTCCAGCCTTGCCAGATACGGCGTCACCCCATCCCGCTCATCCGGGACGGCGTGGCGCTTTTTTGTTTTCGGGCTTAGCCCTGTCTTAGTCGCAAGTGGTGGGGATTTCTCCCCTGCCCTCAATCTGATCGGTCACTAACCCATAAAAAAATCCGCCCGGCTTTCGCCAGGCGGACCGTCATCTACAAAAATGACACAGCGTCATTGAAAGCAGCCTCCTGATCAGCTGGCCGCCGTCAATGACGTCAGGATCAAAGCACCTGCGTTAACGCAAAAGCGTCAGGCGCGGGCGCGCACCGCCGTATCGCGGTTTTCCAGTGCTGCGGCCTTGTCATACTCGGCCTGCACTTCTTCCAGAGAGGCTTCCGCGGCTTCCTGCTGCATCTTCAGCTCGCGAATGGAGACCTGAAGGTTGTCGGCACGTTGGCGCGCAGCTTTGGCAAATGTCGGATAGGCGAAGTGGCTGGGATCGGTGATCCCGGACTTGCTTTCTTCCAGCGAGATCTGATGGACCAACTCCTTGGCCATCCGTTCGAATTCGGACATCATCGACTGCAGCTGCTGCAACTGACGACGTTTTTCGTTGACCTGAAATTCCTTCAGGCGAACTAGGCTGTCACGCGACTTCATACTCAATACTCCGTGGATAGCGAGACCCCGGTTCAAACAGGAACCAACCCGCCACTCCGGCTGTGCCGGAATGATTCTTAAAAGTTACCCGCCATTAATAAAAAAACTGCGCTGTTAACTTTTCATTTACGGGCATCGTTAATGATAAGGGAGATCATTTAAGGGTCGGTAAATGCCAAGCCCAAAAAACCACTGGGCACGACAATGCAAGAGTCGATTGAATCACTTAGGGGGTTTTCCTCATCTATTGGTTCATGTTTGGCGATGAGGGATTCACGTTGAAAAACAGCAGAGTGCCCGAATTATTTAATAAATTCTGCATACCTTGCCAAAGGAGAGAAGAATTTGTTAACCATTTGGTGGCAGCCTGCAAATCAGGCAACGTCTGGATCCGCATCGCGCAAAGGCATTGATTTACCAACCGCGGGCGGCAAAGGGGATAATTATGCGGGTTCTACTTATTGAAGACGACAGCGCAACGGCTCAGAGCATTGAGCTGATGTTGAAGTCAGAAAGTTTCAACGTCTATACGACCGACCTCGGTGAGGAAGGCGTGGACCTTGGAAAGCTCTACGATTACGATATTATCCTTCTCGATCTCAACCTCCCGGATATGTCCGGTTACGAGGTCTTGAGAACGCTCCGTCTCTCGAAGGTCAAGACACCGATCCTCATTCTGTCGGGCATGGCTGGTATCGAAGACAAGGTGCGCGGTCTCGGCTTCGGCGCCGACGATTACATGACCAAGCCGTTCCACAAGGACGAGCTGGTTGCCCGCATTCACGCCATTGTGCGCCGCTCCAAGGGTCACGCCCAGTCGGTCATCGCCACCGGCGAACTGATCGTCAACCTGGATGCCAAGACTGTTGAAGTCGGCGGCCAGCGCGTTCACCTGACGGGCAAGGAATACCAGATGCTGGAGCTTCTGTCGCTCCGCAAGGGTACCACGCTCACCAAGGAAATGTTCCTCAACCACCTTTACGGCGGTATGGACGAGCCTGAACTGAAGATTATCGACGTGTTCATCTGCAAGCTGCGCAAGAAGCTCGCAAACGCAGCAGGCGGCGCGAACTACATCGAAACCGTCTGGGGCCGCGGCTACGTGCTGCGCGAGCCGGACAGCAACACCGAATATCTCGAGACCGCCTGATTATCTCCTGAACATGCCTCCCAAGCATGATTGTCATGACAAACCCGCCGTGCAAACGGCGGGTTTTGTTTTTTGCGAGACCGCGAGACAATTGGAAAGAGCGTGCCATGGCGATTCGCAAAGCCTCAAAAGACGACGCATCAAGCCTTGCGGCACTCTCCATCGAAGTCTGGATCGGCACCTATCTCAGGAACGGCGTGTCGAAATTCTTTGCCGATTACGCCCTCTCGACCTTCACCACGCAGATATTCGAAGCCTTCATCGATGATAAAAACGAGATCGTTCTCGTCTCCGACAATAGCAACGGCATAGACGGCTTCGTGCGCGTCACGCTCGAAAGCCCCGCCCCTATCGAGAATGGCCCGGAAACAGAAGTCGCAACGCTCTATGTTCAGCCGCGACACAAGGGAAAAGGCATCGGCAAACGGCTTCTCGATGAAGCTTTCATGCTAAGCGCGGAACGCGGACGTGACGGCGTGTGGCTCGCGGTCAACAGCGAGAATCAGGACGCCATCGCCTTCTATCAACGTCTCGGTTTTACGCGCGACGGCCAGACTACGTTTCGGATCGGCGAGCAGTCCTACGCCAACGAGGTGATGGTGAAGCGTCTTTTGAAGACCTAGCCAAGCGAATCGCAATATCAGTGATGGGGGCAACAGCTTTGAAGCCACCCCCACATCTCACTCGGCATGAAAAAAATGGGCCACCTCACGGCAGCCCACATCAGAATCAGGCCGCTTCGGCAGCCCCGGCCATGGAGGCCGTGAAGACCACGCGGTCCTCATGAATCTTGTACTCAATCTTCATGCCAGCTTCTTCCGCCAGCAGCAGCGTGTAGTAAGGCTGGACGGAATGGGCGTCGATCGCCTCTTCTTCCGTGCCTTCGGCTAGGGCTGCAAATTTGGCGGGCACGCGCATCATGCGGCCCTTGACGGTGATTTCGAAGCGGGCATCGCCTTCGGGGTTTTCCAGGACGATATCCGCATTGCCGCCGCGCGGGATCGCGCCATAGGCAACGAGGAAGAGGTTCAGCAGCAGCTTGACGCGGTTCTTGGCGACGATGGCGCGCGGACCGGACCAGGTGACTTCCACCTTCTTTTCCGCAGCGGCAAAATCCTTGGCGGCCTTTTCCGCTTCGCCCGTGTCGATCGACGCGCCGGCCGAGCCGGAAGCACCGAAGGCAAGACGTGCAAACTTCAGCCTTACGGAGGCATTCAGCGCCGAGGTGCGGATCAGGTCCAGCGCATCGGCATCGGTGCCGCCTTCGTCGAGAAGTTCAAGACCATTATTGATGGCTCCGACCGGCGAAATGACGTCGTGGCACACACGGCTGCACAGAAGTGCCGCCAGATCCGGGCCGGAGAGCGAGATATTGAATTTTGATGTCATAGATTTTCTCCTGCGCGGATGGAGCGCGGACCCTATAAAAATTGCTTCAGCATTGGCCCGGAAATCGGAACCGACTTTCGGAAAAGCACGACGCGTCACCTCAAACTGTTGGAGCGCCCCACGGGCGTCCGAAAGGACGCGAGGCGCTCTCATGAGCTTTTCCTTGTTAAATACAATATGTCCTGTCGAAAACGTGCTTCGCCGGACCGATTCCATTTAGCAAGGAAACGCTCTAAGCCATAATGACACCATATTTGGTAAACCGATTGTTAATATCATGGTCTCAAAATGCCAAATGTCTTAACACGGCAATGGTAACAAACAGACGGACGGAACTGACGATGCGACTTAACCAACTCCGCACCATCGCACGCCTCGGACTGGTAAAGATTTTCGTGATGCTCGCGAGCCTGTCTTTGTCGGCTGCGCAGGCATCGGCACAAAGCAGCGATCAATACACAATCCAGGAAATTGTCGATGCCGGTCACGGCTTCTTCGGCGAGACGACGGGCGGCCTTGCAAAGGTCGTGGAACGCGCATTCCAGCAATATGGTCTGCCGAACGGCTACATTCTCGGCCAGGAAGGCTCCGGCGCCTTTGTCGCAGGCCTCACCTATGGCGAAGGTACGCTTTATACGAAGAATGCCGGCCAGCATCCGGTCTTCTGGCAGGGCCCCTCGCTCGGTCTCGATTACGGCGGCCAGGGCACGCGCGCCATGATGCTCGTCTACAACCTTCCTTCCGTCAACGCGCTCTATCGTCGTTATGGCGGCGTCAGCGGCTCGGCCTTCATCGTCGCCGGCGTTGGCATGACGGTTTTGAAGAACAGCGACGTCACCATCGCCCCGATCCGCACCGGCATCGGCGCGCGTCTTGGCATCAATGTCGGCTATCTGAAGCTCACCCCGCAGCCGACCTGGAATCCTTTCTGATTCGTCAGCCGCTCACTTTTGCAGTAAAGTCCTCTAACGCGACTACAGCATCGGCCCGAAAATCGGAATCGATTTTCGGAAAGCACGATGCGTAGCTTCAAAAAGGTAAAGCGTCCTTTGTGCGTCCAATAGGACACACGGCGCTTTAGCGTGTAAGGCGATGACCGCCTGGCGCAAGATTGCCATGACAGTCTTCGCCGCGACGATGAAATGAGCTGCCATTTTGGGTCATCGACCCATGGCGCTTCCTGTGGAGACGACCACGCGTGATTGAGTACGCCCTTATTTTCGGCCTTGGTTTCCTCTGCGCAATTTTGCTGGTTTCATTGATTGCCCCTGCGATCCACCGGCGCATCGTTTCCTATACCGAAAAGCGACTGCGTGCGACGATGCCGATGAGCCCGCAGGAGGTGCGTGCGCAAAAGGATATGGCGCGTGCGCTCTATGCCGCGGAAAATGCCCGCACCCGTCAGGAACTGGATTCCGAGCGGGAAAAGGCTCTGGCGCTGAAGTTCAAGAATGAGGCGGCCCAGGGCGATGCCGGACGGCTTCTCGCCGAGACCCGCGAACTGAAACTGCAGCTCGAGCAGATGACGCTGGAGGCGGGCGACCTGCGCGCCAAGGCCCGCCGTCATGAGGACGCCGTCGCCCGGCTGACGACCAAGCTCAACGATGCCGAAGAAACGGCGATTGCCCGCACCCAGGAAATCTCCAATCTCACCAAGCGCGTCAGCGCCATTTCCCGCGAGCTGGACGATCTCAAGATCGCGCTGTCGGCCCGCGATCTGGAAGTGGAGCAGGGCAAGAGCAAGGCAACCTCCTGGCGCAAGGAGCGTGAGGATATCACCCGCCAGCTGGAAGACGCCGCTGCCAAGGCCCGGGAAACGGCCCAGCATATGAACCGCGAGAGCCGCAAGATCGCGCGGCTTGAAGATCAGCTTGCCAAGGAAATGGCGCGCAATGCCGATAGCGAAATGCTGCTGGAGCGTCGCGCCCAGGAAATCGCCCGCCTGAAAGAGCGCATGAGCGGCAATGATGCAAGCAAGGACGCGCTGAGCACCGCCCCTCTTCCGCTCATTCAGTCTGAAACCTCTGCGGAAACGCCGGAACGGCTGTCGCGCGAAATCGAGGATATCCGCAATCAGAGCACGGCGCTGACGGAGCGGCTGTTGAACATCAAGGGCGACACCCATGATGAGGCGATCCGCAACGAGATCAGCCAGATTGCCGCACGCATGATCGCGCTCACTGCCGCGCAGGAAGGCGAAAGCTCCACCATTCCCGCCCTCATCGCCAATGCCGAAAACGCCGGTGGCCGCCAAAGCCTGGCAAACCGTGCCAGCGAGTTGATGGCGCGCCGCGCCGGGTCATCATGAGAAGGATGCTCACGCTGTAGCGAGGGCGAGCACCAGCATCGGCGCTCTCGGGAGTAGATGTAGCCTCGGCCACGCGCAACGAGGCACGGCGTGAAGGATCAGCTGACCCATCGGTTTGGCGCGAATATTGCCACAGCCGCGGCGACCAGCTCGGCATTCCCGCTGGACAGGGTCCCATCCGGCTTTGACAGGCCGTCTTCCAATCCGACCCGCGTCGACCAGCGCCGCTCGCGCGCGCGTCGCACGAAATGCCAGACGGTCGCATCGAAGCCGTGCAGCAGGATCGGCCGGGACAGCCCGGCGTCGGCCAGCACCTGCGCGATGCCATCGGCGATCTCGTCGGCTTTGTTGATATTCTGTTCTTCGATTTCGATCAGCACCCGGAACGGGGGCGGACAATCCGGCATCGAAGCCGCTCCGCGTCGGCGATCGTCGCCAGACCGGCTTCGATGCCGACCCCGATCCTGTCAAGAAGCGCCATCACCGCGGGAGCATCCGGTTCGCAGAGATTGACCGAGGCATAATCGGGCCGCTCACGCCAGGCCGCGATGCGTGCCCGCGTGGTTGCCGCATCTGCTTCGATCCATGCGCCCGTGGAAACGCCGATCAGCGTGCCTGGGCAGGCGCGGCGCATGGCGTGGATCGTGTCATCGACGGCCGCAAGGCTCTCCCGGCCTGCATCATCGCGCGGGTGAATGTGCAGTTCGGCCGCACCCGCCTCGATCGAGGCAACACCATCGCGGACCATGGCGTCGACCGTCAGGGGCAAATTCGGATGGTAACCGGCGGGACGGGCTCCGTTGATGCAGGCTTGGACGATCATTTGAACTTCCTGTCGCTTTTGTTGTGGCGGACGTGGCTTCCCAGATTTTGCCGGCAGCATCGGCCCAAAAATCGGAATCGATTTTCGGAATGCGCGATGCCTGGATTAAAGACGATAAAGCATCCCTTGTACGTGCAATAGGAGGCACGGCGCTCTAGCGGCCATTGCCCTCCGGTTTCGACAACGGCGCGGAGGACCGGCATACGGCAATGACCGTCTCGCGCAGCCAGCGATGCGCGGGATCGGCTTCCATGCGGGGATGCCAAAGCGCCACGACGGCGATCTCCGGCGTTTCCACTGGTAGCGGGAAGCTTACCAACCCCTCTTCGAACCATGGATCGGACAGGCAGGATTGCGTGACCAGCGCGACGAGATCGGACTGGCGCGCAATCCGCAAGGCATCGGGAAAGCCTGGCACCACGGCCACGATCTCGCGGGTAAGGCCGAGCGTCTCAAGAGCGTCATCGACCGGCCCGGTGAATTGCCCGCGCCGGGACACGACGACATGCCGGGCGGCGGCATACCGCTCAGGCGTCACCCGTGTTGAGAGCAGCGTATGCCCCTGTCGGACAACGCCGACAAAGCGGTCGCGAAAGAGAAGATGCGTTCTAACCTCGGGCGCAAAGTCGCCCAGCACTCCGATCTCCAGGTCGATCGTTCCGTCCCGGAGCGGTCCCGCCTCTTTAACCGGCTTCGGCGCAAAGCGAAGGCGCGCATGGGGAGCGGTCGCAACCACCGCGGCGACTAAGGAAGCGGAAAACAAGGCGATGAAACCTTCATTGGCCCGGATCGTGAAGGTCCGCTCCAGCGTGGCCAGATCGAGGCTGCCGTCCTGCGGGCTCAGAACGGCACGCACATCGCGCGCCAGCACATGAACGCGATCACGCAGCGCGATGGCGCGTGGCGTTGGCACCAGCCCGCGACCTGCCCTCACGAGCAGAGGATCGCCGGTCGCGGCACGCAATCGGGCAAGCGTCCGGCTCATGGCGGATGAACTGAGGCCCAGCCGCCGCGCTGCCGCCGTTACACTGCCTTCAGTCAGAAGCGCATCCAGTGCTGGCAGAAGATTGAGGTCGATGGTGTCCATCGAAACACTCTATCCGATACCCGACAGATGCATAGCGTCTTGTGCAATAATAGTTTGCATCCTGTGCGTCTGGCGCATTTCACCTGCGAGGAGGATGATGACGTCCGACATCAAAAGGAAAGGCGAGATCATGACCTCAAACCATGCAAACGAAACCAAGGGAACCACTCTCATCGTCGGCGCATCGCGCGGACTTGGCCATGCAATGGCGGCAGAATTTTTGGGACGCGGCTGGAATGTGATCGGAACGGTGCGCGGATCGGATCGAAGCTTGCTGCACGACCTTGCTGACGCACATCCAGGCCGTGTTGAAATCGAACAGCTCGACGTCACAGAACCTGAGCAGATCGCGTCGTTACGTGATCGGCTGGCGGAGAAACAGATCGACATCCTGTTCGTGAACGCTGGTACGGCGAACACCAATCAGGATGAGACCATTGCGGAGGTGTCAACCGATGAGTTCATCCGCGTGATGGTCACGAATGCGCTTAGCCCCATGCGGGTGGTTGAAGGCTTGCAGGATTGCGTGACGCCGGCTGGTCTGATCGGCGTCATGTCGTCCGGGCAAGGCAGCATTTCCAACAACACGAAGGGCGGTCATGAGGTCTATCGCGGCTCCAAGGCCGCGCTGAACCAATATATGCGGAGCTACGCGGCTCGCCATGCCCACGATCCTCGCGCCTTGGTGCTGATGGCGCCAGGCTGGATCCGCACCGGACTTGGCGGCCCCGATGCGCCCTTCGGCATGGAAGAGACCGTACCACAGATCGTTACCACGCTTCTCGCGCAGCAGGGAAAGCCAGGTCTTCGCTATCTCGACCGGGAAGGACGTGACGTTCCCTGGTGAGGATCGCCGAAAAAAAATGCGATGAGCGGCATTAAAAATAAAGACCGATAAAATTCTACCGATCGATTTAAACGCCCCGAAAATTTTGCCTCGTAATGTCGTCTTCAACAGAGGCCGGACAACAAAAGAAAAACCGGCCCGGTAACCGAAGCGCAAAAGAAACCGGCGGGCAAGCCGGCCACGAAACGGGGTTAGACATGTTGAAGAAGCTTTTCGCAGCCGCACTGTGCGGCATCGTTATCGCATCCATCGCAAGCCACGCCGACGCGGCAGGCCCCGGCGGTCTCGCCAGAAGCTTTGCCAAGATCGAGCGGAACCTCATTGCATCGGCCCCATCGATCACACAGGGCGAGCAAGTGGACATCGAGCGCAAGGCCGCGATCGCCTCACTCGACTTCTACTTCCAGCGCTTCGACCAGTTCGAAAAGCTGCGCTGAACCGAATATCCAAGAGATTCATGACCGACTGCCGCCCGTCGTTGCGCCCTTGTGGCCTACACGACAGGCGGCTTTTTTCGTTCGGCCACCGCAATGCCGCCAAGTGCGAGCAAAAGGGCGATGATCTGATAGAGATGAAGCGTCTCGCCGATGATCATCACCGATAGAAAGGTGCCGAAAACCGGAATGAGGTTGATGAAGAGCCCGGCGCGGTTCGGACCGATCTCTTCCACACCCTTGATGAAAGAGATTTGCGCCACGAGCGACGGAAAGAGTGCGGTATAAAGAACAATCGCCCAACCCTTCGCTTCGGGCCAGATCGCCTGATCGCTCAAGACTTCCCATCCCATCAGCGGTATGGAGGTCAGAAGAGCGGCCGTCGCTGGAATGGCCATCAGCGTGCGCCAGTCAACTGCCGGCTTCCAGCGCAGGATCACGGTGTAGATCGCATAGGCGAGCACCGCGAGCAGCATGATCGCATCGCCTGGATTGAACTCAAGCCGCACGAGCGACATCAGATCGCCGCGGGAGGCGAGAAGCGCAACACCGAAGATGGTGAGGATGAAGCCGATGATCTGGACGGCCAGCACCTTCGTGCGGAAGAGCGCGAAGTTGAAGATGAAGATCACTGCCGGAATGACAGCCTGGATGACCGCGGCATTGATCGCGGTTGTGTATTTCAGCGCCGAATAGAGGGCCGCGTTGAAACAGGTGTATCCCACCGTGCCGAGGATGAAGAAATAGGGCAGCCGCTTTTTGACAACCGGCCAGTCGCGGGCCAGTTGCGGCAGGGAGATCGCGACAATGATCGCAACTGCAACGACCCAGCGCAGAAAGGTCAGCACCATCGGGCTGATATGGCCCACCGCAAGCTTGCCCGCGACGGCATTGCCGCCCCAGCACAATGCGGCAATGGTGAGGACGAGATAGGCTCTGGAGGGCACGGGCACAGAACTTTCATTCAAAGACGTGCCCGATTTCTGCACTCGCCCTCACAGCTTCGCAAGGGCAGTTGCACGCTTTTCAGCCATAGGATGGGCACAATTATCCTACAAAAGCAAAATTCCGCTGCATAAACAGGGTCGCTTTCCGCAAAACAACGCAGTATAGATTTGCGGGTTTGAGATAGGGGCGCCCCGGCGCCATGAGCAGGAAAGCAAGAAATGACGAATGTAGTCGTGGTCGGCTCGCAGTGGGGCGACGAAGGCAAGGGTAAGATTGTTGACTGGCTCTCCGAGCGCGCCGACGTGGTCGTGCGCTATCAGGGTGGGCACAATGCCGGTCATACGCTTGTCATTGATGGCGTCAGCTACAAGCTGTCCCTGCTCCCTTCCGGCGTCGTTCGTCCTGGCAAGCTTGCCGTCATCGGCAATGGCGTAGTGGTCGATCCTCACGCGCTGATTGCGGAAATGGGCCGTCTGGAAGCCCAGGGCGTCAAGGTGACGGCTGAGAACCTGCGCATCGCCGACAATGCCACGCTCATTCTGTCTCTGCACCGCGAACTGGACGGCATGCGCGAAGACGCCGCCTCCAACAGCGGCACCAAGATCGGCACCACCCGCCGCGGCATCGGTCCCGCCTATGAAGACAAGGTTGGCCGTCGCGCCATCCGCGTCATGGATCTCGAAGACCGCGAAGCGCTGTCGGCCAAGGTCGACCGCATTCTGACCCACCACAATGCCCTTCGTCGCGGTTTCGGCGCTGCCGAAGTTGCGCATGAAACCATCATGGAAGAGCTGACATCGATTGCCGATCGCATTCTTCCCTTCAGCGAAACCGTCTGGCTGCTGCTCGACAAGAAGCGCCGCGCTGGTGCGCGCATTCTGTTCGAAGGCGCGCAAGGTTCGCTTCTCGATATCGACCACGGCACCTATCCCTATGTGACGTCGTCCAACACGGTGGCGGGTCAGGCGGCTGCCGGTTCCGGCATGGGCCCGGGCTCGCTCGGCTATATTCTGGGCATCACCAAGGCCTATACGACGCGCGTTGGCGAAGGCCCCTTCCCGACCGAACTGCACGACGAGATCGGCCAGTTCTTGGGCGAAAAGGGTCATGAATTCGGTACCGTTACGGGCCGCAAGCGCCGCTGCGGCTGGTTCGACGCGGCATTGGTGCGCCAGTCGGTTGCCACCAACGGCATCACCGGCATTGCGCTCACCAAGCTCGACGTTCTCGATGGCCTGGACGAACTGAAGATCTGCGTCGGCTATAAGCTCGACGGCCAGGAAATCGATCACCTTCCGGCAAGCCAGGGCGCACAGGCCCGCGTCGAGCCGATCTACATCACGCTTGAGGGCTGGAAGGAATCGACCGTCGGTGCCCGCAAGTGGGCGGACCTGCCGGCCCAGGCGATCAAATATGTGCGTCAGGTCGAGGAACTGATCGGCGCGCCCGTGGCACTGCTGTCCACCAGCCCGGAGCGTGACGACACCATACTTGTGACTGACCCGTTTGAGGACTAATGTCCTCGGCGATCAAACTTCATAAACCATTTCGGGTCAGCGTGTTGCCGGTCCCGACGAGAAAGTGCTGATGGCGGATTTTGTAGCAGTCATTCGCAAGGCCGTGGATGGCTTGGCGAACAATACTCCCGAAAACCGGGCCAAGGTGTACGACAAGGCACGCAGCGCCGTCGTGCGCCAGCTTGAAAACATGAAGCCGCGCCCGCCGGAAGAAATGCTCCAGCGGCAGATCATGAAGCTCGACACCGCTATTGCCGAGGTCGAGGGCGAGTATTCCGAAGCACTTCCCGCAGTGGAGGACGAAGATGATGGCATGGCCGCCGCTTACGCGGCGCCTGCGACCGAAGACGTGTCGTCGCCCTATTATGAAGAAAGCGTCGCGCAGCAACAGCGCTACGCCGATGACCATCGGGATGAGGCGGAGCCCGCTCATCCTGATCATCAGGCCGAGTCTGAGCAGCACGATACCTATGCTGCCCACGAAGATGTGGAACGGCACGAAGAGCGCGAGCCCGCCTATCAGGCTGAGCCTGCCGAAGAGCCGGCCTATCGTGCCGAGGAGACGGCAGAAGATGCCGAGCGTTACGAGCGCCCGGCATTCGACGAGTCACATGAACCTCATCAGGAGCACGAGACCTATCGGCACGAGACCCCGGCCTATGCTCACGAGCATGAAGACGAGCACCATGGCGTCGAAGCACGTCATGAGCCCGTCGCCGAGGAAGACCACGCGCACCGCGACTGGGTCGGCCAGGACAGCCATCTCGAGCCCGCCCCGTGGGAGCGCGAAGAGACGACGGTCGGCGACCATGTGGCTGACGATCAGCTGCATGCCGCTTATCGCCACGACGAGGTTGCCCATGACGATTACCGTCATGAGGAGACCCATCAGGATGATGATGCGCGCGAAGTACCGCGTCAGGCAGAACCCTTCAGCACCGAAACCGTGCTGCATGAGAACGCACCGCTTCCCTACACGGCAGGCTTCGACGGCCATTCCAATTACTATGGCAATGTCAGCGTAGAGCCGGAGAACCGTCCCGCTTCCGACGAGACGCATTATGCCGCCTTCAACGAGCATGACGCCCATCGCGATCAGCCGGAAACGGCGCAAGCCAATGCCGCTGGCAAGGCCGCGGCTCCGGTCGACGATTTCTCTTCGTATTTTCAGGACACGGCACTCGACCTGCCGCCGAAGTCTTCGCCATCCCTGCCCCGTGCAGATGAAGATCCTTTTGCGGCAAGCGCCAAGAAGGACGACAAGGAACGCACACCCTGGGACGATCTCGAAGAACTGATCGGCTATGATGGCGGCGCAAACGATCGCTCCGACAAGACGGCCGGCAATAATTTCGACAGCGGCTTTACCGGCGCTGGCATTCCGGCCGCCGCCTATGCGACGAAGAAAAAGCCGAAGCGCAACTATGCTGGCATGGTTCTTGGCCTTGGCCTTCTCGTGGTGCTTGCAGGTGGTGGCTACGCCGCTTGGATGAACCGCGAGGCCCTGAACGACATGGTCGGCGGTCTGGTCAATTCAGCCAAGACGGGCACCTCCACAGAGACACCATCCAACGGAACCTCGCAGACGGCATCGGCACCGGCCAATGGCCAAACACCAGCGGGCAATCAGCCAGCGTCTAACGGCCAGACACCGGCCCAGGGCCAGGCGTCGACCGCGACGCCAGCAGCGACGCGTCCTGCCGATGACGGCTCCGTCACCGGCACGAAGTTCACCCAGCGGCTTCTCGCTGATGGTACGGAGAAGGACGAAGGCCCAGGCCCCGGTGCCAATGGCCAGCCTGTGACCGCAGAAGGTCAATCGGTCTATCAGCAGAACGAAGCGCCTTCGGCCCAGAATACCGCTGCCGCGGCACCTGCTGCTTCCGGCAGCCAGCCCGCCGCACAGCAGACCGCAGCCCCGGCTGCCGCAACCGGCGACCGCATGTTCCTTTACGAGGAAGTGCTCGGCCAGACGGTTCCGACAGCGATCGAAGGGACGGTCTCCTGGACGTTGCAGAACGAGAAGGACGAGGCTGGCAAGCCATCGCCTGAGGTTCAGGGCCAGATCACCATTCCCGGTCGTGGCCTCAGCGCACTCATCACCTTCAAGCGCAACACCGACCCGTCGCTTCCCGCAAGCCATCTGGTCGAGATCGTCTTCTCGGTCTCGCCGGGCTTCGAAGGTGGCGCCATAGACAGCGTCCAGCGCATTGCCATGAAGTCCACCGAACAGGACCGCGGAAACGCTCTGATCGCCGTTCCTGCAAAGATCACCGACGATTTCCACATGATCGCGCTGAACGACTTTCCGGACGCACGCAAGACCAATCTGGAATTGCTCAGAACCCGTGACTGGATCGACATTCCGGTGTCCTACCGCAACGGTCGCCGGGCGCTTCTGACGCTGCAGAAGGGCGCTGACGGCAAGTCCGCATTTGAGACCGCGCTTCGCGAGTGGATGGCGGCATCGCCGACGCCCGCGCAGTAAGCAGATCGGATAACTCGACCAAAACGAAAAGCCCCGGTGAAGATTTCACCGGGGCTTTTGCTTGGAAGGTGTATTCATCGAATGCCTACAGCATCGGCCCGAAAATCGGAATCGATTTTCGGAAAGCACGATGCGTAGATCAAAGAAGATAGAGCGTCCTTTGTGCGTCCAATAGGAAGCACGGCGCTCTAACGCATGTCGCGCAAAAGTGTGCAGCGGTTTTGCGATAACGACATGCGACAAAACGAGGATTTAAAGCGTAGGGAGCGAATCTGAAAGATCGCGACACGCTTTAAACGTATCAGGCGTCCACGAGCCGAAGTGCCTTGGCAGCCTCTTCGGCTTGCTTCTGCACCGCGTCCTGCACTTTTTCAAAGGCGCGGACTTCGATCTGGCGAACGCGCTCGCGGCTGATGTCGAACTCGGTGGACAGCTCTTCCAGCGTCACCGGATCTTCCGCCAGACGGCGTGCTTCAAATATGCGACGTTCGCGATCGTTCAGAACGCCGAGTGCCTTGGAGAGCATGCGGCGGCGGGTTTCCAGCTCGTCCTGCTCGATCAGCACCGCTTCCTGGCTTTCCTGGTCGTCGACCAGCCAATCCTGCCACTGGCCGGATTCGCCTTCGGACGCCTTGATCGGCGCGTTCAGCGAGGCGTCGCCAGACAGGCGGCGGTTCATCGAGATGACCTCTTCCTCGGACACCTGCAGCTTCGTCGCGATTTCCTTGACGTGCTCGGCCTTCAGATCGCCGTCATCGATCGCCTGCAGACGCCCTTTCAGACGGCGCAGGTTGAAGAACAGGCGCTTCTGGTTGGCGGTCGTGCCCATTTTGACCAGAGACCACGAGCGCAGGATATATTCCTGGATCGACGCCTTGATCCACCACATGGCATAGGTCGCGAGACGGAAGCCGCGATCAGGATCGAACTTCTTCACCGCCTGCATCAAACCGACATTGCCCTCGGACACGACTTCGCCGATCGGCAGACCGTAACCACGGTAACCCATGGCGATCTTGGCAACGAGGCGAAGGTGACTTGTCACGAGCTTGTGGGCGGCATCTCTGTCGCCGTGCTCGGCATAACGCTTGCCGAGCATATATTCTTCCTGCGGTTCCAGCATCGGGAACTTGCGTATTTCGTCTAGATATCGGTTCAGACCGGCTTCACCAGCCGTAATCGATGGCAAACTATTGCGGGCCATAAAGCACCCCCTTTATGTTTTTTCAGGCACGGTTCCCAAACCTAAGGCGAACCTTATCGCGGTTCATTTCCGACCCCGCTTCAAGCCATGTCTTAAATATGTATGCGGATGTCACGTTTCAAGGAAACGCACCACTCCCATATCAACCAATAATACCTCATCACGGGACGTTGAAAAAACAGATCTCGGCTGAAATCGTTCCCAAAAAAATCATCATTGAAAAACGGCAGGGTGGCGCGCGCCCTCAGCGGTTGCTTACGGCTTAAGCCCGCAACGCATCCACCAGTTCCGCCATGTCGTCCGGCATATCCGTCTCGAACTCCATCACCTCGCCGGTGCGCGGATGTTCAAAGACCAGTAGATAGGCATGCAGCGCCTGGCGCGGGAAGCGGTTGACGACGATCTTCGCCGGTTCCGGCAGAAGGTTCGCCTTGGTGCGGAACGCCGCCCCATATTCGGGATCGCCGATCAGTGGATGGCCGATATGGGCCATGTGAACGCGGATCTGGTGGGTGCGCCCGGTCTCCAGCTGGCATTCCACCATGGAGGCGAGCGAGGTTGCATCCGGCTTTTCGTGATAGCGCTCCACCACCTCATAATGGGTGATGGCTTCGCGCGCATCGTCGGCGTCCTCGCGCTTGACGGCGCGTTTCGTTCTGTCGGTGCTGCGTCCCAAGGCCGCATCGATCGTACCGCGCAGGCTCTTCGGGCGGCCCCAGACGATCGCCTTGTAGGCGCGCTCCAGCGGACCGGTGCGGCCGTGGTCGGCAAATTGTGCGGCCAGATGCCGGTGGGCGTTGTCGTTCTTGGCGACCACCATCACACCGCTGGTTTCCTTGTCCAGCCGATGAACGATGCCCGGGCGCTTGACGCCGCCAATGCCGGAGAGACTATCGCCGCAATGATGGATCAGCGCGTTGACCAGCGTTCCCGTCCAGTTGCCGGCACCCGGATGCACCACGAGACCTGCGGGCTTGATCAGCACGATGAGGTCATCGTCCTCATATTCTACCTCGAGCGGAATATCCTCACCCTTGGGTTCGGGATCTTCCGGCTCCGGCATGGTGATCTCGATACGGTCGCCGACGCGGATCTTCTTCTTCGGCTCGGTGACAGCCACACCATTGACGAAGACGGCCCCCTGCTCGATCAGCGCCTTGAGACGGCTGCGGGAAAGATCACCCCCAACTTCGGCTGCCAGCCAGGAATCAAGGCGCCCTTCGGCATCATCGCCAGCAATCAGGACTTTCCTTGCGTCTTCGCCTTGTTTAAAGGGGTCGTTCATTCTTATTTTTCCGATCAATCCGAGACTTCCAAGGACCCCGATGACGCAGATCGAGCAAGACGAACAGGACGACAAGCCGCTAGACCCGGCCATGGAAAAAGTTCGCCGCAAGATGATCCGTTTGCAGATCGTGTCGGGCTTGGTGATGTTTATCAGCCTTATGGCCGTCTTCGGCGCGGTTGTCTACAAGGCGATGGGACCATCGAAAACCGCCACACCGGCGGCGACCCAGTCCATGCAGGTACCGTCCGATCAGCCGGTCTCGGCAACGGCGAGCCTGCCGCAGGGCTTCACCATCGAGAACGTCTCCTTCGCCAATGGCGACATGCTGTTTTATGGTCGCCTCACCAACGGCACGCGCAAGGCGCTGGTCTTCAATGTCCAGACACGCCGCTTCGTCGCAGACGTCACCATCGATGCTCAATGATCTGCCTGCCCTGCCGAATGGCGCGGCTCCGATTGCGATAGAGCGAGCGGACGATCCAAGGATCGCTGCCTTTCGCGACATCAAGGAACGCGACCTGACCGGCAGGCACGGCAAATTCATCGTCGAAGGCACGGTAGTGCTGCGCATGCTGGCGGCAGCCCACAAGACGGGCAGCGATTTCCGCGCCGAATGCATCCTGATCCTGAAAAACCGCCTCGCCGGCGTGCTGGATATTCTCTCCGATTTTCCAGCGGACGTGCCGGTCTATGTCGCAGAGGCCGAAGTGCTGGACACCATCGTCGGCTTTCACCTGCACCGGGGCATATTGGCTCTGGGCGTGAGGGTGGGAAGCCGCGATATAGGTCAGACCATCGCCAGCCTGCCGGAAGCCTCGCTGGTCGTCGCAGGCTGCGGCCTTTCCAATCACGACAATATGGGCGCCATGTTTCGCAACGCCGCAGCCTTTATGGCGGACGCAGTGTTTCTGGACTCCACCTCCTGCGATCCGCTGTACCGAAAGGCGCTGCGCGTCTCGGTCGGCTCGGTCCTGTCGGTGCCCTATCATCGCAGCGGAGACGCGCTTTCCATGCTGGAAGCACTGGCAAACGAAGGTTTCGAGATCTGGAGCCTCTCGCCAGCGGGCGAAACGGAGATCCGACACATCCCGCCCTCTCCCCGCATGGCGCTCGTGATCGGCACCGAAGGAGAGGGCCTTCCGCCTGCCGTACTCTCGCGCTTCCATTCGGCGCGCATCGCCCAATCGCCGCAGCTCGATAGCCTCAACGCCGGCACCGCATCCGGTCTCGCACTCTACCAGATGGCGTCGGCCATGGGCCGTATCTGAGCGGTTAACCGATCCTTAACAGATCGCATTTGCATTAACCCTGTCTCAAAACCGAGCATTAAGATTTACGATTTACTAATACGCAGAACGAAAGGTTTTCGCGATGCGTAGCGTTTTTGTCGCCCTTTTTCTTTTGATCGTTCTGGTAGGTTGTGCGACAGCCCCGTCGCAAATCACCAATGCCTGTGCCATTTTCGAACAGCGCAACGGCATGTTCAATAACTGGCGCAAGGATGCCGAGGCCGCGCAGCGCGAGTTCGGCGTGCCCGTGCCGGTGATGATGGCGACGATCTATACGGAATCGAGCTTCCAGCCCTATGCCCGCCCGCCGCGCACCAAGCTTCTCGGCTTCATTCCGTGGAAGCGCAAATCCACCGCTTACGGCTATGCCCAGGCGCTGGACGGTACCTGGGATCGCTACCGCCGTGAAACCGGGCGCTGGAGCGCCAGCCGCACCGACTTCACCGACGCCATCCATTTCGTCGGCTGGTATCACTCCACCAGCAACCGCCAGAACGGCATTGCGCTGAATGACCCCTACAATCTCTATCTCGCCTATTACTCCGGCCATGGCGGCTACGCCAATGGTGTGTGGCGTAATAACGCCGCCATCCAGAAGGCGGCGCGACGCTCGGCCAATATGGCGATCCGCTACGAAGCACAGCTTCGCCAATGCGGCTATTGACACGCGGCTATTGAGAAAAAGCCGCGGCTGAGACGGAAATGGGCTCGGCCGCCGCTTCTGTTATGCCTCACATATAAGGCGTCAAAAACGTCCGCACCGCTTCGATTTCATTCGACCGAATCTCATGCCCGCCGGCGTGCCATTCTTCCGTGACATCTCCGCCTTGAGCCTTCAGATAGTCGGCAAAAGACTTGGTCATCGGCACCGGACAAATCGGGTCGCGCTCCCCGGCCGTAATCAGGACCCGGCGCGTTTGCCGCGCGGGGGCGGCCTTCGGCTCGAAGGGAATGAGCGGATGCATCAGCGCTGCCGCATCGAAGAGATCGGGAAACTCGATCAGGACATTGGCAAGGATATTCGCGCCATTGGAAAAGCCGAGCCCGACAACCTTGCCCGCCTGATGCGCATCGCGGTGCGCCGTAACGAAATCGGCCATGCGGCGGGTCGCCCGGTCGAGGTCATCAAGATCATAGACGCCTTCGGCCTTGCGGCGGAAGAACCGCGCCGCGCCATGTTCGGAGACATCGCCGCGTGGCGAAATCACTGTGGCATTCGGCAAGAGCCGTGAGGCGAAATCGAAGAACTGGTTCTCGTCGCCACCGGTGCCGTGAAAGACAAAGAAAGCCGGCTGGCCGGGCGTGCCGACGCGCAGCTTATGAATGTAACTGTCGGTGCTCATCTCGTACTCCTCAAATCCTCTACGAGGCCGGCAGTTGAGCCGGCCTCGCTTACCTGACGGTCAAGCCTTTACCGAACCATCGAGCGGCTCAAGATGCTGCTCGAGGAAGGGCCGCAGATGCTGGTGCTGCTCGGGTAGTTGCAGCGTCTCACCCAGATGCGCTGTATCCTCATCACGATCGAAGCCCGGTTCGTTGGTGGCGATCTCAAACAAGACGCCGCCGGGCGTGCGGAAATAGATCGCCCAGAAGTAATCGCGGTCGATGACCGGCGTGACCTGATAACCGGTATCCATCAGCGCTTTTCGGACTTCCAGCTGTTTTGCACGGTTTTCGACAGCAAAGGCAATGTGATGGACGGAACCGGCACCCAGACGCGCGCCGGAGATATTCGGCATGGTCTCGATATCGATCACATCGGCGCCGTTGCCACCGGGAATACCAAGACGGACAACGTCGTCTTGGCGGTCCATCTCCTGATAGCCCATGAACTTCAAGAGCTCCGCTGTCGCACCTTCATCGCGTAGGCGCAGCGACGCACCCTGGAAACCATGGATCGCCTGATCCTGACCGACACCATTGCCAGTGAACTGCGCCCGGCCGTCATCCTTGACTTCCACCAGCGCAAAGCCATCGCCATCGGGCCCAGCAAAATGCAGGCGCTTGTTGCCAAAGGCTTCATCGCTCTTCAACCCCTCGACATTCGCCTTGGAGAGGCGATCCTGCCAGTAGCCGAGCGACCCTTCCGGAACCGAAAACAGCGTGGTGCCGACTTCACCCGTGCCCGGACGCCCGCGAGCAATATGCGGAAACGGGAAGTAGGTCATGACCGAGCCCGGCGAACCGACCTCATCGCCATAATAGAGGTGATAGACATCCGGCGCATCGAAATTGACGGTCTGCTTGACCCGGCGCAGGCCCAGCGTATCGGTGAAGAAGCGATTGTTGCCCGATGCACTCGCGGCCATGGAGGTGACGTGGTGCAGGCCCTTGATCTGGTTCAACATGATAAAACCCTTGTGCTTCGGCGGAGGCTTCACTCTGGAAGCAGGTGCCGTGTTTGATGGGCTGAAGATGGTGCAGATCGGCCCTGACGCATAGAGTGAACAATCAGAACGGATCGTTCTTTTTCTGAGAACAGTTCTGGGCTGCCAATCGTCACCAGCTTATCCGCAATCACGCAGATGCCTCGCTGCCAGTTGTCTTCTCAATATATCTCAAGTCGCTGAAATACATGCGCAATTCTAAACGAAATTTAATTTGACTGTACTACCGGCACTTCTAGATTTCGCGTGTAAATTCCTCGGTTGGGACAACCACCATGAACAAAATCCTCCTTAAAATTTCTGCCGCAATATTGATTTCCACTGCAGTATCAAGCTGTGTCACCACGAATGCCGAAGGCATCAAGCAAACCACTTATACAAAGAACGCCCTCAGCGGCGAGCGCACCAAAATCGATTGGGCTGTGGCGGTGAAGGGAGATTGCAGCGCTCGCGTCATCCCGGAACTGCGCGTTCTGCAAGCCCCTCAACACGGCACCGTCGACATCGTCCACGAAAAGCTAGATGGAAAGTTCCACGGGACCTATGCAAAATGCACCGGAAAAGACGTGCAAGGGGCCGCCGCTTATTACACTTCGAAAAAGGGGTTCACCGGCACCGACAAGGTTGTGATCCGCAACTCATACAAGGACGGTATGGTGCGAGATTCTGTCGCCGAGATCAACGTCGTCAAGTGATTGACGTTAAAGGCTGAGACCGCTCGGACGGTCGTGTTGGAACCCGCAGTTGCTCATTCGGCGCTGCGGGTTTTTGCATGACCTTGACGATCACAGCCCTCACACTTCGTCCGGCAACTGCCAGTCGATCGGGTCTCGTCCATGCGAGATCAGAAAGGCGTTGGCCTTGGAGAAATGGTGGTTGCCGAAGAAGCCGTTATGGGCGGAAAGCGGCGATGGGTGGGCCGATTTCAGCACCAGATGTCTGCGCTGATCGACGAAGGACGCCTTCTTCTGGGCGTAAGCGCCCCAAAGCAGGAAGACGACATGATCGCATTGCTCGTTCACCGCACGGATGACGGCGTCGGTGAACGTCTCCCAGCCTTTTCCCTGATGAGAGGCGGCCCGCGCCTGTTCCACCGTCAGGACGCTGTTGAGAAGCAGAACGCCCTGCTTGGCCCAGCTTTCCAGAAAGCCGTGCTTGACCGGATGAACGCCGAGATCGCTCTGCAATTCCTTGTAGATATTGACGAGCGAGGGCGGAATGCGCACGCCGGGGCGCACGGAAAAGCAGAGACCATGCGCCTGGCCCGGACCATGATACGGGTCCTGCCCCAGGATCACGACCTTGACCTCGTTGAGCGGGGTCAGATCGAGCGCGCGAAAATACTCCGGCCCCTTAGGAAAGATCTGCTTGCCGGCTTCCTTTTCGGCCAGCAGAAAGCCTTTCAGCTTCTGCATATACTGGCTGTCGAACTCACCCGAAAGCGCCTGTTTCCAGCTCTCTTCGAGTTTCACGCCAGCCTCTGCCATGGTGAGCCGTCCCCTGTAAGCTGCTTACTTGAAGCGATTGCCGCGCTGCAGCACTTCGATCTTGTAGCCGTCCGGATCGCAGATGAAGAAATATTTGGCGAACGGCATGCCTTTGTAATCCGCCTCGATGATCTTGCCAACCGAAAGGCCGACTTCGGAAAGGCGGGCATGCTCGGCATCCACATCCTCGACGCTGACGGCAAGATGGCCGTAGCCGTCACCCAGCGCATACGGCACCTCGCGGCCCTTGTTGACCGTCAGTTCCAGTTCGAAGTCGCCCTGGCTGTTGCTCAGATAAATCAACGTGAAGGTTTCGAATTCGAAGCGCTCGGCAACATCGAGATTGAAAGCCTGCTTGTAGAAATTCACCGAACGCGTCTCGTCCAGCACCCGGACCATCGAGTGGATCAGCTTGGCCATGGTGTTTTCCTTCTTCCTGTTAAAGCGTGTCGCGATCTTTCAGAGTCGCGCCTCACGCTTCGAGTTTTTGTTTTGTCGCATGTCCTTGTCCCAAAACGCTCACGCATATTTGCGCGGACTATGCCTGGCCGGTTGTACCCCGGCATTTTGGCAGCCAGATAAAGCCGAAAGGCAGAGAGTTCAACCCCTTGGCTCGGAACGAGGGTCTGCCACGCTTTTTCTTTGTCAGGAATGGCACGCCCGTGTTACCGGCAGATATGCGCATTGTTTATCTCTGTCTCGGCTGTCTGATGGTCGCCACCGGTGTGGTCGGTGCGTTTCTGCCCGTGCTGCCGACGACGCCATTTCTTCTGCTGGCGCTCTGGTGTTTTTCCAAATCGTCGCCGCGACTGGAAGCCTGGCTGCTGAACCACCCGCGCTTCGGCAAATCCCTGCGCAACTGGCGCGAACACGGCGCCATTCCGCGGCGCGCCAAGATCGCCGCAGTCTCTTTGATGACAATGAGTTATCTGTTTTACCTCGTCATCCTGGCTCCGATGGCGCTTCATGCGCTGATCGTTGCAGTGGTGATGATCGGTGCCGGAACCTTCGTCGTCACGCGGCCATCGCCGCCCAAGGACTGAACGAGCGGCCTAACGGTACCGCGCCTGGGGCAGCACATAGGCAATATGATTGGCGGGCAGACGCCCCACCGCGCCGCCCACGCCATAGACCCGGGCAATCGTTTCGTCATTGATGGTTTCGAGCGCCGATCCGCACGCGGTGACAATGCCCCGGTGCATGACGATAAGTTGATCGGCAAACTCCGCCGCAAGATTGAGATCGTGCAGGATCGCCAGCACCGTGCCGCCAGCCGCAACAAAGTCCTTGGCCGTTTCCAGGACGGAAATCTGATGACCGAGATCGAGGCTGGAGGTTGGCTCGTCTAGAAGCAGGACACGGCTCTCGCCGTTCTCCACGGCAAGCGGCACCTGGGCGAGCGCACGGGCAAACTGCACCCGCTGCTGCTCTCCGCCAGACAGCATGTTGTAGGCCCGGCCCTCGAAGCCGTTCAAGCCCACTTTCGCAAGTGCGCGTCGTGCCTGTTCATCCGGGGTCCGCGACCCCTGCGCCACCGCACCCATCCGCACGATTTCAAGCGCGGTGAAGGGGAAGGCAAGAACCGTGCTCTGCGGCAGCACGGCACGACGACGCGCGAGTTGCACCGGGGAGAAACCCGAGAGATCGATATTGCCATAGGCGACATGGCCCTGATCGGGCGTCATCTCGCCGCACAACACCTTCATCAAGGTCGATTTTCCCGCGCCGTTGGGACCGATGATGACGCTGAAGGTCCCGGGGGCAAGGCTGATCGACACGTCATCGATCAGATGCCGCTCTCCACGCGTGACGGTGACATTGCGCGCCGAAATCATGTCGTGCTCCTCAGACCAAGACCGTTCTTGCCAAGTAGCAGGAAGAGGAACACCGGCGCACCGATCAGCGCCATAACCACCCCGATCGGCAATTCGGCGGGAGCGGCGACGGTGCGGGCGAAACTGTCCGCAAGCAGCAGAAGTGCCGCTCCGCCAATGGCCGAGGAGGGCAGCAGGAAGCGATGCGACGAGCCGATGACGAGGCGCAGCAGGTGCGGCACGACAATGCCGACAAAGCCGATGGAGCCCGCCGCCGCGACACTTGCACCACAGGCAGCGGCCACGACGACGATAACGATGCGCTTCAGCCGTTGCACCGGAATGCCCATGTGGAAAGCCGCAGCATCGCCAAGGATCAGCGCATCCAGCCCCTTCGAGACAAAGGGAATGCTCACAAGGATCGCCAGCACGAAGGGCAACGTCGCCAGCACCTTGGTGGAGGTGGCACCACCGAGAGACCCGAGGCTCCAGAAGGTAATGTCGCGCAGCGCCCGGTCGTCGGCCATGAAGATCATCAGGCCCGTCAGGGCACCGCTCAAGGCGGCCACCGCAATGCCGGCAAGGATCAGCACCGTGGTCGAGGTGGCGCCATTGCGCGTGGCGATAATGTAGAGAAGAAACGTGTTGATCAGCCCGCCGGCAAAGGCCATGACCGGCAGAAAGTGGACGCCGAGAAAGAGCGACAGCGGTGCAAGCAGCCCACCGCCCAGCGCCAATGCCGCAACGGCAAAAAGGGCGGCCCCCGAGGTCACGCCAACCAGGCCCGGATCGGCCAGAGGATTGCGAAACAGCCCCTGCATCATCGCACCCGAAACTGCAAGGGCAGCACCGATCATCAGCCCAAGCCCGGTTCGCGGCAGGCGCACGGCCTCCAGAATGATGCGGTCGCGCGCATCCATGCCCTCGGCACCGCCGGTAAAATAAAGCCAGAGTTCATGCAAGCCAACGCCTGTCGGGCCGCTTGCCAGCGACACGAGACAGGCGAGAAACAGGATGAGGCAGAGTGCGCCAAGCGTCACGACGCCCTTGCGGGAGCGATCTCCTGGCACCCTTCCCGCAGCCGCATTCATCGCAATCGCACTCACGGCTTGACGATCTCCGGATAGAGTTTTGACGCAAGCTCACGACCGGCAGCGGGCGTGCGCGGGCCAAAGCCGATCAGGTAAAGCCCGTCCATGCTGATCAGGGCTTTTGCGGCAGCTGCGGGTGTGGACTGGAAGGCGGGCAGCGCAAACACCTCGTCGGGCTTCGCCGCATGATTGCCCCGCTGCATGGTAAGAATGACATCAGGGGCTGCCGCAATCACCGCCTCATCCGTCAGCGGCTTGTAGCCGGTGATCTCAGGCGCGGCATTGACGCCACCCGCAAGCTCGATTATGGCCGCAGCCTCGGTATCCTTGCCAGCCGCCATGATGCGACCACCGGCCATCGAAAGAACGAAGAGCACCCGCTTCTTCTTGTCCCCGACGGCAGCAACATCCTTGGAAAGCGAATCGAGTTCGGCATCGACCTTGTCGGCCAGTGCCTTCGCCTTGCCCTCCAGACCGGCAGCGGCCCCGACATCCTCGATCTTCCTGGCGATTGCCTTCGCATCTGGCGGCGTATCGATCGTCACCATCGGCACTTCACTGGCTTTCAGGATGCCGATCACGTCCGGCGGTCCGGCACCGTCTTCGGAAAGGATGAGGTCCGGCTTCTGCGCCAGAACGCCTTCGGAGGAGAGCGCCCGCATGTAGCCGACGTCCGGCTTTTGCACGACCTCGGCAGGATAGGTGCTTGTGGAATCGCGCGCGATCACGCGCTCGCCCGCACCCAGTGCATAGAGAATTTCCGTGATCGTACCACCGACGGCAACGATCCGCTTCGCCTCCGGATTGCCCTTGTCCGAGGCTGCGGCGTGCAACGGCACCAACGCGGCGAGCGCTGGCAGAACAACACCAAAGAGAGCGGAACGCGTGAAAACCGGCATGTCATAACCCTGCTATCGAAAGGTGCGGCAGGCGTGCCGCCTATAAGTTGAGTTATTTACACATCTTTAAAATGCGCACAATCCGATAAAGTGGAGTATGAGCGTTATCTTTTCTATTTTCCTCTTTTCATTTGTCGAGGCGCTCAATATCCTGAGTGGCATACACCACTTAATGGAGACCCCAATGTTTATCGCAATGAACCGCTTCCGCGTCGTCCCGGGCTATGAAGAGGCCTTCGAGACCATCTGGCGCGAGCGCAAGCGTCATTTGGCCGAAATGCCCGGCTATCTGGAGTTTCATATGCTGAAAGGCCCGAAGGCCGACGACCATACGCTCTACGCATCGCACACCGTCTGGGCCACCAAGGACGATTTCACTGCATGGACGCGCTCCGAGCAGTTCCGCGCCGCCCATGCCAATGCTGGCAACAATCGCGGCAAGGTCGAATATCTCTCCGGCCCGCATTTCGAAGGCTTCGATGTCATCATCCATGAAGACGCCAACGGCGAAACCCGTTCGGTCGCCGCATGACGATGACAGCCGCAACGCTGAACGCTTCGAACGAGGCAAACGAACGCCGCGCCCGCGCTCAAGCCGCGCTCGCCGAAAAGCCCGATGGTGTGGTGGAAGCCATTGCCGGCAAGGCTGAGGTGACACCTGCCGAAATTCTGGCGATCCTGCCGCCCGTTGCTGCCATCCAGGCGCCTGCCGAAAGCTTCAACGCCATCTGGGAAGAGCTTCGCGGTTGGGGCGAAATCCTGATGATCGTGCAGACGCCGGATATCGTCTTCGAAGTGGCAGGCACCCTGCCGGAGGGCAGTGAGGGCCATGGCTGGTTCAACATCCACGGCGATAGCCCGATTGGCGGCCATATCAAGAAGGAGGCCTGCGCCTCCATCGCCTTTATCGACCGCACCTTTCACGGACGCCGGTCGCTCTCCGTCTGGTTCATGAATGCGGCGGGCAGCGCCATGTTCAAGATCTTCGTACGCCGCGACGCGGAGAAGGAATTGCTGCCCCACCAGGTCGCCCGCTTCGAGACCCTTCGCGATAGTTTCCGCGCCTGACGACCGTGAATCCGGGGCTGCCGAATGATCCCATCTCGGAAGCCCGACGCCACTCCTGCTTTGGACAGCCGATGTCGCTCCCGGCATGTTCCGCGCGCCTCCTCTGGCTTATGAATTCAACACATTGATCTGAAGCGCAGAAGCGGCGCGATGGAGGACTTGCGCCCACGCACGCTTGCGCTATTAGGCAACATAAAGATCGCGAGGGGTAAGACCAGATGACGACCTATGTATTGACCGTAGCTTGCAAATCCACACGCGGCATCGTCGCGGCCATCTCGGGTTATCTCGCCGACAAGGGTTGCAACATCGTCGATAGCTCGCAATTCGACGACCTCGAAACCGGCAAGTTCTTCATGCGCGTCTCCTTCATTTCGGAAGAGGGCGTGTCGCTTTCAGACATCAAGGAAGGCTTCAAGCCGGTTGCCGAGCGCTTCAAGATGGAGGCCGAGATCTACAGCGATGGCGAACGCACCAAGACGCTGCTGATGGTGTCGCGTTTCGGTCATTGTCTCAACGATCTGCTCTATCGCTGGAAGATCGGCGCGCTGCCGATCGACATCGTCGGCGTCGTTTCCAACCACTTCGATTACCAGAAGGTCGTCGTCAACCACGACATTCCCTTCCACCACATCAAGGTAACGAAGGAAAACAAGCCCAAGGCCGAAGCGCAGTTGAACGACCTGATCGAAAGCACCGGCACCGAACTCGTGGTTCTGGCGCGCTATATGCAGGTTCTGTCAGACGACATGTGCCGCAAGATGTCCGGCAAGATCATCAACATCCACCACTCCTTCCTGCCAAGCTTCAAGGGCGCCAACCCCTATAAGCAGGCCTATGAGCGTGGCGTGAAGCTGATTGGCGCCACCGCCCACTACGTCACAGCCGATCTCGACGAAGGTCCGATCATCGAGCAGGACACCGTGCGCATCACCCACGCCCAATCGGCAGACGATTACGTCTCGCTTGGCCGCGATGTGGAAAGCCAGGTTCTGGCCCGTGCCATCCATGCCCATATCCACCATCGCACCTTCATCAACGGCAACCGCACCGTGGTCTTCCCGCCAAGCCCGGGTTCCTATGCGTCGGAGCGGATGGGCTGACGTTTCCGCCCACCATCATTCTTTGACAAATAGACAACCATAGTTTACACTTCAGATGTTCACCATTCGCGAAACAATTGAGTTCTCGAACTGGCTGACCAAGCTTAAAGACGTTCAGGCGCGAGCGCGGATTGTCCGGCGGGTCGACAGGCTCCAGCGAGGCAATCCCGGCGATGTCAAGCCGGTTGGCGAGGGCGTCAGTGAGCTGAGGATCGACTACGGTCCCGGCTACCGGGTCTATTTCATTCAGGAGGGTAAGCTCATTATCGTGCTGCTCTGCGGTGGAGATAAGAGCTCGCAGAGCCGGGACATTTCACAAGCCAAGGCACTTGCCAAGGCGTTGAAGGAGTAGGCCATGGCCGTGGAAACTCGTGAGTTCGACGCAGCACGTTATCTCGATAACGAAGAGGCAATCGCCGCTTATCTCGCTGACGCCACCGAGAGCGGCGACGCGGCAGAGATTGCACATGCCTTGGGCGTCGTAGCTCGCGCCAAGGGCATGACCGATCTGTCCAAGCAGACCGGCCTATCCCGGCAAACACTCTACAAGGCGTTGAGCGGAGAAGGGAATCCAGAACTCGGCACCATCAGCAAGGTGGCCGATGCTCTGGGCTACAGGCTCTCTTTGGTCGCTAAAACGCAGACCGATGCCGCGGCTTAGAGCGCCGTGCGTCCTATTGGACGCACAAAGGACGCTCTATCTTCTTTGATCTACGCATCGTGCTTTCCGAAAATCGATTCCGATTTTCGGGCCGATGCTGTAGGCAGCGTCTTCCCGGGGAAGCCAAAAATAATTTTGGACCATAAGCAACTGACGGCGCTCCGTGCCGTTTCTCTTGCGCAGTCCAACCAAGAGGCTTCCTCATGAAAAAGTTGATTATCGCTGGCGCCGCGCTCTTCCTTGCGGCCGGAACCGCCTTCGCCCAGCAGCCACCACCGCCGCCTCCGCCGGCAGCGCCGGCTGACGGAATGGCAAAGCCCGACGCTCCGCCGCCGCCACCGCCACCAGGCCCTCGCGGTCCGATGGAGCGTGGCCCCGGCCCGGATGGTCCAGGTCCGGACGGCCCGCGCGGTCATATGCCTCCGCCGCCGCCACCTTCCAAGGGTGCGCATTTCCGCATCGAGAGCGGCGAGACCAAGATCGACGTCAAATGCGCCGACGATGAACCGATGAAAGCTTGCGCCGATATCATGATGCAGCTCATCGACAAGATGAACGATTAAGCCTTTGGCTGTGGCAGGGTGGCGATGCGCTGCCCTGCCCGTTCGCCCTTCTCGATCAGAACCGGATCGACGCTTTCAGCCCCTGTCCACCCGCGCCATCTTCTAACACAAGTTCTGCCTTGAAGAGGGACGCAATCTCCTCGACGATCGCCAGCCCCAGCCCAGCGCCGGGCGCCACATTCCCCTCGCCGCGCGCAAAGCGCTGGCGCACGATAGCACGCTTCTCCGGTGGGATGCCGATGCCGTTGTCCTCCACTTCCAGACAGGTACTGCCATCGATCTTGCGCACCCGCACGGTGATCTCGCTGCCGCGTCCCGCATAGGCAATCGCATTGCTGATGAGGTTGCCCAGAAGTTCGCGAAGCAGCAGCGGTTCAGCCTCGACGGTCGCGGGCTCCACCTCCTCGAAGCCCAGATCGATATCGGCGTCTGCAGCGCTCGGCACGAAATCCGCCGTCACCGATTGGGCAAGCGAAACGAGATCGACAGCGATGAGGCTCTGCTTTTCGCCGGAGCCCGCGGCATCGATATTGGCCATGCGCAGAAGCTGCGCCAGAATATGCTCGGCATGCGCAACCGAAGCATCGCCCTTCTTGGCTGCTGCCTTGGCCTCTTCCAGTGTCTGGGCACGCGCGGCGAGCGCCAGCTGGGTGCGGATGATAGCAAGTGGCGTGCGTAACTGGTGGCTGGCATTGCCGGTGAAATGGCGCAAAGCATCGAGCGCCGATTGCAACCGGACCATGAAGGAGTTGACCGTCTCCACCAGATTCTCGACCTCGACCGGTACGGATTGACGGATCGGATGCAGATCGTCCGGGCTGCGCTCGTCGATCGCCTCGCTCAAGCGATAGAGAGGGCGCAGCGATATAGTCACTGCCACCCAGACAATCGCTGCGGCACCGAGGATCATCAGCAGCAATCGCAGCGCCGAGCGCAGGATGATGGCGCGGGCAAGCCGACTGCGGGCAATGGTGGTTTCCGCCACCGTGACTGTAAAGGGTACGGAGTTGATCCCGGTGGAGGCAAAGCGGCGCAGGCCCGCGATCCGGATCGGCTCGCCGCGGAACACGCCGTCCATATAGCGCGGGCTATCCCCTTGCAGGCCATTCACCGAAGGAAGGTTCTGGTAGCCGGTGAGAAACTGGCCGTTCGGCCCATCCACCCGGTAAAACACGCGATCCTGTGCTGCCGACGTCAGCATCTCCAGCGCGACATAGGGAATATCGACTTCAAGGGTGCCGTTCTCCGCCACGACGACGCGTTCGGCAATGGCAAGCGCCGAGCCGGAGAGCACCCGGTCCGAGACGATATTGGCGGTGTTGATCGCCTCGCGATAGGTGTCGGCCAGTGCCACGCAGCCGATGATCGCGGTAGACACCAAGAGCCAGCCGAGAAGCCTGCGCCGAAGCGAATAGGCGACCTTTCTCATTCGGCGGCCTCGGCCAGCCTTTCGAGATAGTAGCCAATGCCGCGCGCCGTCTTCACCGTCAGCCCATGCGGTGCAAGGCGCTTGCGCAGCCGGCTGACATATTGCTCGATGGCATTGCCGGAAAGCTCGTCGTCAAAGCCTGTCAGCGACTGGACGATCGCCTCCTTCGCCACCACCTTGCCCGCCCGCATGAAGAGGACCTCCAGCAGCGCCACCTCGCGCGCCGGAAGATCGAGCGGATGACCACCGGCGGAAAAGGTGCGCGAGGTGAGATCGAAGGACACATTGCCGAAGCTGACGAGTGAGGAGCGCAGACCGGCATTGCGGCGCAGAAGCACCCGCACGCGCGCCTCGAACTCGGCAATGTCGAAGGGCTTGATCATATAGTCGTCGGCGCCGAGATCGAGCCCCCTCACCTTCTCCTCGGGCGTGCCACGCGCCGTCAGGATCAACACGGCGGCCTTGTCCTGGCGCGCGCGCATGGAGCGCAGCACATCGATGCCATCCTTTTCCGGCAGGTTGAGATCGAGAATGACGAGGTCGAAGTTTTCAGCGGCGATTGCCGCATCGGCAGAATTGCCATCGGACACCACGTCCACGGCATAGCCGCTGCCACGCAACAGCGCAGACAGTCCTTCCGACAGAACCTGATTGTCCTCCACCAGCAGAATGCGCAAACGTCAAATCCCTCTTTCCACCCGGACGTTAGCGAAGTCGCTCGCGCTTGTGAATGCCCATCTCGAAGCAACCGCTTATGAACCCCGCTTGTGAAGAACAACGCCCTGCGGCATGATCGCAACCATGCGTATTGCCCTTGCCCTTTGTCTTGTTCTTCTCGGCACTGCCGCCTCGCAAGCGCAGCCGATGCTCTTTCCCGCGCTTTCGGGAAAGAAGGATGCGCAGACGCTGGTGGTCTATTCCTCGCTCGATGAGCCGCTCGCGACCCCAATGATCGAGGGTTTTCAGCGCGCCAACCCGGATGTGGCCGTTTCCTATGAGGACATGCTGACCGGCGAGATCTACGACCGCATCGTGGCAGAGACCGACAGCGGCAAGAAGACCGCCGATTTCGCCTTTTCCTCCGCCATGGACCTGCAGGTCAAGCTCAGCAATGACGGCTACGCCCAGCGCTCCGATCTTCCCGGCAGCGCGCTCTGGCCCGCCTGGGCCAACTGGCGCAACACCGCTTACGCGCTGACCTTCGAACCCGCCGTCTTCGTCTATCACAAGCCAAGTTTCGTCAACGAGAAGCCACCGGCAAGCCGCGCCGAGTTCGTCGATTATCTTCAGCGCCACGCCAAGGATATTCACGGGCGCATCGCCACCTATGACATCGAGCGCTCCGGCGTCGGCTTTCTCTTCATGTCGCGTGACCAGGAGCAGTTCGGCGATATCTGGAATGTCATCAAGGCCATGGGTGCTGCGGGCGTAAAGGTCTATTCCACCAGCTCCGCCATTCTGGAACGCATCTCCGATGGCCGCTTCGTGCTTGGTTACAACATCCTCGGTTCATACGCCGCCGATTGGGCCGCCCGCCACCCGGATGTCGGCATCATGCTGCCAAGCGATTATACCGTCGTCATGTCGCGCATCGGCCTCGTGCCGCAGGCCGCAGCCAATCCAGAACTCGGCCGCCGCTATCTGCAGTTCTTCATGTCGAAGGAAGGCCAGACGATCATGGCAAGGCAACTGCAGATCCCGGCCGTCAGTCCGGAAGTCGCCGGCGAGAACACCGCCAACACAATGCAGGCCATCCACGGTGCGCAATTGCGCCCTGTTCCCGTCAGCCCCGGTCTGATGGTCTATCTCGACCAGGTCAAGCGCGCCCGCATCATCGAGCGCTGGAACGAGGCCTTGCGGTCGCAGTAGCTGTAGCTATCATTACCCTCAATCCTATCATCGGACGTGGCCTGGGATCATCACAAGCACAGGAAACCGCGGAAATGATTCCTCGGTCGGGTAATCCGCAATATGAGGTGGTGAGGTCCTTTCCGCACGACCTCGCGATGATGTGGGACCCCTCCTCCCCGTCATCCTCGGCCTTGAGCCGAGGATCCACGTTTTCCATTAGTGTCAATAGCTTATGGATCCTAGCCTCAAGGGCGAGGATGACGAACGAGAGGTTTTCGCCCACGACCATAGGACTGTCCCAACCGGTGTTGCAGACGTTCATCGACGCGACAACGCTGGAAATTCAGATGCATCTTACCCAGTGCACCACAGAATTTCCATGTCGTGAGGCGGTGCGATACGGAATGCGGCAGCCGAAGGGACTGCAGGCACTGGCAAAACACCCTCCCGTAAAAATTAACAGCCCGTAAACGCCGCAACCTTCATCCCGCGTCAGTTAAATGACAGCTTTGTATGGTGGTCTGCAATTCTTCTTCATGCCGTGGAGGCGGCCGGGGAAGCGGGAGGCAAGTCTCATCGCATCATACCGTTCAACAGGCAGCGTCTTCGCGCCAGGTCGGTAAATTTGCGTGCTCCTTCCGTTGTCAATGATCGCAACAATGCCGAAACGGCATTCAAGGAGGATTCACTTTGAAGCATTTTTTCCTCGCCTCGCTTCTGGCTGGCGCCATCGCTCTTCCCGCAGCAGCCGCTGATTACACCATCATCGCGCCTGCCAATCCGGGCGGCGGCTGGGACCAGACGGCCCGTTCGCTGCAGACGGTTCTGCAGGAAGAGGGCATTTCCAAGAGCGTGCAGGTTCAAAACGTTCCAGGCGCCGGCGGCACCATCGGTCTTGCCCAGTTCGCAAGCCAGCAGAAGGGCAACGCCAACGCACTGATCGTTGGCGGTTACGTCATGGTGGGTGCCATTCTCACCAACAAGGCACCCGTTACGCTGAACGACGTCACCCCGATTGCCCGCCTGACCGGCGAATTTGAAGCGATCGTCGTTCCTGCCTCTTCGCCGATCCAGAACATCAACGATCTGGTCGCGCAGCTGAAGAAGGATCCGGGCAGCGTGTCCTGGGGCGGCGGTTCGGCTGGTGGCACCGACCACATCACGGCGGGCCTGATTGCAAAGGCTGCCGGCGTCGATCCCACCAAGATCAACTACATCGCCTATTCCGGCGGCGGCGAAGCACTTGCCTCCATCCTCGGCGCCCAGGTCACCGCCGGCATTTCCGGCTATGGCGAATTCGAAAGCCAGGTGAAGGCGGGAACGCTTCGCCTTCTCGCTGTCACCAGCGCAGAGAAGCTTCCAGGCGTCGACGCGCCGACGCTGAAGGAAAGCGGCCTCGATGTGGTCGTGCAGAACTGGCGCATGGTTGCCGCTCCTCCCGGCCTGACGGCGGATCAGGAGAAGGCTGTGAACGCCGATATCGAGAAGCTGGTCAAATCCGCCAAGTGGCAGGAAACGCTGAAGACCAAGGGCTGGACGGATACCTATCTCGCCGGTGAAGCCTTCAAGGCGGAGCTTGCCAAGGATACGGCCGCGACCGAAACCATTCTCAAAGACATCGGACTTGTAAAATGAGCCAGGGTATCAACCCCTCACAATCACAAAAACGCCGCCCTGATTGGGCGGCGCTCCTCATCGCGGTGGCGCTGGTCGCCATTGCCGCCGTCATCTTCTGGGATTCAGGCCGTCTGGCCAGCGTCACCGGCTACTCGCCTGTCGGTCCGGCAACGGTACCTTACGCCATCGGCTTCTGTCTTGTGGGTCTGGCAATCTGGACGGCGATTGAAGCCTGGCGTGGGGATTTCCCCGAGCGCGACCATCAGGAAGTCGGACCCGTGGTCTGGGTCGTTGCAGGCCTTGCCGCACAGATGTTGCTTTTGAAGGTTGCGGGCTTTTCCATTGCCACCGGCCTGCTGTTTGCCTTCACCGCGCGCGCTTTCGGCAAGAAGAAGCTCCACTATTCGATCCCGCTCGGCATCGCGATCAGCTTCGTCGTGTGGTTCATCTTCGCGCGCCTGCTGCAGCTGTCTCTACCCGCTGGCCCGATCGAGCAGCTCTTCGTCTGACCGCAAATTATAAAACAACAAAGATCAGAGGCTTGACCGCAGTGGGACGTGAATTCCGCGGCAGCCTCGCCCGACAGGGGAACATCTGTCCATGAGCACATTCGAATTCCTTTTGCACGGTCTTGAGGTTGCAGCCCAACCCATGAACCTGCTCTACGCGCTGATCGGCGTGACACTCGGCACGGCCGTCGGCGTTCTGCCGGGCATCGGTCCGGCTCTTACCGTGGCACTCCTTCTGCCCGTCACCTACAGGCTCGACCCTGCGGGCTCGCTCATCATGTTTGCCGGTATCTACTACGGCGGCATGTATGGCGGCTCGACCACCTCGATCCTTCTGAACACGCCGGGCGAAAGCGCCTCGATCGTCACCGCACTCGAAGGCAACAAGATGGCCCGCAAGGGTCGTGGCGGCCCGGCTCTTGCCACCGCCGCCATCGGCTCCTTCGTTGCCGGACTGATCGCCACCATCGCACTTGCCTTCGTCGCGCCCTATATCGTCAAGCTGGCGCTGGTTTTTGGCCCGCGCGAATATTTCGCGCTGATGGTTCTAGCCTTCGTCACCGTCTCGTCGGCATTCGGCGATTCGGCTCTGCGCGGCCTCACCTCGCTTTTCATCGGCTTCACGCTTGCCATTATCGGCATCGACCAGCTGACCGGGCAGACGCGTATGAGCTTCGGCGTTCCGGACCTTCTCGACGGTGTCGAAGTCACGACGCTTGCCGTTGCCATGTTCGCCATTGGCGAGACGCTCTTCATCGTTGCCCAGGGCCAGACCGGCCAGGACAAGATCGAAGCCGTCAAGGGCTCCATCTGGATGAGCGCGCAGGACTGGGCACGCTCCTGGAAGCCATGGCTGCGCGGCACCTTGATCGGCTTCCCCATCGGCGCCATGCCTGCGGGCGGTGCGGAAATCGGGACGTTCCTCTCCTATGCGACGGAGAAGAAGCTGAGCAAATATCCGGAAGAATTCGGCGAAGGCGCCATCGAAGGCGTAGCCGGTCCGGAAGCGGCCAACAACGCATCGGCTGCCGGCACGCTCGTTCCGCTCCTGACGCTCGGCCTGCCCACCACGGCAACCGCCGCCATCATGCTCGCGGGCTTCCAGCAATATGGCCTGCAGCCCGGTCCACTGCTGTTTGCCACCAATCCGCAGCTCGTCTGGGGTCTGATCGCCAGCCTCTTCATCGCCAACCTGATGTTGCTGGTTCTCAACCTGCCGCTGATCGGTCTGTGGGTGAAGCTGCTGACCATTCCGAAACCGTGGCTTTATGCCGGCATTCTGCTGTTTGCGACGCTCGGCACCATCGGCGCCAATCCATCGGTCTTCGAACTCGGCATGCTGCTCGCCTTCGGTATCCTCGGCTATATCATGCGCATCTTCGGCTATCCGATCGCGCCGGCCGTCGTTGGCCTCATCCTCGGACCGCTTGCCGAGCAGCAGCTGCGCCGTGCACTTGCCATCGGCCAGGGTGACCCGAGCGTCCTCTTCACCTCGCCCATCGCAGTCGGCCTCTTCCTCGTCGCCGCCGCAGCCTTCATCGTTCCGCTGATTATGCGCATTCGCGGACGCGGCCAGGTTCTGACGCAGCTTGCGGCCAACGAAGACTGATCGTAACCAGAACACCTCCCAGGACGAAGAGCCCCGTATCTTGCAAGATGCGGGGCTCTTTCCTTTGGAACAGACGCGAAGAGCCTGAGTTACACACTCATACTTCACCTACATTCAACGGGAGCCACAATGCGTAAACTCGGCCTTCTCCTCGTTCTGGCGCTTGCCTCCTGCTCCACAGCCGGGTCCACCGTCGAACCCATTCCTGGCAGCATCACCTATGGTGGACAGCCGCGTGAGAGATTGGTGAAGTCGCCGGCAGGCTCCACCTTCAGCCATAGCTTCCGCACCGGCGACGGACGCCTTGCGCTGGAAACCTATCGGATCGAGCCGGACCGTTCGCTGACCCTTCTGCGCCGCGAAATCATCAGCGACTATCCGGAAAACTGACCGCGCGCTAAAGCATGGTCCACGCAAAAGTGTGCAGCGGTTTTGCGATGACGACATGCGACAAAACAAGGACTTAAAGCGTATGGAGCGGGTCTGAAAGATCGCGACACGCTTTAAGCGCCGCGCAAATTTTCCATCGTCCCTTTGACGGCAGCGGAACATCATAAGCCGCTGCCCGTTCCTCTCCTGAACAGCACAAGCGGCGCATGGCCGCGACCGTCCAGGAGAAGAAGATGAAGACCCACAAGACCAGAAACGACCTGCCCTCCAACACCAAATCCACGGTAATCGGGCTTTTGAACGAAGCGCTGGCTTCGATGATCGATCTGGCACTACTTACCAAGCAGGCACACTGGAACCTCAAGGGTCCACAGTTCATTGCCGTGCACGAGCTTCTCGACAGCTTCCGCAAGCTGATCGACAACCACACCGACATCATCGCAGAACGCGCCGTCCAGCTCGGCGGCACCGCACTCGGCAGCCTTCAGGCGGTCTCGTCCACCACCAAGCTCAAGGCCTACCCGACCGATATCTACAAGATCCATGACCATCTGGACGAACTGATCGAGCGCTACGGCGATGTCGCCAATCTGGTGCGCAAGTCGATCGATGAGGCGGATGAGGCAGGCGACGCCAGCACGGCGGATATCTTCACAGCCGCATCGCGCGATCTCGACAAGTCGCTGTGGTTCCTCGAAGCCCACGTGCAGGAAAAAGTCTGACACGACAAAGCGCCCGGCCAAGACCGGGCGCTTTCACCAAGATAGTTCGGACTGAAGCATGGTCCACGCAACAGCGTTCAGCGGATTTGCGCGACATGCAGTAAAACGATAACCCAACGCGTGTGAGCGATTCTGAAGGATCGCGACGCGCTTTAGTGCCGCCGCAAGACTGCGCGGCCGATGTCCCGAAGCATGTCGTGATCAAGAATGCCGCGCTGGGCGCTTCTGATCAGCACGGCGGCACATTCATTCGCCACCTGACTGCTGCGATCCTCCAAGCATTCGAAACAAACACCGTCAAAGATAGTCTGCAGATCCGTGACCTGCTGGGGCGACAACTGTCCGCCGACTCGTTGAAATGCCGCGTACGACAAGGCTCATCCTCCCGCAACATGCTGACAAACGATGTTAATTTCCATGAACACTTAATTTTTACACCTGATCGAATCGGATGTCGAATCAGATTTTAACGAATTATCAATCATTCATTTATTGGAACCACAGCTTCATGCGCCCGTTATATCACCATGATTTAATAGAGGAGACACCACCATGGACTGGAACCGCGTCGAAGGTAACTGGAAGCAGGTCAAGGGTAAGATCAAGGAGCAGTGGGGCAAGCTCACTGACGATGATCTCGACCAGATCGCAGGCAAGCGCGACCAGCTGGAGGGTAAGATCCAGGAGCGCTACGGCGTTGAAAAGGATCGCGTCAAGAGCGACGTCGACAGCTGGTACGGCCGCCAGGGCTGGTAACCGCACACTAGCAAATCTATCCGAAAACGGGCTGCGTAACACGCGGCCCGTTTTCACGTTTGGATTGCTTTACTGGCGGGTGACGCCCTCGCCCAGTATCTTTTCAGGACTGACATCCACCATCCAGCCGATCCCCCTGAGAGGCACGCCGTCCCGGTCGTAGATTAACCGACCGCCCACCCGCACGAGACGAAACAGACCAGGCTCATATTCAACCGGATATTCTTCCTGGTAGAAATTGCCGTAGAGAAGACTGTCATGGATGGCCTTCGCCACCCGCTCCCTATTGGCAAGGTCGATCTTCATCAGGAAGGCCTCGATCGGGATCCCCTCTGCCCCTTCCGCCTCCGGCACGCCGCACATTGCTGCGCAGACCCGATCGAGCGACAATCGGTTCTCGATGATGTCCCACGTATGATACCCAACTTCACTCGGGTCCCTGCCCAACAGGCAATCCATGTCCCACTCCAAATCCTGATCGCACCCCGTCAATCATTCAGGAGGCGCAGACCGCTTGCGCACATCCGTGGCGCTATTGCCGGTACGGGGAACTTAAGGAGAGCCTAACATTTATATCGGCGCCGGGTGAAGTGTCGATTTCATAAAAGCAACACTATCAACGAAATTTGTGCGCAGAAAGAGGCTGGACGCACCAAATACTCCCAAGATTTGCATGCATTTGCAAGTATTAGAGCCTATTTGATCTTGGAATATACAAGGCACGGCGCGAGGCCGGGCATACTGACAACGCCTGTTCCCTGCTCCCATGACAACGAACAGCTTGAACTCCTCTGCGAGCGGAAACCGCAACGCAACTTCAAAGGGATTTTTGGCCTATCGATTGGTAACTGTTGCATAAAATCTACAGATTTTTCAACCAAAATGCGTTTTAGTACTCCCTCATATAAGGGAGTAAAGACCATGAAAAAGACGATCGCCACACTGGCATTTCTTCTCGCAGCCTCCACGGCAATGGCAGCAGACGCCGTTTACGAAACCCCAGCTGCACCCGTCGCCGACGTTGCCCCTGCCTTCAGCTGGACCGGCTTCAACATCGGTATCCAGGGCGGCTATAACTGGGCCAACCAGGACGTTTCGCTCCTCGGCGCAACCGGTTCCGCTGACGTCGACGGCGGCCTTCTCGGCGGCTTCGTTGGCTACAACCACGAGCTCGGCAACAACTGGGTCGTCGGCCTTGAGGCAGACTTCGAAAAGAACTGGGCCGATGACACGGCAGATCTCGGCGGCATCGCCACGGTTGACTACGGTCTCGACTGGCAGGGCTCCGTCCGCGGCCGCGTTGGCTACGCCTTCGACCGCGCACTGGTCTACGGTACCGCCGGCTGGGCCTATGCCCGTGGCTTCGCGGAAGTCCCAGGCTTCAGCGAAAAGGAAACCTTCAACGGCTACACCGTTGGCGTGGGCGTCGACTACGCCTTCACCGACATGATGTTCGGCCGCATCGAATACCGCTACACCGACTTCGGCGACAAGGACTTCGACCTCGGCGGCGCAACGCTCAACTCCGACGTCGACCAACACGCGATCCGCGTCGGTCTTGGCGTGAAGTTCTAAGGTTAGAAGAACACGTTGATCAGGGAAAGCCCGGCCACTGCGCCGGGCTTTTTTGTCTAATGTGACCCTACCCCACTGTCAGACCTATCGGGCATTCTCTTGGTTCAATTTCTGCAGGAAACAGCGTCGATTGCTTTGCTGAACCAAGGTAGCGCAATTGGGATGGTAACTCGCTTCGATGCCGCAAGAAGCACATTGAAAGCTGACGGCTGGTGCTGCGGGTAGCGAGACTAGCATTGGCGGGCCGGTTGCGGCTATCATCTGTCTGACAGTACGAGACCATCGGTATCGTTACGCCGAGCGACGGAGGCTCGCATTGGACAGCAATCGCAGAAACCTGATCGTTGGCCTTGGTGTTCTCTCGGCTGGCACAATAGCCCCATCGCTTACGAAAAGCACTGGACGTGCGGTGGCAATGACGGCAACAGCGCCTCGCGCTGGTATCCCGCTCGACGCACCGATCGCCAAAGCCGACAAGGCAAACACCATTGCCGCCTTCGGTAATGCCCGGATGGTCGCCGATTGGACCTCCCCGACTGTCAAGGGAACGGATATCGACACGGGTGCAGTCTTCCAAAATGGATGTGACGCGCTTGGTCGAGAAACGGTGTCAGCAATTCCGTCAAATGCAGGTTTCCTGTCTTGGCCTGACCAAAACGGCTTTCAACTGACCATGGTCGCCATAGATGGCACGCCCGTCATGAGCGCTGCGGGCATCGTCCCCCGCTTCGCCACAGCGATGCGGAAAGGCAGTGATGCACAGGAGGTAAGGTTAACTGATCGGGGTGGCACGGGAATCGATCTGGCAGGCGCGAGCGCCTTGTCGGTGACATTACCCATACGTCTGTCTTCAGGAGAACAGTTCGAGGTTCATATTCTTTGGTCGCCCAATCAACGCATGTCCTCTGCACAAGACGTCATGAGGGGCGTTCCGAATGGAAACGATCCGCTCGATGGCTTGAACGCTCGTAACAACATTGTCACCCTTGGCAATGGCAAGGCAAACCGGTTCCAAGCCTATGCTGGTGGCGGTGGCTCCGGTCCTGATCGCGTGAGCATCGCCACTGGCGGCACGACCATTTCAGCAACCGGCAAAAAATCAGGCGCGACCTATCGGTTCCCGAAGAACGCGCAATATGTGACCACCCACATTTTCTCATCCACCCGCTATCGAGAATTCGAGAATGGCGCAATCACGAAGGATGTGGCCCTCAGCGAAGCTCAGACATCTGCTATTCTGGGTGGATCGATGGACAACCCTGATCTCGCTATCGGCTCTGTCTTTTCCGGCAGCGACAAAAAACTGTCGAAGCGTAACCGCGGCAACATCCTGGTCGGCGGCGTTATCGTCACAAAAAATAGGTCAATGGGGCAAATCCGAGCTATCCAGGCGCGCATGGCGCTTATTGGCCAGCAGCATCTTGCGGCGACACTCGCTGAGGTCAAGGCTTTGTTCAATATCGACCTGATCGACATGCGCAGGGCAGACCCTTCTACCGGGCGAGTTGCCGGCGAGCGCGGAAACGTGAACTTGATATTCAACACAAACGGTACGCTTCAGTTTGGCTACACCGATCCGGATACAGGCCTTCAAGGGATTCGTAGCCCCGACAACAGTAATTTGAACAGTTACACCTCGGAAGAGACGTTCAACCTCGGTCGCAACGGCTTCACGATTCTATCGTTCGCGATGCTCGAAAGCGGAGCAGTCGACAACAACGTACAGGTCACGTGGAGTCTGTCGAAAGGTGATCCGCAGGCTGATACGCGGTCAGACGCAATCTGGATGCTGGGACACCATCATGCCGTGCCGGCGGTTGCGACCAAGCCGTCTGCTACAAAGGACACCGCAGGTGTGGTCGCACGCCGCAAACTCGCCGATCTTGCTACGAAGTTCAACTACGACGGCCTCATGCAGACATTGCTAAAATACAATTATTGGACTGCCCTGATCCGCAGGTTCACCAATGAGGTGATCAACACGTCTCAGACGAACAATCAGGACCTGACGCTAACCGCATCCGTGCTCGAGAATATCGATGACTCTTCGCCTATAAAGTTCGATGCGCCGCTTCCGCAGCAGACGCGCGATAACCTGCAGTACCTCTATAAGGTCGGTCAGGAGCAACTGATGGTTCATGTGCACGAGCCTTCGGTCGTCTATAACTACGAAGACGCCCCCGACCACATGAAATTCTTCACGGCAAAGAACCGGCTTTACGTCAGCGGCGGCGGCGTGCAGCCATTCGGGCACATGGACGGGAGCATAGCCGAAATGCCCTACGCTCCAGTCGTTCACGGAGACGGTGATGAGCGATTGCAGTCGGTGCCCTACCAAAATCAGGCGAAAGCAAACAGAGCTTATCTGGCAATAGCAGATCGACCGCTCTCTGATGGGGATGTCCGTAAGGTGCAAGCAAACTGGTACAAGGTGCAGGAATCGACTTAATTGCCCCTAAAAAATTTGGACGACTTGGCTCCACGCTGAAGCGCGAAGCGCGGATTACGTACACTCAAATTACTATGGATACCTGCTGTGGAAACAGGCAGTCGAATTCATTTTTCGAGACGAACAATCCCGTCTGTTACTCTAGGGCTGTCAGGCTAAGCCCCTATGGCGTGCACCAGCTCATTACACTGTTAAAAAATGCCCCGGGGAAAGTATTCCATCGACATTGGATCGTTCCACATGGGCTCGCCCAAGGCTGCTCCCATCGAGACGATGGGCGCGAGCGACGTCTTTTAGAATCTTGTTCAGCCGTTCAAGGATACGGGGAGCCGGTCACGCGGGTTTCTCATTGTTGCCGGCGAACCCGCAGCCACCATTCCTCCCGGAACGTCCTCGTTCACGAAGCTCAGAGCGGCAACTTGAGCGCCGGGCCCCACATTGATCTCGCCAACGAGAACCGAGTTTGCGTAGACAGTGACGTCATTAGAAAGCGTGGGATAATCTCCCTTGCCTTCCTTCGAGACGCCAAGCGTAACGCCTTGGAAGATCGTTACGTTGTCGCCCAGTTTGACACCTTCGCCGATCACAACACCCACTGGATGCGGCAAGTGGAATCCTTTGCCGATTACAGCTTTCGGCGAGATATACGCACCCATTTTGACATTGGCCACAAATAGCGGCTTGTGAAGAATACGGCCGAGCAATCCGCGCTGGTAAAGCCACCGGTACATCCGGTAGCGCGTAACGACCTTGAAACTCGGTGATGTAAAGTATCTGATAAACGCGTGCGCCAAAGACAACTTATTCGTGTTTATCTTTAAGTCTTCTCTCCAATGCATATGCGACACTCCCCTATAATCGCACTTAAGAATGTTAGCTATCTCTCAATAGACGCAAGTCTCTTTCTTTTCCTTCTTTATATTTCACGAAAAAGATGAAACCTCACCGCTTCCATGCGCGACAGTGGGATGGCGGTTTAAACTAAGAGTTTCAAGGTGATGCAGACGGTTGCGGATTTCGGCCACAGGTTACAGACACAGTCTTTCAGTACCTACGGCAAGCTGTAAGGGATGGAATTGATGTCGTTGACTTTGCGAAGCGGTCAAGGATGCCTTGGACATTCATCGAGGCGCAGAAACTGCAGGTCAACAATTACAAACTGTACATCTGATTCTAGTGATAAAACCGGTACCGTGCTATTTTCCATAGCTATTGCAGTCAGTCGTAACCTGGGGGACCCTATGGACGAAGCGCAGAGAGCCGCAGAGATAAAAAAGATTTTCGACGCTCTAGACGAGCTCATAGTCGATGCAGCAGAGAAAGAGCGTTCAGACTGGGAGGCCAATCACGGTTACGCCGTGGCGCTTGCGTCGATAGTGAATAAGTTCAAAAGCACCCCAGTGAGTTCTGCGACCGTAAACGCTCTGAACTTTGAAATTGATTATCTTTTCAGGGAGCATTTCGATGTGGTGAGCGAAGGCATCATATCCACGGAGGGTGGTCCATTTCCTCAGGGTAATCTCAAGGACAGATTGCGTGCGATACAACAACATCTCTCGTACCTCGATCAAGAAAACATCATATTCTACCTGTCAGACCCCGAGATCACCCTTCCCCCTGACCAGTCGATCGCTCCATATCAGTTTAAGGTTACAGAAACTGAAATCAGCTTAGTGGAGCAGATTAATCATCCGAAAGATGGTTCTGGACCGATCGCAGAGGCTGCCTTGAGAGTACTCTTACGGATGGCTGAAAATATCCGCGAAGATCTGGGCAACTCGAACCACCCGCAAATCCTTCGTGATTTTGTTCCGCTGCACACATCGCTCGTAGAGGGACGAGCCGTAATAGAGACTGGCATGAATGCGAGCATGTTCGAAACTCAGGTTGCTGCCCGGAGCGACGAGCTTTCCGGCGGTCTGCATGCAACGCTGACCGAATTCGCGCGCATGGCTCTCAACTACGTTGCGCAGTTCAACGACTGGCAACTTTACATCGATAATGTTGCTCAGACCCGGATTTCCGAAGAAGACTCAAAGACGTTCGCTCGCATCGCTAAAGCCATGGCAGAAAATCTTTCTACACAGCCCGCTGTAGATCCGCGCGTCATAGAAGCACTCACGACCGCCGGTGAGTGGGGCGAAAAGATCAATACTCCGAAAGGCAGAGTGAGCGTTGCCAAGACTGTACTGAACATCGTCGCGGGATTTTATAATTTCGTGGTGAGAACACCGCTAAAAGAGATTGCCAGCGCGGTTGTAAAGAGCTCGATCATCATCGTTCTCAATTACGCAATGAGCAACTGGGGTTTAATGTTCAACGTCCCTGACGGATCATGGCTCTATCAGGCCGCGGAGTTTATACGGCAGAGGCTTCAAGAATTGAAATAAGTTTGGTAGCGCGCCGCTCTCTGATTTTCACATGAGCGTCAGCGAGCCTAGAGCCGCTCGTTCTGGGCGGCTTTCTCTTATGGCGAAAAAAGTGTGGTGCATTTCGAAACTGCGCTCTCTAGCAGCGCTCAAACACGATTTGAGAAGCACCTGAGGCGGCTATAAATTTCCTGTCCTCGCGCTCGGCACGCCAGTATTAATAGACAGCCATCTAATGATCTGCTTCATTCTTCCACGCACTTTAAGGGGGTAAGAATGAAATTACTTTTAGTCATTGGAGCTTCGGCTATGATGCTCTTGTCATCATGTCAGACGGCTCCGACAAATCAGATTTGGTTGCGGACTGATGGCCGATCGCAAGTCGGTAATCCGCACTTGATGCAGCAGTTCGAAATCGACCGCACTGTTTGCGTAGGTGAGACGCAAAAATCCGCTGTAGGAGCGCCCGTGGTGTATTCAGATGGCAGCATCGGGAGCACAGTGAGCGCGGCCATGGTGACAGGTCAGAAGAGTGATGCCTTGAACGATGTTATGAAAGGCTGCATGGCACAAAAGGGTTACGTGATGGTTCCGAAGGACCAAGCGCCAGCGATGGCAGCACAGTTCAGGAACAACGCTGGCAAAAAGTAATTCGCTGGCTGGTTCCAAGAAAATTAAGTGCGGGCTTGAGCCCGCATTTTTTATGAGCTGGAATAGCAGATTGTAAGGTATTTGTCACCGCGTCTGGAACCGCACGAGATTCCGATTTCTCGTGTCAAAATTCCGAAAACTCGCTACAGCGTCCAACGCAGACAAACTGTTACCTATGTCTTCGGTTCGGACAACGGAAAGAATGGTAGCGGGAGAGGGACTTGAACCCCCGACACGCGGATTATGATTCCGCTGCTCTAACCACCTGAGCTACCCCGCCACGAGGGAAACAAAGCTGCGATGTGCGGCCCGTTTCATCAGGATGAGCGGCTTATAAGGTGCCGCTCCCTAAAGTGTCAAGCGCAAGATGCGCAAAAAGTCAGTCTTTCGACAGACTTGGCCGGAGTGCCGATTTCAGGCTGCGACCTGGTTGGCGAGCAGCGCTTTCAGCGATGCCTCGGCCTCCGCCGAGCGTTCCGAGCGCTCGATGAAACCGCCGCCATAGACGCGCGCATCGGCACCCGGTGCGGAGTAGAGGACGCAGGCCTGGCCGGGTGCGATACCCGCCTCACCGACGGCGAGATCGACATAGATGCCTTTCTCGTCGGTATGGAGAACGGCTTCCGCCGGTGGGCGGGTGGAGCGGACCTTGGCGAAACAGGCAAAGCCGTCGGCTGCGTCGTCTTCAAGTGCTGCGTCGCCGAGCCAGTTCATGTCGCGCAGATAGACGCGGTGTGTCTCCAGCGCTTCGCGTGGGCCGACGATGACGCGGCGACCGCGGGCGTCGAGATGGACGACATAGAGCGGCTCGCCGGTCGCAACGCCGATGCCGCGGCGCTGGCCGATCGTGTAGTGTACGATACCATCGTGGCGGCCGAGCACGCGGCCATCCAGATGGACGATATCGCCAACAAGTGCTGCATTCGGTTTCAGCTTGTTGATGATGTCGGTATACTTGCCCTGCGGCACGAAACAGATGTCCTGGCTGTCTGCCTTCTTGGCCACCACAAGGCCCATCTCTTCCGCCAGCGCACGCGTTTCCGCCTTGGAGAGACCGCCAAGGGGAAAGCGCAGATAGTCGATCTGCTCCTGCGTCGTTGCAAACAGGAACCAGCTCTGGTCACGGTCGCTATCGATCGGGCGATAGAGCGCGCGGCGGTTGGGGTTGCCCGCCACCGGGTTGCGGCGCGAGCGGATATAGTGGCCGGTTGCGAGCGCGTCGGCGCCCAGTTCCTGCGCGGTGGCCAGCAGATCAGCGAACTTGACCGTCTGGTTGCAGGCCACGCAGGGCACAGGCGTTTCGCCCATGGCATAGGCTTCGGCGAAGGGATTGATCACCGTTTCGCGAAAACGCGCTTCGTAATCCAGCACGTAGTGGGGAATGCCGAGCGTTTCGCACACGCGGCGTGCATCGTCGATATCCTGGCCCGCACAACAGGAGCCAGCACGATGAACGGCGGCGCCATGGTCGTAAAGCTGCAGGGTGATGCCGAGGACGTCATAGCCCTCACGCTTGAGAATGCCAGCCACCACGGAGGAATCGACGCCACCGGACATGGCAACGACAATCCGGGTATCTTCCGGCTTCTTGTCAAAGTCGAGCGTATTCAAGGTTTTTCCAATCGTCAGTCATAACGGGGGTAAAGGCCCCGCCGCCTGTCGTCAAATCCATGGGGCTCCGCCTCAAGAGAGGCGTGGAAGCTTGGATTTTCAAGCGCTGCATATAGAAAGAAAAGCCCTAAAACGCAAGTACGGGGCGGCAAGTGCCACCCCGTAGAGGATCTGTCGCTGTGTTGCAGGATCAGGCGCCGGCCGTCTTCTGGCTGTTGCCGATCCACTTGTCGCTTTCGCGCCAGAGGGCTGGAATTGCCAGCATCGCAATCCCGACGACGGCAATCGCGGTCTTCTGGATCTGCGTCAGCTCTGCCGTGCGGCCATCCAGATAGTAGATGCCGTAGACGATGGCGACGTGCCACACATAGACCTGCAGTGAGTGACGACCAAGAAGCTGCAGGAACTTCAGGGACAGCACCCAGATGACGCCGGCGGCGATCTTCTGCACGATCGGGTTGTGGTGCTTCGGACCGGCGATGATGAGCCATGTGAGGCCAACGCCGACGGCGAGGAAGTTGATCAGGTAAACCGGGCCGAAGTCGGCGCGGATTTCCATGGTCGAGAACTTGCCGAGCACGAATTCCGGCATCAGGTTCCAGGCGGTGGCAATACGCAGCGGCACGAAGAACACGCAGACGATTAGCGCGGCCTTGGCAATCCAGCTACGTTCCGGCGAGAAGATCTTCGTCCACGGAATACGGTTTTGCGCCGTCATCGCGCCGAGTACCAGTGCGGTGTAGAACACCAGCTGCCAGCCAAACAGGTTGAAGCTGACGCGAATGCCCTGCTCGTCGACGCCCTTGACGATCTCGTTCATCGGCGCGGTGAAGAGCTGCTGCAGGCCAAGCTGTCCCGCCATCCACACCAGCAGCGAACCGGCCATCACATAGGCCCACTTGCCCTCGATGCAAAGCTTCACCAGGAAGGGCGCAAAGATCATGTAGACGATATATTGCGGCAGGATGTCCATGAAGGTGGGCTGGAACAGGAAGGTAGCGATGGCCGCCAGACGTAACGGATCGTCAAAGGACGTCATGCCGAGCCAGTTGTACCAGATATAAGGTGCGTGCGGGATGACCATGCGCGCAAAGAGGACGGCAATCACCAGTCCCATTGCATATTTGTACAGTTCGAGCGCGCGGTTCCAGATCATGTCGCGCCCGGCCTCGTAGCCGTATTTCACCATCTTGCGGGCATACACCATGCCGATCAGAAGGCCGGACAGGAACACGAAGCCCTGCGCGTCCTCAACGAAGGCAAACTGGCGATGGTTGATTTCCACCAGCCAGAAACCGCCTGCGAAGACCAGATGGTTGATCAGCATAAAGACGAGGAAATAGCCGCGCATCCCGTCGATCAGGTCGAAGCGTTTCATCGTTAAAGCTCTCCATTTCGCGGACCGCGCTGTGGCTGGTCGCCGTGTTCCTCTGCTCGGGTGTTGTCCGAAGGTCGGCCCGAAGTTCGGATTGTCAACGCGAATAAAAGGCGGGAGTTCCGCCTATGCGCGCATTTGCTAAAACGCGAGCGGTTCACATTGACGTGTGCCTGTCTGGTTAGAAGGCGGCGACTGAATGCGGGATGAACGAAAAAAGGCAATACGTGGACAAGGTTGCGGCACCGCCCCTCCCCCATTTTGCGACGGTCGCCTGAACCGCCTGCTCACCAGTGCAAAGCGGCAAAAAAGAAAAAGGCGCCGGGGTCTGACCCCGACGCCATAAATCATTGGAAGAAATCGATGCGCTTTACGCGGCGGCCTGGATTGCGGCCACCTGCCAGTCGGATCCGCCCTTGCGAACGAAGGTCCACATCTCGACCGATTCTTCCGGCTCGTGCTCATTGCCTTCGATGACCTTGCCGGTGGCGCGGTCGCGCATGATGTCAATCGCCGAATAGCGCATCGCGACGGTCGCGTAATCCTGGCCCTCTTCGTGCCAGGCCTCGGCAACGTCACCCTGCAACAGCGTCACATCGCGTACATCGTTCTTCACGCCGCTCGTCGCATGGTCACTGAGTTCTTCGGCAAGATAAGACATCGCCTCCGGCGTCGTCAGCTTGCGCAGCGTGCCGTAATCTTCCGCAGCATAAGCGGACTGAACCTGCTGCAGCATGTGCTGGAAGGTTTCGAGGTCGCCATGCGTCACGCCGATTTCGTCGCCTTCGGACATGGCATTTTCATGCGGTACGGGCTTGGCAACCACGGGTTCGGCAGCCGCCGTTGCGGCAGCAGCGCCACCAAAGGCACCAGCACGCGAGCCCATCTGCGGGATCTTGAAACCGCCCTGGCCCTGGGGCTGATTGGCGGAATAGTCGCTGCGCGCATTGTTCGAGCCGGCTGCGCCGCCATAAGCGGGCTCAGCGGCCTTGCGGCGCGAGGCGAAGAAGCGCATGGCGAGCATGATGAGGCCGCCGATCAGCAGTCCCTGCAGCAGCATTCCGAAGAAGCCAGCCATGCCGCCGAAGCCGCCGCCCATGAGCATGCCGAACAGGCCGCCCATCAACAGGCCGCCCATGAGACCGCCCATCATGCCACCGAACATACCGCGGTTCTGCTGCGGTGCCTGCGCGCCTGGGCGTGCCGGCTGCGCTGCATTTGGCTGCGTCGCCTGGTTCGTGTTCGGCGTCATGCTGCGGTTCATCGGCGCGGCCTGGCCCGGTGCGGTATTGGTTGCGGGCGGTGCCGAAAAGGTCCGCGTGCCGCGGCTGCCGAAACCGCCGCTGGCGCGGCGCGCTTCTGCCATATCGACAGCCACGAACGAAACCGCAATCCCCAGAGCGGCAACCGCGAATAAACCTTTAAAGCGCCGAATGGCAGCAAACATCGTCATCTCCTGTTGGGTCGCCCTCCCATTGAGCGACAAAGAACAAAAGGCATATAGCAACTATCGGTCTTTGTTTTGAGGGTGAGAACCATAAATATTTCGTGATACGCAACCCTCGGTAGATTTACGCTTCATCGCGCAATAAAAAGCCCGGTGCAGATAGGATCCGCACCGGGCTGAAATCTTCAAGAAGGCCGTCGTCGATCAATCGATATTGAAGGTCAGTGGCTTGACCTGACGGATGGCCGGGTTGGCGCGCAGCTTGTCCAGCACCTCTTCCGAAACGGGGCCGTCGACATAAAGCAGCGCAATCGCATCGCCGCCATTGGCTTCGCGGCCAAGCTGGAAGTTTGCAATGTTGACGCCTGCTTCACCGAGCGTGGTGCCCATGAAGCCGATCATGCCGGGCACGTCGGTGTTGGTGATGTAGATCATGTGCTGACCGACATCGGCATCCATGTTGATGTTCTTGATCTGGATGAAGCGGGCCTTGCCATCCGAGAACACCGTGCCGGCAACCGAGCGAACCTGGTTTTCGGTCTTGACGGTCAGCTTGATGAAGCCGTCATAGACACCGGTCTTGTCGCGCTTGACCTCGGAGAGGATGATGCCCTTTTCCTTGATCATGATCGGCGCGGAAACCATGTTGACGTCTGCCACCTGCGGACGGATGAGACCGGCCAGAAGCGCGCTCGTCAGCGCCTTGGTGTTCATGTTGGCGGTTGCGCCATCATACAGGATTTCGATTTCCTTGGTGGCGCTCTCCTGCACCTGACCGACGAAAGAACCGAGGACGTCGGCAAGCTTGATGAAGGGCTTCAGACGCGGCGCTTCGTCAGCGGTGATCGAAGGCATGTTGATGGCGTTGGAAACCGCACCCTTGACGAGGTAATCCGACATCTGCTCGGCAACCTGCAGAGCGACATTTTCCTGTGCTTCCGTGGTGGATGCGCCAAGATGCGGCGTGCAGACCACGTTCGGCAGGCCGAAAAGCGGGCTTTCAGTTGCGGGCTCGACTTCGAAAACGTCGAAACCGGCGCCAGCCACATGGCCGGACTTGATGGCGTCGGCAAGCGCTGCCTCATCCACCAGACCGCCACGGGCGCAGTTGATGATGCGCACACCCTTCTTGGTCTTGGCCAGGTTCTGCGCACCCAGAATACCGCGCGTCTTATCCGTCATCGGCACGTGCAGCGTAATGAAGTCGGCCTGGGCCAGAAGCTCGTCAAGCTCGACCTTGGTCACACCCATTTCCTGTGCCCGTTCCGGCGACAGGAAGGGATCGTAAGCGAGCACATTCATCTTCAGACCAAGCGCACGCGAGCAGACGATGGAGCCGATATTGCCTGCACCGATGACGCCGAGCGTCTTGCCGGTTATTTCGACACCCATGAACTTCGACTTTTCCCACTTGCCGGCCTGGGTGGAGGTATCCGCTGCCGGAAGCTGGCGAGCAACGGCGAACATCAGCGCAATGGCGTGCTCTGCCGTGGTGATGGAGTTGCCGAAAGGCGTGTTCATGACGATGATGCCGCGGCGCGATGCAGCGGGGATATCGACGTTATCGACGCCGATGCCGGCGCGGCCGATGACCTTGAGGTTCTTGGCCGATTCGATCAGCTTTTCCGTCGCCTTGGTGGCAGAGCGGATGGCAAGACCATCATAATTGCCGATGATTTCGGCGAGCTTGTCCTTGTCCTTGCCAAGCTTTGGCTGGAAATCGACCTCGACGCCACGGTCGCGGAAGATTTGAACGGCGGTTTCCGACAGTTCGTCAGATACGAGTACGCGAGGTGCCATGGTGTGGGCTCCTTGAAAAGCGGTTTATGCGTGAAAGCGAAAAGTGTGTGCGGCCCTGCACTGCGCAGGGCCGGAATGGATCAGGCCGCAGCCTTGGCAAGCGTTGCCTTCTGCGTTCCGAAAGCCCACTTCAACCAGGGCATCACGGCCTTCATGTCGGCCGTTTCGATGGTCGCGCCAGCCCAGATACGAAGGCCGGACGGCGCGTCGCGATAGGCACCGATGTCGAGCGCCACATTCTCCTTTTCGAGAAGAGCAACCATGCCCTTGGCGAAATCGGCCTGGGCGCCAGCATCAAGGGCTGCAACATCCTTGCAGACGATCTTGAGGCAGACGGAGGTGTTGGAGCGCGTCTCATCGGCAACCGCCAGATTGGCAATCCAGTTGTTCTCGGCCACGAAGTCGAAGATCACCTTGGCATTGGCATCGGCACGGGCGATCAGCGCCTTGAGGCCACCCAGGTTCTTCGCCCAGAGAAGCGCATCGATATAGTCTTCGACGCAGAGCATCGAGGGCGTGTTGATCGTCTCACCTGTGAAGATGCCTTCGATCAGCTTGCCGCCGGACGTCATGCGGAAAATCTTCGGCAGCGGCCAGGCGGGAACATAGGTCGTCAGACGCTCGACGGCGCGTGGCGAAAGAATGATGACGCCATGGCCACCTTCACCGCCCAGAACCTTCTGCCAGGAGAAGGTCGTAACATCGAGCTTGGCGAAATCGAGATCCTGCGCGAATGCGGCAGAGGTCGCGTCGCAGATTGTGAGGCCCTTGCGATCGGCGGGAATGAAATCGGCGTTGGGAACGCGAACACCGGAGGTGGTGCCGTTCCAGGTAAAGACCACATCGCGGTCGAAATCGATCTCTGCGAGGTTCGGCAGGAGACCGTAATCGGCCTCAAACTTGCGAACATCCTTCAGCTTCAGCTGCTTGACGACATCGGTCACCCAGCCAGCACCGAAGCTTTCCCAGGCAACCATGTCCACACCGCGTTCGCCAAGCAGCGACCACAAGGCCATTTCAACGGCACCGGTGTCGGATGCGGGAACGATACCGATGCGATAATCGGCAGGAACATTGAGAATTTCGCGGGTGAGATCGATGGCCTGCTTCAGCTTGGCTTTGCCAACCTTGGCACGATGCGAACGACCAAGCGGTGCATCGGCGAGAGCATCAAGCGACCAACCGGGGCGCTTCGAGCAGGGACCTGAAGAGAAATGCGTATTGCCCGGACGCACGTCCGGCTTCACTATATCTGTCATTTTACTATCCTTCCAGATAGGCGCTCCACGTTAGGGTGGAGTGTCCTGACACCGTTGCTATTCCTCTCGCCCGTTTCCGTCAAGCGGAATATGTCGCAAGCTTCGATAATTTTGTCCGATCTGCGTCAGATGCCGGTAGCCGCCCAAACAAAAACCGCCCGTATCGATGAGATACGAGCGGTCGAAGTCTATAATCAATCTGTGACGTTTACTTGTAAACGGCGGGCTGAACCGGAATATCGGCTGGTGGCATGTACTGTGCGGTATCGCAACCGTTGAAGACATAGCGGCCACCGAGGCGGATTTCATGCGACGTCAGACCCTTGTCGCGACCAGGACCGGCAGCGCCATTGAGACCGAACATTTCGCCCTGGCCGATCTGGCGGAAGCGATAGCCGATATCGGCCTTGAAGTCGCAGGTGACATCAACCGAGGCACCGGCCATCAAAGCGTAAGCGAAGCGCCAGCTGCCCTTGCCATCGAATTCGCAGCAACCCGAATCGGTCTTGAACGTATCCCACTTCACATGCGCGCCACCGATACCTGCACCGATATAGGGGGTAACACGGCCATAGGTGCCGAGATCGACATAGGCGTTCGCCATCAGGCCAAAGGCCTGGAGCGAGGTGTGCGACTCAAGGCTTGGAGCAGAGCCCCGGAATTTCGACTTCGACAGATAATCGACGGTCAGGTCGGTGCGCAGATAATTGTTGATCTGGTAGCCCACGCCTGCGCCGAAGAGGACGCTGTCCTTCTGGGACGTGCTGGTAAAGCTCACATCTTCCATCGCAGATGCCGACACTGCCCGGTTGAAGCTGCCACCACGGAACTTGTTGAAGGAATAGCCGACATCGCCACGCAGATACCAGCCGCTTGCTTCCTTCACCTGAATTTCCGGTGCGGGCTCAATATAGGCTGGTGGGGCTGACTGATAGACATCCGCAGCGAGTGCGTGCTGACCTGCCATCAGAGCGGCAACGACACCGATCAGGCTCTTCTTCATGTGGGCGGCTCCATAAGCGGCATACGCGAACGGCGCGCACACCAGTGAATTCTTCACTTATGAAACATGAAGGAAATTGGTTAAGTGACGATTAATATCACGGCCAGTACAGGTCGTTTTGCTAATAAATACAGTCAACACCCGGTTAAAGGAAGCAACGTCTACACCTCAAAGTGCGCATTCACACGCAGGAATGCGCTCCAGCACATCCAAAAGCTGCACGTCAGCAATTCTACGTCGCTGCGCCGAACCGGTACGTTTCTGTAGAATTATTCCCTTTTGATAGACAACAGTATTAACCGGCACACAGTATAAAACGAAACGTGTGTGAACATCGGGAAACTTAGACCCTTCCAGATGGTTCAAACGCAGAACGTTTCGACTTTGCCCGTCATCGTCCCCACAAGCGACCACGACGAAGCCACTCACAGCGTTCGCTAGCAACTGCATCACGACAAACCCGTTGAGAAGACGACACAACAACTGTTCGAGAGTGGCCTTCGTTGAAAACCAATCTGAAAAGCATCTTCGACTTCTCTCCCACACCTCAGGACAATCCGGTGTTGTTGAGAGCGCAATATGTGGCCTTCAGCCAGCAGATGCCGATGATGTACTTCATTCTACTCTCGAGCACGTGGGCGCTGGCCTTAACCTATCTGCACACCGCGCCGAGGCTGCTGTCGCTTGGCGTCCCATGCCTCTTCACCGTGATGTGCGGGGCGCGCATCCTCTTTTGGCTACGGTCTAGAGGTGATACTCCGCCCATTGCGGCTGTCGCATCCAGCATGAGGCGGATCAACATCCTTGGGGCGGTAATTGCCGCGTCCTTTACCACATGGTCCTGTCTTCTCTATCCCTATGGGGACGCCTTCCAGAAATCACATGTCGCCTTCTATATGGCGATCACCGTCATTTCCTGCATCTTCTGCATGATGCATGTGCGCTCTGCCGCCCTCATGGTCACGGCGATCGTCAACGGCACCTTCGTCGTTTTCTTCGCATCCACCGGGCACCTGACGCTCATTGCCACAGCCATCAACATTCTGCTCGTCTGTTTCGGCATGCTGGTCGTGCTGAAGATCAACTACGACAATTTCGAGCAAATGGTGCTGGCGCAGCAGAAGACCGAAGCCCTGAGCAACGAGAACCTCAAGCTCGCCAATATCGATAGCTTGACCGAACTCCCGAACCGCCGCGCCTTCTTTCATCATCTCGACACGTCCTTCACCCTCGCCCAGGCGGAAAATCATCGCCTCGCCGTCGGTGTGATCGATCTAGACGGCTTCAAACCCGTCAACGACCTTTACGGGCACTCCGCTGGCGACCGGCTTTTGAAAGAGGTCGGTGAGAGGCTGCAAGACGTCTGCAACGCCGAAAGCATGTTCCTGTCGCGCTTGGGTGGCGATGAGTTTGCTTTCATCATCTCCGGTCAGGTGAACGAGAATACCGTTCTTGCCGCGGGAAACCTGATGGGCTCCAAACTCCGCATCCCCTTTGAAACGCCGGATGCGACGATCATGATTTCCGCTTCGATCGGCATCGCCATCTATCCGGATGTGGCGTCCACGCCCGAGGAACTGTTCGACCGGGCCGACTATGCGCTCTACCAGAGCAAGCGCGAACATCGCGGCAACAGCACCCTGTTCACCACCAAGCATATCGTCGAAATCCACCGCGATGCGCGCGTGGAGCAGACGCTGCGGCAAGCCGATCTCGCAAACGAGTTGTCGGTGGTCTATCAACCGATCCTCGACGTCAACTCCGGCAAGACAGTCGGTTTCGAAGCGCTCGCACGCTGGAACAGCAAGCTTCTTGGTACTGTCCCACCGGCACAATTCATTCCGATCGCAGAGCGCGCCGGCATCATCAACATGCTGACGAAACCGCTGTTGAAGAAGGCATTGGCCACCGCGAAGACGTGGCCGCAGGACATTCGATTGTCCTTCAATCTCTCTGCCCAGGACATCAACAGCGCCGAAGCCACGCTTGGCATCATCGCCATCATCGCCAATAGCGGCTTCGACCCGCAGCGGCTGGATCTCGAGATCACCGAAACCGCGATCATTCATGACACCCGGCAGGCACGCAAATCCGTCGAGATGCTGCGAAAGATCGGCTGCGGCATTTCGCTCGACGATTTCGGCACCGGCTATTCGAGCCTGACCTCGCTTCACTCTCTCCCGCTCACCAAGCTCAAGATCGACCGCAGCTTCGTCAGAGACATCCAAGACAGCGACGCCAGCTACAACATCGTCCGCTCGCTGCTGACGCTCAGCCGTGAAATGGGCCTAGACACGATTGTGGAGGGCGTCGAAACTCAAGCCGAACTGGCCGTCATCAAGGCGCTGGGCGGGACGCTGGTGCAGGGCTACGTCTTCTCCCGGCCGATCCAGACGGATGATGTGCATGCGTTTCTGAACGGATGTGTTGAGGAGAGCTTTCAGCAGTGGGCGTGACGCGGTCATAGGCAAGCGGGCGGCAAAGCAAGCGCCGCAAAGGTTACAGAGGCGTCACGACCTCGCCTCTTGATCATTCTTGGTCTGGGCCCATTGCTGCCTAGTTCAATTTTGTGACGTACGATATATGTCGCTGATCAAGCTTATCTTTTCTGTGTCTTCGACGAGTTGCACCGCAACGGCGACGAAGGAACGGGAGCATCGATGGTTACGTTCCTCATTCCTGTGCTTGTCATAGAAATCCAGTCAGACCAAGTCTTTGGTCTGAAAGAACTCCTCTCGCCGCGCAGACGCGCAGCGGCTAGATTCCTGTGACAAGCACAGGAATTGTCTGTCGAAAATGTGCTTTATTGTTCGGGAGGCTGGATGACCTCCGAGGTGGCCACCCCGGAGGTCATGCGTTTGTACGCCCGAACAGGAATGGGTCTTCTCGACCGACCTCATCCTGGGCTGCAATCGCACCAGCTTCGCATCGCTTGTTGACTTGAATGGGCCGGCTTGGCGCCGCGCCCGCAGACAATGCTAAGCATGGAGCTCAATCATGGGCCTGAACACCGAACAAATCCAGCCTCAGTTGATCCAATTCGCTTTGGGATTCGACGTCTCCAAAGCAACAATCACTTTCTTCGACACACATAGCGGAGAGATCTGCACCCTAGAAAACAGCAAGGTGGCGCTCAAAGCGATCTTAAAGCCATATGCTGGACGCCTCGACACACTCGCCATTTGCGAGGCAACCGGTGGCTACGAGGACAATCTGCTCGATGTCCTTGAAGACCTTGCTATTCCCGCACATCGCGCAGACGCTGCCCGGGTCAAAGCCTTCATCCGCGCCTGCGGCGCCAATGCCAAGACAGATGCCATTGATGCGCGCCATATTGCCGAATATGGGCTCTCACGTGCGCAATCTCTGCCTCGCTGGCGCCCAAGTCAGCCACGGGAGGCAAAAATTAAGCTGCTCGTCTTGCGTCGTACCGATCTGGTTTCTATGCGCGTGCAAGAGGAAAACCGATTAAAGGCGCCACGCAATAAGCCGATCGCGCGCGACATCGCCGGCCATATAACTGAGATCAAGCGCCGCATTGAAGCTATCGACAAGCAGATCGAAACGATCATGAGCCTCGATAAGCGATTGAAAGACCGCAAGGCTATCCTTCAGACGGTTCCTGGTATTGGCAAGGTGATCGCCCCGGTGCTGTTGGCTCTCATGCCAGAGCTCGGACACATCGATCGCAAGCAGGCAGCAAGTCTGGCGGGATGTGCGCCTCATGCCCGCGACAGCGGCGCTCGTAAAGGCCGTCGTTTTACAAAGGGCGGACGGCGGCAGTTACGACCGCTACTCTTCACCGCGGCGATGGCGGCAAGCCACAGCAAAAGCCAGCTCGCTACAACATACAAGCGTCTGCTCGCAGCCGGGAAGTCAAAACTCACAGCTCTTGGCGCCATCATGCGACACATCATCGTCATCGCAAATGCGAGACTCAAAGAATACCACATAGCCCAAATACGACTGACTTGATGAGGAAAGACATTACCTTTCCCCCTGCAACCAGCTGACTACCTTCAAGCCGCCGACTTTACGCTGCCAATCACACCGACCAGATCGTTGACGATCCGCTCGACCTGGGCGCTGTCATCGCCTTCTGCCATGACGCGGATCAGCGGCTCGGTGCCGGATGGGCGAATGACAAGACGGCCCTTGTCCGCAAGCGCGCTTTCAGCATCGGCAATCGCCTGTTTCACAACCGGGTTTTCCAATGGCTTGCCGCCGGAAATGCGGACATTCTTCAAGAGCTGCGGCACGGGCTCGAACTTGCGGCACACCTCGCTGACCGTCTTGCCCGAGCGCTTGACGCGCGCCAGAACCTGAAGGGCGGCCACGAGGCCATCACCCGTCGTGCCGTAATCGGAAAGAACGATATGACCGGACTGCTCGCCGCCGACATTGAAATCGTGGTTGCGCATGTGCTCGACCACGTAACGGTCGCCAACCTTGGTGCGCGCGAGCGTCAGCCCTTTGTCGCCAAGGAAGCGTTCGAGGCCGAGATTGGACATGACGGTGGCGACGATGCCGCCGCCACGCAGGATATTGTCGTCGGCCCAGCTATGGGCAATCGTCGCCATCAACTGGTCGCCATCGACGATCTGGCCGCGTTCATCGACGATGATGACACGATCGGCGTCGCCATCGAGTGCAATGCCGATATCGGCGCGCACTTCATGCACCTTCTTCTGCAACGCGTCCGGATGCGTAGAGCCGCATTCGAAATTGATGTTGGTGCCGTTCGGCTCGTTACCAATGGTCACGACCTCGGCACCGAGTTCCCAAAGCGCTGTCGGTGCCACCTTATAGGCCGCGCCATTGGCGCAGTCGATTGCAATCCTGAGCCCGCTTAAGGTCACGTCGCGTGGCAGGGTGCGCTTGACGAATTCGATGTAACGATAAATGTCGCCATCGACGCGCTTGGCGCGACCGATCTCATGCGGCTTGGCAAGTTGTGCGTGGATGTCCTTGTCGAGCAGATCTTCGATTTCGAGCTCCAGCTCGTCGGAAAGCTTGTAGCCATCCGGGCCGAAGAGCTTGATACCGTTATCGGCAAACGGATTATGCGAGGCGGAAATCATCACGCCGATATCGGCGCGAAGCGAGCGGGTCAGCATGGCAACGGCAGGTGTCGGGATCGGGCCGAGCAGGAAGACATCGAGACCGGCGGCGGTGAAGCCGGCGACCAGCGCGTTTTCCAACATATAGCCGGACAGACGCGTATCCTTGCCGATCACGACGCGATGACGGTGATGGCCACGACGGAAGATCGTGCCGACAGCAATCCCCACCCGCATCGCCAGATCCGGCGTCATGGGGAAAACGTTGGATTGCCCGCGAATGCCATCAGTTCCGAAATAGCGACGTGTCATGTGAACTCCAAATATATGGCGGCGCCGCGCATTGAGATGCGGCAACCTTTTTTCGCTAGATGCCACAAAGCGAGTCTGGCAGCACGTAAATTACCGCAAAAACGAAATATATGTCGTGACCGGCCCAGGTTCTCCCCAGGAAAGCGGAGGCTTCGCGGGCGAAGCGACAGCAATGAGAGGGGCTCCTTACAGACGGGAAGCTACGTGACTGGCACCGCCCTCGCCACACCCTCCGTCATCCTCGGGCTTGACCCGAGTATCCATATGTTTCAATCGCTTACGGTTGGTGCCTGTGGATGATCGGGTCAACTCCGACCATGACGACGGAGAAATTTGCGACAGCTTTTGGACAAGCAAGCGTCGCCAGCGACACCTAAAAAACAAGAAGGCCGCTCTTTCGAAGCGGCCTTCCCGTCGTAAACTTGTGCACGAAGCTCAGTGCGGCTGCGGCTCCATGCCGCCTTCGGCTTCGCCATCGCCCTTCGCCTCGTTCGGGCCATCCTTCTTGGCGCCCGCCTTCGGCACGGCCGAGCCGCGGTTATGGGGCGAGTCGTCACCCATATCGCGGGCAGGCTTTTCGCCCTTCAGCAGCGACTTGATCTCTTCGCCCGACAGCGTCTCATACTCGAGCAGGCCTTCGGCAAGAGTCACGAACTCGTCGTGCTTGTCGGTCAGGATGCGGCGCGCTTCGGTATAGGCCTCGTCGATCAGGCGGCGAACTTCGCTGTCGATCGTCCGGGCTGTTGCCTCGGAAACGTTCTTCGACTGCGACACGGAGTGACCGAGGAAGACTTCCTGCTGGTTTTCGCCATAGGCAACCTGTCCGAGTTCGTCGGAGAAGCCCCACTGCGTCACCATGGCACGCGCAAGCTTGGTCGCCTGTTCGATATCGGAAGACGCACCCGAGGTGATGTTTTCCTTGCCGAAGGTCAGTTCTTCCGCAACGCGGCCGCCCATCATGATGACGAGGCGCGACACCATCCACTTGTAGCTCATCGAGTAACGGTCGCCTTCCGGCAACTGCATGACCATGCCGAGTGCACGACCGCGCGGGATGATCGTCGCCTTGTGCAGCGGATCGGCCACCGGCACGTTCAGCGCCGTGATGGCGTGGCCTGCCTCGTGGTAAGCGGTCAGCTTCTTTTCGGCCTCGGTCATGGCGGTCGTGCGGCGTTCCGCACCCATCATGATCTTGTCCTTGGCGTCTTCGAATTCCTGCATGGTAACGACGCGCTTGTTGCGGCGCGCGGCCATAAGGGCTGCTTCGTTGACGAGGTTCATCAGATCCGCACCGGAGAAGCCAGGCGTGCCACGGGCCAGAACCTTGAGATCGACATTCGGCGCCAGCGGCACGTTGCGCGCATGAACTTTCAGGATGCGTTCGCGACCGACGATATCCGGGTTCGGCACCACGACCTGACGGTCGAAACGGCCTGGGCGCAAAAGTGCAGGGTCGAGAACGTCGGGACGGTTGGTCGCGGCGATCAGGATGATGCCTTCATTGGCCTCGAAGCCGTCCATCTCGACCAGCAACTGGTTCAGCGTCTGTTCGCGTTCATCGTTGCCGCCGCCAAGACCGGCGCCACGATGGCGACCGACGGCGTCGATTTCGTCGATGAAAATGATGCAGGGCGCGTTCTTCTTCGCCTGTTCGAACATGTCGCGGACACGGGATGCACCCACGCCGACAAACATTTCCACGAAGTCGGAACCGGAAATGGTGAAGAACGGCACATTGGCTTCACCGGCAACCGAGCGCGCCAGAAGCGTCTTACCCGTACCGGGAGGACCGACAAGCAGCACGCCACGCGGAATCTTGCCGCCGAGACGCTGGAACTTCTGCGGGTCCCGCAGGAATTCGACGATTTCTTCTAGGTCCTGCTTGGCTTCGTCGACACCGGCGACGTCGTCAAAGGTGACGCGGCCATGTGCTTCCGTCAGAAGCTTCGCCTTGGATTTGCCAAAGCCCATCGCGCCGCGCGATCCACCCTGCATCTGCCGCATGAAGAACAGCCAGACGCCTAGGATCAGGAACATCGGCAACAGCGTACCGAGATAGCTCAGGAAACCGGAGGAACCATCGCTTTCAGGACGCGCGACAATGGTGACGTTCTTCTGCTGAAGACGGTCCATCAGCGAGTCGTCAATGACCGGCGAATAGGTCTGGAAGGTCGTCCCATTCTCGGTGTAGGTGCCAAGAACGCGGTTGCCCGTTACCGTCACTTCACGGACACGGCCTGCATCGACATCACGAATAAATTGCGAATATGGAATTTCGCGCGAGCCGGATTGAGACGGCGACGTCTGAAACATGCTGAAAAGCGCAATCAGCAAAAGAGCAATCACCGCCCACAGGGCGAAATTTCTAAAATTTGGGTTCATTGAACTCCCCGAACTCCAACGGACGGATGACCGCCCGCCATTATGTTGCCCCTAACATAAGGAGGACAGTTGCGGTTGCCAAGGCGAAGGGAGGAAGGAGATGTGTTTTGCGGTAAAAACTCTGCGAAATTTACGACAAACTTTGCAGCGGAAGCTTTGGATAGACGCCGCGCCCGAGACTGAGCGCAATTGCGTTGGCCAAATCGAGGTCGAAGCGCGGGAGAAACAGGTCGTAGGGCGCAAGCAAAGGGCGCATCGTAATCGAGCCGACATCAGCCTCCTCCTGCCCCGCACTCTCCGGAGTAACACGTGGCTGCGAGAACTTCGCGCGTTTCAGCACACCAGCCGGAACGGCGGCGGGCGTGGCATCCTCTGCATCAGCAACCGCCCCGCCTGAAACAGTCACCGGAAGCTTGGAACGGTTGACGATCTCGAACCGCTCATCCCACCTCGCGGTCTCGCCAGGAGCAACGGTTATCGTCGGCACGTCCCGGTTCTCCCGCATCAGGTATAACCCATCCTTGCGCCGGTCGAAGATGACCCGCCCTGCCGTCAGCCTGCCTGGCTCTTTAGCGGTGACGAAGGCCATCACCCGGTCCATGCTCTGCGCCGCAAGCGGATAGGCACGGCCACCTGCAACGCAAGCGAGTGCTGCAAGGGCATAGCGGATGACGGCGGGATCATCGCCAAGGCAATCGGCACTGAGCTTGATCAGACCACCCGGATAAGCCTGCGCTCCGCTATGGACAAAAGCCGCGGCGCGGGATGCAAGCTCGATCCTGTCGAGCAACGGCTCGCAGGGCCGAAATTCGTCATCCCTTGAGAGCTTGCGCACACGCACCCGCTCATACGTGTCGTCCTCATTGCTGGGATCATCGAACCATCCCTGCCCTTTGGCCGCGAGATCGTCGCGAATATCCTCGCGACGCACGCCTAAGAACGGGCGCAGCACCCAGTGGCGGGCATTGTAGAGAACCGCATCTGCCATGCCAGAGAGGCCGGGCGTGCCAGCCTGCGCGCTTCGTTGACTGCGCATCGCAATTGTCTCGCGCTGGTCGTCCAGCGTGTGCCCGACCACAATGGCTGTTGCGCCAATCTTGCTGGCGACCTCGCCGATCAGCCGATACCGCGCGAGCCGCGCAGCAGCGGAGATGCCGGTTTTCGGCTTCTCGTCATTCCAGCGAAGGATGTCATGGGGAATATTCAGCCCGCGGCACAAGGATTGAACGGCTTGCGCTTCATCCGCCGCTTCGGGGCGCAAAGCGTGGTCGATGGTCACGGCATGAAGCTGGACATCGTCGCGACCGGAGGCAAGCAAAACCTCGTGAAGGGCAAGAAGCAGCCCGGTGGAGTCACTTCCACCTGAGACCGCCACCAGAAGAAGGGCGGGTTTTTGAATGCGTTCTAGAAAATTCCGTGCTGCCTCGATCGGCGCGAGCGGAGAAGAATGGGGTGCCATAGCGGGGGCTGCGAGCAGGCTCAGCAGCCGATGCGCTTCTGTTCACTGGTGACTTTGCCGAGAACGGTCTTGGAGGCGCTGGGGTAGCGCTTCGGCACTTCGCGCAGCGTGGCGCAGGCGGTGTCTTTGTTATCGAGTGCGGCAAGCGACATGCCGAGCTTCAGCAGCATTTCAGGCGCCTTGGGCGACTTGCCGTAATTCTTGTGGCCGTCGAGAAAGGTCTTCGCGGCAGCGGTGAACTTGCCCTGGGAATATTGCGCTTCGCCAAGCCAGAAGCTGGCGTCCGCCGCCTTCGAGCCATTGGGGTAGCCCTTGATATACTGTTCGAAGCCCTGCTCCGCCTGCTTGTAATCGCCAGCAAGCACATGGCTGTAAGCCGCCTGGTAGATATCGTTTTCGCTGGTCAGCGCTGCAGTATTGACCGGATCGGTGCTGGTGGACTTGCCACCCGTGCTGACACCTGGAAGCGCCCCTGCAGAATTGTTGGCACTGGAATTCAGCGTGCCGCCAACCGGCAGGCCATGCGAATCGAGCTCGATCGAGCCAAGCGTGGTCTCGCCCGGTGCGGCGTTGGACCGCGGACCGGTGGGTGCTGCGCTGCCTGGCACCGAAGCGCCGTTGGTGGACGGCTCTCCGATAATGGTTGCGACATCGTCAGACGGACCGGCGGAAGAGCCTGCAGGCGGAAGATCCGCCTCGGCCTTTTTCTTCGGTGCTGCAGCCGGTGCAGAGGACTTGCCGCCGCCTTCCAGTTCCTGGAAGCGGTACTCATTGTCTTCCTGCGCCTTGCGAATGGTTTCCTGCATCTGGAGAAGCTGGAAGCTCATCTCTTCGATACGACCGTTCAACTGACGGATCTGCTCTTCAAGCTGCTGTACGCGGTAGGTCTCGTTGGCCTGGACATTGACCACCGGAGCCCGCGAATTGGTCGTGCTAGGGTTCCCACCCCAGCCAAACAACGGCTGCGACACTGCAGTGCCGCTGAAGCCGGTGCAAGCTGCAAGCCCCAGCATTCCCGCCACGACAAGTTTCTTCATAGTGCTTCCTGTCTCATTGATTTGCGCCCCAGCGGCGCAACTCGCGATTTTTTCCATCTGCGATGAAAAAGCAACTTAACTTCGGCCAAACTATGAAAAAAACGAAAGGCGACCCGAGGGCCGCCTTTGCAAATTTCATCACGATTGCGCGAGGCAATTACATGCCTGCGCCACCGAGAACGGTAACCGCGCGGCGGTTCTGCGACCAGCAGGAGATGTCGTCGCAAACGGCGACCGGACGTTCCTTGCCGTAGGAGATGGTCTTCATGCGGTTGGCCGGAACGCCCTGGGATGCTAGGAATTCCTTGGTGGCGGCTGCACGGCGTGCACCGAGCGCCAGGTTGTATTCGCGCGTGCCGCGTTCATCGGCATGGCCTTCAACCGTGATGGCGTAGTTCGGGTAACGAGCAAGCCACTGGGCCTGGCGCTGCAGCGTCTGCTGGGCGTCGGCGCGGATCGAGGTGGAGTCGGTATCGAAGAAGATGCGGTCGCCGACATTGACGGTGAAGTCCTGCTGCGAACCAGGCGTCGCGGAACCAGCACCACCGCCGAGGCCAAGCTCGCCAGCGCTGTTCGGCATGTTCTTCTTGTTCGCGCAACCGGCAAGCGCCAGAGCAAGCGTCAGAGCGATAACAGCCGGATTGCGGGCGATTTTCTGCATTGGGCTAAGCGCCGAAGTTTGTGTACGGCTCATCGCCGGTCTCTCCTTAGGATTTCGATAACGTTGCCAGACGCTAACCGATTGAGGTTAACGGCCCCCGAACGCTTATGGTTAACAAAACGGAAATGTCCCACTTTTCTGCTCCCTCACAGCATTTTGCGGCAAGAAAGAGGCGCATTCCCGGTATTCTCCACAAAACCGCCACAACAACTCCGGTTCGAGGTGCTGTGGCGGGTATTTATCAGGCATGGTCGAAGCAAAACGGTACAGCTGTCTTGCGAGAACGACATGCGAAAGAACAAGTCCTAATGCGTAGGGAGCGAGCCTGAAAGACCGCGATACGCCTTAGTCAAGCAGTGGCGACCAGGCAGGGTCGGACGCATAGGTCGGGGTCTTGACCATCTGCTCGTTATAACCTGTCAGATCGATGGAATAGAGCTGCGGGCCGCCGGCACCGGCATTCTGGCGGAAGAACATCAGGACGCGTCCATTTGGCGCCCAGGTCGGTCCCTCATTGTGGAAGCCGGATGTCAGAATGCGCTCGCCAGAACCATCGGGCTTCATCACGCCGATGGAGAACTTGCCGCCCGACTGCTTGGTAAAGGCAATCAGATCGCCGCGCGGAGACCAGACCGGCGTGGAGTAGGACCCATCGCCGAAGGAAATACGCGTCTGGCCCGAGCCATCGGCATTCATCACATAGATCTGCTGGCGTCCACCACGGTCGCTTTCAAACGCAATGCGCTGGCCGTCCGGCGAGTAGGACGGTGCCGTGTCGATCGCACCGGTATTCGTCAGGCGCGTCGTGGTGCGCGAGCGCAGATCCATCGTGTAGATATTGGCATTGCCCTCCTGCTGGAGGCTCATGATCACCTTCTGACCATCCGGCGAAAAGCGCGGGGAGAAGGTCATGCCCGGGAAGTTGCCGACGACTTCGCGCTGTCCGGTTTCCAGTTGCAGCAGGTAGACGCGCGGCTGGTTGCCTTCGAACGACATATAGGTGACTTCCTGCCGGTTCGGCGAGAAGCGCGGCGTCAGCACCAGATCGTTGGTGTTGGTCAGGTTACGAACGTTGAAGCCATCCTGGTCCATGATGGAGAGCTGACGCTTGCGCTGCTGCTTCGGGCCGCTTTCGGAAACGAAAACGACGCGGGTGTCGAAGTAGCCCTTTTCACCGGTAATGCGCTCATAGATGGCATCGGCGATGATATGCGCGACGCGGCGCCAGTTTTCCGGCTGGGTGAAGAACTGCTGACCCATCATCTGCTGGCCGGCAAAGGTGTCCCACAGACGGAACTCGGCGCGAAGACGACCATCGGCCTCCTTCGTTACGCGGCCCGTCACCAGTGCCTGGGCATTGATGACCTTCCAGTCTTCAAAGCGCGGCGACTGGTCCGGATTGCTGATCTTTTCGATGAAGGCGCTCTTGTTGATCGGCGCAAACAGGCCGGAGCGCTGCAGGTCCGCCGCAACCACAGCGGAAACCTGCGCACCGATGCCGTCACCCGACATGAAATCGGTGATCGCAATCGGCAGCGGCTGCACATTGCCCTTGGTGATATTGAGCCGAACTTCCGCGTTGGCTGGAGTGATCGCAACGAACGACAGGATGAGGCCGGAGGCCACCATCATCGCGCGAAGGAAAGAGAACTTGATCATCGAGACAAGCCTTTCAGCTTTTTTTCATAAATTGCACATCGATTGGAATACGGATGCCCGGCGCCGAAAGCGGCTGCTTAGACACCGAAGTCTTCCGGCGTGAACGTCAACAACAAGGTGTTCCATCCTTTTTCACCGTCGTACTTATCCGGTGGGAGATTGGTAAAGGGCGCGGATCGGGTGACGGCGCGCCTTGCGCTGCCTTCCACCGCACGGCGCGTTCCGTCCGGTCCGCCTGTCGCCGAAACCTCAAGCTGGCCGACGATCTCACCCGATCTGTCGAGATGGACGCGGACTTCAACGACCACCTGCGCCACATCGGTCAGGCCGGCGACCATCGACCAGTTCTTGGAAATCTGCCCGCGTAGAGCATCCATCTCACTGGCGCTCAGGCCCGTGCCGATCGTCTTCTTCCCACCAAGGGCTGCCGTCTGGGTGGAGCGCTTCGCGCCACCGCCGGAAGGCGCCTGCTTGTTGAGAAGTGCAGAGATTTCATCGGCATTGAACTCGCTCTGCTGGGTTGCGGCAGCCTTTGCCGTTTCCTGCTTGCGATCGGAGACCTTCTTGTCGGAAGGCTTTTCATTGGCCTTGGCCTGGTCGGTCTTCTTTTCAGTCGGCTTTTCCGCAGGCTTCTGCTCAGCCGGCTTCTGCGGCTCGGGCTTTGGCGGCTCCGGCTTCTGTTCCGGCGGCTGCGGACGCGCATTGGGGCGCGGCACGTTCTGCGGCACGGCAATTTCTGCCGGTTCCTGGTTCTGCGGCGGCGGCTCTTCGGCCTTCTGCTCGGCCGGCGGTGGCTCGGCGGGCTTCGGCGGCGTCGCGATTTCAGGCTTTGGCTGTGGAAGGGCCGCCATCTCCTGCGGCTTCGGCGCGGTCTCTTCCTTCACGATGTCCTTGACGTCGTTCGGATTGGTATCGACCACGGGTGCCGGCTGCTCCTGCTTTGGCGGAGCGGCAGCACTGTCATTGTTGTTGGGCTTTTCGGTTGGCGTCGGCGGCGCATCGAGGTCGGCATTGTTGTTGCCGACATTCTGCGCATTGGGCACGGTGTCGGGACGCGTGGTCGGAACAGGGGCGGATTTCTCCGCCTTCGGCGCCTTCTTGTCACCCTGCTGGATCTGCGTCATTTCCTCGACGGACACGAGTTCGACAGGCATCGACTCGGCCTGAGACACCTCGAGCGGTGCTGGCGAGCCCAGGGACACAAGGGCAAAGGCCAGCAGCGAGGCGTGCACGATCGCAGATGTGGTAATGCTACCCTTCATCGCCGAGGTCAATTGTCCTGTTTCTGTTGCGTTACGAGGCCGATATTCTTGAAGCCCGCGCCCTGGATACGCGCCATGACATCCGCGACAACGCCGTAAGCGGCAACGGAATCGGCACGCACGAAGACGCGTTCATTGTATCCGGTGGTGGCGATCGCCTTCAGCTTGTCCGCCACTTCCGCCGCTTCGATCGGCGTTTCCTGCAGATGGATCTGGCCATTGGCATTGACCGAAATGGTGATCGGCTGCGTTTCCGAGTTCAGAGCGGAGGCAGAGGTCTGCGGCAGATCGACCGGCACACCGACCGTCATCATAGGGGCTGCCACCATGAAGATGATGAGCAGCACGAGCATGACGTCCACGAGTGGCGTCACGTTGATTTCGCTGATCGCACCGCCGCCGCCACGACGACCGCGTCCACGGCCGCGACGACCGCCCGAACCACCACCGCTACCGCCTGCTGACATACCCATCGCGTTTTACTCCACTGGCTTTCGGCGTTGCGTTTTACTGCGCGGCCTGACGCGTCTGCAGCTTCTCGTCGATCTGGCGAGACAGGATCGCGGAGAACTCGTCGGCAAAACCTTCCATGCGCGAGGAAAGCTTGTGCGCGTCAGCCATGAACTTGTTGTAGGCCATGACCGCCGGAATAGCGGCCACGAGGCCGATTGCGGTTGCCAGAAGCGCTTCGGCAATACCGGGCGCCACGACCGCAAGGTTGGTGGACTTCGAACCGGCAATCGCCTGGAACGAGGTCATGATACCGACAACCGTACCGAAAAGACCGATGAACGGACCGGCAGAACCGATGGTCGCCAGCGAACCGAGACGCGCTTCGAACTGCTCGGCTTCGCGTGACATCGTCACATCCATGGCCCGGTCGATACGCATCTGCAGACCGATCGGAGACCGCGCGCCGCGCTCGAAGGACTTCTTCCATTCGCGCATGGCGGCCACGAAGATCGCCGCAAGGCCGCCATTCTGGCGTTCGGCCAGGGTGCGGTAGAGCTCTTCAAGCGACTGGCCGGACCAGAACACCTGCTCGAACTGATCGAACTGGCGCCGTGCCTTGGTGAAGCTCATATATTTGTCGATGACGATGGCCCACGTCCAAACCGAGGCGGCTAAGAGGCCGATCATCACCAGCTTGACGATGAGTCCTGCCTGCATGAACAGTGCCCAAAGACTCACATCATGCGTTGCCGCTGCCAAACCTGCCTGTTCCATAAATATTCCAATCCCCGAATCCAAACGCCCGGTGCATGACCGGGCGATTCAAACACGCATTGATGCGTTAAGCGTCGCGGTTGAAATCCGCCAGCCCGTCGCCTTTGCCCCGATAAGTGCCAGTACGCCTTATTCGCCGGTAAATTTGGTAAAAGGAAGGCGCATAGCCCACAAATACCGGGCGTTTCAGTAAGACTACATTATGGTTAAGGGAGTGTTACGAAACATAGGGCTGCGGGCGGGTTTTCTGTCCCGCCCTCCGGTTTACTTCAAAAACTTCTCCGCGACCGTCTCCGGCAGACGTCTTGGTCTTCCTTTGGCGTTGATGACGGCAATGATCACTTTCGCCGCAACCAGCAGCGTCTCGCCACGACGGATCTCCTGGTTCAGCACCATCTTTGCCCCACCCGCCTTTTCGGTGATGGTGGTGACGGTCAGCACATCATCCATCCGCGCCGGTGTCTTGAAGTCGATCTCCATGCGGTGGACGACAAAGACCAGCCCCTCCTCATCCGCCGTCAGGAGTGCGCTCTGCTCGCAGCCAAGGCAGCGCAGATAGTCGGTGCGGCCGCGCTCGAGGAAATGAAGGTAGCGCGCGTGATAGACGAGTCCGGAAAAATCCGTGTCCTCATAATAGACCCGCTGCACCAGCCTGTGGCCGTGCTCGATCAATTCGCCGGAAAGGGAAACGGTGATGTCAGTCATTGTCTGTCCTGGGTTGATTGCCTTCGCGCACGATCACATGCTGATGCCGCTCCGGCAGCGCCTCTATACTATCGGCAATGAAGAGCGGACGCAGATCGTTCTCGCGCAAATCTTTCGCAGTTGCAGGCAACCAGCGGAACTCCACCTCGCCGCCATCGGCGACGCGGTGAACGATATCATTCTCATGAAACGGAAAAGCCTCGTCCAGCCGGATTTGATAATAGAAGGCCATCTCATGCGCCTGATAGTCGCCGTAGGTAAAGAAGTTTTCTGCCGACCAGACGAGACGCTCGATGCGCGCCTTCACATGCAGCTCTTCCTCGATCTCGCGCAGGATCGTCTCTTCGGTGCTTTCCCCGATTTCGGCACGACCACCGGGCAGCGCCCAGTAACGATCGACCACGCTCCGGTTCACCAGAAGATGACCTTGATGGAAGATCAGGGCTGCCACGCGAAAGCTGAAGAGCTGCGGCTTGTGGTCCAGCCGGATCATGTGGCGCGGTTGAGGATTGCTCATTTGTCGTCCAGATTGCCGTCTTCCCAGACCACGTGGCGCGTGGAGGCGGGTAGGTTTTCGATCTCTGCGGCGATGAAATAGGGCGGGATGTCGAGTGCCGTCAATGCCTCTGTCGTCGCCTTGGCCCAGCGGAACTCCAGCGCATTCTTGCCGTCCTGAACCCGGTGGACGATCTTTTCCTCATCGAAGGGGAAGCTCTCGGGCAGGTCCATCAGGTAATAGAAACCAAGCTCGTGCCAGTCCTTGCCCTCGTAGTGGAAGAAGTTCTCTACCACCCACAGCAGACGACCAACGGAAACCTCGGCACCCAGTTCTTCCACCATTTCGCGCGCCAGCGTCTCTTCAGATCGCTCGCCCATCTCGGCGCGTCCGCCGGGAAAGGTCCAGAATTTCTCATGGGTGGCGCGGTGCACCAGCACATGGCCGTTGCGAAAGGCGATGCCTGCGACGCGCATCTGGAAAATGCGCTTCGGCTTGAATTTCATGCGAATGCGAGTGTCTTCGACCATCAGGTGTCCAAAGGATTAAACAGGAAACATCAAATCAGTTTCCGTCCATCCTAATGCCTGTAATTCCGTTTTGCGAACAGGCGCATCGTCACCGACGATAAATTCATCCAATTGCGGCGGCTTGAGGCGCGTGCCGGACAGCATCGCATGGACCTGCCCCCGGTGGTGCGTCTGGTGCTGAAAGAGGTGCGAAAGAATATCGTCGCAACGATCGTCCTGCACCCGCTCACCCCGGTGAACATGGACCGTGGCGGCAAGCCCGCCCTCGTCGAGACCGTCGACGAAAGCGATCAGATCCATGTCGAGTGCCGCTTGCGCCTCTGCCAAGGAGGACATGTCGCTATAGGGCTCAGGCTCGCCGAAAACATTATGCCCCAACGACCCGCCCTCCATCGCATCGAGATAGAAGAGATCCACCAGGTAGATGTGGTTCAGCGTTTTGCGGATCGTCGGAAAGAAGCTGGTGCGCGGAGCGACCAATTCGTCAACCGTTAATTGAAGACAGGCGTGGTGCAGGCGCAGATTGGCAAGCCTGTTGTTGCGCGCCAGCTTTTTGAATATCCGCGTTGAATCATAGGTCATCTCGCCACCCCTTTTGCATATCAGCCGAAGGCCCGAGGCGATCGCGCCTTGAGCCTTTTTCATCAGTGGCGGCGAGGCGTCGGCTCAGCTCGCCTTGTCGAGCTCCGAATGGCTCTTCAGAACTTTGCCGCCATCTTCCTGCTCGATCAGATAGGCAGGCTCATCCTTACTCGCCTTGCGCTTGATCGTTGAGCCGTCGATCTTGCGCTCGACATCCTCGGTAAAGCTTTCGGCCACCTTGCCCTCACCCTTGCCATTGCCCCACTTCCAGCTGACCTTGGTGCCTTTGCGATATGTCGTCATGCGGCTTCTCCCATTGAAAGAACGGGAAAAGGCGGCGGCCACGATCTGGTTCCGTCAGCCGACCAGATCGATCACGACGATCTCCGGCGGCGACATGAAGCGGATCGGCGCGCCGGAACAGCCAAGTCCGCCCGACACGACTAGGTGGCGATTGTTCTCGACCTTGTGTCCATAGGCATATCGCTCGCCGAAGAGCGACGGAACGACCGGTCGCCAGCCAAAGAGATTGACCTGCCCGCCATGCGTGTGACCTGACAGGGTGAGTGAGACGCGCTCCGGGATCGTCGGGAAAATGTCCGGCTCATGAGCCATCATGATGATTGGCGCGTCATCGGTAATCTGCGCCATCGTTCCCGGAAGATCGTCGAGCCCGGCAGCCTCGCCACTTTCGCGAAAGGCCCACTGATCCTCAAGTCCAGCGATCCAGAAGGGGTGCTCTTCGCTCCCCGTTCGGATCGCGGTGTTGGAATGAACAGTAATACCGACCGCGCGAAGCGCCCTGTGCGACACGGTTTCCTTCAGCCGCAGCCTCTGGGCTTCGGCATCCTGCGCCCAGTCATGATTGCCGCACACGGCGTGAACGCCATAGGGTGCCGTGAGCCCCGAAAGCGCCTTTGCCCATTCCGCTGGCGGGACGATATCGGTGATGAAGCGTTGCATGCCGGTGACGTAGTCGCCAAGCAGCAGAATGATATCCCCGCCAAGCGTATTGGCATAGTTGGCGATGCCCGAAATCCGTTCCGTCGACATCCACGGTTCGCAGGCATGCACATCGGCAAGGATGACGAGGCGCAGGCTCTGCCCGGCCGGCCAGTTGGGTGGGGTGAGGCGATAACGCGTCGTGGCAAGTCGCAGCATAGGTTCGACACCACCTGCATAGGCCCCAAGAGAAAAGAAGCCTGCGCTGGCAGTCGCGGCCATTTTAAGAAGCGCTCGACGCGTGATCAAATTTACTCGTCCTCGAGAGATAGGCGAAACTGCGCCGCTTCCAGATCCTTAGGCGGCTGCATACCGAGATGCTTCCACGCTGTCGCGGTCAAAATACGGCCACGCGGCGTTCTCTGGATAAATCCCTGCTGGATCATATAGGGCTCGATGATATCTTCGATCGCGTCGCGTGGCTCGGAGAGACCGGCTGCTATGGTTTCAATACCGACTGGCCCGCCGCCGAAATTCATCGCGATCATCGTCAGATAGCGCATATCCAGCTGATCGAGACCCATATTGTCGACCAAAAGCCGCGTCAGCGCCTGATCGGCAATTTCGCGGGTCACGGCTTCGGCGCGGGCCACTTCGGCAAAGTCGCGCACGCGGCGTAGCAGGCGCCCGGCAATACGCGGCGTCCCACGCGCGCGGCGCGCAACTTCGCGCGCGCCCTCATCCGTCATCGGCAACCCCATCAACCGCGCACCACGGCGCACGATCAGCTCCAACTCATCCACCGTGTAGAAAGACAGCCGCACCGGAATGCCGAAACGGTCGCGCAAAGGCGTCGTCAAAAGGCCAAGGCGCGTGGTGGCGGCAACGAGGGTAAATTTCGACAGATCGATCTTTACCGAGCGTGCTGCTGGCCCCTCGCCAATGATCAGATCAAGCTGAAAGTCTTCCATCGCCGGATAGAGGATTTCCTCCACCGCCGGGCTCAGCCGGTGGATTTCGTCGATGAACAGAACGTCGCGCTCTTCAAGGTTCGTCAAAAGCGCTGCAAGATCGCCCGCCTTGGCGATAACCGGGCCGGAGGTGGACTTGAAGTTAACCCCAAGCTCCTTCGCCATGATTTGCGCCAGCGTCGTCTTGCCGAGGCCTGGCGGTCCGACGAAGAGCACATGATCCAACGCCTCGCCACGGTTTTTTGCCGCCTCGATGAAAATCTTCAGATTGGCGCGCGCCTCCGCCTGGCCGGTAAAATCATCCAGCGTCTGCGGGCGCAGCGTCGTGTCGATATCCTCGCCGCGCTTCTCGGAAGAAATCAGCCGTGCAGCCTCACTCATGTCAAAAGTTCCATTCCGGGTATTTTTCGCGCTGCCTTGATGTCGAAGGTATAAATCGTTTTGCAGCCTTCGCCGAGCGACTGACACGCGATAAGCGCGTCCGTGAAGTCGGCATTATGGCGCTCAACCAGACGGACGGCTTTGACGACCTTATCGTGTCCTTCAACGACCAAACCCCTCGTGTGCAGCAACTTGCGAATGGCCAAGCTGATCTGTCGTCGATCGAAACCGTATTGTGACTTCAAAGCCCAACTGAGCTCGATCAGAGTGAGAAGCGTTACGAAGACAGTGTAGTCGCGGCCAATCCCTGCTCCGAAACGCAGTGCTGCGTCCCGTTGGCCTGGCTCATCATCAACGAAAAGACGAAGAACGACGTTCGTATCCACGCCATAGACCATCATGCAGCGGCATCCGCCTGATCATCATCGGTATCGACGACGTTATGGCCTGCAGCCTTGCTGACGGTCTCGTCTATTTCTTCCAAGGTGGCACGGCCCTTGGGAGGCTTACCTAAAAGGCCAGCGAGATCATTGAAATCAACATTCTTTGGCGTCAGCACCACTTCGCCATCGATGATGGAGTAGACGACCTGATCACCGGGCCTGAGGTCGAGCGCTTCACGCATGTCTTTCGGCAACGTCACCTGCCCCTTCGACGAAACGACAACTTCCCATCCCATTATGAGCACCCGTAAAAAAAAACTTCATATGGCGGAAATCTTATCATTCATCCGCCAGAAACACAAATGCACGATTTATCGCGAAAGCTCCTTCAAACCCAGCCTAATCAGCTTGGCGCTGTCTCCCCCCTCACCACCATTCTTCAAGGCGGCGGCCACGGCGTTGGCAGCCTGATCGCGCGAATAGCCGAGATTGGTCAAAGCCGAGACGGCATCGGCCACAGGCGCGGGCGCCGCGCCTTCGCCGATCTCCTGCTTGAGACCGATGGCACCTGCCGCTTCTCCGGCAAAAGCAGGCGCCTTGTTGCGCAATTCGGTGACGATGCGGATCGCAACCTTCGGGCCAACGCCGGGTGCGCGGGAGACAACAGCCTTGTCCTGCAGTGCAATAGCGTTGGCGAGTTCGGAAGGCGAGAGGGTGGAGAGAACCGCAAGCGCCACCTTGGAGCCCACACCCTGCACGCTCTGCAACAGATTGAACCACTCGCGCTCAAGAGCGCTCATGAAGCCGAAAAGCTTCAACTGGTCCTCGCGCACATAGGTCTCGATGAATAGCACCACAGCCTCGCCCGCGGAACCAAGCCTGGACAGAGTGCGCGCCGAACAATGCGCCACGTAGCAGACGCCATGAACGTCAACGAGAACGTAGTCGTCGCCGATTTCCTCTATGGTGCCTTTGAGTTTGCCGATCATGGTCACGTCCGTGATATTTGAGAAAGAGGTGAAAAGCCGAAGAACGCCCGCTTAGCCCGCAGCAAGAAGCCGGCGCATCCGGTCGCCCCCGCGGTTGTGCGCGTGGCAGATGGCAATCGCCAGGGCATCGGCGGCGTCATTACCCTTGAACTCGGCCTTTGGCATCAGGATTTTCAGCATCATGTGGATCTGCTGCTTTTCACCATGCCCCACACCGATCACCGCCTTCTTCACGGCATTCGGCGCATATTCGGATACGGGCAGGCCAGCGCGGGCGGGGACGAGCATGGCAATGCCACGCGCCTGGCCAAGCTTCAGGGTCGCCACCGCGTCCTTGTTGACGAAGGTTTGCTCCACCGCCGCCTCATCCGGCTGATAGGAATGAACGACATCCGCCAGCCCGTCATGCAACTGACAAAGGCGCGAAGCGAGGTCCATGTCGCCATCCGACGTTACCGTGCCGGACGCCACGAAACGCAGGCTGTTGCCGATCGTCTCAATGACGCCCCAGCCCGTACGCCTTAAGCCCGGATCAATGCCGATAATTCGAATCGCGTTTTGCATGTCTCACCCTATCGTCTGGTCAGGAAACCTGCCAGCCATAAGTGAACAAAACAAAAACATTCGATGAGAAAATGCGCCGCGCCAGCGGATCGCCATCCACGCTCAGGCCGTCAGTTTTTTTGAACCATGGATCAATTCGCTGCGACGAGGATGGCAAACACGACGCCACACATTAAATAAGGTCCTAAATAAAGGCCGGAAGGAGCATGCCATGATTCCCTTTTCCATTCTCGATCTATCGCCGATTGGCGATGGGGAGAACGCAAGCCAGGCGCTCGACAATTCGCGCCGCATGGCGATCAAGGCGGAGGAACACGGCTATGAGCGTTTCTGGCTGGCCGAGCATCACGGCATGCCGGGTATCGCAAGTGCCGCCACATCGATCGTGATTGCCCATGTGGGTGCTGCAACCTCACGCATCCGCGTCGGCTCGGGCGGCGTCATGCTGCCCAACCACTCGCCACTGGTGATCGCTGAACAGTTCGGCACGCTTGCCGCTCTTCTGCCGGGTCGTGTCGATCTCGGACTTGGCCGCGCACCCGGAACGGATATGCGCACCGCGCGCGCGCTTCGCCGCAATCTCGATGCCGGGGCCGAAAACTTCCCGCATGATATTGTCGAGCTTCAGCGCTATCTCGGCGCGCCCGAACCGGATCAGGCGATCCTTGCCGTGCCGGGCGTGAACTCGAACGTGCCGATCTGGCTGCTGGGCTCCAGCATCTACAGCGCGCATCTGGCCGCAGCCCTTGGCCTGCCCTATTCCTTCGCCTCGCATTTCGCGCCGGATATGCTGATGGATGCAATCGCCATCTACCGCGAGCGCTTCCAGCCTTCTGCTACGCTCTCGGAGCCCTATGTCATGGTGGGCATCATGGGCGTCGGTGCGGATACGGATGAGGAAGCCCGTCATCTGTTCACATCGGCCCAGCAGCAATTCGTCAATCTGCGCAAGAACGTCCGCACGCCCTTCCCGCGGCCGGTCGAGAGCATGGACGGCTACTGGAACGACATGGAGCGCATCACCGTCGAACATACGCTGCGTTACGCCGCCGTAGGCTCACACGCGACCATCGATCGCAAACTCCAGCAGTTCCTGGGCGAGACCGGCGCGGATGAATTGATCGTCTCCATGCCAATCCACGACATCAACAAGCGGCTGCGGTCTGTCGAGGTTTTCGCCGAGGTACGGGAAGGTGTGAAAAAGGCGGCCTGAGCCGACTGTGTTCTAACACCCCTCTGCCACTATCATCATTGAAATTGAAAAAGGCCGGAGCAAATCCGGCCTTTTGTACTTAGGATTTGTCGCTTTCGATTGCCGTCCTCAAATCGAACGGAACCCGAGAGTATCAGGCTGACAGCTTCGCCATGACTTCTTCGGACACTTCGAAGTTCGAATAGACGTTCTGCACGTCGTCATCGTCTTCCAGGTTGTCGATCAGCTTCATCAGCGACTGCGCCTTTTCCTCATCCACCGGAACGGTGTTCTGCGGACGCCAGACAGCCTTGACGCTGTCGGCTTCGCCGAGGGTCGCTTCAAGCGCCTTGGAGACTTCGTTGATGTCTTCGAAGCCGCAGATGATCGTGTGGCCGTCTTCGCTGCTTTCCACGTCTTCGGCACCGGCTTCGATCGCCGCTTCCATTACCTTGTCCGCATCGCCAACCGAAGCCTTGTAGGTAATTTCGCCCACGCGGTCGAAGGAGAAGGAGACCGAACCGGTTTCGCCAAGTGCGCCGCCGGCCTTGGTGAAGATCGAGCGAATGTTGGATGCCGTGCGGTTGCGGTTGTCCGTCAGCGCTTCGACGATAACCGCCGTACCGCCGGGGCCGTAGCCCTCGTAGCGAACGGAATCGTAGTTTTCCGCATCCGCGCCGGACGCCTTCTTGATGGCGCGGTCGATATTGTCCTTCGGCATGGACTGCGCCTTGGCGTTCTGCACGGCCAGGCGAAGAGCAGCATTCATGGTCGGGTCCGGAAGACCGGACTTGGCTGCAACGGTGATTTCACGCGCAAGCTTGGAGAACATCTTCGAACGGATCGAATCCTGTTTCCCCTTGCGATGCATGATGTTCTTGAACTGTGAATGGCCAGCCATGGCACCCCTGATCGGATCGTTTGTTTGGATTGTGGGCCTTATAAGTGCGATGGCGCGGCTGTTCAAGCCCGTAACCCCCTTCTTCTCGCATCCACATGACAGCGCTGCAAGGAACAGAAATCCTCTCCCGCCGTTGTGATCACAGGCGGCGCGATCATGACCGGATCGCTGCCGGAAGGAACAGGAACCGCAAGGAGATCACTGAATGGTAAGTCTGACTGAAGCACGCGAACAACCCGCCCGTCAGCTTTGGGACGAGATTAATTCCGTCCATGCAGGCATGCTGGGTCTGGAAGGTCTCCACAACCACATGCAGCCCATGGCACCGCATGCCGACCCGAAGACCAACACCATCTGGTTCTTCTCCAAGAAGGATACCGACCTTGTTCAGTCGCTGAAGTCCGGTTCGCGTGCCCACTTCTGCGTCATCGGCAAGGATCATGATTACCACGCCTGCCTGTCCGGCAAGCTCGAAGTGCGCGATGACAAGACCAAGCTCGACGAATATTGGAACTCCGTCACCGCCGCCTGGTATGAGCACGGCAAGAGCGACCCGCAGCTCGTCATGCTGGCCCTCCACGTCGATGATGCCGATATCTGGGCCTCCACCGACAGCACGCTGAAATTCGGCTGGGAAATCGCCAAGGCCAACATGTCCGACGAAAAGATGCCGGATGTCGGCGTTCGTCAGCACCTGACCTTCGCCTGATCCTGATCTATACCTGTCTGGAAAAACGCCGTGCATCCTTGGGACGCGCGGCGTTTTTGCATCGATGTATGACTCATCTGCGCCAATGCGGCTACATACCCTGTGGCACGAGGATTTGCGGCTGCTTGGGAAGATTGCGCATCGAAACGCGGATCACCGGATCGCTGGCATAGGCAATCTTGAACTGCGGGCCGAAGGCGACGAGGAACCGCTCCAGCGCGCTCGGCTGGTGCATCGGCAGGATAAGCGCTGAACGCAGCCGTTTGACGATCCGGCCCATGCTGTCGGCGCCCATTGTCAACCCACCATCCACCGGCACCATCAGCACATCCAGCCTGCCGATCTCCGCATATTGGGTTTCCGTCAGCTCGTAATGCAGGTGCCCGAGATGGCCGATGCAAAGGCCCGCCACCTCGAAAATGAAGATCGAATTGCCGTCCTTCGTCAAAAGACCGCCGCCACCCCAGCGGTTGCGGATATCCGAGGTCACGTTGCGGATATAGACGTCGCCCACCTCCAGCTTGTGCACGGCCTTTTCACCAGGCACATCGCTCCAGCCATGCAGCACATATTTGATCTCGGGCTCTGGCGAGAGGGTGTAGTGCGTGGTGTGCGCATTGTTCATCGTCGCCACGGTCGGCATGACCGGCGGGCGATAAACGCCATTATAGTCGGTGGCGATCACCACACCTTCCGGCGAATCGATGGTGTAGGTCGAATGCCCGATATATTGGATCTTCACCTCTTCGCGGTCGCTCAACTGGGCCTTCTTGACATCGGTCGGCTTGAAGCTCGCAAACGTGACGCGGGGAAGCGCCTGCGCAATCGCCTGGCACTGGCTGACGGGCGGTCGATCGGGAGGCTCCTGCGCCGCGACAGACACGGCGCTGAACAGCATGGCGATCAATGCAGGCATGAACATGCGAGGCATGGCACCACTCCCCGGAAAGGCGAATGGACGAAAAGATGCGGCAAGGATGGGGGTTCGTCTAGGTATAAGCGTTGGGGCGCGCTCACATTGTTGTCATCCGGCGTTGGTGGATGGGGCTTTACCCCCCTCTGCCCTGCCGGGCATCTCCCCCTCAAGGGTGGAGATCGACTCGTGGCGAACGCTCGAACGTCTTCAACCTTGATGATGAAATGGGGAGCCTCCCTCTGGCCAATCTCCACCCTTGAGGGGGAGATGCCCGGCAGGGCAGAGGGGGGGTGACCCACAACCCCCAAATCCGCCCACAAACCATCAATTCCAAAACGCCGGCACAGTCTCCGCCAGTCTCGGTCCGATCCGCAAAGGCGCGATCTTCTCAGCCAACCCGGTGCTATCGGAAATCTCGACCCCAACGCCACACAGCGTCGCCGGACCACTCGCCGCCTCGAACCGCCCCTTCGGCATTTTCGAAATGAACCGGTTGATCGGCTCTTCCTTTTCCATGCCGAGCGAGGAATCGTAATCGCCGCACATGCCGGCATCCGACATATAGGCGGTTCCGCCGTTCAGGATCTGGGCGTCAGCGGTCGGCACATGCGTATGCGTGCCGACGACGAAGCTCGCGCGACCGTCGACGAAATGGCCGAAGCATTGCTTCTCGCTGGTCGCTTCCGCATGAAAATCGAAGATGATCGCGTCCGCCTGCTCCTTCAGCGGGCAGGCCGCCAGAATGCTCTCCGCCGAGCTGAAGGGATCATCCAGCTCAGGATGCATGAAGACGCGGCCCATGATGTTGGCAACCAGCACACGCGCGCCATTGCGGGCATAGAACAGGCCGGAACCCTTGCCGGGCGTACCCTTCGGGTAGTTGGCGGGCCGCAGGAACTGGTCGTGGCGCTCGCAGAATGACACCGCTTCCTTCTGGTCCCAGACATGGTTGCCGGTGGTGACGACATCCGCGCCGGCATTGATGGTTTCCAGATAGATGTCTTCGGTGATTCCGAAGCCGCCAGCGGCGTTCTCGCCATTGACGATGACGAAATCCAGTTTCAGGTCGGAGATCAGCCCCGGCAATTTTTCCCAGACGGCCGTGCGTCCGGTCTTGCCCACCATATCTCCGAGAAAAAGTAGTCTCATGCCCCTGCCCTGCCAGAAAAATGCCGCAAGCCGCTTTCGGTCAAAATTGCGTCCAGCGCAACGTCATGCGCTTCATCCGGCACTGATGGCACTTCCTGGCAATCGAATGCAATGCCTATCAACAGTGGTTCCAGTCCTTTTGCATGCAGGCGAGCAATGGCGCGGTCATAATGCCCGGCGCCATAGCCGATGCGCTGCCCGTGGCCATCGAAGGCGGAAAGCGGCACGAGCAGGATATCCGGGTCAAGGACGGCAGCGCTTTCATCCGGCCCGCTCGTACCGAAGCCCGTCTTCACCAGTTGGGCGTTGCGAGCGAAGGCGCGAAAGACGATGGTCTCGCGGTCGAGCATCACCGGAAGGCAAAGCGTGGCGCCCTTGTCGCGCAGGGCTTCCATCAGCGGCCGGGTATCGGCTTCGGAGCGTATCGGCATGAAACCGGAAACAATAGTCCCAGGGCTAAAGGACAGAGCCTGCGCACCCGACTGCGCCATCGCAAGACTTTTTGTCTGGCGGTCTTCAACGGAAAGAGCGTCCCGCTGGGCGAGACGCTCGAGACGCAATTGCGCTTTTGTCAGAGAACCGGCTTCGTTCATCACGCAGCCCGGCTGACCAGGACCTTGTCGATGCGGTGGCCGTCGAGATCGATGACCTCGAAGCGCCAGCCGTTGCGCGTGATGTGCTCGCCCAGTTCCGGCAGGCGGCGGAATTCGTCCAGCACCAGACCGGCGACGGTTTCGAATTCGGCATCCTCGTCGATCTGGAAGCCCATGCGATCGGCAAACTCATCGGCCGCCATCCAGCCGGCAACCAGGAAGCTGCCATCCTCGCGCTCCACCATCGCAGGCTCTTCGCCGTCATCCTCCTGGAAGGCACCGGTGATAGCCTCCAGAATGTCGCCGGAGCTGATGATGCCTTCGAAGTGGCCATATTCGTCATAGACGAGAACCATATGAACCGTGGAACGGCGCAGCGATTGGATCACGTCGACGGCGCTGGTGAGGTCGGAAACGACCGGCACTTCACGCAGCAGCTCGCGAATGTTGAGTTCCTTGCCGGACGCCAGCGCATCGAAGGCATCCTTGGCGAAGAGAACGCCGAGAATTTCATCCGAGGCACCGTTGCGCACCGGAAGGCGCGAACGCTGGGTGGCACGAAGCTGCTCGCGGATCTCCTCGGCGGTGTCCTCGATATCGACGACCTCCACATCGCGGCGCGGCGTCATCAGGCCGCGGGCGTTGCGGTCGGCGAGGCGCATGACGCTGGTGATCATCGCCGATTCCTCGGTTTCGATCACGCCAGCACTGTGCGCCTCGGCCAGAACCGTGCGGATTTCATCGTCTGTGACAGAGGCGTTTGATTCACCGCTATGACCGAGGAGGGCAAGCACGATCCTGCCCGACTTGTCGAGAAGCCAGACGACGGGCGCGCCGATTTTCGACAGGAACACCATGGCAGGCGCGACGCGGGCAGCGACCTTTTCAGCGTCGCGTAGCGCGATCTGCTTCGGCACGAGTTCGCCGACGATCAGCGACAGATAGGTAATGGCAACAACCACGACGCCGACGCCAAGCGCATCGGCGGCACGGTCCGGCACGCCCTGTTCAGCGAGCCAAAGCGTGAAGCGGGCACCAAGTGTGGCGCCGGAAAAGGCACCGGAAAGAACGCCGACCAGCGTAATGCCGATCTGCACGGTGGACAAAAACCGTCCGGGATTTTCAGAAAGATTGAGCGCCATCGTGGCGCCCTTGCTGCCTTGCGCGGCCAGCACTTTAAGTCTCGCCGGTCTGGAAGAGACGACAGCAAGCTCGGACATGGCGAGCACCCCGTTCAATACGGTGAGCAGGACCACGATCATAATTTCAGTAAACAAGTTTAGCTCTTTGGGCTGTTGAACGGCACGTCGCGGTTGCAACCGCATTCGCCTTGAGGACAGGCTGAACGGACATACCAATCCGAATAATAAAGATTTGTTCCACCAATGCAATGACAACATAGCGCCATTGCAAAGCTTTCATCGTAAAGCGGATAAAATAATCGTGGGCGTTACGTTCGAGCAGAAGGACGCGATTTGAAACCGAAGGTTTGTTGCCACGCCAGAAATGAGCACGGCAGCATAAGGCTAAAATGATAAAGTGCGTCCGCGACGACCGATGGATGTTTACGATCCTGGGTGCCTACAAACGTAGGTGGGCACCGTGTGTCCAGCCCCACGAGGCTGGCCAGGGACAGCTCCCTTTGGATCGAGTATGGCCCCAGGGATTGTGGTTCCTGTCGAGAAGCGCAGAACGCACGCTCTATATATGATGGATCGGTCCGTTTCGAAAGAGGCTATCGAAGACAATCTTGATAGCAGCCTACGGTCGCAAGCTCAATTGACCGAAGGTTTCGGTCTCTCCACCAGCTTCTCGGTAATGCCGTTGAGCCGCATGGCGAGATCGGAGATCGCGAGCACGATCTGCTCGTCGGCCTTCGCCTTGCTTTCGGCCATGCCGTCGCGGTTCTGCTGCAAGGTCGCCACCTGGTTTTCCAGCGCTTCGATCTTGCGCGACAACTCGGACATCTCGTCGGTGATCATGATGCCGGCCATGACGGTCAGCCTCAGATCGCCGATCTCGCCGAACTGGCTCTTCAGATGGCCGACATAGCGGTCGAAACGCGCTGCGAGATCGGTCAGGTGGTCTTCCTGCCCGGCTTCGCAGGCCATGCGATAGGCCTTGCCGTCGATCATCACGGTGACTTGAGCCATGCGGGCCTCCTCTTATCTGTCCAGTACGGCGCGGATGGTTTCCATGGCGGTCACCAGACGGCGCGAGACCTCGCGGTTCACCTCTTCCAGGCGATTGGCGCGGAACTGCGACTGGTCGAGCTCCTGGGCAAGACGGGCACGATCCACGTGCACGCGCTTGACCTCACCCTCCACCTCGGCACTTTCCCGCTGGCGCTCCAGGCGCATGTCGAGGGCGTTTTCAAGGCTGGTGATTGCGGAGCTGAGCTCCGACAGCGCGACTTGTATTGTTTTTTCCGCCGTCATCGTTTCTTCCAAACCGCATAAGCGGCAAGCCCGAATCGTTGCCGCCCGATGTCACTCAAGGCATTGATACGATATTACCCGTTTTGCGCCCGCGTCAATCAAACCAATACATTCAAGCACTTTGGGCTGTGGATGAATGCAAAGTCGCAAACATGGGCTTCACCATCCCTGCCTGATTATGGCCACAGCGCGGCGCGAAGCTTGCGCGAGATCGAATGTGGCCATGGGCGGCGAGCGAATCTTTTGATGCGAAACGATTTTTGTGACCGATCGAACCGCAACATCAGGCTGGATTTATTGACAGAGCCGCCCTACCTGCTATGGATCAACCCGCTTTTTGGATAGTTAGAACGACTATCTCCTTTCACCCGGAACAAACGGAAAAGCCATGATTTCTCGCGACAAACACGACCGGATGGCCAATGCAATCCGATTTCTTGCCATGGATGCTGTGGAGAAGGCCAATTCCGGCCACCCCGGCCTGCCGATGGGAGCAGCGGATGTCGCCACCGTTCTCTTTACCCGCTACCTGAAATTCGATCCCAAGGCGCCGCACTGGCCCGACCGCGACCGTTTCGTGCTGTCTGCCGGCCACGGCTCCATGCTGCTCTACTCGTGCCTGTATCTGACCGGCTACGAAGACATGACGATCGACGAGATCAAGCGCTTCCGCCAGCTCGGCTCCAAGACCGCCGGCCACCCGGAATATGGTCATGCCACCGGCATCGAAACCACCACCGGTCCTCTCGGCCAAGGCATTGCCAATGCTGTCGGCATGGCGATTGCCGAGCGCAAGCTGGAAGAAGAATTCGGCTCCGATCTGCAGAGCCATTATACTTACGTTCTGTGCGGCGACGGCTGCCTGATGGAAGGCATCAGCCATGAGGCGATCGCGCTTGCCGGCCATCTGCGCCTGAACAAGCTCGTGCTCTTCTGGGACAACAACAACATCACGATCGACGGCGCAGTCGGCCTGTCCGACTCCACCGACCAGATCGAACGCTTCAAGGCCGTTCACTGGCACACGATCGAGATCGACGGTCACGATCCGGAAGCGATTGCCGCGGCCATTGAAGAAGCCCACAAGTCGGATCGTCCGACGTTCATCGCCGCCAAGACCACGATCGGTTTCGGCGCGCCGAACAAGGCCGGCACCCACAAGGTACACGGCTCGCCGCTCGGTGCAGAAGAAATTGCCGCAACCCGCAAGCATCTGAACTGGGAAGCCGAACCCTTCGTCATCCCTGAAGACGTGCTCGACGCATGGCGTCTGGCAGGCCTGCGTTCCACCAAGACCCGCCAGGAGTGGGAAGCCCGCCTGGAAGCGATCGAGGGTGGGAAGAAGGCCGAGTTCAAGCGCCGTTTCGCCGGCGATCTGCCCGGCAACTTCGACAGCTCCATCGACGCCTTCAAGAAGAAGGTTGCGGCCAACAACCCGACGGTTGCCACCCGCAAGGCATCGGAAGATACACTCGAAGTCATCAACGGCGTTGTGCCGGAAATGCTCGGCGGCTCTGCCGACCTGACACCGTCCAACAACACCAAGACCAGCCAGATGGTGTCGATCACGCCGACCGACTTCTCCGGTCGCTACATGCATTACGGCATCCGCGAACACGGCATGGCCGCGGCCATGAACGGCATTTCGCTGCATGGCGGTCTCATCCCCTACTCCGGCGGCTTCCTGATCTTCTCGGACTATTGCCGTCCGTCGATCCGCCTTGCCGCACTGATGGGCATCCGCGTCGTTCATGTCCTGACGCATGACTCGATCGGCGTTGGCGAAGACGGCCCGACCCACCAGCCGGTGGAGCAGATCGCAGCACTTCGCGCCATTCCGAACCTTCTGGTCTTCCGCCCGGCAGACGAGACGGAAACGGCAGAAGCCTGGCAGCTTGCCCTGCATGAAAAGCATCGTCCCTCCGCACTGGCACTCACACGCCAGAACCTGACGCCGGCCCGCAAGGACTATGAGGAGAAGAACCTCGTTGCCTACGGTGCCTACGAACTGGTTTCGGCAAGCGATGCGAAGGTCTCGATCTTCGCCTCCGGCTCGGAAGTCGAGCTTGCGCTGAAGGCCGCCGCCACGCTTAAGGACAAGGGTATTTCCGCCCGCGTCGTGTCCGTGCCCTGCTTCGAACTCTTCAAGGAGCAGCCGGAAACCTATCGTCAGGCGATCATCGGCAACGCGCCGGTCAAGATCGCCGTCGAAGCGGCCATTCGCCAGGGCTGGGATTACTTCATCGGCAATGACGGCGCTTTCGTCGGCATGCAGTCCTTCGGTGCCTCCGCACCGGCCAAGGACCTCTTCCCACACTTCGGCATCACCGCGGAAGCGGTTGTCGCCGCAGCCGAAGAAAAGCTCGGCTGATCCCATTGGCCGAAGGTCAGGGCATCTTGCACGCCATGATCTTCGGTCGTCGACCGCCGCAAGCGGTGGAGCGCGCCTCACGCCTTCGCCACTTCGCGCCCAAGCTATTCCATTCAGACGTAAATTATTGATCGGGAGACTGTAAATGACTGTAAAAGTAGCCATTAACGGCTTCGGCCGCATCGGCCGTAACGTCCTTCGCGCCATCGTCGAATCCGGCCGCACCGACATCGAAGTCGTCGCCATCAACGATCTTGGCCCTGTCGAGACCAATGCACACCTGCTGCGTTACGACTCCATTCACGGCAAGTTCCCGGCCGAGGTGAAGGTCGAAGGCGACACGATCACCGTTGGCGGCGGCAAGCCGATCAAGGTCACCGCCGTTCGCGACCCCGCAACGCTGCCGCATGGCGAACTCGGCGTCGATATCGCGCTGGAATGCACCGGCATCTTCACCGCCCGTGACAAGGCTGCCGCTCACCTGACCGCTGGCGCAAAGCGCGTCATCGTTTCGGCTCCGGCCGACGGCGCCGACCTGACGGTTGTTTTCGGTGTGAACCACGACCAGCTGACGAAGGATCACCTCGTCATCTCCAACGCGTCGTGCACCACCAACTGCCTGGTGCCGGTCGTCAAGGTTCTCGATGACCTGATCGGCATCGACCATGGCTTCATGACGACGATCCACTCCTACACCGGCGACCAGCCGACGCTGGACACCATGCACAAGGATCTGTATCGCGCCCGCGCTGCAGCGCTTTCGATGATCCCGACCTCGACGGGCGCTGCCAAGGCCGTCGGTCTCGTCATGCCGCACCTCAAGGGCCGCCTGGACGGTACCTCGATCCGCGTTCCGACACCAAACGTCTCGGTCGTCGACTTCAAGTTCGTCGCCAAGAAGGCAACCTCGGTCGCTGAAATCAACGAAGCCATCAAGGCTGCGTCGAACGGCGCGCTGAAGGGCGTTCTCGGCTACACCGACGAGCCGCTGGTTTCGCGCGACTTCAACCACGACAGCCACTCCTCGATCTTCGCCACCGACCAGACCAAGGTCATGGAAGGCAACTTCGTGCGCGTGCTCTCCTGGTACGACAACGAGTGGGGCTTCTCCAACCGCATGTCCGACACGGCGGTGGCTTTCGCCAAGACCATCTGATCCGACGGTCAGTGACAATCCAAAGAACCGGTGGGAGCAATCCCGCCGGTTTTTTTATGGGTCCGTCACCGGCGCCGGCAATCCCGCCTTGCTCTGGTCCATTTTCAATCTGAACAATCACTGACAAGATTCGGTAGTCGCAGACGGGAGGCTGTGCGCCAGCTTCAAAGCATCGCTTGCAAAGGTTAGGGCATTGGAATCATTTTATCTCTTGCTGCTGGTCGCCAACGTCCTTGTTCTTGCAGCCGCCTTTTCCAGCCTGATCGCCTACCGCTTTGGCGCGCCCCTGCTGCTTCTCTTCCTGATGATCGGCCTTGCCGCGGGCAAGGATGGTCTCGGCATCGAATTCACCAACAGTGCGCTGGCCTATATGCTCGGCTCGCTGGTGCTGGCAGTCATCCTCTTCGATTCCGGTTTCAGCACGCCGTTACAGACCTTTCGGCTCTCGTCCCGGCCCGCCCTCACACTTGCCACGGTCGGTGTCGTCCTGACGGCCGTGTTCTTTGCCGGGGCCGCTGCGCTGCTGCTCGGTTTCTCCTGGCTGGAGGGCCTGCTGCTCGGCTCCATCGTCGCTTCCACCGATGCGGCAGCCGTCTTCTTCCTGCTGCGCATCGGCGGCATCCATATTCGTGACCAGGTGCGCTCGACGCTGGAAGTGGAATCCGGCACCAACGACCCGATGGCGATTTTTCTGACCATCGCACTGGTGGAGGTCGTTGGTCGCGGCAAGGGGTTGGCGGGTTTCGACACCGGCTTCCTGCTGATGTTCCTCGAAGAAATGGGACTTGGCCTGATCTTCGGCGTGCTCGGCGGGCTGATGATCGTCAAGGTCGTCAACCGCTTCACCATGGATCGCGGGCTCGCACCCATCCTCGTTCTGGCGCTCGCGCTCCTCGTCTTCTCCTTCACCGGCGCGTTGAACGGCAGCGGCTTCCTGGCCGTCTATGTTGCGGGCATCGTTTCCGGCAACCGCAAGATTTTCGCCAAGGGCGCCATCCGCCGTTTCCACGAAGGCATGACATGGCTGGCGCAGATCATCATGTTCCTGATGCTCGGCCTGCTGGCCACACCCTCGCAGTTCCCGGCCGTCATCATCCCCGCCATCCTGCTTGCGCTTTTCCTCATCTTCGTTGCAAGGCCGCTTGCGGTTTGGCTGAGCCTCATGCCCTTCAACTACACCCAGCAGGAAACGAGCTTCGTTGCATGGGTCGGTCTGCGCGGAGCCGTCTCCATTCTGCTTGCCATCCTGCCCGCACTTGGGGGGCTCAACAATGCCGAGATCTACTTCAACGCTGCCTTCATCATCGTGCTCGTCTCGCTTCTCCTGCAGGGCTGGACGATCAAGCCTGTCGCAACCCGTCTTGGCCTCGTGGTACCGCCGCGCATGGGTGAGGTGGACAAGCTGGAAGTGGATCTGCCCGGCACGGCCACCCACGAGCTGATCTCCTACCGCGTTGCCAAGGGCAGTGCGATCCTGCAGGGCGAACGCATTCCCCGCTGGGCCATGCCGTCTCTGGTCGTGCGCGACGGCACCTCGATCCGCTATCAATATGCCGGCAGGCTTCGAGAGAACGATCTCGTCTATCTCTTCGTCATCCCCAGCAATGCAAGGCTGCTCGACCGCCTGTTTGCCAGTGCCAAGCCGGTGACCGCCGATGACGAGGACATTTTCGGCACCTTTGCCATCTCGCCCCAACGCCCGGCGACGGAACTGGATGCATCCTACGGGCCGGGGCTCATCACGCCCCAGGAGCAGTCCCTCACCGTTGGCGAACTGATCGAGACCCGCCTTGGCGGAAAGGCCGAATATGCCGATCGCATCCGTCTCGGCTCGCTGATCCTGATCGTCCGCGATCTCGATGAAAACCACGCGATTTCCAGCATCGGCATTTCGCTGGAACCGGTCGAACCGGCGACCACGCTACCGATCTTCATCAGCCTGAAAGACATCATCCACCGCGCCCGCGAGCACCGCAAGGAAAGGCGCCGTGCCCACCTGAACGCGAAGTGAAAGCGCGTCATGGCATCGTAACGAAAACGCCTTGCGTCGTCAGTCAGGCATAGTATGGTCGCGCCCGAAGACATTGTTTCAAACACGTTTTACAGGATTGATCTATGCCCGCCTTCAAGACCCTTGACGACCTCACCGACATTTCCGGAAAGCGCGTTCTCGTTCGCGTCGATCTCAATGTGCCGGTTGCTGACGGCAAGGTGACGGACAAGACCCGCCTGGAACGCGTGGCACCCACAATCCTGGAACTCTCGGACAAGGGCGCCAAGGTCATTCTTCTCGCCCATTTCGGTCGCCCGAAGGGTGAGCCGGTTGCTGACATGTCGCTGTCGCTGATCGCGCCTGCGCTTGAAGAGGTTCTCGACCACGCCGTCCACGTCGCCACCGATTGCATCGGCCCGGCTGCTGCGGACGCCATCGCCAAGATGAATGATGGTGATATCCTGCTTCTGGAAAACACCCGCTTCCACAAGGGCGAGGAAAAGAACGATCCGGCCTTCGTCACCGAGCTTGCCAAGAACGGCGATGTCTACGTCAACGATGCTTTCTCCGCCGCCCACCGCGCCCATGCCTCGACCGAAGGTCTCGCACGCTATTTGCCGGCCTATGCCGGCCGCACCATGCAGGCGGAGCTGGAAGCGCTGGAAAAGGGTCTCGGCGCCCCTGCCCGCCCGGTCGTTGCCATTGTCGGCGGTGCCAAGGTCTCCACAAAGATCGATCTCCTGATGAACCTCGTCAAGAAGGTCGACGCACTTGTCATCGGTGGCGGCATGGCCAACACCTTCCTCGCCGCCCGCGGCACGCAGGTTGGCAAGTCGCTCTGCGAGCATGATCTCGCCGAAACCGCAAAGCAGATCATGATCGAAGCCGCGACGGCTGGCTGCGCCATCGTGCTCCCGGATGACGGCGTCGTTGCCCGCGAGTTCAAGGCCAATGCCGCCAACGAGATTGTCGATATCAACGCCATCCCTGAAGACGCCATGGTGCTCGATGTTGGTCCCAAATCGGTCGAAGCCATCAAGGGCTGGATCTCGCGCGCCGAAACGCTGGTCTGGAACGGCCCGCTCGGCGCCTTCGAAATCGAACCCTTCGACACCGCAACGGTCGCTGCCGCCCGCCATGCCGCCGAATGCACCAAGTCCGGCAAGCTCGTCTCCGTCGCCGGCGGCGGTGATACGGTCGCAGCGCTGAACCATGCGGGCGTTGCCGAAGACTTCACCTACATCTCGACAGCCGGCGGTGCCTTCCTCGAATGGATGGAAGGCAAGGTCCTGCCCGGCGTCGCCATTCTGCAGGAACAGAAGTAAGCGGCTGCTTATTGTGAAACGTGCGTCTTGGCAGTCATCTCAATGCCAAGCGCGCGCATCACGGCAAATGTCGTCTTGAGCGTGGGGTTTCCGTTCTCACTGAACGAGCGGTAGAGCTGCTCGCGCGATAGGCCGGTTTTGCGGGCTATCTCTGTCATCCCCTTGGCGCGTGCGACAACCCCTAGCGCCTTCGCCACATAGAGCGCGTCGCCAGTCTCAAAGGCGTCGGCCATGAATGCGGCAATTTCCTCATCGTCGATGAGAGCGGCGGCAGGGTCGTAGGTCGTTAGTTTCTCACTCATCTCGTTCGCTCCATTCCTTGGCCAGCGTTTTGGCAAGCGCGATATCGCGCGGCTGCGATCCTTTGTCCCCGCCACACAGCAGCACGATCAGAATGCTTCCTCGCTTTTGAAAGTAAATCCGGTATCCCGGCCCATAGTGAATTCGTAGTTCGCTGACGCCGTCTCCGACAGCTTCGACGTCTCCGGGCAAGCCTGCAGCTAGCCTCATCAGACGTGCAGCGATAATCGTCCTGGCGCGTTTATCTCGGAGCTTTGATTCCCATTTGGCAAAGACGGAGGTCTGTTTCAGCTCGAACATTCTGCATATGTAGTCTAAAAACTACAATCAATCAAGCAACCGAATGACTTGATCGCGACGACCAACTTGCGCAAACTAGAACTTCAGGAACGTCAACTTACTAAAACTATTTCAAACGATTCAAGGCTTTAGCCTGCCATCTTTCTGCCTCTGTCTGGTATCTGAGTATGATTATGTATTGGGAGAACCGCAAATGACCGAACGTCTTCAAGTTATTGCACAAAAAATGATGTCGAACGGCAAGGGACTGCTGGCGGCGGATGAGTCCACCGGCACAATCAAGAAGCGCTTCGATACGATCAGTCTGGAATCGACCGAAACCAGCCGCCGTGATTATCGCGAAATGCTGTTCCGCACAGAAGAGGCGATGACCAAGTGCATCTCCGGCGTCATTCTCTACGAGGAAACCCTCTTCCAGAAGGCAGCCGATGGCACGCCTTTCGTCGAGATCATCAAGGCGGCGGGCGCCGTTCCCGGCATCAAGGTGGATAAGGGCGCCAAGCCGCAGACCTTCTTCCCCGGCGAGACGGTGACCGAGGGCCTTGACGGCCTGGCGGATCGCCTGAAGACCTATTACGAGGCCGGTGCGCGCTTTGCCAAATGGCGCGGTGTTATCGCGATCGATGATGGGATTCCGACATGGGGATCGATCAAGGCGAATGCCCAGGCGCTTGCCCGCTATGCAGCCCTTTGCCAGCAGGCCGGTATCGTGCCGATCGTCGAGCCGGAAGTGTTGATGGACGGCAAGCCCGGCACCCACAGCATTGATCGTTGCGCCGAGGTGACCGAATGGGTGCTGCGCACCGTTTTCACCGATCTTTACGATGCCCGCGTCGATCTGGAAGGCATGATCCTGAAACCCAACATGGTCATCGACGGCAAGAATGCCCGCAAGGCAAGCGTTGAAGAGGTCGCCGAAAAGACCGTCAAGGTGCTGAAGGCCACCGTGCCATCCACTGTGCCCGGTATCGCCTTCCTCTCCGGCGGCCAGTCATCGGAAGAAGCCACAGCCCACCTCTCGGCCATCAATGCCGGCTATGACCTGCCCTGGTCGGTCACCTTCTCCTATGGCCGCGCATTGCAGGAAGCAGCACTCCATGCCTGGGGCGGCAAGCAGGAAAATGTCGCAGCCGGCCAGCGCGCCTTCCGCCACCGCGCCGAGATGAATTCTCTGGCAGCGCGCGGCAACTGGAAGCAGGAGCTTGAGAAGGCGGCCTGACGTCGCTTCTCTCTACGTAAGCCCTATCGAAGACTGTACTGAAAAGCCGCTCCCCTTGAGCGGCTTTTTCTTTTCGCGGCGGCTCGCCGCTCTTCAAATTCACGCTCGCCCGGCGCAGTATGCCGTCATGACAGGCCCGTCACCCTCCCGACAGCAACCCGACAGTCGGGCGGATGGCGTGGTGATCGATGGCGGTTTGCGGAAATGTCGGCCGCGTCGAACCTTGGAGAGAATGATGCTGGTACAGAAACTCAGGCTACAGCGTGGCTGGTCGCAGGAGCAGTTGGCAATCGTCAGTGGCTTGAGCGTGCGCACCATTCAGCGCATAGAACGCGGCCAATCCGCGAGCCTGGAAACGCTCGCAACGTAAGAGCGTTTCCTTGTTAAATAGAAACAGTTCTGTTGGTTCAAACGGGATCGACTGATTGTCCGGGCGGCGCGTGCCGTAGCCAAAGCATACGGCCAAGCCGTCCGGGCAAGCAGGTGGCCCGTTTCAACCAACCCGAAGGGCCGGGCATCTTTCCGCCAGGCTCAAAGGCGATCGGCTCGACCGTACCCTTGGGTATGCCCTTCGCCAATCGCCTTTGCCCTGACGAAAACCTGCTCCGGCAGAACGTTTCTATTTAACAAGGAAACGCTCTAACATCCGTCTTCGAGATCGACGTGTCGCAACTGACCGTAGAAAAGGAAACGGATATGCAAAGCATTGCTATCGACTCCAGAGAAGCCGAAGAAGCCCTCGCGTTCGAGCGCGTGCGAAAGATCAAGAAGTTCTACCTGCATGTCGCGCAATATGTCTTGGTCATCGCCATGCTGGTCGTCATCAACCTTGTTACCAGCCCCCATTACTTCTGGGCCATATGGCCGGCCCTCGGCTGGGGTGTCGCCCTTGCGATGAACGGCATGACCACCTTCGACCTCGTGCCCTTCCTCAATGCCGCATGGGAGCGCAAGAAGGTCGAGGATTATCTCGGGCGCAAGCTCTGATCATCTAAAGCGCCGTGCGTTTTGTTAAACGCAAAAAGGACGCTTTAGCTTTTTGAAGCTACGCATCGTGCTTTCCGAAAATCGAGACCGATTTTCGGGCCGATGCTGCAGGCGCTTCCGTCATCGATGGGAGCGCCAAAATTCATGGCCGCAGGAGCAGCACCAGCGTCCAAAGAACGAAGGCCACCACGGCGATCTTCCAGAAATCAGCGCGTCGTCTAAAGCCCGGGAATCCGAGCGGGCAGATGAGCTGGATACCCATGGCCAAAAGTAGCAAAAGGCCGATCGCCTTCGTCATCACGCAACCTTTTGGCTCAATCGGGCAAGCTGGGTGCCACCGTTTCTGCCATCTTCTTAGGGAACCCTTGGCAGCTGCCGCCGGTTCAACTGCAAATGTCTATTAAAGGGCTTGCCGCATCCGTGAGCCAAATGTCAAACTCATTCTACATCGTCACAGGGTGGACATTTTTATGCTCACCATGGCGGCGTCTTATTCGCACCATCTTCCGCATGATACCGGCAATAGCATCAGCATGAGAGAGACTTTATGAGCAGAAATATTCTTCCCGTATTCGCTCTTCTCACCAGCACCCTCTTCCTCTTCCTTGGCAATGGCCTGCAGGGCCTGCTTCTGCCGGTGCGCGGTTCGGAAGAAGGCTACTCCAACGAAGTGCTCGGTTTTCTCGGCACCTCCTGGGCGGCGGGCTTCGTCATCGGCTGTTTTGTAGCACCCGCCATCGTGCGCCGGGCCGGCCACATCCGTGCCTTCGGCAGCTTCGTCGCCGTCATCTGCCTCACCGTTCTCCTGACCGGCCTCTTCATCGACGACGTCTCCTGGGTTGCCCTGCGTGCCCTGACGGGCTTCTGCACCGCCGGAACCTCGATGATTATCGAAAGCTGGCTGAACGAGCGCGCCACCAATGAAAGCCGTGGCGCGATCTTCTCGCTGTATATTGCCATTACGCTCTTCGGCGTGGTGGCCGGACAGCTCGTCATTCCCTTTGGCCATGTGGGCAATACATCGCTCTTCATGGTCTGCGCCATCATCTATTGCGTCGCCATCCTTCCCGCCATGTTGTCAAAAGCGGAAAGCCCGCAGCCGCTGAAGAAGGTCAAGCTCGATCTTCGGGCGCTCTACCGCAATTCGCCGGTATCCTTCGTCGGCATCCTGCTGGTCGGCATCGCCAATGGCGCCTATGGTACGCTTGCTGCCGTCTTCGGCGCGCGTGCGGGGCTCGATCCCACCACCATCGCCATCATGGTCAGTTCCACCATCTTCGTCGGCGCGCTCGCGCAGTTTCCGGCTGGCAAGCTGTCCGACCGTATCGACCGTCGTTTCGTGCTGGCAGGCCTCTCGGCGCTCGCCGCCGTCGCGGGCCTTGCGATCGCGATCATCCACCCGACACATGTCTATGTGCTGATCGGAATGATCTGCGTTTATGGTGCCGCCGCCAATGCGCTCTACCCGATCGCGGTCGCACACGCCAACGACTTCGCCTCCTCGGAAGATTTCGTCAAAGTCTCGGGCGGCCTGCTTTTGCTTTATGGCATCGGCACCATTATCGGCCCGACGCTTGGCGGCCCGATCATGACCTCCTTTGGTCCTTACGCGCTGTTTCTGGTGACAGCGGTTTCGCATCTTCTGATTACCGCTTATTCTATCTTCCGCTCGAGGCAGCGCGCCGCGCTCACCACCGCAGAGAAGGATAACTTCTCCACCATGCCGACGGCCCCTGCGCCGCTACTGACACCGGAAAGCGCTTCGCTTGACCCCAGAGCACCGCAATATCCTGAAGAGGAAGCAGATTTGCAGAAGGGAGCAGGAATATGAGTATCTTTGACGAGGATCTTCCCCAAAAGCAGAACACCACGCACATCATTGGCGCCGACCTGACGCTGCTTTCGGTGGATGAGCTGACTGCACGCATCAATATTCTGTCAGCCGAAATCGAACGGCTGGAGGGCGAAAAGGAGAAGAAGTCGGCGGGCCGGAAGGCTGCGGAAAATCTGTTTCGCACCAGATGAGATCAAGAATGCCGAGCAAACGTTACCCCGCGAGACAGTTTTTCGTTTATCATTAACCAAATATTAAGCTTTCTGAGAGATTACTATACATGTTCAGTTCTGCTGAACCTCAGGCAGTTTCTCCTATCGGCGAATTGGTCTGATTTTTCTCCCTGTTTTACCTTGAGAGCCGCTTTTGCGGCTCTTTTTTTATTCTGTTGGAAAACCTGCAAAACTGTGGGTATTAACCTTTCTTTAATAATCAGCTTGCGCATTTGCGGTATTGGTATCATCCTGAAAATACAAAGGCCGGAACAATTCACCCGCTAACTCCGTTGCCTCACCGTATCATGCGTAAGCAGGGATTAAAGAAATGTCGGAACAGGTTTTGAATACCATCAGCTTCGCCGGCCGCGCCGCAGCCTCGAACCAGTTCAAGACTCTCTATGCCGAGGGCATGGGCCTGGTGGAAGAAACGGCAAGCTATCTCGATGGCTCCGGTCGTGCTGCCTCCAAGGTGCTGCCGCGTATGGCATCGGTTCTCTACGCTGCTGAATCCATGCGCCTCACCACCCGCCTGATGCAGATGGCCTCCTGGCTGCTGCTGCAGCGCGCCGTCAACAATGGCGAGATGACCCGCGATCAGGTTCTCAACGAAAAGAACAAGGTCCGCCTCGACAACTTCAACGTCGATCGCAACGCTCCAGGCTGGAATGACCTGCCGGAATCCTTTCGCGATCTCGTCGAACGTTCGCTTCGCCTACAAAACCGCGTTGCCCTTCTCGACCGCGAAATCTATCGCCCGTCGGAAGCAAAGGTCCCGGACAACGAAAACAGCGTCCAGGCGCAGCTCAACCTGCTGCGCACCGCGTTCAACAGCAACTGAACGCGCTATTCCCGACGCATGATTTTGAAGAAGCAGGCTCCGGCCTGCTTTTTTGTTGTCTGGGATGGACTGCGTCACTAGGCCAGAACGTCAAAAGAGCGTTTTAAGAGCAGGCGCTGTCAGCAGAGTGCAGCGCGCCGATCCGTCCTACACGAAGCCAAAACCCACGCTCCGCCATCCAGACAACAAAAAACCCCGGATCGCTCCGAGGTTATTTTGCAGTCCATGATCAAACGGATTAGAGGCCGAGGCCGCCGAAACGCTTGTTGAACTTGGAAACGCGACCGCCGCGGTCCATCAGCTGCTGGTTGCCACCAGTCCAGGCCGGATGGGATCTGGGATCGATTTCGAGGTTCATAACTGCGCCCTCGGAACCCCAGGTCGAACGGGTTTCGTATTCGGTACCATCGGTCATGACAACTTTGATCATGTGATAGTCGGGATGGATTTCAGCCTTCATGACAATCTTCCTGCGTAAGTGGGTGCGGACCATTTGCCGCAATTGCGTCAACTGAGCCGATTCAATAAATGAAACCTGAGCCCTTTAGGCCATGGCTTCCCAATTTGATGCGGAGCCTATACATGAAGGGCGCCGAGATAACAAGTGCCTGCCGATCACGGCAAGACACATATCAGGACGCCAAAACGGCGTCGCCGCCGGACCTGTTGATCCTGCGGCACGAAGGAGTAATGCACGTGGCAGACATTGAGGCACACAAGCCCGCAGGGCGCAGGACGCTGAAACCTCTGGCAAGCCTGTTTCCCTACCTGAAGCGCTATCGCGGCCTGGTTGCCGCGGCCCTATTTGCGCTCGTGCTGTCCTCCGCCACCACGCTTGCGCTACCGCTTGCCGTGCGCCGCATCATCGACCACGGTTTTGAAGCGACCGATGGCGCGATGATCAACAACTATTTTGCCATGCTGCTGGCGATCGCCATCATTCTCGCGCTCGCAAGCGCCATGCGCTATTATTATGTGATGATCATCGGCGAGCGTGTGGTGACCGATCTGCGCCGTGATGTCTTCGCCCATCTCACCTCGCTGTCGCAGGCCTTCTTCGATACCAACCATTCCGGCGAACTGACCTCGCGCCTTACCGCCGATACGGTGCAGATCCGCTCCGCCTTCGGCTCGTCGGCTTCCGTGGCGCTGCGCAACACGCTGCTCTGTCTCGGCGCCGTGGCAATGATGGTCTATACCAGCCCGAAGCTTGCGGGCCTTGCTCTTCTTGCCATTCCCTTCATCGTCTTTCCATTGATCGCCTTTGGCCGGTCGGTGCGCTCGCGCTCCAGAACCACACAGGATACGCTTGCCGCCTCGTCCGCTTTCGCCTCCGAGACGATTTCCGCCAGCCGCACCATCCAGTCCTTCAATGCTGAGATGCTGGCAAACAGCCGCTATGATGCCGCCGTAGAGAAGGCCTATCATGGCGCCCGCGCCGCGATCAGCGCCCGCGCCATTCTAACGGCCGTTGCCATCAGTCTGGTCTTCGGCAGCGTCGTCGCGATTCTCTGGTATGGCGCGCATAGCGTCCTGACCGGCGCGATCTCCGCCGGTACGCTCAGCCAGTTCGTTCTCTATTCCGTCATTGCCGCAAGCTCGCTTGGTCAGCTCTCGGAAGTCTGGGGCGAGCTGTCGCAGGCAGGTGGCGCGGCCGAACGCCTCTCCGAACTGCTGGAGGAAAAGTCCCCCGTCGAAGAACCGGTCGCACCCGTTTTACTGCCCGTCCCGGCGCGCGGCGAGGCAAGCTTCGAGCATGTGGCCTTCCATTATCCGAAGGGTGCAGGCAAACCGATTATCTCCGACCTTTCCTTCCACGTCGCCGCTGGCGAAACAGTGGCGATCGTCGGCCCGTCGGGTGCTGGAAAAAGCACCGTGTTCTCGCTTCTGATGCGCTTTTACGATCCGCAATCCGGCCGCATCACCATCGACGGCACCGATATCCGCTCCGTCACCTTGAAGGAGCTGCGCTCCAGGCTCGCCATCGTGCCCCAGGATGTGGCGATTTTCGCCTCCTCCATCCACGACAACATCGCTTTTGGCAGGCCGGATGCCACGCGGGACCAGGTGCGGGCTGCAGCGGTTGCCGCGCAGGCCGATGGCTTCATAGCCAGACTGCCGGAAGGTTACGACACCGTGGCCGGCGAACGCGGTGTTACGCTCTCCGGTGGCCAGCGCCAGCGCATCGCCATTGCCCGCGCCATTCTGCGCGATGCGCCGATCCTGCTGCTCGACGAAGCAACATCAGCGCTGGATGCCGAAAGCGAAACGCTGGTGCAGAAGGCACTGGACGAACTGATCGCCAAGCGCACCACCATCGTCATTGCCCACCGCCTCGCCACCGTGCTCAAGGCCGACCGCATTCTGGTGATGGATGAAGGCCGCATCATCGAGGAAGGCACGCATCAAAGCCTGATCCGCCAGGGCGGCCTCTATGCCAAGCTGGCACGCCTGCAATTTAACACAGACGCCAACGACGCGGCGTGAAGCATGGTCCGCGCAGAACTGCGCGGCGGTTTTGTGATCACGACATGCGACAAGAATGACCCAAAGCGTGGGGTCGAATCTGAAGATCGCGACACGCTTTAAAGGCCGTGATCACGATGCGAGCGCAAAGCGCCCCCATCGCTCCCGACAGGATCAGCGCTCCGTCAGCTTCAACTCGATACGGCGGTTCTGCGAACGGGCTTCCGGCGTCTCGCCTTCCGCCAAAGGCTGATACTCGCCAAAACCGGCTGCGACCAGACGGTTGGCCGGCACGCCCTTGGAAATCAGGAACTTGACGACCGATGTGGCGCGGGCCGACGATAGCTCCCAGTTGTCACGAAAACGTCCGGAGCCCGACAGCGGCACATTGTCGGTGTGACCATCGACACGCAGCACCCAGTTGATTTCCGGTGGAATTTCCTTGGCAAGATCGATCAGTGCTGCGGCAAGCTTCGCCATCTCCACCTGCCCCTCCGGATTGAGATCCGTGCCGCCCGACGGAAACAGAACCTCCGACTGGAAGACAAAGCGGTCGCCGACGATCCGGATGTTCTCGCGGTCCGAGAGGATTTCGCGCAGGCGTCCGAAGAAGTCGGAGCGATAGCGGTTCAACTCCTGCACACGCTGCGCCAGCGCCACGTTCAGACGACGGCCGAGATCGGCGATCTTCACCTGAGAGGATGTGTCCCTGGCTTCCGACGCCTGCAGTGCCGCCTCGACGGAAGCGATCTGGGCTCTGAGTGCGGCGATCTGCTGATTCAGCAATTCGATCTGCGTTGAGGCTCTGGCACCGGCCTCGCGCGCATCCTCAAGCTCGCCGGTCAACTGCCCGACACGTGCATTGGCGGCGGAACTGTTGCCCGCGCCGGAATCGAGTAGCGCCTGCAGACGCGAGCGTTCGTTTTCAGATTGGGCAAGGGTCGATTGCAGGTTGGCAAGCGTGTCTTCGATATCTTGCTTGCTGCCCTTTTCCAGCGCCAGCAATTCGGTCAACTCGGCAATCTGGTTGTTGAGGCGCGTCATGACCTCGTCCTTGCCGGAGATTTCGCGCGAGAGCACGAACTGTGCAAGAACGAAGACGGTGAGCAGAAACATGATCGCCATCAGCAGCGTCGACAGCGCATCGACGAAGCCCGGCCAGTAATCGATACCTCTGTCGCGACGGCGGTTGCGCGCAAGCGCCATGGCTACGCGCTCCCGTTATCGTGGGGAGTGGATCGCCTGGCCGCCTTCTGGTCGGCATCCATTCGCGCAGTGAGGCGGTCAAGCGTGCGACGGAGCGCCTTGGATTCCTCCTGCTGCGCTTCGATCCAGTCGCGCAGCATCTGCTGCTCGCCGCGCATATTCTTCACCAGCCCCTGAATGCCTTCCGCCAGATTGTGCATGGCGGCAAGCGAACGCTCGGTACCCGCGGCACCGCTCGCCGCAACGGGCTTGCCGTCAACGGACAGATCGACGCCCGGATCGGTAACGGAAGACAGCCAGTTTTCCAGCTGGGTATAGAAGCGGTTCTGCGCGCGGCCTGCCTGGAGATCGAGAAAGCCGAGGATCAGCGAGCCGGAAAGACCAAGCAGCGAGGACGAAAACGCCGTGCCCATGCCCGACAGCGGCGCCGTCAGGCCGGATTTCAGCGAGGAGAGAATATCGCTGCTGTCGCCCGATGTCGGATCGAGGCCCTGGATGACGTCGCTGATCGCGCCGATCGTGCCGATCAGACCCCAGAAGGTACCGAGCAGACCGAGGAAAACCAGAAGGCCAATGAGATAGCGCGACGTATCGCGCGATTCATCGAGACGCGTGGCGATGGAATCGAGAATGGAGCGCTGCGTGACGGTCGAGACCCGCACCTCGCCGCGCTTGCCGATCAGCGCCCGCATCGGCGCCAGGAGCTTGGGCGGACGCCCGGCCTTGTCGACGCTTCCGGCTGCCTGGAAATTGTTGAACCAGCGCACTTCAGGGCGCAGGCTCAAGATCTGCATGAACACCAGAACGATGCCGATGGCGAGAACGCCGAGAATGAAGCCGTTCAGACCCGGATTGGTCATGAAGGCTGACTGGGCCTGCCGGAAGAGAATGGCGGCAAGGAAGGACACGATGATGAGGAAAATCATCATCGTCCATAAGAACGGCGTCGGGCTGGACAGCTTGTGATGATATTCTTTCGTCAGCGGTTTCTCGACGCCGACATCGAGCAGTTCCGTATCCGCCATAGGGCCCGTTCCTCTAATGCTGCCATGACCTTGCCCTCAAGACTGGGGCATCAGCATGGTTCGGAGCGGAAGCTAGAGTAAAATTACGACGAATTGAAGTGAAAAGCCTTTTGAGAACAAAGCTTTTTCGAGGACGGGAGGAGACGCTAGACACCCTAAATCTAGTGATGCTCCGTCGCGGGTCTCAATGAAGGATTAAGTGGCACTGCCGTCCTCCTCATTTACGAGATTGTCGGCTTCCTTGATGGTTTGATCAGCGGCACGAAGTTCGCAACGAGACCTTCGCACCACTGTGCACCAGTTGGATACATCATCATCCTCGAGCTTGATTGCGGCACCGATACGCTGACTACGCCGCTAGCATTTTGACCGGCAAAGCTGCTGGGTCTAAAAAGCCGGGCTGGAATTGTCGGCGAGTCTATGAGTAAACAAGTAATTCCTCATCTAGGGCAGCGAGAGTCAGTAATGGTACTCTTTGTAGCGATTGATCAACAAATTCGTCCACTAGCGATGAGGCATGCGTCATGGTCCTCAATTCTCTGATCCAACTCTGAGGATGATACCTTGTGATCATTCCGGCTATGTAGAGACCCACATAAAAGTAGCCGAATTCGTTCAAGTAACTTCCATCAGCGAGAAAGAAGTTTTCATCCGCGGTCCAAGCGAACGACTCTGGCAACGTGATTGATCGATCGCTGTACGGCGGTGAAGTGACCCAACTTATCATGGCGCCACGTGTGGGCTCTAAAAAGCTGATATTCGGGACCAATTGAGGAGGAACCTTGAAGTCCTCCAGCACAGCCTCTGTGATATCAGCAGTGCACGGGTGAATAATCAGGCTAGTTGTTGTGTCTTGAAACTCTCGTTCCGCACTATATCGATTAACGCTGCTAATTTTTCCCCGAGCCAACTTACTTTTAATAGAGTGATCCGCAACGGATCTGTAAAGTCCTGGGATGTGCGCGAAACAATCGGACAGAGAGAGGGGAGCATCGGGATATTCTATGTTGTTCAGATGCTCCATACTGCTCAAGGTGTGGTAGCCCTCATGTCTATCGGTGAAAAATTGGTTTGTCTGGAGTCCATAGTAGGGAAAATGAGTTGCTTTGTTTCGCCATAAGCCAAACAATCCCATAAGCTTTCCATTTCGTCTTTTGGTATGCGCTCTAAACTGCAACAAATTTTCGTCTTTAACTAACTCCAAACCGTGGCTGTTGTACTCGGCACCCCTCCTATCGAAGCTAGTACTTCCATCACCTTTCCAAAGTATTTCAACATTCGCTAGCGCCGTCAATGAGTAGTACGCTAGCAGGGCTTTTGTTGTGGCCCCGGCACTAAGCGCAGCACGTGAGAATTCGAGCGCTTGTGTCAGAGAATAGGATATCTGTTGAGCCTGCTTTCTGACGTTTGCTGCTTGCTGTTTGTTAACACTATGCAACCTCATAAGTCTGCTAACTGACAGCTGCTCATCATGATACTTGCGGAGTTTGCGCCATACCACATCATATGATGTGTTCTCGTTTATTGTTGTCACCCGCATTCTTTCAATCCTCCTGGTGACAACTGTGTTGCGTTTCTAATGATGATAGGTCAACATCATCTCCCGAAAATTTTCTTCAATGCACACTAATACTAATGATAGCTCATGTTAGACTTATGTGCGCTGTAAGCAATCGCGCCCGCGGCCGAAGCATCTTTGATCTTCGCTTAATGCTAAAGAAGGCTATCAACCGGCTGACCTGCAACTTCGTTGCAATCGTGTGCGCTGTTTTCCCTCTGCCTTACGCGGCGACACATCACGCACTTAAAGCGAGCGTTACCGCTGTAACTGAAAGTTCCCCAAGTTATCTGCGTTGGACATCAGCTTCCCTATTAATATCAAACAGAGATTTAGCTCCAGCACCTATAGTTCCAACGGTTTGACATAGAACTTTAAAGTTAGCTCAAGGCGGCGCCAACACTGACCTAGCAGGCGGCATCACTCTGTGCCTACTAGGGTGTCTCCATTCCGCGAATGGTCGTGGGCGTAATCTAGCTCTAGTCGCATCAAATCAGGGTGAGGGGGGGGCAAATCGCTGTCAAAGTACTCGTGCACTAGCCGACGTTTGCGTGCACGCAACTACCGTCACCACACATCCAACACCTGTCGTCTGCAAAGCAAAACCTATTCTCTTGATCAAAGACCTGATCATACGCAATCCCGGATCAAGTCCGGGATGATAGGAAAGGAATTGGCGCCATTGTGACACCCCTTGATCGGATTACTCTGGCTCTATTTGAGCCCCATCAGCGGCCAGGAACCGGACGGTTGACGACGTCCAGCAGCGCCTTCTGGATGTACTCGTTGCCGGCAACCACGCTGCGGCTTTCGAGCATGCTGTTGGCGCCGCCCATATCGGAAACGAAGCCGCCGGCTTCGCGGATGAGGACGATGCCTGCGGCGATGTCCCAGGGGGACAGTTCCGCTTCCCAGAAGCCGTCGAAGCGACCGGCCGCGACGTAAGCGAGGTCGAGAGCAGCGGCACCCATGCGGCGCACGCCTGCGGTCTCGCCCATCACATGGCGAAGCTCGACGAGGAACTTGCCATGGTTGCCGCGGCCGAGATGCGGAACGCCGCAGCACACGACGCTGTCGGACAGCTGCTTGCGGGCCGCAACGCGAATGCGGCGGTCATTGAGGAACGCCCCGCCGCCACGCTCTGCGGTGTAAAGCTCGTCCGTTGCCGGGTTGAAGATGACGCCGGCGACGATTTCGCCGCTGCGCTCCAGACCGATGGAGACCGCAAACTGCGGAATGCCGTGCAGGAAGTTGGTGGTGCCGTCCAGCGGATCGACGATCCAGCGATGGGCGCCATCGGTGCCAATTTCCTCGCCGCCCTCTTCGCCGAGGAAGCCATAGGTCGGACGAGCCTTCATCAGCTCCTCGCGAACGATCTTTTCAGCCTTCAGATCGGCCTGGGACACGAAGTCGCTCGGTCCCTTGACCGATACCTGCAGGTTCTGCACTTCACCGAAGTCACGCGACAAAGATTTTCCCGCCTTCAAGGCGGCCTGAACCATGACATTGAGAAGGGCTGAACGGGCCATGAAAACATTCCTGGAAGGTGGCTGAACCGGCCGCGCAAGATTGGGGCAGGCAGGCATATTGGTTTCTATTTTAGGGTTGCGGGTTCAAGACCACAAAACGCACCGAAATTCAAGGCTAAAGCACTGTCGCGCAAAAGTGTGGAGCGGTTTTGCGCTTACGACACGCGATCGCAAGAAGCATAGTCGCGCGAAAGTGTGCAGCGGTTTCGCCCTCAGTTGGGCCGGAACTTGTTGGCCGCGTCGATCGCCTGCTTCTGCTGACTGTCCTCGATGCCGAGATAGAAATCTTCAAGCCCCGGGTCTTTTAGCCCTGCGCGGCGCGACAGCACATACCACTTGGCCGCCTCGATCGGATCGGGGCGCGTTCCGAGCGCCTGGATGTAGAGATGCGCCACCTTGTTCTGCGCCACGACATTGCCGCGCTGAGCAGCGCCATTCAGCCAGCGGAACCCTTCTTCCAGATCGCGCTCGCCGGCCGTGCCGTTAACCAGCCAGATGCCGAGATCGACCTGCGCGGTATCGAAGCCAGCCTTCGCGGCCCGCGTCAGCCATTCGCGCGCCTTTGCCTTCTTTTCCTTCGGCACCTCCGGCACGTTCAAATAGATCTGCGACACGGCATATTGGGCATCCGCAATCCCTTTTTCCGCCGATCGTTCATAGAAGGGCAGCGCCGCCATCAGACCCTTTGGCCCGGGCGTCTGGGAAACGAGGATCTGCGCCCAGTTGAATTCGGCTTCCGGATTGCCTGCCTCGGCCGCACGGCGCATGTAGTCGTCGGCAAGCGTCTTGTCGTGCTTGACGAGCCGGCCTTCCATCAGGATCAGCGCATATTTGAACATGGCGACGGCATCGCCATTCTTGGCGGCCTGCTCGTACCAGAAGGCGGCGGTCTTGTCGTCGCGGGCAATGCCGAGACCGCGGCTCATCATTTCGGCGACCAGCGTCTGCGCTGCGGCATCGCCGTCCTGCGCGCGGGTCAGGGCCTTGTCCAGCGCCTGCACATATTCGCCGCGCTGGTAATGGCCATAGGCCTCGTCGATCTTGCCCTTGAATTCCTTTTCCTTCGGCAGCGGCGGAAGCTCGGCTCCCATGCGCTGATAGACGGTGACGCCTTCCGAAGGCTGGAGATCCTTCTGATCGCCGCCGGTCACCCGGCCTTTTCGCAGCGGATCGGCATCCTGGTCCGTCGGTCGCGACAGCACGTCCGGTCCCTGGTTCACCACCGGTCCAAAATCGGTGTCTTCCTCGCCCGCGCCATCAGTACCTTGCGCCTGCGGCTGAAGGCCCGGCAGAAGATCAGGGCTTGCCTGCGGCTCGGCCTGCTGCGGCGCAGACTGTTGTCCGGCAGCTGGAGCCTGGCCTTGCGCAAAGGCAGGGGCCGCGGTGATGGCAAAAGCCATCGCCAGAAGCGAGATCGATGGGGAAAGGCGGAGCAAGCGAAGGATCATCGCCCGTATCAACCGCCAAACCGTGGCGCTTTTTCGTCAAGCAATGCATTGGCTTCGGCAACGGCCTGCGCCGCACCGCCCGCGTGAGCGAAGACGGCCTGGCGCAGTGCCACGAATTCCACGCCGCTTTCGGCAACGGCAACCACCGAGGCGACATCCGAACCGCCCATGACGATCGACGGAATTTCGATCATCGACGCCCACCATTCGCCAAGCGCGACGTTCTTCGGGTGTGGCTCCGGCTTGATATCACCCTCCAGCTTGCCGAAGAAGATATAGTCCGGGTTCGCTTCGCCCTGCTCCAGCGCCTTGTGCCGGTCATCGGCATTGCCGCCGCCGACGATCATCTTCGGCGTGAACTTTTCCACCGCTTCCGCCAGCGGCTCCACGCCGCCGATCACGTGCAGGCCATCGGCCTTCACGCGGCCGGCAACACGGCTGTCACCGGCCACCAGCGCTGCGGCACCGGCCGCCTGCACGATCGGCACCAGCACTTCCGCGCGCTTCTGAAAGCTGTCGTCATCGAGAGCGTATTGAGGAATGATGACGGAGGCGACATCGCCGCCCCTCAGGGCATCCTCCAGCGCCTTGGCTTGCAGGTCAGCATCTTCGGCTTGCGGCACGATCAGAACCAGACGGCAGCGATCTTCAGGAGAACCCATGATTTTTCCATTTTCCGCAGAAAGAACGCTTCATCGCCAATCTGCACTCGTTTTCACATACTGTTTCCGATAAACCGGACTGCACGAAGGATCAACAGTTCATAGCTGGACTCTTTGTCGTCCTTTCCCCGCGCGGCCTGTTCCAATGGTCGTCTCACACGCTCATCTCAAGTCCTGACCATGTCGCTCGATCTCCATTTCTTCCTTGTTGCCATTCCCGCTGTCGTTCTGGTCGGCCTGTCGAAAGGCGGGCTGGGCGGTGCTCTGGCCTTGATGGGTGTGCCGCTGATGGCGCTGGCCGTGCCGCCGGTGCAGGCGGCGGCAATCTTCCTTCCCATTCTGATCGTCATGGATCTGGTCGCACTCTGGGCATGGCGCCACCACAACCACCGGGAAACGCTGCTCTTGATGCTGCCGGGCGCCATTGCTGGCATTGCGCTCGGCTGGGCCACCTCGACGCTGATTTCACCCGACGCGATGCGCCTCGTCGTCGCAACCGTCACCATCCTCTTCGTGCTGCGCTATTTCTACGAGACCTTCCGCGCCCGCCGCGGACAGGAGATTGCACCGAAGCCGCAGAGACCGGCTGCCGCCACGCTCTGGTCGTCACTTTCGGGCTATGCAAGCTTTGTCGCGCATGCGGGTGGTCCACCCTTCCAGATCTATGTGCTGCCGCTCAAGCTGGATCCGAAGACCTATACCGGCATGAGCGTGCGTTTCTTCGCCATCATGAACGCGGTCAAACTCATCCCCTATTTTGCGCTTGGCGCGCTGGATTCCACCAACCTCACCACCTCCGCGACGCTTCTGCCGGTGGCGATGATTGCCACATTTGCCGGCGCCAAAGTGGTCAAATATATGAAGCCTGCCGTCTTCTACCCGCTGATGTACGGCATGGCCTTCATCGCTGCCCTGAAGCTCTTGTGGGATGGCCTGGCTGCCTGATGGTGCAGCGACTGGAAAAAGCGGGTTTTTCTTTAAGACGTCGCCAGCAAAAAGGCCCTGATCGCGCTATGCAGCCAGGGCCTCGAACTTTTGCCGCTTCTCAGGCGCTGTTAGCGCCCTGCGGCCTCAATAATCATTGATAATCAATGTTTCGTGGTCGCTTTCAGCCTCTGCAACTCGTCTTTAAGGCGCAGCTTTCTGCGTTTAATGTCTGCGATCTCCCGGTCGTCGGAAGATGGGGAAGCAAGAATACTTTCGAGCTCCTCCTCCAGAGCACCGTGTTTCTTTTCGAGCGATGCAATATGAGCCTGAATGGTCATGCGGCACGTCCTTCCTTGTTGAACCTACCTCCAGCTCTCCATCGCTGGAGTTTCAGGTTTACGACAGCACTGTGACACGGAAAGCGCGCTTTGTCGAAGGCGAAATCGGGGCAATAGTGCGGCAAAAATGCTATTACGGGAAACTTCCCGTTACCGCCATTTGATGGTACAGGCACGAAGACCAACAACAGAGATGCCGGATGGCGGTCCGGTTCATTACAATGGGGACGACGAGATGGCCGACCAGGAACAGGCGGACGTCCGGCTTACGCTGGCAAGGCTGAGGCAGGAGCATGAGGATTATGACACGGCCATCAACGCCATGATTCAGACCAATTGCGAAGCGCTCAGAATTCAACGGATGAAGAAGAAGAAGCTGGCCATCAAGGACAAGATGACCCAGATCGAAGATCAGATCATCCCGGATATCATCGCCTGATAAGCTCTGGACCCTGACAACCCTCTGGACAAGGAGAGGCCGCTTGACCACTGAAACGCCGCCCGTCGCCATAATCATGGGAAGCCAGTCTGACTGGGAGACCATGAAAAACGCCGCCGATACGCTGGATGCGCTCGATATCGAATATGAGGCGCGCATCGTGTCCGCCCACCGCACGCCGGAGCGGATGTTCGATTTCGCCACCAATGCGAAGGACGAGGGCTTCAAGGTCATCATCGCCGGTGCCGGCGGTGCTGCCCATCTTCCCGGCATGACGGCAGCGCTGACCCCTCTCCCCGTCTTCGGCGTTCCGGTTCAGTCGAAAACCATGTCCGGCCAGGACAGCCTCTATTCCATCGTGCAGATGCCGGCGGGCATTCCGGTCGGCACGCTTGCCATCGGCAAGGCGGGAGCCATCAACGCCGCCCTTCTGGCCGCCGCCGTGCTGGCGCTTTCCGACGAGGATCTGGCCGACCGGCTGGATAATTACCGCGCCCGCCAGACGGCCATCGTTGCCGAATATCCCATGGACGCCCCGCAATGAAATCCTCCACCATCGGTATTATCGGCGGCGGCCAGCTTGGCCGCATGCTGGCCATGGCAGCCGCCCGCCTCAACTTCCGCACCGTGGTGCTGGAACCCCAGGCCGATTGTCCGGCGTCGCAGGTCTGCAACCGCCAGATCGTTGCGGCTTACGATGACGAGAAGGCGCTCGCCGAACTCGCAAGCCTCTGCGATGTCGTGACCTATGAATTCGAAAACGTGCCCGTCGTCGCGGCCGAAACGCTTGCCGCCTCTGTGCCGGTCTACCCGCCGGCGCAAGCGCTGAGCGCCTCGCAGGACCGCCTGACGGAAAAGCGCTTCCTCAATGGCTGCGGCATTCCAACGGCCGATTTCCGCGCCGTGGACGATCAGGCGGGTCTTGAAGCAGCACTTGCGGAGTTCGGCGGCAAGGGCGTGCTGAAGACGCGGCGCATGGGCTATGACGGCAAGGGGCAGCGCGTCTTTAAAGGCGGTGAAGATCCGACCGGCGCCTTCGATGCGCTCGGCAAGGTGCCGCTGATTCTCGAAAGTTTCATTCCTTTCGAGCGGGAGATTTCCATCATCGCCGCGCGTTTCCAGGATGGCACCGTCACCTGTTACGATCCGGCCGAAAACGTTCACCTGAACGGCATTCTCCATACGTCGACGATTCCCGCCGATCTTTCCGACGCAGCAAGAACCGTTGCGGTGGAATCGGCGCAGAAACTGCTCGCCGCGCTGAACTATGTGGGCGTCGTCGGCATAGAGTTCTTCGTGCTGGCGGATGGTTCGCTGGTGGCCAATGAAATGGCGCCCCGCGTCCACAATACCGGCCACTGGACGGAAGCGGCCTGTGTGATCTCGCAGTTCGAGCAGCATATCCGCGCAGTCGCGGGCCTGGCGCCCGGCAGCACCGCGCGCCATTCCGATTGCGTGATGACCAATCTGATTGGTGACGACATCGACAGCGTGCCGGAATGGCTGAGCCAAAAAGACTGCCTCGTGCATCTTTACGGCAAGACGGAGGCCCGTCCGGGCCGAAAGATGGGCCATGTGACGCAACTCACCAAGGCTGGAAAGCCGGGGTTTTCCCGGTAAAAGCTTGCGGAGCGTGTTGACAGGCCGGTGCCGAAAGGGTATCTGCCTGCCAACCGAAAAAGGCGCGCCCCGTTGCGCGCTTTTGATTGTTTAGATTATGCGTGCGAAAGCCCGCCAAACTGCGGACCAGAAAAATGAAGATCAAGAACTCGCTCAAAGCGCTTAAGGCTCGTCACCGCGACAACCGTCTGGTTCGCCGCAAGGGCCGCGTCTACATCATCAACAAGCAGAACCCACGCTTCAAGGCTCGTCAGGGCTGATTGCGTTTCTGCAGTGCTCCGTTTGAAAAGGCGGATCACTTTGTTGATAGCAGACAGAATTCGATTTCCTAATTGGCGCATACGGATTATCGTGATCCACATGCGCCAATTTCGTTTTTGTGCCCTCCTCCTCGCCTCGCTCAGCCCACTTGCCCCGGCCACGACGCTTACCGCCCATGCTGCGGAGCCGGTAGCGGCAGCGCCGCAGCCTGAGCAGCCTGCTTCCAAAGACCCCGTCGGCGATCTCTTCAACAATCTGAAGAAGGAGCGCGACGCCAAGAAGGCCCGCGGCATCGCCACCGAAATCGTCGGCCAGTGGAGCGATTCCGGCAGCCCGACTATCAATCTGCTGATGCAGTGGGCCGAAGAGGCCAATGAACAGAAGCGCAGCGCCGCAGCCTACGACTTCCTCGACCAGGCCATCTTCCTCGACCCGGACTACGCCGGCGCCTGGTACCGCCGCGCCATGATACATCTGGCCGACGGCGACACCCGCAAGGCCATGGCCGACCTCAACAGCACGCTGGAAAAAGAACCCCGCTTCTTCCCCGCCCTTGCCGGCCTTGCCAATATTCTGGAAAGCTCAGAGCGCAATGAGACCGCGATGAAGGTATGGGAGCGCTACCTGACGCTCTACCCCGCCGACAAGGAAGCGCAGAAGGAAATGGGCGAGCTTTCCGAAAAGCTGGCTGGCACGCGCAGCTGATCCGCCTGGTTCTTTTGCCCTCGGGATGGGGCGTCGTTGATGCCTGGTCGGTGCGGTCAGCGCCACTGGTGACGGCGCCGCTCCACACTCTGCCGTCCTCCTCGCGCTTGACCCGAGGATTCAAACCCGTCGACGCGAATGCAAGGAAGATGGATGCTCGGGTTAAACCCGAGCATGACGACAGAGAGGTTGGCGCCGCAGCAATCCATGCGCCTTCCAAAAAGCAAAATCGCCGCAGAAGCGGCGATTAAACAGATCAATCATCAAGCAAGCCCGAAGCTCACTCCATGCCGAGCGCGGCCATGTAGGTCTGCAGGATCGTCTCTTCCTCGATGCGCTCATTGGCGTCCTTCTTGCGAAGGCGGATGATGGTGCGGATCGCCTTGGTGTCGTAGCCGCGGCCCTTGGCTTCGCCCATGACATCCTTGATGTCACCCTGGATTGCCGCCTTCTCTTCTTCGAGGCGTTCGACGCGCTCGATGAACTGGCGAAGTTCGGCGGCGGCGACGGTTTCGGTTGTGGCTGTTTCGTCCATTCCATGATCCTTCAATAGTTCGGCTCGCTTCGAGCCCGTTTTACGTGTGGCGAAATCTTCGCCTGCTGCGCATCAAAGGCAGCCAAAATTCCCGGCTGGTGAACTGCCCGTGGAAAGGCCTCACGTCAAGCCTAATCGGGTGGGAGGCAGCTATTCCTTCGGGCGGTTTTCTTCGAAGGCGGCTTTCTGGCCATCGCTCGCTTCGCTCTGGTGAAGACGCTTCCAGTCTTCATAGGGCATGCCGTAGATGATCTCGCGCGCCTCGTCCTTGCTGAGATCGGTACCGGCATCCTTTGCCGCATCCGCATACCAGTTGGACAGGCAGTTGCGGCAGAAGCCGGCGAGGTTCATGAGGTCGATATTCTGCACCTCTGGGCGATTGCGCAGATGGTTGACCAGCCTGCGGAAGGCGGCTGCCTCGAACTCGGTTCTCTGCTTCTCGTCAAGCTCGCTCATATCGATGTCGCCTTTCAATAAGGACCAGTCCGCGAGGCGAACTGCTTGTACTCATGCAGGGTGGGATCGTCATTCATTGCGGCAAAAATGGGAGCGAGACGATCCGCCCAGGCGGCAATGCCCGCCTCATCGCCGATCAGGTCCTGGCGCACTTCCAGAAGCGCATGCGGGATGCCCTTCATCATGCAGTGGCGATACATGGTGTCGCCCTTCAGCGCGCCATCATAAGGCTCGTTATCGCCCACCAGAATATCGCCGCTCGCCCTCAGATGATCAATCAGCGGGTGAACGGCACGGTGATCCGTGTCCCACAGAACCGCCGCATGCCAGGGACGCGGCACGGACTTCCAGAAGGGCGTGTAGGAATGCAGCGAAAACACCAGTGGTGCCTTGCCAGACGTCTGCGCCGTTCTCGTCAAAACCGCATCAACAGCATTGTGATAGGGACGGTGATAGGTTTCGACCCTCCTATCCCACTCCTCGTCCGTGATCGGATGGTTGCCGGGCACGATCGCGCCATCGGAAATCTTCATGATCAGCGTCGGATCGTCCTCGCCGCGATTGGGATCGATCAACAGACGCGAAAAGCGGCCGAGAACGGCAGGCACGCCAAGACTCGCCGCAAGCTTTCTGGTCAAACCTTCCACACCAATGTCATAAGCGATATGGCGCTCGAACGCGGCTTGCGGTAGACCGAGATTGCCGTAAGCTTGTGGAAGAAGGTTCATGGCATGGTCTGCAAGCAAAACCATGCCTTTGTCATAATCGCCTTCTATGATTTCGTATGGCTGAAAGTCTGGCATAATTGATTTCTGGGGCAGCTAAGGGAGAGACGCTTGATGGCATGGCTTGACGCCACGCGCAAGTTTGCACGGGTAAACGGCCATCGACAGCACCGCACCAGAGACCCGACCTGACAATATAATCGATTAAACTCGCGTTGACATTCTTGGGCCTCCGCGCCTAGAAGTGTTTTCACTATAACCATGGAATCCGGATGGACGCCGTGACATACACATTCCCCGCTCTCCTCGAGAAACATCGGCGCGCGATCCGCATTTTCACCGCAGCCGCCGTCCTCTCTTCTCCCCTTTTGATAGCGCAGCCGGCATTGGCGGATTTCCGCGTCTGCAACAGCACGCAGAACCTTGTCGGCGTTGCCATCGGCTATCGCGCAAAGGAAGGCTGGGTCAGCGAAGGCTGGTGGCAGGTGCCTGCCTCCACATGCGCCACTTTGATCGAGGGTGAGCTGCAATCGCGCTACTACTATCTCTACGCCGAGGATGCGGCCCGCGGCGGCCGCTGGACCGGCGACGTCAACATGTGCGTGGCCGAAAACGAGTTCAAGATCAACGGCGTCGATGATTGCTATGCCCGCAGCTTCCAGCGCATGGGCTTCAAGGAATACGATACTGGCCGACAGGGAAGCTGGATGGTCCAGCTTTCGGACACGCCAGGAACACAGGAAAGTCAGAACTGATGAAGCGTAACCGCAAAGTCAAAATCCTTGCAACTCTTGGCCCCGCTTCGGCAGAAGAGGCGATGATCGAGAAGCTTCATCTTGCCGGCGCCGATCTCTTCCGCATCAATATGAGCCATGCGAGCCATGACGTGATGCGTACGCTGATTCAGCGCATCCGCTCTGTCGAAAGCCGCAACGGCCGTCCGATCGGCATTCTGGCGGATCTGCAGGGACCGAAGCTGCGCGTCGGCAAGTTTGCCGATACCAAGGTCGATCTCGTCGCTGGCCAGACCTTCACGCTCGACAACAACGAAGCCCCTGGCGACAAGAACCGCGTGTTCCTGCCCCATCCGGAAATTCTCGAATCCGTCAAGCCGGGCGATCGCCTGCTGATCGATGACGGCAAGCTGCATCTGCGCGCCGAAAAGTGCGACGGCAAGAGCATCGTCACCACCGTCGTTTCCGGCACCAAGATTTCCGACCGAAAGGGTATCAGCCTGCCCGACACGCTGCTCGGCGTTGGCGTTCTGACCGACAAGGACCGCGCCGACCTCGCCGCAGTTCTCGCGACCGAAGAAGTCGACTGGGTCGCGCTTTCCTTCGTGCAGCGCCCGGAAGATCTGGCGGAAGTGCGCAAGATTGCCGGCAACCGTGTCGGCCTGATGTCGAAGATCGAAAAGCCGCAGGCGCTCGAACGCATCGAAGAGATCATTGAACTCTCCGACGCGCTGATGGTGGCCCGTGGCGACCTTGGCGTGGAAATGCCGCTCGAAGCCGTTCCCGGCATCCAGAAGCAGCTGACCCGCGCCTGCCGCCGCGCCGGCAAGCCGGTCGTTGTTGCAACCCAGATGCTGGAATCGATGATTTCGGCACCGGTCCCGACCCGCGCTGAAGTCTCCGACGTCGCGACCGCCGTCTTCGAAGGCGCGGATGCGATCATGCTGTCTGCCGAATCCGCCTCCGGCGACTATCCGGTCGAAGCCGTCTCCACCATGGCCTCCATTGCCAGCACCGTGGAGCAGGACCCGCACTACTCCAACATCATCTACGCGCAGCGCGCCCAGCCGGAGGCGACCGGTGCCGACGCCATTTCGCTCGCTGCCCGCCAGATTGCCGAGACGCTGCGCCTCGCGGCCATCGTCACCTACACCTCGTCCGGCACCACCGGCCTTCGCGCCGCGCGTGAACGCCCGCAGGTTCCGATCATTGCACTCTCACCGATCATTCAGACGGCCCGTCGTCTGTCGGTGGTATGGGGTCTGCACTGCGTCGTCACCGGTGATGCCAGCGACCTCGACGACATGGTCAACCGCGCATGCCGCATCGTCGTGGCCGAAGGCTTCGGCAAGCCCGGCGACCGCATCATCATCTCGGCCGGCGTCCCCCTCGGCACGCCCGGCGCCACCAACATGGTCCGCATCGCCTATATTGCCCAGGACGGCCAGAGCGGCGTTTAAGCAGAATAGCATCGACATGGAAAAGGGAGCGCGTGCCGCCCTCTCGGCGTCATCCTCGGCCTTGTGCCGAGGATCGACGTTTTCGACGGCTTATGGATGGTGAGGGAAACTCCCAATCCGGCCCAGAGGGGCCACTAAAGTATCCGTTTTGATCAAGGGATTTTTGGCGTCTGCGCTAGGAATATCGGTCATCTGCGAGGTACGAGCGCACCAACCGAACAAGTTCAAGCTGCATCATGGGATCACTGAGGGCGCCTCGTCGCGCCGCGTTGTGGATCACTCCATCGATTGCGTCTGAAATCACACGACCCGAAACATGATCTGCCTCGTTCGTCGCGCGCTTTCGAAACGTGGCGACCGCCTCGGCGTAGTAGGTGAGATATTCACGCTCAAAGTCGCTGTGAGGGGCCCGATATTTTTCGAAGGTGGGGGCTTCGTCCAGTAAGACGCGATGAAGGCCTGGATGGATGCTATGGATCGCGACCACGGCGGCGACGAGTTGCGTGGCGAACTGCTCGGGCGAGATGCCATCTGCCCGCACGCGCCGCATCACCTCCATGCTATCATTGAGATGACGATGCCGGATCGCATCGACCAAGGCGAGCTTGTCAGGAAAGTACTGGTAAAGGGAACCTATGCTGACGCCAGCCACCTCCGCTATCCGGTTCGTGGTGAAACCTGCCCACCCCTCTTCCGCAAGAATGCGAGCACCCGCCTCTACGATCGCCTCAACCGTAACGCGGGAACGGGCCTGCTTTGGCTCCTTGCGCATCACCGATTGCCGTTTTGCAACGCGAGTAGACAAAAACGTGCCTCAGAAGAAAATGTGAAGAACTTACTCACATTCGTAGCGCTCAAAAGGAGCACTGGCAATGAGCACGCTTCTCCACACTCTTTTCCGTTATCATGCATGGGCCAACGTCGATTTGTTCGACACGCTGGAAAAACTGGATCGTGAAAGCTATCGCACGGAATTACAGGCTGCGCTTCGTCTCATCAGCCACTACTATGTGGTTTCAAGGATCTTTGCCGCGCATTTGGAGGCTATTCCGCACACGTTCTCGTCAGACAATCTAGAAGAAATACCGACCCTCAATGAGCTGCGGACCTCAGTGATCCTCTCCGACACGTGGTATGTTGACTACACAAGCAGAGCCACCTACCCGATTCTAGCAGAGAGAGTGGCCTTTACGTTTACCGATGGTGACAAGGGCCATATGAGCCGCGAGGAGATGCTGACTCACGTCGCCCTCCATGCGGGCTATCATCGAGGTGAAGTGGGCCGCCTGCTGTGGCAACTCTCCATAACGCCGCCATGGGATACCTTTGCAGTCTATCTGCACCAAGCCGATCCTCATCGACGCCAACAATCCGTCTGATAAGAGCGGCTTTAAGGCCGGACGCGCAACCGAGAGCGATATCGGTACAGCATCGGCCCATCTCTCGATCACACACTCCGATAGGCTGCGATCACGATATCGACCTGCGCGGGGCTCATCCCGTCCACCTGACTGGACGAGAAGGCAGCAAGGTGGCTGGTGTCGAGGCCGCTCAGGGCACCTGTGCTCAGCCCGGCAATCGCCTTCTTCTTGATGGCGGCGATTTCGGCGGTGGTGAAGCTGTTGAGTTCACCAGCCGAGAGTGTCGCCAATTGCGTGCTGTTGAGAGCGCCGACCTGAGTTTCGGTCAGCGCTGCGATACCAGCCGAACTCAGCGCTTCGAACTGCGCCGTCGTCAGGGAGGCAATCTGGCGTGTGCTCATGCCCGCAAGCGTCGCAGTGGTGAGATTGGCGATCGTTGCGGTGGAAAGCGTCGCGATCTGAGCGGTCGAAAGCGACGCGAACTGGCTCGGCGTCAGCGCTGAAATCTGAGCAGAGGTCAAGGCGTTGACCTGTGCGCTGGAGAGGCCCGCAATCTGCGCTGTCGTCATTGCCTGCAGCAAGGTGGTGGAAAGGCCGGCAATGGTGGCTGTCGGCAAGCCGCCCAACACATTCTTCTTCAGGCTTGCGATCTCCGCCGTGGTAAAGCTGTTGAGTTCTGCCGCAGACAGTGTTGAAAGCTGCGCCGAGGTCAGTCCAGCGACCTGTGCTGCGCTAAGAAGCGCAATATCCGCGCTGTCGAGCGACCCGAACTGCGCTGTGGTGAGCGCCGAAATCTGGCGTGTGGTCAGCGCCGAAAGCGTCGCGTCGCTCAAACCCGCGATCACCGCGGTCGACAGGTTGGCGACCTGCTGCGGCTTCAGCGCGGAGATCTGTGTGGCAGTGAGCGCCGCAAGCTGGGAGGAGGTCAGCGCCTGGAACTGCGAGGAGGTCAAGGCAGAAATCTGCGCCGTCGTCATTGACGCGATCAGAGTGGTGGAGAGCCCAGCAATCGCCGCCGTGGACAGCCCTGTCAAAGCACCCTTTTTCAGCGCGGCGATCTCTGCCGTGGTGAAGCGGTTGAGTTCCGCAGAGGACAGCGTGGCGAGTTGCGCGGAGGTCAGGCCGGCGACCTGATTTTCGTTCAAGAGCGCGATGTCGTCGGAACTCAAGACGTCGAATTGCGCAGCGGTCAGCGAAGAGATTTGGCGCGTGGTGAGCGCCGACAGGGTCGCGTCATTCAGAGCAGCGATCGCGTCCGTGGTGAGGCTGGCGATCTGGTCCGGCTTCAGCGCGGCGATCTGCCCGCTCGAAAGCGTGGCAAGCTGGGCTGCCGTCAGGGCTCTCAACTGCGCAGAATTCAGGCCGGCGATCTGCGCCGTCGTGATTGCCGAGACAAGGCTGGTGGAAAGACCGGCAATCGCGGCGGTGCTGATGCCCGCCACGACGTTCTTCTTGATCGCTGCGATCTCATCGGCTGAGAAGCTGTTGAGCTCGGCGGCCGTCAGCGTTGCCGCCTGTGCGGCTGTCAATCCGCTCACCTGCTGGCTGCCAAGGGCTGCAAGGCCGGCACTGCTGAGAGCATCAAATTGGGTGGCGGAGAGTGCCGACATCTGACGGTTTGTCAGGCCGGCAACCTGCCCGGAACTGAGGCTATGGAGGACGTCAGTCGAAAGCCCGGCGATCTGCTTCGGCGTCAATGCACCCATCTGCGCCGGCGTCAGCGCTGCGAGCTGCGCACTCGTCAAGGCGCTCATCTGCGTTGAACTGAATGCGGCAAGCTGGGCAGGCGTCAGCGCAGCAAACTTCGTCGTCGACAACCCGGCGATGACGGCGCTCGACAGTCCGCCAATATTGGCTTTCTTTATGGCGGCCAGTTCATCGGTGGTGAAACTATTGATCTCGGCAGACGAGAGCGTCGCGAGTTGCGCGCTGCTCAAGGCACCCACCTGGGCCGAGTTCAACGCTTCGATGAGCGCGCTCGATAGATTATCGATCTGGCTACTGTAGAGCGATGCAACCTGCGCGGTCGTCAGCCCGGATACCTGCGTCGTGCCGATGGCCATCAATTGCGACAGGGTCAGACCGATGATCGACTTTGGCGCGATGGCACCGACATCGGCAGAGGAAAGCGACGAAATCACGGAGGTGTTGAGCGCGCCGATCTGTGTGCTGCTCAGCGCCTTGATCTGCGCCGAACTCAGCGCATCGACATCGGCACTCGTCAACCCCGCAATCACGGAGGTGGAGAGCATGGCGATCTGGCGTGTGGCGAGCAGGGAAATCGTGGTCATGGCGCGTATACCGTCGAGTGGCATGCCCATGTGACGACGAACCAGCCTCAGCGCGCTTCGGCCCGTGGCAGAAGGAAAGAGCGTTGAGGCGAGATTCAAAACGGCCTTACGGCGCGTCTTTTATCGACACAGGAACACGGAATTCATCAGGGACATGGTTCGTCAGAACCGGCGCATTGAAAGAGCTTCATGCGTGCAGCGTCTCTCAAGACCACTGCCTTTGCGCGACCTAAAACAAATGACGTGCGGCGATACACGCATAACTTTCGCCGCGACAAACAAAGCAATGAAAAAAGCGTTAACAGCGCCATCAGCGCCCGTCAAGGTGATGGCGTGGCTGACGAAAGCTCCGCGCACGCTTCGGCAAGAACAGAGATGGTCTCAATCGCCTGAGACGCCCCCTCCGTGGACGACTCTCAACAGCATCGGCCCGAATGGCGGACCCGATTTTCGCAAAGCACGGTGCGTCGATTCAAAATGGGAAAGCGTCCTTTGTGCGTCCAAGAGGACGCCCGGCGCTTTGGTGAGACACAGCGTGGTCGCCTGAAGAGCAACTCTGGAAAAATGCCACACCTCAGGATGCCTGAAAAAACAAACGACCCGAAAATCGATGTCGATTTCCGGGCCGTTCATTTCTCTTATGCTCTGCAGAAGCTGATTAAGGCATTCTGACCGGTGAGCTGAAGCGGCTGGAGTCGATCGCCTTGGCGCCCTGGCGGAAGCTCGCATTCGAGGCCGACATATCGTGGCTCAGCATGCGGTTGCTGACGCGTGGTGCCTTCACCGCACGAACAGTCGCACCCTTGTTCTGGCTGAGCGCCCAATCGGAAATCGCTTCCTGCGTCAGGCGTCCACCGCTGACCATGGCCTGCTGCGATACGACGGCATCCTGCTTGCTCGGGCGACCACCCTTGGTCGGCAGGCCGGCATTGAGACCGCTATTGTTGGCAGCCGCTGGCTTTGGATCGAACTCGTCACCAAAGCTCTTTGCCTTCGGCGTCACCATCGGATCAAGCTTGGCGACCTGGCGCGGCGCCTCAACCGGGGTCGGTGCAGCATAGGCAGCAGCCGATGACGGGAATGGTGCAGCCGTCGGCATGGCAGCCGCCGTCACGGCAGAGCGTGCATCCTGCCCGCTTTGTTCCAGAGCGGCAATGACCGTCGGAGACAGAGAGGCCTGGCTGTCGGCTACGTCATCCTGGCCTTCCGTATCGGCATTGGCAGAGGCGATCAGTGCTTCTGCAACAGCCGGACGATTGGCCGGAACCGGCACATGGGCGACCAGCGCATCGGCCGGTGCGTTTTCAGAGTCGAGTGACGCCGTCATGACCGAACCCTGAGCATCGCCACGCATGCCGCGCGGTCCAAGCAGGGTCGGAACCGGAACCGAGACCTCGGCCAGATCGGCGAACTTCTGTTCAGCCGGTGCGGCGGTTGGAGTTGGCGTGGTCGCAGCCTGGAGCGCATCCTGAGCGGCATTGCGACCTGGCGAATAAAGCGCCGTCGCAAGGCCAGTCGAAGCTTCTTCGCCGCGGAAGGCCGGGCGTGCGGTCGGCAGCGGTGCATTTACGGCACTCGGCACGGGCGCCGCAGATGCCACAGCGACCGGGGCTTCTTCTGCCTCTTCTGCTACAGGAGCAGGGGCTGGCGAACGACCGGCCGGTGCGGGTGTTGCGATTTCTTCGGAATCTTCATCCTCGTCGCCACCGCCAAAGAGGGCTGCAAGAAGGGTCTTGCGCTTGCCGCCGGAAGAGGATGTCGCAGGTCCGGAGCCAGCGGTGCTCGCCACTTGGATCGACGAGGAGCTGACACGCTTCTTGTAGTCGGCCAGAGCCTGATCGTAACCCGGCAGCGGCTTGCCATCGGCAGGCAGGTGAATGGTGTTGCCGTTCGGGAAGATGCGAACGAGTTCCTGGCGGCTCATGCGTGGCCATGCACGGACATTGCCGACGTCCATATGGACGAAGGGCGAACCGGAGGTCGGGTAGAAGCCGACGCCACCGATCTGCATCTGCATGCCGATCTCACGCAAGCGGGCGAGCTTCACGCCGGGAATGAAAAAGTCCATCGCCTTGCCGAGCGTGTGCTGGCTGTGCTTGGCAACACCCTTGGTGCGCGAACGCAGCATGCCGTTGGTCTCGGGCGAGCGGAAAGCGGAAACGACGTTGATATAGTCCGTGGCGCCGGAGCGGCGATACACTTCCCAGACCAGATCGAAAAGGCGCGGATCCATCTTGGTGGGCTGGTTGCGACGCCAGTCGCGCAGGAAGCGATTGAGCTCCTGCAGGCCCTTCTGATCGTACTTGCCGTTTCTCTTGAATGTGATGACGGCTTTTTCTTTGGTGTGGATATAATAGAGCTTCAAACTGCGTGTCTCGGCGGCGGCTTCCGTCGCTGAAACGCTGAAGATGGGCATTGCGGCTAACATCAGGCACGCAACGGTGACAACGCGTGCCGACAGCTTCGTGCATATATCTTTGATCAAGCCGCGCGCAGACTTGCCCGCATGCGCGTTATTCCGATTCAGATATGGCAATTCGATCCCCGCCTGGCAGACAATTTGTCACATTGTCCCACTTGAACCTCAATTACGGTGACACGATGGCAAATTTGCCACACACATACAACCTTCCTCTATATAGTGAACAGACAACTAACAAGAGGTTTATGAAGGGTAAGCGAATATCCTTGCTCAGGGGTTAACAAAAATGCCAACGCCTAATTTAGGCTTCAACCCTCATCGTCATGCCGCGTCATGCATCGGATTGTCGGGATCAATGCCATAATCCTTCAACTTACGGTAGAGTGTCGAGCGCCCGATGCCGAGTTTTCGCGCCACTTGGCTCATCTGTCCGCGGTAGAATCGCAGGGCAAACCGGATCAGCTCTTCTTCGATTTCGGCAATGGTGCGCACATTGCCGGTCTCATCGGTACTGGCGATTAGACTGCCGCTGGGAAAAACGCCATCATTCTCCACGTCTGCCTCCTCGGTTGCAGTCCCATGCGTACCCGGTGCTTCAGATGCCTTGACCTCCACCAGCGAAGGCGCGGTTCCCGCCACGGATCGATCCGCGGCGTGTGCGCCTGTCTCTCGCGCATCGCCCTCGAAGCCTGGAACCTGCGCGGCGATCTGGACGAAATCGCTTGGTGCCAGCTCACGGCCCTGCGCCAGCACGGCTGCACGGAAGACGGCATTTTCCAGCTGGCGGATGTTGCCCGGCCAGTCATAGGCGGTCAGCAGCGCAAGTGCTGCGGCACTGACGCCGACCGACTGCGGCAATTTCTGCTCAAGCGAGAACCGCTCGGCAAAGGTGCGCGCCAGGAAGGGAATGTCTTCCTTGCGGCGGCGCAGTGCCGGAATGGTGATGGGGAAGACATTGAGGCGGTAATAGAGGTCTTCGCGGAAGCGGCCTTCCTTCACCTCTTCGATCAGATTCTTCGCCGTGGCGGAAATCAGCCGCACATTCACCTTGCGGCGCCTGGACGATCCGGCGGCTTCGATCTCTCCGCTTTGCGCTGCCCGCAGAAGCTTCACCTGCACCTCAAGCGGCAGGTCGCCAAGCTCATCGATAAACAGCGTGCCGCCATCGGCCTCCAGGAACTTGGCCTGCTGGCGTTCCCCAGCCTCACCTTCATCCATCGTTGAGCCGCCAAATAGCGCGTTCTCGATCAGTTCAGGCGCAATCGCGCTGCAGTTCAAAATCACGAATGGCTTCGTCGCCCGCTCGCTGCCCGCATGGATGGCGCGTGCAATCATCTCCTTGCCGACCCCCGCCTCGCCTTCCAGCACCACGGGAATGGTGGAGTGGCTGGCGCGTTTTGCCAGATCCACCACGCGTGTCATCGCAGGACTGGCCGAAACGATATCGGCAAGCCCAACCGGCTGATGGCGCGCGCGCCGCAGGGAGCGCCCCTTTGGATCATCGGATTTCAGCGCACCGGCAATCGCCGTTCCAAGACGTTCGGGCGAAACTGGCTTGACGACGAAGTCGAAGGCGCCCGCCCGCATGGCTTCCACAACCGCGTCGATGCCGCCCTGCCCGGTCTGGACGACAACGGGAACGTCCATGCCGAGATCGTGAACCGCCTGAATGAAGGAAAGACCGTCCAGCCCGCGCATCGCCAGATCGATGACGATGACACCGATCTCGGGCCCACGTGTTTTCAAGATCCCAAGGCCCGCCTTGCCGCTCTCGGCCAGCAGGCACGCATGTCCATTCTGCTCCACGGCCTGTTTCAGCACACGGCGCTGGACGGGATCATCTTCGACAATGAGAACGTGAACGGTCATTTCGAGCTCCGGTTTCCGGTTTATGAACCTGCCTCATGCAGGCTCTTTGGCTCGACTTTGCCACGCAAGACTTCAACATCGGGTTGTAAGAATTGCTTGCATTTTAAGCATTGCCACAGGAAACAAAGGCACCCATATGCTTCGATGCGAAGACAAAAAGGACGCGTTTCATGACCTTGACGACATCGACCCCCATGCCCGCCTTCTCTCCCGCCGAAAGCGCAAGCGCTGCCCTTGGCGACCTGCCGGTCTGGAAGCTCTCCGATCTTTACCCCTCGGTCGATTCTGCCGAATACAAGGGCGACCTGAAAAAGGCTGAGAGCGATGCCAAGGCATTCGAGACGAAATGGAAGGGCAAGCTTGAAGCTGCCGCCAGCCGTTCCGGCGATGAGGGCATCGGTGCGGCCCTGAAGGAATATGAAGCGCTGGACGACATTCTCGGCCGCATCGGTTCCTTTGCGGGCCTCACCTACTTTTCCGATACGTCGAACCCGGCCAATGGAAAGCTCTACGGCGATGCCCAGGCCAAGCTCACCGATATTGCCTCGCACCTTCTGTTCTTCCCGCTGGAACTCAACCGCATCGATGATGCGCTGATCGATGCCGCATTCGACAAGGATGCGCTTGCGGCGCACTACAAGCCTTGGCTGGTGGACCTGCGCAAGGATAAGCCGCATCAGCTGGATGACAGCCTGGAGCAGCTGTTCCTGGAGAAATCCATGACGAGTGCAGCCGCCTTCAACCGCCTCTTTGACGAAACGATGACCGACCTTCGCTTCGAGATCGATGGCGAAAGCCTGGCTCTGGAGCCGACGCTCAACATGCTGCAGGAGCCGGACCCGGAAACGCGCCGCAAGGCGGCGGCCGCACTCAGCGCCACCTTCAAGGACAACTTGCGCGTCTTCACGCTGATCACCAACACGCTCGCCAAGGACAAGGAAATCTCCGACCGCTGGCGCAAGTTCGAAGACATTGCCGATAGCCGCCATCTGGCAAACCGCGTTGAGCGCGAGGTGGTCGATGCGCTTGCGGCTGCCGTGCGCGAGGCCTATCCGCGCCTGTCACATCGCTATTACAAGATGAAGGCCAACTGGCTTGGCATGGAGCAGATGAACTACTGGGATCGCAACGCGCCGCTTCCAGATACGTCCAACGCCATCATCCCCTGGGGTGACGCGAAGGATATGGTGCTCTCTGCCTATGGTGCCTTTGCCCCGGAAATGGCCGATATCGCCCGCCGCTTCTTCGATGAGGAATGGATCGATGCACCCGCCCGTCCCGGCAAGGCGCCGGGCGCCTTTGCCCATCCGACCGTGCCCTCCGCCCATCCATATGTTCTGGTCAATTATCTCGGCAAGCCGCGCGACGTGATGACGCTTGCCCATGAGCTCGGCCACGGCGTGCACCAGGTTCTGGCCGGTGAGCAGGGCGCGCTGATGTGCGCCACGCCGCTGACCCTTGCCGAGACGGCCTCGGTCTTCGGCGAGATGCTGACCTTCCGCAAGCTTCTGGAAGCCACCACCGATTCGCGTGAGCGCAAGGCCATGCTGGCGCGCAAGGTGGAAGACATGATCAACACCGTCGTTCGACAGATCGCCTTCTACGAATTCGAGCGCAAGGTGCACACCGCCCGCAAGGAGGGTGAACTAACCGCCGAACAGATCGGTGAATTGTGGCTATCGGTGCAGGAAGAAAGTCTCGGGCCGGCGATCCGCATTTCGGAAGGTTACGAGACGTGGTGGACCTATATCCCGCACTTCATCCACTCGCCCTTCTATGTCTATGCCTACGCCTTTGGCGACTGCCTGGTGAACTCGCTCTATGCCGTCTATCAGAATGCCGACGAGGGCTTCCAGGCGAAGTATTTCGAGCTTCTGAAGGCCGGCGGCACCAAGCACCATTCGGAGCTTCTGAAACCCTTCGGCCTTGATGCGACCGACCCCTCCTTCTGGAGCAAGGGCCTGTCGATGATTGAAGGCCTGATCGACGAGTTGGAAGCCCTCGACGCGCCGTCAAAATGAGACCGTGACAACAAAAATCGGCGACGCTCCCATTTCGGACAAGCTTCGCCGGTTTTTATATCCCGTCGGAACAGATGCAGAAGACGGACCAGGAGCATGAAGCGCAAGCCCGCTGACCTTACCTTGAGGGAAACATTGCGATGGGAGCCGCAAAGCGGTTTCCAGCGGCTGGAACAGCATCTGCGCCGTCTGCTGCGGTCTGCCGATGCGCTGGGCTTTCGCCCGCCGAAAGATCCGGCCTCAGCGCTCAAGACAACCGTCAACGGCGACGGCCCCATGAAGGTCGCCCTGGTGATGAACTACAAGGGCGAGTTGGAGATTGCCGCAGAGCCCTTTCAGCCGATTGCGCCGGACGCCGTCTGGCGGCTGAAGATCGCCGAAAAGACCAGGCTCGATTCCAGCGACACCTTCTACCGGCACAAATCCTCGCGGCGCGAACCCTATGATGCCGCGCGTTCCGAGTTTTCATCCAAGGAGGCCGACGAGGTCCTGCTTCTCAACGAGCGCGGCGAAATCTGCGAAGGCTCTGCCACCAGCCTTTTCGTCGAAGGCCCGGACGGCCAGTTGCTCACCCCGCCGCTTGATAGTGGCATTCTGCCCGGCGTCCTTCGCGCCGATCTTATCCGCGAGCGCAAGGCGCGCGGCCAAGCGCTGAAGCCCGAAGATCTGCAAGGCAGGAAGATTTTTGTCGGCAACTCGCTGCATGGGCTGGTGCCGGCCGAACTGGTTTGAGCCTTGGTCGCCGATCGACTTGGTTAAAGATTCAGAGCGTAAATTGCGCGTCATCACAATGGTCCCCGCGACAATGTATCAGTTGCTTACGTCGCAACTTGAGAATCGAACCTCCTTCCGCTAGCCACTCCTGCGAGGCAAAACCTCTCCTCCTCGTCATCCTCGGGCTTGACCCGAGGATCCATATTTTTCAAATGCTTACGGCTTGAGCTGGTGGATCCTCGGGTCAAGCCCGAGGATGACGGCGGAGAGGTCTACGCCTGCCCAAGACCCCATCCGTCCACTAATTAACAATCCATTCCAGCCGGGCGCGGCCATTCTGCTTGGCGAGATAGAGCGCCCGATCGGCGCGGTGGTAGAGTTCGTTGCTGCCCTCGCCCGCCTTGTAGAGCGCAATGCCGGCCGAGCAGCTATAGGAAAATTCGGGATGGTCTGCGAAGGGCCGTGACTCTGCCGCTTTTTCCAGAATGCGTCCGACGATCGAGGCGCATTCTTCCAGTCCGGTTCGTGGCATCACGAGCATGAACTCTTCACCCCCGACACGGCCGAAATAATCCGGCCGGCGAATGGTCGAATGGGCAAGCTTGACGAAGTCGCGCAGCACCGCATCGCCACCTTGATGACCGAAGCGGTCGTTGACCCCCTTGAACAGATCGATATCGATGATGGAAACGCCGAACGGGGGCTCGATGTCCTTGTCGACATTTTCGGCATGAGCTGCCAGGCGAGCGAAAACAAAACGGCGGTTGGAGGTTCCGGTCAGTTCATCGGTCTGCGCGGCGCGCAGTGCAAGGTCGCGATCCTGCCGCAGGCTACGCTGGTTCTGGCGAAGTGCGGTGATGTCGGTGCCGACGCACAGCATCCAGCCATCCGTTTCCACCGTCTCCGTCATCCAGATCCAGCGCCCGTCATGCATGTCGAGTTCGAGCCCGCGAAAGGCCTGCTTGCCGCGCCGCGATTGAGCGGAAAGAAGCCAGGCCTCGAAATCCCTCGTGTTGATGATCAGGCCCTGACGGTTCTGATAGTTCAAACGGATGATCTCGGCCCAGGTGGGAAAGCTGTCTTCGGAAAGATGGAAGGCTTCGCGAAAGGCCCGGTTGGCATAGCGAACACGGTCTTCCGTATCGTAGAGCGCGATAAGAACAGGCGTTACGTCTTGCAACGCCGCCACGCGCTCCAGAAGACCGCCGATATAAGACTGCTCATCATGACGGAACATTCGTCACCTGAAATCCGGCCAGCGTCCCTCATGGCCGCTTATTTAGCAGACAATTATATCGGCTCGTGTCAAAATTGCGATTGCGAGAAAGGATGCATCATTCTCGATAGTAAAGAGAGAATGAAGACGTGCTTCATATTCGCGTCATGTGGTTGTACTTTATTGATACGAATGGATAATCTGGTTTTAGACCATAGTTTACGAAGGGAATTGAAATGACGGAAGCTGCATACCCGATCTACGGGGAGATCAACGGCCCCATCATCATGATCGGTTTCGGCTCCATCGGCCGTGGCACGCTTCCGCTGATCGAAAGGCACTTTACCTTCGACCGGACGAAACTCGTGGTCATCGATCCGCGCGAGGACATCGCCGATGATCTGGCCGAGAAAGGCATTCGCCACATCCGCACCCATCTGACCAAGGATAATTACAAGGACGTGATGACGCCGCTGGTCGAAGGCGGCAAGGGCGGGTTCTGCGTCAACCTGTCGGTGGATGCGTCCTCCGTCGATCTGATGAAGCTCTGCCGCAAGCATGACGTGCTCTATATCGACACCGTCGTTGAGCCATGGCCGGGCTTTTACTTCGACGACAAGGCCGACAATTCCGCCCGCACCAATTACCGGCTGCGCCAGACCATGCTGAAAGCCAAGGAAAAACACCCCGGCGGCACGACGGCCATTTCCACCTGTGGCGCCAATCCCGGCATGGTTTCCTGGTTCGTCAAGCAGGCGCTCGTCAATCTGGCGAAAGATATGGGCGTTGAGATCGAGGAGCCGAAAACCGGCGACCGCGAAGGCTGGGCAAAGCTGATGCAGACCCTGGGCGTCAAGGGCGTGCATGTGGCCGAGCGCGACACGCAGCGCGCCCGCGAACCAAAACCCTTCGGCACCTTCTGGAACACGTGGTCGGTGGAAGGCTTCATCGCCGAAGGTTTGCAGCCCGCCGAACTGGGTTGGGGCAGCCACGAAACGTGGAAGCCGAAAAACGCCCGGAAGCACAAGAAGGGATCGAAGGCCGCCATCTATCTGGAGCAGCCCGGTGCCGATACCCGCGTGCGCACATGGTGCCCGACGCATGGCGCACAATATGGCCTGCTCGTCACCCATAACGAGGCGATCTCGATTGCCGATTACTTCACCGTGCGCGATGAGGATGACAAGGTCGCCTTCCGCCCCACCTGCCATTATGCCTACCACCCCTGCAACGACGCGGTTCTGTCCCTCTATGAAATGTTCGGCAATGGCGGACAGGCGCAAGCCGTGCAGCATGTGTTGACGGAGGACGAACTGGTCGATGGCGCCGATGAACTCGGCGTGCTCCTCTACGGCCATGAGAAGAACGCCTACTGGTATGGCTCGCGCCTGACACTCGAACAGGCACGCAAGCTTGCCCCCAACCAGAATGCCACCGGTCTTCAGGTCAGTTCCGCGGTTCTGGCCGGCATGGTCTGGGCGCTGGAAAATCCGGAGGTCGGCATCGTCGAGGCTGACGAGATGGATTATCGCCGCTGCCTCGAAATCCAGAAGCCCTATCTCGGCCCTGTGGAAGGCCATTACACCGACTGGACGCCGCTGGACGGTCGTCCCGGCTTCTTCCCGGACGATATCGACAAGGACGACCCCTGGCAGTTCCGCAACATTTTGGTGCGCTGAGCCCTGACGGAAGGACGGCGCTCAGGCCAACCCTGAGCGCGTCCCGCTGCGCATTGATGCAGTTTTGCCACGCTTGCGGTTTTGTCGTGCGATGCCGGAACCGGTGTGTATCGCCTGTCGTTCGCTTGCAATAAACCGGAACTCGCGCCATGGTCATTAACCATTGGCTGAAGAATCGCAGGAGAAAAGAATAATGTATTTCAAGACAAGTGTTGCCTTGCTGTTGGCTGCAGTTGCCGTTTCTTCTTGTGCTCCAGCCTCAAGCCCCATGCGGCCCATGCCGTCGATTTCGCAGCGCCCCGCAGTGGATGGCCGCTGGATCGACCGTAACGGCATCGTCTCCACGTTCCAGAACGGGTCCTTCTCCACCCGTTCCTCCGACACCAACACGCTTCTGGCATCCGGAACCTACGTGGCGATCTCTCCCACCCTTTATGAGATCAACATGACCTCGCTGGTGCGCAACACCCAGTCGCGCGTCAATTGCGCCCTGATTTCCCCCGGTCAGTTGAACTGCACGACGGATACCAACAGCCAGTTCACCCTGAACCGCCAGGGCTGAGCCGAGAGGCCCCACCGAATAAAGAGCGATCTCTTATTCAACGCGCGCGTGTAGCGCGCGTTTTTTATTGTCTCTCCACCACAAGAATTCTACTTGCGGCAGATGCTTCAAGATGGAAACATGCCTTCGAATGGCTGTCACAGTGTTGCATTAGCTGTGAATGTGGACGGTCTGAAACGAAAAGCACGACATCAACTGGAGAGAGACTGATGAACAGGATTTTGAGATTTGGCCTGATGACCGCCTCCGTGGTCGCTCTTTCGGCAGGCGCAGCACTCGCCGATTATCAACTCAACATCCTGCACATCAACGATCTTCACTCCCGCATCGAGCCCATCAACAAATCTGACTCCACCTGCTCGGCTGCCGACGCAGAAAAGAAGGAATGCTTCGGTGGTATCGCCCGCGTGAAGGGTGCGATCGATGCGCGCCGCGCCGAGCTTGGACCGAACGCCAATATTCTCGTGCTTGATGCCGGCGACCAGTTTCAGGGCTCGCTGTTCTACACGCAGTACAAAAGCGGACCGGTTGCCGAATTCATGAACGGCATCGGCTTCGACGCCATGGCGATCGGCAACCATGAGTTCGATGACGGCCCGGCAGAACTTCTGAAGCTGATCAACGCCGTCAAGTTCCCGATCATTTCCGGCAACACCAAGATTGCCGATGGCTCCGAACTGAAGGATAAGTTCAAGGGCTACGTCGTCAAGGAAATGGGCGGCCAGAAGGTGGGCGTGGTGTCCGTTCTCGCCACCGACACCGGCGAAACCTCCTCGCCGGGTGACAAGGTCTCCTTCGAAGACGAAGTCACCTACCTCAAGGGCGCGGTGAAGGAACTTCAGGATCAGGGCGTCAACAAGATCGTGCTGCTCTCCCACGTCGGCTATGTGCGCGACCAGGAAATCGCCAGAGAAGTGGATGGCATCGATGTGATCGTCGGTGGCCACAGCCACACGCTGCTTTCCAGCACCGATCCGAAGGCTGCCGGTCCCTACCCGACGCTCGTCAAGAACCCGTCCGGTGTCGATGTGCCTGTCGTCACCGCTTATGCCTATTCCAAATATCTCGGCGATCTCTCCGTCACCTTCGACGACAACGGCGTGGTGAAATCCGCAACCGGCGCGCCGAAGCTGCTGGATGCCGCCGTGGCGCAGGATGAAGGTTTCAACAAGCGCGTGGCGGAACTGGCCGCGCCGCTGGAAGAAATGAAGAAGAAGGAGATCGGCGTCAGCGAAGCTGCAATTGACGGTTCGCGCGAGGTTTGCCGCGTCAAGGAATGCACAATGGGCAATCTTGTTGCCGATGCGTTGCTTGATCGCGTCAAGGATCAGGGCATCACCATCGCCATCCAGAATGGTGGCGGTCTTCGCGCCTCCATTGATGCCGGTCCGGTAACCATGGGCGAGGTTCTGACGGTACTGCCGTTCCAGAATTCCATCGCTACCTTCCAGATCAAGGGTGCGGACCTGCAGGCCGCACTTGAAAACGGCGCAAGCCAGATCGAGGAAGGTGCAGGTCGCTTCGTTCAGGCGTCCGGCCTGAAATACACCTTCGACCGCTCGAAGCCTGCTGGAAGCCGCATCGTCTCCGTCGAGGTCAAGGAAGGCGACAACTTCGTCAAGCTGGACCCGGAAAAGACCTATGGCGTCGTGACCAACAACTACACCCGCACCGGCGGCGACGGCTTCAAGACCTTCGCCACCAAGGCGATCAACCCCTATGACTTCGGACCGAGCCTGGAAGATGCGGTCGCCGCCTATATCGGCGCGCACAGCCCTTACAAGCCCTATACCGATGGCCGTATCGTAGACGCAACGCCTGCCGGCTACGTCGCCCCGCCAAAGCAGCCCGCCGCACCGGCACCGGCAGCACCTGCTCCGGCCACCACGGCTCAGGCTCCTGCTGCTCCTGCTACCCCGGCTCCCGCCACGCCAGCACCGGCAGCTCCAGCACCGGCCACACCAGCGCCGTCTACCGCCGCACCTGCAGCTCCTTCCACAACAACGCCATCCGCACCGGCAGCCGCCACCGCGGCAGCAAAATATGTCGTCACCAAGGGCGACTCGCTGTGGAAGATCGCCGAAGAAAAATACGGCAAGGGCATCGATTGGAAGAAGATCGCCGAAGCCAATGAGCTGCGTCGTCCAAACCACATCGAGGTGGGTGAAGAGCTGACCATTCCGGCCAACTGATCTTTGGTTGATGGATGACAAGAGCCGGTTCGCATTGCGGGCCGGCTTTTGGTTTTATGATCTGAGCTGTATGTTTGCTATCACCACGCTCGGCTTTGATGCCACAAGCATTAAGTCGTTGAAAAGATGGATCCTCGGCTCAAGCCCGAGGGTGACGGTCGAGAGGTTTTCGTCGTCCGAGATTCACAATGGACCATCCGCCGATCCTGGGATCTTTAACCGGATTGCCTGTTTCGCCGATTTTGCCAAGCGGGATTCAACCCCTCCTCCGAGTCATCCTCGGGCTTGACCCGAGGATCCATCTTTCCACCGGCTTACGAGTGCCCGGAAGGGACAATGCCAAGGTCGCGGCCCTCGCAACGGGGCGTCAACCGCTCAATCATTCCGCATCGCGCTGATATGCCACGCGCGCTTTGTCAAAAATCAATTCAGATCAGGGGATTGATGGTCTAAAGATTGATCCAAGAGATCAAAGCGGACGTAGTCTTCCGCGATTCATGAGAGTTCAGGACAAGTTAATGGCCGCAGATATCACCGCTTTCCCCGCAAGCCACCTGCCCAAGGACCATCCGAAGGTTTCCTTCGGCAAGGTCGGCGTTCTTCTCGTCAATCTCGGCACACCGGATGGCACGGATTACAAATCCATGCGCCGCTACCTCGCGGAGTTCCTGAGCGACAAGCGCGTGATCGAGTGGTCGCGCGTCTTCTGGTACCCGATCCTCTACGGCATCGTGCTGAACAAGCGCCCGCAAAAAGTCGGCAAGGCCTATGAGGAAATCTGGAACCACGAGAAGAACGAAAGCTACCTGCGCACCTATACCCGCAACCAGTCCGAGCTGATGGCGAAGGCGCTGACCGACCTGCCGAATGTGGTGGTCGATTGGGGCATGCGTTATGGCCAGCCCTCGATCGCGTCCAAGATCGATGCGCTGAAGGCCGAGGGCTGCGAGAAGATCCTGCTCTTCCCGCTCTACCCGCAATATGCCGCCGCGACCACGGCCACCGTCAACGACAAGGCCTTCGAGCATCTGATGAAGATGCGCTGGCAGCCCGCACTTCGTACCGTGCCGCCCTATCACGATGACGAAACCTACATCGATGCTCTGGCCAGCTCGGTGAAGGCCCATCTGGCCACACTGGATTGGGAGCCGGAAAAGCTGATTGCGTCCTTCCACGGCATTCCGCAATCCTATTTCAGGAAGGGCGATCCCTATCACTGCCAGTGCATGAAGACCGGTCGCCTGCTGCGCGAAAAGCTGGGGCTGGACAAGGACCGCTTCCTCATCACCTTCCAATCCCGCTTTGGACCGGAAGAGTGGTTGCAGCCCTATACCGACAAGACGGTGGAGAAGCTCGCAAGCGAAGGCGTCAAGCGCATTGCCGTCATGAACCCCGGCTTCGTTTCCGATTGTCTTGAGACTTTGGAAGAAATTGCCGGCGAAGCGGGCGAGAGCTTCCTCCACCATGGCGGCGAGAAGTTCACCCATGTTCCTTGCCTCAACGACAGTGCGGATGGTATGCGGGTTCTCGAAAAAGTTGTGCGCAAGGAGTTGCAGGGCTGGGTCTGATCCCGCCCTCTCTTTCGCCCGGTGATTGAACAGGAGAGCAGGAATGGACTCGAGCGGTTTCGATATTTTTGTCATTGCGGCGGTTGTTCTTGTCATCCTGACGCTGGTTGCCGGTATCAAGACCGTGCCGCAGGGATACCGCTATACAGTGGAGCGCTTTGGCCGCTACACCCGCACGCTGGAACCCGGCCTCAACATCATCACCCCCTTCATCGAGCGGATCGGCGCACGGATGAATGTGATGGAACAGGTGCTGGATATTCCGACCCAGGAAGTCATCACCAAGGACAATGCCAGCGTGTCGTCCGATGCGGTGGCCTTCTATCAGGTGCTGAACGCCGCCCAGGCCGCTTACCAGATCGCCAATCTGGAATTCGCCATCCAGAACCTGACCATGACCAACATTCGTTCCGTCATGGGCTCCATGGATCTCGACGAGCTTCTGTCCAACCGCGATGCGATCAATGACCGCCTGCTGCGTGTCGTCGATGAAGCCGTGGGTCCTTGGGGCATCAAGGTGACCCGCATCGAAATCAAGGATATCGCGCCGCCGAAGGATCTTGTGACGTCCATGGCGCGCCAGATGAAAGCCGAGCGTGAGAAGCGCGCTCAGGTCCTGGAGGCCGAAGGTTCGCGTAATGCGCAGATCCTGCGCGCCGAAGGTGCCAAGCAATCGGCCATTCTGGAAGCAGAAGGCCAGCGCGAAGCCGCCTTCCGCGATGCCGAGGCGCGTGAACGTCTGGCAGAAGCCGAAGCCAATGCGACCCGCATGGTCTCGGAAGCGATTGCCGCCGGCGATATCCACGCCATCAACTACTTCATCGCCCAGAAATACACCGAGGCGCTGGCCGATATCGGCAAGGCGACCAATTCCAAGATCGTGCTGATGCCGATGGAAGCCTCCTCGCTGATCGGCTCGCTCGGCGGCATCGGCGCCATTGCCCGTGAGGTCTTCGGCAGGGACAATGACGGCACGACACCGCCGCCTGCTCCACGCGCCACGACAGGCCGTTCCTCCGTTCCGCCATCCAACCGCCCCAGCGGCCAGACGATCAACGTGACCGTTCCCAACCCTTTCGCCGGCCCGACGGACAAGTGACATGATCCAGAAACTCGTCGCCGATCTCGGTCCCTGGAGCTGGTGGCTGCTGGCGGCCATCCTGCTGGTGGCGGAGCTGGCGGCCCCCGGCGTTTTCCTGATCTGGATCGGCGCGGCTGCACTGGTGGTCGGCGCGCTGTCTCTGGCGCTGTGGGACATGGGCTTCTGGGGCTGGCAGATCCAGCTCCTGCTCTTTGCAGCACTTTCCGTCGTCTTCGCCATTGCCGGTCGCCGCTACTACGACCGCAAGCACGCGACAACCGACGAACCCTTCCTCAACCAGCGCGAGGCAAGCCTCATCGGCCGCACGGCAACCCTTCAGGAGCCGATCACCGAAGGCCGCGGCCGCATTCGTCTGGATGACACTTGGTGGCCCGTGCAAGGCACCGACCAGCCCGCCGGCACACGCGTGCGCATCGCCTCGGCCCATGGCCGCACCCTGACGGTGGAGAAGGCTTAAGCGCTGACGCCGTTCAATGGGTTAAGCTACCAGCGCGTTTCGGTGTTGTAAGGAAACGCTCTCGGGCGATGACGTAAGGCGAGTGCCGACCGATTTGTCGCCTTCGGCTGGCTCTATGCGCTGCGGACCTGCTCATCGCGGTCACGACGCAATTTGGCGATCGCCAATTTTCGAAACCGCGCAAAGGCTTCCAGATCGTCGTTGAGCTTGACGCGGATGATCGCACCTTCATAAGCGTCGATCAGCTCCACGGCAGCCATTTGCGGCTCGACACCCGCCCTCAACTCTCCAGCCTTCTCCGCCTCCTGAAGAAGACCCGCGATGCTGTTTTCCCAGGAACGGTAAGCCTCAGCGAGCTTCGCCCGCAGCATGGTGCTTCGGCCTGAAATGGTCTGTCCCAAGACGCCAAGCAGACAACCGCCTGCTGGGTGCTCTTCCTGGATCGTACCTTCCAGCACCGCAAGATAGGCATCGAGACGTTCCAGCGAACTCAGCCTCTCATCGGCAAAGATGTCTTTGCGCCGCGCGTCCCAAATCTCGGCGTAATGCTCGATGATTGCGCCGACGAAATCGTCCTTGCTCTTGAAGAAGTGGTAGAACGATCCCTTTGGGACATCCGCACTGGCAAGGATAGGCCCTATACCCACCCCCTCATAGCCATGCGCCATAAGGCCTTTCAGCCCTTCGCAAATAAGCTTGTGTCGTGTCGCATTCTCTCGAGCCATAACTAGACGACCGGTCTACTATCTGATTCATATTGAGGCATTAAGGGGTTTGTGGGTGGCCGATGTCAAATGAAACCATCATACCCAGCACCCCTCGCGAAGGTCCTGCCGCGCCGCAATGTCTGCAGGTGCACGAAGAAGACGCCGCGCCGTCAGCGGTGACCATCACCCGCGAGAAAACCGCACTCGGCATCATCCTGGTTTGCGGCTCCTACATGATGTACTCACTGCACTATGCCACGATGGCGTGGATGGGAGACCTGTTCGGCGTATGGCAGCTCATCTTCATCCGCAGCTTCGTGATGGTGGTTGCCACCCTCCTGATAAAGCCTGCCGCGTGCCGGGAGGTCATCAAGAGCCCCTATAAGTGGGCGACGGCGCTGAGGGCGCTGTTTCAAATCGCCTGCACCTTCTGTTTCTTCGCCGCGGCCAAGCTTATGCCGCTTGGACAGGTTACGACGCTTTACGCCACAGCCCCGCTGATCATCGTCGTCCTCTCCATACCGATCCTCGGCGAAAAGGTCGGAAGGGCAAGCTGGGCAGCGGTTGTCATGGGGATGATCGGCACGGTGATCGCCGCCAACCCGGCCGGGTCCCTCAACCTCGCGCCAACGCTCCTTGCCTTTGCTTCCGGCCTGTTCTGGGCTCTTACGGTTGTCTATACCCGCAAGGCGGCGACCAGGGAGAGCACGCAGGCGCAGTTGCTGACGACGGGGCTCGTCTTCTGTCTGGTCAGCGGCCTGCTGATGGACTGGACCATGCCCGCCAGTTGGTTCGAAATCGGCATGTGCGTGATACTGGGGATAGAGATCGTGCTCGCGCAGATGCTGTTCCTGGAAGGCTATCGTCTTGCGCCGGCGTCTCTGCTGGCGCCGTTGGAATATCAGAGCCTCATCTGGGTCAGCATCCTCGGCTTTCTGATATTTGGAGACGTGCCCACCCCCCAAACCGTGATGGGGGCGACGCTGATTGTCGCAGCGGGTCTCGTGCTCACCCTTTACGGCAACAGACGCAAGCCTGCGATAGCATAGATCAGGCCACGCCGATCCGAAGCAGATCGTGGAAGTGAACGAGGCCGATCGGCCGGTTCTCGGCATCGATGACGATCAGCGAGCCGATATGGTGCTTCTCGAGCGTGGCGAGTGCCGCCGTCGCCAGAACCTCTTTCGTCACGGTCTTCGGCGTGCGTGTCATGATGTCGTCCACCGTCAGTTCCGCCAGATTGCGCGTCAGATTGCGCGCCATGTCGCCCTCGGTGACGATGCCGCAAAGGCGGCCATCTTCATCCAGCACTGCCACGCAGCCGAAATGCTTCTGCGCCAGAACCCGGATCGCCTCGGCCATCGGAGTGCCCTGCGCCACCAGCGGCACGCGCTCGCCGGTGTGCATGATGTCGCCGACAAGCGTCAGGCTGGCACCGAGCTTTCCGCCGGGATGAAACACGCGAAAATCGCCTGCAGTGAACTTACGTGCTTCCAGAAGCGCGATCGCCAGCGCATCACCAAGGGCAAGCTGCATCAAGGTGGAGGTGGTCGGCGCCAGCCGGTGCGGGCAGGCTTCTTCCTCATCCGGCATCAGAAGCACGATATCGGAGGCTTTCGCCAACGATCCGCCCTTGGCGCAGGTCAGCGCAATCAGCGGAATGGCAAAGCGGCGGGTGTAATTGATGATGCTGCGAAGCTCGGCACTCTCGCCGCCCTTGGAGATCGCCAGCACCACATCATTGCCACCGATCATGCCAAGATCGCCATGATTGGCTTCTGCTGCATGCACGAAGAAGGCGGGCGTGCCGGTGGAGGCAAAGGTCGCCGCAAGCTTGGCACCGATATGGCCGCTTTTGCCAACGCCAGTGATGATCAGCCGCCCGGTGATGTTGCCGATCACATCGACGGCTTTGGCAAAGGCGTCGCCAAGCTCTTCGGAAAGCGCAGTCTCCAGCGCCGCCAGCCCGTTCCGCTCGATCGAAACGGTTCTCAGCGCAGACTCGATGGCGTTGTTTTCGGTCAGGGCAGCAGATCTCGTGGTCATGGCGGGACTGTTACTATTTTCGCCTTTGCCTGTCCATTGGCGAAATCCGCTCCTACCCCTGATGATCAGCCGAAAGAAGGCGCATAATCAACCAGATATTAACCATGCGATTTTACCTTTGAGTAACCAAGATACCGAACCGGGTGAAACGCATGACCTCTCACAGCACCGCGCTACGTCAAAAGACGTTGCGCAGAGCAGCCGCCGCTCTGCCGGCCTGCCTGTCGCTGTGCGCGTCTCTCTCCCTCGCGTTGCCCCTGCCCGCGCAAGCGCAGACGCTCGGGCAGAATAGAGGCCAGAACACGGGCCAGAATGCCGGACAGAATACGGATCGGAACACGCCGGTGCAGCCTGCCGGGCTGCAAAGCGCCGACCCTTATGCCAACGATCCAGCCTCCGGTCAGAACCCGACGCCTGCCGCGACCGTCGTTCCGACGCCGAGACCAACCACCGGCACCACGACCACAAACGGTACGCGCACGAGCGTCGATCCTGGCAGCGCCGTGGCGGAGCCTGTCGATGAGGCGATTGAGCCGGTCGATCGGCGGGAAAACACCTATGAGACGACGCTCGATGGCGGTGAAAAGGTTGCGATCGATGATGGCACCGCGCCCGGCATCCGCATCGGCACACTGACGCTGCGCCCGTCCATCAGCCAGACGATCAACCACGAGAACAAGACATTCGCCACAGGATCGACCAACCGCAATTATCTGGCGACCGGCATTCGCGGCACCTTGACGAGCGACTGGTCTCGCCACGCGCTCACCGTCACCGGCGAAGGGATCTATGAGCGCAATCTCGGCGGCAGCAGCGCGGGCGAAAGTCCGAGCGCCAATGTGCAGGCCGAACTGAGGCTCGATCTGGCCGACCAGACGACAGCCAGGCTGAAAGCCGGCTACACCTTCAGCCGCGAGGACACCACCGATCCGAACGCCATTACCGGTGCGGCGGTGCAGGGTGGCGAGCACCTCTTCACCACTGGCGCGTCGGTCGAGCACAATGTCGCCCTCGTCAAGACGCTCGCCGCACTCGATCTGTCGCGCACCGTCTATACCGACGCCAAGGGCCTTAACGGCCAGCCGATCAGCCTCTCCGATCGCGATCGCGCAGGCGTGGCCATCCGCGGACGTGTCGGCTACGAAGTGTCGCCCGCCCTCATTCCCTTCCTGGAAGCGACAGGGGCGCTCAGCTCCTACGACCAGAAGACAGACAGAACCGGCTATCAGCGCTCCTCCGTCTCCTATGGCGCGAAGGTCGGAACGCAGATCGATCTTGGCGAGAAGTGGCGCGGCGAAGTCGCCGTCGGTCTTCTGAGGCGCGACTATGACGATAGCCGCCTGGCTTCCGTCAACGCGCTGACCACCGATGGCACCCTCACCTGGTCGCCGATGCGCGGAACGGACGTCAACTTCGGCCTGAAGACAGACATAGAAGACTTTGCCGGCGGCCCGGAGGGCGGCTGGGTGACGCGTCAGTTGACCGTCGGCCTGATCCAGCAATTGCGCTATGACCTCGTGGCACGGCTGACGACCGGACTGGAACACCGCAACTTCCAGACCTCCAGCATCAGGGACGAGACGAAATATACGCTTGGCGCCGGCCTGACCTGGAACATCAACCGCTACCTCGATTTCACCACCGACGTCAGCTACGACACCACGCCCGTGACCAACAACCACAATTGGCGCATCGGTGCTGGCCTGACGCTCAAGCGATAGGATGTTGGTGCTGTCAGGGTGATCCTTCAGCTTGACCCACTGCTGTCCGGTTTAATGAGCCATAGCTATCGTTTGCACCCTCATTCCCGCGCTTGTCACAGAAATCCAGCAGACGCGCGTCTGCGCGGCGAGAAAGGTCTTTTCAGACCAAAGACTTGGTCTGACTGGATTTCTGCGACAAGCATAGGAATGAGGAGCTTTATCAGCGACATAAATCGCACTTCGCAAACGAACCCGGCCAGCAGTGGGTCAAGCTTTCATAGCCTTATGGAAGGTCCGCGAGCCCGACCATTACACCTGACAAGTGTGGGCCTATGCCACAAAAACAAATCCCGGCACGAGGCCGGGATTGACGTTTTTTAGAACCGATGCCTCCCCCGCCACCTGAGACCAAGTCCGACATGGCAGGGCAAGAGCGATCTCGTCATCAGCCCATCTTGGCGATGATGTCCTTCAGCGGGCCTTCGATCAGCGGACGGATGTCCTCGCGCTGCAGGGCGAAAGCCAGGTTTGCCAGAATGAAGCCATCCTTGGCGCCTGTGTCGTAGGTCTCGCCGCGGAACGGATAGGCGGTGAAATCCTGCTGCTTCAAGAGCTTCAGCATGCTGTCGGTCAGCTGGATCTCATTGCCGGCACCGCGCTCCTGCGTTTCCAGAAGCGTGAAGATTTCCGGCTGAAGGATGTAGCGGCCGTTGATGAAGTAGTTCGATGGCTGCGTGCCCTTGGCAGGCTTTTCCACCATGTCGGTGATGCGGAAACCGTTGCCGATCTCTTCGCCAGGCGCGACGATGCCGTAACGATGGGCGAGTTCCGGTGCGCATTCTTCGACCGCCAGAACGTTGCCGCCGCTCTGATCATAGAGCTCGACCATGCCCTTGAGGCAGGACTTGTTGTCGCCGGTCATGATCATGTCGGGCAGAAGAACGGCAAAAGGCTCGTCGCCGACGATGTCACGGGCGCACCAGACCGCATGGCCAAGACCGAGCGGAACCTGCTGGCGGGTGAAGCTGGCCGTACCGGCCTTGGGCAGAATGTTCGTCAGCAGCGTCAGTTCGGCGTTCTTGTTACGCTCGCGCAGCATCTGCTCCAGTTCGAACTGGATATCGAAATAGTCTTCGATCACGCCCTTGCCGCGTCCGGTCACGAATACGAAATGCTCGATACCAGCCTCAGCCGCTTCGTCCACCACATATTGGATGACCGGCTTGTCAACGACGGTGAGCATTTCCTTCGGAACAGCTTTGGTTGCCGGCAGGAAACGGGTGCCAAGGCCAGCCACCGGAAAGACCGCTTTCCGAATTTTCTTTTTTTCTACCACACATCCCTCCTCAGAGATTTCAACGGCATTTAAGTAACGCACACGAACTTGTTATGACAAAAGTGGCAAGTTTTTGCAAAGCGTGACCTTACCTATCGTTAATGGTAAAGAATTTGTTGACTTTAATTTGGTACCCCATCGTGAAGCCCGATGCGTATCTCGCAATCGAACTGACATTCGAGAGAAACGAAAGACTGACGATGAAAAAGATGATCCTTTCCGGCGTCCGTAAATTTGGCTGCGTGGCACTCGCAGGCCTGACCATTGCTTTGACGCCCGTCACTGCAAGTGCAGATGCGGGTTTCAAACAATGGATCAACCAGTTCTATGCCACAGCCGCCAAGGAAGGCATTTCGCGCGCGACCTATCAGAAAGCCTTTGCAGGCGTGACTGAACCTGATCCGGACGCGCTGCGCAAGGCAACCTTCCAGCCAGAATTCACTACTCAGATATGGGATTATCTCGATAGCCGCGTGAACCCCTATACGGTGCGCATCGGCCGCGAGATGAAGATGAAGCACGCCACGACGCTCAACTGGATCGAGCGCAATTTCGGCGTCGACAAGCACGTCATCCTCGCCATCTGGTCGATGGAATCCAATTACGGCGCGGTGCTGGAAAAGCCCGAACGCCTGCACAATATTCCCCAGGCACTGGCAACGCTCGCCTATTCCGATCCCAAGCGGGCCAAGTTTGCCCGCACTCAGTTGATTGCCGCACTGAAGATCCTGCAGTCCGGTGATGTGACGCCAAAGCAGCTGACCGGCTCCTGGGCGGGCGCCATGGGCCACACCCAGTTCATCCCGACGAGCTACCTGCTCTATGCGGTCGATGCCGACGGTAACGGCAAGCGCGACATCTGGCATTCCGTGCCGGATGCGCTGGCAACCGCTGCAAATCTTCTGGCCAAGAACGGCTGGGAGCCCGGCCGCACCTGGGGTTACGAGACGGCGGTGCCTGCGGGTGGTGCGCGCTATGCGGACCAGACGAAGAGCCTGGCCGAATGGCAGAAGCTCGGCTTCTTCCGCCCCAATGGCAAGGGTTTCCCGCGCGGTTCGGACCGCGCGACGCTGAAGCTCGAAGGTGGTTCGAACGGTCCGGGCTTCCTGATGACCAAGAACTTTTTCACCATCAAGCGCTACAACGCGTCGGACAGCTACGCGCTGGCCGTCGGCCTTCTGGCCGACGAGATTGCCGGTTTCGGCGGGATGCAGCAGAAGTGGCCGCGCCCGAATGGCACGCTCGACATCAAGGAGAAGTTCGAGCTCCAGACGCGCATGAAGGAACTCGGCTATTATGATGGCGAAATCGACGGCAATTTCGGCTCCGGCTCGAAAGCGGCGATCAGCGCCATCCAGAAGCGCATGGGCCTGCAAAATGACGGCGAGCCATCGCAGACCTTGCTGAGAGCGCTTCGTAACTGATCGGGCAACCGATCGCCTAGCGGATAAAAGTCCTGACGAGCCTCGTACATTAGAATATAATCAATGGGACCGTCTCGGGAACATCACGCCATGACCACAAGAGAAGCAGGACCCTTTGCAAAGATCATGAAGCGCGGCAGAGTCGCGCTTCTTGTCGTGACATTCAGCCTGCCCTCCTGGACGGCACCTGCCATTGCGCAGGAGTATCGCGAGCGCCGCACGCTGATGGAAATGCTCTTCGGCGGCCCCAACCAGTATAATGATCGTCTCTATGCGCCCGAACGCCGCGAGCAGCGCCGGCAGGCAGCGCCGCAGCGGCAAAATTCCAGCCGCTCCGTCACCAGGCCTCCCGCACCCCGCAGCACACCCTCGGTGGTGCAGATGCGCACCGCCAAGCCCGCACCCGTTGAGAAGCTGGAGAATGCCCGACGTGTTCTCGTCGTCGGCGATTTCCTCGCCGGCGCCATGGGCGAGGCACTGGTCTCCACCTTCGAGACCTCGGCAAGCATTGCCATCGATGTCCGCGCCAATGGCTCATCCGGCCTCGTGCGCTCCGATTACTACGACTGGTTCGCCAATCTTCCGCAATTCATCAAGGACACCAAGCCCGCCACCATCATCATCATGATGGGTTCCAACGACCGTCAGGCCATGGACATTGGCGGCACCAAGGAGAAATACGGTAGCGAGATCTGGTTCAAGGAATATGAGCGGCGCATCGATGCGCTGATCACGCTTGCCAAGCGCCAGCAGGTGCCGGTGCTCTGGGTTGGCCTGCCCGCCTTCCAGTCGCCATCGCTGACGGCCGACTTCGTCGGCTTCAACCGGCTTTACCGCAGCCATATCGAAAAGCTCGGCGGCGAGTTCGTCGATGTCTGGGATGGCTTCGTCGATGAGGGCGGCAAATACGTGACCACCGGCTATGATGTGAACGGCCAGCAGGCCCGTCTGCGTGAAGCGGATGGCATCGGCATGACGCAGGCCGGCAAGCAGAAGCTTGCCTTCTATGTGGAAAAATTCGTCCGCCGCCATCTGGATGGTGCCGAGCCCGGCCTCGGCACGCTGGACGGCAGCAACCTGCCCTCCCTCACCTCGCTGCCCGCTCTCGGCATCGATGCGCAGCAGGTGCGCACCCAACCGATCAGCCTGACCGACCCTGACCTCGACGGTGGCGACGCGCTGCTGGGTGGCAAGCAGGCGCCTGCGAAATTCTCCGTCGTCGAAACACCACGCGAAAGACTGACGAAGCGCGGGCTGATGGAAGATGCGCCGCTTGGCCGCGTGGATGATTATCGCATGCCGCCAAAGGATGAAACCGCCGCGAAATGAACGTTTTGCGAGAAAACCGGTAGTCGGCTACCCGAACGACGATCTTTGTCTTCACGAAATATTAAAATCGGAACGATCAATGCTGGCCTCGTGTTAACGCCCGGCAAGGCATGAGGCCTTGCTTAAAAAGATGGATATGAGGAGTATACCGTCATGGCCAATCAAGGTGGCACGCACGAACAGCACGTCAAAGCCGGCAAGCAGTCGCACAAGAACAGCGACGACAAGTCAACCCGCAGCGCATCTTCCAAGTCCTCAGCGGACAGCAAGAGCAGCGGCAAGCAGGGCGGCTCGCCGGAGCAGCACATGAAGGCCGGCCAGCAGAGCCACAAGAACAAGCATTGATGTCCACACATGTGGAAAACGGCCCTCGCGCAGATGCACGGGGGCCGTTTTTTTGTGGGCATGCGCTGGTAAGCCGCCGCTATCGAGCGATCTGGGCGACCAGCCGTTCCCGTTCCTGACGCGAACGCGCGATCCGACCTTTCGCCTTTTCCAGGACATCGGGCGACGCTTCTTGCGGGGTGCCCGAGTGGAAGGGCGGCGCCGGCGCATATTCCAGCGACAGTTGCACGATCTCGGCTTCCTCCCGGCCCATCAACTCGGCCAGAAGCGAAAGACCGAAATCGATACCGGAGGTCACACCGCCAGCGGTGATCAGATTGCCGTCCTTCACCACGCGCTCATGAACGGGCGTCGCGCCGAAATGCGGCAGGAAATCCATCGCGTTCCAGTGCGTCGCCGCCCGTTTGCCCTTCAGCAGTCCGGCAGCGCCAAGCACCAGCGAACCGGTGCAGACCGAGGTGATGAAGCGCGCGCCCTTTGCCTGGCTGCGGATGAACTCCAGCACCTCTTCATCGCCTAGCAGCGCATTGACGCCGCCGCCGCCCGGAATGCAGAGCACATCGAATTGCGGGCTATCGTCGAAATCGACATCCGGCGTGAAGCTGATCCCGGTCACGGAGCGAACCGGGCTCTTGTCCTTCCAGACCAGATGCACCGCGCTGTCTTGCGCCGACGCAAAGACCTCGTAAGGCCCGGTCAGATCGAGCTGTTGGATATTCGGAAAGACGAGGAAACCGAAGCGATAGGTCATGTGAACTCTCCTGTTGACGAGAGCATGATAGGCGCGCATCGTTTGGCGAGATTGCCATTCATCCCACGCTTCAGGCCAAAATGACCCGCCGCATCGAAATTCTAGCTTTCCCGGACGTCCAGCTTCTGGATGTCGCCGGCCCCCTGCAGGTCTTCGCCTCGACCAATGATTTCTATCTGCACGCTGGAAAGCCAGCGCCCTATCAGCCGGTCGCAGTCGGCGCTGACAATCCGATCGTCACTTCCTCCGCATTGCCGATCGGCACTTCTCCCCTTTCCGTAAGCGACCAGCCGATAGACACGCTGATCGTTCCCGGTGGCTGGGGCGTCTACCGTGCCTGCGAGGATCAGGCTTTGATCAGCTGGATCGCGGAGCGCTCCAAGCTGGCGCGACGGACGGCTTCGGTCTGCAGCGGTGCCTTTCTGCTGGCCAGCACCGGCCTGTTGGACGGCAGACGCGCAGTCACGCACTGGCAGCGCTGTGGCGAGTTCCGGAAACGCTTCCCCAAGGTCCGGCTCGATCCCGACCCGATCTTCATTCAGGACGGCAGCATCTGGACCTCCGCCGGCGTGACGGCCGGCATCGATCTGGCACTGGCGCTGGTGGAAAACGATCTCGGACGCGATGTTGCGCTCGCCGTCGCACGCCAGCTCGTCGTCTTCCTCAAGCGCCCCGGCGGGCAGTCACAATTCAGCGCGGCCCTTACGCTTCAGGATGAAGGTGGTCGCTTCGACGGCTTGCATGCCTGGATGATGGAAAACATCACGCAGGACTTGTCACTTGGTGATCTTGCCGACAAGGCAGGGATGAGCCTGCGCAGTTTCTCCCGCCACTACCGCGAGCAAACCGGCGTGACACCGGTAAAAGCGCTGGAGAAAATGCGTCTAGAAACGGCGAGGCGCCTCTTGGAACAGGCGCAACCGGTCTCGCGCGCTGCCCGCCGCGCCGGCTTCGGCAGCGAGGAAACGCTACGCCGCCTGTTCCAGCGCCGCTTCGGCGTCAGCCCGCAGGCCTATCGCGAACGGTTCATGGCGGCGGAGTAAAACACAAACGCCCGGAACGATGTCCCGGGCGTTTGACAATCTGACAGGTAAGCCGCTGATCAGCGCGGCAGAACCGAGCTTCCCATCAGGGCTTCGTCGATGGCGCGCGCCGCCTGGCGACCTTCGCGGATGGCCCAGACGACCAGCGACTGGCCACGGCGCACGTCGCCGGCTGCCCAGAGCTTGTCGATCGAGGTCTTGTAGTCACGATCGTTGGCAACGACGTTGGTGGAGCCACGACGGTCGGTGTTGAGCGTCAGCTTGCCGTCCAGTTCCTTCAAAATGCTATCGGTGAAGGGGCCGGAGAAGCCGATGGCGATGAAGGCGAGATCCGCCTTGATGATGAACTCCGTGCCGGCGATCGGCTTGCGGCGCTCATCCACCTGGCAGCACTTCACGCCCGTCAGAACACCATCCTCGTCACCGACAAATTCAAGCGTCGCCACCTGGAACTCACGCGCGGCACCTTCGGCCTGCGAGGACGAGGTGCGCATCTTGGTTGCCCAGTAGGGCCAGACGGCTAGCTTGTCTTCCTTCTCCGGCGGCATCGGGCGGATGTCGAGCTGGGTCACCTTGACGGCACCCTGGCGGAAGGCGGTTCCGACGCAGTCAGACGCGGTATCGCCACCGCCGACGACGACGACATGCTTGCCGCCAGCGAGGATCGGATCGGCAGGCCAGCCGACGCTGTCGATGTTTTCGCGGCCGACGCGACGGTTCTGCTGCACCAGATAGGGCATGGCATCGTGAACGCCATGGAACTCCGTGCCGCCGATACCTGCCGGACGCGGGGTTTCCGAGCCGCCGCAATAGAGCACGGCATCATGCTCGGCCATCAACTGTTCTGCGCTCATGTCGACGCCGACATTGACGCCGTAATGGAAGGTGACGCCTTCGCCCTTGATCTGCTCTACGCGACGATCGATGAAGTTCTTCTCCATCTTGAAGTCGGGAATGCCATAGCGCAGCAGGCCACCGGCCTTGGTTTCGCGCTCATAGACATGCACCTCGTGACCGGCACGGCCAAGCTGCTGGGCAGCGGCAAGACCGGACGGGCCGGAACCGATGATCGCAACCTTCTTGCCGGTGTGGACAGTGGCGGGCTTGGGCACGATGAAGCCCAGCTCATAGGCCTTGTCGGCAATCGCCTGTTCCACCGTCTTGATCGCAACCGGCGCATCTTCGAGGTTCAGCGTGCAGGCTTCCTCGCAAGGAGCCGGACAGACACGGCCGGTAAATTCCGGGAAGTTGTTGGTGGAATGGAGGTTGCGGATCGCCTCTTCCCAATTGTTGTTATAGATCAAATCGTTCCAGTCGGGGATCTGGTTGTGCACCGGGCAGCCGGTCGGGCCATGGCAATAGGGAATGCCACAGTCCATGCAGCGCGCGGCCTGCTTCTGCACCTCGGCATCCGACATGGGAATGGTGAATTCCCGGAAATGGCGAATACGATCCGACGCCGGCTGATACTTGCCAACCTGACGATCGATCTCCAGAAAACCTGTAACCTTGCCCATGTTACTTTCCTCACATCAAAGCAGGGTCCCGCTCGGACCCCAGTACCAGTAAGCGATGCCCATGATCGCCCCCAGCACGATAAACTCAAATCTGATTTCGCCGCTGGCTACCCATATCGCCGCTGGTGGGGCGAGTGCGATGAGCTGCAAAATCAGTCGATGAACCGTTGCCACGCGGCGGATTTACTCCGCCGCAACACCCATTTTCAGCCGCTCCATTTCCTCAAGCGCACGGCGGTACTCGACCGGCATGACCTTGCGGAACTTCGGACGGAACTCGCTCCAGCGGTCAAGGATGTCCTTGGCGCGGGTGGAGTTGGTGTAGTGGAAGTGGTTGGAGATCATCTGGTACAGGCGCTCCTCGTCGTGGCGTGTCATGTCCTCGGAAACGTCGACGCGTCCCTTGTGCATGAGATCGCCGCCGTGATGGTGCAGCTTTTCCAGCATGTCGTCTTCTTCCGGAACCGGCTCCAGCTCGACCATCGCCATGTTGCAGCGCTTGGCGAAGTCGCCCGTCTCATCCAGAACATAGGCCACGCCGCCGGACATGCCGGCTGCGAAGTTGCGGCCGGTTTCACCCAGAACCACGACGATGCCGCCCGTCATATATTCGCAGCCATGGTCGCCCACGCCTTCGACAACGGCAATCGCACCCGAGTTGCGCACGGCAAACCGCTCGCCGGCCACGCCGCGGAAGTAGCACTCGCCGGTGATCGCGCCGTAAAGCACGGTGTTGCCGACGATGATCGAGTTTTCCGCAACGATACGGGCATTTTCCGGCGGACGCACGATGATGCGACCACCAGACAGACCCTTGCCGACATAGTCGTTGCCGTCACCGACCAGATCGAAGGTGATGCCACGCGCCAGGAACGCGCCGAAAGACTGACCAGCCGTGCCGCGCAGCGTCACGTGGATCGTATCGTCCTTCAGGCCCTTATGACCCCAGCGCTTGGCAAGCGCGCCGGACAGCATCGCGCCGGCGGAGCGGTCGACGTTCTTGATCGGTACTTCGAAGACCACCGGCTCGCGGTTTTCCAGCGACGGCATGGACTTCTCGATCAGCTTGCGGTCGAGAATGTCGTCGATCGGATGCTTCTGGCGCTCGGTCCAGTAGGTCGCTTCCTTCGGCGCTTCCACCTTGTGGAAGATGCGGCTGAAATCGAGCCCACGTGCCTTCCAGTGCGCCAGCATCTCATCCTTCTCCAGAAGCTCCGAAGCGCCGATGATCTCGTCCAGCCTGGAAACACCAAGCGAAGCGAGGATTTCGCGCACTTCTTCGGCAACGAAGAAGAAGTAGTTGATGACGTGTTCTGGCGTGCCCTTGAAGCGCTTGCGCAGAACCGGGTCCTGCGTGGCAACGCCGACAGGGCAGGTGTTGAGATGGCACTTGCGCATCATGATGCAGCCCGCCGCAATCAGCGGCGCGGTGGCGAAACCGAACTCGTCGGCCCCCAGAAGCGCACCGATGATGACGTCGCGACCGGTCTTCAGACCGCCATCCACCTGCAGCGCGATGCGCGAACGAAGACCGTTCAGCACCAGCGTCTGCTGAGTTTCGGCAAGACCGATTTCCCATGGGCTACCGGCATGCTTCAGCGAGGTGAGCGGCGATGCACCCGTGCCGCCATCGAAGCCGGACACGGTGATATGGTCGGCGCGTGCCTTGGCGACACCGGCAGCAACCGTACCCACACCCACTTCGGAGACGAGCTTGACGGAAACATCGGCTTCCGGGTTGACGTTCTTCAGGTCGTAGATCAGCTGTGCCAGATCTTCGATCGAGTAGATGTCATGGTGCGGCGGTGGTGAAATCAGGCCGACACCCGGCGTCGAGTGGCGGGTCTTGGCAACCGTTGCATCCACCTTGTGGCCGGGCAACTGACCGCCCTCGCCGGGCTTGGCACCCTGCGCAACCTTGATCTGCAGCATGTCGGCATTGACGAGATATTCCGTCGTCACACCGAAGCGGCCGGAGGCGATCTGCTTGATGGCGGAGCGTTCCGGGTTCGGCTGGCCGTTGAGAAGCGGCATGTAACGGTCGGACTCTTCGCCGCCTTCGCCCGTGTTGGACTTGCCGCCGATGCGGTTCATCGCAATCGCGAGCGTGGTATGCGCTTCACGGCTGATCGAACCGAAGGACATCGCACCAGTGGAGAAGCGCTTGACGATATCGACCGCCGGCTCGACCTCATCGATGGAAATCGGCTTGCGACCGGACTGCTCGGCGCTCTTGAGCTTGAACAGGCCACGAATGGTGTTCATGCGCAGGTTGCTGTCATTCACCATCTCGGCGAATTCGCGGTAACGCTCCTGGCTGTTGCCGCGCACGGCATGCTGCAGGGTGGCAACCGAATCCGGGCTCCAGGCGTGGCTTTCGCCGCGCATGCGATAGGCATATTCGCCGCCAATATCGAGCGTGTTGGCAAGGATCGGGTCCTTGCCGAAGGCCGCCATGTGGCGTGTCACGGTCTCTTCGGCAATTTCCTTCAGGCCCACACCTTCGATGGTGGTGGCGGTGCCGAAGAAATACTGCTCGATGAATTCCGACGACAGGCCGATGGCGTCGAAGATCTGCGCGCCGCAATAGGACTGGTAGGTGGAAATGCCCATCTTGGACATGACCTTGAGAATGCCCTTACCCACCGCCTTGATGTAGCGATAGACCACTTCATCTTCGGAGACTTCCTTCGGGAAGGCGCCATGCTTGTGCATGTCGAGCAGCGTGTCGAAGGCGAGATAGGGGTTGATCGCTTCCGCACCATAGCCGGCCAGCAGGCAGAAGTGATGGATTTCGCGCGGCTCGCCGGTTTCGACAACGAGACCGACCGAGGTGCGCAGACCCTTGCGGATCAGGTGATGGTGGACGGCAGCCGTTGCAAGCAGCGCCGGGATGGCGATGCGGTCCGGACCCACCTGACGGTCGGACAGAACGATGATGTTGTAACCGCCGCGAACGGCCGATTCCGCCCGCTCGCACAGACGATCGAGCATTTCCGGCATGCCTTCGGCGCCACGCTCCACATCATAGGTGAAGTCGAGCGTCTTGGTGTCAAAACGGTCTTCCGTGTGGCCGATGGAGCGGATCTTTTCCAGATCGCCATTGGTCAGGATCGGCTGACGCACTTCCAGACGCTTGGCACGGGCTGCACCTTGATGGTCCAGAAGGTTCGGGCGCGGGCCGATGAAGGACACAAGGCTCATCACCAGCTCTTCGCGGATCGGATCGATTGGCGGGTTGGTGACCTGCGCGAAGTTCTGCTTGAAATAGGTGTAAAGCAGCTTGGACTTTTCCGACATGGCCGAGATCGGCGTGTCAGTACCCATGGAGCCAACGGCCTCCTGGCCGGTGGTCGCCATCGGAGACATCAAAAGCTTGGTGTCTTCGCTGGTATAGCCGAAGGCCTGCTGACGATCGAGCAGCGAAACGTCGCGGCGCAGCGCGCGCGGCTCAACAGGCTTCAGGTCTTCCAGGATCAGCTGGGTGCGATCGAGCCAGGTGCGGTACGGGTGCTTGGCGGCAAGTTCGTGCTTGACGTCCTCATCCGAAATGATCTCGCCCTTTTCCATGTCGATCAGCAGCATCTTGCCAGGCTGCAGACGCCACTTCTTGACGATGCGCTCTTCCGGCACTGGCAGCGTGCCGGCTTCGGAAGCCATGATGATGCGGTCATCATCGGTGACGAGGTAGCGGGCTGGACGCAGACCGTTACGGTCGAGCGTCGCACCGATCTGCTTGCCATCGGTGAAGGCAACGGCAGCGGGGCCATCCCATGGCTCCATGAGCGCCGCGTGATATTCGTAAAACGCCTTGCGCTCAGCCGACATGGACTGGTTGCCAGCCCACGCTTCCGGGATCAGCATCATGACCGCATGGGCCATCGAGTAGCCGCCGCGCACCAGGAATTCCAGCGCGTTGTCGAAGCAGGCGGTATCCGACTGGCCCTCATAGGAGATCGGCCAGAGCTTGGAAATATCGTCGCCGAAGAGTTCGGACGAGACCGAAGCCTGACGCGCCGCCATCCAGTTGACGTTGCCGCGCAGCGTGTTGATTTCGCCGTTATGGGCAACCATGCGGTATGGGTGCGCCAGCTTCCAGGACGGGAAGGTGTTGGTGGAGAAGCGCTGGTGAACGAGCGCCACAGCACTTTCGAAGCGCGGGTCGGAGAGGTCCTTATAATAAGCGCCGACCTGATAGGCCAGGAACATGCCCTTGTAGACGATGGTTGAGGAGGAGAGCGACACCGGATAGAAATCCTGCGCTTCCTTGCCGCCGCCGGCATCATAGATGCGGTTGGACAGAACCTTGCGGATCAGGAACAGACGGCGTTCGAATTCGGCATTGGTCGCAGCTTCGCGACCCGCGCCGATGAAGACCTGCACGTGATGCGGTTCGGTCGCGGCAATGTCCGCCGCCTTGGAGAGCGAGGCATTGTCCACCGGCACGTCGCGGAAGCCGAGAAACTGCTGGCCCTCTTCGCCGATCACATCGACGATCACCTTCTTATAATGTTCGATGCGTTCCGGATCGCGCGGGAAGAAGATGTGACCAACGGCATATTCGCCGGCCTTGGGCAGCGTCACGCCCTGCTTTGCCATTTCCTCACGGAAGAAGCGGTCGGGGATCTGCACGAGGATGCCAGCTCCATCACCCATCAGCGGGTCGGCACCGACAGCGCCGCGATGCGTCAGGTTCTCAAGGATGAAGAGACCGTCCTTGACGATCTGGTGCGACTTCTGACCCTTCATATGCGCGACGAAGCCGACGCCGCAGGCATCGTGCTCATTGCGCGGATCGTAAAGACCCTGCTTGGCCGGAAGACCGCCAATCGTGGCGCGAGGCGCGATCGCCATCGGCGCGTCGCTCGGACAGTCATTCGTCTGAAGTGCCAGGGTCTGAAGTCCTTGGGCGTTTTCGCCTTCCAGCCGTATGGTCATTTTCATCCCTCCTGCAAACTCGTTGCATGGTGTCACGCAGAGAGGCGGAGGCCGATCCGGCTTCAATCCTGAAAGCCAAATCCGTCTCCGCATTTCAATTTAGGACAGCAATGCTGTCTTAATTCTGTCTGAACAATGACAGAAACACCCACCTTCCGCAAGGGGATGCCGTTAATTTATAGAGAACCATTGTGACGCGAAATTTCAACAGAACAAAGGAACGCGTAATTTTCTTCTCCGCCGGCGTCGGAATAATTGCTTTCATTACCGGATTTGCCTTGGCTGAAATATGCTCGTAAAACCACGGGCCTAGTCTTGCCAACCGTGCCAACCGCGCGACATTTCTGCCCGCAACATGCTTGAAAGTGCTGACGATGATTTTTGCCTCTGATAACTGGGCTGGCGCCCACCCGGCCATCAACGAGCGGCTGATGAAGGAATCCACCCGCTTTGCCGCCGCTTACGGCACCAGCGAACTGGACCAGGCGATTGAGAAGAAGTTCAATGAAATCTTCGAACGCGAAGTCGCTGTCTTCTTCGTCGGCACGGGCACGGCGGCGAACTCCCTGGCGCTCGCAAGCGTCGCCCGCCCCGGCGGCATCGCCTTTTGCCATTCCGAAGCCCATGTGATCGAGGACGAGTGCGGCGCGCCGATCTACTTCTCCAATGCCTCGCGGCTGATGCCGGTGGCAGGGCCAAACGGCAAAATGGTGCCAAAGAACTTGAAGGCTGCCATCGACCGCTTTCCGCCCGGCTCCATTCACCAGGGCCAGCCGATGCTGGTGACCATGACCCAGGCGACCGAGCAGGGCACGATCTACGATCTCGATGAGATCTCGGCGATCTCGCAAATCGCCAAGAGCGCCGGCGTTCCCTTGCATATGGATGGTGCGCGCTTTGCCAATGCGCTGACCGCGCTCGATACCACGCCAGCCGAAATGACCTGGAAGCGCGGCGTCGATATCCTCTCCTTCGGCGCAACGAAGAACGGCTGCTGGTGCGCGGAAGCCATCGTCTACATGGATCCGAAAATGGCAGAAGACCTGCCCTTCATCCGCAAGCGCTCCGCCCAGCTCTTCTCCAAGACCCGCTTCATGGCGGCCCAGTTCGACGCCTATTTCCAGAACGACCTGTGGCTGGAGCTTGCCGCCCATGCCAACGCCATGGCAAACCGCCTGCGCGACGGGCTCTCGGCCTCCAACAGCGCCCGCCTCGCCTGGCCCACACAGTCCAACGAACTCTTCGTCGTCCTGGACAAGCAATCTGCCAAGGCTGCCCGCGATGCCGGTGCCAGCTTCTATGACTGGCCGGTTCCGCACGACATGCAGCAGCCTGTCGGCGAAAACGAACAGCTGATCCGCCTCGTCACCAGCTTTGCGACGGAAGAGAGCGACGTGGATTCGTTTCTGCGTATTTGCGGTCGGGCGTAAGGCGCTGCACGCTCACGCATAACTGCCCGGCACCATCCCCTTCGCCGTAACCAGCGAGGAGAGTGCCCGCACCAGTTCTGCATCCGCGCCCTTGCGCGGCTGCAGCACGAACTCCACGTCTTCCAGCGAGGGCAGACTGCCTTGCGGTAACTCCCGCAAGCCGGACGGTGCCATGCTGCGAGGCTGGACAAGAACACCCATGCCGGCGCGGGCAGCCGCCGTCAGCCCGCTGAGACTTCCGCAGGTGCAGACGATCCGCCAGGCAACGCCAGCCCGATCGAGCGCTTCTTGCGCGGCTTTGCGCGTGATGCTGGGCGGCGGGAAGGCGATGAGCGGCAGCGCTTCCTTGCGGGCTAGGATCGCATCCGGGTCCTTGGCAAGCCAGATCAACGGCTCGCGATAAAGGAAATGGCCGAGCTGATCGCCAAGCCGACGCTTCGCCAGCACCACATCGAGTTCGCCATTGTCCTGCATCTGATAGAGCACGCCGGAAAGCGATACCGTCAGCTCCAGATCGACCAGCGGATAAAGCCTCGTGAACTCTTCCAGAATGACGGTGAGACGGCTTGCGACGAAATCCTCCGAAACGCCGAGACGCAGGCGACCGCGCAGCCTGCTCTCGCCGAAGAGAGCCGCCACCTTATTGTTGAGATCCAGCATATTGCGGGCATAGCCAAGAAGCGCCTCGCCCTCCGGCGTCAAGCGCACCCGATGGGTGTCACGGGCGATCAGCTTTTGGCCGAGCGACGCTTCCAGCCGCTGGATGTGCTGGCTGACGGTCGATTGGCCGATCCCCAACCGTTCGGCGGTCTGGGTGAAACTCATCGTCTGCTCGAGGGTAACGAAGCTTGCAAGATGTTGGAGGTTCAGCATGGCTATCTCGAAACATGATAACTGTTAGTTTTTGCATCTAGTTTCATGATGAGCGATAGTGGGGCTGATTTCAATCCGCAAACCGGCTTGGAGGGTGCGGGATCTTTCACGGTCCTCACGCTTTAGGTTGGTTACGACGGATCAAACGATTGCAGAGCGCCAAGCCCCTCGGCGCACCACATTCTAGAAAGGCCGCGCCATGAGCCGCTTCCTGCCAGACCGCTTCACCATGATGCTGGTCGCCACCGTCATCCTCGCCTCGCTGCTGCCGATCAGCGGAGAGCCTGCACATTATTTCTCCATCGCGACGAAATGCGCCATTGCGCTACTCTTCTTCCTGCATGGCGCACGTCTGTCACGTGATGTGGTACTGGCGGGCATGCTGCACTGGCGGCTTCACCTCGTCATCCTTCTCGTCACCTTTGGTATCTTCCCGCTATTCGGCATCTCGCTCGGTTACATTCCAGACAGCATACTGCCGCAGCCGCTCTATATGGGCGTGCTGTTTCTATGCGTTCTGCCGTCCACAGTGCAGTCCTCGATTGCCTTCACCTCCATGGCGGGCGGCAATGTCCCAGCGGCGATCTGCGCAGCCTCGGCTTCCAATATTTTCGGCATGTTCCTGACGCCTTTGCTCGTCGGCTTCCTCTTTACCGTCGGCGGCCACGGCGGCGGCTTTTCGCTCGATGCCTTTGGCCAGATTTTCCTGCAGCTGCTGCTTCCCTTCATTGCCGGTCAGGCTCTTCAACCGTGGATCGGCAACTGGATACGCGCCCGCAAGACGCTTCTGGCCCCCGTCGATCGCGGCTCAATTTTGATGGTCGTCTATCTCGCCTTCAGTGACGCCGTCGTGGAAGGCATCTGGCATCAGTTTACGCTGCGCGATATTGCCGTCGTCATCGGCATCAACATCGTGCTCCTGACGCTCGTGCTGTGCGTCACCATGTTCGGCAGCCGTTTGCTCGGCTTCAAGAAGGAAGACGAGATCACCATTACCTTCTGCGGATCGAAGAAGAGCCTCGCAAGCGGCGTGCCGATGGCTGGCGCCATCTTTGCCGGCCAAAGCATCGGCGCCATCGTCCTGCCCATCATGCTCTTCCACCAGATCCAGCTGATGGCCTGCGCCGTGATTGCGCAGCGCTATGCCAAGAAGGCGAAGGAAGCGGAGGCTGCGAAGATTGCTGCACCGGCGGCAGACGCGCCCGAGGCCGCTGCCATCGCCGCCAAGACGGCATCGTAAGGCGGCTGAGCGCGGCACGAGGCTGACGCCAGAGTGAGCCTCGCCCATCCATAAACGCAAAAAGACGGCCCCCTCGCGGGAGCCGTCTTCTCATTCACGCGCTAACCTCGAGGTTAGTTCACCTGGGTTGGCGTTACCTGTGCCTCGATCTGCTTCGGCGCGTCCGATGCGTCGGTCGCAATCGCGATGCGGCGGGGCTTCATGGCTTCGGGAATGTTGCGAAGAAGGTCGATATGCAGAAGACCGTTCTTCAGCGAAGCATTCTGCACTTCCACATGGTCGGCAAGCTGGAAGCGGCGCTCGAAGGCGCGCGTGGCAATGCCGCGATAGAGGAAGTCGCCCTCGGATGCCTTGGTGTCTTCAGCCTTCTCGGCCTTGACGGTCAACACATTGGCGCGGGATTCGATGCTGAGTTCAGTCTCGTCGAAGCCGGCAACCGCCATGGTGATGCGATAGGCATTCTCGCCGGTCCGCTCGATATTATAGGGCGGATAGGCCTGAGCCTGCTCCGGCTGGCCGATGCTGTCGAGCATCGAGAACAGACGGTCGAAACCGACGGTGGAGCGATAAAGTGGGGAAAAATCAACGTGACGCATGGTGTCCTCCTTAGAAGCGACTGTTTGCGAGTGTGGCTCTCCATCCCGTTCTGGCGATGAAAGAAACCTTGACACGGCCCCGTTCTGGCGACCGTGAGCAATAGGTGGGAATGGTGTTTTGGCAGTTCAAGAGGGAAAAAGGCATTCGATTTCACCTGAACGATTTCTGAATGGCAGGTTCCAGATCCGTTCATTGAGCGACCGCTAGAACCACCCTATCGGAGGCAACTTCGAGGGCAGAGAAGCATCGTCCCTTCTTCTTTGTCCGACTGGCCGGAACCGCGACTGCTAAACCGACGGTTCCGGCAATTTTTCCCGCCTTGTCCGTTTTGCGCATGTTTTCCTTTGACGGACACAACCGCTCAACCTATCCCCTTCAAACACCTCTCCGCACGACCACGATTTGCCCCGAGGCAGGATATCGATGACCGAAGCCATTCTCCATGAGACCAAAGGCAACCCCGTGCCCGACAACCGCCATGTCGGAACCTTTGAAGGCCATGGCAAGAAGAGCCTGCGCTACGCAATCTTCCGTTCCGAAAGACCGGTTGCACGCGGCACCATCGTGCTGCTGCACGGACGCAATGAAACGATCGAGAAATACTTTGAGACGATCCGCGATCTGACGGCCAAGGGCTTCTGGGTCGCCACTTTCGACACGCGCGGCCAGGGCGGCTCGGCGCGGCTGTTGAAAAAGGCGGACGCCGGCTATGTGCGCCGTTTTTCCGATTACCAGAAGGATGTATCGCTCTTTCTGGAACAGGTGGTGCTGCCGGATACCCGCCTGCCCTTCTTCTTGGTGGCACACTCCACCGGCGGGCTGATCGCGCTTTCCATGGCGCCGGAACTGTCCAACCGCATCGAGCGCATGGCGCTCTGCTCGCCCTTTGTCGGGCTTGGGGGCCAATCCGTTTCGCCACGCTGGATCAAGACCGTCGCCACGGCGCTGACATGGACGGGTTTTGGCGGCAAGCAATTGGGCAGGGATAATCGCGAACGGGATTTCGATGGTAATCCGCTGACCTCCGATTCCGACCGTTTTGCCCGAAACATTGCGATCGCCAACAGCCATCCGGAGCTTTTCATCGGCAGGCCTACGGCGCGCTGGCTCTACGAAGTCATGAAGATCATGCCGAAAGTGACGCGTCAGGATCGCCTGACCCGGATCACCATTCCCACCCTGTTGCTGGCCCCGGTTCTCGACACCATCACGCCCTATGCAGTGCAGGAGGAATTGTCGCGCAATTTCCGCGCGGCACAGTTGATCCCGGTCATCGGTGCGCGCCACGAACTGTTTCAGGAACGCGACATCTACCGTGCCCAGGCGCTTGCGGCGATCGACGCTTTCTTCGCCCCGGAAGAATAGCGTCGTCCCAGCCCCAAAAGTTTCAGAGGCCGGAGAGCAGCGCCAGCGCCTCCTCATGCACAGCCTTGCTGCCGGCAGCAATAATACGCCCCGCCCCTTCCGGTCGTCCGCCATCCCAGGTGGTGATGATGCCGCCCGCCTGTTCGATGATCGGGATCAGCGCACCGACATCATAGGGCTTCAGGCCGGATTCGATCACGAGATCCACATGACCGGCGGCCAGCAGCGCATAGGCGTAGCAATCCACGCCATAACGGAAGAGCCGCACCTTGTCCTGGATCTGGCCGTAACGCTCGGCCTCGGCGGCCGTGAAGATATGCGGCGAGGTGGTGAAGAGCACGGCGTCCGATAGCGATTGGCACGCCCGTGTCTTGATCTGCTTCTCACCTTCCTGCCCCTTGTACCAGGCCTTTTTCCCATCGGCGAAGTAGCGCTCACCGGTGAAGGGCTGGTCCATCAGGCCCATCTTGGCGCGCCCGCCCGATTGGAAGCCGATCAGCGTTCCCCAGACCGGCACGCCGGAAATGAAGGCGCGAGTGCCGTCGATCGGGTCGATCACCCAGATATGCTCACGGTCAAGGCCGATGCTGCCATGCTCTTCGCCAAGAATGCCGTGATCGGGAAAATGCTCGGTGATCAGAGCGCGGATCGCCGCCTCCGCCGCCTGGTCGCCTTCCGTCACCGGATCGTAGCCGCCAGCCTGCTTGTTATCGACGGCGATGCCGGTGCGAAACCGGGGCAGCGTCTCGGCCTTGGCGGCATCGGCAAGGCGGAAGAAGAAATTGCGATCTGGCAGCATGGAAGTCCCCGGCGTCTCTTTTGGAAGAGAGACATAGCGCGCCGGACCGTCTGTCGTCCACTCCCAAACAAAACGCGAAATTGCTCAGGCGCAGGGCATATTATCTGAGAATTCGCACAGCAGAAAAGCAAACGCCTTATTGGTGTGCATTTTTTAATCAAAAATAAAAATGATTGACAATTAAGCAGATTTCTCTACTCTGAAGGTCACAGTCTTTGACTGTAAATACCCTCCTTGGGTGTTTCCTCCCTAGACTTAACCGCGCGAAGGCGCGGTTTTTTTTGCCCATGCGATAGCCGCAAGGCAGAAACAGTTGAACAATGAGAGGGTGTTAAGCGACTTATTCGGCGGCAAGCGCCATGTCGATCGCGTATTCCGACACGAAAGCCGCCAACTGGCGCATGAAGATTTCCAGGGCCGATTGCATGGCCGGAAAATCCGCCGCCTTCAGAAACGTCTTCTCGTCCACATAGAGCGCACGGTTGACCTCGATCTGCAACGCATGCAGCGAGCGGATCGGCCGGCCATAATGCTCGGTGATGAAACCGCCGGCATAGGGCTTGTTGCACACGGCGGTGAAGCCAAGTTCTTCTAGGAAATGCAGCGCGGCACGGGAAATCTCGGCGGAAGCACTCGTGCCGTAACGATCGCCGATAATGATATCGGGGCGGATGTTCGAGCCCGCGAGGCGAATATTGCCCGGCATCGAATGGCAATCGATCAAGACAGCCATGCCGTGATTGGCATGGGTGCGTGAAACCAGCCGGCGCAGGCACGTATGATAGGGCTTATAGATGCCCTCGACACGCGACAGCCCCTCCTCCACCGATAGGCGGTGCGCGTAGATATCCATGTTCTCCGCCACGATGCGCGGCACGGTGCCAAGACCGCCTGCAACGCGCATGGAGCCGATATTGGCGTAAGATGGCAGTGCGCCGTCGAACATGCGAGGATCGAGCTCATAGGGCTCGCGGTTGACATCCAGATAGGCGCGGGGAAAATTGGCCTTCAGCAGCGGCGCGCCGATATCAGGAGCGCACGCAAAAAGCTCATCGACGAAGCAATCTTCCGAGCGGCGGATTTCGTAGGAATCGAGCCGCGAGGATTCAAGAAAGGAAACGGGGTAACAGCGGCCACTATGGGGTGAATTATAGACGAAGGGAATGCTGTGCACCGCTGGCTCGCACACCTCGAACAGCTCATATTCGCCCGTCACCCAGTCCATGCCGTCCCGTTTACCATGTCATAATTCTGCCAGACGCATCATGTTGCCAGTTGCGCCAGTGCAAGTCCATACTGGCAGGCAGTCACCCTCTCGTGATTCTACCATTCACATGATATTTACTCCGACAATGGTACAATCGCGATAGGGTATCCCAATAATTCTGTAGTTACGGTCACTTATATGGTTCAGAAAATTCTTCTCGCCGAAGACGACAATGACATGCGCCGCTTCCTGGTGAAGGCGCTTGAAAAGGCCGGATACAAGGTCTCGTCCTTCGATAATGGTGCAAGCGCCTATGATCGGCTTCGCGAAGAGCCTTTCTCACTGCTTTTGACCGATATCGTCATGCCGGAAATGGACGGCATCGAGCTTGCGCGCCGCGCCACCGAACTCGATCCCGACCTCAAGGTCATGTTCATCACCGGTTTCGCAGCGGTTGCTTTGAATGCTGATTCGAAGGCGCCGAAGGATGCCAAGGTGCTTTCCAAGCCATTCCACCTTCGCGACCTCGTCGACGAGGTCAACAAACTCCTTGTGGCGTAAGGGTTTCAAAAAAACCTGTCACAAAATCGAAAAAGGCAGTTGACGCTTCATTCGGTTATGTGATTTATGCGCCGCAACGGAGGGCGTGTAGCTCAGCGGGAGAGCACTACGTTGACATCGTAGGGGTCACAGGTTCAATCCCTGTCACGCCCACCATCCGAATTCAAAGAAATCAAGGCCTTGCAAAATATTGCAGGGCCTTTTTCTTTATTGTCCCGCCCTTCCCCAGACAGCAATATAACGCACACAGGACCACGTCGCTGGCGTTCGAAACAGCAAGCCAGAACGCACCGTGGCGAAGAGCCAGTGCGGCATGAGTTCCCTTCGCTCCGAGGATGAGTCCGGGCGCGATAGAAACAGGACTATGTGATAAAGGTAGACGAATGAGCAATCGCACCTCATCTGGGCTGAGGCGCTTCGTCAGCGCCGCCTCAGGTCCGTGGAAAGCAGCAATCTGCTTTTTTGGCGTCGTTGCAGCTCTGATGGCAATGAATGCCGTAGCGATCCTGTGCGGATGGTACACGCTCTCCAATCGCCTCGTAGCCTATACCGCTCTCGCTGCCGTCGGATTTTTCGTATCCGTGCTCCTGCAAGCCTATTTCAGCCTCACCGCCTCTAGACGGGATCGGGCAGACAGGAAGTAGCGACTTTTCAATTATCAGAAAGCGCGATACAAATCGGAAAATCCGAATGTAAAAGCGCCATGACGAAAAAATTCCTCATCATCGATCCCGAGACCGACCACACCGTGTTGAAGGGCATTGCCTCGCCGACGCGAGCGACCATGTTGAAAATGCTGCATGACCGCGGCCCGATGAATGTCAACGACATGGCGGCGGCTCTGGAACTGCCGCAATCGACTGTTTCCACCCATATCCAGATTCTGGAAGATGCCGGCCTGCTGCAGAGCGAAACGCAGAAGGCGCGCAAGGGCAGCCAGAAAATCTGTCGCGCCACGGTGGAAGAGGTTGTTGTCGTCTTCAAAAGCGAGGTGCGTGAGCCGCGCAAGGACATGATCGAGGTGGCCATGCCAGTGGGTCTTTACACCGGCTTCGAGGTAACGGCGCCTTGCGGGCTCTGCTCCACAGACGGCATTATCGGGCTTCTCGATGTGCCGAATGCGCTTCTGGATCCGGACCGGATGAAGGCCGGGCTGATCTGGTTTACCCGTGGCCATGTGGAATATCAGTTCCCCAACAATGCCAAACTCTCCAACGCCGCAATTCGCGAGCTTGAAGTGGCGGTGGAGCTGAGCTCGGAAGTGCCAGGAACCAGCGCCGACTGGCCGTCTGACATAACGCTGACCATCAACGGCAAGAAGGTCGGCGTGTGGACCTCGCCCGGAGATTTCGGCGATAAGCGTGGCGTCTATACGCCAGACTGGTGGAAGCTCAAGGGCTCGCAATATGGCAAGCTGAAGAACTGGCGCGTCGGACCGGACGGCACCTTCGTCGATGGCGTGCAGATTTCCGATGTGACGCTGGCCGACCTCGATCTCGCCAGCCATCACTCCATTCGCGTGCGCATCGGTATCGAGGACGACGCTTCCCATCCAGGCGGCATCAATATCTTCGGCAAGGGCTTTGGCAATTACGATCAGGACATCGTTCTGCGCCTGAAAATCGAATAATATCAAGAATTCCGATATTTAAAATAAGAAAGCGACATCAAGTTGTTAGAAATTACGGGTAGCTTCTTCACGCGGCATCAGCGCTCTTCCGGTTGACCCTTACCGGATTTTCCGATTTATTATCAGCAATGGCGATACATATCGTTTTTTATGATATTAATGGGAGGAATGCATGAAGGTGTCGGTTGTGGCGCATCCGCAATTTGTCGTGGCGGATATTGATCCAAGACTCTACGGGTCTTTCATCGAGCATCTCGGTCGCGCGGTCTATACCGGCATCTACGAGCCAGCCCACGAAGCGGCCGATCAGAACGGCATGCGTCAGGATGTCATCGATCTCGTCAAGGAACTGGATGTTCCGATCGTGCGCTATCCCGGCGGCAACTTCGTTTCCGCCTACAATTGGGAAGATGGTGTTGGCCCGAAGGAAGAACGTCCCGTACGCCTCGATCTTGCCTGGCATACTTCTGAGAGCAACGAAGTCGGCCTGCATGAATTTGCCGACTGGTGCGTATCCGCCAACACCGAAATGATGCTGGCCGTCAATCTTGGCTCACGTGGTCTGGATGAAGCGCGCAATATACTGGAATATGCCAATCACCCCGGCGGCAGCGAGTGGAGCGACAAGCGCATTGCCAATGGGCGCAAGGAGCCCTTCGACGTCAAGCTCTGGTGCCTCGGCAACGAGATGGATGGCCCCTGGCAGATCGGCCACAAGACAGCCGATGAGTATGGCCGCCTGGCCCATGAGACCGCCAAGGCCATGCGCGCCTTCGACAGCTCGCTCGAACTTGTCGTCTGTGGCTCGTCCAACGCCAAGATGCCGACCTATCCGGAGTGGGAAGCAACCGTTCTCGATCACACTTATAATGAGGTCGATTACATCTCGCTGCATATGTATTTCGACAATCACGCCAATAATGTCGGCAACTATCTGGCGATGAACCAGAAGCTCGACGACTACATCATGTCGGTCGCAGGCGTCATTGATTACATCAAGGCCAAGAAACGCTCCTCGCGCCAGGTCTATATCTCATTCGACGAATGGAACGTCTGGTATCACTCGAAGGAACAGGACAAGAAGACGCTTGCCGGTGCCGATGGCTGGCCCTTTGCCCCACCGCTTCTGGAAGACATCTACACGTTTGAGGATGTGCTGCAGGTCGGCCTGATACTCAACACCTTCATTCGCCGTTCGCATGTGGTGCGCATTGCCTGCCTGGCGCAGCTCGTGAACGTCATTGCGCCGATCATGACCGCGCCGAACGGACCGGCCTGGCGCCAGACGATCTTCTATCCCTTCCTGTTTGCCTCCCGCTACGGTCGCGGCAAGGCGCTGGATCTGAAGGTCGACAGCCCCACCTATAAGAGCGATGTGGCGGGCGAGGTATCCTGCCTCGACGTATCCGCCGTGCATGACGAGGAAGGCCGCTTCGTCAGCTTCTTCATTGTCAACCGCTCCGACAAGGAGATCGAGGCCGACTTCGACGTCGCAGCCTTCGGCAGCGAAAGCAGCATCGCCGATCACCAGGTCATGACCCATGCCGATCTGAAGGCCGTCAACACGCAAGCGAATATGAACAACGTCGCGCCGAAAAAGGCCGATACTGCAACGCTTGCCAACGGGCGGCTTTCGGCGCGTTGCGCTCCCTACTCCTACCAGATGCTCCGCATCAAGGTCTGACCGGCTGAGCCGGGAATGCCAGACGGGTCATGGGAGGAGAGACAATGACGGCAAGTATCGATATCAACAATGTGAGCAAGCACTTCGGCGGGCTGACCGTTTTCGAAGGGCTGTCGCTTTCCATTCCGGCGCATGAATTCGTCGTCTTCCTCGGCCCTTCCGGCTGCGGCAAGTCCACGCTTTTACGCATGATTGCCGGGCTGGAAAGTGTCGATGACGGCGAAATCCGCATCAATGGCGAACGCATCGACGACCAGCCGCCCGGCAAGCGCGGCGTCGCCATGGTCTTCCAGTCCTATGCGCTCTATCCGCATATGACGGTGCGCGACAACATGGCCTTCGGGCTGAAGAACATCGCCGTCGACAGCTCCGTCATCGATGCCCGTATTGCCGAAGCCGCACGCATGCTGGAGATCGGCCATCTGCTGGAGCGCAAGCCCGGCCAGCTGTCCGGAGGCCAGCGCCAGCGCGTCGCCATCGGTCGTGCGGTGGTTAAGGAGCCGAAAGCCTTTCTCTTCGACGAGCCGCTGTCCAATCTCGATGCTGCATTGCGTACCCGCACCCGCATCGAGCTTGCCCAACTGCACCAGCGGCTGAAATCAACGATGATCTTCGTCACCCATGACCAGATCGAAGCCATGACGCTGGCAGACCGAATCGTCGTCATGAACAACCGGCAGATCGAGCAGATCGGTACTCCGATGGAGATCTACAATCGTCCCGCCAGCCGCTTCGTCGCCGGCTTCGTCGGTGCCCCGGCAATGAATTTCCTGCCCGTCACCATCGGCACGGATGCTGGCTTGGTGAGCGTCGAAACCGCCTCCGGCATCAAGATCGCAACCGCCATTCCCGCCGCAGGCATCGCGCCCGGCGCATTCGAACTCGGCCTGCGCTCGGAAGACGTGCGCATCACCACACCCGGCAGCGGCTCTGCCGAAGGCATTGTGGATGTGGTGGAGCGGCTGGGAGAGCGCACGCTGGTCTATGTGCGCCTTGCCGACGGCCAGCAGCTTGTCGGCTCCGATAGCGGCGATAGCCGTGTTACGGTCGGCGACCGGGTGGCCCTCTCCTTCGATAGCGCCAAGGCGCATCTCTTCGATGCGTCAGGCCGCGCCTGGCATGCGCGGGAGGTGGGTCATGGCTGAAGCACTGACCGCAGCAAATAAAGCCCCAATCAAGCGAAGAAAAAGCGTCGATATCTACGCGCCGCAATGGCGAAACTTCGTCTTCGTCGCGCCCTATCTCGTCTTCTTCGTCACGCTGCTTGTCGTTCCGCTCTTCTGGGGAATCTGGCTGTCCTTCCACAAGGCGGATACATTCTCCTCCGGCCGCTTCATCGGCCTCGGAAATTATGTCCGCCTGTTCAATGACAAGATCTTCCTGCAGTCGATCTGGAACACCTTCTATTTCGTTCTCTTGACCGTCCCGTCGCTGGCCTTGCTCGGCCTGTTTCTGGCGCTCTGCCTTAACAAGCGCACCCGCAGCGCCGCCGTTCTCAGAGGCCTGTTCTTTTCGTCGTCGGTTCTCTCCGTCACCATCGTCACGCTGATCTGGCGGATCGTCTACATTCCCGATATCGGCCTTCTGTCGATGATTTTCGGCCTGTTCGGTGCTCGTGCCCCTGCCTTCCTGTCGGACCCGAGCCTTGCTATGATCGGCATCGCTATCGCCACCGTCTGGTGGTGCATCGGCCTGCCGATGATGCTGTTTCTCTCGGCCCTTCAACAGATCCCGCAGGATATCTACGAGGCCGCAGCCCTCGATAATGCCAACCGCTGGCAGACGCTGCGGTCCATCACCCTGCCCTCGATCAAGCGCACCTTCGTGCTCGTCGTCATCATCCAGATCGTCTTTCAGTTCCAGCTCTTCGGCCAGGCGCTGTTGATGACGCGCGGTGGCCCGAACAACCTCACCAAGCCGATCGTCTTCTATATCTACGAAACCGCCTTCCGCCGCTGGGATCTTGGCCTCGGTGCCGCCGCGTCCGAAGTGCTTTTCGTGCTGATCCTGATCGCGGCCATGGTGCAATTTCTGGTGTCCCGCAGAAAGGCAGATGCGTGATGGCTTCGCAAAACTCCAACATCATCGGCAGATCCTTCGGCGACCGCGTTCTCTACGGCCTCGTCATCCTTCTGGCCATCGTCATGGCAGCGCCTGTCATTTACGTCATCGCGCTGTCCTTGAAAGACAACAATGCGCTGATGGTCGATCCGCATTCGGTCTTCCATCTGCCCTACACGATCAAGAACTATATCGACACGATCGGCACCTCCAGCGTGTTCCTCTGGGTGTTCAACAGCATCGTGGTGGCGGGCGGCATGACGATCATGACGCTGATCCTGTCGTCGCTAGCGGGTTATGGCTTCGCCCGGCTGAACTTCCCCGGTCGCGACGTGCTATTCGTCCTCGTGCTATTGGGTCTCGCCGTGCCGGAACAGGCGGTGCTGATTGCCCGCCATCAGATCTTCAGCTGGCTTGGCCTGCACAATTCCTATCCGGGCTTGATCCTGCCCGGTCTGTCGTCCGCCTTCGGCGTGTTCCTGATGACGCAATATTTCCGCGCCATTCCAAAGGAGCTGGATGAGGCGGCGATCCTGGATAATGCCAGCCGCTTCCGCGTCTTCTGGAAGGTGCTTCTGCCACTGACCGTTCCGGCCCAAGCGACACTTGGCATCTTCACCTTTCTCGGCGCCTGGAACGATTACTTCTGGCCGCTGATCTCTGCGACGAAGAAGGAAATGTTCACGCTCACCGTCGGCATTGCCTCGACGCAAATGAACTTTGCCCAGTCGCAGGGCATCGGCTTTCTGATGGCGCAGGCGGTGTTCGCCGGCGCACCGATCCTGATCATCTATCTGTTTTTCCAGAAATATATCGTCACCGCCGTCTCTGGCGCGGCGGTGCGGTGATGCATGACGCTCCGGCCAAGATGCAAGGCCTGAACGAATGAGGAAAAGACGCCGCTCGCCCAGCGACGGCGAAACCTGAGGAGGAGGAGACTATCATGACTTTGAGGACATTGTTTCTCGCCACCATATCCGCAGCCGCGGTGCTGGTCGCATCACCAAGCTTTGCCGAGACCGAATTGCAGGTGCAGCGCTTCTTCGGCGCTTGCGATGCAGACTTTGGCAAGAACACCGATGTCAGCAAGGCGGTGGGCGAATGCGGCATCATCACCTCGATGATCAACAAATTCGCTGCCGACAATCCCGATATCAAGATCAATGTCACCACGGTGGAATGGCCGGGCTACGACCAGTTGACCGCTCAGTTCGCCTCGGGCGACGCACCGGATATCGTCACCATCCATGAATCTGTCCTGTCCGACTATCAGTCCAAGGATCTGCTGGTCCCGCTTGACGACATGCTGAAGACGGTCGGCGTGACGCCGGACAAATTTACCGACGCCGCCAAGGAAGGTGTCACCAAGAACGGCAAGATCTACGGCCTGCCGATCGACAACTGGACCATGCTCTATCATATCAACATGGACCTGTTCAAAACCGCAGGCCTCGTCAATGCCGATGGCACGCCGATCCTGCCAAAGTCGCCGGAAGAGTTGCTGGCCCAAACCGAGCAGTTCAAGCAGAAGACCGGCAAGCCCTATTTCGTCCAGAACCTTGCCAACGAGACGGCGCTCTATGCCCGCAATCTCTACACCTACCTCTTCCAGCAGAATTCCGATTTCTTCGCTGATCCGAAGAAGGTGAAGTTCAACACGCCGGAAGCACGCAAGATCGTGGAGATGTACAAGACCATCTTCGAAAAGGACGACACGACGAAGGACCTTGATTACGGCGGCTCCATCAACGCGTTTCTCGGCGGTGAAGGCGGTGTGCACCTGAACGGCACCTGGATGGTCGGCGACTACAATGCCCAATCTGAAAAGCCGGGCACTGCGCTGAACAAGGGCGGCTATGCGGTCTATCCCTATCCGCAGCTCTTCCCTGGCGCCAAGGCGCAATATGCCGATGGCCACAGCTGGGCGGTTTCCAAGAAGGATCGCACGCCGGAGCAGGAAGCGGCCATCGCCAAGTTCCTGAAATTCTTTGCCGATAATGATTTTGAATGGTCGCGCACAGGTCACCTGCCAGCTTACAAGGCGGTCATCGACTCCGCCGAGTTCAAGGCGCTGCCGCATCGCGACACGATTGCGCCGATCGCCACGCTCGGCAAGCCGCTGCCCTCTGCCGTCCAGCGCCAGTTCGCCATTCAAGACATTGTCGGCGAGGAAATGAGTGCGGCCATCACCGGCCAGAAGGACGTCGATTCTGCGCTCGCCGACATGGAAAGCCGCGTCAACGAGCTTCTCGCCAACCTCTGATCTGCCGGCTGCAGCCCTTTGCTGCGGTCTCTCGCGTCTCGCCTACCCTCCCGGGGGCGAGGCGCGAGATTTTGTTTGAGGGAGAGCGCGACCTCTTTTTCACCCTTGTGGTCGATATGATTTGGAAAAGACCACTCTTGGTCCTATGGGTGAAGCCCACTTCATCGCCCGAGACAGTTAACGACCGTGCCTAGAATGCAAAGCGACACCCGCCAGACAATCGTGCGTCTTCTCTCCACCATGGCAAGCGCCAAGGAGATCGACCAGTATCTGAAACGCTTCTCCCAGCTCGATGCCAAGCGCTTCGCGCTCGTCAACATCGATGGCGCCATTCTGCGCGATGCGCAGGAGGCAGAGGCCACCGCCTCTTCTCTGTCGTTTCTGCAGCAAGTGGGGCTGACACCGATTGTTCTGTTGGGACGTAGTTCTGGGGCAGAGGATGAGAGCGCCACGCACGAGAGGGCAGCCAGCGCCGATGGCGAGCCACAAGAGACTGCCGATGGCGAGACGTTTGATGGCCTCAACCTGAAGCTCGTTCAATTGCTGCAGGAGCAAGGCACGCGCGCCACCTCGATCACGGCAGGCGTGTTTGCAGCAGACGTTCCGACAAGCAATGCCAGCTCTCGCCTCGCAACAGTGAGCGCAGTGAGATTGGCGCCGATCGAAGCCAGTCTCGATGCAGGATCGATCCCTGTCATCAGCAGTGTTGGCGAAACCCCATCCGGCCAGACAATAGAGATCGGCAGCGATGACGCGACCAACGAGTTGGTGCGCGCGCTGCAGCCCTTCAAGGTGATCTTTCTCACGAGCTCTGGCGGCTTGCGCCATGACAATGGTCGCAGGATCGACTCGATCAACCTCTCCACAGAATACGACCAGTTCGCAGAGAAGGCCTATTCGGACAGCGGCTTCACCTTCAAGATCGAGCGGATGAAGCAATTGCTCGATGGCTTGCCAATGGAATCCTCGATCTCCATCACCAACCCGGCCAACCTGGCGCAAGAGCTTTTCACCCATAAGGGCTCCGGCACGCTGATCCGCCGTGGTGAACGGGTGCTGCGCGCCACATCATGGGAAGAACTCGACCTGACCCGCTTGCGGGCGCTGATTGAATCGAGTTTCGGACGACGCGTCGTCGACGATTATTTCCAGCGCACTCGGCTGCTGCGCGCCTATATCAGCGAGCACTACCGCGCCGCCATCATCCTGACGGAAGAGGATGGCGTACCCTATCTCGACAAATTCGCAGTGCTGGACGAAGCACAGGGAGAAGGCCTCGGCCGTGCGGTCTGGAAGGTCATGCGCGAAGAGACGCCGCAATTGTTCTGGCGCTCGCGCCACAACAATCAGGTCAACATCTTCTACTACGCCCAGTCCGATGGCTGCTTCAAACAGGAGCGGTGGAAAGTGTTCTGGTGCGGCCTGACGGATTTCTCGCAGATCGAAAAATGCGTCGCCCATTGTGCCGTGCGACCAACGACCTTGATCAACACTGAAACAAAACCGTGAAGGAGAAGGCGCCGTGCCACACGCAATAAATCTACGGGCCGTTCCGGGCGTCTTCAGCGTCGCGCGCCTTTCGCCCGATGCCACGTTGCCTGCATGGTTTGACGGCCCCGGCTTTTCCGCCATGGTCAGAAGCGACGACGAACTGACCCTCGTCTGCCTGCAGGACCGGGTACCAACAAACGTCGAAGTCGAACCAAACTGGCGCTGCTTCCGCAGCCTCGGCCCGATCCCGTTTAATGCTACGGGTATTCTCCAATCGCTGATACAGCCGATCTCCGAACAGGGCATCGGCGTCTTCGTGCTCTGCACCTTTGATGGCGAGCATATCCTTGTGCCGGAGAAAGAGTGGGATCGAGCGGCGCGCCTGCTTGAAGAGGCAGGACATCGCTTCGCTTCGTAAGCGCGAGCAGCTTCTCACGAACACGAATATCAGGAGCGACGCCTCATTTCGCTTCGCGGCACCGCTGGGAGCAGAATTTCACAGTCTCCCAGTCTTTCGCCCATTTCTTCCGCCAGACGAAGGGCCGCCCGCACACCGGGCATATCTTGGACGGCAATTCGGATTTCTTGCGTTGTTTCGGCATTGAAACGCCTCTGGTGTTTTTCCAGCTTACGGCAAGGACTGCCACCTGGATCATCGGAGCGTCGGATCGGCGAGCATCGGGCAAGAATCTCCGCATCAAGCATTCCTTGATGGCAACCAATTATGCATCATGACAGTCTTACCACCGATCGATCATCTGGAAGACATCATGGCTTTTGAACAATTCGTCACCGATTACGGCATAGCCGCCGTCCTGATTGGCTCAGGCGTGGAGGGAGAGACCGTGGCGTTTCTGGGCGGCGTGCTTGCCCACAAGGGCGTGTTTCCCTACTGGCAGGCTGCCGTGGCCGCTGCGGCGGGCTCGTTCCTGGCAGATCAAATTCTGTTTTATCTCGGCCGCTACGCGAGCGGCGTCAAAGCCGTCAAACGCTTGACTGCAAAACCCGCCATGACGCGGGTAACGTCATGGCTCGAAAAGCATCCCAACGCCTTCATTTTCTGTTTCCGCTTCGTCTATGGCATTCGCACCATCAGCCCGGTCGCAATCGGCCTCTCGTCCATCTCGCCGCTTCGCTTCTTTGCCATCAACCTGGTCTCCGCCGCCACCTGGGGCACCGTCATCACAGCTATCGGCTATGGATTGGGACAGGCCGTCGAGACCCTCATCGGCAGGCTCGGGCTTGGCCACCATATGGCTGTCGCCATCATTCCAGCCCTTGTCATCATCGCCGCCATCGCATTCGGCGCGCATCATTACATCCGGTCATCGGAGAAAACATAAGCGGCGTGAGGAGGACGATCACCGCACAGGCAACGCACCAGCGCTTGTCTGCCGCCTCTGCTCGTCGATCTGTCGCTGCTGATCCTCGAACCGCTGATCATATCCTGCAAAGGCGCGCTCAAGCTCGGGGCGCGGAACCTGCGCATCGCGCAGATCCTTGACCTCGGCTTCCATGCGAAGCCGATCTTCGGAGCTGCGTTGCTGGCGCCACTCCATCTCCTGCCGCGTTACCATTCGCTCCGTCATCGCAATGATGCTCTGCTGCGTGGTGTCGGCGAGTTTCGCGACCGCTGTCTGCGCCAGTTCGGAGTTCTTCAGGATCGCGGTATCCAGCCGGCTCTGATCCTTGCTGAGCGTGCCATAGACGAAAGCGCTCAGCGCCGCCAAAATCGTGAAGGAGACGCCGACCGCCGACCAGACGACCGGCCACTGCGTGCGGCTGCGCTCCGCAAGGCTGGCGGACAGCCCCGAGATCGACGAACGCATCTCGTTGGCAATCGCCGACATGGTGTTTTCCACCTGCTTGAAACCGGAGCGCATCTCGGTTTCAAGATCGCTTTGCCGGCGCCCAAGATTGGTGACGCGCTCGCCGAGCTGGGCGGTCGCGGCGTCACTATAGGCCCGGTGGGCATCGTTGCCATTCATCTCGTCAGGTCCCATCATTTTCTCCGCGGCGCGGTGCCGCTCCGTCGAAGCGCGTTCTCACGCCATCGTAAAAGGAAGCGCAGCGCCCCGTGCGCTGATCGGCAAGCTCGGCAGCCACCTCCCATCGCAACTGCGTGTTGCGCGGCTTTTCGATGCCGTATTTCGGAACGACCCTCGGCATCTTCTGGCGACATTCGTCCGGCAAATCCGGCAGGCGCACACCTGCCGCGAGCCGTCCTGTCGCATCAGCGGCCGCAATCAGCCGCGCCTCTTTGCCGGCACAGCCAGAGACGATCAGCATCGCTCCAGCGGTAATCGCCATCATCCATCTTCTGATTGTCATTGCGGATCGCCTTTTCGAGTTGGGCTTCAAGCGCCTGCTGCGCCAGCGCGTCCGCCGCCGCACGTTTGCGATAATCTTCCAGCGCCAGCGCTGCGGCATTGCGCTGTCGTTCGAGTTCGGCCGCCTTGGCCTCGGCCGCGGTCTTTTCGGAGAGCAGCACATAGCCTTTCAGCAGCGCCGCATCATGCGCGGAAAGCCACAGCCGAAAGCCGCCCAGGACCAGCAAGACAAAAAGGATCAGCGCTGCCAGGCGCGCCACAAGCGAGGTCGGAAAGAAGACACTCATAGGCCGCTCACACAAAGTTCGGCTTCACCGATGCGCTGCGCGTCCCCCATCTCCCGACGATTGACAAGCCCACGCACGATGCGCCCATCCGCCCGGTTAAACGCCGTCTGCGCCTCACACGCCGCCCGCCACTGCCCCGCTTCGATCCGCGCCTTCGCGGTCGACCGGCACCAGGCCCCGACGCCAAAATTATAGGACCCGGAAATCATCGACGCACGAACGCTGACGGGTGCCGCCCCAAGCTTCGGCGAACATTGCATGATCGACTGATAATAATCGTCATGCACCCGGCGCAGCAGCATATCGCGACACTGCGCCTTCGTCTTCCTCATGCCCGGACCCACACCCTGGGTCTCGCCGTAGCAAATATCCCAGATCTTCGCGAAAGGGTCCCAGTGCGACGTCAACACCAGCCCTTCCCAGGGAATGATGGCCTTCTCCACTGCCAGAATGACCGCAGGGTCCATCCGCCCCGCATCCGAATAAAGGTCATAAGCCGCATAACCACCCGCAGCGACACTGGCCAGCACAGCCGCAACAGCCGCCCGACCACGCCGCGTCGGCACAATCCTATTGATCGGCATCCGATACACCTTTTTGAGCAAGAATTCGGGAGATAAAGGCCGCGCAAGTCGCGGCACCAGATAGCGCGGCGAACAACCCGCGCGGAATTTCGACGGAACCATCGATGATCGGCAGAAAGACTTCTAGGCCGGACAGAAGTCCGGCGAGCACGATCCATCGAATGGACCAGGCGCGTTTGAGCACCTGCCACCAATTTGAGATGAGCATGGGGATGTCCCTGATTGTTGGATTATGCTGCTACAGGCGAAACGTTACGAGGCGTCTTACAGCGCCTGCTGCTCTGCCTTGAAGGCATTGATGCGATCGTCACGCTCGATCGGCGGGACATCATGCGGAACGTGAAGCGTGTTTACGTTTCCCTGAGGATACACCACGGAAACCGTAATGTTGCCTTGGGCATCGTACTGCAAGTAAAGCTCGACGTCTTCCATTTATGCCACCTTGAAGAAAATGCCGGCGTAACCGCTGTTGTTGCCTCGGCTGAAGCCTTGGCCTGTGAGATCGGGCCACGTGCCGAAAGTCTGCGTATTGCCCAGGAACGAAACGGAGGAAGCCGTTCCGGACGCCACCTGTGACGCTGTGCCGCCAATCAGGGCAGCGATGAAGGTTGAGTTGGAACCGAAGGCCTGAAAGATGGCTGTCGTGGTGTCACCGTTTATCCCGACCCAATAGAGCCCCGGATTAAGCGTCAGGTTCCCGCCGACGATTGCGGCGCTCATTGCGCCAGTCGTTCCCGCCGACATGCTTGCCGTAGCGCCAAGACCATTGCCCGAAGGCAGTTTGGTGGCAGGGTCAGCGGCATAGATCGCAAGCTGAAAGGCTTTGCCGCTTTCGGCAGTGGTTACGCGAACCGCGAGTTCAGAGATCGTCACCCGCTCTTTGATGACGATCGGATGAAACTTGATTTGCCCGCCGACGACAGCAGCGCCGGCAGAGACGAGTGTGTTGAGACCCTGATAATAGTTGCCCGAGATATAGCCGAAGAAATCGGCATTATCCTGGCGCACCCAAGAAGCAACTGCGGCAGTCGCGTCGCGGCAAATATACTCGATGCCTGTGGACTGGTTGAACCACTTGGATCCGACCTCGAAACCGGCTGCGCTATCGTCGGTCGCGCCAGGGACGGTATCGGTGGCGTATCGGTTTTCTGTAAACATCGCGAGGAGACGATTAAGCTTCTCTCGGATGCTCGCGCCCTTGTCCTCGTTTGAAATCAATGAAAGACCCATTAGCTATCCTTCCATGATGCTGTGTCGTCCCAAGCACCAGCATCGTTCCATGCACCGGTCGCTAGAAGCCAAACCAGCACGGGCTGCACCAAAGCAGCGACAATTCCCCGGCCGAGAGCCAAAGAACGTGACGTGATTTCTCCTGCCATCAGAATACTTTCCTTGTTTGATGAGTGATGTTCATGGGCGGAAGTCCATTGAGAGGAGCGTAGTCCGAAGTGGGTTGGGCGGCAGTTGTAGACTTCCACCCGGCGTCAGGTCTGTGATTAAGGCAGTTGAACCATTGCTGTAGGTAAGCGTGCATTGAGATGCCACGGCAGGGACAGAATCGGTGATCACGTCGGCAGCGCGTGTTACAGCGCTTGCAGCCGTCACAGTATGAGATCGTGGCAACGAACTTGGTGGCTCCAACTGATGAAAGCCCTGAAACCGTGTCGCGTTATCAACGGACGTCAGGTTGTTATCTCCAGCAGTGGATGAGATTCTTACTCGGCGCGTTGTCGTTGAAGCGTTGGGAAGATACCCGCCGAAGAAAAGGAACCGGCCACCGCTTAGCGGTATCATTCCCGGGAACACCATCCAGCCGCCCCCCGACGTGCTGACGGTTCCGACCGTGCCCGTTGCGAGATTGACCCAGCAATGTCCGAACTCGCCAACGCCGCCTTCGTCAATTCGTATTCGGCACCAGTTATGGTTCCCCCGTTTTAGAACCACGCTGAACAGGAATGCGGCCCCGGCCGTGACGCCAGTGACGGTTTGAAGGACTTCAGAAGAGCCCACACCTTCAGTAACGAGCTGCGTTCCATCGTCTTGCGTCTCGCCAATAAGCGTGTTGCTCTTGCTCCACGCCTGAGTGAGATCGGTAGACCTGAGCAGCCTGTTTGAGCCGGATGGCTCTATCAGCAACCCTGCTCCATTCCTGCGGGGCTGATTAGACGCAAAGACCGTCAGCACGTCTAAATCAAATCCAGCGTTGGCGCGTGACGCCACCAGTCCCTCCAAGCTCGACGAGAGGACGCCTCCAGACATGTAAGCTCGGTTCTGCTGAAAATCTCGATATCCGGCTGAACCAACGGGCACCCACGCGGGCGGTAACGAAACAACACCCCGGCCCCGCGCGAAAGAGTTTGTGGTAACTTCTCCAGCCATCGCAAATGCCCGTTATGATAGCGCGAAGAACGTGCCGACAGCCGTGCCCATAACCGTCTTCGTGACGGCAAGTGGCAAGATAATCGGCTGCCCTGCAATGAAATTCAGTTGCATAGTCGTGCCACCGACCGTGAGCGTCGCCGTGCCAGACGTCGTTATGTTGGCAAGGAACGCTCTCCCGGCTGCACGAGCGGTGTTGTCGACGTAAGCGCCTGCGGCGGTGTAGCCGGTACTTGCTTTGTCGAGAGCGTCCTTGTCTTCTAGGCTGAGCGTCACAGGGACGCCGTTTGAAGCTGACGCACGGCCAGAGGGCAGCGGCGCGGCGGGGTTGCCGGAGGAATCAAGCGTTACGGAAACAACAACCGGCGCACCTGCTTCTTCGCCGCCGGCGCCCTGGTAAACGACGGTGTCGAATTTCTTGTTAAGGCTCATGATGTGACCTTTCGTCTTATGGCCAATAAGCGGGATTGGTGGCGTAGTCCGCCGGGATCTCCGGTAGAGCTTTCAGCGTGAAATACGCTGAATAGAGCGGCTGGCGCCAATCGGCCGCAGCATCAAGAACACGCCACCACTCGGAGGCCGTGACGAAAGTCGGACCGGTATCGGTCTTGATTCCGATCTGCCGGGTCGGCTCACCCATGTTTACAGCCGCTTGCGCAAGAGGCGTCACCTCCTGCATCCATCGCTTCATGTCGGCGTCGGTGGTGCCGAAATGATGGATCCCGCGACCGTCGCCGAGATCGTAATCGAAGCCGAGAGAAAGGCGGCGGTTGACTTCTGCGGTCAGCATCTCCGGTGTTGGCACGGCAGCAAGCCATTTCTGCCCGTCCCATAGCTGACGCCCGTCTTGTGGCGCTGTAGAAACTTCAATCCGATTCGCCATTTCAGCCGGAATCTCCTCATCCAGGCCGTCGAACGAACCGAGATATTTTCCGTCTGCACCCACGTAGAAGCGCGGTATAGTTGGCGGGCGCGGCTCAAGGTAATCAGCGTTTTCGTTAACTAAAAATTCTTCTGCCATTACAGCGCTCCTCTAACTCTCAGAGCCCAATTTGCAGACGGCGCGAGCACATTCCCCCCTCCCGACTTATCAAGGATTATTATCCCCTGGGCTGCTACCTTCCAGTAGATGTTGATGGCATCAGCCCACAGCAAGAAACCATAGTGGCCGCTACCCGACCATGGCTGAGCGGTAGACGCCAACTCGACTTCGTCACCTACATTCCAGTTGTTAATCGCGGCTGTGCAAACCAGATAGGCGGATAGCTTAGAGGGCTTACGACCCAAGCCGTGGCCAATCGAGCCTAAGCCGTTTATCACGTATGGCTGATTGCCACTTTTAAAGCCCCTAAGTAAAAGTTGTAGGTAATCCCCAAACTCAACGGCCATATCGCCACCGAACCGAATATTGCCGTTGGCGTAGTATGAAGCACTTGCGCCACCAAATTCCACGCCGATTTCCGGACCAAATGCTCTAACAGGGCCCCCTGACCCAAAGACGTATCGCGTGCCGTCCCACCCAAAATAAGCGTTGGCGGCATTCCACGTGTTGTACCCGGTGTTATCCCCGCGATTAAGCTGCACATCACCGTTCGCTTGAAGCTTGGAATATTTGCCCCCTGTGCCAGGGCCAAACAGCACATCGCCCGTGAGAATACCGCCGACCTTTTCAAGAAAGCCTTGCGTGATCGTCTGATAAATCGCGTATGCTTTACGGTACCAGTGAAAGGCAGAAAACAGCCCACCAGCCACCGGGACGTTTTCGGCCTCGCTCGCCCACCGACTTGCCAACACTGCATATCCTGATGCATTCGAAGCACTTCCGGCCGCAGCAGAAGCCAGCCCTGCCGCCTCATCACGGCTTGTCTTCGCAGCCTGCGAATAACCCTGCGCCGCCGCGATCTGCGTCATGGAGGGCTTTTCCTGCCCAGGCTCGACGGTCAGCGATCGCTCCGTCGTCTCTTTCACCGACTGGATCTGCATCACCATTTGATCAAGACGGCGCTCCACCACCTCGGGATAATAGGCTCCCTGGTTTTCCAGCGACGTCTCCTGCGTCAGCGGCAGCCGCCGAACGAGCGTCAGCGTCTGGCCGGCGAGAAGCGGTGTCGCCTTGATGACGTCGCCGCCGGTCTCGCTGCCGACGCCGGTGACACTATAATCGCCATGGTCGAGAGAAAGATCGGACACGTCGCCGGACGCCGAAATCAGCACGGCGCGGATGTGCTTGGCATCGAGTATCTTGAAACTATAGGGAAAAGTCGTCGTCGTGCCGTTGCCATAAAATGGCCCGGCGACGCTGACTTCGCTTGAAACCGTCATTGTTCACTCCATAGAAAAAGCGCCCTGAAGGCGCTTGTCAGTGTGGGCTGTGTGGGCATAAAATCGAAATGATCCGCCCAATATCGCCGCGGCGTAGGGAATACCGGATCTCCGCCATCGTTTCGGACGTTGGGATTGGTGGCTCTGGTCATACCGAGGCAACCGTCGTGGCGGATTATCCGCAACAGCATCGGCTCGAAAATCGGTATCGATTTTCGCATAAAGCACGATGCGCAAATTCAAGTTTGGACGTGGTTCCCGCGAGCACGCACAACTCTATCGACATCGCTCTTAGAGCGGCGCCTGAAGTTGAACTGGCTCACTTCGTGGTGCCCCACCACCTGACACAGGCGAGGCCTCGTCAAGCGCAAGGATCGGATCAAAGTCTTCCGTATCACCGAACCCTGCCGCCTTGGCCAGGCGATCGCGAGAGATACCGAGCACCATGGCAACCGCCGCCAATCCGTCACCCTCCGCGGCATCAACGCTTTTCAAGCTGCTGTTGCTTTGAGAGGCATCATTCCAGTTTTTCAGGAAAGCGTCGAAGGCTTGGTCCGCAACCGGCGCCATCCCCGCGCCTCCCTCCGCCTGGTCGCCCAGAAAAAACCCGGCCAGCTCCCCGGCCGCACTTCCATCCCCCGCCAACCCGCCTTTCCCAGCCTCGATAATCACCCTTGCCAGAACCGCCGGAAGAGCAATCCCTGCCAGATAGATGGCAAACAGGCGCGGCGCCCCCATGTAGCCGAAGCTTTGCATGATAGGCTGAAGATCTCCACCTAAGATTTTGGCTTGGCCATTGAAGTAGCTGTAGAACAGCGTGAACAGGCGGGCGAAGGCCGTCCCGGTCTCTGTTGCGAAAGGGCTTTCCATACCTTGGATAACGAGGCCGTCCGCCGCCGCCACAGCCTTCGCCAAGCCTTGCCCAATTGCCTCGTCATAGGCGGCATGCCAGAGCACAAGCTCAAGGGCACTCCGCGTCCCCTGCAGCAAAATGTCGCCATAGATGCCGGCCTTCTCGCTGATCAACCCGCGATCACTCGGCTTGAGGATCGCATGCTGGACACGTCTCTCCATCTCCCGGCTGCCACGCGTCATCCGCGCTTGCATCACGGAAGACAACTGCGCCGCCTCGTCTCGCATGGCTGCGCCTTCTCCTTTTCTACCGAAGCGAAGCAGCGCAGCCTCCAGACGGCGGGACGACATGTCTGCCAGCGTGGAAGAGCGGGAGCAGGCCGCGGCGGTCGCATTGACGATATCGAGCATCATGCTGCGAACCCCCGCACGCCCACGGATTGCCCGCAACCCATGAGACAACGCCCGCCCCTCCGCCGTTGTTGGCTGCACCTCAGCCACCGGCTGGCGAACCATGCGCAGCCAAGGCGCTATCACCGTGTCGATCATATCGGGCGAGATCTCTTCCAGCGCCACCAGGATTTCCGGCCTGTTCAGGATCCGCCAAATCTGCTGCACCACGGGTTCGAGATGGATGAATCTCAAGAGCTGATCCATATGCGCCGCAAGCATCGAACACTCCAGCTCCAGCGGTCGCGCGTCACTCGCGTTACCCTGTCCGGTGAAGGCAGGAGCAATGGTCGGAAACATCTCCGCCGGGTCCCGCCCGCCATCATCCACACCAGCCGCGTGTTCAAACACCGCCGGCACAAAACCGCCGGCATAGGTGCCGAACGGCGTCTTCATCGCGGCAGGCACCACCTCCCTGAAAGCGAAGCCGCAGATCTTGCGGTGCGCCTCCTGCCCCGGGCGCTTCAGCCTCTCCATCGCATCCCAAATGGCCTGCGCCGCATCATAATCCGCTTTGGTCAAAATGCCTTCGCGCCACATCCTTGCGAGAAAGCGCTCCCATCCGGCCTGCCAGCCGCGCCCGGCCAGAAGCTTACGTTTATTGCTGTCATTGCCGGTGTGCAAAAGCGCATGAAACAGCTGCCCCTTGTTCTCAAATGTATATCCAAGCTCCGGGGCGCCAATCGCCGGCCCCAGAAATTCCACCCTGCGCGGCGCGATAATGGCGTGAAGCGCGCGAAGATGAGCAGCCCTGTCCTGTTCATAGCGCTCAAACGCCTGCCGCACCGGCTCGATGATGAAACGCGAACAAGGCCCCGCCTCGCCCCCATCCATATCCTGTGCCCAGAGCTCAACCGGCCGCTGGGCCGCCTCAACGGAAAGTGGCGTCACGGCCCCCGCTCCAAGCGCCTTCAGCCTGCGTCGCAGGTCCGCGTTCTGGCCCTCGCTGCGCTCAGCCACAGCCGCCGAAACCAAGCCAAGAACAGTGTCCAGATCATGCCGCTCGCCATCGATCTCGATCTTCCTCGCGTTCTGGCCAACCTCCGTGACATTGTCGATCGCATCGTGAACGGCATCGAATTCCGCAACGGTCAGATCGCCAGACACCTTTTCATCTGCGTTGGCGTAAACCTCCGTCGCCTGTGAAAGCACGTCATAGGACAAGATCGTCCTCCTTCATTTGCTCAAGCCAACCATCCATGTCGAACCGGACAGGTTCGCTCGCCAGGCCAAATTTTGCGGCAAGCGCACGCACGGCTTGGCGATCATCCGCCTCAGCGCCGCCCGCCCGCTCGTCATCCATCGCATCCAAGGTCGCCATGCGGTCGATCAGCGCCTCAAGCTCGTCTGCCTTGGCAGAGGCCGCCATGTAGAAATGGCACGCCATCAGCTGTCGCCGTTTCGCCTCCGCCGCTTGGCTCAAATCATCCTTGGCAAAGGCCTCCGCCGCCTCGGCGGCGCCCTTGCGCTCGGCCGCAAGGTGGCGGTCGGAATCCGTCGCGCTGGACACTTTCAGCGCGCTGAACAGCCGGTAGACATTCCCCTCCACCTCGTAACGCGTCGTCGCCTCACCGCCCGAAAGCTTGCTCAGCGCATTCAGCTCCGCCAGCAGAAACGCGCGCCGCTTGTCCCCATGCAGCACCTTCAGCGCCTCTTCTTCCAATTGGCCGTCCAGCAAAAGATCGCCATGACGCTCAACCATCGTCCGCTCGGTCAGAAGCTCGATGGCAAGTTCGATAGGACGCGCCCGCACCAGCGCCTGCAGAAACGTCCGGCCACTGTCAAACCCATACATGCCGGCGGCAATGTCGGGGTGAATGCCATCGCGTCCGGCAAAGGCATGGGCATGGTCCAGCTCATCCTCACCTCCATCCGCCTTGGAAGAAAGAGGCTTCAAACCAAAGTCCCGCTCCAGAATATCCCGGTCGAGCTTGATCCGCCCCACCGGCTTGCCATCGAAATCGGTGCCGAAGCGCAATGCCTGAATGGCCTGATAGATCGGCACGGCCTGCAAGGTCCGCTTCGATATCGCCTTCACCGTCTCGCGCTCCTTGCGATACCAATCCTGGCGCGCGAGAAAGATCGGCTTCATCACCTGACGCCGCAGTTTTTGATGCGCCTCATCATCCGCAGCTTCATGAAGCCGACGCAAGCGTCGGTGCTCATCCGCGGAAACCCCCACCGTTTTCCCACCCGTAAACAACATGCCCGCAGACATATCATCGCGCGCCTCTTCGATTGCCGCATGTGTTGCCAGCATCCGCAAAAGCACATCGCGAATATCGGGCGAAAGCGTCAAATCAAGACCGCGCAATGCTTCATAGACATGCAGAAGCCACTCGGCGAAATGCTCGAAAACAGTGCGAAGAGCCACCGAAGGCGTCTCACCCTCCAGCAGATACACCTCGAAGGCCTGGGCAAACTGCGCGTGGATCGCGCTTTCGCCAGCACCAGAAACCTCCCGCCCCCAGTCGCGCAGGGTCTCACCCATCTCCCGCACATCGGAATCCGTCCGGCCAATTTCAGGAAGCGTTTCCAAAAAATACCGGCTCGTCCCGCGAAGAAAGGCGGAAAGCTCAGCACTCTCAAAAAGCCGAATGAGGGATGGGTTTTTATCGGGTTCAACAATATCCATCGAATCCCTCCTTGGATTTATCGTCCGTTACGGTTCAGCGTTTTTCGACGGTCTGACCAAGGCGTCTCTGTCGGAATTGCGGGACCTTGCCTGTTGAAAATCTCAGGTGAAGGACTGGGCGATTCCAGCCGGCCGGCAGGTGCGGTGGATGACTGCAGCATTGCCTTGAACCTTTCCGTGGCGATGTCGCCATTGGAAGCCGTCCGTGGCGGTATCGAGACCGGAGAAGCCCCAGACCGATCAATCCTCGACGACGTATCATTCCCGCCGGCAGCGGGAACGGTAGCACCGGAGCTGTTCGTACCACCCTGCCCATCGGCCGGCGCGACAGCAGCTTGCCCCGAAGCCCCATTGCCCGCAGGAGGCTGCTTTTGGTTACCCGAGGAAGCGCCGGCAGGCGGATTGTCTCGCGAATAGTCTTCACGCGTTTGACCGGTCTTGGCAGATCTCACGCCGCGCGTTGCATCCAGCGCCACAGCCTGAGACTGCGCCGGAGTGACACTGGAAGCCTGCTGAGGCTGGATGTCCTGCTGACGTTCCTGTTCAGAAATAATTTTGTTTTTTTCCTGGGCAATCCGCGCTGCCTCTAATTCACCATTGGTTTGGGTAGAAGGCTCGCTGTGCTTCAACTTCAAGTTTCGGATTTCAGCAGGGGTCTTGGCCTTTGGATCGAAGCGCCCGTAGTCGTAAAACAAGGGTGCAATCTCGGTCCCTGCAATATCTGTCGTGTAGGTACTCGTGCGTACTCCGACGTCGCCACCCGTTACCCGCGCAACGTCAACCTGCGCTTTTCCAATGCCTGGCAGGTTTTCAAGTTGTACCTTGCCTGCAAACCTTCGATTAAACGCATCGAAGGGGCTAACGGGTATGTAGATTGTCTCCATAGGGCCCCCTCGTGTGATGGCATCAACGTGGTCCCTATATGTAGTGGAGCTCCGAGCACGTAGCTTTGATTCTGAAGCCCGCTGCCCGATATCTTCAATCATTGTACTTGATATTACTGGCTTCGGCACCTCATCGGCACCGTCCGGGAGACCGAAGAGTTTCTTGGTACTCTCTCCAAGAGCGTGCTGACCGGCACCGGTAAAAAATGCTTCCACTGTTCCGTCTGCTAGGGATCGCTGAGGGTCGGAGAGGTTTTGCGCTATATAGTTTTCCCCTACCTTTTTTAGAGCTTCCTTTGTGCCCTCGACAACCATTTCAGGGAGTAACTCCCCCGCTCGCTTTCCCAGTATCTTTTCTAAAAAAGCGAATTTTAGTTTCTTATCGCCCGGAATAAAATCGAGGCCTTCCAGTACAACACCTCCAATGGCTGCCTTGCTCTGGTCATTTTCATTCCCACCGCGCTCTTTCTCGTCTCTAGTTTGTTCTCCAGCACTCTTGAGCGTGTTGATAACCTTCGCACCTTTAGGCCCAACTAGCCTGTAGATTATGGCCTCAAAAGCCACTTCGCCAATCACGTCACCGACCTTTTGGCCAATGCCATCTTTCAGACCCGGATAGGCGGGAAAAAGCTCGTCGCCGAAATCCTGTACGTGTTCACCGGCGAACTGCAAATTGTTTGACGCCCATTCGATACCGCCCACAGGATCGTTTTCCGCTTCTAGACGACGCGCGCGGAAAAACTCGTATACTTGGTCTTCGGTCTGATAGCCGGAGAGTACATTGGAGAGAACGTACTGTGCCCAAGTGTCCTTGATCTGCCCTTGCTTCGGGATGTCAGCGCGCAACTTCGCGACATCCTCTGGCGACATGCTCTTGGCATGTGCAATTCGGACCACAATCTCCGGTGGCTCCCATACAGGCGGATGCATCAACTGTCCCGCCCCATTCAGTACCGCCCCAACCTGGGAGATTACTTTACCGGTCGGCCTTTTGACGGCTTCCCCCAGGTTACCGACAGTGTACTCGAGCCAGGTGAGGTTTTCGACATCGTCCCACGCAAGTCTGATGTTGTCCGAATTCTTAAGCCACTGTGCAGTACGGGGCGAACCTTTGAGCATCGCTTGGTTATGCGAACGTTGCAGCCGCTCTAGCAGCATGTCGCGACTGGCGGCTGCTACGTCGGCACTGATCCCGAAGGCGTTGCCAAGCTTCATGTCATTCGCGAAAACATCCGGATTGACCTGTTGGGCATTGTTCAGGATGAGGTTAGTAGTGTTGCCAACAGAATCTCGCTGGTATCTTTTCCATTCTAGGTACTCGTCAGGTGTTGGCATTGGTGCTCCATTAGGTGCGCTCAATCGCTGCCAGCAAGCATCGCTTCAAATTGATTAGGAAGAACTTGATCAAATCCGCGATTTTTCTTGTTCTCTGTCTGTTCATCTCACCAGCTGTATTTTAGTATCGCTGGGTGTCGAGTCGATTGTCGGCAGTGTCGTGAGACTCGGTGACGTTAAGGCTTTCCAATCATTCGTTTGGGGAACGGGGAAACAGGCATTTCAAGAAAATCACCTTCATCACACTCCTTTGCTCAGCCCTAGCTGGTTGCGGGATGACGTTGCCACTGAAGGGGCAGACAGCAAGCGGCGCCGAAACTTTCTCCGGAAAGGCAACCGGATATGTGGACGGGGCAGGCACCATAGAATTGACCAGCAGCAAAGGCAGGAAATGCACTGGCACATTTGTCTACGTTACCAAGCGCAACGGAGAAGGGACCTTCACCTGCCAGGACGGCAAGAGTGGGGACTTCAAGTTTGTCTCCACCGGCTTGCGCGGTACCGGTTCGGGAACAATCGCTGGTGAACTGTTTACTTTCACCTTTGGATAGCTATCTGCGGTTAAAAAGAAATGGTGTGTCCAGCTGAATGCATATCAGCCGGATACCCGCGTCGAGATCAGGAGCGATCACTCTATCGTTGCGCTGCCACCGATCCTAAGCTTGTGACCAAAGGACATAGAACGGCTATCGCGAAACGAACTTGATGTACTCCCTGACGATTTCCTCCTCCGTGGGCTCTGGAGGTCTAACGGACCCACTCGAAGGCATCCTCTCATAGCGGAGTTGGGAGCGAATCGTTTCGCGCACGTCGTGTGGGATGTCGTCGAAGGCAACACTTATTTCAAAGGTGGAATCTGCTTTTCGTCTATTGGCCTCAAACAAAAAATGTCCGTTGTCATTGTGGGTAAACCATCCAAAACCAGACTTCGTCGTGATGACTATTGGTACCAACAAGTGACTGATGATCTTGTCCATCTCGACGTAATCAGGTCTTCTACCATTGTTCTGGCTGCGAAATTCCTGAATCCTTACCTGCAATTCCTGTTGAAAAAAGAGGATCCTCTCATGCATTTCCCTACGTGCTTCGGCTTGCATATCTCTCGTCCCGCGGCGGGAAACGGCATCGATTGTTAATCCCGCTGCACTGAGTGCCTGCTTCGCCTGTTCATTGGCTTCCTTAAAAATGGTACCATCACGTTCAGCCTGGGCTTCATCGGCGAGAATGGCGTTTTTGCGATCCTGCAGTTCCTTCCAACTGCTGCGTGAAAGGCGGTTGATAAAATCCGGACTGGTCAGATCTAGCTTCGCGAAAGCCACGGGCTCAAGGCGGGAATAGGTCGACAGCTTACTGTAAATCACAGGATCGGTCTTGAGTTCGTCGGCCTTAGCTTCATACTCCATAAAAGCTAAAACCCTAGGTTCCCCTGCAGCAATCTTCAGTTCCACCGGAATCTGCGACAAGGGCGTCCCGTTCTGCATAAGCGTCCATATCCGGTCAGACGCTTTCTTGGCCTCCGCAATTTCGGCTTGCGATGCGCTGCTTATTTCCTTCGCTAGATGCCTCTGAGACGCTGCTCTCAGGTCCGCATCTGCGATCTGGTTGATACGACTGATAGCTTCCGCCTCGGAGATCATGGAAGTGCGCGCAGCAACCCCGTCGTAGGCCGAAACAATCACGCTGCCTTCACGCCCAAACAGTGCCGGATCCGTGGATACTCCCAGAGAAAACGGAAAGCGCAGATGATACTTCTCCGCATTATCGTGAAGCCAGTCGAGAACCTGAGCCGGAGCCTGATCCAGCGGCCGCCCCTCATAGGTCAACTGGATGCTTCGCCCACTTGAAACGGAAGACGCTGAGGCAGCAGAGGCGCGTGATGTCGGGTCTACAAAGCTCACCCCCAATCCCTTGCGAATGTCCTCTGGCGCATCCTCGATTAAGGCCTTGGTGTTTTCGGCAAGGGCATTGTCAAGCGGAAGCGCGTCACCGGGTCGATCGGGCTTTGCCGAGATTGAAACGAGAAATGCTTTCGCCCGCGTTGGTCCGCCGCGTTGCGGTTCTTCCTCCGCCGCACCGTTCACGCCACTTGCGGATGCCTGGCCGGGCTCAGCTTTCGCATCCCCAACCCCGTCAGGGTTGCTGCTATTCCTGTCCGTTCCGACGACCGTATCCTTGCCGGCACCAGCGGTTGGATTCTGAGCGGCATTGGCACCGCCTCGCGTGCCAACATCCTTACCAGAACCAGTCTCAGCCTTGCCGGACGGAGCCTTATCCACAGCGCCCGTCACAACCTTGTCAACCGCACCGGCGGGGTTTCGTTTCTCGGACACGATCTCCGTGGCCATCTGTTTGCCCTTCTCGTCGATTGCCAAGGGCCTGATCTTGGTCTCCAGGTCCGCCCGCGCCTTCGGGTCCACCTGGGCACTGTTGGCCTTCAGATACTCCATCGCCGCGGTCGCCCCACCAGGCTTTCCGGCCATCGTCATGGCTACCCCGGTGTGAAGTCCCGTTATGAAGTCCATGGCCTTGGCCACTATCACCTCCGGCGTCCAGCCGTTCAGCTTACCGAGATTGTGGATTTCGGTGACGCCGGACGCCACCGCGGAATTGATCTGCTCGGGCTTGTTGTACCCTGCGATCGCCTGGTCCTTTGCAAGAGAAAGCCTGCCTTCAGCGGACTTGCCAACCCACTCCTTCTGCCCCTGAGCCTTGTGCTTGATGGCGGCTTCCAGGCTGGTCGTCACCACAGGAGCGACCATCGCCTCATATCGTCCCGCCGCCAGCGGATCTTTCGGCTCAAAGGTCTTTTGAAGCTTGGCAAGCGCCTCTTCATAGCCGGGATAGCCTTCGACAGCGCCTTGACCGCTTGTGTTGAGATAGCCATTTTCGCCATGCTCCAACGCAAGCTTTGCACGCTCGAAAGCGGTCTTGCTGTCCTTGGCGGTGGTGTCGGCCTGAAGGTCGCGCAGCTTGCTGGCAAACTCGGCCATCTTGCCGAGCCCTTCGCCAAGAGACTGCATGCCCTTGCCCACCTGCGCACCAAAATCATTCTCCGTCGCCTTCACCGTCAGTGGCTGCTGGAGGATCGGCCGCGGGACAACGCTGCCCTGATAAACAGGCACGGCAGCCTGGCGAAAATATTGTTTGACCGGAACCTCAGCCATGGCGCACTCCATAAAAAAGGCGCCCCGAAGAACGCCTGGCAACATCTAATCTCGTGATTTTGTCAGAGCAGGCCGCAGCCAATGGCCGAGCCGTCACTCGCGGCTGGAATGCGCATTCTCACCTGTGAGAACACACGCATGCCTGGAAGAAACGACTCGACAGCCCTTCCAACTCCTGCGCAAATATCCAGGTCTCAAACCAATACCGCACCCGAACAGCAGGCCCGCGCATGAAACTGGCAACCGCCGCCCTTCTTCTGGCCTGCATGCCTTTTGTAGCTTCAGCAGAGGACGCGCCCTCGGACGCACCTGTTCCTTGGGGCGAATTCGCAGGCTGGCGGGTTTTCATGGACCCTAGCGTTGGCAACGCCTGTTACGTAGCGCATATCTACAATGCGGGCGTCTTCATAAGACTGGGACGCTTCCGCAATGAGACAGGCTCCGGAATTTATCTTTCGTTCAACAATCCCAAGTGGAAGTCGTTGGAGGACGAGAAGGAATACCCGGTCAGCGTCCAGTTCGGCAATCACGAACTTTGGGATGCAAAAGCGTCGGCATTGGTGAAGGATAATGATGTCACACGCGCACTTACGATCTCCACGGGTGATGAGAGTTTCCTTGAAGAGTTCAAGACGAGCGACACCACAAAGCTTTTCTATGAAGGCAAAGAGATCGCCAATCTCTCGCTAGACGGTGCTCCCAAGGCCGTGAGCGAGATGAACGCCTGCCAGAAGAAGACCGACGAAGTTTTGAATAAGCTGAAATCGAAGGCTGAAGACATCGATCCTTTCGCAAAAGACCCGTCCGTCAAAGCATCGGATGATCCTTTTAAGCTGTAACACCAGCTTTCGATGTCGCCCCGACGGGGGCGAGCATTTCCTCAACCAAAGCTCCAAGGTACCGATGCACTCAAATCTGGCCAGAAAAACCTTAAGCATCGCAGCCAGATCCGTGGCAGCACTGCTTGTTTGCCTCTCTCTCGCCGGCCCTGCATGGGCCGCCTCTTCCGGCGAAAACGATACCCCTGCACGAAGATTGAAGGGTTGGAACATCGGTGAATGGAGGGAGACCGGCGGTTGCTATTTTGAGGCACCCTTTGAAGGAGCATTGTTTTTGCGCGTGGTAACCTACGTTCAGGCGGAGCAGTCGGGATACATGTTTACGATCCACAGTAAAAACTGGACGTCAATCGAGAACCGTCAACACTATCCGATCATCGTCCAGCTCGGCGATCACAATCCTTGGAAATTCAATGCAATAGCGAGCGTGGCCAAACCGATCTATATGCTCGGCTCTCTGACCCGCAGCGAGAAATTTATGGATCAGCTCAAGAACAGCGACGTTCTTCGCATTTCTTACAACAACAAGATCGTTGCAAGGCTTGAACTGAAAGGCGTCTCGGGTGCCATGGCGGACGTACTCGAGTGCCAGAAATACATGCAGCCGTCGCTACCAAAGAGCAGCCAGTGATGTTTGAACCGCGATGGCTGCAAGCGCCAATTCTACTCCGAGCCCTGCAAATGGCAACAATCGCCGCCCTTGCCTTCCAACCCGTCAAGGCGCGGGCGGAAGCAACCCTTTGGGGATTCGTCGGTCATTGGTCCGTTTACACTGACGCAGTCGACACCCTTGGATGCTACGCCGAACGGACCTATAGGGATGCTACATTCCTGACCGTCGGCCTCTCCCGTCAGGCAGGAGATCACTACGTCTACCTCACTTTGGCGAACGCGAAATGGACGTTTCTCAAAGAGGACAAGGCCAACACGCTGCGCCTTAAGTTCGGTTCCAGTCCAACAATAAAGTTGAGCGCAAAGACGATCGTTGCAGGCGGGGTTCCGCAGGTTTTGGCGATTATCGATAGGCTCGATTTTCTGGACGAATTCCAGAAGCACGACACTTTGCGCATCAATCTCGACGGCTCGGATGTCGCAACGCTAAAGCTTGATCGCGCCACGGATGCGTTTTCCGAAGTGCGAGACTGCCAGACGATGATGACGGAAGGCACCAAAAGATCGTTGGAAGCGGGTAGCGATCCTTTCGCCAAAACGCCATCGGCCGAGCCACAAGATGATCCCTTCGCCAAGCCCACATCCAAGACTCCCCCGGACGATCCTTTCGCCAAGCCGCCTGCATCAAGCGCATCTGACGACCCTTTCGCCAAAAAGCCATGAAGCAGTAACCAGCTGACGCGACGCTGATACTCGCGCAATCTGGCTGACACCCTCAGCCCGGAAGTTTTGAGCTGACGGGTGAGATCATCTGCGCAACCTATCGGACGCAAGACGCTTCCAAGGCAAAACCACTCGACAGGCATTTCGACTCATGCACAAATGCGCAAGTCTCACCACCTTGCCGATAGCCAACATAAAGCAGGCCCTCGCATGAAACAGGCAATCGCCACCCTCCTCCTGGCCTGCATGCCTTTCGCCGCCGCCGCGCAGGACGCATCAAAGGTAAAAGACCCGATCCTTTGGGGCGAATTTGGCACCTGGACGGTTCAGATGGAACCGGACCTTGGTCATGCTTGTGTCGTCGCATCCGAGTTTGACACCGGTCATATTCTGGTTTTTGGACGCTATTTCAAACCGGGTAAGCCCGGATTTTTCATTTCCTTTCAGAACGAGAAATGGAAGTCATTGGTGCATAAAAAAGTGTACTCCGTCAGTGTTGGCTTTGATGAGAAAGAAACCTGGGACACAGAGAGCGGAGCCTACGTCCAGGGATCCACCCGTAGACTTGCGATGAAAACAGTCGCGCGCGCTTTTTTTGATGAGTTCAAGTCCAGCAAGACCGTCAAGATGTTTTACGAGGGCAAGGAGATCGCCAAACTTTCCCTGAGCGGCGTCCAAAAGGCTTTAGAACAAATGGACGCCTGTCAGCAGACGACGGACGAACTCTTGAAAATCTCCAGAACGGAGTCCGACACATCCGATCCCTTTGCCAAGAAACCGTCTATACAGGCCTCAGACGACCCCTTCGAACCGTAATCGGGTGGCAATAGCCTCTTGGCAGTCGATAAGAGCGATGGTCGAACAGAGCTGTCACAACCGCATCCGGCACAACAACCATCCAGCATGATCAGGCAAAAGACATGTATAGGCTCTTGAAACACACCCTCCTCGCCGCATGCCTTCTCTATGTGCCATTCAGCCCCAATGCCGCTCCTGTTGAATGGGGAACCTTTGGTAACTGGTCGGTGGCCGTGGAGCCCGATCGGAATTTTGGCTGCTATGTGGCGCTTCGCTCCAAGGGTGATACGAGCCTGCATTTCGGCATGGATCTCGCAACGGAATTTCCAAGATTCTATTTTCTGTTGAGGAACGAGAAGTGGAAATCACTGGAAGACGAGAAGGTCTACCCGCTGCTCTTCACCTTCGATTCAAAGGCACCTTTGGAGGTGGACGCCATCGCATCGGTGAGCGAGACATTGCAAGACCTGAGCATCGGGAAGATGGGCGGCAAATTCATGCTGGAGGCCCAAAAAAGCACTCAGTTGCGCGTGACCTATGCTGAGAAGGACGTCGCAAACTTTCAGCTCGAGGGAGCGACCCAGGCGATTTATGAAATGCGCGCCTGCCAGGACGAGACTGAAAAAATGCTCCGCAAAAGCGCCGAAGATGCAAAGCCGCAAGACCCCTTCGCCAAGACGCCTTGACGGCTGAAGGGCTTCGAAAAGCCCCGACCAACGATGGGCGCTCATCACGTCCCCGATTTCGCCTTGAACAACGGACTATCGCCAAACGTCTTGCTCGCTCCGGTCAGCAGAGTGCCGAGCGCTTTCAGGTTGCCGCCCTTGCGGGTGTTCTTGGCATTCGCCCGCGCAAGGCTGGCCTCCGCCCGGCCATTGGCCGCCGCCACGTCGAAGTCATAGGCCTCGTTTGCGGCATTGCGGCGAATGGTCAGCGCGTCGATCTCACCAAGCGTCGCGGTATCGACCAACAGATCAAGCGGAGAGCCGAATGTCAGGTCCACGCCATTGGCGGCCATGGCTGCCCTTTGCTGGCCGGTAATCTGCGCGGTCTCCTGGCGCTTCTTCTGCTCTTCCAGCTTGCCACGGTCCAGCGCATCACGCGCCCGCCTCTCGGAAAGCCGCACATTCATGTCCGTGACTTTCGCGTTATATTCGGATGCGGCGGCACTTGCCTCCGCCTCCTGTTTTGCGCCGGCCGCACCAATCACGGTCGAGGCGGCGCCAAGGATCAGACCAAAATCACACATGCCTCAAGCCTTCATCTCAAAAATACGAAAAGGGCGCTGCTCATAGCCAAAAGGCTGCGGATCGGAGAGCGTGAAGCCCAGCCATTGCAGCCACCGTTTGGAAACCACATTCCGGTCATCGACGACATTCTGTAGCAGCGTGTAGCGCTTCCGCATCTCGGCCACCCAGTGGAGCGAGCCACGCAGAAAATCGCGCGCATGCCGCTCCAGCGCATCGGTCCCCAGCAGCCACGGCGCACCGGTCCGGGTCAGAATATTCGTCGTGCCACAGCCGAACATCAGCTCCGGCACATCGTCGAACAACACGGTATGGGCAAAGTCGGACCGCTCCACCGAGTGCAAAAGCGCAGAGGCCGGTCCGCGTCCCACGGCGGCGAACACCTCCTCGCGGTCGGCCTCACGCATCCGCGGCGCAATCACATCCACATGGTCGATGCTGGCCTCGATCACCCGAACCGTCACGCTGCCACCCTGAGATCCGGCATGATGGCCAGAACCGTCATCGGCAGCGGATCGAACTGCTTGATGATCATCGTCCCACCCTTCGTCCAGTCCGCCGTTGGCGTCAGTTCCACATCGCCGGTCGCAAGGCGGATCGCCTCGCTCCAGTTCTCGAACTCGCGCTGCTTCAGCTCCACCAGCGCATCCTCGGCAGGCCCGGCCCAGATACCGCGGGTCTTTTCCACCCTGAGCGTGATATTGGCGATCGCCTTGTTCCTCGCCTGCACCGTGCCAAGCTCGCCCACATTGCCAAGATCGACGTCGAGCGTCCTCAGTTCCGCCTCATAAGGCAGGCCCACATGTACCTTGGAAGCCGCAATCGGCAGCGTCACCGTGCCATTCGTCACCACCAGATCGCGCACCACATTGCCATCCGCCAGCGCCACCAGCATCTTGCCCTCCAGGTGGTGAAGCCCGCGCATCGTCTTCGTCGGCGCGCCCTCATAGGAAAGCCCGCTATCGACGAAGAACGCATCTTCGGACATCGCAAAGAGGCGCGAATGCATGCGCTCGATGTAACGCTGCGACTTGCCATCCACCGTGCGGCGAATGACGAAATAGACCGCGTCCTCGTCGCCCTCGGCCACCACATTCACCGCCTCGAACTGACCGTCCGTCTCATGCCGCGTCCAGGCCCACACCTCATGCTCGCGCATATAGGTCAGGCTCACGCATTGCCCATTGTCCAGCACTACCCAGACGATGGAATAGGGCGACTGCGCAAAAGCCCAGGACACCACCTGCCGACCTTCGAACAGGTGGCGCGACATGATCGTCAGATCCTGGCCAGTAAAATTGTCGTTGGAAAATTCATAGGAATAGTCGCGAATAACCCCGCCCCGCGCCAGCGCAAAAAGCATCACGTCGCCGACTGCAATCGGCTGCAACCAGGATGAGCCACGGTTGCTCTGCTTCTTCACCACCATATTGGTCGGCGTCATGATCTCTTCACCGCTACCGGCCACATTGAACTCGTTGGCGGTGGTGAAGACCGCCATGCCGCGAGACTCGCTGATCGCGCGGATCTGGTTCTTCTCCTTGGAACGGATGCGCAAGGTGATGGCGTCGCTCGCCTTCACCGGCGAGGCCGCGCCGAAATTCTCGTAATTGGCCGATTGCCCGAGCCAAAGCCCCGCCGGCACATTCGCCGTGCCGCCCATGGCCAGCCGCTGCTCGTAGAAATTCACGCAAGCCGGATAATTGCCAGCACTGTCGAACGGGTTGTATCCCTCCTGCGGGCCGCTCGCCAGATCCGGCGTGATGTTCTCGTCGGTAAAGCTCGTCGTCTCGGTCTTGCCCACATAGCCATAGCGGCCATTGTCCAGCCGGTAGACCACATAGCTTCCTGCCCCCGGCGTCGCTGTCCAGAACAGCGCATTGCGGTTGCCGCGATAGACCATGTCGTTGCGCAGCGTCGCAGGCTCGGATGGCAGGCTTTCTTCTCCTGTCTCATCGGAGATGGCCGCCACCACATATTTCATCTCCTTGCCGTAAACGATCGCACCCGTCACGCCCGTCGGCACCGGCGGCGCGCCAGCGGCAGAGCTTGCTGGAGGCTGTTTTCCACTGCCGCTATTTTCCGTCTGGCCGAATTCGGCTTCGAGAACCGGCGTCTCCGCCAGCAAGCCGTCGCCGCTGTCGGTGCGGTACACCCTGTAGAGGCTGGCACCCGTCGCGGCGTTCCAAGTCAGCCGGATGCGCCGGCCATCCTCGTTCTCATACTGCACGTTGACCGTCACCGTGGCAGAGGGCGCGCTCTCTGCCCCCGAGGCGCTGACCGACGTGATCCGATAGGACACGTTTGCGGTTGCCCCACCTTTCCTCTTGAACACCGCATTGCCAGTCACCCCCGCGGGCTTGGCAATCTGCGGCACAAAGGTCAGCGGCGAAAACAGCCAGTTGGCATCGCCAAGCCTGGAAAGCTTCATTGGCGGATGTGCCTGATGCGTCAGATACATCACGTCGTTTTCCTGGGCGAAAACCACACGCCGCAACTCGTCCGCCGTATAGGGCGATGAAATCTCGTAGACGCGCCGCGCCGTGCCGCCACCCGCATAGGCCGGCATGCCAAGCGTGGAGAGAGCCACACCCAGCAGATCGTCCAGCTGATACGTATTGGCCGTGACATTGCGGATAATGAAATTGCGATTGTTCAGCGCACTCATGCCGGCCACACCGGAAATGAAAACCTCATCGCCATTCGCAAAGCCATGCGCTGCGGACGTCACCACGCCATTTGCGGCAATAGAAATACCGGTGATCGCCTTTGCCGCCTCCAGCACCGGGCTTCCGGCGCGATAGACGCGCATCTTCAGGTGGGAGAACTCCAGATTATAGGTCTGGTCCGTCTCCGCATCGAAGATGAAGGGGAGCAGAATGGCAAAGCCCGACCCCCGCGTCCGGCCGATAAATTCCAGCCCGCTGCGGTTGGACGCTCCGCCATGCGGGTGAATGAAAATGTTCTTCGCCACCTTGAGACCGGACCGATATTTATCCACATCGACCCGCGCCCACAGCGCCGGGCTCAACTCGCCGGAGGTAAAGGCCGGCTGCATCACGCGCAAAATCGCCATCGCCTCAACCCCGTGCCGTCATCAGCGTGGAACTGTCGTTCCAGCTCGATCGATTTTCATCCGCATCCGCCTCCTTCGCCGCCTCGAAAGACGAAGCCGCAATCTGGTAGGCATCCTTGCGGGTGGATTGGTCGGAGGTCAGCGGAATGGCGATCTTGGCAGACAGCGCCCAGCTCAACGCCTCTTCGAAAAGCGGCGGATAACGCGCCGGGTCATCGAACTGCCGCACGAATTCCAGCTTCGCCGGAGACTGATCGCAAAAGATCAGCCCTTCGGTCGCTTGATAGGCAACGTCATCGCCGTCACCTGGCAAAAGCACGGCCGGCACGATGCGCAGCGGCTTCAAACAATTCTGCGGCCGCGCATAGGCGTGGCGCCAGCGCTCAGGGCGCGGATTGGCCACCTCCGCCAGATCGACCATGGTCTTGGCAAATTCCCATTCATAGGATTGCAGCAACCGGTCGCGCGTCAGCGTATAGTGGAGCTTGCAGGTGCGCGCCTCGGTCGAGGGCTCGTCTATGTCGGAAATGGTCTTCTTGCCGATGTTGGACAGCGCAATGTTGCAGATGCTGGTGACGGATGACATTCGCTTCTCCAAAATAGAAAACCCGGCTCTGGATTGAGCCGGGTTCAGGATGCGGTATGCAGCATTCACTTTGGGTCATCCTCGGGCTTGACCCGAGGACCCATCTTTCAATGGCTTACGGAGGCAGGCCAGTCTTTCAACTGACCGCAACCATCACACCTGGCTCACCTTGTCCTCAAGTGCCGCGATAATCTCCGCCTTGGTCGAAGGCGTCGCCTCGCCCAGAAGCTTGCGCGCTGCCGCCTTGAAGGTCATGAACTCGACGCCCGGATCGCTCGCCATCTTCACCACATCCGCCGCGGTCTTCTCGGCAGAAGCAACGGGAGCGTTGCGCATCAGCCGCTCGATCTCGGCGTTCTTCTCGGCAATCTCGGCGCGCAGAGCCTCGATCTCGACATTGTCGACACGGGACGTCTCGGTCCCATGGCGCTGTGCTTCCGCTCGTTTGCGCGCTGTCGCTTGGCGGGCGAGCGCTTCTTCCGGCGAAATCTCGCTCATCCAGAAGGCGGAGAAATGGTTTTCGGTCGCAATCTCGAAAACCTCGCCCTCTTCGCGAAAATGCCCGTAGACACCGGCCCGGGTCGCCATCACGGTCTTAGTCATAATTATTGTCCTCCGAGGCGGCCACCACACCGGCGGTGATCCTGCCCGCCGTCAGCGGACCGGTGGCGACCGTATAGGCAAGACGGGCAAAGCGCTCGTCTGCGCCACGCGGAAAGAACTCCAGAGGGAACACATAGCCGGCCACAAGGGCCGCCTTGGGGATCGCGCCGGAGGTCCAGGCCACGCGGGGCGACGAAAACGCCTCATTGTCGTCGGTCTGCAGGTCGACGGTCAGCGTCGCCGCACCGGCGGCAAGCGCCGTCTCCACCATCTGCAGGCGAAGATCGACCTTCTTGCCGCGGCCAAGATCCTTGCGGATCGCAGCAGCTGCACCCACGGGTTTGCCGGATGCGCCGAAGTCGATGACATTGGTGGATACGGTCGAGGCGGTGATCGCCTGCGCATCCGAGAAGAGATTCTGTGCGTCAAAAATCATGGAGTGTCACCTGTTCCAGACCGTCCTCAGACGATCTGCCCTTCTGTTTCGAGAATATTGTCGTCGCGGCGGATCGGATGCCCAAGGAAGGAGACGATCGGCTTGCCCTGGCTCTGGTCGAGCGTCAGGTTCACGTTCGTACGGTTCATTGCCTGCTTGTGCAGGAAGGTCTGCACCGTCTTGCTGGCATAGATCACCGTCTTGCCGTTCGGCTGGTTCGGGTTCTGCAGCGCGTAATAGCCGTCGATCATCAGGTTGATGAGATCGGCACCGCCGGCCGTCGGGTTGGCGCGCAGATCGGAAATATCGATATTGGCAATACGCGCCACGCCGCGCCAGTCGCGGACCGAAAGGCCGATGTCCTGCTGGAACTTCTCGCGGTACACATCGTAGAGAGAGCCGTCGGGCAGTTCCTTGGTGGTCTTGCCCTTGTCCTCGCGCTGCAGACCGGCCTTCGATCCTTCCGGATAAAGCAGGTGCACGGAATCCTCACCCCAGGTCACGAACCAGATGGAGGTGTTGTCAGAGCCCGTGCCGCCGGCATCGACGATCTGGCGGCCATTGGCTGCGGATTTGGAATTGAAGCGTGCATGCAGGCCGGTAAAGCGCTCCGGGTTCACGTCGATATCGCCGTAATAGACGGTGGAGCCCAGCATGTTCGCCATACCCGCAATATGGGCCTTGGCTTCATTGAGCCGGAAGCGCGCCGGGTTCTTGGCGATTTCGACCAGCTTGGCATCGACTTCGGACCAGTCTTCCAGCATGCCGGTCGCGTCCTTCACCTGCGCCGTCGTGCCCTTGGTCGGCAGAACGCCCTTGTAGAGCTTGCGCCAGGTGGGAACGGGAAGGCCGGTGCGCACCGTCGTCAGATGCGACGAGCCCATGTTGCATTCGAAGATCGGCGCGTCTTCATACATCGCGTTGAACTGCACCAGCATGTCGATGATGGTGGAGATATCGTCGCCCCAGCCCTGCTTCTTCAGGTCGGAAAGGGTGGGATACATATTGCCGATAGTGGCCATGTGTTAACCTCGTGTCGTTGATGTTGTCGCTCCATACATCGCCTGTTCGGGCGAGGTTGGAGGGGCTGCTGCGGTTTCCGACGATGCGGGCTTGTCATCACTGAGAGCGTTGCCGACACGGGCCAATAGCCGGAAAAGTCCGGGATGGTTGCCAATCCCGATTTCGACGAGATCGCGGCGGAGAGCATCGTCTCCGAACGTCGCGATCACGCGGTTTGCGTTGTTGAGGCTGGTCGAAAGGTTGTCGCCGCCAAAGTCCCGGTCGGCGCGGATTTCCTGCTGCCAGTCGGAGGTAATCTTCTGGTGGCGCTCGCTCAGCGCGTCATATTCAAGCTTGCGCTGCTCGGCGATCACGCCGGCCAGACGGCTCGCCTGGCCATTCGTCAGGCCAAGCTCCTTCATCACCGGAGAGGCGCGGTCCAGCAGCGCCCGGTCGAGTTCAATGCCGCCATCGAGCTTGATGTCGTATTGACCATTTTCGGGCACCAGATCGGCGGCATCGCCCGGCTCGGGAGACAGGCTGCCACCCTCCCCTTCGCCACCCTCTCGCCCGGCCCCATTCTGGCCGGAAGAAAGCTTCTCGGCCGTCCCGTTCAGAAGCGGCGCATCGTCATTGGCGTTGGCATTGTCGCTGCCGCCGCTATCCGGGCTCACGCCCCAATCGGTATGGCCTTCCGGCGCAAAGGTGGCGCTATTCATCCACTGTCTCAGCATGCTCTTCCCTCTTGCGCTTTTCCGCGCGTCTGTGGGCCTCGATCATCATCTCGGCATAGGCGGTGGGTTTGATCTGGTTCAGCTGGTCGATGATGGTGACGCCGATGATCCGGCGACCGATGTGAATGCCGGTCTCGCCATTCACCACATGCGGGGCACCGTAGACGTTGCACTGGCAAAGCACCCACCAGAGAAATTCGCGCGCACGCGGCTCCGCAAGCACGAACTCGGTTGCGAGATCGAGCGCCTGTTCCTGCATTGTTTTGGCTGTCATCCGGCAATTCCAAGCTTGCGCAGCAGTTCCACCGGCCCGCCATTGTCGTCGGTGGCGGAAAGCGCCTGTGCCGCCTGCGCACCATCGCGCAGTGCCGGCGCCAGCTTGGCGGCGGCTTCCGTCGCCTGCGCCGCCTGTTGCTGTTGCACCCGCTCGTCGCGGATCGCCTTCACCTTGTCGTCGGAGCGCACGATGGTGGAGACAACACCGATCGCATCGCCATATTCATCGATCGCCTGGTCCACATCGAGCTTGTCCACCGCGTCAGGTCGCGCACCGGCAAGATTGCCGACGAAACTCACCATGCGCTCGATAGAGCCGGTCGAAACCGCAAGCTGCGCCTGGTAGAGCGTCGAGATATTGTCGACATTCAGCTCCTCGCCCTGCAGATCCTGCGGCGCGTCCGGCAGCTCGTCGTCATCGTCCAGCTGGTAGAATACCCAGTCCGCCAAGGGCTGGATCAGCTCGTGATGCTGTCGCTCCACCGTCGGTCCCAGCTGCTGAAGCTGTTCTTCCTTGCGCTGCGTCAACTCGAACTGGTTGCGCGGCTGAACCCCTTCCATCGTGCTGATCGCCATGAAGAGATCGGCGTAAAAGGCTCGGTCCACCCGGCGCTTCGCCTCATCGATATCGGCGGCCAGATCGCCGAGCGGCACATTCACCTCGAAGGCGCGGCGATAAGCGGCAGTCCCGACACTCTGCTCGTCGACGAAAGTCACGGTGCCCGGCAGCGAGGAATTGCGCTTGTTGCGAAGCGAGGTCGGCGCCACCAGCGGCGGGCGCACCTGGTGTTCGATACCCATGCCCTTCCAGCGCTGTTCGGTCTGCAGCATCTTCACATCCGGCAGCGCATCCATGCCAGGGCATGTGGCGGCATAGACATCTTCGCCCACCACATCCCAACGCGGCGCAATCAGCGGATTGCGGTCGAAACCGCTCACCTCCAGCATCCTGTCGCGGTCCTGGCCTGCTTCCCAATAGTTGGACATGAAGGGCTTGTTTGCTCTGGTCGGGCGGGCGGGATCGCGGGCGGAACGCGGCTCGATGGCGTTGAACACCTCCACCACCTCGTCGTAATTTCCCCGGTCCCACAGGTTCTTGATGGTGGAGGACACGTTCGACCAGTCCATATCGCGGGAATTGGGCTTTGCCACCCAGCGCCCGACGATCTGCTCCACCGTCATCCACACGCGGCGATAACAGGTATCCACCCGCATGCCATACTGGCTCTGCGCCAGCCAATATTGCCCGACCGGCGGCAAGATGCCGTGCAGGCGCCGCCCGGCACGCGTCAGGATCAGGCAGAACTGCCCGAACAGAAGCTCGTCGCCATAACCGGAATGAAGACAATTATATATATTCGAGACCGCCAGCCGCTCGCGCGCCCGGCGTGTCGCCTCATAAAGGTAATCCTTCACAGGGCCGAACTCGCGCAGATCCTTGTCGGTAATGCTGTAGCGCATCCAGGGCCGCGTGGGAGACGTCAGCCCCGCCTGCATGCCCGATTGCGCCACGCGGTGGGCAAGCTTCGGCGAATTGTCGATGATCTTCTTGTTGCCGTTGATCCCCTTCGGATCACGGGCATCCCCCTTGCGGTAGCGGCCGGGAACGATGAAATCGTTCAGCTCCTGCCACTGCGCCTCATAGGGGTTGCGCTCCTTCTGCAACGCCTTCAGGCGCCGCTCATGCCGTTCGCGGATCGTATCGGCCATATCAGCCTCCCAACAGGTTTTTCTTGCCGCTCGTATCCAGCGCGCCCACGCCCTGAACCCCGGTCAACATCGTCGACGTCGCCGCCCGCAACCGATCCCGTGTGCGGCGCCCGGCACCATTCACCGTCTGACTGTCCGGCTCGCGCTGCGCCGCATACTCGATCGGCAACTTCGGATCCTCCGGCTTCGCCACCTTGGGAGACTTGAAAACACACATCGCAAAACCTCGAATTGAAGACAGACAGAGCCAACCCGCACCGCAGGCCGTTCGGCTTAAATTTCATGGAAACAATGAGTTGGCTAGAAGAACCCCCTCTGCCCTGCCGGGCATCTCCCCCTCAAGTGGGGAGATCGGAGTGTTGCACCGTCTTGGCCCAAACTACGGTCAGATGTGAAACGCGAAGAGCGCCTCTTGCCGATCTCCACCCTTGAGGGGGAGATGCCCGGCAGGGCAGAGGGGGGTGAACGGCAGATCCAGAACGTAAAAGGCGTCGCCTCCATCGTTCCTACCGCCGCAACACCCCCGCGCATCACAATACGCGCACCCCTCACCCAAACGGATTATACCCATCCCCATCACCACCATACCCGGTCTCCCGGCTATGATTATACCGCTCATCCCCCCGCCCCTTAGGCACGACAGGCCGGGCAAAGGTCAGTCCAAGCGCGTCCGCACGGTTGGGAGAAGGAAGCCCCCGCGCCTTCATGTCTTCCTTGCTCTCGATCTGCAGCTTGCCATCCACGCGGGCCACAAGCTCAGGGCCGATCAGGTCGTGGTAGAGGATATCGTCGCGCGCATCGAGCGCGCCGCCCTGTTTCAGCCAGTCGCGCATGCCCTTCCACATTTCGGCACGCTTGTTGAGACAGCCGCGATCAATGCTCTTTTCGGCGAAGCTGACGAGCTGCCATGTGCGCCCCAGCGTCACGCCGGCGGAATAGATGCCGGTGCCATGGCCAAGATCGATGAACACCGCATCGGCCTGCAACTCATCCTCGAAGCGCGCCACATGGTTTGCCACCAGAATGTCGTTGTCGTTCTTCGGCATGGTCATCAAAAGCCGGGCATAGAGCCCCTGGCGCAGATAGATCACCAGCTCGTCGTCACCCGTCCAGGCCGGATCGACACCGATGATCTTCGGCGCGAAATCATACTGCTCCTTGCGCAGATGCACCTTCTGGGCAGCATCCACATCCTCGGTGGAAATGAACTGCTTTGCCGATGTCGATGGAAACATGCCGCGCACTCGCACTTTGACGAAATCGCTGTCCTCGCCGTAGTCGCTGACCCATTCGGCAAGTTTCTTCTTGTTGGTACCGGGCACCATGCGGCTGTCGATCTGCCGCCTGATCCAGCGCCGGCGATGCCGGCGGAAACATTCGCGAAACCGCCCGGTATTCTGCGTCGGATTGCCGAAGACGATCCAGATGATGATGGTGTTTTCGTCGGTCAGCGCGCCTTCGGCCACTTCCCAGACACTGTCGGTAATCTTCGACGCCTCGTCGAACATCAGCACAATGATCCGGTCCTTGTTGTGCAGACCGGCAAAAGCCTCGGTATTGTTGGCAGACCAGGCGACGAAATCCAGCCGCCACAGATCCGCATGGCCACGATCGCGCGACTTGATCGACATGGCCTGCGTCTCGAACCAGTGGCTGGTAATCGAAGAGCGAAACCACTTGCCCACTTCCGGCGATGTCTTGGTGCGCAGCTGCGTCTCGGTATTGGCGGTCACGACGATCTTGCAATCGGCAAAACACGACATGGCCCAATTGGCCATCATCCCCATCTGCGCCGATTTGCCGATCCCGTGGCCGCTCGCCACCGCAATCTGCAAAGGCTGGTAGCGGTTCTCGCTGTTAAGATGCTGTCGGATTTCATCATTGATATCCGCCTGCCAATCCCGCGGCCCCGCGATACCGTCAAGCTCGCCCTCCCCCCAGTCCCAGGCAAACCGCGCCCAGGCCTGCGGATCATACTGAAACCGAGCCGCCGCCTCGATAATCTCCGCATCGAGATCGGTATCCACACGGCCCTTGCTCGCCTGCTTGGCATTGCCCATGAACGATCTCCCGGCAAAGCCTGCAATGTCTCGTATTGAATGTCGTAATCGGCGCGCACTCGCCCGATTGAAGCGGGTCGCGATCTTTCCGATCACACGGCGCAAATAATCCGCTGCAGCATCGCCTAGATTCAAAAAAGGCAAAGCGTCCTTTGTGCGTCCAATAGGACGCCCGGCGGTTTAGCTGGATACACAGCCATTCAGCCGGACACTCTGCCACTTATCACTTCCGCACGACGTTGCGATGAGGTCAAACCTCTCCTACTCCGTCATCCTCGGTCTCGACCCGAGGATCCACGAGCCGTACTCTTAAGCGCGTGAAAAGATGGATCCTCGCCTCAAGGGCGAGGATGACTCCGAGAGGTTTTCCGCCTTCGACCAAAAGGCTGTCGTTCCAAGTTCCTACCTGGCGTCACGGCGCCAGAAAATCAGATGCATCACGTATCGAAGTCACACACGAAGCAGCTTGAAGTATACTCCCTGCCAAAACCCCGACAGACCCGCATCGTCGCCGGCAGCAGCGAAACCCGTCAGTCCAAAACCCGGGCCTTGGCCCGCGCCAACCGCTCGGCCAGCGACCCGCTAACCTCGACCTCGACTTTCTCACGAAAGGCCTGCACATCGATATGCTTGCCGATCAGTTCCAGCCGCTTGATCCGGTCGCTGAGCTTCACCTGAGACACCCGCCCGATCGCCTCGCGGCTCTCGCCGCGCCCTTCGAACAGTTCCTTGACCTCGACCGCCGCGACCAGCCCCTGCCGCCAGATCAACGGCCACTGATCGACCGGCTTCAGCCCGCCATTCTCATCATAAAGATCGGCAATATCCGCCAGCGCCTCTTCGGCAAGGCGCGACAGCAACCAATCCGCATGGATCTGCGTACGCCTCGACCGCTGCTCTTTTGCCGTGTCGATCGCGTCTCTGACCGCCGTATTCCGCATGAGCTTCCACGCTATCTGGACGGGGTACGAACGGCTGTACCCTGCCCGCATCGCAGCCTGGGGAGCGTTGAGATCGACCAGATATTCCTCAACGAAGGCCTGTTGCCTCGCGCTTAGGGGCCGTGGTGATGTCATGGAAGATCTCTCAGAGTGGGGGGTCGCATCGCTGCGTATCGAAGCGTGAATATTGAGGCTGCGATGACTGACGCAGTCGCGGACAGCAGTAAGGCCGGATCAACGGGTTGATGGAAATTAAGTGCGGGAGCACGAAGAACGCCGGTGCAAAAACTGCGTATCGATGGCATTAGCCCAGAAACGCAAAAAGCGACCCGAAGGCCGCTCCCAAATACAATTCTTCGAATATGAAGACATGTCACTTATCGCTGTTTCGGGAAGAAAAGTCAAACGCTAAAATCCTCAAAACTCAAAAATCGTCTAAAGCCCTAAAACATATATTTTAAAATCCACTGATCCAAAGGACGATTTGTATATAGAATCCGCTTTGACGGCTGGTGCGACATTCATCGTCAGTAGCGACTGACATTTCGAGCATCCCGCCGTCCAGGCGTTCGGCATATCGATGATCAGAGCCGGAGATTTCGTGGCGGAATTGACGAGAAGAAGACAATCAACATGAGCACCTATCCTCTCAGATTTTGACCTTTGCTATTGCTGCCTCTGCTAGCGGTAGCAAAGGTCAAAAGCAGACCATTAGTCACGAACGATCTGCAAAAGCGGCTCGAAACTGTAGAGCGCTGGCCGTCGACCGGCAGCAGGCTCAAGAGTCAGTATAAGCCCGCGTTCGGACAAGATGCGCGTGAACCGGTGAGCGGAGGGTCCAGGAATTCCGGATTTTTTTGTAAAAACGTTATTCCTGAAAACCGGACGCGAAAAAAGGAAGTCCAGAGCCGCTGTGCTCCACTGCGATGTCAGGAGTTGCGGAAACTCTTTTTTCAGTTCTTCGTAAAGGTCGCGAATCCGTTCGGCTGTTGCCAGGTTTTTTTGCGCCTGGGATTCCAGGGCTTCAAGAAAGAAAATGATCCACTCGGTCCAAGCCCCCGACTTGGACACTTCACGCATAAGATCGATATATTCATCGCGGCGATCTTCAAAATAGCTACTGATATAGAAGTGCGGCGCGGAGATCGCTCCGGCTTTCCAAAGCATGAGGGTGATCAACATCCGCCCAATTCTGCCATTGCCGTCCTTGAATGGATGCAGGGCTTCGAACTCTAGATGAGCGACTGCTGTCTTGATGAGAATCTGCCAGTCATCCGATTCGATGAATGCGAAAAGACGATCCATCCCGTCTTGAAGTTGTTCGGGTCGCATTGGCACGAAATGAACTTTGCGGCGCATTCGATCGGCGAGATAATTTTGCTCCGTCTTATACTCGCCGGGGGATAGATGCGCGCCGCGACCGAAACCAAGAAGAACGCGATGCGCGCTTTTTACAAGAAAGCCGGACAGTGGCGCTCCTTGCTCCATACTGCGCTGGGCGGCTGACAGGGCGCGAGTGTACAAAAAGACCTCAATCGCTTCATTACGATAGTGGCCACCCGTCTCGTCACCGCTTTCTTCCTGATCAGCTTCATATCGCAACACTTCGTCGAGCGTACTGACCGTGCCTTCCATACGTGAAGACACAACGGCTTCTTGATTTCTCAAGGGCGCCAGCAGAATCTCGCTATTATGCATGCTCTTGAGCATTTGATCGTAGCGCGCCAGAGCAGCGGATGCCGATGCCACCGGCGTAATGAGTCTGCCAGCATCGATGTACCGCGGTGGAAACTGATCATAGTGATATTCGACCGCTTCAGAGAGGTCCAAGCCTGGGCGCAGCGCCATTGTGATGTCCGAGTTTCAGGATTTTTGACGTACGAGCTACAATGTCATGCCTGATCACGGAGCCGTTGTCTATCAAGAATGGTTATTTTTGATAGACAACGCGGTTTGATGTGCATCTGTATCACTCAAACCCATTTGATTTTCAAAATACCTGATTATTGATAGTCAAATCCTTTTGCGTATCACGCATGCGAGACAAACCGGTTTGTCTTTCAAAAAGCGGCAATTTTGAAAATCAACTTCTTCTATGCACCGGATCATTGTTCATCAGGCGTGGGAAGCCACTTGAAGCTATGTAAGGGCTTCTCGCATAGCCCATAAAATTGGCGTGGCGAGGGCGGCGCGAACGCCGCCGCCTTCAAGGCTTTTCACCCCAATCACACCCCAAAAAACCGCGCCAGCACATTGCACACCACGCGCAAGTCCCCCAGCATATGGTGCTGCCGCTCGCCCTTGATCACGCAGAAATCCAGCGCCGCCCAGAGGTTCTGGCGTAGCTCGTTCTGTGCGGTCTGGATGGTCTTGCGGCATCCGTCATAGCGGGCAATCACCGCCTTGCACCATTTCTCGTAATCCTCGCTGATCGTCTGGGAGGGCGTGCCGCGCTCGCTTTTGTCGCGCTCGCCATCCGGCGCCTTGATCGCCATCATGTAGGATTGGCGCAGTTCCAGAAACCGCACCGCGCCCTCATACTGGTCGTCGCTCAGACCATCGCGTTTGCCGAGCATGTTCAGCGTGCCGATATAGGTTGCGGCCCGCGGATCACGCGCTTCCTCGACCGTTACTCCCATGCGGCTTGCCCGCGCCTTCAGCGCCACGCTGTCTGCGGGCGCATGGGCACGGCCGGATCTTGAGATGCGCCCATTCGGCTCGCGCGCCACATTGATCACCTTGCGCCGTCCGCGCTTCTGCTTCAGTTTCTCGGCCTTGCTGGTCATGATGCTGGTCCTTTTCCGTTGTTAATTGCGCGCCAGGATACGCTTGATGTCGTCCATGCAGGCCGATGCGCCGCGGCCTTGCTGATACTGATCGAGAATGCGGTGGATCGCCGTTTCCCGCTTCTTGCGTTGCGATGCCGCCGCCTTTGCCTGGTGGATCGCTTCTGGAATTGTGCCGGTCACGCCCCGCCCTCCAAAGCTTGTGCCTTCGCCTTGCGGTAGAGATGCAGAATGGAGGTGTGGTCGCGGCGCATGAAGCGGGCGATCTGCGGGTAGGTCTTGCCCAGCGCATCGCGAAAATGCACCACCATCTCCATCCGGATCCTGACCAGCCAGCGCGCCCGCACATCGCTGCGCACCAGATGCAGCGTGGCGTCTGGGTATTTCTGAAGAAGGTGACGCGCCGCGTCCGCCATGCTGTCACGCGCGCGGTATTCAAGCGGGCTGACAAGCCGCATGAAGCCGTCCACGCGGTTGGTCTGGATCAGGGTGAAATTCAGCTGTGTCTGAGGATAGAGGCTCATCGTCTGTCGTCCTTGCCGATACGTGTCTTTGAAATCTTCGAAGGGTGCTGCGGCGTCTTCTTCATCGCATCCAGCGTCGCCTGCACCTGCGGGTCGAGAGAGCCATGCAGGAACCCCACCCTCGCCGGTGCCCCCGCACGCGCCTCCGTCACAATCGCCCTCACCCGCGCCTTCACCGCAGGATCAGCCCGCTCGATGGCAATCATTGCCCGCCGCTTCTCATCCGCCGCACGGTCGAAAAGCCGCGAAGCTTCGATGCGCAGCGCATAGCGTTCGGCATGAAAAGGCGCGATAATGGCTCTGGCCTGCTTGCCGAACTCCGCACAGGTCGGCACGAACTGGCCGGTATGGTTGGCAACTCGCCCGGCAATGAAGTCATTGGCCGCCTCGCACACCGCCCATTCCGGCAGATCGGCGCAGACGCCGCGAAACTCGCGTCCAAACGCCGCCACATCCACGCCCGGCTGCGGGCGAAACTGGCCGATCAGCCGAAGCGCCGTATCGCGAATGGTCTCCGGCGCGGCAGGCGCAAGCAGCCGGTCGATCTCCTGCACCCGCAGGGCAATCTGCCGCGCACGCTCACGATACCGCTCCGGCAGCCGGTCGAACTGATCCTTGGCAATGAGGTCAAACATCCTGAAACGCCTCCATCAACAAATCGCGGGATGATTTTTTTGGCGCGCGAGCGCGTCTGGAAAAATCGCCAGATTTTTCTTTTATGGGTGTGACTCTGGAAGCAGAGCCTTCGCTGTGCTTTGGCAATGCCTTCGCATCGCTGTTTTTCTCAGCCTTCCAGCGGGTTACGGCGCTATCTCTGGCTTTCGCCTTGCGCTCCATGGCCTTTTCACGCTCGATCCGCAGCCGCTTCTGCACCCATTTCTTCCGCCGCTTGTCGAGCTTCCAGAACGCCATCACCACCGGCTTCATCGCCCGCCACTTGGCCGGCGAAACCTTGGCCTGCAGCGCCAGAAGTTCATCGTCATCGGCCAGCGAACAATCGGGGGAGCGCCACGCCTGGAAGAGCAGCAGCAGATAGGCGCCATGCTGCTCGGTGGTCAGATGCACCGTGTCGGCCAGATAGGCATCGGTCCAGAACGGCATGAAAGGCAGGTTAGCCATTGGCATTCTCCGCGCGCATCGGCGGCGTGCCCCAGGCATCCTTGGCCGGGTGATACTTGATCACCGCCACATTCGCCGCCAGGCTTTCTTCGCGAAGCCGTGCAAGCTCGTTGTAAACATCCGCTTCCGTGCGCCCCAGAATGTAGGCGATCTCGGCCGTGTCATAGCCGGAGCGAAAAAGTGTCAGTGCCTTGCTCATGCGTGTTCCCGCTTCCTCGCCATCAGGCGGCAAAGTTCGCCTGTCGTCTGCACCGCAGGCGCAGACGTGAGGCGTGGTATTGGCAATGGTGATATCGGCCGTGCCTTCAGGATACGGCTGAGAGTTTTCGGGCCGAAAGGCCGGCGCTCCCGCGCAGGATCTTCCCGACAAGCGCCTCGAACCGTCTTCTCGAGACGGCAAAGACTTCAAGGATTGGAGGGTTGGGCTGACGGCCCGGGAGGACAAGCCGTCAGCCCGTTTTTGATCGCCAGGGAGGAGATGCGATCAAAACCTTCGATCCAGCGGCAGAACCGCCGAAATCTCGAACTCACTCATGGGGCAAACACTGCAGCCATCAGGCCGCCAGTCGCTCGCCATTGATGCGGTTGACCTCGCAAAGAAGCTCGGCCTCGAAAGCCTCGACATCGAGGTTCACATCCTCATCATCATCGGTTGCCACGAGCTGCATGTTGCCGTTGCATTGGGTCATAGCCGCGCGGCCTCCTCGATGGTCAGCAACCCGCAAACCGGGCGGGCAAAGGTCACGGTGATCTTGACCAGCGTATTCCAATCCGGCCCGCGCTCGATCAGGTCGTGCAGCTCGTCCAGTTCCTCGATCGCATGCTCGACATCGACGATACCGGCCTGGCTTCGGTATTCGGCAACCGCCTTCCAGCGCGCCACGCCGAAGCCGGGTCTGTCCAGAACATCAGTCATCATTCTTTCCTTCCCGGATTTCGACCGGCGTCACCGTTCCGCACCTGTCGCAGAACCGCTCGATCTGGTGTTCGATAGAAAGCGGGCGCCGGCATTCGCGGCAGCCGATATAGCTTGTCTGAAACGCAGCGCGGCGCGCCTGCGCGGATGCTTCGATACGGACAGAACTCATGCGCGCCGATCCTCCATAAAGGTCAAAGCCCGTCTTTGCCTCGCCCCGATGCCGGGAGCGGCCAGCGCTGCAAAGGCCATATCGGTCCTCCGCTTCGCTGCCTGCCGCTCACCAAGGACATCGGGGCGCAGGTCCAGACGAGGGACAAACCCATCCCTCGCCATTCGCAAGACAGGCACCGTCTCAACCGCAACCGCCCCTCTGGCGCAGACCTCTCGGGCCGCCACCCGTAACCGGCAAACGAACGGCTTGAAGCCGCTCCCTGCCGAGCCGGGTCCGACCCGGAAGCCGCCAGCCTCAGCGGCCTGTGCGATGTGATGACGAAATCTGTTCATACAAGAAAACTAGTAAAAATTGGGACATCCGTCAACTAGTTTCCTTGTGTGCGTTTCCACAAGTGTTCTGGTAGAAACTAAGCCATGGGAATTATTGGCGAAAATCTGAAATCGATCAGGAAGATCAAAAATCTTTCGCAGGCGAAAGTTGCGGAACTGTCGGGCGTGAGCCAGCAGCTCATCTCGCAGCTCGAGACCGGCTTGACTGAAAAGACCACTGAACTTCCCGCCCTTGCCCAGGCGCTCGGCGTCAGCGTCCATGAACTCGACCCATCCTACACGCCGGATGCGGAGGGCGTTCCCACCCTGATCGTGCCCTATCTCGCCTGGGTCAGCGCCGGCGCCATGATCCGCGATGACATCGCCGACGAAGCCCTTGGCCTCATCCGCGTGGCGGATTTACCGGCCTCGGGAGACTGGATTGCCTTGAAAGTCAGCGGCGATTCCATGGACAGGATTTCTCCGCCCGACTCCATCATCTTCGTCGATCGCAACGATCGCAACCTCGTTCCCAATGGCTGCTACGTCATCTCGGACGTGGAAGGCAACGCCACCTATAAGCGCTATCGTTCCGGCCCCATGCGCTTCGAGCCCGTCTCCACCAATCCGCAGCACGAACCGATCTTCCCGGACAACGACCCCATCATCGTCGGCCGCGTCCGCCGCTCGATCATCAATATGTAAGCCTGCTGCCGAGCATCACCTCGCCGCCAGTCGACGTCCCATCATCACAGCAACGATCCGTTTGGCCACTAGGCCATCAGCAAACTGATTCTCTCTTTGTTCCCACAGTTACTAGTTTTCTTGTTGACTTGGATACAAGTATAATAGTAGAAATGGATCTAGGTCCGAACAGGTGAAGCCGCTTCAAGCGGAGCAACCTGGCTCCCGAGAAGACAGCGACGATGAGGATCATCTCCCATGACCACACCTGGCTACATCATCGGAAAAGACGAAATGCTGCTGATTGCCACCCGCTGGCACGATGGCGATACGGTTCTTCTGGAAATGCCGGTGCGCCTCTATAAGGCGGAGGAGATCCAGGCCCTGATCGATGAGACCACCTCGCAAAACTGCACGGTGATCAGCGTCGATCTCTACGACGTCACCGCCAAGAAGGGCATGTCCATCGCCGATGATTTCGATATCCGCCCTTTTGCTGAGCACGAGGAAGACCGAAAGGAACAGGACGCGCGCGACGAGATGGCCGAGCAACGCCGGCTGCGACACGGCACCGGTCTCTACAACACGCTGAACCATACGCAGCAGGGCATCCAGTCGCGAGCGTGAAGTCCATGAGCCATGAAGTGCCATGCGCCCGGTATCGCCGGAACGCTTTACCGTTTTGAATCGACGCATCGTGCCTTTGCGAAAATCGAGCCCGATTTTCGCGCCGATGCTGTAGCCCTCAAAGAGCCGAATGCCACGCCACCGCGCTCCAAGCTGCAGGCCGCAAGATGTTTCTGTTGTTGCTTCGGAGTTACAGCATTTTGCTGCCAATACGCTATCGATAGCGCCATTGAACCTCAGAGTGCTTCCGATGAAACCCACTGTCTTTGCCGCCGCCGCTTTTATTCTTGCCACAACTTCCGCAATTGCCGCGGACGCTGTCTCGGACGTTCCCGCAGCACCGGTCGCGATCGACAACTCTTCCTTCTCCTGGAGCGGCTTTAACGCGGGTATTCAGGTTGGATATGGCTGGAACAAGAACGATATTCTGGGCATCGCCCCGGTCGGCACAGTGAATGCCAATTTCGACGACGGCCTGATCGGCGGTTTTGCCGGTTACAATTATCAGTTCTCCAACAACTGGGTCGCAGGCGTCGAAGGTGATTTCGAAGGCAACCTGGGCGGCGGCAAGCTCACGGTTCTCGCACCGGATTTTTACGAATACGGGTTCGATTGGCAGGGCTCGGTCCGCGCCAAGGTCGGCTACGCGGTTGATCGCGCCTTGGTCTACGGCACGGCCGGCTGGGCCATCGGCCGCGGCTACCTGACGGTTCCAGGTGCCGGTACTCAGAAGGAAAACTTCTACGGCTTCACCGTCGGCGCCGGCGTCGATTACGCCTTTACCGACATGATCTTCGGCCGCGTCGAATATCGCTACACCAATTTCGGCGACCAGAATTTCGATTACGACGCTGGCCCACTGCTCAACTCAGACATCGACCAGCACGGTGTGCGCCTCGGCCTCGGCGTGAAGTTTTAATCCACCTCGATTGCTCACGAGGCGGGCTGGGTAGCGGATGCTCTCAGTGGAACCGCGGCATACCAAAAGACGCGAGACAATCTGGGCCTTATCCACGAGCTTGCCTGTTGCGCGCGCGCTCTGCCCCACCCACTGCCGTCATCCTCGGGCTTGACCCGAGGATCCACCTTTTCAAAGACTTAACCGCAATTCGGCGCTGATCCACCCGCACGGTAGGCTCGCAAGGACGTGGATTCTCGGCACAAGGCCGAGAATGACGCAGGAGAGTGTGGCGCCTCCTCACCCCTTCACCGGCCGCGGGTTGCCCGCATCATCCACCGCCACCATGATGAACACGGCTTCCGTCACCTTGTCGCGGGAGTGTTGCGAATAGTGGCGCGTCCAGGCTTCGATCTTCAGCGTGATCGATGTGCGCCCCACTTTCTCGATGCGGGTATAGACGCACAGCGTATCGCCGATCTTCACCGGCTTCTTGAAGACGATCTCGTTGACGGCAACGGTGACCGTGCGTCCGCCCGCCACGTCATTGGCGCGCACGAAGGCGGCAAGGTCCATCTGCGACATCACCCAGCCGCCAAAAATATCTCCGGCGGGATTGGCGTCAGCCGGCATGGCCAGCGTGCGAAGGGTCAGTTCCATATCGGAGGGTGGTTGGTTGTCCATCAGCATACCTCTTGATCGCGCACCTCCCGGTGTCGCGATAGCCTATTCACCGACCATTGGAAAAGAGCGATTTCGTCTTGGCTGGTCTTCATTTCCAGCATGTCGCTTGAAATGAGGAAGCTGAGGCTTGAAACAACAACAAGTCATGTCAAACACAGTCAAAAAACCACAATACAACAAATTACCAAGCTTCGGTAATGCTTCGTTAACTATAACGGCTCAGTCTCTTAATTTATTAGGTTAATTTCATATACTTCCAGATGCAGGGCGAGGCTCGAAAATGGCATATGACTGGAGTGGGAATGACATCAAACAGAGGCATTACGACCGCCTGATCGTGGTCGCTCTGCTGGCCATCGTCTCGATTGCGGTGACGGCGCCCTTTATGCTTCGTTTCGAAACACAGACGATGAAAGGAGAGCGGATCGAAATCCGCTCACCGGTGGTCATGGAAGACACGCACGCTATCCAGCTTGCGCGCTCGTAACCAGCTCGAGATGCAGAACGCGCGGTGACAGCACCTGCATCATCGCATCCGAACGACCGATATAGACCACGGCGGTGTCCTTCATGCCGCTCAGCACTCCCACCAGCCGGTCGATCGTATGCTTCTCCAGACCTTCCAGCAGATCGTCGATGAACAACCAGCGCGGCTTTAACAGAAGCGCGTTGGCCACCCGAATACAGGCCTGCTCGTCGGAATCGAACTTCTGGTCCCAGCGAATATTGTCGTTCATCCGCGGAATGATATGGCCTAGGCCGCAGGCTTCCATCGCGGCCAGAAACTCTTCTTCCGTGAACTTCTGCGGCGCACGCGGATAGGAGAGAATCTCGCGCAATGGCGCCGCCGGCATGTAGCCGTGCTGAGCAATGAACAGCGTCTCGTCGCGCGGCGGCATGGTGATCTTGCCGCGCCCCCAGGGCCAGAGCCCGGCAATCGCCGCAAAGAACAGCCGTCGGTTCACGCCCTGGTCTCCGTCGATCACCACACGGTCGCCAATGGCGATCTCGACAGGAGCTTCGCGCAGCCTGAAGCTGCGCGCCATCTCCTTGCCTCCCGCTTCAGGACTGATTTCGACGGATGAAAACCGCACGACATCGGTCGCGGAACGTTCGAGATCGATGGCGTTTTCGTGCCTCTCGACGCTGTCCATCTGGATCAGCGCATTGCGGAAGATCGACACGCGTTGCAGCGTCGCCTTCCAGCTGGCGATCGGGCCGAAGTTGTCGATGTACCAGCGCAGCGCCACATTCACCTGGTTGAAGGCGCCCACCGCCATCATCAGCCCGCCAAACGTCAGGTTGCCGGAGAAGTAGACGGGCGCGGCAATCAGGATCGGCGCGACGATGGCAAGCCAGCCATAACCGGCAGACACCCATGTCAGATGCGTCAGTCCCATGGCGAGCCCGCGAATGACGACCAGCACCGCGTCGATATCCTGGCGAATGCGGTGACGCTCGTTCTTCTCGCCGCGTGAAAGGGTGATGGCCGTCAGATTTTCGCTCGCCCGCATCAATGAGAAGCGCAGCTCCGCTTCTTTGGAATAGCGCTCGGCATTCAGCGGCACCAGCCGGTAGCCGACAATGTTGGAAAGCAGCGAGGCCGATCCCGCATAAAGAAGGGCCGCCCAGACCATGTAGCCCGGGATCGCCACCATCTTGCCGCCGATCTCGATGGCAAAGCCCGCCGAAAGCCCCCAGAGCACGCCAATGAAGCTGACGAGAATTATCGTGGCGTTGACGAGACCGATGGCAAGTGCGGTGCTGCTTTCGGCCAGGTTGCGCACATCCTCATGCAGACGCTGGTCGGGGTTGATGGAAATGGTGCCGAAGCTTGCAAGCTTGGCGGCGCGGCCGGGTTTCAGCCACTGCTCCACCATGTCTTTCGCCAGCCCTTCGCGCATGTTCAGCGCGGTCATCTGGTTCAGCCATGTCTGGAAGACGTTGAGAAGCAGCAGGCACCCGGCGATGATGGTGAAGACTTCCAACTGGTGAATGAAGGCATTGAGGTCGCGCCGCTCCAGCGAATTGTAGAAGGGCGCGTTCCATTCGTTCAGCCTCACCTGCCCGTAGGCGGTCACGAGAATGATGGTCAGCAGACCGCAGGCCAGAAGGATCAGCCGGGATCGCACCGGAGATGTCCAGAAGGCACTGCCCATCATCCGCATCTGCGCTCTGAAATTGAGATCGAATCGCGCGTAGGCAGCCATCTCCTCAGGAGAATTTCCTTGCGTTTTCAATTCATTACCACTTTCCCAAATCACAGAATCGCGCTGACTGACAAAGACCAAGTCTGTGCCCTAGCGATGACAGCAATATCACTAAGCTGATACTTGTCTACACGACCTCAAGAACACCCCTGACGCGCCCTTTGAAATACAGCGGCGACGAATGCACGACGGGACCGAAATGTTCCTTGCATTATGCGCGTGCATTGCACAAAGTCAGGGCAATAGAGGGGGCGGAACAATCCGCAAATGCCGGAAATATAAGGTAATACATGTCGATCAAGGCGAGCATCTATCATCTGACGCATTATAAATATGACCGGCCAGTCCGCCTCGGACCCCAGATCATAAGGTTGAAACCGGCGCCGCATTCCCGCACCAAGGTCATCAGCCATTCGCTGAAGGTCACGCCCTCCAATCATTTCGTCAATCTGCAGCAGGATCCTTACGGCAACTTCCAGGCCCGCTTCGTCTTTCCCGATCCGGTCACCGAGTTCAAGATCGAGGTCGATCTCGTCGCGGATATGACGGTCTATAATCCCTTCGATTTCTTCGTCGAAGAAAGCGCCACCAAATGGCCCTTCGACTATCCGGAAACGCTGAAGGACGATCTGTCGATCTACCGCAAACCGGAAGAGACGGGTCCGCTCTTCGATGCGCTGATGGCCACCATCGACAAGACGCCCGGCCAGACAACGGTCGATATGATTGTCGGCATCAATGCCAAACTTCAGCAGGCCATCGGTTACGTCATCCGCATGGAGCCCGGCGTGCAGACCCCGGAAGAAACGCTTCTGTCGGGCAAGGGCTCCTGCCGCGATACCAGCTGGCTTCTGGTGCAGGTGCTGCGCCGCCTCGGGCTTGCCGCCCGCTTCGTCTCCGGCTATCTCATTCAGCTCGCGCCGGATCTGAAGGCGCTCGATGGACCGTCCGGCACGGAAGTGGATTTCACCGATCTGCATGCCTGGGCGGAGGTCTATCTGCCGGGTGCCGGCTGGGTCGGTTTTGACCCGACATCGGGGCTTCTGACCGGCGAAAGCCATATTCCCTTGTCGGCCACCCCGCATTATCGCAACGCAGCGCCGATCTCCGGCGGCTATTTCGGCGAGGCCAATACGGAATTCGCCTTCGACATGAGGGTCACGCGCGTTGCCGAACATCCGCGCATCACCAAGCCTTTTTCGGATGAAAGCTGGGAAGAGCTGAATGCGCTTGGCGAAACCGTCGATCGCGCGCTCATCGCACAGGATGTGCGCCTCACCATGGGCGGCGAGCCGACCTTCGTCTCCATCGACGATTTCGAATCCGAGGAATGGAACACCGGCGCCGTCGGCCCGACCAAGCGGCAGAAGGCGGATATCCTCATCCGCAAACTGCGCGAGCGCTTTGCCCCCAACGGCTTCCTGCATTATGGCCAGGGCAAGTGGTATCCGGGCGAAACTCTGCCGCGCTGGACCTTCTCGCTCTATTGGCGCAAGGACGGCAAGTCTGTCTGGCGCAATCCCGATCTGGTGGCCCAGGAAGGTCAGGATACCGGCGTCAGCTCCACGGACGCCGAACGTCTTCTCACCTCGATTGCCGGCCATCTCGGCATCGAGCCCGATCTCGTGCTACCCGCCTATGAAGACACGGCGGAATGGCTGATCAAGGAAGCCAACCTTCCCGACAATGTCGATCCCTCAAACTCCAAGCTCAAGGACCCGGAAGAGCGCAGCCGCCTTGCACGCGTCTTCGAGCGCGGCCTGACGGAGCCGACCGGCTATATTCTGCCCGTGCAGGCGTGGAATGCGCAAAGCTCCGGCCACAAGCGCTGGGTCAGCGAGCGGTGGAAGACGCGGCGCGGCAAGATCTTCCTGGTGCCGGGCGATAGTGCCGTCGGCTACCGCCTGCCGCTTGGAACCCTGCCTTACGTTCCGCCGTCCGCCTTCCCTTACATTCACGAGGCTGATCCCTCGATTCCCCGCGGCCCTCTGCCGGACGCCTTGCCGCCTTCGGCGCATGCCCCATCGCCTTCGGCACGCAGTATGCCGGAAGCTTCCTTCCAGGCAGGCGATGCCCCAAATCTCGGCCGCAACGAACAGGTCATCAGCGATATCGCCGGAACGGTCCGCACCGCGCTGTCCGTCGAAGCGCGCGATGGCAGGCTCTGCGTCTTCATGCCGCCGGTCGAACGCATCGAGGATTATCTCGACCTCATCGCATCCGCCGAGGCTGCCGCCACCGATCTTGGCCTGCCCGTCCATATCGAGGGCTACGCGCCCCCGCATGACGAGCGCATGAACGTTATTCGCGTCGCACCCGATCCCGGCGTCATCGAGGTCAACATCCATCCGGCCGCAAGCTGGAAGGAGTGCGTCGATATCACCACCGCGATTTATGAGGATGCCCGCCAGTCGCGCCTTGGCGCCGACAAGTTCATGATCGACGGTCGCCACACCGGCACCGGCGGCGGCAACCATGTGGTCGTCGGTGGCGCAAACCCCAATGACAGCCCGTTCCTGCGCCGTCCGGATCTGTTGAAGAGCCTCGTGCTGCACTGGCAGCGCCACCCCTCGCTCTCCTACCTCTTCTCCGGCCTCTTCATCGGCCCCACCAGCCAGGCACCGCGCATCGATGAAGCGCGCCACGACAGCATGTACGAGCTGGAAATCGCCATGGCCCAGGTGCCGGCACCGGGCGAAGGCGTGCCGCCCCTGCCGTGGCTGGTCGACCGTCTGTTCCGCAATCTTCTGGTCGATGTCACCGGCAACACCCACCGCTCGGAAATCTGCATCGACAAGCTGTTTTCGCCCGATGGCCCGACGGGTCGTCTCGGCCTTGTGGAATTCCGCGGTTTTGAAATGCCGCCGAATGCCCGCATGTCGCTTGCCCAGCAATTGCTGGTGCGCGCGCTGATCGCCCGTTTCTGGAAGAACCCGATCGGTGGCAAGTTCGTCCGCTGGGGTACAGCGCTTGCTGACCGCTTCATGCTGCCGCACTACATCTGGACGGATTTCCTCGACGTTCTCGCCGATCTGAGAGAAAACGGTTTCGACCTGAAGCCGGAGTGGTTCGTCGCCCAGCTCGAATTCCGCTTCCCCTTCTTCGGCGAGGTGGAATATGAGGGCTCGAAGCTGGAACTGCGCCAGGCGCTGGAACCCTGGCATGTCATGGGCGAACAGGGTGCCATCGGCGGCACGGTGCGCTATGTGGATTCCTCTGTCGAGCGCCTTCAGGTGCGCCTCGAAACCACCAATCCGGCCCGCTACACCGTGTCCTGCAATGGCCGCGCCGTGCCCTTGAAGCCAACGGGCGAATCCGGCGTTTCGGTCGCAGGCGTGCGCTTCAAGGCGTGGCAGCCGGCAGCCGGCCTGCACCCGGTGCTGCCGGTCAACTCGCCCTTAACATTCGATATTTATGATACATGGTCGAACCGTTCGATCGGTGGCTGCATCTATCATGTTGCCCATCCGGGCGGGCGCAACTATGACACCTTTCCGGTCAATGGAAACGAGGCGGAAGCGCGTCGCCTGGCGCGTTTCGAGCCTTGGGGCCACACGGCCGGTCAATATACCGTCTGGCCGGAAGCGGTGTCGCCGGAGTTTCCGCTGACACTCGATCTGCGACGCCCGCAAGGAGTATAAGGTGGCGAAGGCACCTGCAACGGAACGCAAGACCGGAGAAACCGGCATGGGATCCATGCTGGGCTATCGCGCGTTGCCGGGCGTTGCCGATGAAATGCTGGATATAGACGGGCGCATCCGCCCCGTCTGGCAGCCCTTCGTCAATGCTCTTTCGCGCATGGACGAGCGTGAACTGCAAGATCGCTTCTCGCGTACCGACCGGTATCTGCGCGATGCCGGCGTTTTCTATCGCGACTATAGCGCTCAAGGCGTCGGCGGTGGCGGCAGCGAACGCAACTGGCCGATCTCGCATGTCCCGGTTCTGATCGATGATGCCGAATGGCAGGTCGTCACCAAAGGCCTCGTCCAGCGCGCCAATCTGCTCGAAGCCGTGGTCGCCGATATCTATGGCGAGAACACGCTGGTGCAGCAGGGCTACGTGCCGCCAGCCCTCATTGCCTCCAATCCGGAATTTCTGCGCCCCATGGTCGGGGTAAAACCCGCCAACGGCCATTACCTGCACTTCTGCTCCTTCGAGATCGGCCGTGGCCCCGACGGCAACTGGTGGGTTCTGGCCGATCGCGCCCAGGCACCCTCCGGCGCGGGCTTCGCGCTCGAAAACCGCGTCGCCACCACCCGCGCCTTCTCCGATATCTATGCGGAGGCGCATGTCCATCGCCTCGCCTCCTTCTTCGGCGCGTTTCGCGATACGCTGCAATCGCACCGCCAGCATATGGATGAGCGTATCGCGGTCCTGACCCCCGGTCCGGCCAGCGAAACCTATTTCGAGCATGCCTATATCGCCCGTTATCTCGGTTTCATGCTCCTGGAAGGCGAAGACCTGACGGTCGTCAACAACCGCGTCATGGTCCGCACCGTCGCCGGCCTCAAGCCCGTCGGCGTCTTGTGGCGGCGCCTCGATGCGTCCTATGCCGATCCGCTGGAGCTCGACCAGAACTCCCATATCGGCACGCCCGGCATGGTGCAGGCGCTGCGCGCCGGTTCGCTCAACATGGTCAATGCGCTCGGCAGCGGCATCTTGGAAACCCGCGCACTGCTTGCCTTCATGCCCGCCATCTGTCGCCATATCCTCGGCGAAGATCTCGCCATGCCGTCGATTGCCACATGGTGGTGCGGCCAGCCGACGGAGCGTCAGCAGGTGGCCAGCAATATCGAGCGCATGGTCATCGGCCCCGCTTACTCGCGCCTGCCCTTCTTCGACGACAACGGGCAGTCGGTGCTGGGTTCGAGCCTGCGCGAAACCGCCAGGGATTCGATCAGCGATTGGCTCGCAACCGACGGCCACAAGCTCGTCGGCCAGGAAGTCGTCACGCTGTCCACCACGCCTGCCTTCGTCGATGGCAAGCTTGTGCCACGGCCCATGAGCCTCCGCGTCTTCGTTGCCCGCACCCAGGATGGCTGGCAGGTGATGCCCGGTGGCTTTGCCCGCATCGGCCGCAGCAACGATGTCGCGGCCATCGCCATGCAGGCCGGAGGTCGCGCGGCGGACGTCTGGATCGTCAGCGACAAGCCGGTGGAGCGCACCACGCTTCTGCCCCCGGAAGAAAACTTCATCCGCAATATCCCCGGCAGCCTGCCAAGCCGTGCGGCCGATAATCTCTTCTGGCTCGGCCGCTATATCGAACGCTCCGAAGGCGCGCTGCGCATCCTGCGCGCTTGGCACGCACGCTATGCCGAATCCGCCGATCCGAAGCAGCCGCTGCTTGCCCATGTCACCGACTATCTGGAAACCGTCGATATCGACGTGGAGGAGCCCGTCCCCTCCAGCCTGATCGCCAACATCAACAGCGCCATCTATTCCGCCAGCAACATCCGCGACCGTTTCTCGCCGGATGGCTGGCTGGCACTCAACGATCTGGCGAAGACCGCACGCCGCTTTCACAGCAAGATCCATGCGGGCGACGACGCCACCCATGCCATGACCATTCTGTTGCGCAAGGTCGCGGGCTTTGCGGGTCTCGTGCATGAAAACATGTATCGCTTCACCGGCTGGCGCTTCCTGGCGATCGGGCGCTATCTCGAACGTGGCCTGCACATGACACGGCTGCTGGCGCATATGGGCGGGCCGGAAGCACCCGACGGCTCCTACGACATGCTGCTCGAAATCGGCGACAGCGTCATGACCCATCGCCGCCGCTACAATGTGAATACCGCCGCGCTGACCGTCATGGATCTTCTGGCGCTCGACCCGCTCAACCCCCGCTCGATCCTCTTCCAGCTGAACGAGATCCACGCCGAGGTCGAGCAATTGCCCAACGCATCCGTCAACGGCCAGATGTCGCCCTTCTGCCGAGAGGCGATGCGCATTCAGTCCACGCTTGCGGTCATGACGTCGGAAAATCTCTCCGGCGATGTCTTCCGTCAGCTGGAGAAGGATCTCGAACGGCTTTCCGATATTCTCGCGCAAACCTATCTCGGATAGTCGATGCTCTACGATCTCTCGCTGCATATGGGTTATGTCTACGACACGCTGGCCTCCGGCGCGCGCCACATCATCCGTGTCACGCCGCTTTCCATTCAAGGCAGGCAAAGGCTGGTCGCGTCTGCTCTCACCGTCTCGCCGACGCCCGAAGAGCGTACCGTCTTCGACGACTTCTTCCACCAGAGCGCCACCTCGATTTATCTGCGCGCATCCCACGACAAGCTCGACATCCGCATGCAGGCCCGCGTGTCGGTGGAGAGCCCGTCGCTTACGGCGGATCTCTCGCCGCCGCTCGACAGGCTGCAGGCGGAGCTTTCCAGCATCAACTCGCTGGACGCTGAGGCCCCCCACCATCTGGCAGGAGCCAGCCCCCGGATCGGCGAAGATGCGGCGATTGCGTCTTACGCGCGTGAAACGGCCAAGCCTGGCATGACGGTGCGCGAAATTGCCTTTGCGCTATGCAAGCGCATCTACAAGGACTTCAAATATGATGGCGAGGCCACCACGGTGGATACGACACCGGGCCAGGCCTTCAAGCTGAAGCGTGGCGTCTGCCAGGATTTCTCCCACATCATGATTTCAGCACTGCGCAGCCTCGGCATTCCCGCCGGCTATGTCAGCGGCTTCCTGCGCACCATTCCCCCACCCGGCAAGGAGCGGCTGGAAGGCGCTGACGCCATGCATGCCTGGGTGCGCGTCTGGTGCGGCGAAGCGGACGGCTATATCGAACTGGACCCGACCAACGATATCCTTGCCGGCAGCGATCATATCGTCGTCGGCTATGGCCGTGATTATGCCGATGTGGCACCCGTCATCGGCGTATTGAAAAGCTACGGCAACCAGAAGATTACACAAGCGGTCGATGTCGTCCCGGTCAGTTGATCATCACCCTTTCAACCGCCTATGCCATCCTTCACCGATCGAGAGTTGTCTGCGGTAGAACAGCTGCAAGTAAAAAGCGTCAAAAATATAACTATTATCAAATAAAACGCCTCATCACTCAAACTCGAGTGTGTAAGTTAGCAAATCATCAATAAAGCGTCGGTAAGCCTGCCCCTTATAAAACAAGGCGATAGCTGGGTGTTGGCCGAATGATGATGGGACGGACGTTTAAAAGGTTAATTGCCGACAAGCGCGGCAACTTCGCAATTCTGACTGCACTTGGTCTGCCGCTCCTCTTTGGTGCCGTTGGCGCTGGCATGGAAACCACCCGCGTCATGCAGGTGAAAAACGACATGCAGACCGTGCTCGACAGCGCAACGCTTGCTGTAGCCACCCATGCCCGCATCGACGAGGGCAAGAAGTCCGATGCAGAATATGCCGCCGAGGTAAGGCAGCGCCTGGAGAACTACGGGGTCGACGACGATGACGACGCAAGCGCCAGTGGAAACGGAAAAGGGAACGGGAACGGGAACGGGGCGGATAAGGGCAAATCGAAGAAGAAGAAACCTGAAGTCGACGCGATCGCGGAACGCTCCGACAACAAGAAGGGAACCGCCTTCAAAATTTCCGGTACCATCAGCCGGCAAGTCGAACTCAACCCTCTGATGGGTTTCTTGGGCTTTCAGACCATAACCTTGAGAGTCAGCAGCACCGCCCAAAGCTCCTTCAGTAAAGGTGCGGCCCTGTCTCTCTATCTGGTGCTGGACCGCTCCGGCTCCATGTCCTTCAAAACGGACACGGTGAACAAGAGCAAGGATACCTGCTCCAACTATTCGGAAAAGTCCTGGCCAAGAGCAGAATCCAACAAGCCGTGCTACGTCAGCAAGATGCAGTCGTTGCAAGAGGCAGTGTCTTATTTGATGGACACGCTGAACAAGTCCGACCCATCTTATAAAGATCACGGCAATCCGGAATCGGAGCTGGTTCGCACTGGTGCCATCGCCTATAACGACGTGCCCTTCGCGGCGCGCCAGTTGAGCTGGGGAACGTCCTCTGCCCGCTCCTATGTCAATGCCATTCCGCAATATCCGACCGGTGGTACAAATGCGGCCGTCGCGCTCAACACAGCCTTCACGGCGCTGAAAAGCAGCAATTCCAACGAGAAGAGAGAGCACGACAAAAACGGTAACAACGCGTTTCAACGCTATGTCGTGCTGATGACGGACGGCGAAATGACGAGCACGGCGATCGACAGCCAGGTGCGCTCCACCTGCGCTGCGGTCAAGGCAGACGGCATCCAGATCTTCACCGTCGCATTCATGGCTCCCGCAAAGGGCAAGTCGCTGCTGCAATATTGCGCTAGCAGCGCGGATAACTACTATGATCCGAATAACATGGAAGAGATCGTGGCCGCCTTCGGCGAGATCGCCCGAAAGGCCGCAAGCCTCCCCACACGCCTGCTCAACTGACCTCCAGTTCACTCGATAAGTTTGCCAAGCGCGTGGCGAAAGCTACGCGCTCTTTGCCTTTTAAGAAAGCATTTTAACGCCTCCCTCGGCCCCTTTCTGGGCAATCGCTCCTCTTGCAAAAAGGGCTGTTGCCACAGCCGCTTATCGATGCATAAACTGCAATCGAAGCAGTGCGGCATGTCTGCGAACAGCAAGGCGATTTTCGATCGTGACATGCAACAATGAAAGGATTGAAAGCGTGACGAGCCGCTCCCAAGGATCGCGACGCACTTTGATCGACAGATAGACTCAGGCCCTCTCCTCCCATCAAGGTGCTGACCGACCCATGATCAACAAACTTGCCACCAACGACCTTCCCCGCCCCGCCCCGCGCAGTTCCGAACCGGATGTGCTTGCCTCTGAAATCATCGAGCGCCTCACCTACCGCATCGGCAAGGACGTCAAGGTCGCAAAGCCGCATGACTGGTTGACGGCCACCATTCTCGTCGTTCGCGACCGCATCATCGACAAGTGGATGGAATCCACCCGCAAGGCCTATCAGAACGATTCCAAGCGGGTCTATTACCTGTCGCTGGAATTCCTCATCGGCCGGCTGATGCGTGACGCCATTTCCAATCTGGAACTGATGGAGGAAATTCGCCAGGCACTCACCTCGCTCGGCGTCGAGTTCGACGTGATCGCCGGACTGGAGCCGGATGCGGCCCTCGGCAATGGCGGTCTTGGCCGTCTCGCCGCCTGTTTCATGGAATCCATGGCCACCGTCGATATCGCCGCCTATGGCTACGGCATCCGCTACGTCCACGGCCTGTTCCGACAGCAGATGGCCGATGGCTGGCAGGTGGAATTGCCCGAGACCTGGCTTGCCCACGGCAACCCCTGGGAATTCGAGCGGCGTGAAAGCGCCTATGAAATCGGCTTCGGCGGCACGGTGGAAACCATTGGCGGCTATGAAGATCCGCAGCGCTTCCTTTGGAAACCCGCCGAGCGCATGATCGCCATGGCCTATGACACGCCGGTGGTCGGCTGGCGCGGCACCCGCGTCAACACGCTGCGCCTCTGGTCCGCCCAGCCCATCGATCCGATCCTGCTCGATGCCTTCAATGCCGGCGACCACATCGGCGCGCTGCGTGAAAGCAACAAGGCCGAGTCCCTCACCCGTGTTCTCTACCCGGCCGACGCGAACCCTGCCGGCCAGGAACTGCGCCTGCGCCAGGAATACTTCTTCTCGTCCGCCTCGCTGCAGGACATTCTGCGCCGCCACCTGCAGCAATATCCGGACTTCACCAATCTCCCGGACAAGGTCTCCATCCAGCTCAACGATACCCATCCGGCCATATCCATTGCCGAGATGATGCGCCTTCTCTGCGACGTGCATGGCATGGATTTCGAAGAGGCCTGGACGATCACCCGTGGCACCTTCTCCTATACCAACCACACGCTTCTTCCCGAAGCGCTGGAAAGCTGGCCGGTGCCGCTGCTTGAGCGGCTTCTGCCGCGCCACATGCAGATCATCTACGCGATCAATGCCAACACGCTGATCTTCGCCCGCAAGGAAAAGAAGCTTTCGGATGGCCAGATCCGCTCGATCTCGCTGATCGACGAAGGCGGCGAGCGCCGCGTGCGCATGGGCAATCTCGCCTTTATCGGCTCGCACTCCATCAACGGCGTGTCGGCGCTGCATACCGAGCTGATGAAGGAAACGGTCTTTTCCGACCTGCACATGCTGTTTCCAAACCGCATCAACAACAAGACCAACGGCATTACGCCACGCCGCTGGCTGATGCAGTGCAATCCCGGCCTGACGAGCCTGATCCGCGACGCCATCGGCGATGCCTTCATGGACGATGCCGAGAAGCTTCTCGATCTCGACCGTTTTGCCGAAGATTCCAGCTTCCGCGACAAGTTCGCCGAGATCAAGCGGCAGAACAAGGTGCGCCTTGCCAATACGGTGGCGCAGCGCATGGGCATCCGCGTTGATCCCTCCGCGCTCTTCGATATCCAGATCAAGCGCATCCACGAATATAAGCGCCAGCTGCTGAACCTGATCGAGGCGGTCGCTTTGTACGACCAAATTCGTTCGCACCCGGAACTGGATTGGGTTCCGCGCGTTAAGTTCTTTGCCGGTAAGGCCGCGCCGAGTTATCACAACGCCAAGCTTATCATTAAGCTCGCCAACGATATCGCCCGCGTCATCAACAACGATCCGGCAGTGCGTGGGCTTCTGAAAGTGGTATTTATTCCGAATTATAACGTCTCGCTGGCCGAAATCATGGTGCCGGCCGCTGACCTGTCGGAGCAGATTTCCACCGCGGGCATGGAAGCGTCGGGCACCGGCAACATGAAATTCGCGCTCAATGGCGCACTCACCATCGGCACGCTCGACGGCGCCAATGTCGAGATGCTCGAGCATGTCGGCGAAGACAATATCGTCATCTTCGGCAAGACCGCCGACGAGGTGGCCAAGGCGCGTTCCGAAGGCCACAATCCGCGCGCCATCATCGAAAATTCGGCCGAGCTTGCTCAAGCCGTCTCTTCGATCGCGTCCGGCGTGTTTTCGCCTGACGACCGCTCGCGCTTCACCGGGCTGATGGACGGTCTCTACAACAATGACTGGTTCATGGTCGCCGCCGATTTCGATGCCTATGCGCAAGCCCAGCGCGATGTCGATGCCATCTGGAGCAACCCCTCCAGCTGGTTTGAAAAAACCGTTCGCAATACCGCGCGCATGGGCTGGTTCTCGTCCGACCGGACGATCCGCCAATACGCCACGGAAATCTGGAGAGCCTGATGAAAAAACCGCTCAATTCGGCTGAAGAGAAGACTTTCAACTCCATACCCACGGCCGAAATCGAGGCAATCAAGAGCGGTTTGCATTCAAATCCCTTTGCAGTGCTCGGCGTCCACCAGACGCCGGGCACTCTTGTCGCCCGCTGTTTTATCCCGGGCGCCGAAGAAGTGACGGTCATGACCTTGGACGGCAACGTTGCCGGAGAGTTGACCCGCGTCGATGACGACGGCTTCTTCGAAGGTCCGATCACGATTACCAAGCGCCAGCCCGTGCGTTACCGCGCGCTGCGCGACGACGCTGAATGGGCGGTAACCGACCCCTATAGTTTCGGCCCGGTGCTGGGCCCAATGGACGACTATCTGGTGCGCGAAGGCTCGCACTTACGTCTCTTCGACAAGATGGGCGCCCATCCCCTGAAGCTTGAAGGCGTCGAGGGTTTCCATTTCGCGGTCTGGGCCCCGAATGCGCGCCGCGTCTCGGTCGTCGGCGATTTCAACAATTGGGATGGCCGCCGCCACGTCATGCGCTTTCGCAAGGACACCGGCATCTGGGAAATCTTCGCACCGGATGTCTATGCCGGCTGCGCCTACAAATTCGAAATCATCGGCCCCCATGGCGAGCTTTTGCCGCTGAAGGCCGATCCTTACGCGCGCCGCGCCGAGCTTCGCCCGAAGAATGCCTCCGTCACCACGCCGGAGCTTGTGCAGCAATGGGAAGACGACGCGCACCGCAAGCATTGGGCCAGCATCGATCAGCGTCGCCAGCCGATCAGCGTCTATGAGGTCCACGCTGCCTCCTGGCGCAAGCACCAGGACGGCTCCATGCTCACCTGGGACGAGATGGCCGCCCAGCTCATCCCCTATTGCGCCGACATGGGCTTCACCCATATCGAATTCCTGCCCATCACCGAACACCCCTATGATCCCTCCTGGGGCTACCAGACGACCGGCCTTTATGCGCCGACCGCCCGCTTCGGCGAGCCGGAGGGTTTTGCCCGCTTCGTCAATGGCGCCCACAAGGTCGGCATCGGCGTCATCCTCGACTGGGTGCCGGCCCATTTCCCGACCGACGAGCATGGCTTGAAATGGTTCGACGGTACCGCGCTTTACGAACATGCCGATCCGCGCCAGGGCTTCCACCCGGACTGGAACACCGCGATCTACAATTTCGGTCGCGTCGAGGTCATGTCCTACCTCATCAACAATGCGCTCTACTGGGCGGAAAAATTCCACCTCGATGGCCTGCGCGTCGATGCGGTCGCCTCGATGCTCTATCTCGATTATTCCCGCAAGGAAGGCGAGTGGATTCCCAACGAATATGGCGGGCGCGAGAACCTGGAATCGGTTCGCTTCCTGCAGAAGATGAACACGCTGATCTATGGCAACCATCCGGGCGTCATGACGATTGCGGAAGAATCCACCTCCTGGCCGAAGGTCTCCCAGCCCGTGCATGAAGGCGGTCTCGGCTTCGGCTTCAAGTGGAACATGGGCTTCATGCACGACACGCTGAGCTATTTTGCCCGCGAACCCGTGCATCGCAAGTTCCACCATCAGGAACTGACCTTCGGTCTGCTCTATGCCTTCACCGAGAATTTCGTGCTGCCGATCTCGCATGACGAGGTGGTGCATGGCAAAGGTTCGATGATTGCCAAGATGCCGGGCGACGACTGGCAGAAATTCGCCAATCTTCGCGCCTATTACGCCTTCATGTGGGGCTATCCAGGCAAGAAGCTGCTGTTCATGGGTCAGGAATTTGCGCAGTGGAGCGAATGGAGCGAGAAGGTCTCGCTCGACTGGAACCTCCTGCAATATCACATGCATGAGGGCATGCGCCGCCTAGTGCGCGATCTCAACTTCACCTATCGCTCCAAGGCCGCCCTTCATGCCCGCGACTGCGAGCCGGAAGGCTTCGAGTGGCTGATGGCCGACGATCACGACAATTCCGTGCTGGCATGGCTGCGCCGTGCACCGGGCGAAAAGCCGGTGGCGGTCATCTCCAACCTGACGCCGGTCTATCGCGAGAATTTTTATGTGCCGCTTCCCGCCGCCGGGCGCTGGCGCGAAATTCTCAACACCGATGCCGAGATCTATGGCGGCACTGGCAAGGGCAATGGCGGGCGCGTGCAGGCGGTGGATGCCGGAGGCAGCATCGGCGCGACGCTCACACTTCCGCCGCTCGCCGTCATCATGCTGGAGCTGGAAAACTAATCCGCCTCTCGTCGCAGGGACATGAGGCAGAGGAAAATGAACACGTGATGGGAAACCTTAAAATCTCCCCACACGTTTGAGACCAAGGGAACCGTGGAATTTTATGGGAGGACAGGACCGATGAGTGAAAAGAGAATTCAGCCTCTGGCACGTGATGCAATGGCATATGTGCTGGCTGGCGGGCGCGGCAGCCGCCTCAAGGAACTCACCGACCGCCGCGCAAAGCCTGCGGTCTATTTCGGCGGCAAGGCACGCATTATCGATTTCGCGCTCTCCAATGCGCTGAACTCCGGCATTCGCCGCATTGGCGTCGCCACGCAGTACAAGGCGCATTCGCTGATCCGCCACCTGCAGCGCGGCTGGGACTTCTTCCGCCCGGAACGTAACGAAAGCTTCGATATTCTGCCCGCCTCCCAGCGCGTTTCCGAAACGCAATGGTATGAAGGCACCGCAGACGCCGTCTACCAGAACATCGACATCATCGAGTCTCATGGCCCCGAATATATGGTCATCCTCGCCGGCGACCATATCTACAAGATGGACTATGAATACATGCTGCAGCAGCATGTGGACTCCGGCGCAGACGTGACGATCGGTTGTCTGGAAGTGCCGCGCATGGAAGCCACCGGTTTCGGCGTCATGCATGTCAACGACAAGGACGAGATCATCGCCTTCATCGAAAAGCCGGCCGACCCGCCGGGCATTCCTGGCGATGAGGAAAACGCTCTCGCCTCCATGGGCATCTACGTCTTCCACACCAAGTTCCTGATGGAATGCCTGCGCCGCGATGCCAGCGACCCGAATTCCAGCCGCGACTTCGGCAAGGACATCATCCCCTATATCGTCGAACATGGTAAGGCCGTCGCGCACCGCTTCGCCTCCTCCTGCGTCCGCTCTGATTTCGAACATGGACCCTACTGGCGCGATGTCGGCACCATCGATGCCTACTGGCAGGCCAATATCGATCTGACCGATATCGTTCCGGATCTGGATATCTACGACAAGTCCTGGCCGATCTGGACCTATGCCGAGATCACGCCGCCGGCAAAATTCGTCCATGACGACGAAAACCGCCGCGGCTCGGCGGTCTCCTCCGTCGTCTCGGGTGATTGCATCATCTCCGGTGCATCGTTGAACCGCAGCCTGCTGTTTACCGGCGTGCGCGCAAACTCCTATTCGCGCCTCGAAAATGCCGTCGTGCTGCCAAGCGTGAAGATCGGCCGCCACGCGCAGCTCAGCAATGTCGTGATCGACCACGGCGTCGTCATCCCGGAAGGGCTGATCGTCGGCGAGGACCCGATCCTCGATGCCAAGCGGTTCCGCCGCACGGACAACGGCATCTGCCTGATAACCCAATCGATGATCGACAAGCTGGACCTGTGAGCCTCATGAATGTTCTTTCGGTCACATCCGAAATCTATCCGCTGATCAAGACCGGGGGGCTTGCGGATGTTTCCGGCGCGCTCCCCATCGCGCTGAAAGCCTGCGGCGTTCATACCCGCTCGCTCATCCCCGGCTACCCCGCCGTCAAATCGGCGGTCAAGGACGCCCACAAGGTCGGGGAATTTCCCGATCTTCTGGGCGAACATGCCGATATTCTGGCAGGCGAGCACGAAGGTCTGGACCTCCTGATCCTCGACATTCCCTCGCTCTATGACCGCCCCGCCGGACCCTATCTCGATTCCACCGGCAAGGATTTCGCCGACAACTGGAAGCGCTATGCCGCCCTTTCGCTTGCCGCTGCCGAAATTGCCGCAGGCAAGCTTGCCGGCTGGCAGCCGGATCTCCTGCATGCGCATGACTGGCAGTCCGCCATGGCCCCGGTCTATATGCGCTATGCCGAGACGCCGGAAATTCCAAGCCTGCTGACCATCCACAATATTGCCTTCCAGGGTCAGTTCGGCGCCAATATCTTTTCCGAACTGCGCCTGCCGGCCCATGCCTTTTCCACCGAAAGCATTGAATATTACAACGATATCAGCTTCCTGAAGGGCGGCTTGCAGACGGCAACGGCGCTCAGCACGGTGAGCCCGTCCTATGCCGAGGAAATCCTGACCCCGGATTACGGCATGGGTCTCGAGGGCGTCATCCGCGCCCGCGCCCAGGCGCTGCATGGCATCGTCAACGGTATCGATGCCGAGGTCTGGAACCCGGCAATCGACCATCTGATCCAGGAAAACTATACGGCTGCAAACCTGAAGCTGCGCGCCATCAACAAGGCCGCCGTCGCCAACCACTTCCGGGTCGATCACGACAACGGTCCGCTCTTCTGCGTCATCTCCCGCCTCACCTGGCAAAAGGGCATCGACCTGATTGCCGAGGTTGCGGACGATATCGTCGAAATGGGCGGTCGTCTGGTGGTGCTGGGTGCCGGCGAGATTGCGCTGGAAGGCGCGCTGATGGCCGCCGCCACCCGTCATCCCGGACGCGTCGGCGTTGCCGTCGGCTATAACGAGCCGCTGTCGCACCTGATGCAGGCCGGCTGCGATGCCATCATCGTTCCCTCCCGCTTCGAGCCCTGCGGCCTGACCCAGCTTTATGCGCTGCGCTATGGCTGCGTGCCCGTCGTTGCCCGCAACGGGGGCTTGAACGATACCGTGATCGATGCCAATCACGCTGCTGTTTCCGCCAAGGTCGCCACCGGCGTCCAGTTCTCCTCCGTCACCCCGGAAGGACTGCGCCAGGCGCTCCGCCGCACTATGCGATATTACCGAGACCCGAAGCTGTGGACGCAGATGCAGAAGCAGGGGATGAAATCGGATGTTTCCTGGGAAAAGAGCGCAGGGCTGTATGCCGCGCTTTACACCCAACTTTTGTCGAAAGGCCATTGAATGTCGATCAAGACCGTCCAGACCACGCCGTTTCAGGATCAGAAGCCCGGAACCTCCGGCCTTCGCAAGAAGGTGCCGGTTTTCGCGCAGGAGAACTATGCGGAAAACTTCATCCAGTCGATCTTCGACAGCCTCGAAGGCTTTGCCGGTGAGGCACTGGTGATCGGCGGCGATGGCCGCTACTACAATCGCGAGGTCATCCAGAAGGCGATCAAGATGGCCGCAGCCGCTGGCTTCGGCAAGGTTCTCGTCGGCCAGGGCGGCATCCTCTCCACGCCGGCCGCCTCCAACGTCATCCGCAAATACAAGGCCTTCGGCGGCATCGTCCTGTCGGCCAGCCACAATCCCGGTGGCCCGAACGAAGACTTCGGCATCAAGTACAATATCGGCAATGGCGGCCCGGCCCCTGAAAAGATCACCGACGCCATCTTCGCCCGCACCAAGTCGATCGAAACCTACCGCATCGCCGATGTCGCCGATATCGATCTCGACCGGATCGGGACAAGCGACGTTGCCGGCATGCAGGTGGAAGTCATCGATCCGGTGGCCGATTACGCCACGTTGATGGAAGAACTCTTCGACTTCGGCGCGATCCGCGATCTGATCGCAGGCGGCTTCAAGGTCGTGGTCGATTCCATGAGCGCGGTGACCGGCCCCTATGCGGTCGAAATCATCGAGAAGCGCCTTGGCGCACCGGCAGGCTCGGTTCGCAACTCCGTACCGCTGCCGGATTTCGGCGGCCATCACCCGGACCCGAACCTCGTTCACGCCAAGGAACTCTATGACGACGTGATGAGCCCGGAAGGCCCGGATTTCGGCGCCGCTTCCGATGGCGATGGCGACCGCAACATGGTGGTCGGCAAGGGCATGTTCGTCACCCCTTCGGATTCGCTTGCCATCATCGCCGCCAATGCCAAGCTGGCGCCCGGCTACGCATCCGGCATTTCCGGCATCGCTCGCTCCATGCCGACGAGTGCGGCCGCAGACCGCGTGGCGGAAAAGCTCGGCATCGGCATGTACGAAACGCCAACCGGCTGGAAGTTCTTCGGCAATCTGCTCGATGCCGGCAAGGTCACCGTCTGCGGCGAGGAAAGCTTCGGCACCGGCTCCAACCATGTGCGCGAAAAGGACGGTCTCTGGGCCGTGCTCTTCTGGCTGAACATCGTCGCCGCCCGCAAGGAAAGCGTCAAGGACATCGTCACCAAGCACTGGGCCGAATATGGCCGCAACTATTACTCGCGCCACGACTATGAAGAAGTCGACAGCGACGCCGCCAACACGCTGGTCGCCATACTGCGCGAGAAGCTCGCGACGCTTCCCGGCACAACCTACGGCAATCTGAAGGTCGCCAAGGCCGACGACTTTGCCTATCACGACCCGGTCGATCAGTCGGTCAGCAAGAACCAGGGCATCCGCATCCTCTTCGAAGGCGGCTCACGCATCGTGCTGCGCCTCTCGGGCACCGGCACATCCGGCGCGACGCTGCGCCTCTATGTCGAGCGCTACGAGGCCGATGCGGCCCGCCACACTATCGAAACCCAGGAAGCCCTGGCCGACCTCATTGCTGCGGCAGACACGATTGCCGGCATCAAGAAGCACACGGGCCGCGATGCGCCGACGGTGATTACCTGATCCAAGGCTGGCAGGGTTGGCACGCCCCTCTGCCGTTATGACAGGTGGGCACCCTCCTCTGCCCTGCCGGGTATCTCCCACTCAAGGGGGGAGATCGGCCAGAGGCAAGCTCCCGCTTCGTATCAAGCTTGGTGCTGAAGAAACCTCCTCACGGAGGTAGCGAGAAAACGGAGCGGCCAACCCCAACCCGATCTCCCCCCTTGAGGGGGAGATGTCCGGCAGGACAGAGGGGGGTCCTTCACAAAAAGACCACCAGCGCCCCTGACAAGCTAGACAAGCCGCACCATCGCCCTCGCAAAATGCTCTGGTCTTCGACCAACAAGACGGCGGCGCAAGCCCCACCCACACACCACCAAAGGGACCAGCCCATGCCAACCCACCCAGCGTTCCCCCAAGGTGCAGTCCCCACGCCGACAGGCACCCAGTTTTCCGTCTATTCCCAGAACGCCACGAAAATCGAACTCTGCCTCTACGACGCCAGCGGCAACACCGAAACCGCGCGCCTGCCCATGCAGCGTGACGAGGACGGCATTCACCGCCTCACCGTTGCGCAAGCCACCACAGGCACCCGCTACGGCTACCGCGCCCACGGCCCCTACGCGCCAGACCACGGCCAATGGTTCGACCCCGCGAAACTCCTCCTCGACCCCTACGCAACCACGATCAACCGGCCCTTCCAGAACCACTCGTCGCTGTTCACCTTCGGCGAAGACACCGCCGCGGTCATGCCGAAGGCAGTCGTTTCAGAGGCCCCGATCGTCACCAAGGAAGCACCCCGCTTCACCCGCACCGGCCTGATCTATGAAGTTGCGGTCAAGCCCTTCACCATGCTGCACCCCGACGTGCCGGAAGCCATTCGCGGCACGGTCGCGGCGCTTGCCCACCCCGCCATCATCGCGCATCTGAAAAAGATCGGCGTCAGCGCCGTGGAATTGATGCCGATCACCGCCTGGATCGACGAGCGGCATTTGCCGCCGCTGAACCTTGCCAATGGCTGGGGTTACAACCCGGTCGGCTTCATGGCGCTTGATCCGCGGCTCTGCCCTGGCGGTATCGCCGAACTGCGCGACACTGTCGCCAAACTGCATGATGCAGGCATTGGCGTGATCCTCGATCTCGTCTTCAACCATACGGGTGAGAGCGATCGCTTCGGCTCGACGCTGTCGCTGCGCGGTCTCGACAACCTCACCTATTACCGTCACGCATCCGACGATCCCGGCACGCTGATCAACGACACCGGCACCGGTAATACGCTCGCCTGCGATCACCCACAGGTCCGCCATCTCGTCATCGAAACGCTCCGCCACTTCGTCGCCCACGCCGGCATCGATGGCTTCCGCTTCGATCTCGCCCCCGTTATCGGTCGCACAGCGGAGGGCTTCGATCCGCAAAGCGAAACCTTGCGCCAGATGCATGAAGACCCGCTTCTGGCCGACCGGGTGCTGATCGCCGAACCTTGGGATATCGGTCCCGGCGGCTACCAGCTCGGCAACTTTCCGGCCTCTTTCCTCGAATGGAACGACCGGGCGCGTGACGATATCCGCCGCTACTGGCGTGGCGACGATTATACGATCGGCGCACTCGCCGATGCGCTTGCCGGTTCTGCCCCGATCTTCTCACGCAACGCGCGCACCGAAACCCGCAGCGTCAACTTCATCGCCGCCCATGACGGCTTCACGCTTTTCGATCTCGTCTCCCACGCCCATAAGCACAATGAGGCGAATGGCGAAGAGAACCGCGACGGCCACAATGACAACCACTCCTGGAACAATGGCATCGAAGGCCTGACCGACGATCCGGCGGTCAACGCGGCCCGGATCGCCGACGTCAAGGCGCTGCTCGCCACCCTCTTCGTCACCCGCGGCACGGTGATGCTGACGGCGGGCGATGAAGGCGGGCGCAGCCAGCGCGGCAACAACAACGCCTATGCCCAGGACAACGAGATCACCTGGGTGGACTGGCAAGCCCTTTCCCCGGATCTGATCGACCACACCGCCTTTCTGGCAAAGCTCCGCCAGCGCTTCGCAGTCTTCGGCGAAACCACGTTCTTCTCACCCGACAGCGGCGAGATCGAATGGCTGTCGCCCTTGGGCGACGCCATGCGCGACGAGGACTGGAACCGGCCGGATGCCACGACCTTCGCCATGGTGCTGAACACACTGGACAGGGAGACCGGCAAGACGGTTCGCCTCGCCATCCTGTTCAACCGCAGCCGCAACGCCATTCCCTTTACCTTGAAGGGCGAAGGCTGGAAGCCGCTCGGCGTCGATTTCGGCGTTCCCGCCTGGTTGCCACCCCGCTCCGTCGTCTTCTATGTGGATGCGCCGCGCCTCCTTTAGGGGAGGCCCTCATTCTTTTAGCATCGGCTTTGCGAAATCGGTTCCGATTTCCCGTCCGATGATGTAGCCGTTGATGACACGCATTCACCTGCCCTATAGCGCGTCACCGTCCTATTGGACGCATAAAGACGCTCTATCTCGTAGACTCACCGCATCGTGCTTTCCGAAAATCGATTCCGACTTTCGGGCCGAAACTGTAGAGTCTCCATCATGAAAAGGACCACGCGCTGTGAAAGACGTATCGCTTAGTGAAGTGAAGGGTTTGGTCGGCACGGAAGTGGGAGTATCCGACTGGATCACCGTCGATCAGGCAATGATCAATGCCTTTGCGGGGGCCACGCTGGATGACCAGTTCATCCACACCGATCCTGAACGTGCCAAGGCCGAGAGCCCTTTCGGCGGCACGATTGCCCATGGTTTCCTGACGCTTTCGCTGCTGTCGGCCATGAATTACAGCGCGCTGCCGAAAATCCGCGAACAGACCATGGGCATCAATTACGGCTTCGACAAAGTCACCTTCGTCGCCCCGGTCAAGAGCGGCGCGCGCGTGCGCGGCCGTTTCACCCTGGCGGAAGCCCGCTTTCGCGGCGCATCGATGCTGACCAACACCTACGACGTGACGGTGGAAATCGAAGACGAACGCAAACCGGCGCTCACCGCCCGCTGGACCACCATCTCGCAATTCGATCCAAAGGATAGGCCGGAGGACGCGTAAGGCATGGTCGGCGCAAACGGTTCGACGGTTTGCGATCGCAAAGACCTCAGGCGTTTGACGCGTATCTGAGAGATCGCGACACGTCTTAGAACAGGCAGACGACGGGAGGGCACCATGCCGGAAGCAATCGTTCGAGAAGCATTCCAGACGCAGGCGCAAGCGTGCGATGCGCTGGGTTCTCCCTTCACTGCCAGGCTCTGTCGGCTACTCGCCGAAAAGCTGGACAGCGCGCAAAGTGCGGTTGCCCACACCATCCTCACATGGCCCGGCCCGCCCGGTCCCAGCGACGACTCCGTGCCGCTGCGAACCGCGGGTTCCCTGCATGCGCTGGTTCGCTTAAACCGTATCAGCCCGCTGACCGAACTCGATGACACCGACCTCTGGACCGCCTGCCAGCACGCCTTTCTGGCGCACGAGGCCTTCATCCTAGAGCGGCTGAAGTCCCCGCCGCAAACCAACGAAGTCCGCCGCTCCGCAGCCCTCCTGCCCGGCCTCTTCATCGTCGCCGAGCGCACCGGCAAGCCGCTCATCCTCTCAGAGGTTGGCGCCAGCGCCGGCCTCAACCTCCAGCTCGACCGCTATCGCTACCGCCTTGGCGAAACGGAATGGGGAACGGACAGTCCCGTCTTCCTCTCGCCGGAATGGCGCGGCGAAGCGCCAGCCGTGCCGCCCAGCTTCACCGTCCTCGAACGCGCCGGCTGCGACCTCCACCCCTTGAACCCATCCTCCCCCGACGACCGCCTGCGCCAGCTCTCCTACATCTGGGCGGACCAGACGGACCGCCTGGAGCGCACGCAAAATGCGCTCACCATCGCCGCCGACAATCACCTGCAGGTGGAAAAGGCAGACGCGATCGACTGGCTGACAAGACGGCTCGAAACCTCGAAGCCCGGCGCCACCCATGTCATCTTCCACTCCGTCGCCTGGCAGTATTTTCCAGACAGCCTCAAGCAGAAGGGCGAAGCGCTGATCGCAGAGGCCGGATGCCGCGCCACCCCGGACGCCCCGCTCGCCCGTCTCCAGATGGAAGGCGACGGCCAACCACGCGGTGCCGCACTGACCCTGCAAATCTGGCCCACGGGTGAAAAGCAGGAGATCGGCCGCGCGGACTTTCACGGGCGCTGGGTGGATTGGAAGGGCTGGGTGCGGTGACGGTCACATGGGCCGCGTGCTCAAAGCCAAGCCGTTGTTCGAAGCTCAATCCGGCTCCTGATCGACCGTTGGGTTCGCATGCGCTCCCAATATCCGCGACGCAAGCTGCCGGTCCATCTGCATGCCATCCATACAGGTGTGGAGCCATTCTCTGTCCTGAATCAACGCGACAGCCTTGGAATACGCGCTCGTAACCGTTTCACCGTAAGCGTCTCGAGCTTTCTGCCAAGCCGCAGCAGGAACATCGCCCCACGCAGCAATCATCATCGACAGATCGATAATATCTCTGCTGTAAACGGCCTTATCAGGCCAGCGGTCCGCATTTGCCAAAAGCTTCTCAGCGAACATATCGCTTCTGCTCAGCACCGGGATGCCGTAGCGCTCATCCATCTGCCCGGAAAGATCGATACGACCCTCGCGTACAATCTCGAACTTGATGCGGGTATCGTCCACCTGCACAAAGGTCCGAATACCGTATTGGTCGGCCCGCATGTCTCGCAGAGTTGAAACTCGGCCAATCGACTTCCCAGTCGATTTGGTAAGCCCCGGAAATCCTCTGCTCCACACCGATTCGCGGAGCATCCTGTAGCCTTCCTGAGACGAACAGAGAAAGTCGATATGGACGCTTTCACGATACTCGTCGAGGCTAAGGACGATCGCGGCTCGCCGCCGAAAAAACATTCAGCGCGTTTCAGCAACTCTCCGTCGAGAGAGTTCAGCACGGTCAGGACAGCGTTATGGTGCGGACGGCGGAAAGTACTCATACGTCAGGATGCTATCAGCAAAGGGCCGTATCGCTCAACCAGATCGTCGATCAACGCTTTCTCTTCTGTGGTCAGTGCCTCAGTGTCGACAAAGCGCCAATTGCGCTCGTAGATCGAGAACGCTTCTTCGCCAGTCAAGCACGCGTTCGCGTCCCTGCTCCAGCAGAGCATCTGCAATTGCGGATAATGGCCGACCTGTATCTGCATCATATCCTCTATACAAGGCTCCAGCCGAGGCTCCCAGGCTGCAAACAAGTGCTAACCTGTTCCTCGTCGTCCTGGGGCTCGGCGACGAGGGTCCCTGCTTTCAATGGCTCATGGGTAGTCGGGCCCGGCCCGACCATGACGGGTAGGTCGCGGCTTCAGCCCTTCGCCCAAAAGCTGTATCCTCTATAGCAGACACCATCGCCATTCCTCCAGCCAATTCCAGCGCAAGCACTTGGCGCCATTTGCTCTTCTCCTGCGGGAACCTTCTTCCAGCCCTCACGTTGGAGCCGATATTATTTGGGGGAACTCTATATGGCGCAAAACATCACACAACCGGATGATGCAGGTGAGCAAAGCACTGAGCTTAAACGCGTCATGGGGCCGGGGCTGCTTCTTCTGTTCATCGTCGGGGATATTCTCGGCACCGGCATCTACGCGCTGACCGGTCAGGTCGCCGCCGAAGTGGGTGGCGTGGTCTGGCTCCCCTTCCTCATCGCTTTTGCCGTGGCACTTTTGACCGCCTGCAGCTATCTCGAACTGGTGACGAAATATCCGCGCGCGGCAGGCGCTGCCCTTTATACTCACAAGGCCTTTGGCGTTCACTTCATCACTTTCCTTGTCGCCTTCACCGTCATGTCGTCCGGTGTCACCTCCGCCTCGACAGCCTCGCGCGCCTTTGCCGCCAATTTCGCCACCGTCACCGGCTTCGATTTCGGCGGCTTCGGTGTCACCGGCACCGCCATTGCCTTTATCGTTGCCGTCGCACTGATCAATTTCCGCGGCGTCGGTGAAAGCGTGAAGATGAATGTGGTGCTGACGGTGGTGGAGTTGACCGGCCTGCTGTTGATCATCTGCATCGGCTTCTGGGCCATCGGCAATGGTCAGGGCGATGTGTCGCGCGCCTGGACCTTCCAGCCTGCGGGTGAACACGGCGTCATCTGGTCGGTGGTGGCCGCCACCACACTTGCCTTCTTCGCCATGGTCGGTTTCGAGGATTCGGTCAACATGGCCGAGGAATGCAAGCAGCCCGCCCGCATCTTTCCGAAAGTGCTGCTCGGCGGCCTCGTCATCACCGGCGTCATCTATATTCTGGTCGCCATCTCCGCCATCACCCTCGTGCCCGCAGCCGAACTCGGCGAAGGCGAAACGCCGCTCTTGAAGGTGGTACAGGCCGGCGCGCCAAACTTCCCGATCGGCATCTTCGCCGTCGTCACCATGTTTGCCGTCGCCAACTCGGCGCTGATCAACATGATGATGGCAAGCCGCCTGATCTATGGCATGAGCCGTGAAGGCGTGCTTCCGCCAGCCCTCGGCAAGGTCCATTCCGGCCGCCGCACGCCCTTTGTGGCAATCATCTTCACCTCGCTGATCGCGGTCGGCCTCATCGCCTTTGCCGGTGGTGTTCCAGCGCTTGGTGGTACAACGGCACTGCTGCTGCTCGGCGTTTTCACCATCGTCAATGTCGCGGTGCTGGTGCTGCGCAAGGACAAGGTGGCGCACAAGCACTTCCGCACACCAACCATCCTGCCGGTGCTCGGCGCCGTCAGCTGCTTCTTCCTCGTCGGCCCATGGACAGGTCGCGATCCGGTGCAATATTCGATTGCGGGCGTCCTGCTCCTGATCGGCGTCGTCCTCTGGGCAGCGACAGTCGGCTTCATGCGGGCACAGGCGAAATCGGCATAGCGGCACAACGGCGCTTGCTATCTGCGTCGCCCATGATAGATCGGAATTCCGGCCTCATTTTCAAAAGGAAAATACCATGCCGGAATTCCCCACCCTCATGCTCTTTGCCGCCGCAGCCCTGGTGCTGACGGCAACACCCGGTCCGGATATGCTGCTGATCGCCTCGCGCAGTGTCAGCCAGGGCCGGTCCGCAGGTTTTCTAACCTATGCCGGAATAGCCGCCGGGACCTATTGTCACGCGATTGCCGCGGCCTTGGGCCTCTCGCAACTGTTTCTGACTGTGCCGGTCGCCTACGAGATCGTCCGCTGGGCGGGCTGCGCCTATCTCTTGTATCTTTCCGTCAAAACCGTGCGCTCACAGGGCGCGGGCTTTTCGCCCACAACCGGACTGAAACGGCTGTCCTCAAGACGAATTTTTCTTGAAGGCCTCGCCACCAACATCCTCAACCCGAAAATGGCGCTCTTCGTTCTGGCGCTCTTTCCGCAGTTCATCAATCCGGATGGCAATGCGCTCGTCCTCCAGATGGTGGTCCTCGCCACCATCCTGAACGGCATCGGTCTTCTGGTGAATGGCACCGTGATTCTTCTTGGCAGCAACATCCGCCAGCGGCTTTCCGGCATCAGCCGCTTTCCCAGACTGCCGCAATATCTGCTGGCAAGCGTCTTTGCCGGGCTCGCCTGCCGTCTGGCGCTGGGATCAAGGCAGTAGGAAAAACGGGAAAGGGATGCTCGTCAGGATCACGGGCAAAACTCAACCTGCGTCATCCTCGGGCTCGACCCGAGGATCCATCTTTTCAACGGCTGAGGGCGCCTGAGTGACTTAGGCGCGCGCCTCAAGCGTCCCGCGAACCCTCGTCCAGCAGACCGAACACATAGTCCGCAAAGGAGCGCCAGCATTCCACGCGGAAGGTGTCATCCGCCACGCGCAGCAGCACCACTTCCGCCTTGCCGAAGACCGTGCGGGTGCAGGCGCCGACCGGGAAGGCGGCAAGCGACAGGTCCTGCGGGCAGCCAGCATTGATCGTCGTTTCCGCACCGGGGCCGGAGACGATGATCGCGAGATTGCGGTGCGAGACGTCGGTGGCGGAGAAGAGGCCCGTGGTCCCGGAAAGGGCTGCCATCAGGTCGGCTTCGCCCTGGTCGATGACCAGCCACTCATCCGGGCCGATCCACAAGGCCGAGCGCAGTCCCGATGTCGCAGAGGTTTTCGGGCGTGTCGGCAGGGCAAGTTCAAGCGCCTGAGACACCGCCTCGATTGCCTCTGGCCGCGCGCGCAGCACCAGCCGGTAGGCCGGTGCCGCAGGCTTGATGGAGGTGCCGGCGGAGCCGCCATGCACGCCGTCGAGAACGAATGTACGCTTTGCTGTCGCCAAATCAGCCATTGATCCGGCCTCCTTCCTTGTCGAAGAACACCATGTCCGTCACCTCGACTGCAATCGTCTTGTCGGCAAGCGGAATGTAGAGGGTCTCACCCATCCGCGCCCGGCCATCGGCCACCAGACCGAAGGCGATGGAGCGGCCGAGATTTTCGGACCAGTAGGACGACGTGACGTGACCGAGCATCGTCATCGGCTTTGGTGAATTCGGATCGACGACGATCTGGCCGCCCTCTTCCGGCACATCATGCGCGTTCTTCGGCAACAGACCGACGAGCTGCTTGCGGCCGCTGCGGGTCAGATCCGGGCGCTGCAGACCGCGAATACCGACGAAGTCCGTCTTCTTCTTGGAGACGGCCCAGCCAAGGCCGGCATCGTCGGGCGTCACCGTGCCGTCGGTATCCTGGCCGACGATGATGTAGCCCTTTTCGGCGCGCAGCACGTGCATCGTCTCGGTGCCGTAGAGGCAGCCGCCGACAGCTTTCGCCCGCTCGGCAATGGCCTGCCACACGGCCGGGCCGTAATCGGCGGGCACGTTGACTTCGAAGCCGAGTTCGCCGGTAAACGACACGCGGAAAAGACGCGTCGGCACACCGCAGATCTTGCCCTCGGCCACCGCCATATGCGGGAAGGCTTCCGGCGACAGATCGATACCTTCCACCAGCGGCGCAATCACCTCGCGCGCTTTCGGTCCCTGCACCGCGATCACCGCCCATTGTTCGGTGGCGGAGGTCAGCCAGACGTTGAGATGCGGGAATTCCGTCTGCAGATAGTCTTCCATGTGGTGCAGCACGCGCGGCGCGCCGCCCGTCGTCGTCGTCACATGGAAGCGATCTTCCGCCATACGACCGACAACGCCGTCATCATAAACGAAGCCGTCTTCGCGGGTCATGATGCCATAGCGGCAGCGACCGGGCTTCAGCGTATCCCAGGCATTGGTGTAGAGCAGGTTGAGGAACTTCGCCGCATCCGGGCCGACAACCTCGATCTTGCCGAGCGTGGAGGCATCGAAGACGCCGACGCTTTCGCGCACCGTCTTGCACTCGCGGTTGACGGCCTCATGCATGTCTTCGCCCGCACGCGGATAATACCAGGCGCGCTTCCAGTTGCCGACATCCTCGAAGGCCGCACCTTCTGCCTCTTCCAAGGCATGCATCGGCGTCTTGCGGGCCGGGTCGAACAGCTTGCCACGCGAATGGCCAACCAGCGTACCGAAGGTCACCGGCGTGTAAGGCGCGCGGAAGGTGGTGAGACCAACCTTCGGCAGATCGCGTCCAAGCGCTTCGGATGCAATGGCAAGACCATGCATGTTGGACATCTTGCCCTGATCGGAGGCCATGCCGTTGGTGGTGAAGCGCTTGATGTGCTCGATGGAGTGCATGCCTTCGCGCACCGCAAGGCGGATATCCTTGGCGCAGACATCGTGCTGGAAGTCGATGAACGCCTTGACGCTGTGGTCGGCACCCGCACCCTCGGCAGCGCCGATCATGCCACCCGTCCAGGTGTTGGCATTGCTGCCGGAAACGGCAACGTCGCCGCCGCCAGCCGCAGCCGCTTCGGAAAGCAACGCGGAGAGATCGTCGGTGCCGTTGCAGGCGCCGATAGAAACGCAGTCCTGCACGTGCACGTCGGGCAGGAAGCGCTGGTTCGGCGCATCATATTTCAGCTTGCCGCGAGACTGCGAGAAAAGATGCACCGATGGCGTCCAACCGGCCGAGACGATGAGCGCATCGACAGCGATCTTGCGCTTGCCCGAACCGCCATTGCGGCCAACGGTCATGGAGGTGACGCGAAGACGGCCCGCCGTATCGAAGACGCTTTGGCCTGCCAGAACCTCGATGCCAAGTGCGCGTGCCTCGTCCAGAAGCTTCGCGCTCGGGTTCGGACGGCAATCGACGATCGCCGCGATCTTCACACCCGCGCGCTTCAGATCGAAGGCGGCCTCATAGGCGCTGTCATGGGCGGTGTAGACACCAACATTGTGGCCCACGGCTACGCCATACTGGTTGAGATAGATGCGTGCAGCAGACGCCAGCATGATGCCGGGGCGGTCGTTATTGGCAAACACCATGTGGCGCTCGATGGCGCCGGTCGCCATCACTACCTTCTTGGCGCGCACCTGCCACAGGCGCTCACGCGGCTCATGCAGCGCCGGGCTTGCCAGGTGGTCGGTCACGCGTTCGGCCAGGCCGATGAAGTTGTGGTTGTAGTAGCCGAAGACGGTGGTGCGGGTCAGAACCTCCACATTCGGCATGGCCTTCAGCTCGGCCAAAACCGACTGCGCCCAGTCATAGCCGTTCTTGCCGTCGATCACGGTGCCGCTTTCGAAGCGCAGGGCACCGCCAACCGTCGGGTTCTCATCCACCAGCATGACCTTGGCGCCGGTCTTGGCTGCAGAAAGCGCCGCCGTCAGACCGGCAGCGCCGCCACCGGCCACCAGCACGTCGCAATGGGCAAAGCGGCTGGCATATTGATCGGTATCGCCCTCTCTCGGCGCGCTGCCGAGACCTGCGGCGCGGCGGATGATCGGCTCATAGAGCTTGTGCCATGCCGCCTTCGGCCACATGAAGGTCTTGTAGTAGAAGCCCGCCGCAAAGAAGGGCGAGAAGAAATCGTTGATCGCGCCGACATCGAAGGAGAGCGACGGATAGCGGTTCTGCGACGACACGATCGCGCCATCGAAGACTTCCTGCACCGTGGCGCGCACGTTCGGCTGGCGGCGCGACGCATCGCGCGACACGTCGATCAGCGCATTCGGCTCTTCCGGACCGGCAGACAGAAAGCCACGCGGACGGTGATACTTGAACGAGCGGCCGATCAGGTGCACGCCGTTTGCCAGCAGTGCGGAAGCAACCGTGTCGCCCTGAAGCGCGGTATAGCTCTTGCCGTCGAAGTTGAAGCGGGCGGTGCGGGCGGGCGTCAGGCGGCCGGCACCCTTGATACGGTAAGCGCCACTCATCGGGCTGCTCCTTCGCTGGAGGAGAGAAGCGAAGCCTCATCCGGCTTCGGCTCGCCCGCCTTGTATGTCAGGTGGAACTTGTCGGTCACGGAATGGCGCGCCGCGTTGAAGAAGCGGCCACAGCCATGGATATGGCGCCAGCGCTCATAGACCATGCCCTTGTCGTTATCGCGCATAAAGAAATATTCGGAAAACTCCTCGTCGGAGATCCCGGCAATATTTTCAGGGCGGGCAATATGCGCCTCGCCAGCCCAGCGGAACTCCAGCTCGGAGCGTTCTTCTTCGCAATATGGACAACGGATCAGCAGCATGATGTTCCCTCAAAGAGAGCTTTCCGGAATCACCGTTCCGGCGGGTTGGTCACACAGGCGCTTTCCCATGGTGATGTAGGGGGAGAGCCTGTTCGTCAGATCTTCAAAATTCGCATAGGGCCGAAACGCGTTGCCGCGCCCGATATTGACCACCGCCATCGACATCAGATTGCTGTCGAGAGCGACGGGATATTCATTCTCGCCATCCGCACCCTTCGGCACGAAATAGACGAGCTTCTGGCCAAGGCTTGGAGCGCACATCAGGAAGCCCTCTTCTGCCAGAAACGGCCAGTTGTCCTCTCCCTGCACCTTGCGGATGGCCTGCACTCGAAAATCGCCAGCCTCGGGAACAACCGGACCGGCCTCGGCCGCAGAGGCCATGCACACAGCTGCAAGGAGAGCGGCTGGTTTCTTCAATGGGCAACCGCTGCGGCTGCCGCCTCGTCGATCAACCGTCCAGTGCGGAACCGGTCGAGGTTCAGCCCCGCCGCCAGCCGGTGCGGCTCGCCGCGCGCAATCAGATGCGCGAAGAGATGCGCAGAGCCAGGCGTCGCCTTGAAGCCGCCCGTACCCCAGCCGCAATTGACGAAGAGGTTCGGAACCGGCGTCACGCTCTGGATCGCCGAACGATCCGGTGTGTTGTCGGTAATCCCGCCCCACTGGCGCATCATCTTCACACGGCGGAAGATCGGGAAGAGTTCGCAGATGGCGTCCAGCGTATGGGTGATGATCTGCAGGCCGCCGGTCTGCGAATAGGAGTTGTACTGGTCGGTACCGGCACCGATGACCAGCTCGCCCTTGTCGGACTGCGAGATATAGGCATGCACGGTGTTGGACATCACCACGCAAGGGAAGATCGGCTTCAGTGGTTCGGACACCAGCGCCTGCAACGGGTTGGAGGCAAGCGGCACGCGCACATCGGCCATCTTCATGATGACGGAGGAATGACCGGCCGCCGATACGCCGATCTTCTTCGCACCAATGAAGCCACGATTGGTTTCCACACCCGTCACTGCGCCATCGGGACCACGACGGATCGCGGTGACTTCGCAGTTCTGGATGATATGGACGCCGCGATCGGACGCCGCACGGGCATAGCCCCAGGCCACCGCATCGTGACGCGCGGTACCACCGCGACGCTGCAAGGCAGCACCATTGATGGCGTAGCGGGCGTTCGCAGAAATATCGAGCGGCGGACAGTAGGCCTTCGCCTGCTCGGGCGTCAGCCATTCATTGTCGATGCCATAGAGGCGATTGGCATTGATATGGCGCTTGAAGGACTGCTGGTCATGCACATTGTGCGACAGCATCATCACACCGCGTGCCGAGTACATGACGTTGTAGTTCAGATCCTGGCTCAAGCCTTCCCACAATTTGAGGGAATGCTCGTACATATCCATGCTCTCTTCATAGAGATAGTTCGAGCGGATGATGGTGGTGTTGCGGCCGGTATTGCCGCCGCCGAGCCAGCCTTTTTCCAGAACGGCGATGTTGGTGATGCCATGTTCCTTGGCCAGATAATAAGCGGCACCGAGACCATGGCCGCCGCCACCAATGATGATGACGTCATATTCCTTGCGCGGCTCGGGAGACGCCCATTGGGCATCCCATCCCTTGTGGGCCCGCATTGCCTCGCGAGCCACGGCAAAAACAGAAAATTTGCGCATTCGCAAGCAACTCCCTGAAGACACGCTGGATTATTCCGGCTGAGACCTATGAATGGCAAATATGCGCAGTGTTCAGTGTTCATTTTGCGACGCCGCGACATGATTGTTTTGACATGCGTCATAACTTTCTCGGCACCCCTTGTATTTTCACCGAGAGACACAGTTAACGGCTGGACTTCAAGGAAACGATCTGATATTGCACCACACCAATCGCGCGGCCAACCCGGCCACACGAACGCTTTTTTGTTTGCCTGCGAATGCCTTTATTCGCATGGCAAGATAACCAACCTAAAGGAACGGGATTCACGTGCAGGTACTAGTCCGCGATAACAACGTTGATCAGGCGCTTCGCGCTCTCAAGAAGAAAATGCAGCGCGAAGGTATCTTCCGCGAAATGAAGATGCGCGATTATTACGAGAAGCCTTCGCAGAAGCGCGCTCGCGAAAAGGCTGAAGCCGTTCGCCGCGTTCGCAAGCTTGCTCGCAAGCGCATGCAGCGCGAAGGTCTGATTGCTGCTCCACGTGCTGCGAGCCGCTAATAGGCCGTCTTTTCGACGTTTTTGAATGCTTATGGGGCGGGGGCGATTATTTCGCCGCCGCTCTTTGAGTTTTACAGCATCGGCCCAAAAATCGGACAGGGTTTTCGGAAAGCACGATGCGTAGCTCAAAGAAGATAGAGCGTCCTTTGTGCGTCCAATAGGACGCACGGCGCTCTAAAGCATGTCGCGCAAAAGTGGTGACCGGTTTTGCGATAACGACATGCGAAAGAAGAAGGCCTAAAGCGTGAAGGAGCGGATCTGAAAGATCGCGACACGGTTTAGCATGTCTGAATTCGCTTTGCACGATCGAGCCTGCATAATTGGCTCTGCATGATCAGCCTTGAGAGGGAACCCATACCGCATGAACGCTGTTGATACCGGTGAATCAAGACGTCCTATCGCCCTGTTCCACGGCGTATCTCAGAGAAAAACCATGCGGCTTTCTTCCACTCTCATCCTTTGCGGCATGGTTGCGGCTCTTGCCGGCTGCGCCACCACCAACACGACGAACGACGTGTTCCAGATCGACCGCGCGCAAGGGTCTGAACAGAACATCGCCTCGCTGACTTCGGTCATCAATGCCAACCCGCAGGATCCGGAAGGCTATAACGTCCGTGGCTCCGCTTACGGCCGCGCCGGTGACTCCAAGCGCGCCATTGCCGACTTCAATCAGGCCCTGCAGCTTAATCCGCGCTTCTACCAGGCTTACGCCAACCGCGCGCTCGTCTATCGTAATATGGGCCAGCAGCAGCAGGCGCTGCAGGATTATAACAGCGCGCTGCAGATCAACCCGAATTATGACGTGGCGCTGATCGGTCGCGGCAATCTCTACCGCCAGACGGGCCGCACCAACGAAGCCTTCAACGACTTCACCGCCGCCATCAACACCGACACCACCGATGGCCGCGCCTATCACAATCGTGGCCTGATCTACCAGCTGCGCAACCAGCACAGCCAGGCGATCGAAGATTTCTCCAAGGCCATCTCGCTCTCGCCCAACTCGCCCGAGCCATATAACGGCCGCGGCATTTCCTATGTGGCGCTGAACGACGACGAAAACGCCTTTGCCGATTTCAACCACGCCATTGCGCTGGATGACAGCCGGGCGGAATCCTGGGCCAACCAGGCGCTGGTGTACGAGCGCCGCGGCGAACGCGACAAGGCACTGAAATCCTACAACCACGCCGCCCGCCTCGACCCCAAATACAAGCCCGCCGTCGACGGCCTCGCCCGCATGCGCGGCGCCGGCGCGTCGTAAGATCGCATTGCGGTTTTCAGTGGTGTGAGGACGTCGAGCCCCTGCTGTCTTGTTTAAATTGAGACAGCCTTTTTTGGGCAAGAGGCTTTCTCTTTCGGTCGCCCCACTTCGGTTTTTTCCGATAGCCCTGCCCGAGAGGTCCCACCCCCCTCTGTCCTGCCGGACATCTCCCCCTCAAGGGGGGAGATCGAACTGTTGCTCCGTCTTGCCCCACACTGCAGTCAGATGTGAAACGCGAAGAGCGCCTCTTGCCGATCTCCCCCCTTGAGGGGGAGATGTCCGGCAGGACAGAGGGGGGTAAGCCCCAGATTCAGAACTTAAAAGGGATCGCCTCCAGCTTGTTTTGTCATACCGGCTTGGCGTCGCCTTCGGCCTTCACCTCTGGCTCGGCCGTCTTCTCCTCCGGCTTGATCCGGAACCACGTCACGTAAAGCGCCGGCAGGAAGAGCAGCGTCAGCACCGTGCCGACCACGATACCGCCCATCATCGCATAGGCCATCGGCCCCCAGAAGACTTCGCGCGAGATCGGGATCAGTGCCAGTGTCGCAGCCGCCGCGGTCAGCATGATCGGGCGCATGCGGTGCTCGGTCGCCTCGATCACCGCCTGCCAGGCAGGCACGCCCTCCATGCGCAGATGCTCGATCTGCACCACCAGAATGACCGAGTTTCGGATGAGGATGCCGATCAGTGCCAGGATGCCGAGGATCGCCACGAAGCCCATGGGCGCATTGCTGAGAAGCAGTGCCGCGACCACGCCGATCAGCGCCGTCGGTGCCACCGCAAAGACCAGGAACAGGCGGCTGAAGCTCTGCAGCTGGATCATCAGGATCGTCGCCATGGCAAACAGCATCATCGGTGCGACAGCGGCAATCGGTCCCTGCGCTTCGGCGCTCGATTCCACGGCGCCGCCGATCTCGACCTTGTAGCCGACCGGCAGCGTCTTGCTGAAAGCGTCCACCTGCGGCTGAAGCTGGGTGACGATCGTCGCCGGCTGTGTCGGGCCCTTGATCGCCGCTTTCAGCGTGATGGTCGGGATACGATCGCGCGATGCGATCATCGCCTGTTCCACATCATAGCGCAGGTTTGCCACCGCCGAGAGCGGGATGAGCTTTCCGTCGGAGCCTGCAATCTGCAGGTTCTGCAACGTCTCGATCGAGCCGCGCTCCTGAGCATCCGCGCGTCCGATCACATCGATGAGGTAGATATTGTCGCGCACCTGCGTGGCGCTCGCCCCTTCGACGATGCTGTTCAGCACAGTGGCGATATCTTCCGAGCTCACGCCGAGCTGGCGGGCCTTGTCCTGCAACACATCGACCTTGACCACGCGCGATGGCTCGTTCCAGTCGAAGATCATGTTGGTGAGCAGCGGATGCTGACCGACGACACCGGCAAAGCGCATGGAGATATCGCGCACCTTCTGGATATCGGGTCCGCTGATGCGGTACTGCACCGGCTTGCCGACTGGCGGGCCGATATCGAGCAGTTTTACGAAGGCATCGGTGCCGGGAAACGTCTCGTTCAGATATTTTTGGAAATCGCCCCGCACCCGGTCACGCGCTTCCAGGCTTTTCGGCACGATCACCGTCTGGCCGAAGAAGACGTTCTGGTTCTGCACGTCGAAGGACAGAATGAAGCGCGGCGCGCCCTGCCCTACATAGGTGGTCCAGTGGTCGATATCGGGATTGTTGGCGAGCTTGTCCTGCTCGAACTTCGCCATCTGCCGGTTGGTCTCGGCAATCGAGCTGTTCTGCGGCAGGTTCCAATCGATGATCAGTTCCGGACGGTCGGAGCTTGGGAAGAACTGCTGCTGCACCAGACCCATGCCCGCGACGGACACGCCGAAGACGCCGATGGTCAACAGAATGGTCACCCAGCGCCAGCGCATGGCTGTCGTCAATAGACGCGAGAAGATCGTCGCAACCCGGCCCTTCTTGTCGTGGTGCTGCTTCATCGTCTTGGGCAGCATCAACACGCCGAGAAGCGGGGTGAAGAGAACCGCGACGATCCAGGAGACCAGCAGCGAAACCGCAATCACCACAAACAGCGTGAAGGTGAACTCACCCGCCGCACTGCTGTTGAGGCCGATCGGGATGAAGCCCGCGACGGTGACGAGTGTGCCGGTCAGCATGGGGAAGGCGGTGGACGTGTAAACATAGGTCGCGGCCTTGCGCAGATCGTCGCCCTCCTCCAGCCGCGCCACCATCATCTCCACCGCAATCATCGCGTCATCGACCAGAAGACCGAGCGCAATGATCAGCGCGCCAAGCGAGATGCGCTGCAACGAAATGCCAGTATATTCCATGTAGACGAAGGTGATGGCGAGCACGAGCGGAATGGACACCGCCACCACCAGACCGGCGCGAAGACCAAGGCTGATGAAGCTGATGACGAGAACGATGGCGACGGCTTCGAACAGCGCACGGGTGAAGCCGGACACCGCCTCCTCCACCACCGCCGGCTGGTCGGACACGCGGTTGACCTCGACGCCGATCGGCAGGTCTGCGACGACCGCCTTGATGTGTTCATCGACGGCCTCGCCGAATTCCAGCAGGTTGGCACCGGCCCGCATGCCGATGGCAAGACCGATGGCCGGCTTGCCGTTGTAGCGGAAGAGTGCCGTCGGCGGATCGACATAGCCGCGATGGATCGTCGCCACATCCGTCAGCGGGAAGAAGCGGTCATTGACGCGCAGATTGATCGATTCCAGCGCGTTTTCCGAGGCGAACTGTCCGCCCACACGGATGGCGATGCGCTCCGGCCCGGCGGTCACGAAGCCGGATTGCGTCACCGCATTCTGCGCCTGCAGCGTGGCGATGATCGACTGGCGGTCGATACCGAGCGCTGCGATCTTGCGGGTGGAAAATTCCAGATAGATCGCCTCGTCCTGCGCCCCGATAATATCGACCTTGCCGACATTCTCGATGGTCAGGATCTTGGAGCGCGCATCTTCGACGAGATCGCGCAGCTGGCGCTGAGACAGCCCGTCACTGGTAAAGGCAAAAATGTTGCCGAACACATCACCGAAGCGATCGTTGAAGAACGGACCCTGCACGCCGGAGGGAAACTCGCCCTTGATATCGCTGATCATGTTGCGAACGCGACGCCAGGTCGGCTCCACATCCCGCGCCTTGGTGGTGGGCAGAAGTTCGAGGAAGACGGTGGTCTTGCCGGCGGTCGTTTCGCTGCGGGTATAATCGAGCGATTCCAGCTCCTGCAGCTTCTTCTCGATACGGTCCGTTACCTGACGGCTGACCTCTTCGGCCGTCGCCCCCGGCCAGGCGGCGGAAATCACCATCGTCTTGATGGTGAAGTTCGGATCTTCTTCGCGCCCGAGATTGAGATAGGAAAACACGCCCGCAATCAGGAAGACGATCATGAAATAGGAGACGAGCGAGCGGTGCGCCAATGCCCATTCGGAGAGATTGAACTTTTTCACTGTACGCGCTCCTGATCGATGCGAATGGACTGCCCGTCCTCAAGCGAGTTGACGCCTGCAATAACGACGCGCTCCCCCGGCTTCACGCCCTCTTTGACAACCACATAGCCATAGGCGTTCGGCGGACCCTCCAGCACGACCGGGCGAAGCGTAACCTTGGCGGCGGCCTCATCGACAATCCACACGGCAGTTTGGCTGTCACGCGTGCGGATGGCGGTGGCCGGCAGCATCAGATTGGGTTTGGAGGCGATGCTGGCCGAAGCGCGGATCACCGCACCCAGCCGGAAGGCATCACCCGGGTGGTCCAGCGCGATCTTCGTGCGGCGCGTACGCGTGGCCGTATCGGCCTGCGGCGCGATCTCGCGGACCGTTCCCGCGACCCGCACCTGCGGATCGAGCTGCAGCGCCACGTCGAAGGGCGTGCCAAGCTTCAACTGCTCGGCAATGGACTGCGGCACGTCGATCACCGCATCGCGCTCGTCCGGCTTGGCAATCGTCACCACCACCTGGCCGACGGTCACGACCTGGCCGAGTTCTGCCGACGTTGCCGTCACCACGCCGTCGAATTCGGCGACAAGCTGCGCATAGCTCAGCTGTTCATTGGCCTTGTTGAGATTGGCCTGCGCCCGCGCCACGGAGGCGCTTGCGGTCTTCAGCCCTTGTTCCGCCTCTTCCAGTGCGGCCCGGGTGCCGGAGCGCGTTTCGGCAAGCTGTAACTGGCGCTGCTGCGTGCTCTGCGCATTGCGAAGCTGCGCCTGCGCATTGGAAAGATCCGACTGGGCGCTGCGCACGGCAAGCTCCAGCGATGTCGGATCGATGGTGGCAATGACCTGCCCCTTCTCCACGAGATCGCCGACGCTGACGGTGCGCGAGGTGAGACGCCCCAGCGTGCGAAAGCCAAGCTCGGCCTCGAAGCGCGGAGACACCGTTCCCGCAAAGCTGAGAGACTGCACGGGCATTTCCTTGGCCACCACCGAAAGCACGGGGCGCGGCGGCGGTGGGGCCTCGGACTTATCCTCGCTGCAGGCGGAAAGCAGCAGCCCCGATAGAAGGAGGGTAGCAATCTGGGTTCTGATCATTGTGCTGCCACCTTCTCGAAAGCGACCTTTTCATCCGGGCGCAGGAACTTGCCACCCTCGGCCACCACGCTCTCACCGGGCTTCAGCCCCTGCTTGACGATGAAATGACCTGTTTCATAATCTTCGACCTCGATGGCGCGCAGCGCCACTTTCGACGAGGCGGGATCGACGACCCAGACAGCCGGCCTTCCATCCTTGGAGGAAATCGCCGACCAAGGCAGCACCATGGCGGCCTGTGGCTCATAGAGGAAATTGCCCTGCACGGCAGCGCCGAGCGGCATGGGAACGTCCACCCCAAGCCCGACCTTCACCTTCACCGTTCCGGTGGAGGAATCGATGGTGGGGGAAATCTCGCGGACCTTGGCCATCACCTGCCGGTCGGGATCGGTCAGAAGCGTGATCTTCACCTCCGGCTGAATCTCGCGGCCGAGGAAGAGCGTTTCCACCACTTCGAAGATCGCGTCGCGCGGGCCATCCTGCGCCAGCGTGAAGATGGGCGATGCCGCCTGCGCCACCTGCCCCACTTCGGCATTGCGCGCGGTGATCAACCCATCCTGATCGGCTTTCAGTTCGGTATAGGAGAGCGCTTCCTTGGCGCTGCCAAGCTGCGCCTGCGCCGACCGCTCACTGCCCTGCGCGGTGGAAAGCGCTTCCTGCGCCTGATCGAGTGCCGAGCGTGGCGTCACCTGCGTTTCGAAAAGTTTCTGCTGGCGGGCAAAGGCCAGCTCTGCCTGGATGCGCTGCGCCACAGCGGCCTCGAGATTGGCCTCGGCAACCGCCAGATCCGCCTGCTGCTCTTCCGCATCGATGCGCGCCAGAACCTGGCCCGCTCTCACATGGTCTCCAACATCGACCTGACGATCAATGATCTTGCCGCCCACACGGAAGGACAGATCGGTCTCGATACGCGCGCGGATTTCGCCGGTCACGGCTCCGCCGGACACCACCTGGCTGTTCTCAACCGTCACCACCCGGACCTGGCGCAAGTCCGGTTCTCCTTCGCCTTCCTTTGGACTGCACGCGGTCAAAAAACCGGCGCTCGCAATCAGGAGCACGCTCAAAATCTGCTTCATGGGTGGGCCTTATCATCGAGATATCGTGATTGCGTATATTTGACTGACTGGAAAGTCAATGATAACTTCTTAAGCCTGCTGCACGAAAAACTATGCAGCGGTTTTGCGATAACGATATGCGATAAAACAAAGAACGAAGCGGGGACGCGAATCTGAAAGAGCGCGACTTGCTTCAGCACTATCGATGCCAAAGGAATGGGATGCCGATCACCGATGTTTAAGCTGTGCCACTCCAAGGCGGGAAAGAAACTGACGCGCGCCGAGCAGAAAGAGCTCCGCCCCGCGCAGATCCTGGACGCGGCCTTTACCGAATTCGTCAAGAACGGGTACGCCGCAACACGGGTTGAGGACATCGCCAAACATGTCGGCGTCACCAAGGGCACCATTTATGTGTACTTCGAAACCAAGGAAATTCTCTTCGAAGCCACCATCCGCCACGCCTCGACATCCTTCGCCGACATCGTCAAGAGCGAGGACACCCGCACCGGCACCGCCTCCGAAAAGATCAGGGCGCTTCTGGGCGCACTCTACGATCATCTCGACGAAGACCGCCAGAACCGCGAAATCCTCAAGCTGATCATCGCCGAGGGCCAGAAGTTCCCCGACATCGTCGCCCGGCATGAGCAATGCGTCTTCCAGCCCCTGATCGACAGGATCATCGAGCTCATCAAGGAAGGTGCCGCAGCGGGAGAACTGAAAAGCGACTACATCGCCTTCCCCGAACTCGTCATCGCGCCGCTGATGACGCTCACCGTTCTGAGGATCATCTTCGAAGAAGCCATGGACATCGACATAAAAGGCTACCGCGCCGCCCATCTCGATCTGCTTCTTAACGGGCTTCTGGCGAAGAAGACTGGGGAAGGTTGAGGGCGGGTCGGCCAGCAGAGGGTCGCGCTGACGAAAGATGCGCCGCAGTCGAAAGCTGTAATGAGGCCTATTTGAGGCGAGTGCGTTTGTGGGTCACTCTGACTTCCGCTAGTGGCCCGACCCACGCAGAGAGGTGTCGAGCCTCACATATTTTAAGTCTGTCGTCAGAGCTGGCCTGCAAGACATGATCTTGTTAAGGCAGTCCCGCATATCGCGCGCCGACCACACAGGCTGGGAGCAGACAACCAGTGAGAGAAACGTCAGAGCCTCGTCCGGAAAGCGCTCGCATAGTCCGGATTCATTGAGCTTATGGATCGCAATATCTATGTGATCGGTAGGTTGTAGCCATCCATTCAGGAGAGCCAGGGCATCCGGAAACGCTTCGCCGCAACTGACAATCAGTCTCCCAAAATTAGCTGCCATATTAGGAGTTCGCAGTTGCTGTGATTTAGGCCATATCTTCTGAAAATACGGCTTCGCTCGGTTCTCCCAGTATTCCTCTCTTTTGTCAGCCGCGCTTTCGATGGCGTCTGCTACATTCAACACCGCATTCTCCAGCGCATCAGCAGGCAGCACAAGGAATGTAGTGGCGAATTCCTTCTGCGTGATCGCCCCGTTACCTTCGAGAGCGGCATATGTGAGTAGACCGACATATTGCTCTTTCAGATCATCTAGGGCGGCGTAATGACTCGCTGTTGCGAGGAATGGGGTTTTAATAGCTCTGAGCAAGGGCCAATAGAGACGCGGTGACCACAGGAGACCGCTCCAAGCGGCGCGTGCCTCCGTTTCGTCCGCCCAATCGAACAGAGGCAAAATATGCAGCGTCGTCCACTCGGGATCGACGCGAAACAGGGTGATCACGTGGGCGCACAAGAGCAGCCGTCCGTGCCGGAACGCCGCGACCGTCGGATCAATCAAAAGAGAAAAAGCTAAAAAGATCTCGCTTCGAAGGCGCTGGCCATCCTCCAAGCCCTGCTTATACCACCACGTCAGACATGCCTCGGTCACATACCCGACAGGATGGTTGATGGCTGCAGAGATCGTGTCGGTGCTTTGCTCGGAGGACTCAACGACCGCAGATCGCAAGACTTGCTGCACAAGAATAAAGAAAATGCTATCGTCGTTTGAGACATGTTTTGCGCACGCCTTGAGCCACCAAGCGATAGAATGCAGCAAGGAATCGATCACTTCGATAGGCGCCCTGACGACCTGCGCCGAGAGATGCCGCCAAGACCTCGAGGAAAGTTGTTCCTCGGACCAGACCTGCAAAGCCTGCCGCCATCGGCCTGTCAGCCAATGGCCCTGCGAGGCAAGCGACACCAGCGCCACGGCACAGCGGGGATAGTCGTTTCGGCAACGGTCGCGCCAATCGTCGGCGTTGTCGAAATCATCGGTGTCGGGATTATTCAGAAGCCATTGCTCAAGGTCCCGTCTCAACGCCGGCGCTGACCGATACGTCCGGCCAATGTCACCATTCGACATCCAGATCGGGAACGAATCCTCTTCGCTCGGTTCACTCCATTCAGGATTTGTCGAGAGTATCGAGTTGATTCGATCATCACCCTTCTTCGAAAGGTTGGCACCGGAATTCTTTAATAGAAAAAGCCTACGCCAGACTTCTCTGTTGGTCCGCCTCATGTGTCGTTCAGCGTCAGCATCGGACGCCGATGGGCCTTTGAGTAGGGCTGCTTCAAGCCGAGCGCGCTGCTTCTTATTCATCCTCGTGGCCAACCTGGAAATCAGCTCCATTACTTCATGCTGAGTTTCAACGGACCAGAGCCAGTAGTGATCGCGAGCCAGAAGCCAATCCAGTGTTTCATCGACGCTGAAGAGTTCCGACATTTCCGTTGCTGCGAAAAACACCAGCCGCTGGAACAACGGAAATCTAAGTTCGCTCCAGCGAAAGACCTCGCGAACAGCGCGCGCGGGCATCTGATCAGCTGCCGCCAACCAGGCATCGCGCGCAAAATCAATTAACGCAGTCCAGTCTCGGTAGGTGCGGTTTTGGGGATGCCGCTTAATGGACGGCTGTTGCCAGAACGATCCGTCTCTATCTTCATCGGCTTTGCCAAGCTCCTGCAAGAGCTCCAGTGTCTCGATCAATAAATCAGTTGCATCATTTAAGAGAAGCGGCAGGGCATTTTGCCATGCATCTCCTTTGGCAATATCCTTGAAAAGGGAGTGAACGTGGTCAGCCTCCAGCACGAGTTCCCAGTCGATCTGCGGGATTTCATCCCTGATGTCCCAATCACCATCCTCCTCGTAGTGATGTGCCTTTCGCAACTGTATTCGAGGTGAAAGGTTGTCTCGCAGCTGGCGTCTCAGGCTTGATGTAAGGCCTTCATTGGCCAGCCGCTTGCGCCACGAAAAAAGATCCGGGTGGATCGACGAGTCCTTGAGGCGCCCGGACAACACGATCCGCCAGAACGGGGTCAACGGCGACGGCGGATTCTCCCCTAATGCCTCGACTATCATGTACGCGAAATTGTCGTGCAGCTTGCTACCACTGGCCGCGACCCAGAGAAGAAGGCGCGGATCATCAAGATGACGGACTAGCCACCTTGCAAGATGCGCCATGACTTTGTCGAGCCCACCGCGTCGCGCAAATGCTGGGGAAACCAGACACATCCACGGGGCAAGCGAATATGGGCTCGGACGATTCGTCAGACTAAACGAAAATTTATCGTCAACCTCACTCTCTGCTAGTACCTTGAAGCGCGGCAGATCATGCTGATTGAACCGGCTCAATGAGAGCGCCTCCAGCCAATCGATATGCGGCGGGGGATCGAAGTCAGCAAATTTCTTGGCCGGTAGTCCGGAAGGGTCACTCAGAGCCCAGATCATCCGTCCAATGAAATTGTCCTGCTTCGTGCTGCCGAGTGGCCGGGTAGCAGCATATCGGCTGACGATTGCTTCTTGCCCGCGCACGCCGTCGCGATAGGTTTCCGCCCACGCTTTGAGAGTCGCGTGGAGAAGCGGATGGCCGTCTTCCTCAGGATAAAGGATCGGCGTTACATTTTTCGCGCGCCATTGACTGTCGGTCTCTGTCTCATTTCCCACCTTGCAGGATCCGAACGCATATGCCTCTGGTGGGCTTTCGCCCAAAAGGCGATCGGCGGCAAGAGCATCCATCATGTAGCGCAGTACGGGATCATCGATGCTGTACCCGACGAAACACACCGTGTAGCTGCGGAAGAGTTCGCTAACAAATCGTGCCGCCCACCGCTCGGTCAGATACGCGAGTCCGAAATCGCCGCTGGAAACGATTAGTCTGTCTAGTTCACCGGCGGTGGCCTTGGCTGGGAGAAGGCCGTGGAGATAGACTAGTCCATCCCATCGTTTTTTCGGAACCGGCAGGAGCGGCGCGCAAAAATGAGGGATGGGCAGCTTCTGCCTCTCGATCTCCTTGACGAACAATCTGTCGAAGTTCGTCGTGATTAGCCGGATACGGCCGTCGCCATTACGAGAGAGAGTGAGAAGGGCCTCATGAGTAGCAGTGGCATTCTTCATGCGTTTTTTAGGGGTCAGGATTTTCGCAATCGCGGTTCGGGTGCCAAACCTGTTGCCGACAACCCTGCTTTCCAGAAGGCCAATTGCCGTGTCATACTGTTTGGATTTCAACGCCACCTCTTCAACTGGTGTCGGTGTCGTACCAAGCTCGTCATAGAGCTTTGCGACCAAGCCGCCGAAACCTGGGAGACCAGCTGGATAAGAAATACCCGCACCGCAAAAGAACACGACCCGCCCCTCTTCGTGTGCCAGCAGCAAGCGCTCCGGAACTTCGGGCCCATCTTTGACAAATTGCATTGTTAGTCTCCTTGAGACTTACAATTGCGCCCCTCCGCATCAGATACAAGAAGAACGGATAGATTTTCACCAGTTCACTAGTCTAGCATCGGCGCTTCACGGCGACATCTTATTCCCATTCGGCTTGGTGCGATAAATGACGACCTTCGTAAGCAAGCATGAGGATGCTCGGGAAAGATGATGTTGAGAATCCTCTCGGTGCTTTTCACCGGTCCGCCCCCAAACCCTTCCCTGCATCCCTATTCATTTGCCGCACGAAATCGATAAACGCGCGCAAAGGCGCAGGTACAAGCCGCCGTCCGGAGTAATAAAGAAACGGGCCGGGAAACCGTAGCCACCATTCTTCCATCACCGGCACCAGATCGCCTCGCTCGAAGTGCGGCCTCAGCCAATCCTCGAAAATGTAAGACATACCGCAGCCGGCAATCGCGGCGTCTATGCCGAGATCGGTGCCGCCGCCGAACTGGACGATGAGGTTGCCTTTTGGATTGATGACGACCTCTTCCCCGTTCCGTTCGAATTCCCAGGGCGGAATGGCGCGCCCTGAAAAACGGCCGAGAATGCAATCATGCGAAAGCAGGTCTTGTGGGTGTTGCGGCGTGCCTCTTCGTGCCAAATAATCCGGCGATGCGGCAAGGGCAAAGCGCTGCTGGCGTGGGCCGATCGGCAGGGCGAGCATATCCTGCTCCAGCCTTTCGTCATAACGGATGCCCGCATCGCAGCCGCTCTTGATGATGTCGACGAAATTCTCATCGGTCACGATTTCCAGGCTGATGTCCGGATAGGCCGCGAGAAACGGTGGCACGATCGCGGGCAGGACCAGCTTTGCCGCACTCATCGGCACATTCAGCCGAAGCTCGCCCGAGGTGCGGCCGCGGCTGCTCTTGACCTCGTTCAGCGCCGAGGCGACCTCTGCGAATGCGGGTGCGGTGCGCTCCATGAGGAGACGTCCTGCATCCGTCATCAGCACGCTCCTTGTGGTGCGATTGAACAGGCGTACCCCAAGCTCGTCTTCCAGCCGCTTCACCGCATCGCTCAACGCCGAAGAACTGATGCCGCTTTCGCGCGCCGCCTGCCGAAACCCTTGGGATCGCGCCACCAGGAGAAACGCATTCAGATCCGTTAAATCCGCCACCCTGCTCTCCTGACGCCCGTCGCCATTGTCCAGCCTGACGGACAACCTGTCCTGATTATAGCGCCTTGTCGCACATATGCCACCTGCCTATTTTCCAGCAACACAAGGAGACAGGCGATGAGCACGATAACAAATTCGGGAACATTCAAGCTTGGCGACCACACGGTGCGCCGTTTGGGCTATGGCGCGATGCAGCTTGCGGGCAAGGGCGTTTTCGGGCCGCCGCGCGATCGTGCAGAGGCCATAGCCGTGCTGCGCGAAGCGGTGGAAAGCGGCGTCAACCACATCGACACCAGCGATTTCTATGGCCCGCATGTCACGAACGAAATCATCCGCGAGGCCTTGCATCCTTACGCAAGCGACCTTCTGATCGTCACCAAGGTCGGCGCAAGCAGAGGCGCGGACGCATCCTGGAAGCCGGCCTTCTCACGTGCGGAGCTGACACAGGCCGTTCATGACAATCTGCGCAATCTCGGGCTCGATGTGGTCGATGTGGTCAATCTGCGCGCCATGTTCGACGTGCACGGCCCTGCGGAAGGGTCATTGGACGAAGCACTCGATGTGCTGGCGGATTTGAAGCAGCAGGGCCTGATCCGGCATATCGGCCTTTCCAACGTCACGGCAAAGCAGATCGAGGATGCCGGAAAGATCACCGACATCGTCTGCGTCCAGAACCAGTACAATCTGGCGCATCGCCACGACGACGCCCTGATCGACACGCTCGCTGCCCGCGGCATCGCCTATGTGCCGTTCTTCCCGCTCGGCGGCTTCTCGCCGCTGCAATCCTCCGCCCTGTCCGACGTGGCCGCAAAGCTCGACGCCACGCCGATGCAGGTGGCGCTTGCCTGGCTTCTCCAGCGATCGCCAAACATTCTCCTGATCCCCGGCACCTCGTCACGTGGCCATCTGCGGGAAAACCTTGAAGCAGCGACGATCGAGCTTCCCTCGGAGGCACTGTCGGAGCTGGAGAAGGTGGCTGGCTGATATCGCTGATAGAACGCGGAGCCTCCGCGAGTTGCGAAGGCTCCTGCCCCCCTCACGACAGCTCCACCAGCGCGTTCAGGAAGGCGCGCATGGCGGGGTTGGACCGTCGGCTTTCGGGCCATAGGGCCGTGATATTGTGCCGGTCCACCGCGTAATCGGACAGAACCGGCACGAGCGCGCCACGCTTCACCCAGGCGTTGGCCATGAAACTCGTCGCCATTCCGATCCCGGCACCCGCCGAGATTGCCGCCAGCACGGCTTCGCTTGCATCGACGATGATGCCGGAGGATGGCACGATCTCCACTTCCTTCTCCCCGATGCGGAAAGGCCAGCGAAACAGCTGGCCGCTGCTCTGGTAGCGGAGGCTGACGGTCTCGTGCTCCTCCAGCTGGTTCGGATGGGTTGGCGGGCTGCGCCTCGCCAGATAGTCGGGCGAGGCGTAGCAGCATAGCCGGTGCGGCATCAGGCGGCGGGACAGCAGGCGCGAGTCCGAGAGGTCGCCGATGCGGACTGCAAGATCGAAGCCGCCGTCGATAAGATCCACCATGTGATCGCTCAAACGCAGATCGATGGTCACCTTCGGATGGAGCGCGCGAAACTGCGGCAGCACCGGCGTGATGACATGCAGGCCGATCGGCAGGGATGCGGCGATGCGCAATGTGCCGGCTGGCTCGGTGCGCGCTGCCTTTGCCGCCTGCTCGATCTCTTCGGCGGCGTGCAGCAGCCTCAGCGCCCGATCATGCAGATCACGCCCCTCGCTCGTCAGCGTCAGAGAACGCGTCGTGCGCGCAAACAGCGAAACGCCGAGCTGCTGTTCCAGCCGCTGGATGCTTTTGCTGACCGCGGACGGTGAGATGCCCAGGGAGCGGGCGGCGGCGGTGTAGCTTCCAAGCGAACCGGCGCGCGCAAATGCAATCAGCCCCGTCAGCCTGTCAATTCCGATTTGTTCCTTCATGGCACTATTAAAGCGAATTACCGCATGATTTTCAAATAAAACCCGCAGTCCTATCTTCCCTCACACGACGACAATCCAAGTGAGGCAATGATGACTGAGATGATGAAAGCCGTGCGATTGCACGCATTCGGTGGACCGGATGTCCTTCTCTATGAGGATGCGCCACGGCCGCAAATCTCTGCGGATGAGGTGCTTGTTCGGGTCCACGCCGCAAGCCTCAACCCGCCGGATCTCTATTTGCGCGACGGTTATCGCGCACTTCCGCCGGAATGGCAGCCCAATCCAATCTTCCCGCTGATCCTCGGCACGGATATTTCCGGCACCGTCTCGGCGGTGGGTGAAAAGGTCTCGCAGTTCAAGGTTGGCGATGCCGTCTTCGCCATGGTCCGCTTCCCGCATTATCTGATGACCGGAAGCGGCGCCTATGCCGACTATGTCCGGATTCCCGCGTCAGACCTGGCGCTGAAACCTGCGGGCATCGACCATGTCCATGCCGCCGGCGCACCCATGTCGCTGCTGACCGCCTGGCAATTTCTGGTGAACCTCGGGCATGATGTGCCGAACCCCTTCCAGACCTTCCCGCACGCACCCATTCCGCTTGGAGGCAAGACGGTGATGGTGAATGGCGCGGGCGGAGGCGTCGGGCATCTCGCAGTCCAGATCGCCAAATGGCAAGGCGCCAAGGTGATTGCCGTGGCTTCCGGCAAGCACGAGGCACTTCTCAAAGACCTCGGTGCGGATCTCTTCATCGACTACAGGAAGACGAATGTCGAAACCGTGGTGAAGGATGTCGATCTGGTGCTCGATGCCGTGGGCGGCGCGAACATGGAACGCTTCCTCCCCTTGATCAAGCCGAATGGCGCACTGTTCCTCGTCAACCCGCTGGGCTTTTCAGCCCACGAGGAAGCCGCCCGGCGCAACATAACCGTCTCGACGACGCAGGTGCGCTCGAACGGAGCGCAGTTGGCAGAGGCTGGCCGCCTGCTCGATGATGGCACCGTGCGGGTGGTGATCGACAGCACCTACCCCTTGGCCGAGGCTGCCGCTGCGCATCGCCGTGCGTCCGAAGGCAGCATCCAGGGCAAGATCGTGCTGGCCGCCGCCTGATCATCCACTTGACCAGTCAATGCCCCGGTCGTCGCAAACACGCGGTCGGGGCACCTGTGGAAGGCAATATCCATGTTGATCATAACCGGCCATATGCATGTCGATCCGGCCGATCTGGCGCCATTCACCGCAGACCTCCAAGCTTTGGCAACCGAAACACGAAAGCGATCAGGATGCATCAGCTATGATGCGGCGGTGGATGATCCGCACGCGGGGCGATTGCTGATATCGGAACGCTGGGCCGATCAGGCAGCACTCAGCGCGCATTTGCAGGCAGCCGACACTATCGCCTTCGTCCGCCGCTGGAGCGGCAAGATGCGCGGCGAGATCCGAAAATACGACGCGTTCAACGAACGTGACATCATGGATGGATGACGCGCTTCATGAGATCGGTTGCTTCGGGGCTTCGCCGCTGAAGACACACTGACCGCTTCACCACACGCCGGAAATAAGCGTGAAAAACCAGGCTGCACTGCGGGGGAATCGCCCCGCAAATTTCCAGTAGCTGTTTCTGAGATATTGTACGCTTCGCCACTTCGTCGACAGCATCATATAGTCGAAATGGGTGAAGCGCAGCACGGATCGTGCGCGATCGCGCAAGGTTTTTTCCACCTCCGTCTGGTGTCTCGCCAATGCCCGCTCGACTTGCACGCCATATGAGACCAAAGCGTCTTCCATGGCCTGCGGTTGAGGGGCAATCAGCTCGGTTTGCACCGGCCGACAGTGAGTTGTCTGCGGCTTTGCGTCAGAAGCGGTCATGGTGACGTACCGAGGTTTAGTCTAACAAGCCAGAAATGGGCCACGGAACACAGTTTGAACAGTCAACAGTTAGTGGAGGCGTCGCGGCCGCAATCGATGACCGCCACGTATGTTAAGTTCCACGCCAATAACCTTGCTACACTCTCTCACGCTAGCCCGCAGCAAGGGGTTTGAGCTTACCCTCGAGTTCATACTCGATGCCGTCTTCATGGAAGTGGGTGGCAGCGGTACCCTCAAAATATCCCGCTACTATGCTGTTGGTCAGCCGCGATCCGAATCCCTTTCGGACCGGCGCTTTGACAGGTGGGCCACCGGTTTCTCGCCAGACGAAGCGCAACGCGCCCGCATCATTCCAATTCCAGGAAACGAAGACTTTTCCTTTGTCGCTCGATAGAGCCCCGTATTTCACCGAGTTCGTGGCTAATTCGTACACAGCCAGAGACAACCCGATTGCCTGTTGGGCGGCGAGCGTGAGGTCGGGTCCGTGGATACCGACACGTCCGGGATGATCGATGTGGGCACTCAAGGCGACGCCAATCATTTCGCGCATCGACACCTCTCTGGCATCACCGTGTAACAGGTCCTGGGCTCGACCCAACGCATTGATCCGATCGATAACGATCGTTCGTGCTTCATTGAGATCGGAGGCGTTACGCAATGTCGACGAGACGATCGCGCTTGCGACCGCGAGCGTATTCTTGAGGCGATGGATCATCTCGTTGTGCAGCGCCGCTTCCCTTTCGCGTGCGACAACCGTCGGCGTGGCGTCCGACGCGACATTGATCATTCCGACAATCTTGCCGCCGTCGTAAAGCGGGCTGTAGGAGAAGGTCCAATATGTTTGCTCGGGGAAGCCGTTCCGCGTCATGACGAGCGGAAGCTCCTCTGACCACGTGCCTTCGCCGGAAAGCGCCTGATCCACGAAGGGCTTGATGTCATTCCACACATCCCACCATATTTCTGCCGCAGGCTGTCCTAGTGCCCCTTCCTCCTTCGCTCCGAGGATCGGCGCATAGGCGTCGTTGTAAAGCAGAGTGAGGTCAGGTCCCCAGAACACGCATATCGCATGCCTTTGCCCCAGAATCAGTTCCACGACAGAGCGAAGAGCCGCTGGCCAGGTCTCCAGGCACCCTAGTGACGTCGAGGTCCAGTCGTATGCCGCAATAAGCTTGCCCATGCGGCCTTCGCCGAGCTGCGTCGCATATTGGTTCATGTCGTCGGTCCGCCTGCAACATTGAGGCTTGTCGCCTCAGATTCCAATTGATCGGTATCAAATCTCTCGAAAAGATCAAGAAGTTCAGTGATTTGATAATTGTCAGTTTCGGACGGGCGTCGTCCGCCGGTCTCAGGAACCCACGGTGTTGAAGTAGCAGTCGAGAAGGGGAAGGTGCACTCATTGCACATTTACGCCGATGTTTGCCTTGAGCTATCTTGTGCTACACCCCGGCCATGATGGCGGCCTGAGAGGGCGGGTATGACGGCTTTGGGCCAATAGCAGTCACCGGAAGCATGGTCCAATCAAAAATGTGCAGCGGCTTTGCGATAGCAACACGCAATAATACAAGGCGCTACACAGCCACGCTGGCTTTCGCTTTAAAGTCCTCCGGCAGCAGGTCGCTATGGAGGATCTGATTGCGACCGGATGATTTCGCCAGATAGAGCGCCCTGTCGCAGGCGTTGAACAGATCCTCGAAGGACGCGTAGGATTCCTTATCGGCCACACCGCCCGACAGCGTGATATGAACAAGCCTGTCCTTGAGGTTCACGGGCCGGGCCGCCAGCATTTCATTGCACCGCTGTGCAAGCGTCAAACGTTTCTGGGCGGTGAGTTGAACCGCCAGAACGGCAAATTCCTCGCCGCCGATCCTGGCGACGACATGGGGTTGCGGGAAGGCAGACATCAGGTGCCGTGCCACCGTCACGATCGCATGGTCTCCGACATCGTGGCCGAACTCGTCATTGATGCGCTTGAAGCGATCGATATCGAACAGGATGAGCGACGCATTCTCGTCCGCCTTCGCCACCTCTTCCATAAAGGCACGACGATTGAGGAGCCCAGACAGCATGTCGGTGCGGCTCAGCCGTTCGAATGTCGCGCGCGAGATGGATAGATGATGGATGGCGAGACCCACGAGATACACGATGGAAAACGTCAACGACGAGGCCACCACGGTCGATATGATCACGCCAACGGTTGCCCCCTGCCAGACGTCGTAGGGCAGCAAGCCAAATGCGTTCATCAGATGGTGGGCGACGATATTCAATATGTCGGCAATCAGCGTCACGACCAAAGCCGTGCGAAGGGCAAAGGACAGGACCTTGCTCTTCGTTTCAAAGCGGTCCGTGGCGCATGCCTGCTTTATATGGCGTTCAACGAATGCAAGCATCGACCTTCAGGTCCCTTGTTTGAGCGATAGAGCGCCGTGCATCCCTCTGGACGCACAAAGGACGCTCTTCTTAAAATCTACGCAGCGGCTTAGCCGATGCTCTAGTCGCCCCCGACCGGGTCGAACTTTTGCATGAGAGGTTTTGATATCTCATGAAGAACGAAGGTGAATGTTTGATTGAAGCCTGCGCCGACTGCCCGATGCGGCTGCATCATCAAGGCTTGGAGCCCGCGAGACCCAGTTGCTGCATCATGATGGATGCGGCGTTGTAGCAATGGAAGGAGGTCACCTTGCCGTCCTTCAGGCGAAAGACGTCGCAGCAAGGAACATCGATGGTCTTTCCACTCGCAGAGACCGTCCCTTCGGGCGTTAAAAGTGGCCCATCCTGCGTGCCGCGAATGGCAAGCTCGACGACCACCACGTCGTTCATCGCGTATAGATCGAAGATCTCTCGGTGGATGTCCGGAAAGGCATCGGCCATGCCGCTGGCAACGAGCGCGATATCCGGACCACGGAAATCCGTTCCTGTCGGGACGTTGCGAACGTAGGCATCCTCGGAGAAGCAGGAGAGAAATCCCTCAAGATCAAGCGAATGCCCTTCGGCTGCGGCGTAGAGGCTCCTGATTGTCTGGATATTGTCGCTCATGGTTGAACCTTTGCTTCTGGTTGTTATGAGAGCGCCCTTCATCGCATTTGACGCAAGAGAGAGCTGCTCCAACTGTTGGAATTGACCACATCGTGCGTTCCTGAACGGATTCTGTTCACAGGGCCGATGTCGTAGCCGAGACGCTGTCGCGCCGCAGCTTGACCTCCACATAGGCAAGCAATTACCTTATGGGTAGAACCTACAAAAAGGTAAGTGTGAATTTATGGACAGGATGGAGACGAAGTGCGGTTTGGACGTGTCGCTGAGGGTCGTCGGCGGCAAGTGGAAACCTTTGATCCTCTACCATGTGCAAGGTGGCCCCACCCGCTTCTCGGAATTGAAACGACGCGTTGGCGGCATCAGCGAGAAGGTACTGATCCAGCAGTTGCGCGATCTGGTCGGCATGGAGGTGCTGACGCGTCGCGATCACCAGTGCGTGCCGCCGGTGGTCGATTACGAATTGACGCCCTTCGGGGATACGCTGGTCCAGGCCCTCGTTCCCTTGTGCGACTGGGGCAACGCCAACCGCGCCAAGGTTCAGGATCTCACAACGCCGGCGTGATGAGAGGTTGCTGAGGCTGACTGGCTGAACACCCGCATCGCTCTCGCCATAGCAGCACCGCTTACTCCACCGGCGTCACCGTTCTGGTCGGAAACTCAATGGTGGTAACGAAGGGATAAACCTCACGCAGGAGGTTGATCTGCCGTGCGTCGTCGATCCTGGGCAAATACCATTTGCCCTCATCCATCAGCGCCAAAACCGTACTCTTCACTTCTATCTTCTGGCCTTGGCTTTCGATCAGGCTGCGTGACGGCACCAACACATAAGAGGTGCCATCTGGCGCCTCATTATAGGTGGCGTTGTCGGTATCCAACTTGGCATCGAGAAACTTGACGGAGGTGAGGGCGATCTGCTTTTGCATCGCGCTCCGAAGTTGTTCCAGAGTGATCCCTGCCGTCGTGGCGATATGCTGGAGAACCTTAGGCGGGACCGAGTCGGTAATAACGCTGAAGTCGCCCTGCTTCAGCGCGGTTTCGAAGCGCATGATCTGCGCCTGAAGGTCAGCCTTTTCCTCGGCGGTGAATTCACGCGCCGCAGCACCCTGCCAGAGGCAGACAGCCAGACACAGCGACAGGAAAAGAGCCTTCATGACACGTGCCTCTCATCGGTCTTATGACGTTGAGCGAGATGAAGCGGGACGGATGCCGCGCTGTCGTGGATGACGGCAAAACGGCTTACAGAATAAAGAAACCCGCAGCCGACAGGATGATGAAAACCAGCAATCCGCCGAAGAAACCGCCCGTCGTGAAGAAACCAACGGCCATGGCGATCATCAGCATGCACACCAGCATCGTGCCGTATTTCGAAGCCAGCAGAAAATGATTGTAGGTCTTCTGATGCTCGGCAAGGTCCATCTTTGCACCGACTTCGACTGGACCGCTATGGTGTTCGCTCATGCTTTTTTCCCCTCTATTGATCTGCGCTCACCGTCATCGTCCCATCATCCGATGGATGTCTTCCCTGATAACGAAGCAAGCGGCAGAACGCTCCGCGTCAAGACCTACACAAAATTTGAAGCCGACGCAACGCGGGTAACGCGCTGTTTGCCCGGCAAAATCGCTCTGAATTCGGGCAATTTATCCCGGGCTTGCGCCACTGGAAAACCTTGGCATTTGTCACATCGACGCCACCGGCGCGCAGGAAAGACCGGGATGGCGCATGGTCGACCTTCTTCCTAGTTGCATTTGGTAAATCCTGCCCATAACGATGGACGCAGGGAGGATTTCTGGTGGGGACAACAGGCGTGGGAGGACGATTCGCCTGAGGGGTTTCCGCCATAAACATTCCTCCTCGAAAACCCGCAAAGGGATCGAAAGGGGAAAACAATGCACGCGCTTTTGAAACTGAGCCGCGCCATCGACATGTTGAGCGAGGCGCTGGGAAAATTCTCAGGCTACCTGGTTCTCATCTGCTGCCTCGTCAGCGCCGGCAACGCCATCGTGCGTTACCTGTTCAATTACAGCTCGAACGGCCTCCTGGAAATCCAGTGGTACATGTTCGGCTTCATCGTGCTCATCGGCGCGTCCTATACGCTGCGGATGAATGAGCATGTGCGCGTCGATATCATCTATGGCGCCATTGCACCGCGCACCCGCATCTGGGTGGATATCATCGGCCTCGTTCTCTTCCTGCTTCCCGCCTGCTTCTATCTCGCCTGGCTGAGCTGGCCGGTGTTCCTGCTCTCGTGGCAACAGAACGAAGTCTCCTCCAATGCCGGCGGCCTCATCCGCTGGCCGGTCAAGTTCATCATCTTTGCGGGCTTTGCCCTCCTCGTCCTTCAGGGAATATCCGAACTGGTGAAGCGCATCGGTGCGCTGAACGGGCTCTATCAGCTCGACACCAAATACGAAAAACCGCTCCAGTAACGCCGGCGCCATTTCAAGGATATTCTGATGTTCGAATACGGTATTCTTCCGCCGGCCATGTTCCTGGGCATGATCATCTTCATGCTCTACGGCTTTCCGGTCGCTTTCTCACTCGCCAGCGTCGGTCTTCTGTTCGGCGTCATCGGCATCTTCACCGAGCATTTCTCGCCCGCCTTCATGCAGGCGCTGCCGCTGCGCATCTTCGGCATCATCTCCAACGATCTGCTGCTCGCCATTCCCTTCTTCACCTTCATGGGGGCAATCCTGGAACGGTGCGGCCTTGCGGAGGATTTGCTGGAGGGCACGGGTAAGCTCTTCGGCGCGATCCCGGGCGGCCTTGCCTATGCGGTCATTCTGGTCGGCGCCATTCTCGGCGCGATCACCGGCACCGTGGCAGCGTCCGTCATCACCATGGGTGTCATCTCGCTGCCGATCATGCTGAAATACGGCTATAATCCGCGCGTCGCCACGGGCGTGATTGCCGCATCCGGCACCATCACGCAGGTTATTCCGCCCTCTCTCGTTCTCATCGTTCTCGCCGACCAGCTCGGCCGCTCCGTCGGCGATATGTATCTCGGCGCCATCGGCCCGTCCTTCCTGCAGGTCGCAATCTTCATGCTCTTCATCCTCTTTCTCTCGGTATTCCGGCCGAAGGATGTTCCCGCACTTCCGCCGGAAGCCCGTGGAGAGCTGAACCGGGCGCTGGTGCTGAAGGTTCTGGGCGGCATGATCCCGTCCATCGTGCTGATCTTCCTGGTTCTCGGCACCATCTTTCTCGGCCTTGCGACACCGACAGAAGCCGGCGCACTTGGCGTTGTCGGCGCCATGGCGCTTGCCGCAGCCCACCGCCGCCTGACCTGGGATCTGGTCAAGCAGGGCATGCATTCCACCATGCACATCACCTCCATGGTGGTGTTCATTCTGGTCGGCGCCACCTGCTTCTCGCTGGTGTTTCAGGGCATGGATGGCTCGCTGTGGATCGAGCACATGCTGTCGGGCATTCCAGGCGGCCCGATCGGCTTCCTGATCTTCGTCAACATCTTCATCTTCTTCCTCGCCTTCTTCCTCGATTTCTTCGAGATCGCCTTCATCGTCGTGCCGATGCTAGCGCCCATCGCCCAGTCGCTCGGCATCGATCTGATCTGGTTCGGCGTGCTGCTGTGCATCAACATGCAGACAAGCTTCATGCACCCGCCCTTCGGCTTCGCGCTCTTCTATCTGCGCTCCATCGCGCCGCGCACGGTAAAGACCTCGGACATCTATATGGGCGCAATCCCCTGGCTCGGCATGCAGCTTATCCTCGTCGCCATCGTCATCTTCTGGCCGGAATCCGTTACCTACTGGCTGGACAAGGCCCCGGAGGTCGATCTCAACACCATCAAGATCGAGGTCCCCGCCTTTGGCAACCAGGGTGGCAACACCATGCCGAATTTCGGCCTGCCCCCCATGGACGGCGCGCCCGGCCAGGGCGGCGGCAACGGCCTTCCCGGCATGCCGAACCTCAACGAACCGCCGAAGATCAATCCTTGATTGGCAATACTTGTTTGATAAGGGTGAAAGCGTTATATTGACGGAGTGGAAGGGGGGTTGCAGCCCCACCTTCCGGTTCGCTTATCTGAAGAAATTGAACCGGACAGCTATTGACCAGCCTGTCCGGTTTTTCTTTACGATAAACGTAATGCTCAGCGGTTTGCGCATCACACTAGAGCGCCGCGCGTCCTCTAGGACGCGCAAAGGACGCTCGAAGTTTTTGAATGTACGCATCGTGCTTTTCCGAAAATCGACTTCGATTTTCGGGCCGATGCTGTACCTCCAGTTGAACAGCAAGGCCTTTGCCAAGGTCGGCGTGGCCGATCCTCGCCGATATTCCGGCTGGTCTCCGAAATGTGCTGCTTCGCTGCTCGACGCTGCCGATCATAATCACGCGTCGTTACTTGTCCATAAACGCGCGAGAGCCCTGTTTAAGCTCAAACGAAAAAGCCCGGACCTTTCGATCCGGGCGTCCTATCAATCCTACTTATAACGTCAGAGCTTGCCGTTGCGCTGCTGTATCATCATGAACGTATCATAGGTGTACTCGGCGAGCTGCATCCACAGATAGCCTTCGCGCTTGAAGGCCACCTGGTCGTCATAGACCTTCTTGAAATCCGGGTTGACGGCGGAGATTTCCGCGTAGACTTCGAGAGCGGCCTTGTAGCAGGCGTCCAGAATATCTTGGCTGAAGGGACGAAGCGTTGCACCTTCGGAGACGATCTGCTTGATCGCCTTGGGGTTCTTGGCGTCGTATTTCGCCAGCATATTGGTGTTGGCAAACGAGCAGGCGTCCTGCAGCACGGCCTGATAGTTCTTTGGCAGGTCGTTCCACTTGTCCAGATTGACGAAGGAGTGGATGACCGGGCCGCCTTCCCAGAAGGCCGGGTAGTAGTAATATTTCGCCACCTTCTGGAAACCGAGCTTGTGATCGTCATAGGGACCGACCCATTCGGCCGCGTCGATCGTGCCCTTTTCCAGCGCCGGATAGATATCGCCGCCGGCGATCTGCTGCGGCACGACGCCAAGCTTTTCAACCACCTTGCCGGCCAGACCAGCAATGCGCATCTTCACGCCCTTGAAATCGTCGACGGTGTTGATTTCCTTGCGGAACCAGCCGCCCATCTGCACCCCGGTATTGCCGGAAATCATGCCATAGAGCTTGTGCTTGGCGTAGAACTCGTTCAGCAGCGTGTTGCCATTGCCCTCATAGAACCAGGAATTGGTCAGGCGCGCATTCAGCCCGAAAGGGATCGCGGTGCCGATCGCAAAGGTTGGGTCCTTGCCGACATAGTAATAGGAGCAGGTATGGCACATTTCGACCGTACCGGAGGAGACGGCATCCGCCGCCTGCAGGCCGGGGACGATTTCGCCGGCTGCAAACACCTGAATGTTGAAATTGCCGTCGGTCGCGTTCTTCACGTGGTTGGCGATATCCTGCGCGCCGCCAAAGATCGTATCGAGCGATTTGGGGAACGAGGAGGTCAGCCTCCATGTGATCTTGGCATTTTCCTGCGCGATTGCCGGTGCCGCCAGAACCGTTGCTGCTGCAGCACCCGTGCCCGCAAGCGCACCTTTTTTAATGAATGAACGTCGATCCATATTATCCTCCCAGATACGAACCTGTCATCGTGTCGCATCCCTCCACGCACACGACATCAACTGAGAAAAGCATGGGCCATGGCAACTGACAAGCGGCCGGTGGAAGAATAAATCCCATGACATGCTTGGGAGCGATAAAATTGATCGCCGCATGGGAAAGTCGATCGTCCAAGCGGCATTGTCTTATACTTTAGACCAATAAATTGCGTCACTTACGCAAAGAGAATGCTTGACGAATCCGCCCCTCCGGCTTCACTGACGGCAGCCTTAAGCGTGTTGCGATCTTTCAGATTCGCGCACACACTTTCGGCCCTTGCTTTTTCGCATGTCGTTATCGCAAAACCGCTGCACAGTTTTGCGCAACATGCTTTATTTCAAGACCGCATCACATTCGGAGCCATCATGTCGAAGCCCATCATCGCGATCCCTGCCGATATCAAACAGGTGGACGGTGCCGAGTGGCACGCGGCGCAGACGCAATATCTCAACGCCGCGCTGAAGGTGGCCGGCGTCATGTCCTTGATCGTGCCCGCCTTCGAGACCGGCAATGAGGTTGACGCCATTCTCGACCGGGTGGACGGGCTGCTCGTCTCGGGCTCGGCCAGCAATGTGCACCCCTCGCTCTATGGCGAGCAAGCCACCGATGCCGATGGCCCCTTCGATGCCGGGCGTGATGCGACGAGCCTCGAACTCATCCGCCGCGCAATCGATCGCGGCATTCCGATGCTCGCCATCTGCCGCGGCATTCAGGAGTTGAACGTGGCCCTTGGCGGCACGCTTGCCAGCGAAATCCAGGAACTGCCGGGACGCTGGGACCATCGCAAGCCGGAGACCACCGAGCGCGACGTGATGTTCAGCATCCGCCAGCCGGTGCATGTGCGCGAAGGCTCCTGCATTGCGGAGCATCTTGGCCTGTCCGGCGAAATCCAGATCAACTCGGTCCACCGCCAGGCAATCGCGCAAACCGCGCCCCGGCTGCAGGTGGAAGCGACCGCCGAAGACGGCACCATCGAGGCCGTCTCCGTCATCGACGCCAAGGGCTTCGCCATTGGCGTCCAGTGGCATCCGGAATATTGGGCCGAAACCGATGGCCCGTCCCGGGCGCTGTTCGAAGCCTTCGGCAAAGCGGTGCGGGCGTATCAGGCGAGCAAGGCGTAAAACGCCTCGCTCCCTTCATCGATTACCGCTTCGCCGGTTATCCCTTCACCGGTGTTTCCGGCACCGGTGTCAAAACCTTCCGCTCCGCAAACCAGCCGAGAATATTGTCCGCCACCAGATCCGCCATGGCATTGCGCGTCGGCACCGAGGCGGAGGCAACGTGCGGCAAGAGCGAAACATTGTCGAAGGCCAGCAGCGCTTCAGGCACATTCGGCTCCGAATAGAACACATCGAGACCGGCACCACCGAGCGTGCCGTCTTCGAGCGCCTTGATCAGCGCATCCTCATCCACGCTCGAGCCACGACCGACATTGATGAAGACGCCATTCGAGCCAAGTGCGGAGAAGATCTCGCCATTGATGGCTTTGTGGGTTTCCGGCGTGCCGGGCACGATGCAGATCAGAATATCGACCGCGCTCGCCATCTCCTTCAGCGAGGCGTAATAGGTGTATGAGAGCTCGTCGCGCTTGCTGCGCGTGTGATAGCCGATCTCCACCTTGAAGGGCTCGAGACGCTTGGCGATTTCCTGGCCGATGCGGCCCATGCCGAAGAGGCCGACCTTGCGGCCGCGCAGCGAAAAGGGCGAGAGCGCAAACGGCCCCTCCTTCACCCACTTGCCATCCCGCAGATAGCTCTCGGCCTGATAGAGGCGGCGCACCGTGTTGATCAGAAGCGCAATCGTCGTATCGGCCACTTCGTCATTCAGCACATCCGGCGTGTTGGTGACGATGATGCCACGCTTGGCCGCATGCTTGGCATCGACGCCGTCATAGCCCACACCGAAATTGGAGATGATCTCAAGGTTCGGCAATCCATCGATCCAGTCCGCATTGACGCTGCCGGAGACGGCAACGGCGCGAACGCGCTCCGCCACCTCGGCGGAGATGGCAGGCTTTGCCCCCACAGGTGCGGTCACCACCTCCACCTTGCCTTGGAAGCGCTCCAGCACGCGCGGATGAATTTTCCCCGGAACGAGAACGACGGGTTTTTGATCGGACATGGGCGGTCATTCCTCCTACAGACGCATTTCCAGAGAGGAGAGCCAGTCGCTCTCAAGACCCGGAAATGCAAAAAATGTCGAAGCGGCGGGACCGCTCCGTGATGCGGAAGGCAAAGCTAACCGATGCGAGACGAAACCGAAACCCGCGAATAGACGAGATTGGTACTGTCGTGGATTACTGACGCGGAATGCACGGCCCGGTGGACTGGCGGATGCGCATTTCCGGCTTGATCAGGTGAATGCCGTCCGGCTCATGGCTGCCTGCCAGCCTGTCGAGCAACGCGCGGGCCGCAAGCCGCCCCACTTCCGCCTGGCCGTTGGACACGGTCGTCAGCGAAGGCGTGGAAATCGACGCTTCTTCCAGATCGTCATAGCCGGTCACGGAAATATCCTTGCCCGGCACGAAGCCTGCGCGCGAAACGCCGTTCATCAGGCCGATGGCGACGAGGTCGTTCCAGCAGACGGCAGCTGTCGGTTTCTGCGGCAGCGACAGGAAATTCACCGCCGCCTCGAAGCCGCCCTGCTTGGAGCGGGCACCGGGAATGCGCAGGTTCGGATCGACCTCGATACCGGCCTTGCGCAGCGCATTCACGTAGCCCTGATAGCGATCGCGGCCGGTGGAGGTCTGGTCGGTACCGCCCACCATGGCGATGGTGCGGTGGCCAAGGCTGATCAGGTGGTTGGTGGCAAGCGAGATGCCGTAGCTGTCGTCGCCACGGAAGGTCGGCATATCGACACCATCCATGGAGCGCGCCACCAGAATGGCTGGCATGCCGTTTTCTTCCGCAAGCTTCAGATCTTCCGTCGGCGTGCCGATCGCCGGAGACATGATCACGCCGTCGCTACCCAGCTGCAGCAGCGTCTCCAGAAAGGTGCGCTGCTTTTCCACCGAGTCGTAATGGTTGGACAGAATGAAGGTCTGGCGGCTGCGATCGAGTTCGCTTTCGATGGCTTTGAGAATTTCGCCGTAGAACGGGTTCATCACGTCGTGAAAGACGACACCGATAATGCCGGAGCGGGATGTGCGAAGGCTGGCAGCGCGGCGATTATAGATATAGCCCAGCGCGCGGGCCTGATCCTTGATCTTCTCGCGGGTGTCGGATGCCACCAACGGGCTGTCACGCAGCGCCAGAGAAATCGTTGCCGTCGAAAGCCCCAGGCTCTCGGCAATCGTTGAAAGCTTCACCTTCTGCGCCATGTCCCCTCCCCGAGATCGCGCGTCGCACCCCCGCGACGTTTAAATCGTGATTAAACAATTTAAACAACACGCGCAACAGGTTTAAGGGTTTTGCGAACTGTTGAAAGCTTTCACTTGAATTTTTAATCGATTAAATCGAGAGACTGCAGGTTGGCGTCGATGGCGCGCAAGAGCTTGACGACATTTTTGACGTCTTTGGCGGACAATCCCTCCACTGCGCGCGCACCGCAGGCCGCAAGCGACGTATTGATGTGATCGACGCTTTTCTGGCCGGCTTCGGTCAGTTTCACCATGGTCAGGCGACCATCGCCTTCGCCTGCACTGCGCTCGACAAAGCCTTGCGCTTCCATGCGACCGATGGTGCGGGTCATGGTCGGCGCCTTGACGCCGAGCTTCTGAGCAATCTGGCCGGGCGTCATGCTGCCTTCCTGGGCAAGTGCCAGGATCACGCCGTCCTGGCCCGCATAAAGGCCGCTCGTCGCAAGATTGTGGCTGAGCGCCGTGCGCATGGAGCGTGCGGCCTGCGTGATGGATTGCGCCAGCTCTTCCGGGCTGAAGGCAATATCCTTCTTCTTCTGCGACTTGTCCTTCTTGGACGCCTTGTCCTTTTTCGAGGCCTTGTCCTTGCTCATTCAGCCCGTGCCTTTTGCCAGATCGCGAAACGACTATATGATATTGTAACTTCTAACGAATACAGGCGCGGATCGCCATATGCCAAACACATACACGCAATTTGACGACGAAACGATAACAGCCGGATTTCAACCGTCGGAGATAATCGCAGTTCTGCCGCTCGGTGCACATGAGCAGCATGGCCCGCATCTGCCCTTTGAGACCGATACGCTGATTGCCAAAGGCATCGTCGCGCGCCTGAAGGCAGCCCTGCCGCAAGACTTCCCCGTTACTTTCCTACCCGTAGAGCCGGTCGGCTACTCCATCGAGCATATGGATGTGGCAGGCACCAAGACGCTCGCCTTCGATGAGGCCGTCAATCGCTGGCTGCAGATCGCCCGCACCCAGCACGAGAAGGGCATCCGCAAATTCGTCATGCTGAACGCCCATGGTGGCAATGCGCCGCTGATGACGATCGTCGCGACCGAGGCGCGCAAGCGCTTTGCCATGCTGGCGGTTGCCACCAGCTGGACGCGCTTTGGCCTGCCGGAAGGGCTGATCGCGCCGGAGGACAAGGCGGTCGATATTCATGGCGGCGATATTGAAACGTCGGTCATGCTGGCGCTCAACCCTGATGACGTCGCCATGGACAAGGCAGCAAGCTTTCCCTCCCGCCAAAGCGAGTTTACAAACCGCTTCACCCATCTTCGCGCCTACGGCCCACACGCCTTCGGCTGGATGATGAGCGACCTGAACTCATTGGGCGTCGCCGGAAACGCAGCCGCCGCCACCGCCGAAAAGGGCGAGCAGATCATCGCCCACTCGGTGCGCGGTCTGATCGCGCTTCTGGAAGACGTGCGCGCCTTCGATGTGCGCGACTTCGATCGGTCTTGAGGCCCCAGCATCAAAATTCTTGAACAGAATTTCTTTGAACTGCCTTCTTCGCAAGCCTATATGAACGGCAACATTTTTGTCTGTCGCGGCACCCCGCCGCATATCGAGGTTTCCCATGACCGAAACAATGACCGAAGCAAACACCGCTGCTGCTGCAAAGCCCATTCCCGTCACCGTGCTGACCGGCTATCTGGGTGCCGGCAAGACCACCTTGCTCAATCGCATCCTGACCGAGAACCACGGCAAGAAATATGCGGTCATCGTCAACGAGTTCGGCGAAATCGGCATCGACAACGACCTGATCGTGGAATCCGACGAGGAAATCTACGAGATGAACAATGGCTGCATCTGCTGCACGGTGCGCGGTGACCTCATCCGCGTCGTGGAAGGCCTGATGCGCCGTCCGGGCCGTTTCGATGGCATCATTGTCGAAACCACCGGCCTTGCCGATCCGGTCCCCGTTGCCCAGACCTTCTTCATGGATGACGATGTGCGCGCCAAGACCGAGCTCGACGCCGTCGTGGCACTGGTCGATGCCAAGCACCTGCCGCTGCGCCTGAAGGACAGCCGCGAAGCCGAAGACCAGATCGCCTTTGCCGATGTGGTCGTCATCAACAAGAGCGACCTCGTCACCAAGGAAGAGCTGGCCCGCATCGAAGACATCGTGCGCGCCATCAACCCGTCCGCCCGCATCTACAAGACCGAACGCTCCGGCGTCGATCTGGCCCGCGTGCTGGATCAGGGTGCCTTCAACCTGGAGCGTGCGCTGGAAAACGATCCGCACTTCCTGGAGCACGGCCATGAAGACCATGCCTGCGGCCCGGATTGCGATCATCACCACCACGATCATGACCACCACCATCATGGGCACGATCACGACCATCACGGCCACGATCACCACCATCATGACCATGGGCATGACCATGATCACCATCATCACGATCATGACCATGCGGCACCGTCTCCCATCCATGACGTAACGGTTCAGTCCATTTCGCTGCGCGGCGGCGAGATGAACCCGGAGCGTTTCTTCCCCTGGATCCAGAAGGTGACGCAGACCGATGGCCCGAACATTCTGCGCCTCAAGGGCATCATCGCCTTCAAGGGCGACGCCGAGCGTTACGTGGTGCAGGGCGTGCACATGATCATCGAGGGCGATCACCAGCGCCCGTGGAAGGACGGCGAGAAGCGCGAAAGCCGCCTCGTCTTCATCGGCCGCGAGTTGGACCGTGCAAAGCTGGAAGCGAGCTTCCACGCGTGTGAAGCGAAGGCGTAAGCATCCCCCTTCCGGGCCGGTCAAGTTCCACCTGGGCCGACCAAGGGAAGCTTGGGCTCCGCCCTCTCCTTCGCGTCATCCTCGGCCCTCGGGTAAAGCCCGAGGGTGACCCGAGGATCCACGCCGCACAGGGTGGACGAAAACACACCACCCCATACCGCAGCCAAAACCCATACAGACGAAAGACTTATCGCCCATGCCAACCGTTGCTCCTCTTGACCTTGAAGGCCACGTCGTCGCGGCGCATTTTCTGGGCGATATCCCGCTGTTTGCCACCGCCGCCGGTACTATTCATCGCCTCGATGGCGGGGAAAAGGTGACGCAGGCCCATGAAGGCCTGCTCACCTGCATTCGCGATCCCTATAGCGCAACGCTTCTGACGGGCGGCGAGGACGGCAAGGTGCTGCGCATCGGTCATGATGGCGCGGTGACCGAAATCGCCCATGTGCCGCGCAAGTGGATCAGCGTGGTGGCAGGTGGCCCGCAAAATGCCGTGGCCTATGCCGTTGGAAAATCAAGCTTCGTCAAACTTGCGGACAGCACCACCAAGGAATTCAAGGAAGAGCGCACGGTCGAGGCGATTGCCTTTGCACCAAAAGGCCTGCGTATCGCCGCGGCCCGCTACAATGGCGTGACGCTGCACTGGGTCGCGACCGCCGGCGATCCGGTCGATCTGGAATGGAAGGGCGCCCATACCGGCGTCACCTACTCCCCCGATGGCCGCTTCCTCGTCACCACCATGCAGGAAAATGCGCTGCACGGCTGGAAGCTCGACGCGCCGAAAGGTGCCGACGCCCGCCATATGCGTATGACGGGCTATCCGGCCAAGGTCAAATCGCTCTCCTGGTCGCCCAAGGGCAAATGGCTTGCCTCTTCCGGCGCACCGGCCGCCATCGTATGGCCCTTCTCCGGAAAGGATGGCCCGATGGGCAAGCCGCCGGAAGAACTCGGCACACGCGGCAACATCATGGCCACCCAGGTGGCCTTCCACCCCAGCGACGACGTGCTCGCCATCGGCTTCATCGATGGCATGATCCTTGGCGTGCGCATGGCCGACGGCAAGGAAGCGCTGCTGCGCCGCCCCGGCAAGGGTGCGATCTCCGGCCTCTCCTGGAGCGCCACCGGCAAGCTGCTCGCCTTCGCTTCAGAGGCTGGCGATTGCGGCATCGTCGATATTTCCGCTTAAAAGCAAGATGCCTGTAGCAATGGCGCATCCGGTGCTGAGATCAGCGCCAGATGCGCCCGCCTGCGCTTTTACCAGGTGAGCTCGACCTGCGCCCGTCCATCGGAGGTCCGCTCCGTGGTGCGACCGCTCGCATCCACATTGCAATGAACCCGCTGGCGAAAGGCCGAGAAGCTGTCGAAGGTGACGACATCCACCGGATCGTCGAAATGCATCGTCAGACGATAGCGCTCCGGATCGCCGCCAAGCGATTGCACGCCAAGGATTGCACCGGTGAAAGGCTGGCCGAGATAGTAGCCGCTGACCCGTGAGCCCAGCATATAAGGATTGAAGGGCGGGCGATTGCCGACGGCGGCATGCAGCGTGTTCCAGTCGCGGTAGCCATATTGCGCCGCGATCAGTTCCAGCGCGCGTGAATGGCCGATTGTCGTGCCTTCGTCAGCAAGGCCAGCGCGAAGACGCTTCGCCTGATCCTTCAGCGTATCGAGACTGGGTAGAGGTGGTGTCGTGTTCCGCATGGCGGTTCTCCTGCATCGGCATACAGTGTCGAGGAGGGGTCCACATTGCCACCGTCTGCATGCCTGAAAAGGAATGACCGTATCGGAGGTTTGACAGAGAGTTTCACCAAAGCAATGATGCTCGCGGACGGCAGGCACTCTCAACCTGCCGCAGTGTTTAGCCGATTTGTGAGAAGCGGTCAATTTGGGTCTGGTCGAGCACCCGAATGACGAAGGGGCGCCGCAGAACTTGCGCGGCACCCCCAGCCCTCCCAGGCCTCAGAACCGATAGGTCACACCCGCACCCACCAGCCATGGATCAATCTTCGCCTTGCCGCTGATGTCACCGAAGGCGTCGCTCGTCGCCGTCCACTTGGTATCGAGAAAAATCTTCTTCACGTCGAAGTTCACGCCCCAGTTCTTCGTCACCATATAGTCGAAGCCCACCTGAAGTGCTGCGCCGAAGTCGTTCTTGACGTCGAGATTGCTGAAGCCCGGCTTTTCGCTCTGGTGATAGAAGAGCGAGTAGTTCACGCCCGCACCCACATAGGGCTTGAAGGCGCCGAAATCGGTGAAGTGATATTGCAGCGTCAAGGTCGGCGGCAGAAGCCAGGTCTTGCCGACATCGATTTCGCCGAGCGCGCCTGTCGTGTTGATCCTGGAAAAGGTCGTGCCGAGAATGAGTTCGGCAGCGATGTTGTCGGTGAAGAAGTAGCTGATATCGAATTCCGGGATCACCGTGTCCGAATAGGAGAGCCCAGCACCCGGCACGCCGTTGATCGTGCCGCTGTCATGGGTGAGAACACCGAGCGCCCGAACGCGGATCATCCACGGGCTTGCCGCAGCGATCGCTTCTTCAGCCGTGGGGGCCGGCGCAATTTGTGCCAGGTCCGCCGCGAAGGCAATGCCGGGCAGAGCGCAGCACAAAAGCGGAAGGATGGCTTTTCGGATGGTCGCAAACACGTTTTCTCTCCTTGATCAGATCGATGAACACGCGTCTTCGCTTCGCGCCCGCAAAGCTTGGACTCGGCGCAAAAGAGCGGAGAAGGTGTGTCGCGCCTTTCCTATCTCTTCGAACGACTGAGGCATTTGAGGTGGATCAAATCGCATGGGAAGGCGCAAGCCCTGGCGCCTTTTGCTCTGGGAGGCCAGAGATTTAAGAAACCTTTAACCACGCTAAAACAGATTATTATTATTAACTATAATTAGTTCGATCTAAACCTATCTTCGCGACGTTATTTCCCGGACTCAAGCTATGACCCTAATGCCGCATCTGGCGATCGAGGGCCCGGAGAAAGACAACCATGCGAGTTTCCATTTCAGCGGCCATCACAGCCACAGGCATTGCCCTGATTGCAGGCGTGCTTCTGACACTTCTGACAGGCGCTGAGGCGCTAAACAGGTTGAAGGTGAATGGCCCGATCTATCAGGACATCATCTACAGCAAGGACCTGATCGCCGATATTCTGCCGCCGCCGCTGTATGTCATCGAAAGCTATGCGCTTGCCAATGAAAGCGCCTTGCATACCGATACGCTGAACACCAACGCAGCACGAATGAAGGTTCTGAAAGACCAATATGAAGACCGTCGCCAATACTGGAAGACGACCACTCTGCCAGATGCCCTGAAGGCCAAGCTTTTCGATGATGTGCTGGTCAAGGGCGACGATTTCTGGCGCGAAATGGAAACCACAACGCTCCCTGCCCTTTTTGCCAATGATCGTGCGGCCATTACCGCATCCTTGAGCGCGCTGCGGGCGAAATTCCATCTGCATGAAGCTGCCGTCAACCAACTGGTGGAGATGGGCAATGTCTTCGGCACGGAGAAGGAGGCCTATGCTGCTTCGCAGACCACCCTGCTACAGGGCGCAAGCTATGGCCTTGGGTTCTTCCTCATTCTTCTGTGCATCGCCTCCACGCTCTTTACCAGACGCCGCGCCATCCGCCCGCTGGGCGACATGACCCACGCCATGACGACGATGGCAGGTGGCGACCTGACGAACGCTCCGCCGCACCTTGGCCGCAAGGACGAGATCGGCGCCATTGCAAAGGCGCTTGCCATCTTCCGCGATGCGGGGTTGGAGAAAAGACGGCTGGAAGCGCAAGCCGAGGAGGCGCGCCAGGCAAGCGATGCCGAACGCCAGGAGCGCGAACGTGAGCGTCTTGCCGATGCCGACGCGCTTCGTTTTGCTGTCGAGCAACTGGGCGGTGGCTTGAGCCAGCTCGCAAATGGCGATCTGAGCCGCAATCTCGAACAGCCCTTCCATCCGCGCTTCGATACCCTGCGACAGAATTTCAACGAGTCGGTCGCAACGTTGCGCTCGACGCTTCGGGAGGTTCTGTCGGAGACCGTCCAATTGAACCGACAGGGGCAGGAACTGCGTGGCGGCGCCGACAATCTGGCGCGCCGCACCGAGCAGCAGGCAGCCGCGCTGGAAGAAACCGCCGCAGCCCTGGAGCAGGTCACCTCTACCGGCAAGGCCTCGGTATCGCGCGTGGAAGACATGCGCAATCTGGTCAAGGATGCGCGCAACTCCGCCGTCCATTCCTCCGCTGTCGTTGGTGAGGCGATTTCGGCCATGAGCCGCATCGAGACGGCATCGGGTGAAATAGGCTCCATCATCGGCGTCATCGAAGGCATTGCCTTCCAGACCAATCTTCTGGCGCTGAATGCCGGTGTTGAAGCGGCGCGTGCGGGCGATGCCGGAAAGGGCTTTGCCGTCGTGGCGCAGGAGGTGCGCGATCTGGCGCAACGCGCTGCCGCCGCCGCCAAGGAAATCAAGCAGCTGGTCGCCAGATCCAGCCAGGAAGTGGCAGGCGGCGTCGATCTCGTTCAGTCGACCGGTTCGGTTCTGGCCGAAATCCAGGCCGTGGTATCGCGCATCGATCTCAACATCGACGCCATCGCAACCGCCGCTCGCGAACAATCCGTCGGTCTTGCCGAGATCAACACCAGCGTCAACACGCTGGACCAGATGACGCAGCACAATGCCGCCATGGTGGAAGAAACCAACGCCGCCACCCAGACGCTGGCAGATGCCGCCCACACGCTCGCCTCGCTCGCAGGCCGGTTCCAGATCGCCGGCAACGACCAGGCGCAGGTCCAGCGCGCCGCGTAATCCGGATGGTATGATGGCATGGCGGCACCCTCCGCCCTGCCCCCACAAGTGAGATATCGACCTGAAGCGTGGAGCGGTTTTGAAACGCCGCAACACGCTTCAGCCTTTTCTGCGTCCCATAAAGCACGCTCTCGACGCACCCTTGCCGTCATCGCAAAGTCAAATACGATCAAGCGCACCAGCCTCCGATCCGCGATAAGGACCGGGTGAAGCACGGGAGAGCCCATGGCCGTTGTTGAAAGACTGATCTGGCAGATCGAAACGGATCTGCACACAGACCTGTCCCTGACCTCGCTGTCTGAGCGTTGCGCGGTCAATGTCCATCACATGTGCCGGATCTTTCAACTGGCCACAGGCATGTCGATCATGAGCTACGCGCGCGCCCGCAGATTATCCAAGGCGGCACGCGCCGTCGCCCATGGTCAGGACAACATCATCGCCATCTCACTCGATGCTGGCTATGGTTCTCACGAGGCATTCACACGTGCCTTCGCACATTGCTTCGGCATCACGCCAAGCGCTCTGCGAAGCCATCGATCCATCACCACTCTCGATCTCATGGAGCCTTTTGAAATGAACAAGGATATGATTGTTCCGGTTGCAGCCCCCCGCCTGGAAGAACGCGGCGCGTTGCGGGTGGTGGGACTTGGCATCGACTGCGCCTTTGGCAACACCGGCGCGATACCGGCACTCTGGCAGGCCTTCAACGCCCGCGAAAACGAGGTGGAAAACGCCGTGCCGGGAGCCTTATATGGGGTCTGCTGCATGGGGGACGGCGCCGGCAATTTCCGCTATATCGCGGGAGTAGAGGCAAAAGGCTCGACATCCGGGATGGAGCATATCGATATCCCCGCACACCGATATGCCGTCTTCACCCATAGCGGCCATATCTCGGACTTTGCCAAGACAGTCTATACGATCTGGAACAAGGCACTGCCCGACGCTGGCCTGAACAGCGCACAGGCCCCGGACTTCGAACGCTACGATCACCGCTTCGATGGGCGCACCGGTCGCGGCGAGGTGGAAATCTGGATACCGATCGTTTCGTGAGTAGATTGCAGGATTGGCCGGAAAGCAGCAGCCCACCCGCAAATAAGAAGAGCCGCCCCCATACCGGGAACGGCTCTCTTGGTTCACAGAGTTACATGGCAGACCCAAAAGACTGCCTGTCCATCAGGAAAAGCGACGACCGCTCGCCACCAGCATGCCAGCGGCACCATCCAGCCAACCCGCCTTCAGTTCCAGCGCCAGAAAGCGGTTGCGCTCGAAGGGGCCTGGCATGACGAGGTGCTGGGTCTTGTTCGCGAAGAAGCCGAAGCGTTCGTAGTACGGCGCGTCACCGACAAGCAGGATTGCGCCGTGGCCGCGGCGGGCAGCTTCAGCGATTGCCGCGCGCATCAGCCCCGAGCCGATACCCTTGCCCTCATGCGCGGCATCGACGGCGAGCGGTCCGAGCAGCAGGGCGGCAACCGGGCGGCCTTCGCGGGTCACGCCCGCCTCGACGTTCCACAGGCGCACGGTGCCGATGACATGGCCATCCTCATCACGGGCAACCAGCGCCAGACCTTCAGCAGGCACACGGCCAGCACGCAGCTTCTCGGAAGACTTGCGGCGGCGGCCAGGGCCCATGGCGCGGTCCAGCAGGTTTTCGCGCGCGACGACGTCGCTGGCGTTTTCGGTATCGATGAAGAATGTCTGCGGCGTGAAGAATGCACGAACCGAATTGAGAACAGCGGCCATCCCGGCCTCCCGTTACCAAGCCGCCCACGAAAGCGGCACCTGCGAAAGAACATGTCGCGCCCGTTTTTGATCAAAACCTGCAACGACAAGGATTGAACCGTTCCGGCCCGGCGCGCGCCGCAAGCTTTCCCTCGGCTGGACAGAGGGCTTGGCAAGCAGGGTTTGCGCCAGGCCCGGGCGTCAGCCGGGCCGGAACGGGAAGATCCGGGAAAACGCCATCCGCCCCAACGGGTGGCGTCTCGCGCAGATCACATTGCTTTGGATCAGTAAAAACCCTGAGACGGGTTTAGATCACATAGGCCTTCAAAGGCTCGAAGCCGTTGAAAGCGACCGCCGAATAGGTGGTCGTGTAGGCGCCCGTTCCTTCGATCAGAACTTCGTCGCCGATGGTCAGCGAGACCGGCAGCGGGTACATGTTCTTCTCGTAGAGCACATCGGCGCTATCGCAGGTCGGACCGGCCAGAACGCAAGGCTCCATCGTGTCCTCATCGCGCGTGGTGCGGATGGGGTAACGAATGGCTTCGTCCATGGTTTCGGCCAGACCGCCGAACTTGCCGATGTCGAGGAACACCCAGCGATGGTTGTCATTGTCGGACTTGCGAGAGACGAGAACGACTTCCGCCTTGATCACGCCCGCATTGCCAACCATGCCGCGGCCCGGCTCGATGATGGTCTTCGGGATCTGGTTGCCGAAGTGCTTGCGCAGCGCCGTGTCGATCGCCTGGCCGTATTCTTCAGCGGCGGGAACGTCGCGAAGATACTTGGTCGGGAAACCGCCGCCCATATTGACCATCTGCAGGTGGATTCCCTGCTTGGCAAGAGAGGCGAAAACGCGCTTGGCATCGCCAACGGCTGCATCCCATGCGTCGAGGTTCATCATCTGCGAACCGACATGGAAGGACACGCCGTAGGATTCGAGACCCAGCTGGTGTGCATAGACCAGAACGTCGACAGCCATCTGCGGCACGCAGCCGAACTTGCGAGACAGCGGCCATTCGGCACCTTCGCCATCGGTCAAAACGCGGCAGAATACGCGGGCACCTGGGGCTGCGCGGGCAACCTTCTCGACTTCCTCATGGCTGTCCACGGCGAAGAGATCGATGCCGAGCGCGTGAGCGCGTGCAACATCGCGTTCCTTCTTGATGGTGTTGCCGAAGGAGATGCGGTCGGAGGTCGCACCGGCATCGAGCGCCATCTGGATTTCAGCCACGGAGGCGCAATCGAAGTTGGAGCCCATGGAAGCGAGCAGCTTCAGAATTTCTGGAGCCGGGTTGGCCTTAACGGCGTAATAGATCGCGCTGTTCGGCAGGGCGTGACGGAACGCGTGGAAATTATCGCGCACGACGTCGAGATCGACCACAAGGCAGGGACCTTCGGGACGGCGGGTATTGATGAAGTCGAGGATGCGAGCAGTCGTCATCGTTGTGTTCCCTAACTTGATCCGGCTCCGGAAAATTCCGGAGGACAAAGAACGCTCGAGATATGCAAGACGAATCAGCCGGTGGAGGCGCAGATTCATTCGCATACGCTCAAGGCGCAAATGTGAACAACGCCCTGCCAGGAGCATTATTCGGCTTTGTCTGCCATGGGATTGGAGGGAATCATACCCAACCGCACTTACGGCAATGATGGTGTGCCTCTTCAGTACCCCGGCTGATGGAAAGCCGGCAGAGAACCAGAAAGGCCCGCACCGTCGTTGCTTCGTATGTCCTCGCATATCCGGTTGGCCGGAACAGCGACTGGAGGGGTTAATTCCAGGTACCTTACCGAACTCCTCACCACATCGAGGGTCGGCGGACACACATGGGCACGTGCGACTTTGGGCAGACAGGGAGATAAGAATATTCGCCGTCATAATCAAGAGGATTTTTTCAGCATGTCGCGAATTTTTTCGGCAGTGCTTTTCCTGTTGGACAGTGGATTCCAATCGTTCAATTATATGGAACGAACAGGAGTTTTTGGATGGACACGCTGACGCGCATTCGCGCCTTTATCGACGTCGTCGAAGCGGAGGGTTTTTCTGCCGCCGCGCGCAAGACCGGACGCTCCAAGGCGCTGCTGTCCAAATATGTCCGCGAACTGGAAGACGATCTCGGCGCGCTGCTCCTCAACCGCACCACAAGGCAGTTTTCGCTGACGGAAGCCGGCCATACCTATTACCGCACCGCCTCCGATATTCTGAAAGAGATCGACAATCTCGCCGATCTGGTGCGGGAGAAGAATTCCGATCTGAAGGGCAAGCTGAGACTTTCGGTACCGCGCACCTTCATCGATGCCGATGTCGGCCAGAGCCTCATCGATTTCGCCCGCGAAAACCCCGAGCTTTCGATGGAGATCGTCGCCGACGACCGCTTCGTCGATCTGATCGAGGAAGGATTCGACCTCGCCATCCGCATCACCAAGCTGGAGGATTCCGGTCTTATTGCCCGCAAGCTGTCGGATTTTCGCGTCCACGCGGTGGCGACACCGGATTTCGTCGCCCGCCATGGGCCGCTGGAAAACCCGCAGGATCTCGGAAAAGTCCCCTGCATTATCGATACCAATTCCCGCTTCCAGAATCACATCCGCTATTTCGAACCGGGCGGCGGCACCAATTCGGTGGCAACCCGCGGGCCGATCGAAGTCAACAGCCCGCAGGCGACGCTGCGTGCGGCGCGCTCTGGGTTAGGCGTTGCCATCGTGCCGGACTTTATTGCCCGCCCGCATATCCAGTCGGGCGAGCTTGTGACGCTTTTCGATGATTATATTTCCCGCGATCGCGGCATTTACGCCGTCTATCCGCACCGGCGCTATCTGCCGGCCAAGGTGCGCAGCTTCGTCGATTATCTGTCCAACTGGTTCCGAAAGAACGGTTGATCGGCTGGCCGCCGAAATTCAGACCCAATTTGTTATAGAGTAACCGCAGATTCGCCCGAGGATAAACGCGGCCCATGAAAAAACTCCTTCTGCCAACGGCCGCCTGCGCCGCCGCCTGTCTTGCGCCGCTCACCGCCTTCGCCCATCCGCATATCTTTGCCGAAGCGCGCATGGAAATCATCGAAGGCGCGGATGGCAATGTGCAGGAAGTGCGCAACATCTGGCGCTTCGACGAGATGTTCTCCGCAAGCGTCGTGCTGGATTACGACAAGAACAGCGACGCCAAGCTCGACAAGGAAGAGCTGGCCGAAATCGGCAACACGGTGCATGAATCGCTGGCGGAATATTCCTACTACACCTTCATCGCGGTGAACGGAAAGAACATCGACTTCAACAAGCCGGACGTCATCCATGTGGATTACAAGGACGGCCAGATCCTGATGTTCTTCTCGGTCAAGCCGAAGAACCCGCTGCCGGTGAAGGGCAAGCTCTCCTTCGGCGCCTGGGACCCGACGATGTATACGGCCATCGATTTTGCCAAGGACACCGACATCGTGGTGAAGGGTCCGCATCTGGCCGCCTGCAAGCACAAGGTGGTGCGCCCGGACCCGGATGAAATCATCGCCCAGAACCAGAGCAGCCTGACCGACGCCTTCTTCAACGACCCGACCGGCACCGACATGACCAAGCTCTTTGCCACAAGACTGGAACTGCAATGCTAGAGGATGGCGTTTCACCGCAGGGAGCCCGGCAGGCTGAGGGATTGATGATTACCCTGAAACGCTCGCTTTGGGTCATCCTCGGGCTTGACCCGAGGATCCATGTTTTCAACGGCTCATGGATGGTCAGGTCACCCTCGGAAGTGACCTGGGGGCCGACCATGACGCCGGAGAGGTCGTTGGGTCGGCAAGACTCCTCCCGCCGCGCAGACGCGCGACGACTGGATTCCTGTCACAAGGACAGGAATGAGGGAAGCAAGCTTCTCCTCGCGCTGACCACCCTCACCTTGCTCTTCGCCTCGCTCAGCGTCGCCCACGCCCAATCGCCGCTCGGCATCGGCTCGGCCGAACCCTCCATTTCCGTCGGCGGGCCGCTGGCACCCTTCTTCCAGTGGATCAACGTCCACCAGCAGAGCTTCTACCGCGCACTGACCGGCGCGCTGAAAGCCATGCGCGAAGACCCATGGGCGCTGACTTCGCTGATCGGCCTCTCCTTTGCCTATGGTGTCTTCCACGCGGCCGGCCCCGGCCATGGCAAGGCCGTCATCTCCTCCTACATGATCGCCAACGAGACGCAGCTGAAGCGCGGCATCCTGATTTCCTTCGTCTCGGCGCTGATCCAGGGCGTCGTCGCCATCGGCCTCGTCGTCGCCGCCTATTTCGTGCTGCGCGGCACCTCCATCACCATGACCAAGGCGACGCAGGCGATGGAAATTGCCAGCTTCGCCATGGTCGCGCTCTTCGGCGCCTGGCTCTTGGCGCGCAAGATCTGGAGCATGCTGCATCGGCGCTCTGATCATCACGCGCTCGCATCCCCGCAGACGCCCGCACCGGCGCTTGCCGCATCCTCATCGGCCTCGCCTGTCGCAAGCGCCAGCCTGTCCGCCAGCCCCGCGCTCTCGTTCAAGGCAGCCGAAAACGGAACGACCGGCTTCGGAGAGCCCGCAAGCTCGGCGCCCCGCCGCACCGGCATGGGCAGCGGCCTGCGCTTCCAGGGCCAACCGGTCTTTGCCGATCACGCCCAAAGCGGCAGCGGCGATCTCTGCGATGCCTGCGGCAAGGCTCATGCGCCGGACCCCTTGCTCTTCCAGTCTCGCACTTTCAGCCTCACCGAAGCCTGGTCGGCCATTGTGGCGGTGGGCTTACGCCCCTGCTCCGGCGCCATCATCGTCATGAGCTTTTCCATGCTGAACGGCCTGCTGCTCGGCGGCATGCTCTCGGTGCTCGCCATGTCCATCGGCACCGCCATCACCGTCTCGCTCCTCGCCATCCTCGCCGTCACCGCCAAGGACGCCGCCATCCGCTACGCCGGAACCGGCAGCCGCCGCGCTTCAAGGATCGCCAATGGTATTGAGATTGCCGGGGCGCTTGTGGTGCTGTTGATGGGGCTGGCATTGTTGGGAGCGTCGTTGCAGGCGTGAGGATCTAGTTAACGATTAAGTCGGGGTTTGGACTGCGTAAGGATTGCCTTCAACGTCACGGAGTTGGCAGCTTATTCAAGCTGCGCGACTAGGAGACGTCTACGCGCTATTTCGGCCTGGATTGATTCCACCGATTTTCGGTGACGCTCTGGATCAAAGAAACAATTGAACGGTATGTAGGCGTTTGCTTCGGCAAGTAAGCTAGAATTGTCTGAGTCCCACAGCTGGCAGACTCCATTCATAAACATTTCAGCCCAAAATTCGTTGAGGTCGGCTGCAATTTCTGCCGCTCGAACAGTACCGTCGTCAAAACTATGTCGCTGTAGCATCGGGTCGAAAACCAGTCGACCGGTGTTGAAATCAATCGCGGCTTCCAAATGTAAAAGCATGTCCTCGGATGACAACCTTAAAGTCGCGATGCCGTCCTTTACTTGTTGCACCCTCATTTGGAGGTGCGTGAGTGCTTCCTTTCTCGGCTTTCCCTCGATCAATAAATCCACACTTTTTGGTAGCCGAAGAGAACGTCGGCCGACATAGCCCGAAGAGAGAACTTTTTGATAGGTCGTGTTGCCGATCCACCAGATCACCCCGGATATGTAGTGCGTTTTCGACTTCCAGTTATCGCTCCGAGACGGAACACCAAACTCGCGCCTGATTACTAGACTTGCAAGTTCCTCGATGATTGGCTCATCTTTGATTAGTCGACTAATGTCCTCAGGACTATCTGGGTCGAAGATGTATCCCTTATCAAGATTGGCATGCGCAACCGCATGTCGGCATGCATTCAGGATATAGTCTGGGCGAGCCATACCGTCTGGGTTCGCTCCAAGCTCATCAAGCCGCTTCACAGCCCTAGGTTCAGATATTTCCCTCAAGTACTTTTCTATAACCTTACGCTGACCGTTATGTCCTTTCTCAAGGAGGTTGATAATTTTGAGATAACTTAGCAGGCTGTATGGAATATGGCCCAGGCTTTTGGCTTCGCGAAATAGTGCAATGGCGATCTCTGCTTCGCGAGAGAGATTTTTTGGCCAAAAGGAAAACTTCAAAGGAAAATTTGAGACTAAATTTATATTTTGTCCTTGTACACGGAAAGGACGCGAACCTGCCGTCCAACTCTCAACTTTTATCCCATACCCTTCAATCCAACTCCAAATACTCAAAAACCTGAGAATCGTTGACCGAGCAAGGCCGTCCGTCCCAGTTGAATCCCTAACGAAAATTGCCGGCAGGAGTGATTTGTCAGACGGCAAGAGAAATAACTGGAAGCCTCGAAATTCTACAAGATGTGGTTTTGTCGGCCATGGTACCGAAGCGAGCACATGCGCGCCGGTCCAACCAATTTGCTTTAGTCTTTCGTCATTTGCGTCGATAGTTTCAATGGAAATTCGAGTATCGGGAAACTCGCCCGCACATTGGTCGGCAGGCAGAAGCTCATACCGTGACTTCTGATACAAAATTGTATTCTCGAATTTTGCATCTTTCATTATCGAAAGTAAATTTCTCAAAGTTGCTTTAGCGCGCGAGTTTTCGACATCGATTCTTAGCACGTCGCTGAGGAAAATACACTGCAGCCCATCTACCACGATACATTTCAAGCTGACACATTATGGCTGAGGAGCGATGAAGACTTAAAGGTTTAGGACGATCAAATCAGGCTGACAAAAGCGCGCCCTTGATGTCTTCTGCTGGGCGGCGGATGGGCTCGCCGATGGGTGCACGCGCGTCGTCTCCGACTGCAGCTGGCGTCCACATGCCTTCTGAAAGCAGGCAACCGCAATATTAGCAGACACGCAACAACCCTGCCAAACTGACCTTGACAGTCAAGCTGACGCATCTAGACGTCCCGCTAGCATTTCTTTGGAGGGACAGATCATGAAGGCACTGGCGCAGATATCGTCGTTCGTTGGCAAGACATTCGCGGCCTGGGTGGTGCTGTTTGCGGTCCTCGGCTTCTTCTTTCCCGATACGTTCAAGCAGATCGGCCCATGGATCGTGACGTTGCTGTCCATCATCATGTTCGGCATGGGTCTTACCCTTTCGCTTGATGACTTCCGCGAGGTCGTGAAGCGGCCCTTCGATGTGACGATCGGCGTTCTTGGCCAATTCCTCATCATGCCGCTTCTGGCGGTTCTCTTGACCAAGTTCATTCCAATGCCGCCGGAAGTAGCGGCCGGCGTGATCCTGGTGGGCTGCTGCCCCGGTGGCACATCCTCCAACGTCATGACCTATCTGTCCAAGGGAGACGTGGCGCTCTCGGTTGCCTGCACGTCGGTCACCACGCTTGTGGCTCCCATCGTCACGCCCTTCCTCGTCTGGCTGTTTGCCAGCCAGTACCTGCCCGTCGATGGTTGGGCGATGTTCATGAGCATCATCAAGGTGGTGCTGGTGCCGCTGGCGCTCGGCGCAATCCTGCAGAAGCTTCTGCCCGCTTTCGTCAAGGCCGCCGTCCCTGCTCTGCCGCTCGTCAGCGTCATCGGCATCGTGCTCATCGTCTCGGCGGTTGTCGGCGCGTCCAAAGCGTCCATCGTCCAATCCGGCCTGATGATCTTTGCCGTCGTTATCCTTCACAACGGCCTCGGCTACCTGCTGGGCTTCTTTGCGGCGAAGGCCTTCGGCCTGACGCTTGCCAAGCGCAAAGCCATCGCCATTGAGGTCGGCATGCAGAATTCCGGCCTCGGTGCCGCACTTGCAACGGCCTATTTCTCGCCACTTGCCGCCGTGCCCAGCGCCATCTTCAGCGTGTGGCACAACATATCCGGCGCACTTCTCGCCAACTGGTTTGCCGGACGGGTGGAGGATGAACAAGCGCGGCGCTGAAACGTCGACTTGGCCGGCGAAAAAGCCTTAAACCGGACGCGCACGATGCCGGTTTTGGTAGAAAAACGCACCAAACTGCGCTATGATTGAACCTGACAGCGCGTGCTGCGTGCGCTGCGGGTTCCCCCGAAATCGACGGAGACTAAGATCAACTTCCAACTAAGGGAGGGTGAGCCTGTGTCTTCGACATCAAATCCAGGTCGCATCAATTCCACACTTCGCAAGTTTCTCGACAACGGGGCCTCGGGTGGCCTCGTGCTCATGGCAGTTGCACTTCTTGCCATCATCACGGCCAACTCGCCTCTGGCTGAAGACTATTTCCATATCCTCCACGTCTATATCGGACCGCTGAGCATCCAGCACTGGATCAACGACGCCCTGATGGCGGTGTTCTTCCTGATGGTGGGTTTGGAAATCAAACGCGAAATGCTTGACGGTCAACTCTCCAGCTGGAGCCGCAGGGTTCTGCCGGGTGCTGCCGCAGCGGGCGGCATGGTGTTTCCGGCACTCTTCTACGTCCTGCTGAACCGCGACAATCCAGCCGCCTTGCAGGGATGGGCCATACCGACCGCGACGGACATCGCTTTTGCCCTTGGGGTGCTCTCACTGTTCGGATCGCGCGTCCCGACCTCGCTGAAGATCTTTCTTGCAGCCCTCGCCATCATCGATGATCTCGGTGCGGTCATCGTCATCGCTCTGTTCTACACGGCAGACCTGAACCTGGTTGCGCTTGTCGGCGCCGCTCTCGTTTGGGGCAACCTCTTCATCTTCAACAGGATGAAGGTAAAGGTGCTGTGGCCCTATCTCGTCCTTGGCGCTGTGCTTTGGGTGCTCGTCTTTGCGTCCGGCGTTCACGCAACGCTGGCTGGCGTGATGCTGGCGCTGACGATCCCGCTCAAGTTGACGCCCGGCACACCGGAAGCGACGCCGGAGGAGTCGCCGCTTCATCGTCTCGAGCACGCGCTGCACAAGCCTGTTGCCTTCATCATCGTGCCAATCTTCGGCTTCGCCAATGCAGGCGTTTCCCTTTCGGGTCTGAGCCTGTCGGTGTTTACCGAGCCACTGACAATGGGTGTTGCTGGTGGCCTTTTCTTCGGCAAGCTCATCGGCGTGTTTGGCATCGTCGCCGTGCTCGTGAAGCTCGGTCTCGCACAACTTCCCGCGCAGGCAAGCTGGGGACAGGTGGCAGGAACGGCACTTCTCTGTGGCATCGGGTTTACAATGTCGCTGTTCATCGGCTTGCTGGCGTTCAACGATCCGGCGGTGCAGGATCACGTCAAGATCGGGATTTTGATGGGATCGCTCGTGTCCGGTTTGAGCGGAGCCCTGATCCTGACACTGACCAGCCGGCGGCAGACGACACCGCAGCGTCCAGTCCACACCACAGCCTGACGGCTCCACGTCGCCAACCATCGTGAGCCGCAGGCTCGGGATGGTGATCGTGGCTGCCCGACCCCTTCGCGGTCGGGCAGCATCTTCCATCCGCGCTTAAGCCTGCCGCAACCCGCCATCGACGCAGAGCTCGGCGCCGGCGATATAGCTCGCCTCATCGCTCAGCAGAAACAGCGTCGCCGCGGCCACTTCCGCGGGCCGTCCCATGCGGCCCATGGGGATCGGCGCGACGATGGCCGCGCGCACGTCGTCTGCGACTGAGGCCATCATGTCCGTATCCGTCGGTCCGGGTGCGACGACGTTGACGCGGATGCCTTTGGGGGCGAGCTCCGCCGTCCAGGTTCGTGCATAGGAGCGGACGGCCGCTTTGGTGGCGCAATAGGTTCCGTAACCTGCATAGCCCGCGCTACCGGCAATCGACCCGATAAGGACAGCTGAGCCTCCTTCTCTCATTGCAGGCAGAGCGGCCTGAAAGCCGAAGACCATCCCTCTCACGTTGACGTCGAAGTGGCGGTCGAAATGCTCCGGCGTGATCTCGGCAATCTGTGCATACTCGGAAAGACCGGCATTCAAGACCAGCGCATCGATATGGCCATGGGCTTGGCGGACGGTTTCGACAGCCGCGAGCATGTCTTCGGGAGAGCTTGCATCGGCGGCAATGCCGACCGCGCCATTGCCGATGCCGTGCGCTGCCTTTTCGGCCTCCTCCCGCTTGCGGCTGGTGAGAAAGACCTTTGCGCCTTCGGCAGAAAGCCGCTCTGCTATGGCTAGGCCGATGCCCTTCGCGCCGCCTACGACCAGAGCCACCTTATTGTTCATGCGAGCCATCGTAATTCCTTTCAATCAATGGTTCCGCCATGATATACGGTGGATATCTGATATCAATTACGCACCTTGGATAGCCTAGATATGGACGAGTATACCGACCTGGAAACCCTCTCTCAGCAGGCGCTCTGCGATATGCCAAAAGTCCGCCCGGTGCTGGACAAGATCGCCGACAAATGGACGATCCTGATCCTGACGGTGATCTGCCCCAAACCATCGCGCTTCAACGAAATCAAGCGGCGTCTGGATGGCATCACGCACAAGGCGCTGGCCGATGCGCTGAAGAGGCTGGAGCGCAACGGGCTGGTCACGCGCACGGTTCTGCCGACGCAGCCGATCGGCGTGGAATATGCCATCACGCCGCTCGGCCACTCCCTGCGGCAGCCATTCGAAGCCCTGTGCGCATGGGCAGCTGAAAATGGCGACAGGATCGACGCGGCAGCAAAAACCTATGACGATGCGAAAGATGGTCGTTAAGGGCGTGGCTTCGTCCGGCCGCTGCGCTCACTCGTCAAGATCACGCCTATCGGCGGGCAGGCTTTCGCCACAAAACCATTGAAGCTTGTGGCCTGACGCCATAAAGCCAGCTCGCAAAAGATCTCATGCTGGCGATCGCCGACCCCTCATCGGGAAGCGTGGGGCAGCAAGCATGGCAGCGAACAAAGGAACGCAGATGTCGATCACGGTACAGAAGACAATCCCCGCGCAGCGCATGCGCCAGTTCGATGAGATGGTCGATCGCTGGCTGGCCGAAGGCCCGATCAAGCTGGCGACGAATGCGACGATCACCGCCATGGACAATGCCGATATCCCGAAGGAAGAACAGGCCGCGATCATCGAGGACCGCGATATCATCATGCGCTACAATATGCGCCTTGGTGTGATCAGCGAACTCTTCGCTCCCGCCATCGAGAAGGCGGTCGGGTCATCGCGATCGGGAAGCGAAGCGCAGGACGAGATCGCCCGGCTGATCGTGACGGCCATCGGCATTCGCCAGAGTGACGACAGCGAACTGGTGACATTCACTTTCGCGACCCAGGAAGAGGCGGATATCTTCGACCTATCCGTCTGAGGCAAGGATAGTCATAAGACAAGCCTCCTTTGTGCGTCCAATAGGACGCACGCCGCTTTAAAGCGTGTCGCGATCTTTCAGATTCGCTCCCTACGCTTCAAGTCCTTGTTTTGTCGCATGTCGTTATCGCAAAACCGCTGCCCACTTTTGCGTGGACCTTGCTTTAAGACTAGCGCCCTCGCCCGAAGGACTGCCGTGATCCCTTGGCGGAATCCGCAAAGCCCGGAGGCTTGTTTTTGATCCAGGCGACGAATGTCTGCACCGCAGGCTCCTCCAGAATGGCCTCGATCGTGGAGAACTTCTTGGCGAGTTGGGCGTCGGTGAAGATCGAATGGATCTGGTCGTGGCAAATCCGGTGCAGGCTCACGGTTTGCTTTCCGCCCTTGCTCTTGGGAACGAGATGATGCTGGTCCATCTGATCGTCGGGTATGACGCGCTCGCACAGCGCACAGATCACCGGCTCCGGCTTCGGCTCGTCCCACGACGCCTGCTCATCCCTGTTCTTTCGGGCCATGGGGTAATCTCTCCTGGTATGGACTGGGATGCTTCTTGCTCGGCACATCCGGGTATGACGACCCGGATATTGTTAGCACGAAACGGTCAAAACCCACATGGCGTGTTTCGTCCTGCGCCTGGTCGGGTCAATTAACCGAAGTTTCAGATTACTCGCGAAGCGTATCCGCAACCAGCGCATTCGCATGACCATGGCCCAAGCCATACTCCTGCTTCAGCCAGGAAACCAGCTCCATGTGCTTCTTGCCGCTTTGACTTTTGATGAGGTCTTTCCAGTCCGCTATGGGGCGGCCGTACTTGGCTTCAATGGACGGAAAATAGGAAGCAGGACCTTTCACAGGCTCTTTCGTCATGGCATCTCCGAACTTTCGATTGGCTCTCTTGTAAGAGTATCACGGCCCCTTCCGTCAGCAATTGGTAGTCACCTTATTTTAGCAAAAGAGAACACACAAATGTGATCGAATTTGTACCGTCAACATCCGGCAGACTGCCTGCGCAACCCATTGGCGAAGACCATCTCATCGTCTTTAATAAGGACAAGGGAATGTGGAGTCACCATGGAAACGATGCAGAGACGTTTGATCAAAGGCCTGTTGGAAGGTGCGGGATTCTATTCCTGGTCATTGGCAACGAACCTGCTGACAGCTGACGTGGCTTTCGCGCGAATATACGAGATTGATCAAGACAAGCTCGCGGAGGGTATTCCCGTTGAGTCCATACTCGAAAAAATCGTCGAGGAAGATCGTCCGCGCCTTGCCGCCCGTATCCATGATGTCATCCTGGGTGGCACGCCGTTCGTGTCGCCCTATCGGATTCACTGTGCCAATGGAAAGGTGAAGTCTCTCCTGAGCATGGGATCATGCGCCAAGGACTTCGATGGCGTGCCTTCGGTCTATTCGGGTGTGGTGCTTGTCGAACAGGAGAGCGACGCAAGTTCCGGGGCTGAAGGATTGGAACTGCATATTGGCGCTGCGATCGATCTGGCAAAGGCGAGAAAATTCGAACTGACGGAACGCTATCTGTCCTCGGCGCTCAGATCGCTCTCTGCTGGTGGCGCATGACAAGCGGCGCCTTGCAAAACTGACATCCTGAACGAGATCGTTCAATAGGACGTACGCGCCTCTCGTGTCGATGCAAGCCACTCGCTGCGAAATGTCGCCCACCAGAAAATGGTCTAGGATTCTCATGTTTATGCCACTAAATGAGGCAGCGTTAATACAAGCCGCAGCCTGAGGTGCTCGTGACCAAGATCAAATCGTCCTTTGTCGCGAAAACCTTTCTTGTCTGCTTCGTCAGCGTCCACGTGCCGCTGATTGCGCTTGTCGCCTATCTGTCGATGGGTTTTCAGCTCAGCATGTTGTCGGTTCTCCTTCTCATTCTCGTCGCTACCTTGGTCGGCACGTCGCTGTGCCTTTTTGCGATCTGGCGGCTGCTCAGGCCTCTCAACCTGCTGGCGGATGCCATGAAGCGGTATCCGGAGGACAAGGGGATTTTGAAGCTCTATCCAAAGTCGCCTGACGAGATCGGCACGGTGACCGATATTGCGCGCGCGACGCTCTTGCAGGTCGAGACTTTGACCAAGCAATTGAAACATCAGGCAACTACGGATTTTCTCACCGGGCTGGGAAACCGCCGCGCGCTGATGGAGCAGATGCCGATCATTCGCGCCAAGGCCGCACGGCCCGAAGAAGCCGTGTCTCTCATCCTCTTCGATCTCGATCACTTCAAGCGCATCAATGATGAATACGGCCACGATGCCGGCGACAATGTTCTGATGGCCATCGGCGAAGCCGTGAAGGATCACCTGCGCCCTTACGACTACGCTGCAAGAATGGGCGGCGAAGAGTTCTGCATCGTCTTGCCCGGCGCCGACCTCGCAGCGGCGGAAACAGTGGCAGAACGTTTGCGCCACGCTGTCGAAAGTCGCGTGGTCGAGCCCTTGCCCAAAGGGCGCATCACCGGCAGCTTCGGCGTCGCCCAGGCCCGACCGACCGAGCGACTGCAAGAGCTTCTCCTGCGCGCCGACGCGGCATTGTACTCGGCAAAGGACCAGGGCAGAAATGTCGTGGTTCGGGCGCAGCCTTAAGACGATTGTCGCGCTGGTCCGCATGAATGAAATCCGTTTCCACCCCCTATGCGGGGGGGGGGGGGAGAGCATGAGGCTGGGACATTACGAATATTGATAGGACCTGCGGTGTGAATTCTGGCCCATTGCGTACATCCAGATGTCTGCTTATCCTCGTCTTTTAAGGAAGACCATAGAGGGGAGCGGTTCAACTGAACTACCAAATTGCGATAACCTCAGACACGGCATATGAAGAACTAGTCGCTGAAATCCTCTTCGACAACGGCGAGATGGTGGTGGTGAGCCAAGAGCGATCTATGGATCAGTTCGAGGTGAGCATTTATTCTCGCTATCGGGACAGCGACCCCGCCACCGCTCCTCTCCTCATCGACTTTGCAACGTTTTCCGATGCATTAGCTGATGCAAAGCAAAAGTTGATCTCCTTCTTACCCCGACGGGCCTAGCCTCCTCGACGCAAAGCAGGGTTGATCATCGCTGGTGACTATCAATGCTTGCGATAGCGAAACTGATAAATAGGATTAGCCGTGCTTGATGCGCTCAAACTAAGCCAACAGATTGACGGTGCTTATGACGTGTTTGCTCGATACGGCCGTCCGCTGTTTCTTGACGCTTCGCCGCTACGCGATCCAAAATTGCTACTGAACCAACTGAGCTCAAAGCCGCTAAGGCTTCTCGATGCTAGGGATGTTCAAGAATATGCATTGGCGGCACTAACGACGGTCGGCACTATCGAGGATTACAAGCATTTCCTTCCACGGCTCCTTGAGCTTGCAACGGAGCCCGGTGCCGTGGAGCCTCAGATGATCGCTCTCAAGTTGGAGATGGCGGCATGGCGGACATGGCCAAAAAACGAGCAACGGTCCCTTGAGGAAATTTTTATCCATGCCTGCACGGATGCTTTCAAGCGGCATACGGATGATGTCCTTGCCGGTGATTGGCTCGTCAGCCTTGCGATACTGAACATTGACCCTAGTGGCTTACGGACCGACGTCCTCGCATCAAATGATGACTGTTGCGGCCTTCAAGTTGCCCATCTACTCGTGTCAAGCTGTCTTTTCGAGAGCGATCCCTCTGAGCGAGGCTATTGGGAGGATGTGCCTGAGACCACTATGAAGGAAACTCGCTCTTGGCTACTTAGCGAGGAAACACGGTCGTTGCTTCTATCCGTGAGCCTTCGAATACGCTCGAAGGATAGTTGGCTTCTTGAAAAAGCGATGGCTAGACGAGAAGAGCTGGTTCGAGAGCGCCTTCATTGACAGGCGAACTGGTGATGTCTGCAGTTCGCGTCGAGCGACGGATGATGACAGCTCCCAATAAGCACGTTTTCTGAGCGCTCAGACGATGAAATTGACGGTGTGCCTGAAATCCGTGTCATGATTCCGGATCGGATACCGTCGCAACAGACCAGACCCCCCCTGCCTCCACCCGCACGCACACATTCGTCTCCCCATCCCTCGAAACTACCCGCAATCCGTCACCGGAAGCCACCGTCTCCATCTCAGCTGCATCGATGCGCGACGCGACGCCGAGGCATTTGGCGTGGGCTTCTTTTGCCGTCCAGCGGGTGACGAGCGTTTTATCCGTGGCCCCTTGAAGGGCCAGTCGTTCGGTGGGGGTAAAGCTGTCTTCGGGCGGCGGTTCGGCATCAAGCGGTTCGATATCCACGCCGATGGGGGTCCGGCTGAGGCCGATCAGGCAGTGGGGAAATCGTCCGGCGAGGCTGATGTGCCAGCTTTGTGGATGGAGGACCTGCGGCGCGCCGAATGCGCCTCTGCCGATGATGATCTCGTCCGGGTGCAGGCCAGAGAGCCGCGCCAGAAGGATCTTCGCCAGGCGTCGGCGCAGAGCCCGCATGCCGGCATCCGGCTTGGCCGCCAGATCCTGCAGATCGGCGGCGGAGAGCGATGCTCCCCCCGCCAGTCGTTCCGTCTCGGGCCTGTCGAGGCGCAGGTGCCACACCACCGACGCCTCGCCGGTGGCTATCGTCAGATCGTCCGCGCCGGAAAGCCAGACGATCTCGCTCATGCGCTGCGCACGGGTTGCGCCGGAGAGCCTTCCCATGAGGTGCCCGCCGGCAACGTTTCGCCCTTCATCACGACGGAAAGGTCGCCAAGCTGAGCATCTTCGCCGATTTCGGCGTCGTAGAGAACGATGGCGTAGGAGCCGATCACCGCGCGGTCGCCCACCGTGACGCTGCTGACCTTCATCACCCGGTCTTCGAAGAGATGGGTCTGCAGGCCGGAGAACTCGTTCAGAGCCACCTCGTCGCCGATGCGCACCAGATCATGCTCGGTGACATCGGTCGTGTCGATGAAGCAGTCGCGACCGATCTTGCAGCCGAGCAGGCGCAGATAGGCCGAGATCCACGGCGTGCCGCGCAAAGGCTGCAGAAGGTTCGGCACTGCCAGGTTCTCGTAAGTTGCCGTCACCAGTTCGGTGCGCCAGACGAAGGTGCTCCACAGCGGCTTGGTCGTCGGCTTGTAGCGGCCCATCACCAGCCACTTCAGCGCCACGACCGAGAGACCAGAGGCCAGCGCGAAGCCGATATAGAGGAAGGGGAAGACGGCTGCGATCAGCGTCTGGCTGTCATCGTAATCCTGAATATCGCCGACGATGGAGAACAGGATGCTGAAGAAGGCGAGAAACAGGGTGAGCGGCAGGATCACCCGGATCGCCTCGATCGCAAGGCGCATGGCGACGAGGCGTGGCCGCGGGTTGAAGCGCGCGCCCTCATCGAACAGGCCGACGGCCTGGCGCACGGGCAGCGAAATCGGTGGCGAACCGAACCATGTGCCATCCGGCTTCTCGGCCCCGCCATCCGATGGCGGCTTGGAGAGCACGCCGATCAGCGTACCATCAGCAATCTTGGCCCCGGTCGGCAGCACTGCGGAGTTGCCGATGAAGGAACGCCGGCCGATTCTGGTATGCGCAAGCTCGATGATGCCGGGCTCATGGCGCGCCGCACCAAAGACCACGCCATCGGCAATGAAGCTTTCCGGCCCGATATCGACAAGATCGGGCACGATCTTTGCGGCGGTGGAGATCTCGGCACGCTTGCCGATCCTGACGCCCAGTGCGCGATACCAGGGCAGCACGTAAAGGGTGGCATAGATCGGGTGAAGCAGTGCCAGCGCCAGATCCGTCACCTGCTGGACGAACCAGAAGCGCAGATAGAACCAGCTATGGATCGAGTAGCGCCCCGGTCGCACCGGCCCAAGGATCAGGCGCTTGGCAAAGACGGTCAGAACGCACATCAACACGATATAGGTGAGCGCCAGGAACGGCGAAATCAGCAGGTAGGAATAGCCATCGGTGTTCCAGTCGATTTCGATCATCGCGATCAGACCGGGCGCAATCGGCAGGATGGCGACCACGGGAAGAAGGGCGGCGGCGATGAACAGGCCGACGCCGACGAGAAAGCGGCGCAGGAAGCCCGCCTCGTCATCACGCCGGGCAACACGGCCCGTGGCGGCGCATTTGGCCGGAGAGCCGTTCCAGCTTTCGCCAGCGGGGATCGACTGGTTCATCGGCAGCGAAGACAGATCCTCGAGCGCTGCAGCATCGCCCACCACGCAGTTGCGCCCGATCACCGCCATGGTGCCGATGGACGCGCTGCGGCCGATCTTGACCGAGCCGAGGCGCAAGAGGCCGCGCTCGACGGAGCTGGTGGCGAGCATGGCATAATCGCTGACGATTGCATCATCGCCGATGCTGACGAGGTCGGCGGTGTCGATGGCGACGGTGCCGATAAAGGCACGACGACCGATCCTGGCACCCAGCAGCCGGTAATAGAAGCGGATCATCGGCGTGCCGCTGAGATAGGGTGTGGCGATGATATCGGAAAGGCGGCGCACGAACCACCAGCGCAGATAATAACTGCCCCACAGCGGATAATCGCCCGCCTTGTAGCGGCCGATCACCAGCCATTTGACCAGGATCGCAAAGACCATGCCAAGCGGCGGAATGAGAATGAAGCTCAAGCCGCTCAACAGCAGCGCCGAAACGCGGCCGAAATCTTCGACCAGATAGGTATAGGCCAGATAGGGGAAAAACCATTGCAGCCCGGCCACCGCATAGATCGGCACCAGCGCGATGGTCTGCAGCGTCCAGCAGAGGCGCTTCTGGAACGTGCTGACACGGTGGAACGGCTCGAGGGCGGCGCTCTCGGCCATCACGTGCTCACCCAGGCGCGCGGCAAGCCGGCGGATGGTCGGCGCAGCGTAGAGATCCTGAATGGAAACACCGGAGAGGCCGGGCGCCTTGCGCATGGCCGACGCCAGACGCGCGGCTTTCAGCGAATGGCCGCCGAGATCCTCGAAGAGGTCGTCTTCGACGGAAACCTTCTGCGGCGCGAAAGCCTCAGACCAGATGGCATGCAGCTGCATTTCGAGTGGCGTCTGCGGCGCGACAGCTTCGCGATCCGAGGACGCCACCACCACCGGGCGCTGAAGCGCCTTGCGGTCCACCTTGCCGGAGGCGGGCAGCGTCGGCAGCGCATCGAGTATCTGGTAGGCGGCGGGCCGCATATAGTTCGGCAAGCGGTCAGCCACGCGCTTGCGGGCAGCGTCGATATCGATCACCGCACTGCCCCGCGCCACCAGGAAGGCGGCGAGAAGTTCGGACCCGTCATCATCGCGGAAGAGATGCACCACGGCCTGCGCGACACTGGAATCCTCGGCAATCACCGCTTCGATCTCGGCAAGCTCGACGCGGAAACCACGGATCTTCACCTGCGTATCGATGCGCCCCATGAATTCGATATCGCCGACGGCATCGAGCCGCACGAGATCGCCGGAGCGATAGATCCGCGCGGGAAGCCCGTCCGGCCCGTCGAAGGGCGTCATGACGAATTTGTCTGCGGTGAGATCGGGGCGGTTCACATAGCCGGAGCTGACCCCCGGCCCGCCGATCACAAGCTCGCCTTCGGCGCCGGCATTCACCGGCCAAAGCTTGTCGTCGACGATCCAGGCGGTATAGCCCGGCAATGGCCGGCCGATGGTGACGCGGCGGCCAGGCTGCACCTCCGTCCATGTGGCCGTCACCGTCGTTTCAGTCGGACCATAGGTGTTGAGGATGCGGAGGCCGGGGCGCGCCCAGCGGTTCACCAGATCCGGCGGGCAGGCTTCGCCGCCGAGATTGACGATGCGCAGCGTCGGAAGCTCGGTTTCCACCAGCGTGAAGAGCGATGGCACCACGTGCCAGACGGTGACGTTTTCCTCAGCCAGCGTGATCGCCACATCCGGGCCCGCTCTGTGCAGCGCTTCGTTGGCAACCAACAGTTCGGCACCGGCGGAAAAGGCGCTCCACATGGTCTCGATCGACATGTCGAAGGCCACGCTGAAGCCGCCGAACACCTTGTCGGTGTCCTCGATCGCCAGGATCGCGCCTTCGGCCCGCAGGAAATGGCAGGCGCTGCGATGCGAGATCATCACGCCCTTGGGGCGACCGGTCGTTCCGGAGGTGTAGATGATATAGGCGAGATCGTCGGGAGACGCGCCGATTTCGGCCCGCGTGATCGGCAGCGCATCCTGCGCCGCAAGATCGCCCAGAGTCTCGTTGACCACCAGCGTCTGCACCCGCATGGCACCGGCACGTTCGGCATCGGTCACGATCAGCGTGGCGCCGCTATCTTCGGCAATGAAGTCGATACGGTCCTGCGGATAGGTCCAGTCCACCGGCACATAGCAGGCACCGGCCCAGAGCGTACCGAGGATCGCCATATACTGATCGAGCCCGCGCGGCAGGCAGATGACAACGCGATCGCCACGTCTCACCCCCATGGTCTGCAGCGTGCGGGCAAAGCGAATGGCGCGTTCAGCCAGTTGCCCGTAGGTCAGCTCAGTCCGGCGGCTATATTCGGGATCGTTTCCCAGAAGCCGAAGCGCAAGTTTGGACGGATAGCGCCTGGCCGTCTGCTCAAAAATTTCCTGCAACATCTCGTCGCGGGCGTAAGGTTCATCCTCTCGGACGGGAAGCGACGGGGCAATCGGCGCAAAAACGGTCAATTCCAACGGCCTTTCGGCCACATTCCAGTCCATGAAGTCACCAAAATATACAGAGCAGCATCTTAAATGCCGCCGCTATACATCATTTGGAATTGCGCCGAAAGAAGGTGCAAGAAAAGGCCAAATGCAGAATTTTTGGGCAGGCGCGATTGCCATCGCTTTAGGCAGTCAACCCCGCCGCTGGTAGCGCGCCCGTAGCCAGAAGACCAAGAAGAAGGCGAGCACCGCCGCAACATCGAAGGCCGCCGCCAGCCACACCGAATAGGTATTGGCAAGCCACAGCGTCACTGTCGGGATGATGTAGAACAGAAACCCGAAGCCGAGGATGATGGCGATGGCGGCAATGGCGGCCGATGTCGTATCCTTGCCGCTCATGCTGGAGCCCCGGCGGGAAGATCGGCACGGATATCTTCCAGCTTGCGCTTTTGCGTTCCGTCTTCGTTGAAGTTCTCTGGCGAAAGCCATGCCTCGAAGGCCTGACGGATCACCGGCCACTCGCTGTCGATGATCGAGAACCACGCCGTATCGCGGTTCTTGCCCTTGGAGATCATGTGCTGGCGAAAGACGCCTTCAAAGGTGAAGCCGTAGCGCTTGGCCGTTGTCTTGGACGGCTCGTTCTCATTGTGGCACTTCCACTCGTAACGGCGGTAACCGAGATCGTCGAAGACATGCCGCGCCATCAGATAATGGGCTTCGGTGGCAAGCGGCGAGCGCTTCATCTTCGGGCCATGGGCAACCGAGCCCACCTCGACCACGCCATTCTTCGGATCGGGCCGCATATAGGTTGCCATGCCGACGACGTCGCTGCTCGCATTTTCGATGAAGACCAGTGTCACCCATTGCAAGCTCGTTGCCATGCTCTCGATCCAGTCGCTGAAGGCGGCCGCATCGGCAAAAGGCTCGTTGGGGAAATATTTGATCAGCTCATTGGTGCCGAGCCCGCCAAGCGCATCCCAAAGCGCCTGCTGGTGCGCCGCTCGATCAAAGGGAACGGCGGTCACGAACCGGCCTTCGAGCGTCACCGGCTGCGGTGCTGGACATCCTTTGAACTGGCTGAGATCGCGCATGTTTCCTCCTGAGCGGTTCCACCCAGAGGAATAGGTCAGCCATCGATCAAAGACAACCGACCTCTGATATGGAATAATTTGATCGATCAGACCTTGGCAGCCGAAACGGTGGCTTCGATATGCTCCACCAGCGCATCCGGAAGGCCAAGACGACCGGCAAGAAGATCGAGATAGCCGCGCTCGGCCCGGCTGTCCGGCTCGATGGTGAGACGCGAGGCGGTGTAGATTTCCACCTTCTGCTCTTCGGTCGTTGCCGCAGCCACCAGCGCGTCGATATCCAGCGGATCGGCCAGTTCCTTCTCGATGAAGGCTTCCGCCTCATGGTCGAGACCGGAGACCTTGACCTTCTCCATGATGTGGGCACGTTCGCCTGCGTCGATATGGCCGTCAGCCTTGGCCGCGGCAATCATCGCCTGCACCAGCGTCAGCGCGAAACTGTTGGACAGCGCGGGAGACTGCGGGTGGAACGGGGAATCGACCGGCGGCGGCAAAAGCTCCTGCGTCGGCTGCGGCTGGGTCACTGCCTGCGGCGACTTGCCGGACTGATAGTTGCGGTAGGCGAGATAGCCAAGACCGGCGATGGCGGCGATACCGCCGACGGCGGCGGCATTGCCCGCAAGCTTGCGGCCCGTCTTGGTGCCGAAAATGGCTGCGGCCAGTGCGCCGGCCTTCATCGGATTGTTCTTCGCAATCTCTGCGGCTTGGCCTGCACGGTCCCGCACGCTTCCTGACAGCCCAGGCACCTGCGAACCCAAAAACTGGTCGAGAAGCTTTTTCGCGTCGAACATCAAAATCTCCTGTTTGCGTCAATGTCGAAACAGGAGATAGGGAGTGTACGGCCGATTACAAATGGCAGGGATCTTCACGCCGTCGTGAACGGCATGAACGAGCGATCAGCCGCGAAGCGCTGCGGCTTCGGCTGCAAGCTTGGTAATGCCCGCCCAATCGCCCGCTGCGATCAGTTCCTTGGGCGCAACCCACGAACCGCCAACGCAGACGACGTTCGGCAGCGACAGATAATCCTTGGCGTTCTTCAGCGAGACGCTACCCGTCGGGCAGAACACGGTGCCGGCGAGCGGAGAGGAAAGCGCTTTCAGGTAAGGCGCACCACCGGCCTGTTCCGCAGGGAAGAATTTCAGAACCTTGTAGCCCGCATCGCGCAGCACCATGACTTCGCTGGCGGTGGCGGCACCTGGAAGCAGCGGCACGTTGGAGCTTTCCGCAGCGTCGAGAACGCTCTTGTTGACGCCGGGGCTGACGATGAAGGTGGAACCGGCCTTGGCGGCGGCATCGAAATCCTTGGCGTTCAAGATGGTGCCGGCGCCCACATGCGCACCTTCCACCTCTGCGGCGACGGCGCGGATGGCATCGAGTGCGACAGGCGTGCGCATGGTGATCTCGATGGCTTTCAGACCGCCTTCCACCAGCGCGCGGGCCAGCGGCACGGCAGAGGCCAGATCGTCCACGATCAGCACGGGCACCACAGGTTGAAGTTTCAGGATGGAAAGAAGCTTTTCGGAGTCCTGGGCCACGGCGTTATCTCCCGCTTTTGTATCGATTGAAATTGCGCTTTCAAATACCGCGACCATTCCGCCGTGTCGAGGCCGGGCCAACGATTTCTCATTTATTGCTTTTTCATGACAACTACTTGGTTTACCGTCCCGACAAAACAGCGCAGGGTGTTGAATGGCAAAAGAAATCGAACGCAAGTTTCTGGTCCGCAACGATGAGTGGCAGCGAGAAACGACGTCTCGGAAATCGTTCCAGCAAGCCTATATCGCCTCCATGGAAGACCGCTCGGTCCGCGTTCGGATCATGGACGATACCGATGCCCGGCTCACCATCAAGATCGGCACCGGTGCGCTTGTGCGCGACGAATACGAATACCCCATCACGGTCGAAGACGCCCGCGAATTGATGACCACAGCGCTTGGCATCGTCATCGAAAAGACCCGCTATACGGTGGATCACGAAGGCTTTGTCTGGGAGGTTGATGTCTTCGACGGGCTGTATCGCGGTCTCGTCGTTGCAGAAGTCGAGATGAAGCAGGAAACCGACCGTCCGGCACTTCCCGCATGGCTTGGCCCGGAAGTTACCGGCGACCGGCGCTATTCCAACCAGCATATGGCCTTGGAAGATTTGAGCGGGGAGCTGTGCCATGTCCTTCAGGATTGATCCCACCCGCTCCTTCGTCGAGGAGATCAAGCATACCGGGCGAGAGCTCATCGACGACGCCATCGCGCTTTTGAAAGATCAACCGGACGGAACGGACCGTGCGGTGCATGATGCCCGCAAGAAATTCAAGCGCATCCGGGCGCTCTATCGCTTCCTCGAAAAGGAGGCGCCGGATTTCCGCAAGGCGGAAAACGCCCGCTTCCGCGATATCGCCCGCTCCCTGTCAGCCGCGCGCGATGCCGCAGCGCTGGTGGAAACCATCACCTATCTGCAAGGCGTCGCCCGCTCCGATGCCGAGCGCGACGCGTTGGCAACTGCCCATGATGTGTTGAGCAGGCGCCGTGATGCCGCAACCCACGAGGATGGCGACCTACCAAAGCGGATCGAAGACGCCATCCAGTCCTGCGAAGACGGCAAGGAAGCACTCTCAGCCTTGTCGCTCTCTCACGGCGAAAAGACCGCGCTGAAGATGATCCGCAAGACGTGGGAAAAGCAGCGTCGCAAGGCGCTCGATGCCTTGGGCCTCTGCCACGGGCAAGCCCATGACGAGTATTTTCACGACCTGCGCAAAAGCGGCCAGGTCTACTGGATGCATCTGGCGCTGCTACAAAAGCTCTGGCCATCCGCCATGCGCGCCAAGAGGGCGGACGCCAAGCAACTGGTCAAACTGCTGGGCCACGAACACGACCTCTCCGTACTCGCCGCCTTCGCGGACCGTGAACCGGACAGCTTCGCAGGCGGCGAAACCCTCGCTTTGCTGCTCGACGCCATCATCGACCGACAGCAGGCACTGCGCGAAGAAAGCCTGAAACTCGCCGACCACGTCTTCGCCGAGACGGCCGCCCGCGAGGCCGAGATCGTCGCGCTTTTGTGGAAGCATGCGGCGCGATAGGGCGGCGGATGCTTCCAGGCCTGAGCCCAGCACTCGCAAATGCTTTCGACCTTCGCTACCGAAGATGGCGATCCGGTTGATTTATGCCGCACGCTGAACGGAAACGGTCACTTCCATACCCAGCACGTGCAAGGCCTCTTGAAGCAGACCGATCTTGGTGGCGTGATCGGGATCGAGAATTCTGCGTGCTTCCTTCTCTTCCCTGCCGATGCGGCGCGCCAACTCGCTTTTGGATATACCCGACGACTTGAATGCCTGGATCACGCCCAGCTTGAGCGCAACATCCGCTTCGACAGACACCGGCGTTCCTTGCTTTGCCGCTGGCTCAGGAAGGTTGCCACCGTCCTGAAGGATGCCACGAAGGGCAAGACCCAGCGCTTCCCGCGCATTGGTCAGCGCTTCTTCTCTCGTCTCACCCGCGGTGATGGCTTCCGGCACATCTGCGAAGGTCACAACGAAACCGCCATCAGGATCTTCTTCGATAGTCGCTATGTATTTGAACAACATGCGTTCCTCAACTTCCTTTGTGCGCAGTCCAACTGACGGGGTGCTGCATCAATCGATGCCAAGCTGCTTTCTCACCAGTCGCACATAAGTGGGTGTGAGTTCACCGGACTTGATGGTTGTCATCTTGCCATTGAGCTTTACCCGATAATGCGAACCTTTTCCCTTGTCTTCGAAAATCTCCAAGTCGAGTTGCCTGTCTTTGGCGATCTTGCGAAGCTCTCGAAGAAACTGCTCGCGCTTCATTTTTGCTCCCTGTGTGGATTTCGATTTTCGGACATTTTTGTCCGAGCTTCAATCGAAATCGTACAGAAGGTACGAATTTTTCGGCCACATCAATGGAGCAAAGAGATTGGATACTTGCCAGAGTTCGACCCATGGCTTTCTTGACCAGCTCTGTGAACTTGCGCGGAGCCCCAAGCAAATCCAGCGCAATCAGGATTGCAACCACGCCCGGATGGCTGTATTTCAGCGCCCATGACCGACACTGCGACATCCTTCCGCCCGGACGCCACCGCCGAGGCGACGTCTTCCAGTTCCACCCTCTCCGGTGCCGCTGGCGATTTCCTCGTGGCAGCGCTGTACCACTTCGCTCGCTTCCCGCGGTTCGAGAGCGTGCGCGATAGCCTCTTCAAGCTCTGTCAGGAACAGGGTGTGAAGGGCACGCTGCTTCTGGCAGCGGAGGGCATCAATGGTACGATTGCCGGAACCGATGCAGGCGTGCAGACCGTGCTCTCCTATCTTCGCGCCCAGCCGGAATTTGCGAGCCTCGAGCACAAGGAAAGCCGCGCGTCGAAAATGCCCTTCGTGCGCATGAAGGTGAAGCTGAAGAAGGAAATCGTCACCATGGGCGTGCCGGATATCGATCCCAATCGGATCGTCGGCACCTATGTGGAGCCGAAGGACTGGAACGCGCTGATCTCCGATCCGGATACGATCGTCATCGATACCCGCAACGATTACGAGACCGCAATCGGCCTCTTCAAGGGCGCGGTCGATCCGCAGACCAAGACGTTTCGCGAGTTTCCCGATTGGGTGAAGAACAATCCCGGCCTGCACAACAAGCCGAAGATCGCCATGTATTGCACCGGCGGCATTCGCTGCGAAAAGGCCACGGCCTTCATGAAGGAACAGGGCTTTGAAGATGTCTTCCACCTGAAGGGCGGCATTCTGAAATATCTGGAAGAGGTGCCGGAAGAAGAAAGCCTGTGGGAAGGCGCCTGCTTCGTCTTCGACGAGCGCGTCTCCGTGGTCCACGGTCTTGCCGAAGGCGACCACCAGCTTTGCCACGCCTGCCGCAACCCGATCACCGAGGAGGTGCGCCTGTCACCGCTCTTCGAAGAAGGCGTCTCCTGCCCGAGCTGTTACAACGATCGGACCGAAGAAGACCGCCAACGCTTCCGCGACCGCCAGAAGCAGATCGATATTGCCAAGAAGCGCGGCGAAAAGCATTTGGGGCGGTAGTCGCCCTACAAATCACGAAGCCTTCAACTGCTCCATCGGCGCATCTTGCTGCGCCAGCAACTCGTGAATGCCTGCGGCAGGGAGCGGCTTGGAGAAGAGATAGCCCTGTAGTTCGTCGCAGCCGCAGATTTGCAGGATGACGGCCTGGTCCTCGGTTTCGATGCCTTCCGCCGTCACCGGAATTCCAAGCGAGCGGGCAAGTGCCACGGTGGCGGTGAGCATTTCCAATGAACGACCACCCTCTTCCAGCGCCACGACCAGCGACTTGTCGATCTTCATCCGATCGAAACCGAAGCGACGCAGATAGCCGGTGCTGGCAAAGCCCGAGCCGAAATCGTCAAGCGCGATGCTGAGCCCGATCTGCTGCAGCTTTTCAATGACGGCCTGGGCGCGCTCTGGATGATGAATGAAGTAGCCTTCGGTCATTTCCAGCATCACCCGCTCCGGGGCAATGCCGGTTTCGTCCAGCACCTGCACCACATGTCCGGCGAAGGCTGGGTTGCGGAACTGGACAGGCGAGATGTTGATGGCGATCTTCAGCTCCGGCCAGCCGGCCGCTTCCTTGAGCGCCGTGCGCATGACCTGCATGCCGAGCTTGTCGATCAGCCCGCCTGATTCCGCCGCTGCAATGAAGACATCCGGCGAAACCGGGCCATAGCCTGGGCGGTTCCAGCGGGCAAGCGCTTCCACTCCGATGATACGGCGGCTCAACGTAGAAACGACTGGCTGGAAGGCGACGCGGATTTCGTTGTTGTCGATGCCGTATTTCAGATCGGCTTCCAGCTGCTTGCGCTCTTCACGGCGCGCGTCGAGATCAACCTGATAGGCGAAGTAGCGGCCGCCACCGCCTTCCTTCGCCTCATACATGGCCATATCCGCCCGCCGCAGCAGTTCCTCGCCATTGATATCGCCACCCTTGGAGACGGCCGTGCCGATGCTGCAGCCGATTGCGGCAACGCGGTCACCCAGCATGAAGGGTTCGGAGACGAGCTCCAGCAGTGCGTCGCAGAACATGCGCCCCTCGATACGGGCATTGGGACCCTGCAGCGCAACGGCGAATTCGTCGCCGCCAAGGCGCGCCAGCAGAGCATCCTTCGGCGCGAGAACCTTGAGGGCCGCGGCCACCGCCTTGATCAGCAGATCTCCCACCTCGTGGCCGAAGGAATCGTTCACATCCTTGAAGCCATCGAGATCAAGATAGATGAGTTCCACATAGGAGCCGTCCGCATTCGCCGCTTCCGTCATGCGCTTCAGGCCACGAAACAGGCCGGGACGATTATGCAGCCCGCTCAAGCGATCGACCAGAAGCTCTTCGCGCATGACCGCTTCCTCACGTCTGAGCTTGCGGATGACGGCAAGGCCGAAGATGAAGAGCACCAGGAAGAAGACGCCGACAATGGCAAAGGCGGTCAGCACCCGCGGGCGCACCTCGTTGAGGCTAACATCGCCCGGCATGGTGGAGGTCCAGGTCAGCTTGCCAAGGATATCGCCATGCGGATCGACGATATCGACATAATAGGGTGTGGCCGCAAGGCCGGGTTCCAGCGACAGCCCATTGACCAGATAGGTCTGGCCGAGCTTGGCGACCTTGTCATCGGTCAGATGGCGAACGAACACCAGGTAGCGCTTGCCGAGCGCGGGGTCGAGCTCACCGGATTTCTTGCGCACCAGCGCCACACCGGCGGCGGCAATGCCATCACGCGTGCGGATGAAGCCAGCCATTTCGGGCTTGGTCCCCGGTCCAGCATTGCGGATCCGGTTGATCATTTCAGAAATGCTGGCACCGAAATAGGAGCCGACGCTCCAGGGTGCAGGCGCGCCATTCTGATAGGCCAGCAGCACGCCGTCCCGATCGTCCAGAACGACCGCGGTATCGAATAGCTCGCTATTGACGGTCATGTTGCCGTAATTGCTGATGATCCAGTCAGCGCCATCGGCCGCATACACAAAACGGGCGGCATCGTCCCAAGCGGCGTAATCATTCAGCGTCGCACCAAGCTGCTGCACAAACGTGGACAGCGCACCGCGTGCCGTCTGGAGAGACCGTTCCTCGTCAAGCCGGTTGGCCATCTGTGTGACATTGGTGAGTGCTGAGAGAACGAGCGCTGTGATCAGGATGACGATCAGCGCAAAGGCGAAAAGAACACCTGCAACCGCAGATCTCCTGCCGATCATCCTCATGCTGCCCTGCCCCACACTAAACGTACTTGCACACTCTCTTAAAAGGCCATGGTGCGGGCGAAACATTCAAAAGAGATTAAGGGTGTGCGCAGAAACTTGGTACAAAACGTACAATTCTGCCACCTGGGCAAGAAAAAGCCCCTTCGGCGGTTGCGGAAGGGGCGATTTTCTACACGTCATCGCAAGGGCGGCCATGCCATCAGCAATCGACCGATCTGAACCTTAGGACAGCCTGTTACCAGGACGGGATGACGGTGCCGTTATACTTCTCAAGAATGAAGCTCTTCACTTCCGGGCTGTGGTAGGATTCGACCAGCGTCTTGACCCAAGGCTTGTCCTTGTCTTCTGCGCGCACGGCAATCACATTCGCATAGGGAGACTTTTCGCTTTCGATGGCGATCGAATCCTTCTTCGGGTTCAGACCGGCAGCCGTTGCGTAGTTGGTGTTGATCACCGATGCATCGGTATCATCCAGCGAGCGCGGCAGTTGTGCGGCATCCAGTTCGACGATCTGGATGTTCTTCGGGTTCTCGGTAATGTCGGCTGGCGTGACCTTGAGGCCAACAGCTTCATTCACCTTGATCAACCCCTTGGACGCCAGCACCAGAAGTGCGCGGCCGCCATTGGTCGGGTCGTTGGGAATGCCGACGGTCGCGCCATCCTTCAGCTCGTCCAGGCTCTTCACCTTCTTGGAGTAGACGCCCATCGGCGTGGTGATGGTGGTGCCGACGCTGACGAGATCGAACTTGCGATCAGCGATCTGATTGTCGAGGTAAGGCTGGTGCTGGAAGGAGTTGGCCTGCAGCTCGCCATCGGCCAGCGCCTGGTTCGGCACGACGTAGTCGGAGAATTCGAGGATGTCGATATCGAGACCCTTGGTCGCGGCAACCTTCTTCACCTGCTCCATGATCTGCGCATGTTCGGCAGGCGTGACGCCGATCTTGATGGTTTCCGCCAGCGCGCTGCCGGCAAACAGTGCTGCGAGAGAAGCAGCGATGATAAGCTTTTTCATGAGGTGTCTCCTTTAGTTTGTTATCTCTTGAGCGTGGGGCGAACCCCCGCATGTTGAATGTCAATTCTTGCGGTTGCGTTTGTCGAAGCTGCGGGCGAGCGCGTCACCGGCGCTCTGCACCAGCTGCACCAGCACGATGAGAACGACGACCACCGCCAGCATCACATCCGGCATGAAGCGCTGATAGCCGTAGCGGATGCCGAGGTCTCCGAGCCCGCCGCCGCCGACGGCACCGACCATTGCCGAGTAACCGATGAGGCTGACGAGTGTCAGCGTCAGCGCCAGCGTGATGCCGGGCTTGGCTTCGGCCAGAAGCACCTTGGTGACGATCTGGAGCGGTGTGGCTCCCATGGCACGCGCTGCCTCGATCAGCCCCTTGTCCACCTCGCGGATGGCCGCTTCCACCAGTCTTGCAATGAAGGGCACGGTGGCCACCGTCAGCGGCACGATGGCGGCATTGGTACCGATCGAGGTTCCGGCGACCAGTCGGGTGAAGGGAATGATCGCCACCACCAGAATGATGAAGGGTGTGGAGCGCGCCGCATTGACGATGAAGCCGATGATGCGGTTTGCCATCGGCGCTTCGAACAGTTCGCCCTTGCCGCTGGTGGCAAGGAAGATGCCGATGGGCAAGCCAAGCAGCGAACCGACGATGCCGGACACCGCCACCATATGCAGCGTCTGGATCAGGCCCTTGAGGAGAATGTTGAACAGCATATCAGGCGACATAGCCAAGCACCTCCGTCGTCAGACCCGTTTCGTCGTAGACGCGTTTGGCCCGCGCCAGCACATCCGGTGTTGCGGGATAAGAGACGACCAGCGAGCCGAAGGGCGCACCGGCGATCTCTTCTATGGTTCCGGCCAGAATATTCACATCAGGGCCGATCTCGTTGACGAGACGGGCGGTAAGCGGCTGGAAGGCCGTATCGCCGAAGAAAACCAGGCGCACCAGAATGCGGTCACTTAGGCCCCCCGGTTCGCTCTTCAGGCCGGAGGTCACCCAATGCGGCAGCTTGACGCCGACGGCGGATGACAACAGGCTGCGGGTCGTTTCATGGCGCGGGTTCGTGAAGATATCGAAGGTGGAGCCCTGCTCGACGATCAGGCCCTTGTCGATGACGGCAACCTGCGAGGCAATGGTCTTCACCACTTCCATCTCATGGGTGATGAGCAGCACGGTCAGTCCGAGTTCTGCATTGATGCGCTTCAACAGTTCCAGGATCGATTGTGTCGTCTCAGGGTCGAGCGCGGACGTCGCCTCGTCGGAGAGCAGCAGCTTCGGCTCAGTGGCAAGCGCACGCGCTATGCCCACACGCTGCTTCTGCCCGCCGGAAAGCTCCGCCGGATAGCGCTTTGCCTTGTCACCCAGCCCGACCAGATCGAGCAGCGGCCCGACCTTGCGCTTGATGCCCTCCTTCGAGACGCCGGAAATTTCCAGCGGCAGCGCGACATTGTCATAAGCGGTACGCGACGACAGCAGGTTGAAATGCTGGAAGATCATGCCGACGGAACGGCGAAGGGTGCGCAAGCCGCTCTCGTCCAGCGCACCGACATCGACGCCATCCACCACCACCTTGCCCGACGTCGGTCGTTCCAGCCCGTTGACGAGGCGGATCATGGTGGATTTGCCGGCACCCGAACGGCCGATAATGCCGGATATGCCACCGCGCGGAACGATGAAATCGACGCCCGCCAGCGCCGTAAAGGCAGACTGGCTGCCGCTGCCACCAAAGGTCTTGGTGACGGCATCGAAGACCACCATCGGGTCGGCTGTCGATGTCGGGACCGAGCGCTCTGCGCTCTTTGAAATTTCGGAATTCATGCCATTGCTCTTGAGGAGTTGCGTCTTTTCATTGCGGCAACCGGCCCATCGGGCCACAACCGGTCATGCCGCCATCTGGCACATTCGACAATGAAAGACATCTGAGAGCATGGTCGACTTTCCAAGGGTGATGGCTTTCCGCCGAAGTCCGTGGAGGACATAGCGTGTAAGCCATTTGTGTATCGCATACATGCCCGTATGCGATACCAATTTATAGGCAGGATATTTCAATTATCCGCGAATGGCGGAAAAATCTGCCCGAAAAGCCGAAATCCGGTCACTCTATCTTCGAGACGAACTGATCCAGCGGACGGCGGATCTTCTTCAGATTGACCAGCCAGTCGCCCTCTTCCTGGCGATAGCCAAGCGGCAGGATCGTCACCGAGCGCAGACCCTTTTCGCGAAGACCGAGGATCTCGTCCAGCTTGGCGGGATCGAAGCCTTCCATCGGCGTTGCATCCACACCTTCGAAGGCAGCCTGTGCGACGGCCATGCCGAAGCCGATATAGGCCTGACGAGCGGCGTGCTCGAAATTAACCTCGGGGTCGCGTTTCGGATAGCTGTCGAGAAGGGACTGACGGTACTTCTCCCAGCCTTCGTTCTTGAAGCCGCGCTCTTCGTTCGTCAGATCGAACATGTGGTTGATGCGCTCTGGCGTGTAATTGTCCCAGGCGGCGAAGACCAAGAGATGCGAACCATCGGTGATCTGCGCCTGGTTCCAGGCGATCTCCTGGATTTTGGCGCGAACGTCCGGATTGGTGACGACGATGATTTCGAAGGGCTGCAGGCCGCTGGACGTCGGAGCCAGACGCGCCGCCTCGATGATGCGGTCCACCTTGTCCTCGGACACAGCCTTGGCAGGGTCCATCTTCTTCGTGGCATAACGCCAGTTCAGTTTATCGATCAGCATAGAAACTCCTTGGCGGGCCAGCCATGCGCGTCAATGCGCGGTCTGAAGCCCTTTGAAACGCAGATACAGATAGGGTCTGTTGCGCCGCACACAAGAAGGCACAGAAATGTAACCATGCGATTTTGCAGGCGTTTGTGGCCGCTCAATGCACGGACGATTTCGACAGCAGATTGAGGATGATCACGCCGGCGAGGATGAATGCCATGCCGACAAAGCCCCAGAAATCCACGCGCTGGCCGAAGACGAACCAGCCGAGTGTCGCCGTCAAAAGGATGCCGCCACCGGCCCAGATGGCGTAAGCCACACCCACCGGAATGCGATCGAGGATCATCGACAGGAAGAAGAAGGCAGCGCCATAGCCGATGACGACGGCGATGGAGGGGACGAGGACGGTGAACCCTTTCGATGCCTTGAGCGACATGGTCGCGACGACTTCGCTGATCACAGCAAGAGCGAGAATGGCATAAGCGGGCATGGGCAATCTCCAATGGCAGAGACCGCTTAAACATCAGAAATTGCAGCGCTCGTCACCATCACAGTTTCGTGAGGCCCCAAGGTTCAACGACGAAGGGCCGCTGGCAGAGCATTTGCCCCGCCAGCGGCCCTTCGTTTAGGTTTTTACTTCTTGGCGAAGGCCAGAAGATCGGCGTTCAGCACGTCGGCATTGACCGTCAGCATGCCGTGGGAGAAGCCCGGATACGTCTTCAACTCACCGTTCTTCAGAAGCTTGATCGACTTCTGAGCGGAGTCCGCAATCGGAACGATCTGGTCGTCTTCGCCATGCAGCACCAGCATCGGAACGCCAATCGCCTTCAGGTCGTCCGTCTGGTCGGTTTCGGAGAACGCCTTGATGCCATCGTAATGGGCCTTCGCGCCGCCCATCATGCCCTGACGCCACCAATTCTGGATCACGCCTTCATGCACCTTAGCACCATCGCGGTTGAAGCCATAGAAGGGGCCAGCCGGAACGTCGCGGAAGAACTGCGCGCGGTTGGCGGCAAGTGCGGAACGGAAACCATCGAACACTTCGATCGGCAGACCTTCCGGGTTGGCCTTGGTCTTCAGCATCAGCGGCGGAACGGCGGAGACCAGAACCGCCTTGGCAACGCGCCCTGCCGGTTCGCCGTGCTTGGCCACATAGCGGGCAACTTCGCCGCCGCCGGTGGAGTGGCCGATATGAATGGCGCTCTTCAGGTCCAGCGCCTCGACGACAGCAAAGGCGTCGGCGGCGTAATGGTCCATGTCGTGACCTTCGGACACCTGCTCCGAGCGGCCATGTCCACGGCGGTCATGGGCAACGACGCGGTAGCCGTTGGCAAGGAAGAACAGCATCTGCGCGTCCCAGTCGTCGGAAGACAGCGGCCAGCCATGGTGGAAGACAACCGGCTGCGCGTCCTTTGGACCCCAGTCCTTGTAGAAGATCTGCACGCCGTCTTTGGTGGTAACGTAACCCATGTTGATATCTCCTTGTGCTAAATTGGTTGCTGCAGAGGCGGATGAAAAATCGAGTGGCGAGAGTGCGGCGCCTGCGAGGGCGGCACCTCCGATCAAGACACTGCGCCTCGACACGAAAAAGCGGTTGGCGTCATTGGTTGTCCCTGGTTCCGTCATCGCGCTCTCCTGTCGGTGCCTGTCTGGTTGCTGTTGACTTGAACAAGCTAGCGCCTTGCTCTACACAAAACACGTGGCGCAAACGACTTTATAGAAGGCAAAAGTGACAATGGTGCAAATGCTGGAAAAAGGTGTCGAGACGGATGTCGCGACGACCGTCGATACGAATATCAGCACTATCGAAATTGCGCTACTCATCTATCCAGACTGTCAGCTGGCCGCGATCTACGGGCTGACCGATCTCTTCAGCCTCGCGTCCAGCTGGGCGATGGCGCTGGAAGGTCGCGCCGGTGAAACCGGCATCCGCATCAGTCATTGGAAGATGGAAGGCGACACGGTCTCTTGCATCTGGGATTCGCATCCGGGCGAGCCCCATGCACTGCGCTACGTCATCGCGCCGCCCAGCATTGTCATGCCGGAGAAGATGCAGAGCATGACGCCCGCCTCACAGTGGCTTTCAGCACAACATGCCGAAGGCGTGACCGTCTGCTCGGTCTGTGCCGGCGCTTTCGTGCTGGCCGAAACCGGCCTCATCAACGGGCGGCGGGCCACCACCCACTGGGCCTTTGCCGACAGGCTGTCAGAGCGCTTTCCCGGCATCGATGTGGCACCCGACAATATGATCATCGACGACGGCGACGTGATCACCGCAGGCGGCATCCTCGCCTGGGCCGATCTCGGCCTGCTGCTCGTGGAAAAACTTCTCGGCCAGACGGTGATGCTGGAGACCGCCCGCTTCCTCATCGTCGATCCGCCGCGCGCCAGCCAGGCCCGTTACAAGGCCTTCCTGCCGCGATTCGACCATGGCGACCGCGAGGTGCTGCAGATCCAGCACCAGTTCCACGCCACCCCGGAATTGCAAAAGAGCGTTGGCGAACTGGCAGACGGCGTGAACCTCTCGGAGCGCACCCTGCAACGCCGCTTCTTCCGCGCCACGAAACTGAAGCTCACCGAGTATCACCAGAATGTCCGCATCATGAAGGCGCGGCAATTGCTGGAAACCACTAACGGCTCCATCGAATCCATCGCCTGGTCCGTCGGCTACACCGACCCCGCGGCGTTTCGCAAGATTTTCGGACGGCTGACGGGGACGACGCCGAATGTGTATCGGGGGGATGTGCGGGTGTGAAATCCTCGCGCTATTGGAGGCGCGTGCGGAAGAGTTGGTCTGAAGCATCCACCCTCATTCCTGTGCTTGTCACAGGAATCCAGTCAGACCAAGTCTTTGGTCTGGCAGGGCGTCTTTTCGCCGCGCAGACGCGCGTCGGCTGGATTCCCGTGACGAGCACGGGAATGAGGGAGTAAAAGACTTCACCCCGAACGCACGTCCTGGGTGAAGCAACTGCAACAACCGGTCTCTACCGGCCAAAACCTCAAACGTAGCGATTGACGACGTTTTCGAGATATTCCTGGCGACCGGACTTCGGCTCGGGGTTGATGTTTTCCCGCTCCACCTTGGCCGCGATCTCTTCCAGCTTCATTTCGCCGCGCAGCATCTTCTGGGCTTCCGGCTGGTCCCACTTGGCGTAGCGCTCAGAAAGCGGCTTGGAGAGCGCGCCGTCTTCCACCATCTTCGCCGCAGCCTTCAGACCACGGGCGCAGCAATCCATGCCGCCGATATGGCCGATCAGCAGATCTTCCGGATCGAGCGACTGGCGACGCAGCTTGGAGTCGAAGTTTGTGCCACCGGTGGTGAAGCCGCCAGCCTGCAGGACCTGGTAATAGGCAAGTGCCATTTCCGGGACATTGTTGGGGAACTGGTCGGTATCCCAACCGGACTGGTAGTCGTTGCGGTTCATGTCGATAGAGCCGAAGATGCCGAGCGTGTTGGCAAGCGCCAGCTCATGCTCGAAGGTGTGGCCGGCAAGGATCGCGTGGCCCTGCTCGATATTCATCTTCACTTCGTTTTCGAGGCCGTACTTCTTCAGGAAGCCATAGACAGTCGCGACGTCGTAATCATACTGGTGCTTGGTAGGCTCCTGCGGCTTCGGCTCGACCAGGATCGTGCCTTTGAAGCCGATCTTGTACTTGTACTCCACCACCATGTGCAGCATGCGCGCCATCTGGTCGAACTCTCGGGAGAGGTCGGTGTTGAGCAGCGTCTCGTAACCTTCGCGGCCGCCCCATAGGACATAGTTCTCGCCGCCGAGTTTCATCGTGGCGTCCATGCAGGTCTTGATGGTGGCTGCCGAATAGGCAAACACATCCGGATCCGGATTGGTGGAGGCGCCTGACATGAAGCGGCGGTTGGAGAAGAGGTTCGCCGTGCCCCAGAGAAGCTTCACGCCGGTCTCTTCCTGCTTCTTCTGCAGGTAATCGACGATCTCGTTGAGGTTCCTGGTGCTTTCCGCAAAGGTCTTGCCTTCCGGCCGCGCATCCGCATCGTGGAAGCAGTAATAGGGTGCGCCGAGAAGGCTGAACATTTCGAACGCCACATCGGCCTTCAGCTTGGCCTTCTGCATGTCATCGCCAAACCATGGGCGGTCGAAGGTGCGTCCGCCGAAGGGATCGCTGCCTTCCCAGGCAAAGGAGTGCCAGTAGGCGACCGCAAAGCGCAGATGGTCTTCCATGCGCTTGCCGGCGACGATCTCATCGGGGTTGTAGTAGCGGAAGGCCAGCGGATTGGTGCTGTCCGGGCCTTCATATTTGACCTTGGCGATATCGCCGAAAAATCCAGTGCTCATCGTTACTTCTCCCTTGATGGTGTGTGGTTAGCGGCGTTGGAGGGTGTGGTTCACCCCCCTTCCTACGCCTAATGCGACAGCGGCTTGATCGCCGGATAAAGCGCGCGGTACCGCGCATAAGCCTCTTCATAAGCGCCAGACAGCGCTGCCACCGGCTCGATGGTTTCTTCCGTTTCCGGCTGGCTACAGACGGCAACCGGGTCGGCCCCGGTTGCGGCAATCAGGCCAAGACGCGCGGCGCCAAAGGCCGCGCCGAAATCGCCTTCCGCCGGAATATCGACCGGCACGCCGAGCGAGGTGGCAATCGAGGCCAGCCAATAGCGCGAACGCGATCCACCGCCGATGGCGGTGACGCGCGAGATCGAAGTGCCAGCCGATTTCAGCGCTTCGAGATTGTCGCGGATGGCAAAGGTCACGCCTTCCAGCACGGCCTGCGTCAGCGCCTTGCGGTCGCTTTCATGCGAAAGGCCGATGAAGGAGCCGCGAATGGCCGCGTCATTGTGCGGGGTGCGTTCGCCGGAGAGATAGGGCGCGAAGGTGACGCCGGTTGGTGCTTGCAGGTCGTCGCCGAGCTCGCTGGAAAGTTCGGACGCAGATTTGCCGGCAATGCCGGAATACCAGTTGAGCGCATCGGTGGCCGATAGGATCACGCCCATCTGGTGCCAGGTGTTGGGCAGCGCGTGGCAGAAGGAGTGAACGGCACTCTCCGGCTTCGGCAGATAGGAGGCATTGGCGGCAAAGAGCACGCCCGAGGTGCCGAGAGACACGAAGGCGTGGCCTTCGGCAACCGTGCCCATGCCGCAGGCGGATGCGGCATTGTCGCCAGCGCCACCGGCGACGACCACCTTGCCGGAAATGCCCCAGGCGGAGGCAAGCTCGGAGCGAAGCACGCCCGCCTCATCGGTGCCTTCCACCAGCGAAGGCATGTGCTTCTCATCAAGATCGGTGGCCGCCAGCAATTCGGAAGACCATGCGCGCGCACCGGTATCGAGCCAGGAGGTGCCGGCAGAGTCGGACATTTCCGAAATGTACTCGCCCGTCAGCCACAGACGCAGATAATCCTTCGGCAGAAGCACCTTGGCGACCTTGGCAAAAATCTCCGGTTCGTTGTTCTTCACCCAGACGAGCTTCGGCGCGGTGAAGCCTGGAAAGACGATATTGCCGGTGATCCGGCGAAAGCGCGGGTCCGCGTCGAGCTTCGCAGCTTCGGCGTAAGAGCGCGTGTCGTTCCACAGGATCGAGGGGCGAAGAACGTCGCCACTCGCATCGATCAGCGTTGCGCCATGCATCTGGCCGGAAAGGCCGATGCCCTTGACCGCCGAAAGCTCGGCCGGAAATTTCGCCTTCAGCCCGGCGATCGCCGTTTCGGTCGCCTTGATCCAGTGGTCCGGATCCTGCTCCGACCAGCCGTGATGCGGACGCGAAATGTCCAGCGCGCCATTGGCCGAACCGATGACCGTCTGATCGCCATCGATCAGCAGCGCCTTGACGCCGGATGTTCCAAGATCAAGACCGAGATACATGTCGTCCTCCAAGATGGGATGTGATGGGGCTGGCGCAGTTGAGGCCGGGCCGCGCCCGAAACGGGTTCAAACGAAGAGTGCTCAAGGGAGATTGTCCCTCAGGAATATGTCGATACGGATACGCTCCTGCGCCTCGATGACGGTAAGCCCATCGGCGCGGGCTTTCAGCACGCGGATGGCGCTGCGCACCTCGTGGCCGGCATCCTGGTTCAGTACGGCATCCAGCACGCCGTCGCGAAGCGCTGCCGCGGTCGTGTCGTTCAGCTCATGGGCAATGACGCAGGGCCGGAAGCCATCATGGGCCTTCAGCGCACGTATCAGACCGCGATTGCCGGCACCGAGGCTATAGAGCCCGGCAAGCCGCGGATTGTCGCGCAGCGTGTCTCCGACCAGCGCGTCCACCCTGTCGGCATCGTCGCGTCCCTCCAGAACCGGACGGATGGAAAGATGCGGAAACTCCGCCTTGATCACACCTTCGAAGCCGGCCAGACGCTCACGGTGATCCTTCACCAGCATGGAGCCCGCCAGAACCGCAATCTCTGCCGTCTCTCTTGGCAGGAAGCGCCCCATCAGGCTTGCCGCCGTGCGGCCTGCAGCGGCATTGTCGACACCGGCGAAATGGTCGCGCTTGGAGCCCGTCAGATCCGACACCAGCGTCACGACAGCGATCCCGCTGTCAGCCAGACGATCCGTTGCCTCGACCACGTCCTCGGAATCGATCGCGACAAAGGCAACGCCCGACGGCTTTTCCAGCCGCGCCACATCCAGCGCCTGGGTGAGTGCCGCCGCATCGAAGGGCGGCACCTCGATGATGCGGATCGAGGTGCGCTCCACATAGGAGCGTGAGGCCGCACACCTCACCTCGTTGCGAAGCCCGGCCATAAAGGAATTGTCGTTGTTGGGAAGAACGAAGACCAGCGCATAGCTGCGCCCCTTGGCGAGGTTGGCGGCTGCGATATCGCGCACATAGCCAAGCTCGGAAATCGCCGCCTCCACCTTGGCGCGGGTCAGCTGATGCACGCCCGGACGCAGGTTGATCACCCGGTCGACGGTGGCGAGACTGACCCCTGCCTTGGACGCAATATCGTGAACTGTAGGCTTCATGCTTCCTCCCGCGCACCGTCATAGAGGAGTTTCTGAGGTACGTAAATCAGAAAATGATGTACGTACCTCATGAATGGGTTGCGGATTGGTCGCTTGAGCGGCCAGCGTTCTTTGTTCTACTGCGTTTCGGTTGTTCGCAGGCAGCCTGCCACACACTCTGCGTCATCCTCGGGCTTGACCCGAGGATGACGGCAGAGCGCGTGGATAGACCACAAAAACAAGCGGAGTGTCCAACCCAAACAAAAAAGGGGCCACCGTTTCCGGTGACCCCACATGCGCTGCGGTGGATAGGTGAAACTCAGTGGGCGGCATCGGGCGGCGGGGCCGCCTTTGGCTTTTTGATCAGCACCGTCAGGAAGATCAGCCCGGTGAACAGGAACGTCAAAAGCAGGAACACATCGGCAAAGGCCAGGATCCACGCCTGTTGCGACACCACGCCGACGAGCTTCTTGATCGCCACCGACGCGCCGTCGAGGCCGTAGGAGTCGTAATTGCCGCCGACATTGTTCAGCCAGTCGAGGGCTGCCGGATTGCCGTAATTCACATGCTCTGCAATGCGGACATAGTGGTCGTCGGTGCGCTGGCTGAGCACGGTGTTGATGATGGCCAGACCGACCGCACCGCCCAAGTTACGCGTGAGGTTGAAGAGACCGGATGCGTTCTTGATGCGGGCGGGCGGAAGCGTGCCGAGCGCGATGTTGTTGATCGGCACCATGCACATCATGAGGCCGAAACCGCGCAGGATCTGCGGGATCAGAAGCTCGTTGAAATCCCAGTCCGCCGTAACATGCGTCATGATCCAGGTGCCCGCGGCAAAGCTGATGAAGCCGATCGCCATCATCACCCGCGGATCGAGCTTGGCCGAAAGCCGCCCTGCAATCGGTGCGGTGAAGAACATGGTCAGACCCGAAACGAACATCGTCTCGCCGATCATCAGCGCATCATAGCCGCGCACGCGCCCCAGATAGAGCGGGTAGAGATAGGTCAAGCCGTAAAGGCCGATACCCATGACGAAGGAAAACAGCGAGCCGATGGAGAAATTCCGGTCTGCAAAGGCGCGCAGATCCACCACCGGGAAATCCACCTTGAAGGCCCGCCAGAAGAACACCACCGCGCCAATCGTCATGGCGATCGCGGCAATGACGATATTCTCGTCATTGAACCAGTCGTTATTGTTACCCTCTTCCAGCACATATTCCAGCGAGCCGAGGAAGACACCCATGGAGATCAGACCCCACCAGTCGAACTTCTTCCAAAGCGAGGTTTCCGGCTTGTCGAAATCGATCAGGCTCCAGGTCAGGATGGTGACGATGATGCCGGGAATGATGTTGACTAGGAACAACCAGTGCCAGGAAAAGGCGTTGGAAAGATAACCGCCGACTGTCGGGCCGATGGTGGGGGCAAGCGTTGCGACAAGGCCGATGATCGGTGAAACGATCGGGCGCTTGGAGGGCGGGAAGATGGTGAAGGCTGCAGCGAAGACGGACGGGATCATGCCGCCGCCGATAAAGCCCTGAATGGCGCGGTAGACGATCATCTGGTCGATATTCGTCGCGGTGGCGCAAAGCGCACTGGAAATGGTGAAGCCAGCGGCACAGGTGGCAAACAGCACGCGGGTGGAGAGAATGCGCGCAAGTGTACCAGACAGCGGGATCATGATGACCTCGGCAATCAGGTAGGATGTCTGCACCCAGGCAATCTCATCAGACCCGGCACCCAGACCCGCCTGAATCTCGGCCAGCGAGGCCGAGACGATCTGAATGTCGAGGATCGACATGAACATGCCGAAGACCATGGCGAAGAACGCGATCAGGCGTCTGCGGTCCATCGGCGGATCGACGGCGGCTGTGGTGCCGCCGCTCATGCTGGCTGTAGCCGCCATCGTAGTGATCCTTACTTTGATCCGGGCCGCCGGTTACTTGGACTGGTTCTGCGCTGCTGCCGTATCGGTCGCCTTGGGCGCCGTGCGGGTGTCGACATCGACAACTACGCTCAAGCCCGCGCGCAGATGATGCTTGTCGATATCTTCCTTGGACAGAACGACACGCACCGGCACGCGCTGGATCACCTTGGTGAAGTTGCCCGTGGCATTTTCCGGCGGCAGCATGGAGAAGACCGAGCCGGATGCTGGCGAGATCGACTGCACCGTGCCTTCGATGGCGTCATCGTCGAAGGCATCCACATGCACCGTCACCTTGGAACCGGGAACGATGCGTGCGAGCTGCGTTTCCTTGAAATTGGCATCGACGTAAAGCTGGTTCATCGGCACCAGAGAGGCCAGGCGCTTGCCGGCCGAAACCAGATCGCCCGTCTGAACCGAGAGATTGCCGATCACACCATCATAAGGCGCACGCAGAACGGTGAAGGAGAGATCGCGGGCGGCCTTGTCGCGCGCCAGTTCCAGCGTGCGGATCGAGCCTTCGGCCTCTTTGCGCTGCGCCTTCAAAAGTTCGATATTGGCCTGAGCCGCAACCACATTCGCCTGACCGGCGGCAAGATTGGCCTTGGCCTGCTCCAGCGCGATGCGGGCATTGTCGGCGGATGCGGCGGTGCCGACATCCTTCGACTGGAGCTCGGTAGCGCGCTTGTTGTTGATCTCGGCACCCTGAAGCGCTGCGTCAAGCGCGCCCTTCTGGGCTACGGCCTGGGCGAGAGCCGCCTCGCCGCCTGAAATCTGCGCGTCGATGCGGTTCAGGGACAGTTGCTGGGTGGCAAGCTGCGCCTCAGCCTGTTCCAGGGCGTTGCGGTAATCGCCATCGTCCAGCGTCACCAGCGGATCGCCAGCCTTTACCTGCTGGTTGGCGACGATATCCACCTTCGCGACATAGCCCGAAACCTTCGGCGAAATGACAGCGATATCGCCATGGATATAAGCGTCGTCGGTCGACACCATGAAGCGGCCCGTCGTCCAGTAGTCGTACCCATACCAGGCGGCACCGGCCAACAGCGCAAGTCCAATGATCGGAAGAAGCAAGGACTTGCCCTTCTTCTTCTGGACTGGCGGCTGCACCGGCGCTGCGGCCTTTGCGGCATCTGCTGGACGGTTTTCTTCAGTGCGGGCTTCAGCCTGAACTGTTGTCTGGGCTTCTGCTGCATCGGACGAATTGATCGCTCGCACTGCGCCACTCTTTTGAGACGACATGGTAGACACCTGGTTATACGAAATTTATTGAACTGAACCGTTCGGTTCGATTGACATAGTCCGTTTTAACGCACATATCAAGAGCCATCGAACCACCCGGTTCGATATGTTGAATTGAGTGTTAATCGCAACCGGACGGAAGACGATGACGGAGAGAGCTATCGAGGACGCATGTTCGACCGCTGCAGCGGGTGGGCGCTTTGCAGCGGGCGAGGACCCCTCCAAGCGCGAACAGATTCTCGACGGCGCGTGGCGCATGTTCCGGCAGAAGGGCTTCGATGCCGCCAGCATGAACGATATTACCCGGGAAGCAGGCGTTTCCAAGGGTACGATCTATGTCTACTTTTCCAACAAGGAAGAACTGTTCGAAGCGCTCATCGATCGCCACAGACGTGAATTTGCCGATTCCATGCGCGATATTCTCGCTGGCACCGAAGAGGTGCGCGAAGGCTTGAGGCAGTTCGGAACGGCCTTTGCCAATCGCCTGGTATGTACTGACATGATACCAGCCATGCGCTCACTGCTTGGCGTAATCGATCGCATGCCGAAACTTTCGCGCCGTTTCTTCAGCTCGGCGCCAAACAATGTCCGCATCGTTCTGGAAGAGTTCATCCGCCACCATATTTCCAATGGCAGTCTCGAGATCGATGATGTGGAACTGGCTGCACGCCAGTTTATCGAACTCTCCACCGGTACCTTTTTCAAATATCGCCTGTTCGGTGAGCTTGAAGGTCCGGTGCCCGACGAGGAACTGGAGCGCGTGATATCCAGCGCCATCCGCGTCTTCATGGCCGCCTATGGAACCAAAGCTGCCTGAGACCATTCATTCTTCCGCACTATTGCAATGAGCGCCGCCGGACCTTGGTTCCGACGGCGCTTTTGACATACCAGCGTCGCAACTTTTTAGTTATAAATCGCCATTATCTGCGCTAATTACGTGGAAAAATAACCCTTAGTTGAAAGGAAGTCCGGCCCGATGGAGTCCATCGTCCCTCTCTTGTCAGATCCCACCGCATGGGTGGCGCTCGTCACCCTTATCGTCATGGAGGTGGTGCTGGGTATCGACAACCTGATCTTCATCTCGATCCTGACCAACAAGCTGCCGGAACACCAGCGGGAAAAGGCACGGCGCATCGGTATCGGTCTGGCGCTCGTCATGCGTCTTGGACTGCTCGGCACCGTCGCCTGGATCGTGCAGTTGACGGAGCCGGTCTTTGAAGTCTTCGGCCAGCCCTTCTCCTGGAAGGACATCATTCTCATCGTCGGCGGTCTCTTCCTCGTCTGGAAGGCCACCAAGGAAATCCACCACAACGTGGACCCGATCGATCACAAGGAAGACATGGTCGGCGGCAAGGTTGCCATCACCAGCTTTTCGTCGGCCATCGTCCAGATCCTGCTTCTCGACCTGGTTTTCTCGGTGGACAGCATCATCACCGCAGTCGGCATGACCCCGCACGTGCCGATCATGGTCGTCGCCGTCGTCTTTGCCGTCACCGTCATGCTGCTCGCCGCAACCCCGCTTGCCAACTTCATCGAGCGCAACCCGACGGTCGTCATGCTGGCACTCGCCTTCCTGCTGATGATCGGTACGACGCTGATTGCCGAAGGCATGGGCTTCCATGTGCCGAAGGGCTACGTCTACGCCGCCATGGCGTTTTCGGCGCTGGTGGAAGTGCTCAACATCGTCTCGCGCAATTCCAAGCGCAAGAAGAGCAGCACCCTGCATTGATGCTGTGAAGACATCCCTGGAGCCCGCACCCGCTGCGGGCTCCAGCTTAAACTCAAGGCTGAACACGGCGCTTGCGCCTCAAGTCTGAGAGACAAGCAACCTCAAAGACTTGTCCAAGGGCACGCCCGGATGCCGCATGCGCGGCACGCCCGCAAAACCCGCAAAGCCGGCAGGAACAAGTGGCACAGCGCCCGCGTTCTTGATGCACCCTCCCTGGGTCATCCCCGCATTGTCCAATGGCAATGCCCTCCTGAAAGTACCCCCGCATGACCACAGAGCAGATCCTCGCCTTCGCCGTGATTGCTGGGATGATGGTGGCCTTCATGTGGGACAGGTTCCGCTACGACGTGGTGGCCTGCAGCGCGCTTCTGGTGGCCGTTGCCGTCGGTGTGGTTCCCTTCGACAAGGCCTTTTCCGGCTTCTCCGACGATATCGTCATCATTGTCGGCAGCGCGCTGATCGTCAGTTCCGCCGTGGCGCGCTCCGGCATCGTCGATTTCATCATCAAGCGCTATTTGCCGGAAATGCGCTCGAAAGGCCTGCAACTGGCTTTCCTCATGGTGACCGTTGCCGTCATGTCGGCCTTCATCAAGAACATCGGCGCGCTCGCCATCATGATACCGGTCGCCTTCCAGTTTGCCCGCAAGTCCGGCAGCCCCGTCTCCTTCTATCTGATGCCGATGGCCTTTTCCGCCCTTCTCGGCGGCTTGATGACGCAGATCGGCACGTCGCCCAATATCGTCGTGTCGCGCCTTCGCGAGGAGATGACCGGGCAGAGCTTCAGCATGTTCGATTTCACCCCCGTCGGCCTTGCGCTGACGGTCGTCGGCATTCTTTTCCTCACCGTCGGCTATCGTCTTTTGCCGGTGCGGGCAAAGCAGCAGGCGTCTGTGGAAGATATTCTCGACCAAGCAAGCTACACCGCCGAAGCCACACTTTCGCCCGACAGCGTGCTCGTCGACAAGCCACTGCGCGAACTCCTGCGTCTTGGCGATGGCGACGTGATCGCCAGAACCATTCTGCGTGGGCCCCGCCGCATCTCGCCCTTTCCCGATGTGACGTTGAAGGCTGGCGACACCGTCATGCTGGAAGGCAGCCCGGAAGGTCTCGACCGGATGGTGTCGCAGGCAAACCTCATCCTCTCGGGCAAGCCGCTCACCGACAAGGGCGAAAAGGTCGTCGATCTCATCTCCATGGAAGCCGTCATCAGCAACGATTCCCACCTGAACGGCATGTCGGCGCGCGAACTGGCGCTTTCCTATACGCGCGGCGTCAATCTGATTGCCGTGTCACGGCGCGGTCAGCGCGTCAGCGAACGCCTGAGCGATCTGACGCTGAAGGCGGGCGACGTGCTGTTGTTGCAGGGCAGCCGCAAGAATGTGCCGCTGATGCTGCAGGAGTTTTCGCTGCTGCCGCTTGCCCAGCGCGAAATCCTGCTTGGCGTCAAGCGCCGCGCCTTCATGCCGCTGATCGTGCTTGCCGCCGCCATGATTGCCGCCGGCAGCGGCCTGGTACCGGTTTCGGTCGCCTTCTTCGCCGCCGCCTTCCTGATGATCGTGGTCGGCGCCATCCCACTGACGGAGGTCTACAAGTCCGTGGACGGCCCAATCCTCGTCATGCTCGCCGCCCTCATTCCCGTCAGCGACAGCCTGAGAACCACAGGTGCCAGCGAGTTGATTGCCCACTGGCTTGGCAGCGTCGCCCATGGTCTTCCGCCCTTTGCCGCACTTGGCATGATCCTGCTCACGGCAATGGCGGTGACGCCCTTCCTCAACAATGCCGCCACCGTTCTGGTGATGGCGCCGATTGCAGCAGGTTTTGCCACCACGCTCGGCTTTCGGCCCGAAGCCTTTCTGATGGCCGTCGCGATCGGTGCCGGTTGCGACTTCCTTACCCCCATCGGCCACCAGTGCAACACGCTGGTCATGGGACCGGGCGGCTATCGCTTCAGTGATTATCCGCGCCTTGGCCTTCCGCTCTCCTTCATCATCGTCATCGTCAGCATTCCCATGCTGCTGTACGTCTGGCCGGTGTCCTAAGGGTGCCTGCTCCGGCACCACCGGCAAGACAGCGCAACAGTCTTTTCTTGACGCCTGCGGCGGAATGTGGCCTAAGCCATGCCCAATGGGATGGTGTGAAATGGCGCTTGATCCAACGCCTGTTTTTGCCAATCCTGCCGCATCCAACGTCAATTTCGCTGACAACAGGCTGATTTCAGCCTTGCGTCGCTGCAACGTCACGACGAGTGAATTTCAATGACCACTTCCGGCGTCCGCGTCCGTATTGCCCCTTCCCCCACCGGCGAGCCGCATGTCGGCACGGCCTATATCGCGCTCTTCAACTATCTCTTCGCCAAGAAACACGGCGGCGAGTTCATTCTGCGCATCGAAGATACCGATGCCACGCGCTCGACGCGCGAATATGAAGAGAAGGTTCTGGAAGCGCTGAAATGGACCGGCCTGACCTGGTCGGAAGGCCCGGATGTCGGCGGCCCTTATGGCCCCTACCGCCAGTCCGAACGCAAGGACATGTACTGGCCTTACGCTGAGGAGCTGCTCGACAAGGGCCACGCCTTCCGCTGTTTCTGCACGCCGCAGCGCCTGGAAGAAATGCGCGAAGCACAGCGCGCCGCCGGCAAGCCGCCGGGCTATGACGGTCTTTGTCTTCACCTGAAGGCGGAAGAAGTCACCGCCAAGATGGAAGCGGGCGAGCCTTCCGTCGTGCGCATGAAGATCCCGACCGAAGGTTCCTGCGATTTCCATGACGGCGTCTATGGCGATGTCTCGATCCCGTGGGAATCGGTCGACATGCAGGTGCTGATCAAGGCCGACGGCATGCCGACCTATCACATGGCAAACGTCATCGACGACCATCTGATGAAGATCACCCATGTGGCGCGCGGCGAAGAGTGGCTGGCATCGGTGCCCAAGCACATTCTGCTCTATCGCTATTTCGGCTGGCAGGAGCCGGTGTTCATGCATCTGTCCCTGATGCGCAACGCCGACAAGTCGAAGCTTTCCAAGCGCAAGAACCCGACCTCGATCTCCTACTATTCCGCGCTCGGCTATCTGCCGGAAGCGCTGATGAACTTTCTCGGCCTGTTCTTCATCCAGATTGCTGAAGGCGAAGAGCTGCTGTCGATGGACGAGCTTGCGGCGAAATTCGATCCGGACGCGCTCTCCAAGGCCGGCGCGATCTTCGACATCCAGAAGCTCGACTGGCTGAACGGTCGCTGGCTGCGCGAAAAGCTCACGCCGGAAGAGTTCATTGCCCGCACGCTGGAATGGGCGATGTTGAACCAGCGCCTGACCGAAGGCCTGAAGCTCTCCCAGAGCCGTGTGTCAAAGCTTGGCGAATTGCCCAATCTCGCAGGCTTCCTGCTCTCTGGCGATGTAGGTCTTACACCGGCCTCCTTTGCCGGGCTGAAGAGCAAGCCGGAAGAGATCCTCGAGATCCTGACGACCGTTGCTACCGATCTGGAAAAGATGCCCGACTGGAACGTCGAGGCCATCGAAGCGGAACTGCGAGATGTGGCCGAACGCACGGGCAAGAAGCTGCGCGTCGTCACCCCGCCGCTGTTCGTCGCCATGTCCGGCTCGTCGCGCTCCCTGCCGCTCTTCGATTCCATGGCGCTGCTCGGCCGCTCCGTCGTGCGCCAGCGCCTGAAGGCTGCCGTCGCCGTCGTCACGACGATGGTTGGCGCTGCCGGCTGAGGCTGACCGACGGCACCAAGTTGCTCTGCCGTCATCCTCGGGCTTGACCCGAGGATCCACGCCAAGGTCTCCTAAGGCCGACGGATGGAACGAGCGCCAGACTATGGATCCTCGGCTCAAGGCCGAGGATGACGAATACGGAAAACGAGTGCAGCCAACCCACCTGGCGGCCACAGACACAAGAACAACTCGCCCGAAAAAGGCTTCAAGACCATGACCGACACCAAGACGACCGAAACGACTGCCCTGTCCTCCGACGCCACCGAAGTGCGCCGCCAGAAGCTGGCGCTTTTGCGCGACAAGATCGGCGACGTCTATCCGGCGCATTTCCACCGCACGCTGACCAATGCCGAGCTTGCGGAAAAATATGCCGATATCGAGCCGGATGTCGAAACGGGCGATACGGTGACGGTTGCAGGCCGCGTCTACTCCTCGCGCAATTCCGGCATGTTCATGGATATCCATGATGCGTCCGGCAAGGTGCAGATCTTCTCGCACAAGGATACGACGCCGGAAGCAGCCCGCGAGATGCTGCCGATGATCGACATCGGCGACATCATCGGCGTTACCGGCAAGGTGCGCCGCACCAAGCGTGGCGAGCTGACGATCAATGCCGAAGAGATCACCATGCTCACCAAGTCACTTCTGCCGATGCCGGAGAAGTGGAACGGCATTTCCGACGTCGAAATCCGCTATCGCAAGCGCCATCTGGACATCCTCTCCAATGAGGAATCCAAGCTGCGCTTCCAGCAGCGTTCCAAGATCATTTCCGGCATCCGCCGCTTCATGGAGGCCGAAGGCTTCCTCGAAGTCGAGACCCCGATGCTGCAGACGGTCTATGGCGGCGCGACCGCCGATCCGTTCAAGACCTTCCACAACACGCTGAAGATGGACATGTATCTGCGCATCGCGCCGGAACTGTTCCTGAAGCGCACGCTGGTGTCCGGCCTGTCCGACAAGGTCTTCGAGGTCAACCGCAACTTCCGCAATGAGGGCGTGTCGACACGGCACAATCCCGAATTCACCATGCTGGAATGCTACTGGGCCTATGCCGACTACGAGGACATTATGAGCCTCGTGGAGCGCATGTTCGAGACGCTGGCCATTGCTATCCACGGCACCACCGAGCTTGATTTCCAGGGCCAGAAAATTTCCTTCAAGGGCCCGTTCAAGCGCGTGCCGATGCCAGATGCCGTCAAGGAAGCTACCGGCATCGACTTCCTGGCGATCAAGACCGACGAGGAAGCCCGCGCTGCCGCCAAGGCCGCCGGCTTTGAAGTCGAAAAGGACTGGACCTGGGGCGAATGCCTCGCCTTCATCTTCGAGGAAAAGGTCGAAGGCACGCTGATCCAGCCAAGCCACGTGACGCATTTCCCCAAGGACATCTCGCCCTTCGCCAAGGAAGTGCCGGGCGAGCCGCGTCTGGTCGAGCGCTTCGAAAGCTATTGCAACGCCTGGGAAGTCGGCAATGCCTTCTCCGAACTGAACGACCCGGAAGAACAGCGCCGCCGCATGGTGGAACAGCTGGAACAGGCCCACGCCCGCGGCGAAAAGGACAAGCAGCTCGACGACGAATTCCTCGACGCCATCGACCAGGGCATGCCCCCCGCCGGCGGCCTCGGCATCGGCGTCGACCGCCTGGTCATGCTGCTCACCAACGCCCCCTCGATCCGCGACGTCATCCTCTTCCCAGCCCGCCGCCAGAAGGCAGACTGAGGTTTAAGAACTGCGAAGGACCGTCGCGACGAGCGGCGGTCCGAGATAAGCGGCTTATTGGTTCGGCCTTATCATCCTGCCTCACCTGTCCTTGATCCGAGGATCAGCACAGGACTGTGGAAGGGTTCGTGCCTTCGATGGCAATTTTCGATCTCGCTGCTCGCGTTCCTGCAGAACTGGCAACATACTCACATGCACGAGGGGGGTCATTAAGCCCCTCATCTCGCGCCAGGCAATCCAATCAATGCTCGGGCTTCGGAGCCTCTGCGGTCTTATCGCCACCAGCAGCAGCATCATGTCCCGCCGCCTCGGCCGCAGGCGCATCGTGTCCACCAGCCGCCGTGCCGGACGCTGCACTGCCCTGTGCGGCAGGCTCTTCCGCTACGGCGGGGGCGCTGTGACCCTCCGCCTCATTCCCACCGTCTGAAGCCGGGGCGCTGCCATGGTCGCCAGCCGCTGCCGGCTCGCCATGGCCTTCCGCCGCTGGCTGCTCGGCCGCAACCGCCGTCGTCTCACCCTTACCGAACAGCAGCGACTTGATGTAGCCGAAGCTGAACATGCTTTCGCTCTTGTCCGGTGTCGAAGTCAAAAGTGGCTCAGCAGAACCGTGACCACTGCCATCGGCATTGGCAGGCGCATCGTGGCCGCCTTCGGCAGGCTTGTCGCCACCGCCATGTCCATCGCCTTCGGCGCCGTGGCCATCCGATCCCTTGCTTTCGCCGTGCCCGCCCGAGGCCTCAGCACCGTGACCGGCAGGCGCGCCGTGGCCACCCGCCGGAGCGCCATGTCCGTCGCCGGCAGTGGCCGCGACCGGATCGACGCAATCGGCAAATTCGGTGAGCGACGCGGTCATCGCCTTGGCGTCTTCGACGGGCAGATCGATGCGCAATCCGTAAAACTGGCCGTCATCGGCGGCCGCGCCATCATAGTAATAGGCGGAATAACTCTGAGAAGCAGCGCCTTCCGGCAGCTTGCTGGGATCGGCGATGTAGATTGCCTGCGCCGCGATCGATCGGCCGCGCATGTCGGCGCGCATCTGCGGTCCCTTGGCATCCAGCACCGAGACCTGGACGAGATCGGGATGGTCCTTGTCGTAGATGGCCTTGGCCACGCGCAGCGCCGTCTTCATGCGCTCCGGGCCATCACCACCTTCCGTGCGGACGAATTTGCGGATCCAGACCGAGCCGTTCTTCTTGATCTTGACTGTCTGCGCCGTCTTGCATTCCAGGCCGTTCTGCACGACCTCCGAATTACCGAAGAGCTGATCCCTGCCGACGACAATGGCAGCAACGCCGGAGGCACCACCCAGAAGGAGGATGCCACCGCCAATCAATACCACTTTGCGGGAAAACCGTATTCTTTTGAACACTGCTTTCACGTCAAACGTCCCGACATAGACAACCTCGTCTAACGCCTTCGTCTCCCGTCGCGCCTCGTTGCGCCACCGGAGTGGAAAAAGGCCGGATGGTGATAGACCACATCCGTGCAGCCATTGATCTTGATGGCTTCTCATTGAAGAAGACTTAATTAGGCAGGAAAAACGTTTGTTTCCGGACGTTTTTTGGGCTGGTGCGCCGAGGCTCATCAGCCCGCTCTTGCCCAGGCTGCCAGGCGAAACACGCCGTAAGATCACTGACGCTTTTTCCAGACAAGACACGCAACGGGCGAGCCCGCACGTATCGGCGGACGGCGTTTGGTCTCTCCTATGCAGAGAGAGACCGCGCCGCATAGGCTCGCCGTCGACAGCAGCCCACGCCCAATCGGGCCGCAGCACACAGTTGCACAGGAGAATTTGGAACAATATTCAGTTGAAGCCGTTCTTAATGCGAATGATTTGCAATAGCATTGACAATCTTTCCGATGTCTCCCACATTGCTATTGCGAATTAATCGCAAAAGAGGTTTTATCGTTCTCATGAAGTTGACCCGCTCGACGTTTATCGCTCTCTGCGCCGCAGCCTTCCTGCCCTTCTCCGCTTTTGCTGCGGAAAAGCCCAAGGTGATCACCACCTTCACCATCATTGCCGATATGGCCCGCAACGTTGCGGGCGACGCCGCTGATGTCGAGAGCATCACCAAGCCCGGGGCCGAGATCCATAACTACCAGCCGACCCCGCGCGATATTCTCAAAGCCCGCGATGCCAACCTCGTCTTGTGGAACGGGCTGAATCTCGAACTCTGGTTTCAGAAGTTCCTCGCCAATCTCTCCGGCGTGCCGAATGTCGTCGTCAGCGATGGTGTGACGCCGATTTCGATCAGCGGCGGCGCCTATAGCGGCAAGCCCAACCCGCATGCCTGGATGTCGCCGGACAATGCGCTGATCTATGTCGAGAACATTCGCAAGGCGCTGACGCAAATCGATCCCGACCATGCGGATGTCTACGCCGCCAATGCCAAGGCCTATTCGGACAAGATCCGACAGGAAATCCAGCCGATGCGCGATGCCATCGCAGCACTGCCGGAAAACAAGCGCTGGCTGGTGACGAGCGAAGGGGCCTTCTCCTATCTGGCGCGTGATTTCGGCCTGAAGGAACTGTTCCTCTGGCCGGTCAATGCGGATAGCCAGGGCACACCGCAGCAGGTGCGCGGCGTCATCGACGCGATGCGCGCCAACACTATCCACGTCATCTTCAGCGAAAGCACCGTGTCGCCCGATCCGGCAAAGCAGGTGGCGAAGGAAACGGGCGCGGCCTATGGCGGCATTCTCTATGTGGATTCTCTGAGTGAGGCGAACGGCCCCGTGCCGACCTATCTCGATCTTCTGCGCACCACAACAGCCACGATCGTGAAGGGTCTCAGCGAATGATGATGGGGAAAACGAGAAGCGCTGCGAAGCCAGAGCCTCGGGATGGATTGACCGTCGATGATGTGACGGTCACCTATCGCAACGGCCACACGGCATTGCGCCGCGCAAGCTTCTCGATACCCCGGGGCACCATCACTGCCCTTGTTGGCGTCAATGGTGCGGGCAAATCCACCATCTTCAAGGCCATCATGGGCTTCGCGCCGCTGTCGGCCGGCACCGTCTCGATCTTCGGCGAGCCGGCTTCCACCGCGCTGAAAAAGAACCTCGTCGCCTATGTGCCGCAGGCCGAAGAGGTGGATTGGAGCTTTCCCGTCCTCGTCGAGGATGTGGTGATGATGGGCCGTTACGGCCACATGAACTTCTTTCGCATTCCCACCAAACGCGACCACTGCATGGTGGAAGAGGCGCTCGCCCGCGTCAACATGCTGGATTACCGCAAGCGCCAGATCGGCGAGCTTTCCGGCGGCCAGAAGAAACGCGTCTTTCTCGCCCGCGCATTGGCGCAGGAAGGCAAGGTCATTCTCCTCGACGAGCCCTTCACCGGCGTCGACGTGACGACCGAAGAGCAGATCATTGCACTCTTAAAATCCCTGCGCGACGAAGGCCGCATCATGCTGGTCTCCACCCACAATCTCGGCAGTGTGCCGGATTTCTGCGACCGCGCCGTCTTCGTCAAGGGCACGGTGCTTGCCTCGGGCAAGACGAAAGACACCTTCACCGAAGCCAATCTTCAGGCCGCCTTTGGCGGAAGCCTTCGCCACTTCATCCTGGGTGGCGCCGATCTGCATGACGATGCCGACCCGCGGCATCTGAAAGTGATCACCGATGACGAGCGCCCCTTCGTCATCTACGGCCAGAACGGCCATGAGACGCGGGGCGATCCGGCGAAGGTGGGAGACGCGGAGCGATGATCTCCATCCTGCTCGAGCCCTTCACCTATTCCTACATGCTGAATGCCATCTGGGTCAGCGCACTGGTCGGCGGCGTCTGCGGCTTTCTCTCCGCCTATCTGATGCTGAAGGGCTGGTCGCTGATCGGCGATGCCCTCTCCCACGCCATCGTGCCGGGCGTGGCCGGCGCTTATATGCTGGGTCTTCCCTTCGCACTCGGCGCGTTTTTCTCCGGCGGGCTTGCGGCAGCATCGATGCTGTTTCTCAACCAGAAGACAAGGCTGAAGGAAGACGCCATTATCGGCCTGATCTTCACCTCCTTCTTTGGTCTCGGCCTCTTCATGGTGTCGCTCTCGCCCACCTCCATCAACATTCAGACCATCGTTCTCGGCAACATCCTCGCCATCACCCCCGAAGACACGATCCAGCTGGCGCTGATCGGCGGCATCAGCCTCCTGGTCCTGTCGCTGAAATGGCGGGACTTCATGGTCGTCTTCTTCGATGAGAACCACGCCCGCACAATCGGCCTCAAACCTGATGTGCTGAAGGTGATCTTCTTTACCCTGCTCGCCGCCTCCACTGTCGCAGCTCTGCAGACCGTCGGTGCCTTTCTGGTCGTCGCCATGGTGGTGACGCCCGGCGCCACCGCCTATCTGCTGACGGACCGTTTCGAGCGGCTGATCGGCATGAGCTTTGGCATCGGCGCCGCAACGAGCTTCCTCGGCGCGTACCTGAGCTATTTCCTCGATGGCGCGACCGGCGGCATCATCGTCGTGCTACAGACGCTGATCTTCCTGACCGCTTTCCTGTTTGCGCCCAAGCATGGCTATCTCGCCTCGCGCGCCAAGGCCCGCGCCGCACTCGAGGAGCCCGCATGAGCGAATATCTCGAACTGGCGCTCCTGCCCTTCCAGCTTCCCTTCATGCAATATGCCTTCATCATCACGCTGATGATCGCCGTGCCGATGGCCATGCTCTCCTGCCTGCTGGTGCTGAAAGGCTGGTCGCTGATGGGTGACGCTGTCTCGCATGCGGTGCTGCCCGGCGTCGTCATCGCCTATATCGTCAACATCCCCTTCTCCATCGGCGCCTTCATCGCCGGCATGATCTGCGCGCTCGGCACCGGTTTTCTGAAGGAAAACAGCCGTATCAAGGAAGACACGGTGCTTGGCATCGTCTTTTCCGGCATGTTCGGTCTGGGGCTGGTGCTCTACGTCAAGGTGCAGAGCGACGTGCATCTCGACCATATCCTCTTCGGCGACATGCTCGGCGTTTCGGTTGTCGATGTCATCCAGACTGGCCTGATTGCGCTTGCCGCCACACTCTTCCTCGCCATACTGCGCAAGGATCTGCTTGTGCACGCCTTCGATCCGCAACACGCCAAGGCCATCGGCCTGCCGGTCCGCATCCTGCATTACGGCCTGCTTGCCGTCCTGTCGCTCACCGTCGTCGGCGCGCTCCAGGCAATCGGCATCATCCTGTCGGTCGCCATGCTGGTGGCACCTGGCGCTATCGCCTTCCTTGTTACGCGACGCTTCTCCGAGATGCTGATTGCCGCCGTCTGCGTGGCGCTCTTCTCTACCACCCTTGGCATCTGGCTGAGCTTCCTGATCGACAGCGCACCGGCCCCCACGATCGTCCTGATCATGAGCGGTCTTTTCATCCTGGCCTTCCTCCGCACGACGATGAAAGCCAAGGAAACTCCCGACACCGCGACCGCGTGACCCATCGCACGGGCAGGGTGTCGAAAAAGATTTTCGGTACCCTGGAACCTCTCCCCTCACTTTTGCGTCATTAGTGCATGCCCGTGCGCATGAAGATTATTGTGCGCCAAGGGCTTGGCTGAACAAAGACTGAGAGACAAACGAGTGGGTCCAGGACCTTGAGCGTTTGCCCGTTTCAAATCTGACGCAAGAGGACCGACCATGCTGAAGTGGGCTCTAATATTTTTCGTGATCTCGATCATCGCCGGCGTTTTCGGCTTCACAGGCATTTCGGCGGCGGCCTCCGGCATCGCCCGGATCCTGTTCTTCATCGCCGTGGTCGTCTTCCTCATCTTCCTGGTGCTGGCAGTGATGGCCGGTCAGGCGATCCTCTAAGAGTTATAGAGGCTTGGAATACAGAAACGGTCGGGCCTCCCCCGGCCGTTTTTGTTTGGTCATATCGATGACCTGCGTGACATTGACGGCATACCAAGTCGACGAGAGAAGCTTAAGTCCCTCCCCGTCACCCGCGGGATGACGAGACGCTAATGCGCGGGCTGAAAAGCGGCCCTATCAGGCCGTCCAGCCACCGTCGATCACATGGATCTGACCCGTGGTGAACCCGGCCTCGTCCGAAGCCAGATAGGTCACCAGCGCTGCAATCTCTTCCGGCTTGGCAATGCGCCCCATCGGCTGGCGCGCGATGAAGTCGCTCAGCGCCTTTTCGTAATCGCCGGTCGCGCGCAGGCGCTCATGCAGCGATGGACTATCCACCGTGCCGGGGCAGATGGCGTTGCAGCGAACACCCTTGGTGACGAAATCCGATGCGATGGACTTCGTCAGGCCAATGACAGCCGCCTTCGAGGCCGTATAGGCAAACCGGTTCGGCACGCCTTTGACGCTGGAGGCCACTGACGACATGTTGACGATGGCGCCCTTGCCCTTTTCCAACATGCCGGGCAAAAAGGCGCGGCAGGTGCGGTACATGGCCTTGGCATTGAGATCGAAGGAGAAATCCCAGTCCTTTTCCTCGCAGTCGAGAATGGTGCCGGCATGCACGAAGCCTGCGCAGTTGAAGAGCACATCCGCAGAGCCGATCTCGGCGGCAAAGGCCTGAACGGCAGCGCCATCGAGAACGTTGAGAACGCGGGTCTCGGCATTTTCAAGGGTTGCGAGAGCAGCTTCATTGATGTCGGTGGCGATAACGCGCGCACCAAGCGCGATGAAGCGTTCCGCCGTTGCCCGGCCGATACCCTGCGCCGCTGCGGTAATGACAACGGTCTGTCCTGAAAAATCCTGGCCCATGATGGCTCTCCTCCGGCGCCTTCGGGCGCAACGTCTCAAATATGCATCGACAATTCATATGTAAACGGTGTATTCACAGACCGTCAAGCCAGCTTGCAATCAATAGAGGCCCGATGACGGAAGACGATAGCGACAGATACCGCGCACCGGCGCTGGACAAGGGGCTGGATATTCTCGAGCTTCTGGCGCGCACCGATGGCGGGCTGACCCAGGTGGAAATCGCCAAGGCGCTCGGCAAGAGCCCGAATGAGTTCTATCGCATGCTGGATCGGCTGGTCCGCCGCGGCTATGTGCAGCGCCAGGATGGCGACCGCTTTACCCTCACTCTGAAAATGTTCGGGCTCGCCCACTTCCACCAGCCCGTCAGACGCCTCGTTTCCTTTGCAGCCCCGATGATGCGGGATTTCTCGGCGAAAGCGCAGCAGGCCTGTCATCTGGCGGTCTATGATCGCGGCTCGGTCGTCGTCATCGCGCAGCAGGATTCTTCTACCTATTGGGCGCTCTCCATTCGCGTCGGTGCGCAGATGAGCCTGTTCAACACCGGCTCCGGCCACGTTCTTCTGGCCTTCCAGAACGAGACGCAGCGAGAGTTGATGATTGCCGAACAGCTGCGTGGCGAGGAAAAGGAACTGCCTGCAAACCTGCGCGAACGGCTGCGACAGGTGAAGGCCCAAGGCTATGAAAGCATGAACAGCCTGCAGACCGCCGGCGTGCGCAACATTTCCGCCCCGATCCTGACCCTCGACGGCACGGCGCTCGCCGTCGTCACCTGTCCCTTCATCGGCTCGCTCAACGAAGCGGCGCCAAAAGAGGATGACTGTCTGGAGCTGATCCGCGAGACGGCTAAGGCGATCTCAGAAGTCGTGGCCGGTCAGTAAGGCGCCTAAACTATCCGTTACGTGAAGGCTTTACTCGCAACGTCTTGACGCCGGGCGGCCACTCGCGCGCGACAGGACATCTTCGCCCGGTAGAGCACCTGATCGGCACGCGAGATGAGATCGAGACATCCTCGCCCCGCCACTCGACGGCTCTAATGCTGACCGTCACCATCCGTTGAGGCAGCGCTGCTTCGCCCAGCTGTCACAGCAGCCCCGCACCAAACACACAAAGAAAAAGCGCGACTGCCAGGGGGAACAGCCGCGCTTCAAGACTGGAGATCTTATGAGAATAAAACGACCGGACGCGAAATCGGTTCCCGGTCGTTTTTCGTCAGGCAGCAGCAAGTTCCTTGCGGACGATTTCGCGCAGCGACACCAGATCCTTGGCAAACAGGCGGATGCCTTCGGATAGCTTTTCCGTCGCCATGGCGTCTTCATTGAGCTGCCAGCGGAAGGACTTCTCGTCCAGCGACTGAAGCGGCTCTGCCTTGGCGTGATCGGGAGACAGCTTGCGCTCGAGCGTGCCGGTGTCCTTGTCCAGCTCTTCCAGAAGTGCCGGGCTGATCGTCAGGCGGTCGCAACCGGCCAGCGCTTCGATTTCGCCGACATTGCGGAAGGACGCGCCCATGACGACGGTCGAGATGCCGTTGGCCTTGTAGTAATTGTAGATCTGGCGCACCGAAAGTACACCCGGATCGGTCTCGGCGGTGTAGGTCTCACCGGTCGATTTCTTGTACCAGTCGAGAATGCGACCGACGAAGGGCGAGATGAGGAAAGCCTTCGCTTCGGCGCAGGCAATCGCCTGGGCCTGCGAGAAGAGAAGCGTCAGATTGCAATCGATGCCTTCCGCCTGCAGCACTTCCGCCGCCTTGATGCCTTCCCAGGTGGAGGCGAGCTTGATGAGGATGCGCTCGCGCTCGATGCCGCGCTCCTTGTAGGCGGCAATGATGCTGTGCGCCTTGTCGATCGAAGCCTTCGTATCGAAGGAGAGGTCGGCATCCACTTCGGTCGAGACGCGGCCGGGTACGAGATCGACAAGGGCTGCACCGACGGAGATCGCCAGACGGTCGGCAACCGCGGCAATCACGCCTTCGGAGGCACCGCCCTGCTTGCGACCCCAGGCAACCGCTTCCTTCACCGTATCGGCAAAGGCAGGCGTGCCGAGCGCCTTCAAGACGATGGACGGGTTGGTGGTGCAATCCACCGGCTTCAGACGGGCCACCGCCTCGATGTCACCGGTATCGGCAACCACGGTGGTGATGGCGCGAAGTTGATCAAGCTTGGAAGTCATGCCGTTTAATCCTTGTGAATGTCTCGGAAACCATCGCTATCGAATTTCGTTCCGCACGGGTGAGCGTACAGACGGCGACAAGGGAACTGTGTTCGCGGGGAGTATCGCGCAGCTTACGGGAGGAAGTCAAGACATTTGCCCATCGCAATTGACATAAGTTTCATGTCTGCAATACTGCCGGATCAAGCCAATGCGCTGCCTGACGTCGGGGTGACGAAACGAATTTGGATGCAAACATGATAGCCAAACGACTTTACATGATCTTTGCAGCCATAGCCTCAGCCGCTTTTGTCTTCCAGGCAGCGCAGGCGGAGACGCAAAAGGCCGTCAGCCCGTCCGAGTTTCAGCGCGCAGTGGAGGCATGTTTCACCCCTCCGCCGGGGGCAACCGGTGCGGTGGTCATTGCCGCAACATTTGAAGCTGACGGGTCGCTCGATAAGACGCCCGTCGTCATTGAAAAAGGCAATGGGGCGATCGATCAGGCCTTCGCCAATGCGGCTATGAGAGCGGTTCTGCGCTGCCAACCGCAACTGGCTGCCATGGGTATCCAAGGTGAAGTCAGGTTCAATTTTGCGCCAGTGCCATCGCAAGCGGCGGATGGCGTTTCACCGAACGCACCGTCAGAAAAGCGATTGCAGGAGATGCAGGACGCCGCACAACGCCTGCAGGCTTTCGCCGAGCGCAATCGCCACTCCCGGGAGGCCATGAAGCCCACAAATCCAGAGGTTTCAAAAACCCTCGATATCCTCTGTCGCCCAAGTGAAGCGGAAAAGCTGGATGAACTCTCCCCACATGAGTACAAGACGGTGGTGAGCTACACACGCTCTCTCATCGTCGTCATGAATATCTACGAAGATCCTGCCACGGCGAGATCGCAGAAGGCAATCACCGACAATATGAGGGGGCTTGGCGCCTGTCTGGACGCCACACTCTGGTCCAGTCGTGCAGCGGTCACAATCACCAAGAAAATGTTTTCAGAAATGCCCGAGCTATCGAGCAATCCAAAGGCGGCGGCAGGTCGTGATCAGGTCTATTCGAACATTGGCTTGGTCATCGAGGGCAGCCTGGAGGCGCTGGCCTTGGACGGCATGGAAGCAAGTTGGTGCGACGCCCGTTTGGCGCCGCTGACCGGGCTTTTCGAAACGGCATATCCCGTCATGCCGGACAAGCACAAGGTAACTCTCCGCTCGGCAATGCGTCAGGCGGAAAAATGCAGCGATCAAACCCGCCTTTCCCTAAAGTCTCTTCTTCAACCCAGGCACCCTTGAGCGACAGGCTCATCTTTCAAGCATACTCAGACCAGGATATGGCAAAAGACAGTGGCAAAACTGCGTAGAGAAACCCATACGGCCTTTTCCGAAGCGCCCTCGCTGAGGCTTCGCGCCGCGTGGCTCTATTACAATCAGGGCATGACGCAGAAGGATGTCGCCGAAAAACTTGGCATCAGCCGCTCCACCGTCATCCGCCTGCTCGATGAGGCGATGAAGCGCTCCGACGTGCAGATCTGGATCAATGAAGGCATCGAGGACTTCGTCGCGCTTTCGATCGATCTGGAAAAAGCCTATGGCCTGGACGAGGCGGTGATCATTCCCACGGGTTCGGATAAGGTAGGAGATATCGCCAAGGGCGTGGGTCTTGCGCTCGGCCAGTTCCTCTCCGAAGTCGTGCCGGACAATGCCACGATCGGTGTCGGCTGGGGCCGCACCATGACCGCTTCCCTCTCCAGCTTCCGCCCGCCGCGGCGCGAAAACTGCAAGGTCGTCTCGCTGCTTGGCGGGATCGTTGCCGTGCACCAGACCAATCCGCTCGACTACACCTGGCGGCTCGCCAGTGCCTTAGGCGCGGAATGCTACATGTTTCTTGCCCCGCTCCTGGTCGATTCCATCGAAACCAAGCGGGCGCTGATCGAAAAATGCGGGCTGAGCACCCTTTATGCGCTTGCCGAAAACCTCGATCTTGCCATCGTCAGCTGCGGCGATATCGGCCCGCATTCCACATCGCTGTCGGAAGGTTTCATTTCCAAACAGACGCTCGATGAGCTGGTCGCGGCGGGCTGCGTCTGCGACACCATGTTCAACTTCATCGATGCCGAAGGCCGCTCCGTCGATCACCCGATCAACAATCACGCCATGTCGATCGATCTCGATACGCTGAAAAAGGCCAAACACATCGTTCTCGCCTCCGGCGGCGCCCATCGCGCTACCGCCATCCGCGCCACCATCAAACGCATCGGCTGCAACACGCTGATCACCGACGAGGCTGCGGCAAGGGCGCTGATGGAACTGGCCGCGGCGGGAAAAGCCACTGAAGCGGAGTAGTCACACCCGCCCCGTTTCCCAGCCCAGCATCGCTCGCTTGCGGGTAATGCCCCAATGATAGCCGGTCAGCGCCCCGCTTTTGCCGAGCGCCCTGTGGCAGGGAACGACGAAAGAGATGGGGTTGGCACCGATCGCCGCCCCCACGGCGCGAGACGCCGTCGGCTGGCCGATATCCTGCGCCACATGCGAATAGGTGACGGCCTTGCCCATCGGGATCTTCAACAGGCTTTGCCAGACGCGCACCTGGAAATCCGTTCCTAGTAGCACGACGCGCAGCGGCTGGTCGCTGTTCCAGCGGGTAGGATCGAAGATCCGCTCGGCATAGGGTGCCGTCGCGGCGCTGTCTTCGACATAGATGGCGTTGGGCCAGCGCCGCGCCATGTCCTCGAAACATTCCGTCTCCTCACCCGCATCGGCAAAGGCGCAGCCGGCCAGCCCGCGATCGGTGATCATCACCAGCGCCAGACCAAAGGGCGATGGGTGGTAGCCGTAGCGGATCTGCAGTCCGCTGCCCTTCACCTTCCACTCACCGGGCGACATGGCCTCATGGGTGACGAAGAGATCGTGAAGGCGGCTTGGGCCGGACATGCCGACTTCGATGGCCGTTTCCAGAAGCGGCAGATTTTCCTCGCGCAGAAGGCGCTTGGCATGATCCAGCGTCACGGCCTGCAAAAAGGCCTTTGGCGACAAGCCCGCCCAGCGCGTAAAGGTCTTTTGCAACTGGGTGGGGGACTGGTTGAGCCTCGCGGCAATCTCCTCCAGCGACGGCTGGTCGCGGTAATCCACCGTCAATATCTCGATCACCTGTCGCACCGTCTCATAGTCGGCGCCGACAGGGGTGATATCTTCCTTCAGCATGATATTGGCATTCATGGCATGTCTCCTTGGCATTCAGAAGACCACGACCTGACGTCTGCCTCCACCCGTTTCTTGCCAAGACCTATCAGATTTTGAGCCTCACCGTCGCCAGCGCATTGCGAAATGCCTTTGCAAAGCTTTCCCGATCCTCCGGGTTGAGGAAGGAGCCGATATCCGTCACTCGGCCTTCGCCTGACACATGCATGGAAAGAATGCCGAATTCCTCGTGACGGCGCACCCGAAACCGCGCCCAGAACGGGTTGAACCGATGTTCAACCACCTCTCCCTTCGGCGAAAATTTACGGATGGAGAGGTTGGTGCGGGATACCACCACCTGCTCCTTGACCTTGGCGGCACGGTAGTTTGAGCGAAAGGCAATATAGAGAAGCAGGAAATCGAGCCCCAGGAAGAAGCCGATCGGCCACGCGCCGGTGACGAGGAAGAAGCCGCCATAGAGCACTGCAACGAGCGCGCAGATCACCAGCAGGATACGAAAGCCCTTGCGCCCCAGTGAGCGATAGGGGATGAGTTCGGCAGAAAAAACCGGCTGATCGTTGAGCATTTCCATCTGCCTTCCTCGATACGGCTGATCAACGCGCATGTAGATCCGTTATGACAATCGACAAGAAACGATCCAGCACCCAAACGGCAAAAAAGTCAATTTCAACGGCGAAGCCCAGGCAAAAGCGCGTGAAGACCGCTTACTCGAAAGACGAGCTGAACGAGATCTTCCGCCGTTTTTCCATCCAGCGGCCGGAGCCGAAGGGGGAGCTGGAACATTCCAACCCCTTCACCCTGGTCGTGGCCGTCGCACTGTCCGCCCAGGCCACCGATGTCGGCGTCAACCGGGCAACGAGAGCACTGTTTGAAATTGCCGATACGCCACAAAAGATGCTGGCGCTTGGGGAAGAGCGGCTGATCGATTACATCAAGACCATCGGGCTTTACCGCAACAAGGCCAAGAACGTCATCGCTCTGTCGCAGATGCTGATCGACAATTTTGGTGGCGAGGTGCCAAAAACCCGCCAAGAGCTGATGATGCTGCCGGGTGTGGGCCGCAAGACCGCCAACGTGGTCATGTCCATGGCGTTCGGCATCCCGACGCTGGCCGTCGATACCCATGTCTTTCGCATCGCCAACCGCATCCTGTTGGCACCGGGCAAGACCCCGGACGAGGTGGAAGACCGGCTGGTCAGGATCATTCCCGAGCCCTATCTCTTCCACGCCCACCACTGGCTGATCCTGCATGGGCGCTATTGCTGCAAGGCCCGCAAGCCGGAATGCGAGCGCTGCATCATTGCCGACATCTGTAAATCGCCGGAAAAGACCTGGGACATTCCTGCCCCGCTGGTCGAGCTACCGCCCCAGCTGGTTGGTGCCTGAGCGGGGAGCGTTCGATTGCAGCACGAATGATGGGTCTTTCCGGCTGATCGACTTGTGCAGATGCACCATGAAGGATGCCGCAAAGAGTGGCGTCAGCAGATTGAGGAAGGGCACCGCCAGAAACGCTGCGATCACCAGGCCCGCCATGAACACCGTCGATGCGTGTTTCGAGCGAAAGGCCCGCGCCTCCTCTGGCGTGCGGAAGCGCATGGCCGCGAATTCAAAGAACTCCCGCCCCAAAAGATAACCATTGACCATGAAAAAGGCGATGAGGTTTACGCCTGGCACCAGAAGCAGGAGAAGTGCGATGGCATTGCCAAGAATGACCACGCCGAAAAACTTGATCGAAGACAACACCGCTTCCCCAAGCGGCATGGCGCGGCCGGCGGGCTCCCCTGCATAATCCTGTTTCTCGATCACCTCCGCCACATCGTCGAGAAACAGGCCGGCAATTACCGCCGTGACCGGTGATATCAACAGTGCCAGCGCCAGCGCCAATCCGATGCCAGCAAGGATCGCCAGAACAACGCTCATCCAACCGGCCCAATCCGGCATGCCGGGCACGAGCGAATCAAGCCATGGCAAAGCAAGCCAGATGAACAGGCTGCGGATCGCGAACCACAGACCGATCAAAACAAGAATGGTAAGACCGAGAACCTTCCAGAAGACGGAACGCGTCTGCGAAGCAAACAGGTTCTCAAAGGCGCGTTTTGCTGCATCAAGAATCAAACCACCATTCCTCTTCTGAACGTTACCTGCGGTGCAGAGATAAGGCGGCTGTATTTCTTCCACAAGAACGCCGTCGCTCGGGCCTTTCGCAAATGGTGGTGAGCTATCATCTTTTGCTTGAATAGCAGCCATGCCTAAACTATGAAAAACAACGGGGAAGAAATAGTATTCTGCCCTCGAAGCGGGTACAGTGTGTCGCGAAGCACGTACGACCACCAGCCACCTGCCAAGCTCTGTATCGTCGTCCGATAGAAACGTAATGAGGCGTTATTGGAAAAGCTACTGATCGATCTGTCCCGGTTGATGAAGTCCGGCACGCCGGCGGAGCGGCGCATCGCGAAATATCTCATGGAGCATATGAACGAGCTTCCCTTCGAGACGGCTGCGACGCTGGCAGAAAAGCTGGGTTTGAGCCCGATGACGGTTGGCCGGTTTCTTCGGTCTCTCGGCTACCGGCAGCTGAGCGACATTCGCGAACATCTGCGCGAGCGCGTCACCGCATCACCGGCCGTTCAAGCCGAAAGCCAGGAGCCACGGCAGACCCCGCTTTCGGGTCTGATGATGCAGCAGATCCAGGCCGTGCAGGCCGTGTACGACCTCGCTGGTCAGTCCGTGTGGAAGACCGCACTCGATGCCATTCAGGACAGCCGGAACGTCTTCATCGCTTCATCGGCGGAAAGCTTCGGCCTGTGCCGCTACTTCTACATGAAGCTGCTCGAATGTCGCGAGCGGGTCCACTATCTGCAAAGCGACGGCTCGACCTATATCGAACTGATGGATGAAGAGCCGGACAGCACGCTCCTGATCCTGATCGACTGCGGCGGCAATCTCCCCGCCCTTCAGCGCCTTGCCAAGATGGCAAAACGCGGCGGATACAAAACGGTCCTCATCACCACCCGCTTCTACGAGTGGGGTCCAGAAAGCGCCGACATCTGCCTGACCATCCCACTGAACCAGAACGGCAGTGACAGCATGCTCCAGCTCGTCGCCATGACCGAGTTCATGCTTCAGTCCCTCTCATACAATGACGGCTCGAACCGCAGACAACGCGTCAAACGCATCGGCGATTTGCAGCGGGCGCTCCACCACGGGTGATGGCGCTGGCGTGAAAAGGCCTCTTTAGTCGGTTGAACCTGCCAATCAGCACCTGATCGGGATGGATCAGCTGAGAGCGGAGCCTCTTCGTCAAACTCCTGTTGGTTTTTTGATGAAGGCATGCGACGACACCTGGAGCGAAAGCGCAGGAAGCGTAGCTGAAAGAGTGCGACCAGCTTGAACGGTAGCAGTCTCGGTCCGCTCAACCACCTTCCGCCGCACGCCCCTTCAATCGGAGCCTTTGAGAATGCTCGTCGTCGCCCTCTTATCCTTTGTCGGCATAACGATGGACGATACCCGAACCGCGCGCGTGACGGAGCCCGCTCCACTCCAGCAGATCGTGGCAAAGGCGGGCCGAATTCCGGTCCGAAATTTTGACGCCACTCGCTGCAAGGCGCTTGCGGACCTATCGCAAAAAGCGGCCCCCACCTTCACCCAGATGCCGAACGGGGATTGGGAATGTAACTCCCTGCTGGAGTTTCCAGAGACGGGACGCATCCCCTCGCTCTTCATCCAGATCCGCGGCAACAAGGACGGTCGGTGGACCTATTTTCGACTGAAGCTCAACTTCGGTTCTCCCCTCTCCCGCCAAATCCTGAGCGAGAGAGCCTTATCCGTCATCCACATGCTGATCGGCGACCGGACCCCGATGAAGGACCTCACCGCAAAACTCGCGGCTGGTCAGGAATTCGAGTCCGCCCTTGCCGGCGCCAAGGTGCGGTACAAGCAGGAAGGCATGGACAAATCCCGCTTCAACCTCTTCGGCACCAACTCGCCGGGCTTTTCGAAGGGTATTGCTGAATGACGGGCTCCAGCGAGGCATATGACAATATCGGCAAATCAGCGGAGAGGATTCACAACGTGCCGGAGGTTAGAATGCCCGCTTGGGGACCACCACGACGACTGCGTGAAAGGCGGAGTACCTATCAGCAACTTGCTCATCCAAGTCCGGGAATCGCCCTTCGTCCGCTGATCGGGAGCGCCACTCGATCTCGGATATCTCATCTCAGTCGCGCATCCTTTAGGAACTGGATACATAAGGTCACCAGCAGGCTGACGTTCAGAAAAATGACCTGAACAGTCTCCCCCGCCACGGGAACTATTGGTGCGCAACCTCATTAAACGCCGATGAAACTCAGATCATTCCTCCCCCTCATCGCCAGCGGCTTCCTCGCCGCCTGCAGCACAGTCGGCCCCGTCGGCAACACATCAGTCCCTCAACCGGCGAAAACCGTTCAACTAGACCGATATCTAGGCAACTGGTTCGAACTAGCCCGCTACGAGAACTCTTTCGAAACCGATTGCGAAGGCGTAACCGCTCAGTATTCGCTTCGGGACGATGGAATGATCAAGGTCATCAACACCTGCCGCAAAGACAGCCCTGATGGCGCAAAAAAGGCTGTCGAAGGCCTTGCTAAGATCGTTCCTGATAGCGGCAACGCCAAACTGAAAGTCTCGTTCTTCGGTCCGTTCTATGGTGACTACTGGGTCCTCGATCACGCCGCCGACTACTCCTGGTCGATTGTGGGTGAACCATCCGGCCGTTATCTATGGATTCTGACCCGCACGGCGAAGCCCTCCGAGCAAACTCGGAAGATGTTGGTAAAAAGAGCAACGTCCCTGGGCTACGATGCGGCGCTACTGCGCTGGACACGCCATTGAGAATGACATTTTCCAGAACGCACCCGCCTCGATGATAGAGAGCAAGCGAGATACAGGCCTGCCGATGGCGCTCGCCAGTGCCGCATGCGCTCAAACTTGTGCTGAGTTCGTGGTCCAGCGCCGAAGGAGACCCGGAAGATAAAGTAGTGTGAGGTGCGGCGTCTTCTTCCGCCGCTACCGTCGAGAATACACTACCCAAAGACCGCCGGGGCGAACTCAAAACGGGAATAAAACTTGTGGGGGCAAGGTTAATTCAAAGCGCATGGTTTTTGTGCTAGCGGTGTGCTAGGCGCAAACGCAAGAAAGCCCTCCTTTTGGGAGGGCTTGCTACATTGAAATTTTTTTAGAATTTTCTGGTTGCGGGGGCAGGATTTGAACCTGCGGCCTTCAGGTTATGAGCCTGACGAGCTACCGGGCTGCTCCACCCCGCGTTGACTGCTACCCGATTTGGATCGGGATATGTCTTAGAATTGGATAAAGCCGCTTTGAGGGCGGCTTTTGCATTCGGCTTGTGCCGAGAGGTTTGTGAGTGAGAAGATAATTAGTTGCGTTTAGCAGACCTGGCAGCGACCTACTCTCCCGCGTCTTAAGACGGAGTACCATTGGCGCTGGGGCGTTTCACGGCCGTGTTCGGAATGGGAACGGGTGCAGCCGCCCCGCGATAACCACCAGGTCGGCAAAACGCAACTGGCACGAGCTTTTGGCTTGTGCTGTTGTATCGAGAAGCTGGAGAGCTTTTGGCTCTATTTGATATGAACACGTGATGCGATCGAGTTTTATTCGATGAGCATGAACAATGGGAACGAAGAAGTCGCTCGAGCTATTAGTAACGGTAAGCTTCATGCATTACTGCACTTCCACACCCGTCCTATCGACGTGGTCGTCTTCCACGGCTCTGATAGGGAACACTCGTTTTCAGGTTGGTTTCCCGCTTAGATGCCTTCAGCGGTTATCCATTCCGTATATAGCTACTCTGCTATGCCCTTGGCAGGACAACAGATCCACCAGAGATACGTCCATCCCGGTCCTCTCGTACTAGGGACAGATCCTGTCAATATTCCTACACCCACGGCAGATAGGGACCGAACTGTCTCACGACGTTCTGAACCCAACTCACGTACCGCTTTAAATGGCGAACAGCCATACCCTTGGGACCTGCTCCAGCCCCAGGATGCGATGAGTCGACATCGAGGTGCCAAACAACCCCGTCGATATGGACTCTTGGGGGTCATCAGCCTGTTATCCCCGGCGTACCTTTTATCCGTTGAGCGATGGCCCTTCCACACGGGACCACCGGATCACTATGACCGACTTTCGTCTCTGCTCGACTTGTCAGTCTCGCAGTCAGGCTAGCTTATGCCATTGCACTCGACGACCGATTTCCGACCGGTCTGAGCTAACCATCGCGCGCCTCCGTTACTCTTTCGGAGGCGACCGCCCCAGTCAAACTACCCACCATACACTGTCCCGGATCCGGATAACGGACCGCGGTTAGACATCCACGAAGATAAGGGTGGTATTTCAAGGATGGCTCCACAGGAACTGGCGTCCCTGCTTCAAAGCCTACCACCTATCCTACACATGCCTTGGCGAATGCCAGTGTAAAGCTATAGTAAAGGTGCACGGGGTCTTTCCGTCTGACCGCAGGAACCCCGCATCTTCACGGGGAATTCAATTTCACTGAGTCTATGTTGGAGACAGCGGGGAAGTCGTTACGCCATTCGTGCAGGTCGGAACTTACCCGACAAGGAATTTCGCTACCTTAGGACCGTTATAGTTACGGCCGCCGTTTACTGGGGCTTCAGTTCAAAGCTTGCACCTCTCCCTTTAACCTTCCAGCACCGGGCAGGCGTCAGACCCTATACGTCGTATTGCTACTTCGCAGAGCCCTGTGTTTTTGATAAACAGTCGCTACCCCCTGGTCTGTGCCACCCCATCACACTTGCGTGCAAAAGGGTCACGCTTCTTCCGAAGTTACGCGTGCAATTTGCCGAGTTCCTTCAACATAGTTCTCTCAAGCGCCTTGGTATACTCTACCTGACCACCTGTGTCGGTTTCGGGTACGGTCTATACGGTGGAGCTATTTCCTGGAACCTCTTCGCCGCCCAACCAATCCAATAAGGTTGAACAACACACAAGATCCGTCACTACCACCAGGCCCACGAATATTAACGTGGTTCCCATCGACTACGCGTGTCCGCCTCGTCTTAGGGGCCGGCTAACCCTGCTCAGATTAACTTTAAGCAGGAACCCTTGGTCTTTCGGCGAGGGAGTCTCTCACTCCCTTTATCGTTACTCATGTCAACATTCGCACTTCCGATATCTCCAGCAGCCCTCACGGGTCCGCCTTCACAGACTTACGGAACGCTCCGCTACCACACAACTTACGTTGTATCCTCAGCTTCGGTGCATGGCTTTAGCCCCGTTACATTTTCGGCGCAAAGACCCTTATTTAGACCAGTGAGCTGTTACGCTTTCTTTAAATGATGGCTGCTTCTAAGCCAACATCCTGGTTGTTTTGGGATCCTCACATCCTTTCCCACTTAGCCATGACTTGGGGACCTTAGCTGGAGGTCAGGGTTGTTGCCCTCTTCACGACGGACGTTAGCACCCGCCGTGTGTCTGCCGACTAGTACTCCTCGGTATTCGGAGTTTGGTTAGGATCAGTAAGACGGTGAGTCCCCATAGCCCATCCAGTGCTCTACCCCCGAGGGTATTCGGTCGACGCTCTACCTAAATAGATTTCGCGGAGAACCAGCTATTTCCGAGTTTGATTGGCCTTTCACCCCTAGCCACAAGTCATCCCGAACTATTGCAACAGTTATGGGTTCGGCCCTCCAGTTGGTGTTACCCAACCTTCAGCCTGCTCATGGCTAGATCACTCGGTTTCGGGTCTAATGCAACGAACTGAACGCCCTATTCAGACTCGCTTTCGCTACGCCTACACCTACCGGCTTAAGCTTGCTCGTTACACTAAGTCGTTGACCCATTATACAAAAGGTACGCCGTCACCC